>CAVUKX010000003.1:0-746291 GCA_963742165.1 uncultured Acidobacteriota bacterium | reverse complement strand
CTCTGCAACTCGCCGCCAGCAGTTGTCGCAGCCACGCTGCCGTCGCTGGTCGGCTTGTAATCGAATCAGGAAGGCGCGCCGCAAACTGATCGCCGAGGCAATCCGGTCTACAAGTAAATCAAATCTCTGAAATATCCAGCCGCGACTCGCGTCGCGTCAGCGCCTCTAGCGCCGTACCGTGCTTAACTGTTGTAACAAACCAGCCGCCCGCTTGCAAGCGCCCCACGCCCGCGCCCCAGCTCGCCAATCCGGGCCAGCACCCGCGTGAACATTGGGTGAAATAAGTGATCTATATTTTCAGACGCGGATCGTATTCGTCGGCGCGATTTCCAGAGCTTTTCCACAGCGACGAGGCCGCAACTCCCCGGCGGCAGCCACAGCGCCTCTGATATCTATGGAATCTTGGGCAGGTCGCGATTCAGTTCACGATCAATTTTTCCCTCTTCTTGAGCGCAGCCGGAAGGGCCTTGAATACATAATCGTGCCCAAGGCTCCGATCGACAGCAATAGCAGGAAGCTGCTCAATCCGAGAAGCACCTTGGGGGCTGCGGTCTGGGAGACGCGGATTACAAGGGCGGCATTGGCGGGGTGATGGCCAGCGCTAGCGCCAGGGTGAATATCCCGAGCGAGGCCAGCAGCGAGGTCACATTCTTGGCCCAGCGCCCGCGCGCGGCGTAATCGGCGAAGAGCGTAAACCCATAGATCACCAGCCCGGCGATCAGCAGCAGGTTCGCGGAATCAGAGACTCTGTCCGTCATTCGATCCCCCGGCGGTTAGAGGCCGGAGCTGCTGAACAAGTTGTGCCGCAATCTTCCGGCATCGAACCCCCATGGACCAAAGCCGCATCAACTACCCATGCCGGAGATGCCCGCCATGAATCTTTCGTCCAACGTTGCCGCGCCACAGCCCAACCCCGCCGAGCGGGCCCTGGATCGCGATCTCGGCTTTGGGAGCCTGGCGATGCACAGCCACTATCGCCTGCTCAATCGCGACGGCTCCTTCAACGTGCGCCTGGCTGCATGAGGGTTGGGTGGACCGGCTGTTTGGCTATCAGGCCCTGGTGAACCTGAGCTGGGCAAAGTTTTTTGCCGTCATCGCGGTCTGGTATCTGGCCATCAATGGGCTGTTTGCGCTGGGCTATCTGGCGATCGGACCCAGCGCCCTGCAGGGCGACTATGAAGGTACGCTGTTCTGGCGCGCGTTCTTCTTCAGCGTTCATACCTTCGCCACGGTGGGCTACGGCAACATCGTTCCCGTCAGCTTTGCGTCCAACGCACTGGTGACGGTGGAGACGCTCTTCGGACTTTTGTCTCTGGCACTGGCCACCGGCTTGGTCTTCGCGCGCTTCTCGCGCCCCAATGCGCGTGTGCTATACAGCCAGGCAGCGCTGATTGCGCCCTATCAGGATCGGACCAGCTTTCAATTTCGCATTGCCAACGGACGGCGCAGCCAGTTGCTCAACGTGCAGGCGCTGGTCATGCACAGCCGCTTTGAGATGGACGGCGAGACGCGGGTGCGGCGCTTCTACAGCCTGGAGCTGGAGAGGAAGTTTGTCGCCGTCCTACCCGCCAACTGGACCGTGGTCCATCCCATCTCGCCGGAGAGCCCCATCTTTGGCTGGAGCCGGGAGCAACTGCTGGAGGCGGAGGCGGAATTTCTGGTGCTGCTCAACGCAGTCGACGAGACCTACTCGCAGACCGTCTACAGCCGCTCGTCCTATGCCGCGGACGAGCTCCAGTGGGGCCGCAAATTTGCCATGATGTTTTTTGAGGAAGGCGGCCAGGCCGTGCTCGATCTGGAACGGCTGAATGAAACCGTCCCCGCTCCGCTGGTCGCAGCAGCCTGAGCTGTGGGAGCATCCACCGCGGGCGCTTGGCCCAGCTGGCGCGTCTAGCTCGGAACGTTCAGTACTGGAAGCAATCTTCCTTCCAGCGTTCGTACACTTTGGCCTTCACGAATAGCGCAAACAACTGCGGATCGATGTCATTGTTCTGGGCCATCTCGCCCAGGATCTCCAGCGCCCGCTCCACCGACACCGCCGACTTGTAGGGGCGGTCGGCTGCGGCCAGCGCGTCGAAGATATCGGCAATCGACATCATGCGCGTCGCCAGCGGAATCTGCGCCGACGCCAGATTTTCGGGATATCCCTTGCCGTTCATTTTTTCATGATGGCCGCGCGCAATCTCCGGAATGTTGCGGATCTCGCGCGTCCATGGAATCTGCTTGAGGAAGTTGTAGCTGTGCACCACGTGCGACTCCACCTCCGCCCGCTCGGCATCGTCGAGCGAGCCCCGCCGGATGGAAAGCAGGCGAACCTCCTCGGCCGTCAGCAGCGGATGCTCCACCCCATCGCAACCGCGAAATGTTGTTGCCGCAATTTCGTTGAGCGCTTCAAAGGTTCTCACCGGCAGCACCGACGGTTCGTTGGCGTCGTGGATGATGCCCGTCATCCGGTCCAGTTCCTGGATCCGCTCTTCGACTTCGGATTCAAACTGCGCGAACTGGCTCGCGTACGCTTCGCGGCCCTCTTCCATCAGGCAACGCAGCTTCCGTTCGCCGCACTCGGCCTGCAAGGCGCGCCGGGCTACCTCGAAGCGGCTGAGGATCATTTCCATATGCTCGGGATAGAGCTTGCGGGCCTTGGTCAGCACCTGCTCGCGTACTCCAACCTTGCCAAAATCGTGCAGCAGCGAGGCGTAGCGAATTTCCCTCATCTCGGAGCGGGTAAACTTCACCTCGCGGTATTGCGTCTGGTCGCGGCCCACGGCTTCGGCCAGCGCAACCGTCAGGTTCGCCACCCGGAAGGAGTGTCCCGAGGTTGCCGGATCGCGTTGTTCAACCGTGCTGATCGAGGCCTTGATAAAACCCTCGAAGAGCCGCTGAATGTTTTCGTACAGAAGGCTGTTCTCAAAGGCGACCGCGGCCTGGCTGGCCAGCGAAGAGACAATCTCCATCTGCCGCGTGGTAAACGGAACCACCTCGCTGTCAACGTCTGCATCCGTGCCCAGGCGCGCGCGCCAGTTGCGCTTGGCGTTAATCAGCTGCACCACTCCGACAATTTCGTTCTTCGGATTCATCATCGCCACGGCCAGAATCGACTGGGTGTGGTATCCGGAATCGATGTCGAATTGCTTGTTGACCCGGTAGGGAACCCAGCTCTCCATCGCGTAGGCGTCTTCGACCATCACCACGCAGCCGTGCTGGGCCACATAGCCGGCGATGGAGCTCTCGCTCACCGGCAGCACCACTTCGCGGAAAGGAATTTTGATGCTGTCGTTCTGCGCCATCTTGAAGCGCAGGAATTTCTTCGGACGGCGATGGTCGCGCACCAGCCGCTGCTCTTCGCCGGGCTCGTCTTCTTCCACCAGGTAGATGGAACCGGCGTCGGCGCTGGTGATTTCGCGGCACTTGCTCAGGATCAATTCCAGCAGTTCGTCGGCGTCATGTTCGGCGCTGAGCGCCGCGCCGATGCGGTTGAGTTCGTGGATCTCGCGGTTCGCCAAGGCCAGTTTGTCGTTGGCTTCTCGCCGCGTCAGCACCAGGTGCATGTGATCGATGGCGTTGTCGAAGGTGCGCTCCAGCAGCGCGGCCGGAGTATTGACCGGCAGGTAGGCGTAGACCGAGCCATCCAGGCGGGTGTCGTGAAAACGGTGATCGGAGAGCGCAATCACCCGCACGTTGGGAGCGCGCAGGCTCTTCAGGTTCTGGGCGAAGAGCTCTTCATCGGCCAGAATGAAGACGTTTTCTCCGGAGAGCCGGGTGCAGTCGGACGATTCAAAACTGGCATGGGGAATGCGCTCGCACTGCGACATCGCGTGCCGGGCCCGCGCATCGGCCGCAAAGTACAGCGCGCTCGGCATGCGGCGGCTGCGAATGGGCAAAGCATTTTGTCTCATGGTAGCCATGCGCGCAAATCCTCGGCGCACCGAACGGCGAGGCGCGATGGAGCGAATCATAGGCGATGCAAGGACTCTGCGCCAGCTAACGAAAGGACAATGCCCGGCAGCAGCTCTGGAGGCCCAGGATTACTCTTTCGGACAATGGCATGGAGGCCAAAGATTACTATTTTGCCACGGCGGAAAGTGTGATGCAGGGCGGTACGGACGCGGTTGACGAAGCGAGTTTAGAGCCTCTGCGCCAGCGCGCAGAGCGCTGCGACGGAGACGACCACGACCCAGGGAGGAAGTTTGTAGCGCACCAGCAGCGCCAGAGCGGCCAGCGCCAGAACCAGATCGAAGGGCGAGTGAACCGCAGAGCTCCACACCGGCCGCAGAAAGGCCGCCAGCAGAATTCCAACCACCGCGGCATTCACTCCTGCCAGGCAGCTCTGCATCCAGCGCTGCCTGCGAAGCCCGTTCCAGAAGGGCAACAGAGCGGCGATGAGGAGCAGTCCGGGAAGAAAAAGTGCCGCCAGCGCCAGCGTGGCGAACGCCACCGGGCTGGGCGTGGGCCGGATCACGGCGCCCAGGTAGGCGGCGAAGGTGAACAACGGGCCGGGAACGGCCTGCGCGGCCCCGTATCCGCTGAGGAAGTCCGCCTGATCGACCCATCCGCGGGCAACCACGGCACGCTCCAGCAGCGGAAGCACCACATGGCCGCCGCCGAAGACCAGCGCGCCGCTGCGGAAAAAGGCGTTGGCCACCGCGATGGATTGGCCGGCGGTGTGGGCTCGGCTGAACGATGCGGCGATGGGCAGCAGCAACAGCAGAGCGCAGAAGACAGCCCCGGCGGCCAGACCCGCCCGGCGCGAGAGTCCTGCGGCGAGCGATGGGGTGAGTTCGGCAGAGGCGGGCAGAGGCGGCTGCACGCTCTGCATCTTCTGCGGCAGCAGAGCGCCCAGCAGCGCCCCGGCGGCGATGGCCAGCACGGTCTGGCCGGAGAAATAAACCATGGCGGCCGCCAGCAGAGCCAGCGCCATGCGCAAGGCATCCGGCGCAAGCTTCTTCCGCATGGCCAGAATCGCCTGGGCGACCACGGCGACGGCCACCAGTTGCAGTCCGTGAACGGCGCCCAGGCCGAGTTTGCCGGTGATGCGCGTGTGGGCAAGGGCAAAGGCCAGCATGAGCAGCGCCGAGGGCAGGGTGAATCCGGCCCAGGCGGCCAGCCCGCCCATCCATCCGGCGCGCCGCAGTCCCAGGGCAAAACCCACCTGGCTGCTGGCCGGGCCGGGCAGCGATTGAGCCAGCGCGACGATCTCCGCGTAGTCTTCTTCGCTGCACCAGCGGCGGCGTTCGACGAACTCGGCGTGGAAATAGCCCAGATGCGCGATGGGTCCGCCGAAGGATACGCAGCCCAGCCGCAGGAAGGCCCAGAGAACTTCGCGCGCGCTGCCGGCTGCATCCGAGGGAGGAGTCGGCGGGTCGATCCTGGGTTGGGGAGGCGTTGCCATCGGCGAGCCATGGTACGACGGGCAAGGGTGAAGGCGAAAGAGCTTTGCCGTGCTCGGAGGCACTACGTGTGATTGCCGTCACAAGGAAGGCGGCGAGGTGCAAGATAGCATGAGAGCGAATAGCTAGCTGCGCGGCTGTGGACAGACCGCGCCTCGGGAGAAGGTTTGCGATGAAGAATCAACCGGCGAAGACCAGTTCGGGCTGGACGAATGTGCAGGTATATACGGCGATTGCGGTGGTGCTGGTAGTGGGCACCCTGGCAGGGTATCTGCTGCACAGCTCGGGTACCCCGGCCGATAGCTCAGCACCCGCGGCAGCCAGCACGGCAGCCATGCCTTCGCAGGCGATGCCCTCTCCGGGCCAGATGCTGAGCGCCCAGGTGCAGCCGATGCTGGCCCGCCTGCAGGCCAACCCGAAAGATGTTTCCACGCTGGTCGAGCTGGGCAATGCGTACTATGACGCCGGGCAGTGGAGCGACGCGATCACCTATTACACCCGGGCGCTGGCGGAAACTCCGGCGAACCCCGATGTGCGCACCGACATGGGCGTGGCCTACTTCAACAACGGCAACGCGGACCAGGCGCTGAAGGAGTTCGACCGGGCCCTGAAGGACGATCCCAAGCATGCGCAGACGCTGTTCAACGTGGGCGTGGTGAAGATGGCCGGCAAGAACGATCCCAAGGGCGCCATCGCCGCCTGGGAATCGCTGCTGAAGATGGACCCGGATTATAGAGACCGGGCCAAGGTGGAGACGATGCTGGCCCAGGCAAAGGCCAAGGTGCAGTAAAAACGAGGTTTCAAAGTTTCGCAGGTTTCAAGGTTTTAAAGTTTAAGGCGTCGCAGCCCACGTCATCCGGCAATGATCCCTTCGCCGCCGGTGCCGTGGGCTATTTCTTTGCCTCCGGCCGCTAGCGTTCTCTCAGGCGTAGTGCAGCCATTTCAATATCTCGGACAGGCTGGGACGCTTGCCGTACATGAGAATGCCGACGCGATAGATGCGCGAGCTGACCCAGACCAGGCCGTACAACGAGGCCAGGCTGATGGCAATGGAGAGCACGATCTGCCAGGTGGGCGGCATGGAGACCGAGACCCGCACGAACATGATGATGGGCGAGGTGAGCGGAAACATGGAGAGCCAGAAGGCGAGCGGCGTGTTGGGATCGCCGATGATGGAGGTGGCCAGAAGCATGCAGAGCAGCAGCGGCAGGGTCACCGGAAACTGGAACTGCGCGGCCTCCTCGTCGCTGTTGACCATGGCTCCGATCGCGGCGTAGAGCGTGGCGTAGGTGGCATAGCCGAGCACGAAAAACACCGGGAACAGGATGAGCACGGCCGGGGCGATGTGGGCATCCTGAATGGTTTTGCCCAACAGGCGGTGGGCCATGGCATAGCCGCCGCCGCCCAGCAGGGCTCCGGAGGCGGACCAGATGACGATCTGGGTGAGGCCGACGGCGCCGACGCCGATGATCTTGCCGGCCATCAGCTGCATGGGGGAGACGCTGCCCAGCAGGACCTCCAGCACGCGCGAGGATTTCTCCTCGATGACCGAGCGCATGACGTAAATGCCATAGATGAGCACCGTCATGTAGATGGCAAACAGCAGCACAAAGGGGAGCAGAAGTGAGCCCAGGCCGTTGCTGGGGCTGGCTCCCTGCTTGTCCACGCGCACCGTATCCACGGAAACCGGGCTGAAAAGGGTTTTGACCTGGGCGGGCGTGAGGCCGTGCGCGGCCAACTGGCGCTGGCTGAGCGCCGTGCGCAGGGCGCGGCCGACCAGCGCGTTCGCCACAAAATCACCGACGCTGCGGGAGTAGTAGGTGACCTTGCGGGTAGTGGTCGCGTTGGCGTCGATCCAGACAACGCTATCGAGATGGCCCCGGCGGAGTTCTGCGGTGAGTTGTTGACGCAGGACCTCGGTGGGCGGGCCTTGCAGGCTCACCTCGAACTGCGGCTGATTGCCGCTCTCCGCAGTCTCCGCCCCAATCTCCTCGCCGGAAAAGCGGGACGCGGCCAGTTCGGCGCGGACGGCGCCGCCCAGCACCGGGTCGGCGGCAACCACCGCCACCCGCCGCACGGAGGGACCGCGCGACATGAGCTTGCTTGGAATCACGACCACGCCGCCGACAAACAGGGGCATGAGAAGGGTAAAGATCAGAAACGCGCGGGTGCGGACCCGGACCAGGTATTCGCGCCCGATGATGAGCATGAGTTTACGCATGGATGGGCACCGCCTTGGTGGATTCGACGGTTTCCAGAAAAATCTCCTCCAGCGAGGGCTCGACCATCTCAAAGCGGCGGATTCTGGCGCCCTGCATGGCGCAGGCCAGCAGATGCTGGGGATCGGCACCCGGCGCTGGGCGCAGTTCGACGTAGTTGCCGAAGTCGTTGTAGCCGGCTACCAGGGAGGGATCGTCCAGCAGCGGCAGCTCGCCCTCGTATTCCAGCTGCACGCGGCTGCAACCGTAACTGGCCTTGATCTCGCGCAGCCCGCCGCGCAGCACGCTGCGTCCCTGGTTGACCAGGCAGATGGAATCGCAGAGGCGCTCGACGGTGTCCATGCGGTGGGTGGAGAAGAGGATGGTTTTGCCCTGCTTTTTCAGTTCGAGCAGGACATTTTTGAGCTGCAGCGAGCTGCCGGGGTCCAACCCGCTGAAGGGCTCGTCGAGAATCATGAAGCCGGGCTCGTGCAGCACGGCAGCGATAAACTGCACCTTCTGCTGCATTCCCTTGGAGAGTTCCTCGACCTTGGCGTTGGCCCAGTTGCCCAGTTCCAGCCGCTCCAGCCACTGATGGGCGCGGCGGGTCGCCTCCTGCGAGCTGATGCCCTTGAGGCGGGCGAGAAAGACCAGGTTCTCCAGGATCTTCATGCGCTTGTAGAGGCCGCGCTCCTCGGGAAGGTATCCCACGCGGTCGAGCAGGAGGCGGGTGAGCGGCTGGCCGAACAGACGCACCGAGCCGGAATCCGGCACGGTGATGCCGATCATCATGCGGATGGAGCTGGTTTTGCCGGCGCCGTTGGGGCCGAGCAGGCCATAGATCTCGCCCTCGGGAATCTGCAGGGAGAGTTTATCGACGGCGACGAACTCGTCATAGGCCTTGGTGACACAGTCCAGTTCCAGCATGAAATCCATGAGTGTCCCGTGGTGCGTGGCGCAACAACCGGACCGGCTGAACCCGGTATGTGTTCCCGGCGATCGAATCGATCCCGGTGTCCCATTGTGCGCAAGCGGCGTAAGTTTTTCAATCTGCATCTTTGGCGGACGTGGAAGGATCGATGCGGACGGCCACCCCGGAATGTTCAGGGGTGCGCATCCGCCTGCGCCGGGACGCGCTTCATTGACCTGCGGCGCGCGGGGCTGATAACATCGGATTTTCCAGCCAGTTCTCTCTGAGTGAAGGAATCTCCAGTGCGTTATACCCGTCATGAATTAAAGCAGGACAAGTTCACCGAAACAGCGGCGGAAGCCGTACATGAGGTTGTGCAGCATCGTGCCGGAATTATCCGGATTGCGGCCTTGGTTGTGGTGCTGGCCCTGTTTGGCGGCGGCATTTACTGGTACACGAGCTCCCGCGAAGACGAGGCGGCCAACGCGCTGGGCGAGTCGATGATGACCTACAACGCCCCAGTGGTGGCTCCGGGCACGCCCGCGCAAGGCTCCATGGTGACCTTCAACAGCGATCAGGAGCGGTTGATTGCCGCCAAGAAGGCTTTTTACGCCGTCAGCGACAAGTATGGCTGGACCGCTTCGGGTCAATACGCCCGCTACCTGGCCGGAATGACGGAAGAGCAGCTGGGCAATGACGCGGTGGCCGAAGATCAGCTGCGTGCGATCAGCAACAGCCGGCACCACGAACTCGCCGCGCTGGCCAAATACGGACTGGCCTCCGTCTATCGCCACGAGAAGCGCGACCAGGATGCCATCAACCTGCTGCAGACCCTGATCGACAAGCCTGCCGTCACGGTTCCCAAGGCGACGGCGCAGTTCGCCCTTGCCGATCTCTATGCCGCACAGAATCAGCCGGATAAAGCCAAGGTGATCTACGACCAGATTGCCAAGGAGAACCCCAAGACCGCGCTGGAAGAGATCGCCAAAGAGCACGAGAAGTAAGCCGGACACGATCGATCCCAGGCCGGTGGCCGGATTCCCGCCAGGGCATGAACCTTAGTGCCGGAAATTTGAGTACCGGGCATCCGGAATCAAGGAATTCTGCTATAGTAAGTCATCCCTCCCCGGGACACTTCGCCTGGCCCTTCTTAATCAGAAGGCCGGGTTGTTGTTTGCTTAAATCCGGCCTGCTAAAAGAGTACGTGCGGAGTTCTTATGCAGGAACGCGGGTTTTCCCTCATCGAGTTGCTGATTGTGGTCGCCATCATTCTGGTGATCGCGGCGATCGCCATCCCGAGTTTTCTCCATAGCAAGATTCAGGCCAACGAGGCCTCGGCGGTGTATTCGATTCGCACCGTCAACACCGCACAGGTCACCTATAACACCACCTATCCCACGGTTGGCTACGCCGCCACGCTGAACATGCTGGCGTCGCCCGCTACCGGGGCGTCCAGCTCGGCCAACGCGGGAGTGCTGGACTGGGTCCTGGGATGCACCACCGCTGTCTGCCCCAAGAGCGGATACAACTTTCAGCTCTACAACGTGAGCGGTTCCCCCATCATCACTGCGTACAGCGTCTCCGGCACCCCCATCACGATCGGAATCACCGGGAATCGCGGCTTCTGCTCCGACAACATGAATCCCGTGAATTACTCTACCGACGGCGTAATCGCCGACTGCAACATACCGCTGCAGTAGCGCGCTCCGAAAACCCGTGGGACGACTCTGTGGTTGACTTTTGCCGCGCCGCTTCATAGCTTGTAGCTCAGCATGTCCACCAGCACACTGTTTGGCGCCCTACCTTACGACCCAGCCGCCGAGCGCCGCCGACGCATCCGCATAGCCTGCGCGATTGCGGCTGTGATTGCGATCGCTGCCCTGCTGTGGTTCAACCGCTACTGGCCGGAGGAGCGGCGGGTCGAACATTTCTTTGCCCAGCTGGAGGCCAATCACTTCGAGGTCGCCTACGGCATCTGGATGAACGACCCGGACTGGAAGCAGCATCCGGAGACCTACAAACGCTACCCATTTGAAAAGTTTTACCAGGACTGGGGGCCGGGCGGAGATTGGGGCCCGATCCACAGTTACAAGATCGTAGCGGCGCAGAAGCCGCGGCCGGGCTCCAGCGGGGTGGTGATCGGGGTGCGCGTGAACCAGCGCAAACAACTGTGTTCGGTGCGGGTGGAGCTCAAGGACAAGACGCTGGGCTTTTCACCCGACGAGATGGTGGAATAGCGTATAGAAACATTCCGTCATTCAGCTTTGTGAGCTACTGGGCGATATTGCGACAACTACCTTGCCTTTGAATTGAAGTGTCATCTTGAGCGAAGCGAAAGACCCCTATGCAGCCCAAATAAGCTGTGCTGCGCCAAGGTCACTTCCGCCAGTGATCTCTCGTCAACGAGTCTGAGGTCGCCAAAATAGTGAGTGCCTTGGCGATGTTATCGTTGGGTATCGTCCGAAGGAAATGCGACGCAATACAAGAGTCGCAATCAAAACAGACGCTTCAAGATGCCTACGATGACGAGTCCAATGAGATACCATTGCAGCGTCCCCAAAATTGCGAATAACGCAAAGGCACCTAGGTCGCTGTTAACCCCCCATAAGAGTATCCCGCAAAGAGGGTCTATCGGAATCAGTCGATACCAAGTCCCTCCCGGAGTGTTCACAGATGTGAACGCTGCAATCAAACAGAGAACGAGATGAATCCCCGGTAGAAGACTTTGGCCCCAGCCCCAAGGTGCGACAACTCGTCTGTCTATCTTAGGCGGCATCCACCTCAGCCCTCTTGTACGACTAGAGAGTAGCTAAATGCTTTCCTCAAGTTAACGCGAGGGCTGCTCTGGGCCGCTGTCAACCCTCCATAAGAGTATCCCGCAAATAGGGTACGATCGGAATCCGTCGATTACCAAGATCTCCGCCCACTGTGTTCACCGATGTGAAAACATCGCAATCACGCAGAGAACGCAGATGAATACTCGCAGAAGACTATCTGCTCCAGCCGCAAGTGTGCGGACCATTCGTCTGACTACATCCTTACGGTGAGATCGTAGCTCTAGCTCCTCTTGTACTATCACTAAAGAGTATCGAACGCTTCCGATTGATCAAGGTAAACGACGACAGTGCCTGGATTGTTGAATACTACAGGCCAAGTAGCTCACTATCCAAATCTAAGAACGGGAATTCACATCGGCTGCGGTCGTGCGGGGCCAGGGTTCCGTCCCACATCTGCTCACCGCGGCAGATGTGGGGCATCTGTATTCCCGAGCACGCGGAAGAAACGATTTGCGGTTGAAATGCCTATGGGGCGGCGTGGGAGATTGGAGCGGAGCAGGGGTCTTTCGCTGCGCTCAAGATGACACCTAAAGGCAGGGGCAAGAAAAAGGACTACGACAGGTTAAAGGACCCACTCAAGCCAAACGAAGGCTTGAATGGGCCACCCGCCGAGACGGCCTGCCTGACGGCGGGCCGTGCGGTTTTTGTGAGCGAATTCCTAGCGGGCGACGCTTGCCATGGCCTTCTGCAGTGTAGCTTCGTTCTCGACGTTGTGGCAGCTCTGCGAGCGGTCGATCTGGCGGAGCAATCCGGTGAGAACCGAGCCGGGGCCGGCTTCCACGAACTGGGTGGCACCCTGGGCGATGAGGGCGCGCATGGAACCCTCCCACTGCACCGCGCCGGTGACCTGGCGGACCAGGCTGTCGCGCGCTTTATCGGCATCGCGGACCTGGACGGCGTCGACATTGCACAGCACGGGAACGCGGGGATTGTGAAAGGTCTGCGCGGCCAGCTCGCAGGCCAGGCGGTCCTGCGCCGGCTTCATCATGGAACAGTGGAAGGGCGCGCTGACCGGGAGCAGGATGGCGCGCTTGGCGCCCTTGTGCTTGCACAGCTCGGCGGCATGCTCCACCGCGCCTTTGGCGCCGCTGATGACGATCTGGCCGGGAGAATTGATGTTGGCGGGCTCGCAGACCTCGCCATTGTTTGCGGAGGAGGCTTCCTTGCAGGCGGCGCGGACCATCTCGATGCCGAGATTGAGGATGGCAGCCATGGCGCCTTCGCCCACCGGCACGGCCTCCTGCATGAACTGGCCGCGGTGGCGCACCGTGCGCACGGCGTCGGCAAAGCTCAGGGTGCCGGCAACCACGTGGGCGGAGTACTCGCCCAGGGAATGGCCGGCGACAAAACTGGGGTCGATGCCAGCCTCGTGCAGCACGCGCGCGGCGGCGACGGAAACGGTGAGAATCGCCGGCTGGGTGATCTCGGTAAGCCGGAGTTTTTCCTCCGGCCCTTCGAAGCAAAGCTTGCTGAGCGAGTATCCGAGCGCCTCGTCGGCCTCTTCAAAAACGCGATGAGCTGCGGCGTGCTGATGAGCCAGTTCCTTCCCCATTCCAGCGGCTTGCGAGCCCTGGCCGGGAAAGAGGAATGCGAGTCCGGGAATACGTTGTGCCATGAGGGCTCCGTACAAAGGTGATGCGGCGGCTCTACTCGGCGGCGGCATGATCGCGCGCCGCCTGGATCTTCTCTTCAATGGTCTGGTTGAGGCCGGAGCGGGCAAATTCCGCGGCCACGCGAATGGCGTTCTTAATGGCGGTGCCGTTGGATGAGCCGTGGCTGACGATGGCGACGCCCTTGACCCCGAGCAGCGGTGCTCCGCCGTACTCGGAGTAATCGAGACGCTTTTTGAACTCCACGAAGGCCGGACGGGCCAGCAGATAGCCCATCTGCCGGGTAACCGTGGAGTGCAGCGCCTCCTTCAGAATGGCGCGCACCGCCTCGACCAGCCCCTCGCTGACCTTCAGCGCCACGTTGCCCACAAAACCATCACAGACGACAACATCGGCGCGTCCGTTGTAGAGGTCGCGGCCTTCGACGTTGCCGAGGAAGTTGAGGGCAAGCGGTTTGATGAGCTGGAATGCCTCGTGGGTCAGTTCGTTGCCCTTGGTCTCTTCCTCGCCCACCGAGAGCAGGCCGACCCGCGGATTGTTGGCCGTGGGAAAGCGTCCGCTGAAGATGGAGCGGAAGTACACCGAGCCCATGATGGCGAACTGCTGCAGGTTGTGGGGCTTGCAATCGACGTTGGCGCCCACATCCAGCATGATGGTCGCGGTGTTGGCGGCGGTTGGGAAAACCATCGCCAGCGCCGGACGGTCCACCCCGGGAATGACTCCCAGGACCATTTTGGCGGTAACCATGGCGGCGCCGGTGTTGCCCGCCGTGACAAAGCCGCTGGCCGTGCCGTCTTTGACCAGACGAAGGCCGACGCGCATGGAAGAGTCGCGCTTGGTCTTGACCGCCTGCGCGGCCTTTTCGTCCATGCCGATAAACTCGGAGGCATGCACGACCTCGATGGGCAGACCGGCAGCTTCAGGGTGAAGCGCCAGCTCGGCGCTCACCACCTCCTGCTGCCCAACCAGAAGGACCCGGACATCACTTTGCCGTGCGGCTAGAATCGCCCCCTCAATTTCCGGCTTGGGGGCGCGGTCCGCACCCATGGCATCGACCGCGATGGTAATCGGCATCGTCCGCGAAGACAGGCCTAGCTCGCCTTCTCGACTTCGACGATCTCACGGCCCTTGTAGTGGCCGCACTTGGGGCAGGCGCGGTGCGGGAGCTTGGACTCGTGACAGTTGGGACACTCGCTGAGGGAGCGTGCGGTGAGGTGATCGTGGGCGCGACGGAGGGCCGTGCGCTGCTTGGAGTGTCGCCGTTTAGGATTTGCCATGTTCGACTACCTTTCAAAAGTTTGCTGCGGCCCGTGCGGCCGCAAAGCGAAATGCGCCCAAATGGAGCGCTACTGCAATTTATTTTTCAGCTCGCCGAGCGCGGACCAGCGCGGATCGCAAGGCGGATTGCAATCGCAAAGCTGCTGGTTGCGGTTGCCTCCGCAGACCGGGCACAGGCCCTTGCAATCGTAGCGGCAAAGGCTCTTGATGGGCACGGCAAGCAGAATCTGCTCGCGGAGGGAATCCTCCAGGTCCATGCTATCGCCCGCGTAATAACCGATTTCGGTTTCCGCTTCGTTGATAGCTACCTCGTCGGAGCCTTTTTCCGACTCCAGCGGGCGGTACAGGAGATCAAAAGAACGCGCGATGGGAATTTCCACCGGCTCCAGGCAGCGGGCGCAACCAACCTCCACGCGGCCATCGAGTTTGCCTACCAGACGGATGTCGTCAATGGAATGAGCGCCGCCGTGGTGCTCACGAATCAGCTCGGCGCGCCCATCCGTAGAGAGCGGGCCAACCTGCCGCACATCAGAGCCGAAATCAATTTCTCCGGGCTGAAACTGAAGCGCAAATTCCAGCTTGCGGACTTCCAGATCTTGAATGCGAATCTTCATGATGCCACACGATTCCACGTACAGCCCCAAAAGCCAAGCCCGCATCGCCCGTAAGCGAATGAATCACAAGGAATTTCCCGGCTCACACTGCGAACCTAGGCAATGCCTTAAACCCTGGCGGGAAACACACCTCAGGACAGACTACAAGGATACGGGCGCGGGGCGGGCGGTGTCAAACCCCGGCGCCTGCGGCCAGAGCCCATCGGTTGAGCAGAACCCGACGCCGACGCACGCTTCAGAACGAAACATACACCTCGTTGCGGTTTTGCGGAATCTTGAGATCGATGCCGCGCTGCCGATTCAGCGCCAGCGTTGCCTTCACATCCAGGGCGCTCAAGGCAATCGCCCGCTGCTCTCCGCCCACGGTCACATGCAGAGTTCCCGCCCCCATGGTGTAATCATCCGACTCCAGCCGCTCCCCGGTGGCCAGCACGAAGATGGTCTTGCGGGCCGGCTTGGGAGGCGCAGCGTGGCGGGCACGCGCGGCGGGAGTGGCTTGCGGGACTTCGATGATCTTTGGACCGCTGGGTACCGCCGCGGAGTCAGTACCCGGATCGCCGCCGCGCGCTGCGTCCGGGCGAGAGGTGTCTGCGGGAGGCGCGATCGGTTGAGACGTTTCCGAGCGCAGCAATGTGGACCGCGGCGTATCGGAATGCAGATCCAGCCCCGCCAGGCTCAGCATCGAGACCAGCGCGCCTTCCCCGCCGGCGCCCTCCTGCGTCCCGGCAATGAAGCCGTCGCGGTCGATCGCGACGTAGTAGGGAACGCCGTGCTTGCCAAAGCGCGCGGAAAAGCTTTTGTTCTCGTCCAACGCCACCGGGGCGGAGGAAGGATGCGCCTGGAGAAACTTCCTGACCGTCTTCTCGGACTCGCCTACATCGACGGCGAGCACCACGAGTCCCTCGCCGGAATAGCGGTGGGCGATGTCGTTCACCGCGGCTTGGTCGTCGCGGCAGTGCGGGCACCAGGTCGCCCAGAATTCCAGCAGGACCACGCGTCCGCGCAGGGACACATCGTTAAACCTCTGGCCGTCCAGCGACTGGGCGGAGAACTGCGGCACGCGGGCTCCGATATCGGCGCTGGCAACTCCGCAAAAAACGATGAAGGCCAACCACCCGCAGAAGATTCGACTCAGGCTGGTGCGTTTCACGATCCACCTCTTTCGTGACAGGATCGGCAGCTGCCGATGAAAGTCGACGGACGATCAGTGTATGCCTTTCGCTGCCGGCGTGTTGCCCACGATTGCGCCGGCGATGAGATTTTAGAGCGGGGGTTCGGCTGCGAAGCTGGCGCTCCGCTTGCGCGACGCCACGCTTAGGCATGAGACTGTTGCGATGTTGAAAGTTGGACTGACCGGAGGGATCGCCTGCGGCAAGACCACGGTGCTTGCGATGTTTGCCACGCTCGGAGCCCACACCTTGCGCGCCGACACCGTGGCCCACGGCATGATGGAGCCCGGCGAGGCCGTCTATCAGCGGATCGTGGCCGCCTTCGGAAACGGAATTCTGGCCGACGATGGCACCATTGTCCGTCCGAAACTGGCGGCGGCAGCCTTCCCCGACCGCATCGGTGAGTTGAACGCCATCGTGCATCCGGCGGTGCTCGACTTTGAAGACGACTGGATGCGCAGGATGAATGAGGCCGACCCCGAGGGCGTGGCCATCTGCGAGGCTGCGCTGCTGATTGAAGCCGGAGGCAGAGCGCGCTTCGACCGCCTGATTGTGGTGACCTGCACCCTGGAGCAGAAGATTACCCGCTTTGCCGCCAGAACCAACATGAGCCTGGATGTCGCAGCCGCGGAAGTGCGTCGCCGGATGGCCTCGCAGATGCCGGAGGAGGAAAAAGCAAAGCTGGCCGACTTCGTCATCGACAACAGCGGCAGCCACAAGCAGGCCGAACAGCAAGTGCAGGAGATCTGGCGGGAGCTGCGGCGCAAGGGATAGTGGAACGGCCGCCGAATTCGAATCCGTACATGGAGGCTGAATGGAAGACGATAGCGAGCCGGAATTGATAACAGCCGATGCAGTGGCTGACGCACCTCCACTGTACAAGACCCGCAACCTAAAGCGGCTGAGCGGACGAAGACGACTTCTAGCGTTTTTGGTTATCCTCATCGGGCTTGGAACGTTTTTTGCCCCCACCATGACGACCGAGCCTCCCGCATTCGGCCATTCCCACTGGTCCCCGCTCGAAGTCCTTACGCAGATTCACGCCGAGGCCCCCAACAGCCCGGAAAACCTGATGCTTTACTACTTTGAAATCTACTTCGCAGCGTCGTATCTTCTTCTGCTCCTCGCGCTGCTAAATGTCACTTTTTTTCCTTCACCCGGTCTCCTAGTGGCCTTTGCCTCTTTTGGTGTTCTCAATTGCATCTTTCGAAGCAACAGTTCTTCGCCATTCAATGCGTGGACAACGCTCTTCGGCAGCGGCTTTCACTACGGTCAGCACCAGCTAATGCTGTTGATCGTTAATCTGCTAATCCTTGGTATCGTGTGGATCGAAAATGCAGACTGAGACAATCCAGCAGCTCAGCTAGACCTCACTAATGTCGCGCCCTAGTCCTACCCTTATTCGAGATCGGAAGACTTACCCTTCCGCCTTGCGGCGTGACGGATGTGGAGTACCCGGACGGTTTTCTTTATTTCATCGACTTGATAAATCACCCGATACACGTGGGGAATTTTTCCATATAGCAGGTGCCGCAACTCTCTCTTGAGATTTAGGGATTCAGGGGCAATGGGGCAGCGAAGTGGATGATTTTCCAGTGTAGAGATGGCATCCTCCAGCCCGTTGTACCAACGCGCAGCAGCTTTCGACTCTGCGGCATTTTTATCCAGATAGAGGGTTTCAAAATCGCGAGCCGCGCGAGCGGCCAGCTCAACGAGGTATGCCATGTCTGCGGCGAATCTCGTTGAATACCTCTTTTGCAGGCCGAGTGCGTCCCTGGGCTACGTCGTCAAGCCCCTGACGAATGCCTTCCTCTGCGCTGGCGCTGGCGGCGATGTCGAGCAGGCGCTGATAGGCCTCGGCATCCTGTACGATCGCCGCCGCCTTGCCCTTCACCGTAAGCACCACGGGGCGCTTACTCTTCTTGAGCTGTTTCATGAAGTCGCCGGAGCGACGGCGGAAGGTCGTCAGCGATTGGATGTCCTTGGTGATGTCCAGCATGGGCTGCTCCTATATGCGCACCTTTCTAGGTGCTGGTAGCATACTCCATTCCGTTCGAGCTGGAAAGCGCCTACAGCGTGCGCTTGAAGAGCGGAACCGAGATAGCCAGGCTGACGAATCCGAATAGCGCGAGGAAGAGCAGATCCTGCGAGCAGGCCGCCCAGGATGCGTCCTTGAGCAGCGTTGCCTTGAGGCCGTGCACGGCGTAGCTGAACGGGTCCACGTAGGAGATGACGCGCAGCCACGGCGGAAAGGCCTGCACCGGATAAATGGCTCCGCTGGGGAAATACAGCAGCGTGTTGAGGATGCCGAACATGGCGCGCGGCACCAGGGGGTCTTCCACCCGCACCATCAGCAGAAACATCATGCCGTTGAAGGCAAACGAAGTCGCGCAGACCAGCAGGAACCATTGCAGGATACGCATCGGCTGAAACGACGAGCCCAGCCCAGCGATTAGCGAGCCCAGAACGACCAGCGTGCAGCCAGCCAGGATGGCCTTGATGGCTCCGGCCAGATTCAGCCCCAGCACCATCTCCAGGCCCGTGATGGGCGTGACCAGGTAGCCCTCATGCACGCCGCGCGCCTTGTCGTCGATGTACAACATGCCGCCGCCGATCATGACCGAGACGAACATCGCCAGGGAGACCGCGCCGGGCAGCAGGTACTTCATGTATTCGATATAGGGATAGAGCTCGACGATTTCCAAGGCAACGCTGTTGGCCATGCGCTGGGCGCTGGCCGCGGGCTGGTTGAGCGCGTCCACCAGCGACTTCATCTCGTCTTCCAGCGAGGAGGACATGAACTGATCGCTGTTATCCACCACCATGCCGAGTTGGGGATTTTCTCCCGCGTAGAAGCGGCGCGAAAACTGCGGCGGAATAATCAGCGCGCCTTCCAGTTTTCCCTGGCGCACATCTTCGCGGGCGTGCACCTCGTCGGCGTAGGAGATGGGAACGAAGGTGCGGATGTTGGCCTGCACCGAGCGGAATGCCTCGATGATGCGGGCCGCCTGCGGACCATGGTCTTCATCCACAATGGCCACGCGGGCATCGCGAATCTTTCCTCCGAAGGCGTTGCCCAGAATGACGAGCTGCACCAGGGGAAAGATCATGGCCGTGACCATGAGCGTGGGCGAGCGGAAAAACTTGCGCATCTCGCGCTCGATGATGGCAAACATGCGGTTCATGGGCGCATCCCTGGGCGCTCGGGCATGACGAAGCCGAAGGCCTTCACCTGTTCGTCGCGCAGCTGGCGGCCGGTGTAGTGCACGAAGACATCGTCGAGCGAAGTGTTCTGCACGGTGAGCGTTTTGATCTCCACGGCGGCGCGCACCGCCAACTCTACGAGGCCGGTGGTGGTTTGCGAGCCGGTGGAGGTGAGCAGGCGGAACATGTTGCCGCCTTCGTCCTGCACGCTCTCCACGCCGGGCAGCGCGCGCAGCTGCTCCGCCCATCCCGAGGGGGGATTGACGAACTGCGCCTCGACCACGTTGTTGCCGGGCACGCTGGTCTTGAGCCCCATGGGCGAATCGAGAGCCACCAGGTTGCCGTGATCGACGATGGCGATGCGGTCGCAGAGGCGGTCGGCCTCGTCCATGTAATGGGTGGTGATGAGGATGGTGAGCTGGCGGCGGCTCTTGAGCGTGTTCAGCATCTCCCAGACGGCAACGCGAGATACGGGATCGAGTCCGGTGGTGGGCTCATCGAGAAAAAAGATGCGCGGATTGTGCACCAGGCCGCGCGCGATTTCGGCGCGGCGGCGCATGCCGCCCGACAGCGTCTTTACCTGCGCCCCGCGCCACTTTTGCAGATCGACGGCGTCCAGCAGCTCGTCGATGTTGCGCTCGCGCTCGGCCCGCGGCACGCTGTAGAGCTTGGCGTAGATGCGCATGTTTTCTTCGATGGTGAGATCGATATCGCTGGTCATGGCCTGCGGGATGACGCCCATCGTACGGCGGGCGGCGTCGGCATTCTCGCTGACGTCGTAGCCGGCAATGAAGGCCTTGCCGCTGGTAATGGGGATCAGCGTGGTCATCATGCGGATGAGGGTGCTTTTGCCGGCTCCGTTGGGACCGAGCAGCCCGAAGATTTCGCCATCTTTCACGTCGAAGGTAATGCCCTTGACGGCCTCGAAATCGCCATATTTCTTGACGATGTTTTCCACCGAGATGGCCTGGCCTTCGTGTCCGGCGTGGAAGCCCTTAAGAGAACTCATGGTGGACTCGCTTACTTTCCGGCGCGCGGGAGAAGAACCTCGGCGGTCATGCCGGGGACGTAGGTCTCGCTCGGATTGGCGATCAGCAACTTGAGGCGCACGGTGCGGATGTCGCGCTTGGTGCGGCTGTAATCGCGTTCGGTGGCGAAGTCAGCTTCGGTGGCCTTGGCAATGACCTGGCCGTTGAGACTTTCACCGGCCGGCATGCGCACCCGGAGTGTATCGCCCAGCTTTACGGTCTGCTCCTGGGTCTCGGGAATCGACGCGTACACCCAGGTCTGATTGAGATCGACGAGCGTGACGATGGGCGTGCCGACATTGACCACCTCGCCTTCAAGAGCCGCGCGGACGGTGACCACGCCATCCACCGGGGCGACGACGCGGGTGTAGCCGATGCGGACTTCGGCTTCGGCCAGCTTGGCCTGGTCGGAGTCCATTTGCTGCTGGACGGACGTTACATTGTTGAGCGCAGCGGACGCCTGATTGAGGTGCGCCTTCATGCTGAGCAGGTTGGCGCGGGCGACATTCACCTGGTCTTGATTGGCGCGGACGCGAGCCTGGTCGGCGGCCAGTGTCTGCTCGGCACGGTCGCGGTCCTGCTGGCTGGCGACGCCCTGCTCGGCCAGGGAAACCGTGCGTCCGGTGTCGAGCGCCTGCTGGCGTTCGTTCGCCTGGCTCTCTTCCAACGTAGCCTGCGCGGCCCGGAGCGCGGCCTCGGCGTTGGCGACCTGCGCGTTGGTGTCGCCGCGCATGTTGGCGTAATTGTCGCGGCTCTGCAGCACCTGCGCACGGAGGCTGTCCATGTCGGCGCGAGCCGAGTTGGCCTGTTCGATGAGGTCCTGCTTGTCGATCTGCGCGATGAGGTCTCCCTGTTTCACCTTCTGGCCCTCGACCACGGCCAGTTGCACGATGCGTCCGGCGACCTTGCTGCTGACGATGACCTGATCGGCATCGACGGTTCCAATGAGGACCACCTCGCCGGTGCCGCGCGTGGTGTAGATGTAGAAGCCGAGCGCGAGCAGAAAGACGATGCCCAGCACGGCGAAGACACGGTATTTAGGATTCATGAGCCGTTCGCCTTTCGTATGGCCGGTCTCTGGATGGGACACGCGGCTTTGTCACTGCGTTCGCGCGGCGCCCGGTGCGGCAGGGCGAAGGGAGATGCGGCGATCTTTTTGGCCAGGCTGATTCCGTGGCGGCGGTCGGTGAACAGCGACGCGGCGATGAAATCCAGCGAGCCGGCGATATGGGCGCGGCGGGCGCGCGGAGAAAACGGATCGACGCCGCGCAGCGCACGCATGATGGGCGCCGAGATGAAATAAAAAACGTTCATGCCGATGACCGTGCTGAGCGTGCCTGCGCCCTCCACCGGGCGCAGCTCGCCCGAGGCGATGCCTTGCTGCACCACCCGCAAGCCGGCGCGCTGCATGGGGAGGAAGTGCGCCGTGCTGATTGTGCGGAAGCCGCCGGAGGGCTCGCCGCGGCTGCCGGCGCAGGAAAGCTCCTGCTGAATGAGGCGCGGATAGTTGGGATGACGGACCAGATATTCAAAGTGCGCGCGGGCAAAGCGCAGCAGCTTTTCGCCGGGCGGCAAGGCGTTCTCCAGCATGGGCATCAGCTCTTCGGCAAAGCCGCTGAAGACGGCTTCCAGCGAGGCGGCGTAGAGGCTTTCCTTGTCCTTGAAGTAGTAGTAGAGCAGCGCCTTGTTGACCCCGGCGGCCTCGGCGATGGCCGCGGTCCGGGCCCCGGCCACGCCCTGGGCGGCGAACTCGGCAACGGCCTGCTCCAGAATGGCGGTGCGGCTGGCCGCAGCGTTGCGCGCCCGCACGCTTGCCGGTTTGGAAGTGGAAGACGCCATAATTAACTAACTGGTTAGTTATGGTAGGACAGTCGGCGGGAGGATGTAAATGAAAATCAGTTGACCGTAAAAAGAGAACAGGTTTTAAGAGGAAAGCGAATCGCTGGAAGCGGTCTCATCAATGGCTCGGGGCGTCCGAAGGACGTTTCCCTCAGCGGCTAAAGCCGCGTGAAACGAGCCTTTCTTGCGGCACGACTGAAGTCGTGCCCTTTCAAAACCGATTTATGAGACCGACTCTAGGGCTTTCCACCTTGAAACCTGCGAAACCTTAAAACTTTGAAACCTGCTTCTTCTAGTCCTTGGTGTACTGATTGCGCTTTTTGTCGGCGTGGCGCTCCAGCGCCAGCTGGATGAGGCGGTCGATAAGCGCGGGATACTCGATGCCGGTTGCGGCCCACAACTTGGGATACATGCTGATGGCCGTGAAGCCCGGCATGGTATTCACTTCGTTCACGTAGAAATGTCCGCTCACCGGGTCCATCAGGAAATCGACGCGCGCCAGGCCGGAGCACTCCACGCTCTGGAAGGCGCGGATGGCCATCTCCTGAATCTGGCGGACCTGGGTGTGGTCGAGGCGGGCGGGAATCAGCAGTTCGGAGCCCGAGTCGATGTACTTGGCGTTGTAGTCGTAGAACTCCTTGGCGGGAATGATCTCGCCGCAGATGGAGGCGATGGGCTCGTCGTTGCCCAGCACGGCGCACTCGATCTCGCGCGCCTTGTTGCGCTTGCCGCCCACGCCCTGCTCGATGACGATCTTGCGGTCGAAGCGCGCGGCTTCATTCATCGCCGCCGGCAGTTCGCTGGCGTCGTGCGCCTTGCTGATGCCCACCGAGCTGCCCAGGTTCGCGGGCTTGACGAAGACCGGGTACTTCAGCGCCGAATCCACCGCCTTTTCTACCTTCTTCGGCTGGCGCTCCCACTCCGAGCGCAGCACGGTGATGTGCTTGACCAGCGGCAGGCGCGAGTCGGCGAACAGGCGCTTCATGATGTCTTTATCCATACCCGCCGCCGAGCCCAGCACGCCCGAGCCCACGTAGGCGATGTCGGCCAACTCCAGCAGCCCCTGCATGGTGCCGTCTTCGCCAAAGGTGCCGTGCAGCACCGGGAAGATGACATCGACATGGATGGCTTGCGCGGCGTGATCGCGCGGCTGCTCAAAGGGAACAATGGAATTCGCGGAGGGAACCGGCGGAATCAGCACGGCTTCGCCCTTGGCCAGCACCGCGGCCGAAGACGTTGCCGCCGGATCGCCCGCACGCAGGCCCTTGCTCTTCGATGCGTCCACGAACTCGCCCTTGATGAGCTTCTCAGCGTGCAGGTTGGTGAGCCAGAGTCCCTGCTTGGTGATGCCGATGGGCACGACCTCGTATTTGCTGCGATCGATGGCCTGCATGACCGAGGCGGCCGACAACAGAGAGACTTCGTGCTCACCGCTGCGCCCGCCAAAAAGCACGCCGACGCGTAGTTTTTTTACCGTCATAGATATGGGGCTTCCTTCAGTGAATCAGATTCGATTATACGGTCTAGCGGAGAAAACCCCCTCACTCGGACCTTTTGACCGCCGGCGCCGCCGCCTGCAGCTCAGATTCGTGCTCCGGAATCCGGGTATCGAAAAGCAGCTTCCTGCCGTCCAATAGGGTAGGTCGAAGAGGTACCCAACAATGAATCCGAGTTGGAAAGCTCTTGGAGGATTTCTCCTGGCAACGGTTCTGGCCGCGCCCGCATGGGCGCAGGACGCAGCACTCCCAGGATCTCTCAACTACGTCGAAGGACAGGCACAGATCGGCAACCAGACGCTGAACGGCAATTCGATCGGATCGCTCGATCTGAAACCGGGCCAGTCTCTGAGCACGGACACAGGGAAAGCCGAGATATTACTGACGCCGGGCGCTTTTTTGCGGGTGGGCGACGGTGGCACGGTACAGATGGTTTCAGAAAGTCCTGCGAACACGGCGGTAGCCGTGACCAAGGGGCAGTCAACCGTGGAAGTCGCCGCAAAATACAAGCATACCGTCCTTACGGTGGACGAGGACGGCACGACCACTCGCCTGCTGAAAGACGGTCTGTATGAATTCGACGCGGACCGCGGACAGGTTTTCGTCTACAAGGGCGAGGCCCTGGTGCAGGAGGGCGACCAGACGGTGAAGGTAAAAGGAGGACATGAACTGGATCTGAAACAGGTGGGCGAACTGAAAACGAGCCGGTTCGACAAGAAGGCGTTTGAAGACAGCGACCTGGTCCAGTTCAGCGGGTATCGCTCCGAGTATCTGGCGGAGGCGAACGCCGATGCGGCGCGCGCCTACGATTCCGCCGACACGGGCTGGCATGGTCCGGACTGGTACTGGGATCCGGCGTACTGGACATACACGTGGATTCCCGGCGACGAAGACGAATATAACTACGACGCCTTCGGCTGGGGTTTTTACTCGCCTGGGTGGGTCTATTACGACCCGTTTTGCTACGCCGGTTTCTTCGGAGACTTCGGATTTGGAACTTACGGGCATGACCACTGGGGGCATCGGCGTCTTCCGGATTCGTTCTCGGCATTTGCACACGGTAAGCGCGGATCCTTGGGCGAACTACCTCCGGCGATGGCGAACAACTTTGGCTCCCATAAACCAGGCTCGAATAATCCAGGTGCAACGGGTGCCGGCTTCAACCATGCGGCGTTTAACCATGGCGGCGGGATGGGCGGCGGCACGGGAGGAACCCACGGCGGTGGCGGCTTCGGTGGCGGCACGGGAGGTGCCCACGCCGGCGGTGGCTTCGCTGGCGGTGGCTTTGGCGGTGGATTCGGAGGCGGCGGGATGGGCGGTGGCCACCGCTGAGGATCGCCCGCGGAAGCACGATCCAGATCTGCTGACCGCGGTAGAGGAGGTGCCTGCGTCCCGAAATAAAGAGCTTGCCTATATGTACCTTTTAAAGTACAGTCGTGCAGCATGGCAGAGGACCCGCAGCCACTGAAAATCCCGCTGATTTTCTACCGCTCAAGGTCAGGAAGTGAGCCGGTGCGGGAGTGGCTGAAAGAGCTGCCGGAAGCGGAGCGCCAAGCCATAGGGAAAGACCTGCTGCGGGCTCAGTGGCGATGGCCGGTCGGGATGCCGCTTTGCCGTCCATTGGGAAGCGGCCTGTGGGAGATTCGGACGGAGCTGCCAACGAAACGGACGGCGCGCGTGCTGATTTGCCTTTACCGCGAGCATCTTGTCGCGTTGCATGGGTTTATCAAGAAGACGCGCAAGACGCCGGAGGATGATCTGGCACTGGCGCGAAAACGTCAGAAGGAGTTGGAGCGATGAGCAAAAAACACATGGGTTCCAGCATCGATGATTTTCTCAAAGAAGAGGGCATCTTTGAAGAGACGCAGGCGCAGGCGATCAAGGAGGTCATCGCGTGGCAGCTCGCCGAGGCCATGAAGAAAAAGAAAATCTCCAAGAACAAGATGGCCATCCTGCTCAAGACCAGCCGCACCCAGGTGGACCGTCTGCTCGACCCGAAAAACGACATCACGCTTTCGAGCCTGCAGCGCGCGGCAGCCGTCGTCGGACGCCGCGTGATGATTGAGCTGGTGTAGGAAGACAGACGCGCTAAAGTCCGCTTCCGGAGTTGAGCCAACCTCGCTGCTCGACGAACTCGATCACATTTCCTTCGGGATCGTGGGATATCAAAATAATGGTTGCCTTGGATGTCCTGTTCGACTGGCCCTGCGGTGATCTCTCGGGCGAGCAGCACGTCCCTCATTTTGCCGATCCTTCTCGTGAACAGCATTGGAATCTTGCGCGGGTCGTGCCCGCCATGTGTGGTGAGGACGATTGAGCGCCCATCTTCCTTGAATCTGAAAGTCGCACCGCCAGGATCAACATCAGACTTCGCGCCTGACCTGCGCAGGCCCAGCTTCTCAATGTACCAATGAGAAACCGAATCGATGTTGCGCACGTGAATCCGCAGGCCCCGGGAAAAGGAGAACCTCACGGAATTTGAAGGGATATACCATTTTGCTCCGGGTGCCCCAAGCCTCTCGAATTCGCTTCGAACTCTGATCGTGTTACCCAAGGCCATACACATTATGAATGCTGTATTGGACATGGAGCTCAGATCCCTATACTTACCGGCTGTGAGGAAGAACGTTAGCAGGAACAGGACGGAACCTGCCCCAGCCAGGGAAATGAGTGGCTTAAACGATAGATTAGGATAGCGACCTATTACCCAAAGACCTGGAATCGCCAAGGCAAATATGCTCTCGGCCAGCCAATACCAAAGAGGGTGAGTTGACAGGTGCACGACTGTTCTCCCAGTCACTGCATTGGAATCGCCGCAAGCTTAGCACAGGATCGTTACAGAATTTTCTTCCCGAAGGCCGAGCTGGCCAGCTCCACCGCGAGTTCCGCGGTGCGGTTGTATTCGTCGATGACGGGGTTGACCTCGACGATATCCATGCTGGTCATGCGGCCGTGGTCGGCGATGATTTCCATGGCGAGGTGCGCCTCGCGATAGGTGGCGCCGCCGGGGACGCGGGTGCCCACGCCGGGCGCGTCCTCGGGATCGACCCAGTCCATGTCCAATGAGATGTGATAGCCCACGGTGCCGCGTCCGGCCATGCGCAGCGCTTCTTCCATCACGGTGCGCATGCCGCGCTCGTCGATGTCCCGCATGGTGAACACCCCGATGCCGGCGCGGCGGATGTTTTCCTTCTCCGCCATGTCCACGTCGCGAATGCCCACCAGCACGCAGTTTTCCGGCAACACCTTGGGCGCCCAGCCGTAGAGCTGGGCCAGGGGATCGAGGCCGTTGAGTCCCATGATGGCCGCCAGCGGCATGCCGTGCACGTTGCCCGAAAGAGAAGTTTCCGGCGTGTTGATGTCGGAGTGCGCGTCGATCCAGATGAGCCCCAGGTGCAGCCCCTCGCGGCGATAGTATTCGGCCACGCCGCTGACCGAGCCGGCCGCAATGGAGTGATCTCCGCCGATGGACAGCGGAGTCATTTCCTGCTCCAGCGCGTGCAGAACCTCGTCGGCCAGCTTGGTGCAGGTCGCCGTGATTTCGCGCAGGTAGCGCGAGTGCTCGTCGCCGCAGTTCTTCTGCTCGGGGAGCGTTACCGCGATGTTCCCGGCGTCTTCGACCGTGTGGCCCAGCGACTCCAGCTTGCTGTCCAAGCCGGCCACGCGCACCGCCGAAGGGCCCATGTCCACACCGCGGCGACGCTGCCCCAGGTCGAGCGGCACGCCGATCACGCGAATGCTCTTCTTGAGAATGCCGGGAAACGATGCGGGTACGCTGTTCATACCAAGATCCCTCTGATTGGATGCTCCGCCATCTTCGCCCGCACCAAATTGGTGCGGGTGGTGGGGATCGACCGGTGACAGGTGGCCCACATCCGCCCGCTTTTGGCGAATGTGGGGACCGGGCTGGTCCAACTCGCTCGCGTTACGGATACATGCGGTTCAACATGCGCGGGAACGGAATGGTTTCGCGCACGTGGTCCAGCTTGCAGATCCAGGCCACGGCCCGCTCCAGCCCCATGCCGAAGCCGGAGTGCGGCACACCGCCATAGCGGCGCAGGTCCAGATACCACTGGAACGCCTCCTCCGGCAGCCCGTGCTGCTGAATGCGCTGCAGCAGCCGCTCGTAGGACCCCATACGCTGCGAGCCGCCGATCACCTCGCCATAACCCTCCGGGGCCAGCACGTCCACGCACAGAGCCTTGGTCGGGTCCTCCGGGTCGGGCTCCATGTAAAAGGCCTTCACTGCCGCCGGATAGCGGTGAATCATTACCGGACGGTCAAAGCGGGATGAAATGTAGGTTTCGTCGGGCGAGCCAAAGTCGTTGCCATACTCGAACTTCGTCTCCAGCGCACCGGCGGCAAAGCCTTCGTCCAGCAGTTTTACCGCGTCGTCGTAGGAGAGGCGCGGAAACGGCGTCTGGATGTTTTCCAGCGGAGCGAGGTCGCGGCCGATTACGCCCAGCTCGGGCCGACGCGTCTCCAGCACCCGGCCAACGATGAAGGCGATGAACTCTTCGGCCAGGGTCATGATGTCATCGAGAGTGGCGTAGGCCACCTCCGGCTCGATCATCCAGAACTCGGTGAGGTGCCGCCGGGTCTTGGATTTTTCCGCCCGGAAGGTGGGCCCGAAGCTGTAGACCTTGCCCAGCGCCATGGCCGCCGCTTCCATGTAGAGCTGGCCCGACTGCGTCAGATAGGCCTGCTCGTCGAAGTAGTCCACCGGAAACAGCGTGCTGGTGCCCTCGCAGGCTGCCGGGGTGAGAATCGGCGGATCGGTGCGGGTAAAGCCGCGCTCGTAGAAAAAGTCGTGCATGGCCCGCTCGATCTCCGAGCGGATGCGCAGAATGGCCACCTGCCGCGTCGAGCGCAGCCACAGATGGCGGTGCTCCATCAGGAACTCGACGCCGTGGTCTTTGAGCGAGATCGGGTAGGGCGTCTCGTCGGGCACCCGCTGCACCACTTCGACCGACGCCAGATCCAGCTCATAGCCGCCGGGCGCGCGCTTGTCGGCCCGCACCTTGCCGTGGACGATGACGCTGGACTCCTGCGTGAGCCCCTTGACCGTCTCGAAGATCTCGGCCGGCACGGCGTTTTTGGCCATCACGCCCTGCACCACGCCGCTGCCGTCGCGAAAGATGGGGAACAGCAGCTTGCCGCTCTCGCGCAGATTGTAGAGCCAGCCGCGCAGGGTCACATCCTGGCCCTCGAACTCGCCTAGATGTTCAATCGTCGTCATGGACGCCATAGGTCTTCCTGACTGGTCCGCGCGCAGGGAATTGCCCTGGTTCAGCCGTTCAACGTTCAGCCGTTCAACGTCCAGCTCTTCAACGTCCAGCAGAGCCAGGACCGGCAGCGCGCAGTGCAACGAAGTATTGTAAGCCCCGGGATGGAAGGCCCTGGAATAGGCTTAGATTTGCGGAGATTGGGAGATTACCCAGGTCAGCTGATTGCCAACGCCGATCTCCAGTCCCAGGCGATCGTAGGTTTTATCCTTGGCTGGGTCGTAGGTGGCCAGTGCCGTCCCTAACCGGTCATAGGCTTCCAGTTTTCCGAATTCCAGTTCCCGGATTCTCCCCAGTTCCTGGCCTGTTTTGTCTTTCACAATCTGATCCGCCATCGTCTTTTTTACCCTCCTCCGAATGGTCCCGGCAGCATGCTTATGCAGTAGCCTACGACAGCTTCAGGCAGCAGACAAGCAAGTCCGAATATGGGCTGGGAGCGCATCCGCCGGCGCCTGCAGTCAAGGGCCGCAAAGCGCCGGCGAAGATGAACCGTAGAACACGCGGGGCGGCCCCGCGCAAAGGTTTACAAAAATCGCGTTTACTTCAGGGTGAGTACGAATTTTACGACAGAGTTAATTTCGTCATCGCTCAGTTTGCCCGCGAACGCCGGCATCTTGCCCACGCCCTTGGCAACCACCGTGGTCAGCCCGGCTACGCCCTTGGCCTTGACAGCGGAGGTATTGATTGCCGGTACGCCCATGGCGGGAATGGTTTTGGAGCCATCGGCTCCGTGGCAAGCGGCGCATTTCGCCTTAAAGGTTGCAGCTCCGTCGGCAGCAAAAAGAGGCATTGCCATGGTGGCAACAATTGCAAGCGCAAACATTTTCTTCATGGAGTCTCTCCTGTACTTTTCACTCTTTTTCAGCATCCTGTCCGGCCTCTTCTTTAAACAGAGGCATCGCTCAAGATTCTGACCCAGCTTCCATTCATCCTACCATCGCCCAAGTAAAAACAGCCATGGAGGCCGGGCGCGGCCCATGGGCGATCCCGCCTCGGACACGGCGCCTGAAGCTATACCGGCTTGCGGGCGGCGATGACGCGGGGGATTCCAGCCAGGTCGGCGACCGTGTGAACGCTGTGCCAGCCTGCGAGCAGCGCCCGCACCGCCTCCGACTGGGTGTAGCCGATCTCGATGAGCAGCCAGCCGCCGGGACGCAAAGCGTCCCACGACTGCGGGATGAGGCGGCGGATGACATCGAGACCATCGTCTCCGGCAAAAACCGCCATCGGCGGCTCGTAGTGCTTGACCACCTCCTGCACCTTGTCGGCTTCGTTGTATCCCACGTAGGGCGGGTTGGAGACGACGAAATCGAAGCTGGCATCGCGGACAATCGAAGCGAGCACGTCGCTCTGCGCAAAGTGCACGCGGGCACCCAGGTTTTCCGGGATGAGGCGCTCGGCGTTGAGGCGAGCGATCTCTAACGCATCGGGCGAGAGATCGACGGCGTGGACTTCGGCTTCCGGAAGCTCGCGCGCGAGCGTGATGGCGATGGCTCCCGAGCCGGTGCCTACGTCGATGAGCTTGAGGCGCCGAGCGTCCGCGACCGGCAGCGCAGCGTTACCCGACCGGGCGCCTGGCCGGATGAGAGCCAACACCTCCTCGATGAGGTGCTCGGTCTCCGGGCGCGGAATGAGCACGGCGGGCGTGACCAGGAAGTCGGCCTTCCAGAACTCCTGATGCCCGGTGAGGTACTGCAGAGGCTCACCCGCGGCGCGGCGGGCGATGAGTTGCTCGTATTGCGAAAGCTCGGCGGAGGTCAGTTCGCGCTCGGGGTGGGCGAAGAGGTGGGCGCGGTCGCAGTGGAGGACATGAAAGACCAGCACCTCGGCATGCAGGCGCTGACTCGTCGAGTCCAGCGGCTTCGAGTTGGGCGATGGCCGAGTGGAGCGCCTGGCGGAGTTGCACAAAAGTATTGTACGGCGGGAAGAACGATTGCAGCGGATGTCGAGGCCGCCCTTTGCTTGCGGCGGATACACTCGGGAGGCCCATATTCGCCCTCTTGTGGCGAATGTGGGATCAGCAGACTGGTGGCGGCAAGGGAGGGGGAATCGATGTGGTAAGGAGTCCGTGCGGCAATGGACTTTTGGCATTCTGCTCTCCCATCTTAGCCGCAAAAACGACGACGAAGGTGGGCACCCGGCCACCCGTCCAAATTCCTGGAGCTGTCAGACGGGAAAATCAAAGTCGAAATCAACGTCAAAAGACCCACATCTGCTGACTGCGGCAGATGTGGGGCACCGTCATGCATTATCGAAATACGACGCTTACGCCCCGGCCGAGTCGCCCTTGAGTTTTTCGGACTGGAAGTGGGTGATGAGCGCATCGACGAAGGGCTGGAGCTTGCCTTCCATCACCTGATCGAGCTGGTGGACGGTGAGTCCGATGCGGTGGTCGCTGACGCGGTTCTGGGGGAAGTTGTAGGTGCGGATCTTTTCGCTGCGGTCGCCGCTGCCGACCTGGGAGCGGCGCTCCTTGGCGAGCGCTTCCTGCTGCTTGGCCTGCTCGAGCTCGTAGAGACGCGAGCGCAGGACGCGCATTCCCTTCTCGCGATTCTTGATCTGCGATTTCTCGTCCTGGCAGCTGACCACGGTCATGGTGGGCAGGTGGGTAATGCGCACGGCTGAGTAAGTGGTGTTGACCGACTGGCCGCCGGGTCCGGAGGAGCAGAAGGTGTCGATGCGGATGTCTTTGGCTTCGATCTTGATGTCCACGTCTTCGGCTTCCGGCAGGACGGCGACGGTAATGGCCGAGGTGTGGACGCGACCCTGGGTTTCGGTGTCGGGCACGCGCTGCACGCGGTGCACGCCGCTCTCATACTTGAGCTGCGAATAGACGCGCTGGCCTTCGATGATGGCGATGACTTCCTTGAGGCCGCCCACGGAGGATTCCGAGCTGGAGAGCACTTCGACCTTCCAGTGGCGCGACTCGGCGTAGCGCATGTACATGCGGAAGACCTCTGCGGCGAACAGAGTGGCTTCATCGCCTCCGGTGCCGGCGCGGATTTCCAGAACGACGTTCTTTTCGTCGTTGGGATCTTTGGGCAGCAGCAGAACCTTGAGCTCGGCATCCACGGCGGCGAGCTGCTGCTCGAGGGTGTGCAGCTCCTCTTCGGCATAGGCGCGCATCTCGGGATCGGTTTCGGCCTCGAGCATGGCGCGAGAGTCGGTGATGCCGGCCTGCAGCTTCTTGAACTCCTGATATTTTTCCACGATGGGGACGAGCTCGCCCTGGGCCTTGGCGGTCTTCTGATAGTTGGCAGAATCGTTGACGATTTCGGGAGCCGAGAGGGCTTCGTTGAGTTCTTTCCAGCGGGCTTCGATTTGAGCTAGGCGGTCGAACATGAGGTTCCTGAACTTTCAGGCCGCGCGGGGCAAACACGCCGCAGCCGGGAAAAATGAATTCGATGGAGCAAGCGGGCAGAGCGCGGCAGGCGCCGCTAGAGGTGCAGCTGTGGGGGAATCAGCGATTGCGCGGCTCGAACGATCATGCGATGACCAGCTCTCCGCCCTGCCGCTGCTCGAGTTCCATGGCGTGGTTGAGGGCTACGATGGCGCACTCGACCTGGGTATCGTCGGGCGGCTGGGTGGTGATGCGCTGCAGCCAGAGACCGGGAGCGGTCATCATGGCAAACAGCGAGGAGCGCTTGCGGGCGGCATAGCGGATGATTTCGTAGGAGCCGCCGGCGATCAGCGGCAGCAGGACGATGCGCGAGGCAAAGCCCATCCAGAATCCATGCACCGGAACCAGCGCGTAAACGCCGATGGAGATGATCATGACGGTCATCAGGAAGCTGGTGCCGCAGCGCGGATGATACGTGGAATAGCGCTGCACGTTGGCGGCCGTGAGCGGATCGCCGCCTTCGAAGGCGAAGACGGTTTTGTGCTCGGCGCCGTGGTACTGGTAGACGCGGCGAATATCGCTCCAGCGCGAGGTGAGCCACATGAAGCTGATAAAGATGGCCAGGCGGATGATGCCTTCCACCAGGGCAAACAGCGCGGAGTTGGAGGTCTGATGAGCCCAGTGGCGCAGCGAACGGGCCGCCGCAAAGGGCAGGAACTTGTACATGAAGATGAAGAAGCCGAGCGAGAGCGCGATGTTGAACCCCGCCACCCATCCGTTCATCTCCAGCTTTTCTCCGCTGGCGGTCTTTTCGTCTTCCATGGCGACATCGGCCGAGTAGCGCAGGGCCTTGAAGCCGAGCGTCATGGCCGTGCCGAGGGTGACGATGCCGCGGATGATGGGCCAGCCCTTCCAGGGGCTCTTCTGGCTTGGCCGGTCGAGCGGCTCGGAGTGAATCGCGAGTTCTCCGTCCGGCTTGCGGATGGCGATGCCCCAGGCGTGCGGGGAGCGCATCATGACACCTTCCAGCACGGCCTGTCCGCCGATGAGAGTTTCCTCGGCGCTTTCCAGGGCAAGAGAAAGCTGTAAGGCGGTGTGGAATCGCAGGTAGGAGCGGAGAGACATCTTGTTCTTCATGATAAATGCGGAATCAGTCGGCGGGAAGCGGAACGGTTCAACCGGCTAGTAACTCTAACGATAATAATAGTATGGCGTCCGGGCGGCGTCAAGCGCGGGGGACCGGCTGCGGCTCGCTGCCGGCACAGGACGGGGCGAGGCAGACCTTGTTGCGGCCGTTTTCCTTGGCCTGGTAGAGGGCCATGTCGGCCGAGTGCACGATGTCATCGCGGGTAATGCCGTTGGCGGGGAACTCGGCCACGCCGATGCTGATGGTCACCGGCAAAGACACTCCGGCATACTGGCCGTTGGCGACGGCGAGGCGAAGTTTGTTGGCCACCGCGGCGGCACTGCCTCCCTGGGTGGCGGGGAGAACCACGGCGAACTCCTCGCCTCCGTAGCGGCAAACCACATCGACCTTGCGCAGATGGCGGTTGAAGATGGTGGAAACCGAGCGCAGAACATCGTCGCCGATCATGTGCCCGAAGTCGTCGTTGATCTTCTTGAAGTGGTCCAGATCGATCATCAGGACGCTGACGCCGCCTCCATAGCGGGCGGCGCGGGTAATCTCTTCCACCAGGCGGGAGTCGAAATAACGGCGATTGAAGACGCCGGTCAGTCCGTCGCGGTAGGCCAGCTGACGCACCCGATCGACGTAGCGGGCGTTCTGGGTGGCGGTGGCCAGGATGTCGGCAACCGATTCCAGAGCCTGAATGTCATTGGGCTGGAACGCTTTGCCCTGGGCGGTCACGCAGACCAGAAGGCCGAGATTTTCCCCAAAGGAGACCAGCGGAAGGCTGACCTCTTCGCGGCCGTCCCCTTCGGTGGTAAAGGCGTAGCCCTCCGGCATTACGTCGCCCGTCTTGAGAGCCTTGGGAATCTCTCCCTGCTGGGCGCGCAGGATGAGGTAGCCGTCCTCGTCGCGCAGGAAGATGGAAACATCATCGACGGGAAAAGAGTGGGGAAGCTGGGTGCAAAGGCGGTCGAGCAGCTCCTTGAGGTCGACTTCGACGGTGGTCCGCTTGGCGATGGCGTTGATGGCCTCCAGTTGCGCGGCACGGCGCTGCAGCATGGAGTAGAGCTTGGCATTCTGCAATCCGATGGACGCCTGGGTGGCGAACAGGGTGAGCAGGTCCACGGTTTCGTTGTCGAAAAAGTCGGGACGGTCGCTCTGGCAGTCGAGCACGCCGACCACTTCATCGCGCACCATGAGGGGAATGGCCAGCTCGGAGCGGGTGCTGCCGCTCTTACCGAGGTAGCGCGGGTCGGTGGTCACATCCGCGGAATAGATGGGGCGGCGGGCCTTGGCGGCGGTGCCGGCGATGCCCTGGCCAAAGGGCACCAGAACGTCGCTGGGCAGCACGCAGTCGCCGAAATGGGCGCGAACCGACAGTTGCTGGGTGGATTCATCGAGCAGCATAATGCTGCCGTTTTGCAGGTGGAAATAATCGCGAACGATCTCCAGAACCTGGTTCAGGACTTCGTCGAGATCGAAGGTGGACAGCACCGCCTGGCTGGCGTCGTAAAGAATTGCAACCCGTTGCATGCGTAAGTCCTAGGGGACAACGAAGTCGGCGGAGCCCAGAGCCAATAGTACATCAACGCGGCGGGCGAAACGTCTTTTTGCGCTGGCTGCGGAGTTTCAGCAAGCCCAAAACAACCAGGCAGAACCAGAAGTCCACGGCCAATCCCAAGTCGAGTCCGGCGGTGTTGTGGCGGGCGGGGGACGGCAGAAAGCCGGAGCAGGCAAAGTAGAGCGCATTGCCGATCAACACCGCCGCCAGCGATCTCCAGAAGTTCTCCGACAGGTTCATGGCATTTATTTGGAGCACACGGAGAGCGGAAAAGTTGGCAGCAGGATGCTGAGGGAGCCGGGTAATCTAACGCGGCGCTGGGAGCGGTCTCATAAATGGCTTGAGGCACCTGAGCGGCTTTTCCCTCAGCGGCTAAAGCCGCGTGGTAAGAGCCTTTCTTGCGGCACGACTGAAGTCGTGCCCTTTCAAAACAAGTCATGCCCGTTCGAAACAAGTCGTGCCCTTTCAAAACCGATATATGAGACCACCTCCAGGTTCCTGACGCGCGGCATGCGATACCATGGCGAGGCATGCCGGAGCTCGATACAGACGTTCAGTTCTTGAAGGGCATTGGCCCGCGCTTGGCCGAGACGCTGGCCGGCAAGGGGATACGCACCCTCGAAGACCTGCTCTATCATCTGCCGTTCCGCTACGAAGACCGCATCAACCCGCGCAGCATTGAACAGCTGCAGCCGGGCGAGATGGCTTCGGTGATCGCCGAGGTGCGCAGCAGCGGCCTGTTCAAGACGCGGCGCATGCCGATCTTTGAAATGACGGCGGGGCAGGGACGCAGCAAACTGAAGTGCCTGTGGTTTCGCGGCGGCTATCTGGAAGGAAAGTTCAAGCCGGGCGCGCTGGTGGCGCTCTACGGAAAGGTTGAGTTTTCCAGCTTCGGGCGCGGCGGGCTGCAGATGCTGCAGCCGCAGTTCGAGATTCTGCACGAACCGGCCGCAGACGGCGAAGCGGCGGCGGACAGCGAGGAGCAGAAGCACTTCGAGTCGCTGGAAACCGGACGAATCGTGCCCATCTACGAGGCGACGGGAAAGCTGAACGCGCGCTGGTTCCGGCGCTCCATCCGGACGGCGCTGGAGCAGATGCCGGATGAAATCTTCGACGCGATTCCGGCGGCGATTCGCGGGCGGATGGGGCTGATCCCGCGCGGCGAAGCCTTCTGGCGCGTGCACTGGCCGGAGGCGGGAGAAAGCTTCCCTGACCTGCTGGCATCGCGTACCCCGGCGCATCAACGGCTGATCTTCGAGGAGCTGTTCTTCCTGGAGCTGGGCCTGGAGTTAAAGCGCCGCAAGGCAAGGCTGGAGCCGGGCATCGGCTTCGAAATGAACGAGGCGGTACGGGCGGCGCTGAAAAAGATGCTGCCGTTTCATCCCACCCGTGCGCAGAAGCAGGTGATGAAGGAGATCGCGGCCGATATGGCGCAGGCTTCGCCCATGCGCCGCCTGTTGCAGGGCGACGTGGGTTCGGGCAAGACGATCGTGGCCTTTGAAGCCGCCACGGTGGCGATGGAAAACGGCTACCAGGTGGCGATGATGGCGCCGACCGAGATCCTGGCGACCCAGCACTATTTTTCCGCCCGCCGGATTCTGGAGCCCTCGGGCTACCGGATTGTGTTGCTGACCGGATCGCTCGAAGCCGGACGCAAGCAGGCCATCCGCAGCCACGTGGCGCGCGGCCACGCACAGATGGTGATCGGCACCCACGCGCTGCTGGAAGACAAGGTGGAGTTCGAGAGGCTGGGACTGGTGATCGTGGACGAGCAGCACCGCTTTGGGGTGATGCAACGAATGAAATTGATGCGCAAGAACAGCGAGGTGCAGCCCGACGTGCTGGTGATGACCGCAACTCCCATTCCGCGCACCCTGGCCATGACCCTGTACGGCGACCTGGAGGTGAGCGTGATCGACGAGTTGCCGCCGGGACGCACCCCGGTGAGCACACGGGTGCTGGCAGACGACCGCGCCGGGGAGGTTTGGGAGTTTGTGCGCAAGACCGTGATGGCCGGGCAACAGGCCTACGTGGTCTATCCGGTGATTGAGGAGAGCGAAAAAGATACCGGCCTGAAGGCCGCCATTAAGATGTACGACGAGCTGCGCCGGAAGGTGTTCCCCGAGTTGAAGGTGGGGTTGCTGCACGGGCGGATGAGCGCCGAGGAGAAAGACGAAATCATGCGCCGCTTCAAGGGCGGCGAGTTGCAACTGCTGGTGGCGACCACGGTGATCGAAGTGGGCGTGGACGTTGCCAACGCAACCCTGATGGTGGTGGAACATGCCGAGCGCTTCGGGCTGTCGCAGCTGCACCAGCTGCGCGGACGCATCGGCCGAGGCAGCGCCAAGTCCTATTGCGTGCTGATGACCGGGGGCAAGATCAGCGAAGAGGCGCAGCAGCGGCTGGAGACGATGGCCGCCACCTGCGACGGCTTTGAGATTGCGGAGAAGGACCTTGAGCTGCGCGGCCCCGGCGAATTTTTCGGCACCAAGCAGGCCGGGATGCCGAGCCTGCGGGTGGCCAACCTGGTCCGCGACCGCAAACTGCTGGAGCTGGCCAAAGCCGAGGCGCGCGGGTTGCTGGAAGCCAACAACGCCGAGGCAACTCCGGAGGAGAAGCGAGCGGCGGTGCAGTATCTGCGGACGCACTGGAACCGGCGTTATGGGCTGGTGGAGGTTGGATAAGCCCGCTGAGGCTAAGGATGGGCACGGAAACTGTGAGTTCGTGTAGGCTGGTGGCATGATTGCGGGCATCGGCGTGGATCTTTGCGAAGTAGATCGGATGGAATTGGCGATTCGCCGGCACGGCGAACGGCTGCTGAATCGCATCTATACGGAGGCCGAGCGCAGATACTGCGAATCCAAGCCAAATCGCATGGAGCGCTTTGCCGGACGCTTTGCCGCCAAGGAAGCGGCCATGAAAGCCATCGGCACGGGATGGAGCCGCGGGGTGGGCTGGCGCGATTTCGAAGTGACGAGGGCGGCCAGCGGACAGCCGGTCATCCTCTTCCACGGTGCGGCGGGCAGGATTGCGGCCGGACTGGGCGTGACACGGGCGCTGGTGTCGATCACCCACATCCGGAGCCTGGCGATGGCGCAGGTAGTGCTGGAGGCCGAGTGAAGAACGTGGGCCGCTTTTGGCGGGCGAAATGCAGAGCGGGTTTGTTATGATTCGAGTCAGCTTCGATTGGAGAAACCGTGCCTAGTCAAAAGCAACTTCACTGGGCTCAGCTTCGGGTGGGGCTCACTGTGGTTTTCGCCGCAGTGGTGCTGGCGTTCCTCATCTTTTTGATGAGCGGCACGACGGGCCTGTTCACACCGACGTTGCGGCTTTACAGCTACGCGGATAATGCCAGCGGGTTGCGCAACGGCGCGCCGGTGCGGCTGCAGAACGTTGATATCGGGAACGTGGAGAAAATTCGCATCGTGGACCATCACGATGCCAGCGGCGCGAGCACCCCGGTCCAGATCGAGATGAAGGTGAACGCCAAGTTCCGGCCGTTCCTGCACACCGATTCGCAGGTCCTGCTTTCCACGGCAGGCGTGCTGGGCGAGACCTTTATCGATATCGATTCGACGCAGGCCAAAGGGGGCGAGGTTTCCAATGGCGCCGAGTTGCCATCCCAGGAGGTGCCCGACATCCAGGACGTAGTGCGCAGCTCGCAGTCCACGTTGAAAAACGTCAACATTCTGGTCGGCCGCCTGAATAACATCGTGAGCGCGGTGGAGGACCAGAAGGGCTCGGTGGGAAAGCTCATCTATGACAAGCAGCTCTACGACAACCTGAACAGCTCGGTGAAACAGGTCAATGGGATTCTGACCGACGTCAGCAGCGGCCGCGGCAGCCTGGGCAAGCTGCTGACCGACGACTCGCTGTTCAACCGGGCCAACACAACCCTCGACAAAATGAACACGGCGGCCGACGCCATCAACAACGGCCACGGAACCATCAGCAAGCTGCTGCACGATCCTGCGCTTTACGACAACGCCAACCAGACCCTGGCCAAGACCAATGCGCTGATCGACGGGATCAACCACGGCGACGGCGCGCTGGGCAAGTTTGCCAAGGACCAGGAGTTTGCCAAAAAGCTGGATTCGCTGGTGACCAATCTTTCCACCATCTCGGCGGACCTGCAGGAGGGAAAGGGGTCGGCGGGCAAGCTGCTGAAAGACCCCGCGCTCTACAACGACGTGGACCATTTAATGATCGAGAGCCGCGACCTGATATCCGCCGTCCGCGCCAACCCGAAGAAGTATCTCGTCATCAGGTTGAAAATCTTCTAGCGCGACGCGGGGACGGAGCAGATTAAGAAACGAGTGAGGCCCGCAAAACACTGCGGGCCTTTTCCGTGCGCGAAAAAATCTTAGAGCCGTGGAGTCACGGCGCTCTCCGCCTGCTCGTGGGCGTGATAGCTGGACCGCACCAGGGGGCCGGACTCCACGTGCTGGAACCCCATCTTATCGGCCTCCTGTTTGAGGAAGGCGAACTCCTCGGGCGGGTAGAGGCGCTTGACAGGCAGGTGATTGCGCGAAGGCGCAAGGTACTGGCCGATGGTGAGAATGTCCACCTTGCGTTCGGCGAGGTCGCGGCAGACCTGCAAAAGCTCGTCCATGTCTTCGCCGAGGCCGACCATAATTCCGGTCTTGGTGATGGTGGTGGGCGAAATCTTCTTGGCCGAAGAGAGCAGGTTGAGGGTGCGCTCATAGCGGGCGCCGCTGCGCGCCACGCGGTACAGGCGCGGCACGGTCTCGGTGTTGTGATTCAGGATGTTCGGCTTCGCGTCGAGAACAACCTCCAGGCAATCCTGGTGGCCCTGGAAGTCGGGGATGAGCACCTCGACCGAGCAGTCCGGCTGGAGGCGGCGGATTTCGCGGATGGTTTCGGCAAAGATCCTGGCGCCGCCGAGGTTGTCGTCATCGCGATTGACGCTGGTGACAACGGCGAACTTCAGTCCCAGCCGGGCAACCGCCTCCGCCACGCGGCGCGGCTCGTCGAAGTCGATCGGTTCGGGACGCCCTTTGGGTACGGCGCAGAAGCCACAGCGCCGGGTGCAGAGGTTGCCCAGCAGCATGAAGGTCGCAGTGCGATGGTTCCAGCACTCGCCGATGTTGGGACACTGCGCCGACTCGCAAACGGTGTGCAGGTTGAGTCCGCGTGCCAGCTTCTTGAGCTGGTGATATTCCTCGCCCACGGGAGCCTTGGCGCGCAGCCAGCTGGGCTTGGGTGCGGGCTTGGCGGAGGCGGTCTGGATCTGAATGAGCTCGGAGGTTGCCATCGCTTTGTCTGAGTGTCTATACGCTTTGAAAGGGCACGACTTCAGTCGTGCCGCAGAGGTTAAGTTCGTGCGGCTTTAGCCGCCGAGGGAAAAGCCTTCCGCCGCCTCAATCCATTTATAAAACCGCCTCTAGTGTACGATGCCGGAGCGGAGGGCGCGGACTCCAATTCTCTGCCCGGCGGCCGGCTTCCACCGCTGGCTGGCGGGATGGTTCAGAGCGTCTTGAGGTAGGCGAGCAGATCGTTGAGCTGGGAGTCAGTGATCGTTCCGCTGAATGAGGGCATCTTGGCGCGCCCGCGCATAATCACCTCGCTGATGCGGTCGTCGTTGGCCGGCTGCCCGCTGGGCAAGTACTGTTTTTTGTATAGATTGCGCAGGCTGGGGCCGTGCAGTCCGTGGGAGGAATAGGGCTCGTGGCAGCGGGCGCAATTGGCGTCAAAGACGTGGCGTCCGATGGCTTGGGTCGGATCGAGTCCCAGTTCGGCGTCGGTCTTTCGGGGTTCAGCGTTGCAGCCGGCAATGGCAAGCAGTGCCAGGGCGCAGAGCAGCGCGAGGACGGTCGGGTAACGCTGCGCTGCCGGCCGCCGGCGCCGGGCAGGGCCGCGAGTGAGAAGGAATTTCGAGCGCGAGTGAGCTGGCATGGTCGGAATCGGGTACCATCTTATCGCAATGGCCATTCTGGTCAAAAACGCCCGTGTGGCGGCCTCGCCCGAGGACGGGGCGCGCGTGCTGGTGGAGCGCCGGAAGCCGGGCGGAATCCGGAGCGAATCGCTGGAGCTGCGCGCCTGGCTGGCGGCACTGGCGCCCAGCGATCTGCTGCGGCGCTGGTTCGACGAGCGCCCGCGGCAGTGGCCGCTCTTCCGCCGCCGCTACCTGGCCGAGCTGTGCACCGAAGAAGCCGCTGCGGCGCTGGGCATGCTGCACGAGTTGGCCGCCAGCGAATCGTCCATGACACTGTTGACCCTGGCCGGGGAGCCCGAACGCAGCCACGCGGCCATTCTGCGCGACCTGCTGCAAGGGACCCGAAAACCGCCATCCTCCACCGGACCGGCGCGGGCCGCCGGCGTACGCGTGCGCGCACCGAGGCCTCGGTGATATTCCGCAACCAACTCGCCGCGCAGGAGAGCCGTGGAGTGCTGCGTCCGGCGTTTGACGCGATTGCCGAGGTTCAGCAGACAGCCGTGGTGAGCGACTGGTATGTGACCCAGCCGGATCACGCGCACATCTCTGCCGAGCTGGCAGCAGCCTTCGATTCGCGCAAGGTGCCGCGGCTTGATGAAGCGGTGGTGCGTGCGATTGCACTGCATGATATGGGATGGATGCCCTACGACGGGGATGTGACCGCGCCGCGTGCGCCGTCCAAGCTGGAGTCCGGCGTGGCGTTGTCATTTGCCAACACCGAGCCGGAGACCTTTTTGCCCGCGTGGATGGGTTCGATCCAGGCGGCGCAGAGCGCCGGGCCGCTGGGCGGGTTGATCGTGAGCGCGCACTTCGCACGGCTCACGCATCCGTACCTGGATAGCGGCAAGGGAACGCCGGAGCAGCGCGCACGGGTAGAGGAGTTTCTGTTGCGCGAGGCGGCACGGGTGGAGCGCCTGCTGCCGCAGGCAGGGCTGCCGGTGGAGGAGATCGAGGCGCTCATCACGGTGCTGCAGTTCTGCGATCTGGCATCGCTCTATTTCTGTGCCAATCCGGAGAGTCCGGTGGAATTGCCGCAGGTACTCAACGGAAGCCGGGTGCAGTTCTGCTTTGAAAATGGCGCGTTTCGGATGCGGCCGAACCTGCTCGGTCACGTGCTGGTGGTGGAGATTCCGTGTGTGCGCTGGGTGGATGGGAAGGCCGAGCGCGCGATGGTGCCGGTCAAGGTGCAGTAATTGCGGTCGGCGGACTCAGATTTGACCGGCCCCGGCGTCGTCGCTGTTGCTCTTGTTTTCGCTGTTGCTCCTAAGTTGTCATTCCGAGCCTCGCGAGGAATCCCAGCACCGCTCAAATATGTGATGCCTTCCCAGAGGCATTTCCGCCAGTTAGTACATCTTTTGGGGAACTACCCTTGAACCCGGCGCGCACGCTCCGCTTCGTCTTCGATGGAAGTTTTATTGGGCTTCGACCTTTTGGGCTTCGGGTTTCGCATAAACCGCTCCAGCCAATCGTATCTCGTATCTCAGAGCGCTTTCGCTTCAAAGCGGTTGCGATTGGGAGCTTCCTGCTCTCCCACCTTAGCCGCAAAAGCGGCGGCAAAGATGGGGCACCCGTCAGGGGAGATCGACTCCGGCTTTCGCGCAAACCGCCGCGCGTGCGAAAATATAAGTTCTGTCTATGACCACCCCTGAAAAACAGCCGAACATCACGCCGGAAGTCATCCGCTCTCACGGACTTTCCCCGGAGGAATACGAACGCATTCTGAAGTGGCTGGGCCGCGTGCCGACGCTGACCGAGCTGGGCATCTTCTCTGTGATGTGGAGCGAGCACTGCTCCTACAAATCGTCGCGGGTGCATTTGAAGCGGCTACCCACCCAGAGCAAGCTGGTGATGCAGGGGCCGGGCGAGAACGCCGGCATCATCGACATTGGCGGCGAATGGGCCTGCGCCTTCAAGATCGAATCGCACAACCATCCTTCCTACATCGAGCCGTTCCAGGGAGCGACCACCGGCGTCGGCGGTATTCTGCGCGATATTTTCACCATGGGCGCGCGTCCGGTGGCGGTCATGGACTCGCTGCGCTTCGGGCCGATTACAAAAGAGCACGAACCGGAGATCAGCCGCACAGCACTGCACAAGAACCACGCCGTGGTGGACGGAGTGGTGGGCGGCGTGGCCAGCTACGGCAACTGCTTTGGCGTCCCCAACCTCGGCGGCGAAACGCGCTTTGAGAGCTGCTATGCGGGAAATCCGCTGGTGAACGCCTTTGCGCTGGGACTGGTAAAGAAGAACGAGATCTTTTACGCCTCGGCCTCCGGCGCGGGGAATCCGGTGATCTACGTGGGCTCCAAAACCGGCAAGGACGGAATCCACGGCGCGACGATGGCCAGCGAGGAGTTCAGCGAAGGCAGCGAGGCCAAGCGTCCGAATGTGCAGGTGGGCGATCCCTTCCTGGAAAAGCTGCTGCTGGAAGCCTGCCTGGAAGCGATGCAGACGGGCGCTATCGTCGGCATTCAGGACATGGGCGCCGCGGGGCTGACCTGCTCGACCTGCGAACTGGGCGGGCGCGGCGGCGTGGGCTTGGAGATCGAACTGGATCTGGTACCGCAGCGCGAGACCGGCATGAGCAGCTACGAAATCATGCTCAGCGAATCGCAGGAGCGCATGCTGCTGGTGGCCGAACGCGGCCGCGAAGAGGAAGTGTTCAAGGTCTTCCGCAAGTGGGGACTGGACGCGGTGACGGTGGGCCGGGTGATCGGCGAAAACACCATGCGCGTGCTGCACCACGGAGTCACCGTGGCGGAGATTCCCAACCAGGCGCTCACCGACGATGCGCCGCTCTACCACCGCACGGTGGGCGAGTGGACGGCTCCGGTGCCGCGGCAAAAGCCCGGGGCGCTGCAACTGGGCGCCAAGCAGCATTTCAGCAGCGAGTTTCACAAGCTGCTGGCCAGCCCGAACATCTGCTCCAAGCATTGGGTGTATGAGCAGTACGACTCGATGGTGCAGACCAACACCATGCAGGGACCAGGGTCGCTGGCGGGCGTGATCCGCATTAAAGGCACGGAACGCGGGCTGGCGATGGCGCTCTATGGAAACGGGCGCTGGTGCTATCTGGATCCGAAGCTGGGCGCGGCGCACAACGTGGCGCGGGCGGCGCGCATGGTGGCCTGCACCGGAGCGCAACCGGTGGCGGCAACCAACTGCCTCAACTTCGGCAACCCGGAGAAGCCGCCCATCATGGCGCAGTTTTCGCAGGTCATCGACGGCCTGAGCGAGGCTTGCCTGGCGCTGGAGACTCCCATCACGGGCGGCAATGTGAGCTTCTACAACGAGACGCTGGGCGAGGGAATTTACCCCACGCCGGTGCTGGGCATCGTGGGCATTCTGCCGGACGTGACCCGGGCCGTGGGAGCCAACGCCGCCGGTCCAGACCGGGCGATTGTGCTGCTGACGCCGGGACAAAAGGCGCACAGCCCGGAGGAGCAGACCGAATTTGGCTCGTCCGAATATGCGGTGCACGTGCTGGGCGAGCTCTGGGGAACTCCGCCGCTGCTGGATTTGAAGGACGAAAAAGCGCTGCAGGATCTGCTGCAGGCTCTGGCGGCGGAAAAACTGGTGGAATCGGCCCGCGACGTAGCCGAGGGCGGAATCGCCGTAGCCGCGGCCAAAATGTGCTTTCCCAAGGGGCTGGGCGTGGAGTTGGACCTGATCTCCGCCGGGCTTCCGGCCGAGTGCGTGCTGTTTGCCGAAGACGCTTCCCGCGTTTTGCTGACCTGTGACGCCACAAATATCGGAGCGATTGAGCAGATTGCGGTAAAATACGGATTGAACGCGCAACATATAGGCTCCACGACCCGTGAAAAATTTGCCATTCGAATCGACGGCGCTCTGGTAATCGAGGGCGAAGCTGCCGCATTCCGGCAAAGCTGGCGGCAGGCGCTGGAACAGGCTCTGCAAACCGAGGCGGAGATCGCACGAGTCTGAACCGGTACGAGAGAGTGAACGCGCGGCACGATCGTTGCAAGAATATTCACAGGGTATCCGGCACGGCTCAGGCCGTGCCATTGCCTTCATCGCACCAGGGTTGAGAAGTACAAGGCGGCAACCATCATGATCGAGATCGAGTCGGACAAGCTTCACGAAGAATGCGGGGTCGTTGCGGTGTACGGCAACCCTGAGTCCGCCAAACTGTGTTACCTGGCGCTGCACTCGCTGCAGCATCGGGGACAGGAGTCGGCCGGGATTGCCGCCAGCGATGGCCGCCGCATGACCGTGTACAAGTCGATGGGGCTGGTGGCGGATATCTTCAACGAAGCGGTGCTGGCGAAGCTGCCGGGCAGCCATGCAATCGGCCACACCCGCTACTCCACCGCGGGCGACTCGGCGCTGCTGAACGCGCAGCCCATCCAGGTGGACTGCAACAAGGGACAGGTTGCGATTGCCCACAACGGCAACCTGGTGAACGCCTCCGAGCTGCGCAAGCGCTTTGAACTGGCGGGCTCCATCTTCCAGACCTCCAGCGATACCGAGATCGTGCTGCACCTGATCGCGCAATCGCATGAGACTACGCTGCCGGACGCGATGGCCGACGCGCTGCGCCGCATCGAAGGCGCATTCTCCTTTGTAATGGCAACCTGCGACCATGTTTTCGCGGCACGCGATCCGCGCGGCTTCCGTCCGCTGGCCATGGGACGCATCCCAGGCATCGACGGGCAGCCGGATTCCATTGTGTTTGCCTCCGAGACCTGCGCCTTCGATCTGCTGGGCGCCGAGTATGAGCGCGACGTGAAACCCGGAGAGCTGGTCGTGGTGGGCGCCGAGGGAGTGCACTCGCATTTCTATGCGCCGGCGCTGGCGCAAACGCAATGCGTCTTCGAGCAGGTTTATTTTGCGCGGCCCGACTCGCTGGTATTCGGCAAGAGCGTGCAGGAGAGCCGCGAACAGATGGGCCGGCATCTGGCCCGCGAGGCTCCCGTGGAAGCCGACCTGGTGGTGGGAGTGCCCGACAGCGGACTGACCGCGGCCCTGGGCTACGCGCGGGAGAGCGGCATCCCATTGCAGTTCGGACTGGTGCGCAATCATTACGTGGGACGCACGTTTATCGAACCCGAACAGCGGGTGCGCGACTTTGGAGTGCGGCTCAAGCTGAATCCGGTGCGGCAGCTGCTGGTGGGCAAGCGGGTGATTCTGATCGACGACTCGATTGTGCGCGGCACCACCAGCCAGAAGATCGTGCGCATGGTGCGCGATGCAGGCGCGCGCGAGGTGCACATGCGGATCTCCTGTCCGCCCACCACTTCGCCCTGTTACTACGGCGTGGACACGCCCGAGCGGCGGCACTTGATCGCGGCGCGCAAGTCGGTGGACGAGGTGCGGGAGTTCATCGGCGCCGATTCCCTGGCGTATCTTTCGCTGGAAGGATTGCGCGCCTCCTGTGGCGAGCCGGAGGGCGAGTCGCACTACTGTACTTCCTGTTACACGGGAAAGTATCCGACCAACTACGTGGACTTGCATGAGATTCGCCCGGCGGTCGCGCTGGCAAAGTAGCCGGCCGGCCACGGATAAGAGATCAGTGACGGAACGCCGGCGGAAATCCGCTTTGGGCCGCGCCAGGCACTCGCAGCAGAGCCTGCTGCCGGGATTCGCAATCTGGGAACGCAGAATAGTTGACTTCCCGGACCGCCGCAGCCTCCCGGCGCGGCCGCATAGCCTAGAATAGAAAATGCTCCGGCGGTGTGCCATCGCGCATCCAAATACCGTTGGCCTGGTGAACATGAAAATTCCGCACAGCTCGCTCGTTCTTGCCCTATTCGGGGCTTCGCTTGTTGCCTTTGCTCAACAGCCTTCGAGCGCTCCTCCGCGGACCGGACCGGCAGCGGCGGATTCCCAGCCCGCAGCGGCTCCCGCACAGGCTGCCGCCGCCTCCAAAACGCCTGACCGCGCCGATGCGTACTTCCACTTTCAGCTTGGGCACATGGACGAGGATCTGGCATCTGTCAGCGGCCGGGACGAGTACGCCTCCAAAGCGGTGGACGAGTACAAAGCCGCGCTGAAGGCCGATCCGAACTCCTACTACCTGGCCACTGCTCTGGCCGAGCTCTACGCCCGCACCGGCGACATCCGCAATGCCGTTTCCGAGGCTGAGGACGTGGTGAGCCGCGACCCGGACAACCTGGACGCACGGCGTCTGCTGGGACGCATCTACCTGCGCTCCATCGGCGATCTGCAGGGCGCCGCGCAGAGCGAAGCCGAAACGGTGATCCGCCTGGCCACCGAGGAGTATGAACAGATCGTGCGGCTGGACCCGTCGAGCATCGAGGACCACCTTCTGCTGGGCCGTCTCTATCGTCTGGGCGGTGAAACAGGCAAGGCCGAGTCCGAGTTCCGCACCGCGGTCAAGTTGCAGCCCTCATCGGAAGACGCAGTCACAACCCTGGCGCTGCTCTACACCGAAGAAGGCGATTCGGGGCGCGCCCTGGACATTCTGCAGGCGGTGCCGGAAGCCGACCGCACGGCCCGCATTGATTCGGCGCTGGGCTACACCTACGAGCAGAAAAAGGATTACGCCCGCTCCGTGGAGGCCTATCGCAAAGCGGTGGATCTGGACGGCGACGATCTGGACGCGGTGCGCGGGCTGGCCGAGAACCTGCTCAATGACAATCAGAACGACGCCGCCCTGGAGCAATACAAAAAGATTGCCGCCGCCGACCCGCAGGACGCCCAGACGCTGCTGCACATGGCGGAGATCTACCGCCGTGACGGACAGTTCGACAAGGCTCTGGACACGCTGAACAAAGCCCAGGCCATTGCCCCGGACTCGATGGAAATCGAGTACAACCGCGCCGTGGTGGAAGATGCCATGGGCAAGTTCGACGACGCGGTGCGGCATTTGGAAGGGCTGCTGGCGCGTACGGACAAGCCCGATGGAAGCTACTCGACCTCCGAGGTCAACAATCGCGCCATCTTCCTCGAGCGCCTCGGCATTGTCTATCGCGACGAGAACAAGACGCAGCTGGCGGTGGACACCTTCCGCAAAATGGTTGCCTTGGGTAGCGATGCGGCGGTCCGCGGCTATCAGCAGATCATCGAGTGCTATCGCGACGCCAAGGACTGGCCCGCGGCCACGGCCACGGCGCGCGAAGCCGTGGAGAAATTCCCCACCGACACGGGATTGCAGATGACCCTTGCCGGGCAGGAGGCAGACAACGGCCAGGGCGACGCCGCATTGGCGCGCGTCAAAGCCATGCTCAAGGGCGATCCAACGAGCGACCGCGAGGTCTGGATCGCGCTGGTGCAGATGAACAGCCGCCTGCGCCGCTATCCTGACGCGGAGAAGGCATTGGCCAAGGCGTTGGAGCTTTCCACCAAACAGGACGAGAAGGACTACGTCAACTTCATCGCCGGCTCGGTCTACGAGCGCCAGAAAAAATATAACGAGGCCGAGAGTTACTTCCGCAAAGTCCTGGCCTCGGACCCCAAGAGCGCGAACACGCTCAACTACCTGGGCTACATGCTGGCCGACCGCGGCACCCGGCTCGAAGAGGCGCTGGGGCTGATCCGCCGCGCGGTTGCCCTGGACCCGCAGAATGGAGCCTACCTGGACTCGCTGGGCTGGGTTCACTTCAAGATGGGCAAGTACGATCTGGCCGAAGCCGAGCTGCGCAAGGCCGCCGACCGACTCGACAACGATCCCACGGTGCACGAGCATTTGGGCGACATGTATCAGAAGACCAACCGGCTGAAGCTTGCCGTGGCCCAGTGGGAGCGCTCACTGCAGGAGTGGAAGCGAACCATCCCCGCCGAGGTGGACGCCACCGACGTAGCCAAGGTCCAGAAAAAACTGGATGAGGCCAAGGTCAAGCTCGCCAAGGGCCAGGAGAACGGCCCGAAATAAGATGGTGTAGTGCGTCACACAGGTAGTGCGTCACACAGATGGACGCTTTTGGTATCAAGTTTTGAAAGGGCACGACTTCAGTCGTGCCGTAGCGGTGGCAGGAAAATTGCGGCTTCAGCCGCTGAGGAACCGTCCCTCAGGGCCTAAAGGCCCCAGACGCCTGATTCCAGTGTGGCATGGCTGAAGCCATGCCCTTTCAAAACACTCTTCCCATTCCCTTCCCTTGACTTGTGGCGCAGTACACTGGCGCGCACACGAATTTAAGGCCGCCGGGGCTCCCAGTCCGGCGGCCTTTGTTTTTCAGCGGTGCCCGGAGTGCTACACTTCCCCCATGCTGGCCTCCTACGCTGTGCGAGTTGAGTGCTCTCGCGGCCGCCGCTATCCCGAGGCGCCGCATCCCTACCGTGACGATTTCCAGCGCGACCGCGACCGCATTATTCATGCCCGCGCCTTCCGCCGCCTGGAAAACAAAACCCAGGTCTTCACCCAGCGCATCTCCGACCACTTCCGCACCCGGCTCACTCACACCATTGAGGTGGCGCAGATTTCGCGCACCATTGCCGCCGCCCTGCAGTTGAATGAAAGCCTGGTCGAGACCCTCGCACTTGTCCATGACATCGGCCATCCTCCCTTCGGACACGCAGGCGAGTTTGCCCTGAATCTGGCCATGCGCGAGCACGGCGAGAGCTTCGACCACAATCTGCACGCCCTGCGCATCGTCGAACACTTCGAGCAGCGCTACGCCTCGCATCCCGGATTGAATCTCACCTTCGAGGTCCGCGAAGGCATCATCAAACACTCGCACGACTACTCGCCCGCCGAGTATCCGGAGCTGGCCGAATACCTGCTCGACCGGCGGCCGCCGCTGGAAGCCCAGCTCATCGACCTGACCGACGAGATCGCCTACAACACCGCCGACCTGGACGACGGCTATGAGGCGCAGCTGCTCCCGCTCGATGGGATTCGCCGCGAGGTCGCAATTTTTGACCGCTACTTCCGCCAGGTGGAGCGGGAGTTCAGCGGCGTGGGAGACAAGCTCAAGTTCAACGAGGCGCTCAAGCGAATGTTGAACCATCTGGTCACCGACCTGATCGAACATACCCGGCTCCGGCTGCGCGACTCGGGAGCACGCACGGTCGAGGACATCCGCCTGTATCCCGGGCGCCTTGCCGCATTCAGCCCCGCCACCGACGCCGAACGCGCCCAGGCCAAGCAGTTTCTCTCACGGAACCTCTACCACAGCGAATCGCTGCTGCCACAAAAGGCGGACGCGGAGAAGATCATCCAGGACCTGTTCCGCTACTGGATGGACCACCCCTCTACGCTCCCGGCAAGCTACCAGCGGCAGATGGTGAGTCAGAGCAAGGCTCGCGTCCTGTGCGACTACATCGCCGGGATGACCGACAACTACATTCTTGATCTGCACAAGAAGCTGCGAGGCGGAGCGCGGCGCGGTAGCTCTCCGGCTTGCAGGTTGGGCCGCCCGCCCGGTAATTCCTACATACAGGGTTCATTCCTACCCCATGCGGAGCCCGTACCGATTTCAAATTTCCGTTGAAAATAAAGCAGTTATGTCAACTATTGAGTTTGGCATTTGAACTGTACTAGAAGAGTGCGAGGCGGTGCACCCAATCTGCAGGATGCGCCGGACAGCGGGCAACTTCCCGCCGGAGGAATTTAATAATGAAACGTCGTTACCTGTACGCCCTGCCCCTGATCGCCACGCTTACCCTGCCGGTGCTTGCGCAGCAAAGTACAACCAGCCAGCCGCCTGCCGCACAGACACAGACGGCGGCCGACTCCAACTCGCCCGCCACCAATCCGGACCAGCAGCTGGAGCCGCTCAAGGCCGATAACCACGAAGGTTTCTGGGGACACCTGAATCCATTTGCCCGCAAAAAGTATGTGCAGCGCCAGCTGGCCCCGATCCGGGACCGCGCCAATGAGTTGGATGATCTGACGGCGGCCAATGCCCGGATGCTGAAAGACGTTGACGCCCGCGCCACGGCGGGAATCCAGCGCGCCGACGCGCATGCCGGTCTTGCCGACCAGCACGCCGTAGATGCCACCAACCGCGCCCAGGCGGCCAACCAGAGCGCCCAGCAGGCCACCACGCAGCTGCACTCCGTCTCGCAGGTGGTAGACAACCTCGATCAGTACCAGAGCGCCAGCCAGATCGAGATCCGCTTCCGTCCGGGAGCCGCTGTGCTGAGCAAGAGCGCCAAGGACGCGCTCGACCAGCTGGCCGACTCCACCAAGGACCAGAAGGGCTACCTGTTGGAAGTGCAGGGCTTTACGCCCGGACATGGCACGGCTTCGATCCAGCACTCGCAGAACCTGGCCGACTCGGTGGTTCGCTACCTGGTGATCGAGCACCAGATCCCGGTGTATCGCATCTCTGTGCTGGGCCTGGGCAACGCCACGGTGGCGTCGGCCTCGGGAGACCAGACCGCCAAGCCTGAACACGGCAGCCGCGTCGAGGTCACACTGCTGAAGAACAGCGTTGACACGCTGCAGAGCAATCAGCAGGCATCGTCCATGTCGCAACCCCAGTAGTTCGCGCAGCAACTGGCGAAACACACAGGCGCGGGCCCACAAGCCCGCGCTTTTGCATGCCGCAAACAGCCACGGGCGCGGCTTTCATGCTATCGTTGCCCCATCCCATGCTATTCATCGAGCCATCCGAGTTTTTCTTCACCGCCGGTTATGACTCCCCGCTCGGCCACCTCGATCTCGCCATGAGCGAGCGCGGCTTGGCTGTGGTCGCCTTGCACGGCCAGTGGGGCGCTCCGCATGGAAGCCGGCTGCCAGACGCCGGAAACGTGCGCTGGATTGAAGAGCCGGAGCGCTTCCGCGGCGTCTGCTGCCAACTGGATGAATATTTTGCCGGCACCCGCCGTCAATTCGATCTGCCGCTCGACCTGCGCGGGCCGGAGTTTTATCAGCGCTGCTGGCAGGCGCTGCTGCGCATCCCCTACGGACAAACCTGGTCCTACGCGCAACTGGCCGCCGCCGTGGGTTCGCCGCAGGCATCGCGGGCCGTGGGACAGGCCAACCATCACAATCCGGTGGCGATCCTGGTGCCCTGCCATCGTGTCATCGCCTCCAACGGCAGCCTGGCCGGATACGCCGGAGGACTGGCGGCCAAGGAATTCCTGCTCAACCTTGAAGGCGCACGGATTCGTCCGCCGCTCCCGACGCAGGGCAGCCTGTTCGGCGAAGCGCTTGGAATCTGACTAAAACAACAGGGTGCCCCATCCAAGCCATCCGTTGGCTTGGGTGGGTCTGTTGAACTTGCTTTGGTTTTAGGCCGTTCAAAGCGGCTTTCCCCGGCAACGGCTTGAAGCCGGACGCGCAGCGCCGTACACTCCAACCATGCATTCCCACGCCGGGCACTCCCACGGTCACGCTCATCCCCCGCTCACCGCGCGGATGTTGCGCCTTGCCTTGGGTTTTACTTTGGCCTATATCGTCCTGCTGGTGGCCGCGGGATTCCGGGCGCACAGCCTAGCGCTGCTCTCCGAAGCCGGACACAATATCTCCGATTTCTTTGCTCTCCTGCTCTCCTGGCTGGCTGCCTATCTCAGCGAGCGGCCTGCCACCAGCACCAAGACCTACGGCTGGCGCCGCGCCGGAGTGTTGGCCGCATTCGTCAACGCCATCACCCTGATCGTCATCGCCGGCCTGATCTTTTATTCGGCCATCGAGCGGCTCTCGCATCCCCAGCCGGTGCAGGCCGGACTGATGATGTGGGTGGCCGGCGCCGGAGTGCTGCTGAACGGCGCGATCACGCTGATGCTTCTCCGCGGCGGCCGCGATCTGAACCTGCGTTCGGTCATCGTGCACGAGGTGGGCGACACGCTCTCCACTGCCGCGGTGATCGCCGGCGGCTGGGCAATTGCCGCCACCGGCCATAGCTGGATCGATCCCGCGCTCTCCATCGGCATCTCCGTCATGATCGTCTGGTCGTCGGCCGGCATCGTCCGCGAGAGCCTGAACATCCTGCTGGAGGGCGCGCCCAGCAGCGTGGAGATGGCGGCCATCGACGCCCAGCTGCGCGCCGTCCCCGGCGTGCTCGACGTGCACGATCTGCATATCTGGAGCATCGGCAGCGACACCCACGCGCTGTCCTCGCACATCACCATCGCCGACATTCCGCCCTCGGCCAGCAACGCCATTCTCGACGAGCTGCGCAAGATGCTGGCCAGCCGTCACCACATCCACCACACCACGATTCAGTTTGAGAGCGCCGTCTGCGAGTTGGCCGACGGCTGCATTCTGCCCGTGCCCCACGAACATCACCACTGTGACTCTCCTGTGCCGCCGCAGGAGAGCACGGACTGAGGAACCCGGCTTATGCGCCTTCCATCCCATACCGCCCTGGCTCTGTTCGCTGTCGCGCTGCTCACCTTGTCTTCCGGATGCAAGTCCGCGGATGTCGTGCTGCCGCCCAGTCCAACCTCACTCATCAACGGCACGCGTGACCGGCTGAACCCCTACCGCTTCACCCTGGCCACCGATCCCGCTACGCCGAACTTCACCGGCCCGATCACCCTCAAGGTCCACGTGATCGACGCAGCCAATCAACCAGCCGATGGAGTGACGATGCAGGCCGATGTCTCGATGGGAGGCATGGATCAAGGCGCGCAGCACGTGACCCTGGACGGCAAAGGGAACGGCGACTATGAGGGCGAGATAAAGCTGGATATGGCGGGCAGCTGGGACGTGGACCTGACCGCAACCGGAGAAGGCAAAAGCGGGAAGCAGAGACTGAACATCGAAGTGGGCGGCTAACGCTTTAAGCTGTCATTTCGAGCAACGCGAGAAATCCCTGCACGGTCGAAATCGACGCTGAAGCTCCGAAAGTTCTTCGGATCGAGCTGTTCTGACGGTTTACACCTTCCTCAGAAGCGGGCTGGCGCGATTCTCCGATGGCTGTATACCGGAACTGGCGGGTGCCCCAGGTTCCGCGCCCTGTTGTTCGGGCGCTAACCTGGGAGAGCAAAACGTCTCGGAATACACCATACCGGGAATCTCTCTCGCGCGATTATTTTCCCTTTACCTCCGCTGAGCACGGATGGGAAGATGGAGCAGAATCCTGAAACTCTGGCTGCCTTCTACCCACACCTACCCGCATCCGCGGAATGCCGGCGGTATGGGTGCGCGCAGCCTTCGCCCGAGGAACTGAACCATGCGGGTTCGTATCGTCGCCGTGGTGGCCGCTGCCGCGCTCATCTATTTCGCCGTCGTCCACCGGGGCGAGCTCAACAGCCTGCCCGATCCCACCACTCTCCTGATCAGCCTGCGCAACCCGCCGTTCCACTTCACGCTCAGCACCGAGCCGGAGCCGCCCAACAGCGGCAGCCCGATTCTGCTCAAGGTTCACGCCACCGACGCCTTCAGCCACCCCGCCGACGGCCTGACCATCGAGGCCGATGTCTCGATGGACGGCGCGACTCGCAGCGCGCAGCACGTCACCTTGCGCGGAGAAGGCAATGGCAATTACCGGGGCGCGGTCGATCTTGAAACCGCAGGCAGCTGGGACGTGTATCTGACGGGGGCGAAAGGTGGCGAGAAGGGCCGCGACAAAATCAGCATCGAGGTCACCAGTCCGCCCGCGCCGAACAGCGACGATGACGACTCGGCATCCTGAGCGAGTTGCGGTTGAACTGGGCTACCGGGCGTTGCGCAATTCGATCTGGCCGGCCATGGTTCGCATGTCAATCTTCGGCCCACCGCCGTGGATGGCTCCCTCGGCGGCGACGCTGCGTGGGCCGTACTCGGCAAGGCCATTGGAGGTCTTCAGGTCGGGGAAGTCGCTGAGAATGTGGCGCGCAGGACAACTCCCGGCCACAGCGTGGATGGTGCCGGGAACTGAGCCCGCAAAATACACGACAATGTCGCCCAGGTTCGTGACCAGTTCGGAGTTGCGCATGGAATTCCGGTCTCCGACAAATTCGGCGGTAATCTTTCCCATGCCGGTGTGGGCGTCGGCGCCCTCGGCGAGCTTCCACAGCTCGATGTTGCCTTGGGCGGTTCGGGCCACCACCTCACCGTGCGCCACGCCGACGCGAATGTTGCCGCCGCCGGTATCCGCCGTTACATCCCCGTACATTTCGCCCAGACTGATGTTGCCGCCCGCGGTGCGCACCGTCAACGTTCCCATGCAGCGCACCACCTCGATGTTGCCGCCGCCGGATTCCACATGGCCCCGGGCAATCGCCTTCAGATAGATATTTCCGCCCAGCGACGAAATCTCCAGATCGCCCACCGCGGCATCGATCCGAATCTCTCCGCCGCCGCTGCGAATCAGGGAGTCACCCACCCGATGATTGACCGTAACCGAGCCACCCATGGTCACAGCGTGCAGCAGTTGTGCATCGTCAATTTCGATGTCGCCGCCATGGGTTTCCAGGTCGAGGTGATCGACCGCGCCCTGGATCGCGATTCTGCCCGCCAATGTATCGACGTGCACCGATGCGGTGACTGCGGGAACCTGGAGAATGAGTTCGGAGTGCACGGCCAGATCAATCGGACCCACCGTTTGGATCAGGACTTCTCCGCTTCGGCGTCCTATGCCGAGATGAAAGCTGCTGAACTGCCGGCGCGCATCGTCTTCCAGCAGCTCTTCGGAGCGCAGCCGGAGGAGGTAGCTGGCCGACTTGGCTCCGGACACCACCCGCACCGCTCCCACAAATCGCGTCACCTGGAGGGATTTTTCACCGCCCAGCGGGCCGCTGCTCTCCTGAACCCAGCCGGTGCCATCCCGCACCACGCGTTGCTGGGTCTGCGCGGCCAGGGCCGGAAGTACCGCGGCAAACATCAGCAGCACCCAGCCCGCCCGCACGCGCCTGGGGTTGCGTATATGGTTGCGTGTCTGCTGCGCCCTTACCATTGGCGCTTTGGCATGTTCTTCCGTCTCGCCAGCCCTATCCATCGTGCCCTTTTCTACTCCGTGCCCCATAAACCGGTGCCGGCCGGCTCCTTGAGCACGCGGGAGGATTGCTCGCGGATGTATTGGTTGGGATCTTCCTTGGCCAACTGGGTCAACGACAGCCGGACGCTGGTGTCATTGCGCACCGCCTCCAGCGCCTTGAGCGCGTCCGCCCGAACTCCCGGATTGTTGTCATTCAGCAGCGACTCCAGCAAGGCGTTGCGCACGCGCACATTGTGTTTGACCATGGGAGTCAGCGCTTCTTCGGCCTTGAGGCGCACCCCGGGGTTGTTGTCCGAGCGCAGCGAATAGATCAGGCTCTCAAGCACCGCCGGGTCGTCCGGGTTGCTCTGCAGTAGCGCCACCGAGTCCATTCGCAGTCCCGAATTTACGGTGTTGCGCGACGCCATCACCAGCAGCGCCTGGATCTGCGGATCGTTCACCGAACCCTGCGCCGTCTCCGGCAGGGCCCGTTCGTAGTCGATGCGTACGCGGTTGGTGCCCGGCTCCTGGATAATATCCTGGATGCCGGCGATGGAAGCCTCCTGCTGCCCGGCAGGAGCCGCCGCGCCGTGCAGCGAGGCGCTCATGTGATACATGGTGCCCACGCCGCCGCCAAATCCGATCATGAAAATCACGCTGGCCAGGGCGGGCGAGAAGCGCACCTGCCGCAGGAGTGCCATCGGGTCCATCACCCAGCTCCAGCCGCGGCGCTGCGGTGCATTTTCCAACGCGGCGGAGAGCTGGATGCGCGCCGCCGTCAGAAGATTGGGCGTTACCTCGAGCTGCGGCAAATCGTTCATCTCGCCATGAAACTTCTGCATCGCCAGCAACTCGGCGGCGCATCCGGAGCAGCGCGCGGCATGCCCTTCCAGCTCATGACGCGCATCGTCGGCCAGTTCGTTGTAGAGATAAAGCGAGATGTTTTCCCGTACCCAATCGCAATTCATAATTGCCTTCTTCGCATCGCTGCTTCGAATAGACTTCTGCAAACCCTTATCACTTCCATTACTTCAGATCGCCCAATGCCGACCTTAACTTCTTCGTTGCCCGGAACAGGGTGTTCTTCGCCGTCTCTTCCGTGGTGTTCAGGGCCTCGCCGATGGTGCGTAGCTTCAACCCCTGGTAGTGCTTCATCTCAAAGACCATGCGCTCGCGCGGACTCAGTTTGGTCAACGCCTGGGCAATCCGCCCGCCCAATTCGCGCCGCATCAGATCCTGCTCCGGACTTGCCCCGGCCCGCGGGTCGGGCAGCTGCTCCAGGAGATCGATCTCTTCCCCCTCGGAGCTGATCCGCACCCCGGAATCTTCCTTGCGAACCTGCCTGCGCCGCAAATAATCCATGCACAGGTTGGAGACGATCCGGTACATCCATGTGTAAAAAGAACACTCGAAGCGAAAGCTTCCCAGGTTGCGGTACGCCTTCATGAACGCTTCCTGGTAAATATCCTTGGCCTCGTGCTCGGAGCCGGTCAGATGCAGGGCCAGCCGCAACACCGGCTGATCGTACTGGCGAACCAACTCTTCGAACGCAGCCTTGTCGCCTTGCTGCGCCGCGCGAATCAGTTCGGCATCGTTTACCCGGCTCGGGCTCTGGCCCACCATGATTTCCCTTTGGGGAACCGTTACTTCGCCCGAAACCCAGCGCTTCAATCCTCGCCGCTGAGGCGGGAACTGTAGCGTTCACTGGTTGGACGGAACAGAGTCCGGTTCGTTAGCAATCTATTTTGCAATCCTAAATGCAGAAAGGCCAGCGCCACCGGCGCCGGCCTCCGCAGAACCCCATCCGCAATATTATGCGGTCGGCTCTTCGTTGTCCTGCTTGGCCACAACCACCTGAATCTGCACCGTGACTTCTTTGTGCAGTTTGAGGGCCACGCTGAACTCGCCCAGCGACTTCAGCGGCTGATCCAGCTCGATCTTGCGGCGATCGACCGTAAAGCCCTTGGCTTCGAGCTCGTGCGCAATGTCGGCCGAGGTGACCGAGCCAAACAGCGCATCGTGTTCGCCGGCCTTGCGGGCAAACTGCAGGCTCACGCCGGCAAACTGCTTGGCCAGCAGCTCCGCATCGCCCTTTTCCTTGGCCACCTTGCGGACCGACGAAGCCTTCATCTGCTCGATGACCGCCTTGTTGGCCTTGGTCGCTTCCACGGCAAGCTTTTTTGGCAACAGGTAGTTGCGGCCATAGCCCTCGGCCACACTCACCACTTCGCCACGCGCGCCCAGTTTGGCAACATCTTCTTTCAGAATGACTTCCATGACTCAATCCCTCTCTAGTCTCACGCCTTAGTTCGCAGCGCCGCGCCCGTGCGCCGCCAAGCGGCGGCAACGCGGAGCTTAGCGGGTCGCCGCGAAGGGCAGCAGTGCGATGTTGCGCGCCTGCTTGATGGCCTCGGTGACGCGGCGTTGATGGGGCGTGCAAACTCCCGTCAGGCGGCGCGGAACGATCTTGCCGCTCTCGGCCACGAAGCCGGAGAGCAGACGCACGTCCTTGTAATTAATGCTGTCGATCTTCTCGGTGCAAAACTTGCAAACCTTCTTGCGCCGGAAGAACTTGCGGCCGCCATCGCGACCGCTGCCGCCGGGGCGTCCACCACCGCCGCCGCCGGGGCGGGGTCCCGAAGAGGACCTGGGACCGGAGGGACGCGGTGCGCCGCCTTCGGATGGCGCTGCTGCTTCGGACCTCTCCGGAGCTGCCTGTCTAGTGCTCTCGTCTGCCATAACTCTCCTTGTTGGCGCCTGGGGCGCCGGAACTATCATGATCGGTTGCTGCGGCGCGCCGTCAGGCTACCCGCTTAAATCGTTGCCGGAGGAACTTCCGCCGGAGTCTCGGCCGGAGCCGCCTCGGGAGCCGCCTCATTGGCCTGAGCCGCCGCATTCTCGGCCGCCTGGGCTGCCGCATTTTCGGCCGCCTGGGCTGCAGCAACCGCTGCGGCCTGGCCCTGCGTTCCCTGGCCCTTGAGCTTGGAATCGCGCAGCTTCTTGACCTTCGCCAGGCGCTTCTCCTCCTCGTCGGTGCGGACGGTGATGAACTTGATCACCAGTTCCTGCACGCGCAGGCGGCGCTCCAGCTCCTTGAGCACCGAACCGGGCCCCTCGACGAAGGCCAGAATGTAGATGCCATCCTGGAACTTCTTTACCGTATAGGCCAGGCGGCGCTTGCCCATTTTGTCAAAGCTGATCACCTTGCCGCCGGTGGCGGCAACGTTGGTCTCCATCGTCTGGAGAAGGCGGTCCATATCCTCCTCGGTGGTATCCGGACGAAGGATGAACATCACTTCATATTTACGATCCATCTGCTCTCTCCTGGGCTGCGCTTGCGCTTGCCCTCAATCCTTACTCCGCTTGCCCGGCCCCGTTCACCTTCTGATTGAACCGGTTCATCGCGGCTGACGCTCCAAGCGTCAAGATCATTCGTACCGCTTCGCTGCTCGCCTCCAGCGCTTCTTCCGCCAACGGCTGCTGCGCCTTTCGCATCGGCGACAGCAGGTAGTCCCTGCCGTTCGCCAGCTTGTACTCCGGCGCTACTCCCAGCCGAATCCGCAAAAACTCCTGCGAACCGCCCAGGCAGGCGATGATCGACTTCACCCCGTTGTGCCCGCCTGCGCTTCCGCGCTCGCGAACCCGGATGGTGCCGAACGGAAGAGCCAACTCGTCGCACAGCACGATCAAGTCCTTCGCCGGATCGGCCTCGTAGTGCTTCAGCAACTCCCGGACCGACTCGCCGCTGAGGTTCATGTAGGTCTCCGGCTTGGCCAGCAATACCGCCTGGCCTTCCAGAAGCGCCCTCGCCGTAACCGCCTTGCAGTGCCGGTTGGTAACCTTTACCCCGCACTGCCCGGCGATGCGATCGATCGCCATGAACCCCATGTTGTGCGGTGTGTACTGGTATTCGCCGCCCGGATTCCCGAGCCCGACAATCAGTTTCACCGCGCAGCCTCTTCCCGTACCGGAGGCTCAGGCGGCAACGCCGTCCGAACCCTGCCCGGCAGCTATTTCTTCTTCGTTTCCTTGGCAGCTTCCGGTGCCACTTCCGTCTTGCCCTTCTTGATGACTTCGGGCTCGGCAACCGCAGCAGCGCCTTCCACCGGCGCGGCTACTTCTTCCTTCACAAAGGTAATGTGCACAACCGTCGCATCCGGCTCGTCCAGGTACTTCACCGAAGCGGTCTGCGGCAGGTCGGCGACGCGAATCGCCTCGCCCACGCCGAGGTTGGTCACATCCACGCCAATGTGGCTCGGGATGTCGGCAGGCAGGCACTCGATGCGAACCTCGCGCAGCACCAGGTCCAGCAGGCCCCCGGCTTCCTTGGCGCCCTTGGCTTCGCCTTCGATGTGCACCGGAACCGACAGACGCATCTTCTGATCCATTGCGATGCGCTTCAGGTCCACGTGCAGCAGGCTGCCCTTCATCGGCTCGTACTGCCAGTCCACCACCATCGCCTTGGCCTGTTCGCCATCGACGTTGAGGTCGAAGATCGTGTTGTGGCCCGAGGCCGAGTGCAGGATCTTCAGAATCTGCTTGGGATCCACGGCGATTGCGCGCGGGTCCTTCTTGGCGCCGTACAGCACCGCGGGAATCATCCCGGTGGTGCGCAAACGGCGCGCGGCGTTTTTGTCGGAAGCTTCACGCATCTTTGCTTCCACGGTGTTCGTTGCAGTTGCGGTTGCCATCAGTCCGTTCCTTCTACGTCTAAGTTCACGTCTGGAATCACTTCTAAGCCGCAGCGCGCAGCATGCGCGCCCAACTTAGCTAAACAGCTTGCTCACCGAAGTCTCCTCGTGGATCGACTGGATCGCACGCGCGATGAGACCGGCAATCGAAAGCACCTTGATCTTCGGTTCCTTCTGTCCCGCCTCGCTCAGCGGAATGGTGTTGGTTACGATCAACTCTTTCAAATTCGACTTGGAAATTCTCTCCAGCGCCGGACCCGAAAGCACGGCATGAGAGGCGCAGGCATAGACCGAAACAGCGCCGTTATCCAGCAGCGCCTGCACGGTCTTCACCAGCGTTCCCGCCGTGTCCACAATGTCATCCAGGATCAGGCAGGTGCGCCCGCGCACATCGCCGATCACGTTCATTACTTCGGTTACGTTGATCTCCGTACGGCGCTTGTCGACGATCGCCATGGGAGCATCCATCTTCTTGGCAAAAAAGCGGGCACGTTCCACGCCGCCGGCATCGGGAGAGATCACCGTCAGGTTGGGCAGTTGCGCCTTGCGGAAGTGGTCCACCAGCACGGGCGAGGCAAACAGGTGGTCCACCGGAATGTTGAAAAAGCCCTGAATCTGCGGGGCGTGCAGATCGACCACCAGCGCGCGGTTGGCTCCGGCGGTGGTCAGCACATCGGCCACCAGCTTGGAGCTGATCGGAACCCGCGGCTTGTCCTTGCGGTCCTGCCGGGCGTAGCCGAAATAGGGAATCACCACGGTGATGCGCCGCGCCGAGGCGCGCTTGAGCGCGTCGATGATCAGCAGCAGCTGCATCAGGTTGTGCGAGACCGGATCGCAGGTCGGCTGCACGATGAAGACATCGGCGCCGCGCACGTTCTCCAGAATCTGCACGTAAATTTCGCCGTCGGAAAATTGGGTCAGAAACGTCTGGCCCAGCGGCAGCCCGAGAAAATCGCACACCTCTTTGGCGAGTGCCGGATTGGCGGTGCCGCAGAAGATTCTCAACTTATCCTCCCGGCGGCCGAGCACCGGTTTCTTATCGCCCTTGGGCAGTTCGGCGGCCTTGGCAGCCGTGGCTGCTCCCGCTTCGGGCGCCGTCTGCGTGGCTTCGGTTGTGGTTGTCGCTACCATCGGGTTCGCTACTGGTTCCATCGCTATCTCCGCTAGGGGGACTGTTTTTTCCCCGCTTGATTCGCGTCCTGCTCCGGGCCGGCCGCCATGACATGATTCACGGCACGGCTGCCCTGGAAACGGCATTGCTTGCGTTCTTCTCTGACCTGGGGTTCTGGCTGGGCGGCCAGGATTCGAACCTGGACGAAGTGCTCCAAAGGCACTTGACCTACCATTAGTCTACCGCCCAGTGAGGCAAGGTTCGCCGAAGCGCCGTGCGCTGCGGCCGGAGCGGCTTATTGCCGCCTACCCGCCGCCAAGCTAGCTCACAAACATCTGCGCGCGATATTGGCTGCGCGGCAGCGTTTCGGTGACAGTGGTTGCCAGTCCTTCGGCACTCATCCGTTCGGCCGCCTGCAGCGCGCGTTCGCGGCTGCGGAACAAACCGAACATGGTCGAGCCCGATCCGGACAGCGAAGCATAATCGGAGCCTTCGCGCTCGAGCACTCGCTTCACATCGCGCAATTCGGGATATTGAGGAAAGACGACTCGTTCAAAATCGTTTTCTATCCCGGCTCGGACGAGGTCGAGAAGCGGATTCTCGGCCCGGTCCCCGTCATCATCGGCGGGAACACCGGTTACATCCAGGGTTAAACCATTGTTGCTGAAACCCAGGTTGCTCAGCCACTCAAACGCAGAGAGGTTGAACTTAGATAGTGTAACGGAGCCGTTGGGGTGCGTCAAATCTGCCTGCTGGTTCGGGCTCGCCAGGAACGCGTCCCAGTCGCGGAAAGCCTGCGGCGTGGAGACCGCAACCGGCGGGGTGACCAGCACGCAGGCGACGGCGGGAAGATCGGCCAGCGGATAGACCTGCTCGCCGCGTCCGATGCCCAGCACGCTGCCGCCCAGCAGAAACAGCGGCAGGTCGGAGCCTACTTCGGCGGCGATGCGCAGCCGGTCCTCGGCCGGAAGCCGCTCATTCATTTCGTGCTCCAGGGCGAACAGGGTAGCGATGGCGTTGGAGGAGCCAGCGCCGAGTCCGCCCTGCACCGGAAGTTTTTTCTCGATGGTGATGACCACCTTGGCGCGCTGCTTCCAGTGGCGCAGCATGCGGTCGGCGACGCGATAACAGGTATTGGTCTCATCGCAGGGAACCTGCGGATTTTTGCAGCGGATCTCGATGCCGGAGCCGCGCGAGGCCTCCACGCGAATCATGTCGTGCGCGGCGACCGTCTGGTAGATCGTCTCCAGGGCATGGAAGCCGTCGGCACGCGACGGCCCGATGGCGAGACCGAGATTGATCTTGGCAAAGGAGCGAACGGTGACGGGCATGGCTACGATTCTACGCGACGGGAGGCAGGAACGCTTGGGGATGGAAACCCGGCAAGCATTGGCGAATGGTGAATCGTTTCGAAACGGGAAGTTAGGAGTTTTGACCAAGATTGCGCAACAACGCACGCCAATGCGGGTTCACTCCGGACGATGCGTGTTCGGCGCAAACCTTTATATATACAAGACTTAGGCGCTCCGGCGAGGCGGCAGAAAAAAATTCTGCCCGTTTGCTAACCAATGAAACGGGGGTGCGTCTAATAGGCATATACGAAACCTCCTTGCACCTTTGAGACGCGGACATGGTCCGCGCCTTCTTTTTTGCGCGGCGCTTTGGGCAATCCTTGGGAGAGCGGCCAGAGGGCGGCATATTTTTTCCGCCTGTCTGCTAACGAATGAAATGTGGGCGCGTCTAACCAGCATACGAAACCTCCTTGCACCGCTTGAGGCGTGGACATGATCCACGCCTAACTTTTTGCCTTCGACTTTCGCGTGTTGTTTGCGCGAACGCGGAGCGCGGGCGAATAGCAGGACCAAATAATTCCGAGGGTAACGCTACGCTGGCGCTGGGGCGGTGGACGGGGTGCGCGGCTTCAAGGCATCGTCTATGATGAGAGCGTAAGGAAAAGCGGTGGGATGCAGATAAGGAAGGCACGAGGGCAATGATGCGGATAAAGACAAGGATGCTGGGTGTGGCGGCGTTGGTGATGATGATGGCTGCGGCGGCGTGGGCCGCCGGCGACACGAGCTCGCTGCGTCCGCCGCCGGGACACCGCATTGCACTTGTGGCCTTCGAAGACCTGGAATGCCCGATGTGCGCCCGTGCCGAGCCGCTGCTGGAGCAGGCCGAGCGCAACTACGGGATCCCGCTGGTGCGCCACGATTTCATCATCCCAAGCCATGCCTGGAGCATGGAAGCACACATCATGGCGCGGTACTTCGATACGCAATCGCCGCACCTGGGCGATGAGTTCCGGTCCTATATCTTTGCCAACCAGGCCGCGATCTACAAGGCGAACCTGCGGGAGTGGGCGGACAAGTTTGCCGCCTCCCACCACACGGCGCTGCCCGCCTTCTACGACCCGACCGGCGCGCTGCGCGCCAAGGTGGAGGCCGACACCCAGCTGGGACGGCAGGTCGGCATCCTGCACACTCCCACAATTTATGTGGTGACCAGTTCCCCGCAGGAGCCGTTTGTAGAGGTGCCCGACCAGACCAAGCTGTTTGAGACCATCGAGCAGGTCAAGGCGTCGCTGCCTCCGGAGCCGGCCGAGAAGAAGACCAAGGCGAAGAAATAATTTCTCCCTTGAGTGGGCGAACCCCGCGTCAAGAATAACGAGAGGAAGGGCCACCATGCGGTGGCCTTTTTCGTTGGCGGCAAGAACAGTGCGAGCAAGAATCGATTGTTGCCGAAAAGCTTGGAGTCGCGCGCCCGACTGGAGCGGCGCTGGGGTCCCTCACTTTGTTCGGGATGACACTTCAAAAACAAAACAATTGCAGAAACGGATAAAAGCAAAAAACTATCAGGCTTTGGGCTTGGCGCGCGTGGGGGTGCGGAGCGCCTGGGAGGTGAAGTGCTGCCAGCCGCGCGGTTCCAGTTCGGTGGTGTAGCCGTTTTCGTGCTCGATGGAGATCTCGTCGCCCTCGGTGATGTAGCCGATGAGAGAAAGAGAGACGCCTTTGTGTTCGGCGGGGATGCGGCGGCCGGGCGGTACGGTGAACAGAAGCTGGTACTCGTCTCCGCCGTGCAGGGCGTGGCGCAGCTCGACCTCATGGCGGTTGAGCGAGGCGATGGGAATGGCGTTCTCCTGCAGGACGGCTCCGGCGCGCGAGGCCCGGCAGAGGCGGGCGAGATCGACGGAGAGGCCGTCGCTGATGTCGATCATGGCCGAGGGAATCTGCTTGCTGGCCAGGAAGCGGGCGAGCTCGAGCTGGGCCTGGGGATAGAAGTGCGCGGGATACGACGAGGCGCGGAAGCGGCGCTCGGGCACGGCATACATCTGCTCCAGCAGGGCGAGCGGCGCGCCCAGTTCCCCGCTGACGAAGATGCGGTCGCCGGGCGCGGCAGTGCTGCGCAGGATGGCGCGTCCCTCCGGGACGGTGCCGATGACGGTGATGTCGGCGAGCACGCCGGTGGGGGATTCGGAGATATCTCCGCCGGCAAGGGTGACGCCGGAGGCTTTGGCGGTTTCCAGCAGGCCGTCAAAGAACTGGTCGGCCCAGCGCTGCGGCAGATCGGCCGGCAGGGCGAGCGAGAGAAACGCGGCAAAGGGCTCGCCGCCCATGGCCGCGATGTCGGAGAGTCCGCGGGTGAGGCAGCGGTGGCCGACCGAGTCGGCGGGATGCCACTCGCGGCGGAAGTGCACGCCTTCCAGGGAGAAGTCGGTGGTGACCAGGGTTTGCGTGCCTGGCAGGGTGGAGAGCAGGGCGCAATCGTCTCCAATGGATTGGAGGACGCGGGCCGGGGCGGAGCGCCGCAGCGATGGGAGCGCCGCCTGGCTGGCTTGCGCAATGCGTTCGATGAGACGATTTTCCGCGATAGGCATGCGCGAAAAGAGTACTCCGAAAGCAGGGCGGAGGGAAAGCGGGGCAAAGCGGGTTTCAAGGTTTCAAAGTATTGAAAGTTTCAAGGTTGAAGGCAGAGGCAGGAGCAACTGCAAATTCAACACACTCACTTCTGACAACTGTGCCTTTCCCACATTTGGCAAAGGACGGCAAATATGGGCCACCACTTCAGACGTTGGCGGATTCGCGGATCTGGGCGGTGAGTTCGTCGACCTTGCGTTCGAGCACGTGGCGGATGGAAAGGATTCCAATGAGGCGGCCATCGTCTTCGACCACGGGCAGGTGGCGCTTCTGGTGGTTGATCATGACCGCGGTGGCCTCGGCGATGGAGGTGGAACGGGTGCCCATGAGAACCGGGGTGGTCATGACCTCGGTGATGGGAATCTGGTGCGGGTCGCGTCCGCTGAGGGCGACGCGGGTCATCACGTCGCGTTCGGTGAAAAACCCGGCGACAATGCCGTGCTCATCGACGACGGCGGCGGCGCCCATGCGGCGTTGGATCATGGCCTCGATGGCGTCGGCGGCGGTGGCAACGAGAGAGACGGCGGCAGGATTGGCGGCGCAATAGTCAAGAATGCTCATAATCAAGAATGCTCACGACGGGCACGTGGATGAAAGAGTACCTCTAAAAAGGCCCCGGTGACGGCAAAAAGTTGGTAAATCCGGAAGCACGCACTGAGATCACTACCTTGGGAAGCGTTCCGCATATGGGCCAGGGGACGCAAGACGGCGGGCTAAGTGTTGCCCTGCTGGCTGGCTTGCGCGGTCGTGGTGCGGAGATATTTGTGCGGATTGACGGGGACGTTCTGGACGCGAACCTCGTAGTGCAGATGCGGCGAGGTGGCGCGGCCGGTGGCGCCGACGTATCCGATGATCTGCCCGCGGCGCACGTGCTGTCCAGCGGTGATGGCGAAGCCGGAAAGATGTCCGTAGCGAGTGGAAATGCCGTAGCCGTGGTCGAGTTCGATGAGATTTCCATAGCCGTTCATAATGGCGGCGAAGACGACCACGCCATCGGCGGCGGCATGGATGGGAGTGCCGTAGGGAACCGAGATATCGAGGCCGCTATGGAACGCTCCCTCTCCATTGAAGGGATCGACGCGCTCGCCGAAAGAGCTGGTGATGTTGCCCTCGACGGGCCACAGCGATGGCGCATCGGCGGCGCGGGTCCAATCGGAGAGCGAGGCGAGACGGCGGGTGGAATCCACCTGCAAGCCGGCGGCAGCGGCGCCGGTAAGGGCCGATCCGCGCAGGGCATAGAGCGTATCCAGCGATTTCTGGTACTGGCCGGGCTGTACGTCTTCGTTGGCGGGCTGCAGGCGCGCGTCGGTCTTGAGCCCGTAGATGGCGGAGACTTCGCCGGCGATGGAGCCGAGCGAGGCTACCTGGACATCCTTCTCATGGGAGACCTGCTCCAGCTGCGAGTAGTCGCGCTTGATCTGGTCCTTTTCGGCGCGCAGATCGTTGAAGCGCTCGACCTTCCACAGCATGCGGGCGTAGGAGCCGGCCATGCCGGTGATGGTGAACATTCCGATGAGTGCACCGGCGAGGAAGACGTAAAGGTAGTGAACCGGAATGGGAATCTTGCGGAGCTGTCCCTCGGCATCGCGTGCGACGAAAAGGATATACCAGCGTTTTCGCAAAGGATTCTCCTGACAGAAGAACAAGACGGCGTGGATTAAGGCCAAGGGTGTGGGAAAAGCCCGCTGAACTGCGCTGCCCCGGAGCGTTTGCCGCCCCTCCCTTGCCTGCCAGTTGTGTTGAACGACCCTCGCAGACTACCAACCGGCAGGGCGCAAGGTCAACCGGCGGAGGACCTGGACGGCCTCAAAAGTCCACTTATGGGACAGTTACCGGCGTATGAATACTCCGTTAAGGCGATGAAAGTACGAATAGATAGGGAAGATATGGGATTGGCGCGGCCTGGGAGGTGAGCCTCTGGCGGCGCTGTTATAATCGGGGACTACGCCATGCCGACAAAATCCAGTACGAAAACTCCTTGCATCGAGGCCGCTTCCCAGAACAACCGCATCCGCTCCACCACCGTGCTTTGCGTGCGCCGCAACGGCCGGGTGGTGATGGCGGGCGACGGACAGGTCACCCTGGGCGATCATGTGATCAAACAAGGGGCGCGGAAGATCCGGCGCCTGTTCCAGGGAAAGATTCTGGCGGGCTTTGCCGGCTCGACGGCCGATGCGTTTTCTCTGTTTGCGCGCTTTGAAACCAAGCTGGAGCAGTACGCGGGCAACCTGGGACGCTCGGCGGTGGAACTGGCCAAGGACTGGCGCACCGACAAGAGCCTGCGTCAGCTGGAGGCGCTGCTGCTGGTGGCCGACCAGAACCAGACCTATTTGCTGAGCGGCAACGGCGACGTGATTGAGCCCGACGACGACATTGCGGCAATCGGCAGCGGCGGGCCTTACGCCTTGAGCGCGGCGCGGGCGCTGCTGCAGTTTACCGAGCTGGACGCGCTGAAGATCGCCGAGGCCGCGATGACGATTGCCGGACAAACCTGCATCTATACCAACGAAAAGTTTACGATCGAAGAGCTGTAAAAGAGCCGCCGAAGGGGAGTGCAATGGCGATTTATCTGCCACAAACCGTAGAAGAAGAATTGATCGCGCTCGACGAGCTGACCCCGCGCGAGATTGTGGCTGAGCTGGACAAATACGTGGTGGGACAGCACGACGCCAAGCGCGCCGTGGCCATCGCTCTGCGCAACCGTATGCGGCGGCAGAAACTTTCTCCCGAGATGGCCGAAGAGGTGATGCCGAAAAACATCATCATGATCGGGCCGACGGGCGTGGGCAAGACCGAGATTGCGCGCCGGCTGGCGAAGCTGGCCAACTCGCCGTTCCTCAAGGTCGAGGCCTCGAAGTTTACCGAGGTCGGCTACGTGGGACGCGACGTGGAATCGATGATCCGCGACCTGATCGAGATCGCCATCGACATGGTGCGCGAGGAAAAGTTGGAAGACGTTGCCGACAAGGCGGAGATGAACGCCGAAGAACGCATTCTGGATCTGCTGCTGCCGCCTTCGCCTGCGACTCCTGCGCCGGGCGACACTACGGCCCCGCCGGCTGGAGCCGCGGAGGGCGACGCGAAGGTGATCGAACTGCCGGCCATTCCGGGTGAGAGCCACTCGCGTACCCGCGAGAAGCTGCGCCAGCAGCTGCGCGAAGGCAAGCTGGACGAGCGCATGGTGGAGCTGGATGTGCGCGAGAAGAACATGCCGGCCTTTGAGATCATCAGCAATCAGGGCATTGAAGACATGGACATCAACTTCAAGGACATGTTGCCCAACCTCTTCGGCCAGCGCACCAAGAAGCGGAAGATGAAGGTGAGCGAGGCGTTTGAATACCTGATTGCGGAAGAAGAGCAGCGGCTGATCGACATGGACCAGGTGACCAAGACGGCGCTGGACCGGGTGGAGCAGAGCGGCATCATCTTCCTGGACGAGATCGACAAGATCGCCGGACGCGAGACTGGGCACGGGCCGGACGTCTCCCGCGAGGGCGTGCAACGCGACATTCTGCCCATTGTGGAAGGCACGACGATCAACACCCGCTACGGGATGCTGCGCACCGATCACATTCTGTTCATTGCGGCCGGAGCGTTCCACGTCTCCAAGCCGAGCGACCTGATTCCCGAGTTGCAGGGACGCTTTCCCATCCGGGTAGAGCTGAAGTCGCTGACGGTGGAGGATTTCGTAAGAATCCTGACCGAGCCGAAGTCGTCGCTGACCAAGCAGTATGTAGCGCTGCTGGAGACCGAGGGACTGAAGCTGGAGTTCACCACCGACGCGCTGGAGGAGATTGCAATCTTCGCCGCCAAGGTCAACGAGACGACGGAGAACATTGGGGCGCGGCGGCTGCACACCATCATGGAACGGGTGCTGGACCGGATCAGCTTCGAGGCTCCCGAGTTGAAAGAGAAGGAAGTGAAGATCGACCGCGAATACGTGGGATCGATGCTGGCCGACATCGTGAAGGATCACGACCTGAGCCGCTACATCCTGTAGAGCGGATGAGAGGTTTGCACGCGCCGCTCTGCAAAGGGGCGGCGCTTTTGCGTTGGGGATACGAGCACGCGACGATGGAGTGCGGATGAAGAGAAGATGGATTCAGGCAGTTGTTTATGCTTTCGCGGCTTTCGCGCTTTGGGGATATTTCGATGCCCTCTCAGGCATGGAACCCATGACTCCCATTGCGGCGGCTCATTATCTTCCGAGGATACACGCCGCAGAATTTGGGGCGATCCTGCTGGTGGCCGCCTGCGTGCTATCTTTTTTCAGTCCTCGTTATGGTGCCGTCTGCGGGCTTGTTGGCTGTATCTCGGCAGGGCCTTGTTTTGCGACCTTGTTGTATAAGATTCCCTGGAGCCACTTCTTCGAGATTTTGCGCAGCTTCAAGGTTTTGCCCGGCAATATCTGGGTTGACGTTTATGCATCAACCTTCGCTTGGGTCATTTCGAGCACCTATTCAATCACCCGGGTCTGGTTGCTATACCGAAACCCCGCCTCTAGACGCATCGATTGATCTAACTGCCGAGCAGCGGCCGGAGCATGGAGCAGTTGGAATCCAGCTCCCGATCGTTGCACGGCGGATCGTAATCCTGAATCAGCTGCTTCGCCAACTCCTTCCGCAGCCTGCCCGGCGTTCCAGCGGTGCTATAAAACGCGACGTGCAATTCGGCGCCGCGCGCCTGCCTGCCCCATTCGCCATAGCTCTCGTGCTGGGCCGTGACGCATCCGGCCAAATGGGCGGACTCGCCAAAGTAGAGGACCTGATAGGGGCGCGGGGTAAAACTCTCATCCCGGACGAGAATCGCATAGATGCCCTGGGTGGGGATGTCGTTCGGGCTGGTGAACGGAAGCGGCTCGGAAAACCGGCGGTCGCGGAAGTAAATACCCGGCAAAACAGACTCACGTTGAGCTGCAATCATTCCTGCACGCCTTCTAGCACAGAACTTTCTCGCACAACATCATGTGCGGTGCATTGGAATAGTACCCCATGTTGGGGGTTAGTGGCAAAGTTATTACGAATCTCTTCGGTAACGGAGCTGAGAATCTTGCTTTGTATCTTCCATCGGCCATGCATGGATTCATGTGAGTTTCTACGGAAGCAGCGCAACGGCGGGATGGGACAGCGTTCATTTATGATAGGTAGATGGCGGTGGATGTGGAAAAGGTGGCTTTAATTTCCGATGAGCTGGCGGGCAAGCGGGAGCGGCTCTATGGGCGGCTGCGCGATTTGGGACGGCTGCTGGTGGCGTACTCGGGTGGCGTGGATTCGGCTTACCTGGCTTGGGCGGCGCACCAGGCGCTGGGCAACGAGATGCTGGCGGTGATGGCCGATTCGCCCTCGCTGGCGCGGACGCAGATGCGCGACGCGGTGAGCTTTGCCGAGGAGTGCGGGATTCCGCTGCAGACGGTGCGCACCGATGAGTTGGAGAATGAAGAGTACCGGCGCAATGACGCGATGCGCTGCTTCCACTGCAAGGACGCGCTGTTCGAAGTGATGGAGCGGGTTGCGGTGTACGGCGGATGGTCCGCTGTGGCCTATGGGGTCAACGTGGACGATGAAGGGGATTGGCGTCCGGGGCAGAAGGCGGCGCGGCAGCACGGCGTTGCGGCTCCGTTGCTGGAGGCGGGGCTGTCCAAGGCGGAGATTCGCGCGCTGGCCGCCGAGGCGGGACTGCGCGTGTGGGACAAGCCGGCGTCGGCTTGTTTGTCGTCGCGGATCGAGTACGGTCGCCCGGTGACGCGCGAGGCCCTGGAGCAGGTGGAGCGCGGCGAGGACGCGCTGCGGGCAATGGGATTCCGGCAGTTCCGGCTGCGGCATCACGGAGACGTGGCGCGGATCGAGATCGACCGCCAGGAGATGGAGCGGGCGATGACGCTGGAGATGTTTGCCCGAATGAGCGAGGCAATCAAGGCCTGCGGATTCAAGTTTGTGGCGCTGGACGTGGAAGGCTTCCGCTCGGGTTCGATGAACGCGGTGCTGAAGGTGGAGAGTTTGCGGTAGGACCTGCGGCGGCAGAGGCGAGAGCAAGAACAACAGCAAGGTCCACTACCCCACATCTGCCAACAACGGGCAGATATGGGGCACCCGATTCGTATCGATGCGTCGGCCGCCCTTGGGCGGCTTTGCTAATTGCGGCGGTGCGATGGCTGCCGTCTGGCCCGGCGGCGGCCGCGTGAGATAATTCCTACATAAGTTTATGCATTGCAATCCAGTGCGGGTCGGAGAGTGGGTTATGCGCCGATTGTTTCTTTGTGTCGTGTTGTTGGCCGTCGGTTGCAGGGCGCAGAGCCCGGCCAGCCCGGAGCTGGCGCGCAGCATTGAAAAGCACGTCCTTAACTCCTTTAACTTGCCGCCGTATGTTGGCGTGACGGTTGTGGAGCGGAAGCCGAGCGACCAGTTCGCAGGCTACGACAAGCTGACCGTGTTGCTCTCTGCCGGCGAACAGTCGCAGACGCAGGAGTTTCTGCTGAGCAAGGACAGCAAGACGCTGATCTCGATGAAGAAGATGGACCTGACCGGCGATCCGCAGGCGGAGCTGATGGCGAAGATCGACCTGCAGGGCAGGCCGGTGCGGGGCAACAAGGACGCCAAGGTCACGGTGGTGGTGTACGACGACTTCCAGTGCCCGTACTGCTCGCGCATGCATGAGACGCTGGTCAACGTGCTGAAGACTTACGGCGACCGGATCAAAGTGGTGTACAAGGACTTTCCGCTGAAAGAGATTCATCCGTGGGCGGAGCGCGCGGCCATCGACTCCGAATGCCTGGCCAAGGTGGACGGAAATGCCTACTGGGATTTTGCCGACACCGTACACGCCAACGGACGGGAGATCCAGGGAGATCACAGCCCGGTGAGCGCGCAGCAGGCCGCGGTGGACCGGATTGCGCTGGACGCGGGCAAGCGCCATTCAGTGGACGCGGCGGCGCTGGATAGCTGCGTGAAGGCGCAATCCAAGACCGACCTGGATGCCAGCGTGAAAGAGGCCGAGGGGCTGGGCGTGGAATCGACTCCCGAGGTGATTGTGGACGGCATGAAGATGGACGGCGCAGTGCCGGAGCAGGAGCTCCGGGCGGTGCTGGACAAGGAGCTGAAGTACGCTGGCCAGGAGGCTCCGGTGAAGGCAGCATCGAACGCAGCCGGACAGAAGTAAGACACCAAGAAGCAAGACACCAAGAAGTAGTACACGCGGAGCTGGAGGAGTCCTGATTTGAATCGCAAGTGGAACGTAGGGCGCGCAGCGCTGCTGGCAGTCTGCGCGCTGTGTATGCTGGCCGGGGCAGGATGCAAGGGACGCGGCGCCAGTGGCGACGTGATCGCCAAAGTGAACGGACACAATATTCTGCGCCCCGAAATCGAGAAATATTACCGCAATCAAACCGAGGGGCAGCCGGACCCCTCCGCCGACCAGGCGCAGACTCTCCGGTTGGGCATTCTGCACGAACTGATCGAAAACGAAATGCTGCTGCAGCAGGCCGAGAAGCTGGGACTGATGGCCACCGACGCCGAAGTGGACAGCAAATTGAGCGAAATCACGGCGCCATTTTCCAAAGACGAGTTTGACAAGCGGCTGAAGGATCGCGGCGTGACGCTCGATGAGATCAAGCGCGACCTGCGGCGCACCATCACCGTGGACAAGGTGCTGAACAAGCAAGTCACGTCGAAGGTCAACGTGAGCGACAGCGACATTACGAACTACTACAACCAGCACACGGCGGAGTTCAACCTGATTGCGCCGCAATATCATCTGGCGCAGATCCTGGTGACGACGCAGCCCAATCCGCAGGTCCGCAACCTGAAAAACGACAAGGCGCAGAACCCGGCCGAGGCGCAGAAGAAAGTTGCCATGCTGATGACCCGTCTGCAGAGCGGCGACGACTTTGCCACGCTGGCGATGAACTACAGCGAGCAACCCGACACGGCGGCCTCGGGCGGCGACCTGGGATTCATTGCGGAGAATTCCCTGCAGGGCGACCGGCAGGCCTACGAGGCGATCAGCCGGCTGAAGCCGGGCGAGTACACGGCTGCGCTGCCGGCGACCGAAGGCGGCAGCAGCCAGATCTTCGGCTACCGCATCCTCAAGCTGATCTCGAAGGAGCCGGCGGGACAGCGGCAACTGAACGATCCCAAGGTGCAGCAGTCGATTCGCAACCAGCTGCGCGACCGGAAAGAACAGTTGCTGAAGTCTGCCTACCTAGAGTCTCTGCACGACCACTCGAAGGTGGAGAACTATTTGGCCGATGAGATTTTGAAGGCCAGCGGACAGTAGAAACACTTGCAGAGCAAAACGCCCGGCTTCGGCTGGGCGTTTTGCTTTGGCGCGAACTGTTTCCACCTTCGCAGGCGTCGAGCCTATTCGACGATGGCGAGCAGGTCTCCGGCGTTGACGGCCGAGGCTTCGCGGACCGCTATTTTTGTGACCCTACCTTGCTTGGTAGCCTGGATTTCGTTTTGCATCTTCATGGCTTCGACGACGATGAGGCCCTGGCCGGATTCGACTTCGTCGCCTTCGGCGGCGAGCAGGCGAACCACTTTTCCGGGCATGGGGGCGCAGATTCTGACGGGGCCTGCGCCGGCCGGCGCATGGTCGCCTCGGCTGCGCAGCGAGCGCGGGTCGCGGACTTCGGCGAGGAAGTGCCGGGCCCCGACGCGAAGGTGCATCTCTCCGGTGGACGAAGTCTCTAGCGATGCCGGGCGCGCAATCTCTCGCGTGACCTCGTATTGGCGGCCCTGGTGGAGGATGGAGAGCGTGCCGGGGACGGTCATGACGACGTCGAGGGTGAAAGGTTCGCCATCGACCTTGCATTCATAGCCGCTGGCGGTGCGCTCCAGCTCGACCTGATAGGAACGTTCGCCGATCAGGACTTCATAGTTCATCGGTCCACTCCGTGCTTCATTGGCTGGAGCCGTTCGAATGCAGCGTACATCCCACATTTACCAACTGCGGGTAAATATGGGCCACCCGTCCCGTTCATCGGCTCACTCCTTCGAAGCGCGCGGCGGACTTCCAGGCGCGGGGCTTGAGAGCGGCGTTTTGCGCCGGGGCATCCGTCGTTGACTGTTGACTAAATTCGACGGCGGCAATAGCGGCAATGGCTTCGGCCTCCGGCGCCTGCCCATTTTGCGTTTCCGCGCTTACCGCCGGAGTTTCGCGCAGGAGGCGATCGAGGAAGCCGGTATCGATCGCTCCGGCCTGGAACGCGGGATGGCCCAGGATGCGGCGGAACAGCGCGAGATTGGTTTGGATGCCGCCGATGCGGTATTCGCCGAGAGCGCGGCCCAGGCGGGCGAGGACCTGCGGCCGGTCTTCTCCGTAGGCGATGAGCTTGGCCAGCAGCGGATCGTAGTCAAGCGGCACCTCCCAACTCTCGTAGACGCCGCTGTCGAGGCGGATGCCTGGACCGGAGGGTTCGATGAGGCGGGTGATGCGTCCGGGCGAGGGAAAGAAATTGCGATCCGGGTCCTCGGCGTAAACGCGCAGCTCGATGGCGTGGCCGCGCAGGGTGATGTCCTGCTGCGTGAAGGGCAGCGGCTCACCGGCGGCGATGCGGATTTGCAGTTGCACCAAGTCGATTCCGGTGACCAGTTCGGTGACCGGATGTTCGACCTGAAGGCGGGTGTTCATTTCGAGAAAGTAGAAGTTTCCGGCGGCATCGACGAGGAATTCGATGGTGCCGGCGTTGCAATAATGGGCGGAGCGGGCGGCCTGCGCGGCGACCTCTCCCATGCGGCGGCGCATGGCGGGACCGATCCAGGAACAGGGCGCCTCTTCGAGGACCTTCTGATGGCGGCGCTGCACGCTGCACTCGCGCTCGCCAAGATAGACGACGTTGCCGTGCGTGTCGCCGAAGATCTGCATCTCGACATGGCGCGGGTTCTCGATAAACTTTTCGAGATAGACCTCGGAGTCGCCGAAGGCGCGCAGAGCCTCGCTCATCGCCGCCTCCATGGCCGAGGGCAGCTCGCGCGAGCTGGCGACCAGGCGCATGCCTTTGCCACCTCCTCCAGCTGCGGCCTTGAGCATGACCGGATAGCCGATGGATTCGGCGAGGGCAAGGGCTTCGGCGGTGCTGGTGAGGGCGCTGGCGGTGCCCGGAACAATGGCGACGTTGGCCTCTTTCATCTTTTGCCGTGCACGGGTTTTGGAGCCCAGCATTTCCATGGACTCGGGGGAGGGTCCGATGAAGACGATTCCGGCCTCGCGGCAGGCGCGGGCGAAGCTGGGATTTTCGGAGAGGAAGCCGTAGCCGGGATGGACTGCTTCGGCTCCACTGCGGCGCGCGGCTTCGAGAATCCTGGGAATGTTCAGGTACGACTCGGATGCCTGGGCCGGCCCGAGGTACTCGCAGAGATCGGCCTGGCGGACATGGAGCGCCCGCCGGTCCACATCGGAGTAGACCGCCACCGGCTCAATGCCCATTTCGCGGCAGGCGCGGAGAATGCGTACCGCGATCTCTCCGCGGTTGGCGATGAGGATTCGTCTGAACATGAGAGCGAACCAACCTTTTCCAGCAGAAGGTTGCAATGTGGAGATGGATAGTATCAGAAATGCTGGATGGCGGAAAACTCGGATGGGGCAGAGTCGGGTACGCGGCGAAAGCACCACTCCGGCCACGGCAGATGTGGAGCGTCCGCGTGCAATCTGCAATCTTCTGCGGGGTCATCCTGAGCGACGCGAAGGACCCCTGCGCAGCCCGGAAGCAGCCGTGCCGCCCCCAAGTTTTTCAACCAGCTCCATTCCCAAATCGCGTTCGCAGGACGGTTCCGCGCTTACTGTGAGTCGAGGCAGCGAGCCAAGGGGGAAGCCTGCCGCTTGAAATCTTCGGGGCCTGATTTCAGATCGGAGCGGGGCTGGGGTCCTTCGCTTGCGCTCAGGATGACCCCACAAAAACCAAGAACAAAATCAGCAGCAAAAGCCCCACATCTGCGGACTGCGGCAGATGTGGGACACCAAGCTGGTTAGAAGAAGCGGTAGCTGACGCCGAAGTTGATGATGGGATAGACGCGGAAAGGAGCCACGTCGTTGGCGATTTTTTTCTGCTGGGCGGCGAGGTTGGTAGCGAAAGCAGGGTCGGATTGAACGGGGCCGCAGGTGGCAGGGTTGGTGGGATCCGCGCAGGCGCTGCCGGCAAAGTTGAAGTTGACGGTGGGCGCGCCGGTGAAGGCTGCGCCGATCTCAACCGGGAAGGCCAGGTGACGGCCGCTGCGCGGGATGGCGTTGCCCCAGCCGAAGGTGGCGGTGGGAGCAAACCTACGACTATAGGCGAAGGTGCCGGTGCCCTTCATCGGATCGGTTGAATCGCTGTAGTAGTCCGTGTCATTCAACGTGACGCTTTGGCCTTGCATCACCACGGCGTTAGCTCCGAGGTCTATCTTGTTAAAAGCCGCCATGCCTCCGCTGATGCGGAAGCCTCCGCCGAAGGGGAAGAAATCGACGCTGGCGCGGGCATCGCGCATGTTGAGGGTGCCGTTGTAGTTGATGCCATTCTGGCTGGTCGAGAGAGCGTAGTCGAAGAAGCTGGCGTTGGCGCGCAGATTGAGTTTGCGCGACAGCGTGGTAACCGCCTCGATTCCAGGTCCGTAGGTTCCGACGTTGGCGCCAATGGCGAGATGAGAAAAGGGCCGGGTGGAGATACTCGATTTAATTTTGTGCTGCGGCGTGACGTTGGTGTTTTCCGGAGCGATGCTCCCGGCGTCTGCGGCAAAGGCGGACGGCAGGGCGAGACCGGAGAAGAGCAGAGCCATGGCGAGGATACGGGCGGACCGGGATTTCCCCGGCAGAGTTGCGCTGAATTTCATGACAATTGCCTTGAGCTTTAGTTTTCCAGGATGACGGTTCTGGTGAAAGCCATGCTGTCAGCATAGGGCAGGGCTGAGAACCGGAGGGCAGGAAATGCGGCGGGAGTTGTTACGTAAGTGCTGCGCTAGTGCAAAACTGGCTTGTTTCCCACGAAAGCAAGAGCCTCTTGAGACTGCGATACGCGGTTGCGCAGACGGTCCATGGTGGTGGAGAGGATCTTTGCCTTCTCTACGAGTCCCCGCTGGTTGGCCAGTTGGAGAACGGCGAAGGCAGATTGAATGGCCTGGTTGGCCGCCGCCTCCAGCAGCAGAAGAGCGTCGGCATGGGGCTTCCAGAGATGGGCGGAGTTCTGACGCTGCTTGAGCTCCTCGGCCTCGGCCTGAATGCGCGCCATCACGGCGACCATGCGAACCAGGACGCGGGCATTGTCCCCGCGAAAACTCTTCTCCTCGCTAAAATCGGCGCAATAGGCATCGGCCTCCTGCTGGTTAAGAACGAAGTTCCCGAACTTCATGGGCATGGCCAGGCGGCAGCGCGCGTCGGCGGCACGGACCCAGCTGCGAATCGACTCCTCGATGGAGCTGATACGGTTCTCCTCATGCATCTGGGCGGAAGTGGCAAAGCCAGTCGCAGACTGGGCGGCTGCGGGGGCAGAGCCTGCAGGCTGCTGCGGGGACGAGACGGGCGAGGCAGCCGCAACCGACGGCACCGGAGCGGACGGGGCTGCGGCGGCCACCTGACCGCGGGAAGACAGCGTCCTGGAATCCACCGCTTTTTTGAGCTTGGAGACGTGCTGGAAGTACTCCTGGGCGCGGCGGTACTCGGTGCCGAGGATGGTTTTTTCCTCGATCTGAGTGAGATGCTGCACCGTGATGTCTCCGTGGACGCGGGAGGAGAGACTGCCTCCGCGCTGCTGAATGTCCTGGGCATAGGCCTTGACGTGCGCGGTTGCGGCGGAGAACAGTTCGGCAAAGCGGCGGCCGAAGCGGTCGTTGTAAGACGCGATGACGGCCAGGGCGTGGGGATGGTAGAAGGCCGGACCAAAGCTGTGCTTGATGCGGCGCGCCTTCTGGATGACGCCGCTGTCCATGAGACGGTCGAAGTGGTCGAGGTGCTCGACCTCCTCGCCGAGATACTGGAACTCGTCGAGGATGCGGGACTCCTCGGAAGTGAGGTCGGGAAGATCGGCGTCGTCGAGGATCTCCATGAGCGCGATCTCGAAGGGCGGCACGGGGGCCATGCCATCCATGGAGAGTCCGCGCTGGGCCCACTGGCCGGCAACGCGGGGATTGCGGTAGAGAAAGGTGACGACGAAGTCGGTTTTGTCGCGGTCCACGTCGCTTTTGGACTGCTTGCGGGCGTAGTAGCGGAACAGCGCCTCGGCCAGATCCTGGTCGATGGTGGTGGTCAGGCTCACGCGGAGCATCTCGGGAGTGAGGGCCATGTCCAGCAGTTTGAGCCAGCGCCGCATGGCGGGCAGCAGAACGGCCACGTCGCGGTCGCGGGCGCGGAGGGACTCCGCTTCCAGCCCGCGGGGCGGAGTCACTTCATCCTGCAGAGCGTCGCGCAGCAGATTGAGGTAGAAACCCTGTACGATCTCCAGGATCGTAAGTTCCCAATTGAGGTCAACAGCCAACGGCCCACTCCAGCTTCGTAGTTCCAATCCAGTCTACGACGAAGCGGAAGGAATGCAATCCGGGAATTTACCCAGAAATGGGAACGGCCCCTCCGAAAAGGGGCCGCTACTCGAACAAACTGCCGGGTTGCGCTCCGGCTATTGCTGCTGCTGGCCGTCCATGACGATTCCGCCAGCTCCCTGCTTGTTGGCCTTTTCGCGCTTGGTGGCGATGGTCTTGTCCACCCAGCTGTCGGCCGTCTTGAGGTCGGCCAGGCGGGCGTTGGGATCATCGCATTCGTAATCGGCGCGCTCGCGGTACATCAGGTTGAGATAGGCCATGGCGTCGTCATAATCCGGACGCAGCTTGAGGGACTTGTTGAGCAGGCCGATCCCCTCCTCGACCATGGGAGCGTTGTGCTCTTTGACCAGTTCGCAGGCTTTCTTTTCCTTGAGCTCGTCGGTAGCTTTCATGCCCAGCTGGTTGCGCTGGTCCTGACGGAATTTGTAGGCCTGGGACCAGTCGATAAAGGCAACCGAGTAATAGGACTCCGGATCATTGGGATCGATCTGGACGGCCTTGTTGTAATACTGCTTGGCCTGGTCGAACTGCTTTTCCTGGAGATAGAGGTAGGCGATGCCCTTGACGGAATTTACGTTGGTGGGATCGGCGGCGAGAACCTTTTTGTATTCCTCGATGGCCTGGGAGGCGTAGCGCTTGTTGTCGTCGGTTTCGGCTCCGGGGACATACTGCTGGGCATAGGCGGTGGCCAGATAGATGCGCGCGTTGAGCAGGCCGGGGTCGAGGCTGACGGCGTTCTTGAAGTGCTCGATGGCCTCTTCAAAGCGGGCGTTTTTATACGACTGCACGCCCTTGTTGAGCTGATCGCGAGCCTGGAGCTTGGAGCAACCGGCCGAGGCCAGCACGACGAGCACGAGGCATAGGCCTGCCAGCACGCGTACGATTCTGTTCATTGCAATATCACCTTCCGTTGCCAATGTTGGCCGGATCTTTGGTCTCACCGCCAGCGGAGGTGGCGCGAGCGGGGGAAGTGCAGCCTGGCGGCACTCCCCACCCGCGAACCCACCCATCTTGCAATACCACCGGCGGATTACTCGCCGGCTTCGATCTTGGCCGTGATGAGACCTACTTTATCCACTCCGGCTGCGTGAACCTTGTCGATTACCACGGCCACGTCGGCGAAGGTGAGGTTTTCATCACCTTTGACGAACGCGACTTTTTCCGCACGCGTCTTGAAGATGTCTTCCAGGCGCCCTTGGAGTTTGTCCATGGGCACGTCATCCTGGTTGATCTTGATGTCCTTGTTTCTCAAGATCTGGACGACGATGGTGCGGTCGTCCGGATTGGTTTGCTGCTGCTGCGGATTCTTGGGCGGCTGGGGAACCAGCGCGTCCAAGCCCTTGGGCGTGAGCGGAGTGATGACCATGAAGATGATCAGCAACACGAGCAACACGTCGATCAGCGGCGTTACGTTGATGTTTGCCTGAGGACCCGAGTCCCCGCTACCGAGTGCCATTGACATCGCGGTCGTCTCCTACTTGGCCCCGGCCGGTGCCGGAGCTTCGAGCGAACCCTGCTTGCGCTCTTCGGTGAGCAGGCCGAGCTGGTCCACTCCGGCGGAGCGGACGTCATCGACCACGTTGACGACATCGCCATAGCGGGCGCCTGCATCGGCCTTGACGAAGATGCGCTTGTCCGACCGTTTGGACAACTCGTCCTTCACCTTGTCGGTGAGCGTTTCAGGGGTGACCTTGTCTGAGTTGAAGTAGATCTGCCCGTCGCGCATGATGGCCACGATGAGCGAATCTTCCTTGTCGGCCTCGGGCATCTGGATCGGATTGTCCGTCTTGGCCAGATCCACGCTGACGCCCTTCTGCAGCATCGGGGTGATGACCATGAAGATGATCAACAACACGAGCATGACGTCGACCATCGGAGTCACGTTGATATCCGAGTTGACGCCGGCCATCTTCTTTTTCTTGCCGTTTGCCATGGTTTCCTGCCTCCGGAATATCCGGGCTACCGGCGCGTGCCGCGGCGCTTCAAGAAATAGTCGATCAATTCGTTGGAGCTGTTTTCCATTTCGACGTCGAAGATTTCCACGCGGCTGGTGAAGTAGTTGAACATCCAGACGGCGGGAATGGCGACGAACAGACCGATGGCGGTGGTCACCAGGGCTTCCGAAATGCCGCCGGCGACGGCGGCCAGACCGGTGGCCTTGGCGCCCGAAATACCCTTGAAGGCATTCAGAATGCCGACGACGGTGCCGAACAGGCCGACGAAGGGCGCGGTGGAGCCGATGGTGGCCAGACCGGAAAGACCCTTCTTCAACTCGGCGTGCACGATGGCTTCGGTGCGTTCCAGCGCGCGGCGGGAGGCATCCAGCTCATCTTCGTTGGCGTCGCCCACCGATCTATATTCCTGCAGACCGGCTACGACAACCTTGGCAAGGTGGCTCTTCTTGTTGCGGTCGGCCAGCTTGATGGCTTCGTCGATCTTGCCGTCCTTGAGTGCGCCGGCGACTGCCGAGGCAAAGGAGCGCGACTGGCTGTGGGCCGCCGAGTAGGTGAAGATGCGATCGATCATGATGCCGATCGACCAGCCCGACATGAGGAAGAGGATGATGACCACGATCTTGGCCAGAAGACCCATCTGCCTCCAAAGCGAGATCGGATCCCATCCGATACCACCTTCGGGCTCCTGTAGGAGCAGGACAGCGGCGTGATGCAGGTTGCACAGGACTAACGTTGCGGCGTTTGCGAGAACCATGAGTTGATTTTCCTCCTCAGAACTCTTTGAGACTTCTGAATCTTTTTAGTTGTGGCGCGCAGCCACTCGGGATACGCGGTTCTTGCTGAAAACCCTGGGCCGCCCGTGGAACGGAAGAGCCCTGTAACCGGCAGAGCATCCAGTGTAACCGGGAGACTCCGCCAGAGGCGAGCATCGGGTACCCCAGCCGCCAACCAAAAGGACAGCCTGGGCCCCACACTGCCGGGTTACGTTAACCACCGGCTAAGGTAAAGTTTACGGTCACTTGCGTATCCACTTCGACCGGCTCGCCGTTCAGGTAGTACGGCTTGTACTTCCAGCGGCTGACAGCGTCGATCGCACTCTGGATGAGCATGGGATGACCGCTGACGGCCTTCAGATGCTGAATCGAACCATCCTTGCCGATAACCGCCTGGAGCACCACCGTACCCTGAATGCGGGCCTGCTTGGCCAACGGCGGATAGCTCGGCTGAACTTTGGTCAGCAGCAGTCCGGCGGTGACGCCGGCGGAAACCTTGACCCGCTGCGGCGTGGCTGGCGGCGGCGGAGCAGCCTCCTTCGGCATGGCGACCGGAGCCTGAGTGACGATGGAGCCGAGAACGCCTCCCACCACACCACCCATCTGGCCTCCGGGCACGCCCCCTACTACACCGCCCTCGACACCGGCAGCGGCTGGCGGCGGCGTATCCTCTTTGACCATGGCAATTTTTTCAGGAATCTTCGTCGGGGCCTTGAGCTGCCCGTTGTCGATCTGCGTCGCAGGCTTGATCACCGCTTTAGGCGCCATCGCCGCGGCGGGAGGCGGCGGCGGGGGTGGCGGAGGCGGAGGAGCAACCAGATAAACCATTAACTGCTCTTTGGGAAGCGTTTGCGTGTAGAGCAGAGGAATCAGTACGAGCACGCCAATCATGGCGGCCTGGATCACGAACGAAAGTACCGTAGCCCACGGGCCACGCCGATGTAACTTTGAATCGCGACCGCCAGATTCCAGAAGGCTGTCTTCAAACATAAAAGCGGTTCTCCGTCCTAACTCGCCCAGTCCCGGCTAAACGCAAGCGCGGAGGTGATGAAAGCTCGGTAAATGAAAATGTATTTCAATTTCATGGTACGAGATTTTCGTCCTTCCCGGTGTGATTCTGGTCACCTCGGGATGTGAGCCTGCCTTGGCGCCAGTCCTCACTACTGCTATAGACACCGGGAGCGACGGAATTGTTCCCGAAATGCGGGCAAAGGCGAAATCAAATCATGGCTGACAAACGGATGCGCGCGGCGCTCGAGTCAGGCGTGTACTTTTCAAGGATACAGGAGAGACGGGCACCTCGGTGCTTCGCCCACCCCTCCCGGCTTATTTCAAAACCTCAACTGCGACAAAAACTTAACCTCGATAACACCTGCGCGTTACGCCTTGGCGGGCGCCTTGTAACGGCGTCCCTGATTGCTGGACGACGAGGATGCTGCCCCGCTGGATGCCGACTTGTTGCCGCGCCACTGCTGATAAGCCACCAGCATCGGGGCCGCGATAAAGATCGACGAGTAGGTTCCGATGATAATTCCGATGACCAGGGCGAGGGAGAAGCCGTGCAGCACCTCTCCGCCGAACAGGAACAGGGCCAGCACGGTGAGGAAGGTCAGTCCGCTGGTCAGCACGGTCCGGCTCAGAGTCTGGTTGATGCTCTTGTTGACGATCTCGGTCAGCGTGTCCTTGCGCAGCAGCTTGATGTTCTCGCGGATGCGGTCGAAGACGACGATGGTGTCGTTCATCGAGTAGCCGACCAGAGTGAGGATGGCGGCGATGACCGTCAGCGAGATCTCGGTGTTGAGCAGGGAGAATGCGCCCACGGTGATCAGCGTGTCATGGAAGCAGGCCACCACGGCGGCGATGCCATAAATGAGCTCGAAGCGGAACCAGAGGTAGATCAGCATGCCGGCCAGCGAATACAGCGTGGCCAGCAAGGCCTGTTTGCGCAACTGCGCGCCAACCTGAGGTCCGACGATATCCACGTTGCGGACGCCGAAGTTCGAGCTGAAGTAATCCTGCTGAAGCAACTGCACGACCGGAGCCGGAGCGACGGCGCTGACATCCGAGACCGAGTTCAGCACGCCACCGCGCGTCTTGTCGCGGAAGTCCACGATGGCGCGGGCGATCCGGCCATATTGCTCCGGAGCATCCGTGCCCAGATGCAGTGGGTCCGCCTTAAGCAGGTAGTCCTGCAGCGAGGAGAAACCGATGTTGTTCAGGTCGGCCTTACCCGGCTCGGCGTTGGACTGCAGGGCCTTGATGATCGATTCCTTGCCCTGGTCGAGCGCCTGCTCGCTGGTTTCGCGGATATCCAGTCGGATGAGGACCTCATTGCTGCCAGTGAGGGCCTGGAGGGTGGCGTTCTTCAGTCCGGCCTGATCCAGATCGTGGCGAATCGTATCCAGATTAGGCTTCTGGCTGAATTTAACGTCCACCACCGTGCCGCCACGGAAGTCAATGCCGAGCGGAACCGGGCTGCCGGTCTTGTGATACCGGACCGCCATGGACGTCAGGCCAGCGAGGGAGAAGATTAGCGAGAAAGCGAGAAAGTACCACTTCTTGCTGAGGAAATCGATATTGGTTTCACGAAACAGTTCCACTGTAGAAGCCTTCTACCCGAGAAGCGCGGGCTCCTCTAAAATTCTGGCGCGTCATTTAGGACGCGGCTGAAACTTACCGTACATCGGACTTGCTGCGGCGGCTTTGGGGATGTCCCAAGGCCGCCGTGCCTGTAGACAGACTTAGATCGAAAGTGCCTCGCCGCGTTGATGGCGGTTGAGGATGCTGTCGAAGATGGTGCGTGAGACAAAGACTGCAGTGAACAGGTTCGCCAGCAGACCGAAGGTCAGGGTGACGGCGAAGCCTTTGACCGGACCGGTTCCGAACAGGAACAGGATGGCGGCCGAAACGATGGTGGTGACGTGAGTATCGACAATCGTCACCCAGGCGTGGCCGAAGCCCTGGTCCACGGCCGAAGGCGGAGTCTTTCCGGCGCGCAGCTCCTCGCGAATACGCTCGAAGATCAGCACGTTGGAATCGACGCCCATACCGACGGTGAGAATCAGACCGGCGATTCCGGGCAGGGTCAGCGTAGCTCCGGAGAAGCCCAGGAAGCCGAGCAGGATAACCAGGTTCAGAATCAGCGCGAGATCCGCGTTGATGCCGGCGAAGCGGTAGTAGACCAGCATGAAGATGAGCACCGCGGCCATGCCAACCACAGCGGCGCGGACGCCTTCATGAATCGAGTCGGCGCCGAGCGAGGGGCCGACGGTGCGCTCCTCGAGATATTTAATCGAGGCCGGCAGAGCACCCGAGCGCAGGATCATGGAGAGATCCTTGGTCTGCTGCTCGCTGAACGCGCCGGAGATGCGGCCGGTGTCGCGGATGGCTTCCTTGATGTTTGCGACTTCCTGCACCTTGCCGTCGAGCACCACCGCCAGCGAGTCTCCCACGTGCTGGGAGGTGAACTGGTAGAAGCGGTCGCCGCCGTCACGGGTCAGGCTGAAGCTCACGTCGGGGCGTCCGCTCTCCTCATGTCCGGCTTCGGCCGAGCGCAGGTCGCGTCCGCTGACTGCCGAGACGCGGCTGACGACGTAGTAGACGTCGGGGCTTTCGCTGCCCGCGCTGCTACCCATGTTCTTGCCCTTCATGATGATGGAGTCCGGAGGCAGAACGCCATTGTGGGCGGCGAGCGCTTCCTGCTCGCTGGCGTAAGCACGGCCGTTGTCCTGGGCCTGGCGGATTTCCAGCATGGCCGTGGACTGCATGACTTCCTTCACGCGGGCAGGATCGTCCACGCCGGGAAGCTGCACCAGTATCTGGTAGTCGCCCAGGCCGTGCTCCTGAATCACCGGCTCGGAGACGCCCAGCTGGTCGATACGATTGCGAATGGTTTCGATGGCCTGCTCGACGGCGCGCGTCTTGAGCGCATCCAGCACGGTCGGCTTGAGGGTGACCATCCAGGAATTGTCGGCGCCGGAGGTCAGATCGTATTCGCCGAACTGGTCGGAGATGAGCGAGCGCAAATCGCCGGCGGCGCCGAGGTCGGCTCCGCGCAGGGTGATGGTCTGCGGCGCGTTGACCGGATCGAGCTTGAGAATGTCGCCGAAGGTGATGTTCTTCTTCTTCAGCGCGTCCTTGAGCCGCTCGATGGTCTGATCGGTTTCGGCGTTGACCGCGTCGTTCACCTGCACCTGGAGAATCAGGTGGGTTCCGCCGCGCAGATCAAGCCCGAGGTGGATGTTCTGCTGAATGCCGGCAACGAGTCCGTGGGCCTTGATGGCTTCGATGCTCTTCTGTGGATCGGTTCCGAGGAAAATTCCCCAGATAAACACGACCAGGGTGGCGAGGATGAACACGACTTTCCAAAGCAGGTTCTTCATGGTGGAGACCGCGACCGCCTAAGATTTCTTTGCGCCGTCGTCGATGGTGACCGACGCGATAGCGCTGCGTGCAACTTCGATTTTAAGGTTATCGGGAGCAACGCGGAGAATGATGCTGCCCGCGTCCTTATCCTCGCCCTGCCGGATGGAAAGAATGATGCCGATGATGCCCCCGCTGGTGGTAACGCGGTCGCCGGCCTTGAGGTTGGCGAGCATCTCCTGCCATTTTTTCTGCCGCTTCTGCTGCGGCATGATGAGCAGGAAGTAGAAGATGGCAAAGACCGCCGCCATCATGAGAAGAGAAGTCATTCCCGCGCCGCCGGACTGAAAGACGAGGAATGCGAGTTGAGCAATCATTCTTTGGGCTCCCGCCGCTGACCGGCGCACACTGGTTATACAAACCCGGGCAACGCGCGGCGTAGAAATTATATTCGACCCGGCTCGGTTGAGACCTGACCGCGTCGAGCCGAACCACGGCGGGACGGCGTACCGCAGACACACCCTCGGTACACATTCGATCCACTTACCGTGCCAAGTATCTTCTTGGTATCCGTGCAGGGCAAAACCCGGCTTCAGACCGCCGGACTGGTACTTGGAAACTCCCCTGTGATGATAGTCTCTCGGACCCGCCGCATGATGTCAAGGTAATGCGAGAGATTATGCACCGTATTGAGGACCTGGGCCAGCACCTCCTGCGAGGCATAGAGGTGGCGCAAGTAGGCGCGGGAGTATCGCGAACAGACCTGGCAGCGGCAGTTTGGGTCGATCGGACTCTCATCGCGGGCGAAGCGCGCATTTTTAATATTCAATTTTCCCTGGCTGGTAAAGAGCAGCCCGTGGCGGGCGGCGCGCGTGGGCATCACGCAATCCATCATGTCCACCCCCAGGCGGACGTACTCAACGATCTCCTCCGGGGTGCCCACGCCCATCACGTAGCGCGGCTTGTCGGCCGGGAGCAGCGGGATGGTCTCATGCACGATCTCCCAGGTTTTCTCGCGCGGCTCGCCCACCGAAAGACCGCCGATGGCGTGGCCGTCGAAGCCGATCTCCACCGTGCGCTCGGCGGATTCGCGGCGCAGATCGGGATACATGCCGCCCTGCACAATGCCGAACAACGCCTGCGTCTGCTCTGAACCGAACTGCCGGGTTTTCTCCGCAAACCAGGGAACCTCGTGCTTGTGCGCCGCAAAATAATCCTTGCTTCGGCGGGCCCATCGGGCGGTCAGCTCCATGGACTGGCGGGCGCGCTCGTGGGTGGCAGGAAATTCCGTGCACTCGTCGAAGGCCATGATGAGGTCGGCGCCCAGGCCGATCTCGGCGGCCAGCGAGGTCTCCGGAGAGAAAAAATGCAGCGAGCCGTCAATATGCGAGCGGAACTGCACGCCATCCTCGGTGAGCTTGCGCAGGTCGCTGAGGCTGAAGACCTGGAAGCCGCCCGAGTCGGTGAGGATGGGCTTGTGCCAGGCCATGAACTTCTGCACGCCGCCTAGGTGGCGCACGGTTTCCACTCCGGGCCGGAGATAAAGATGGTAGGTGTTGTTGAGCAGGATCTCGACGCCGAGCTCATCGAGCAGCTCCTGCGACAACCCCTTGACCGACGCCACGGTGCCCACCGGCATAAAGACGGGCGTGCGCACCACTCCGTGCGGGGTAACGAAGCGGCCCGCGCGCGCCGCGCCACAGGTGGCTTCCAGCTGGAAGGAAAAAGACATGAGAATTGATTGTAAGTGATAGGCGGGTGGCCCATTCAAGCCATCTTTTGGCTTGAGTGGGGCAGTTGACTTTGCCGTTGCTCGTAGAGATCTGACTACGCTCTGAACCCGCATCGCGCACCGTCAGGATTTGTATGAATGGACTGCGGTAGAATTTGAACATGCCCACATTCAAAGCTGTCGCCTTCGATTACGGGAAGGTCCTCTCTCTGCCGCCCACCCAGGAGCAGTGGCAGACGCTGTGCACGCGCTTTGGCCAGCCGCTGCAGGGGTTCCAGCAGATTTACTGGGCGCACCGCGAGGAACTCGACCGGGGGACGCTGGACAACGTCCACTACTGGCAGGCCGTGGGGCGCGACTGCGGATTCGACATCAGCGTGGCCGAGGCCGAGGAGCTGATCGAGCATGACAACGGGCAGTGGACCAACGAGAATCCCGAGATGCTCGGCCTGGCGCGCGACCTGCAGCGGGCCGGATACCGCACGGCCATCCTGAGCAACATGGAGCGGCGCATGCTGGCCACCATGCGCCGCAAGCTCGCCTGGCTCGACGAGTTCGACGTGCAGATGTACTCCTGCGAGTTGGGAACCGTGAAGCCGGAGCCGGCCATTTACCTGGAGTGCTGCCGCCGCCTGGAATGCGCGCCGCACGAGGCTCTGTTTTTGGACGACAAGAAAGTGAACACCGAGGCGGCGAAAAAAGTGGGAATGCAGAGCTACGTATTCCACTCCGCCGTGGATTCGGTGATGCAGACCGGCGAGCAGGAGATCACCGTGGCCGAGCTGCGGGCGCTGCTGCTGGGCTAGCGGCGGATCTCTGCGTCACGAAAGAATGGGACGGTTTCCCCGTCCCACATTTGCCAACCACGGGCAAATATGGGCCACCAAATTTCACGCCGCAAAAGAATTCCCGGCCGCTGTCCTGAGCGCGCCGGGAGCCTTTCTTCCGATCACAGTCAGACTTTTCCCGGCTGTTACGGCTTGGGAATGTCGTGCTTTTTCAAAAACTCATCCACCCGGACGATGGTGCGGGTGATGGTTCCCGAGCCGATCTCGCGCTTCCCCTCGAAGACGGCGACGTGGATGCGGTAGAAGCGGCCGTCGATGGATTCGACCTCGGCACTGGCGCGCACCACGGCGTTGATGCCCACCGGAACGCGATGCTCGATCTGGATGGCGGTGCCAACCGAGATCTCGCCGGGCTCGCAGAAAGGCTGCAGCGCGTAAAAGCCGGCCATCTCCATCAGGCGGACCATGTCCGGCGTGGAATAGATGGGCGGAAGTTGATGGTGATGCGCGGTGAGGGTGTGCTCGTACTGCACCCGCTCCTCCGCCGCGCCTTTGGCACCAATGGGAACCGGTTTTACCATAGGGCGAAAACTCTATCGGAGAGCGGCGAGAACAGCAAGCGAAATTGCCGGAGAGGATTGACGCCGAAGACGGTCCGGCGACGGGTACGCGGCAAAGGATGCCGCTCCGGCCGCAGGCGCAAGGCTCAGGCGCTCATGCAGCGCACGCCGAGCCGATACGCCTGGCACCCGTCGAGAGCCTGCCAGAGCCACTCCGCGGCGCGGCCGGTGGACTCCAGCGCGGGAGCCTCCATCGGCTCGTTGCGGCCCAGCAGGCGGATCAGTTCGGAGCGCCACACCGTGGCATGGCGCACCCCGGCGTAGGTGTGCAGCACAAAGTATCCGCAGGTGCGGGCATCGGCCCCGTAGTGCTGCAGCAGCGCGCGCGCGTTTTCCCCGCAGATCCGGGGAACCTGCGACGCGTAGGCATAGATGGCGGCCAGAACCTGGGCCGGGGAATCCTGGCTGGCGCTGCGGTAATACTGCTCAATCAGGTGGCGGACCGGCGCGCTGGGCTGGCTGCGGCGCACCTGGTTGGGAGAAAGCCCAAGCCCCTCGGCAAAGTCCATCCACATGTCGGTGTAGGCGCGGCCTTCCACCTCTTCTTCGGCCAGGTTGCGCAGCACGGCGCGGCGCAGCTGGCCGTCGTGCAATCGGCAATGCAGGGCGCTGAGAAAGGTGGGAAAGGCGGCAACCAGGTGGAAGTATTCCAGGGCATAGGCGCGCAGTTGCTCATGCGTGAGCTTGCCCTCGCTCCAAGCCTGATAAAAGGGATGGGCGAGCAGATCGTGGCGGGTTATGCGCGCATCGAGCTCGGCTTGGAACACCTTAGGATTCATGGCTACACCGTGGCGGCGAGTAAGCGGCTCAATTGACTGGGGGACACCTAAGAAGACTAGCTGGTGATCAATTCACAATCAAGCGTTTCAGGGCAAACTTTGCCCTAGCACGGGAGTAAGACGGACGAGGACAGAAAACGCAGCGGAATGCGCAAAGTCAGATAAACCACTGAGCCGCTTACCTCGTGCCGGCAAAGCTGCGGGGCCGGAAGGGAAGCAACCACGCGGCCCTCAAAGCAAATTCAGCAGCTCGCGCTTGCGCTCCTCCGGCAGCCAGGAGGCGCGAAAGGAGTTGGCAGCCAGCTGGCGCAGCTCGTCGTCGCTGAATCCGAAGACATCCTGTGCCAGCTGATACTCGTGAACCAGCGTCGTCTGGAACATCTCGGGGTCGTCGGTGTTGAGGGTGACCAGTGCGCCCGCGTCGAAGAAGCGCCGCAGCGGGTGTTGCAGAAGATCGTTGCAACAATGAGTGCGCAGGTTGGAGGTGAGGCAGAGCTCCAGCGGCACCTGCTCGCGCACAATGCGCGCAAGCAACTCGGAGTCGTCGGCGGCGCAGAGAGCGTGGCCGAGGCGCTCGGCGCCGAGTGAGTCCAGCGCGCCACGGATCGAGGGCGGCCCGACGGTTTCCCCGGCATGGACGCTGAGCCGAAGTCCGGCGCGCGCGGCCTGGGCATAGACCTGCGCGAAGAGTTCCGGGGCGGCCAGGCGCTCGTCGCCACCGATGCCGATACCGATGACGCTGCTGGAGTGACGGCCGTCCCTCCGCGAGGAGGGTAACGCTGCGCTGCCGGCCGCAGGCGCTGGGCCCAGGCGGATGGCCGTGGCAACAACCTTTTCTGCCTCCTCCGCGCCAAAGTGGCGCACGGCGTCGAAGATCCAGTAGAGACTGACGCCGAAATCTTTTTCGCCGCGAATGCGCCCGCGCTCCAGTCCTTCGAAGAGCGGATCGAACTCCTGCCCGCGCCAGAAGATGACGCCGACGCTAACGAAGACTTCGGCGTGCAGGCAGCCCTGCGCGGCCAGCTTTTCGACCAGGCGGTAGGCGATGAGTTCAAAGTCCTCGGGATCGCGCAGCCGCTCGGTGACCGCCTTGAAGGCCATGAGGAAGCCGGTGAAATCCGTGTAGTCATAGAGCGCGGCGGCCTCGTCCACGGTGAGCGGGCGGTGCGAATTAGGCAGCGGCTTGTAGCGGTTGCTGGCCCACGGAAACGGCGTGTGATGCTTCTCGCTGAGCTGGCTGAGCGTCAGCGGATCGACGGAGCCTTCGAGATGAAGGTGCAGCTCGGCCTTGGGCAGGCGCGTGATGAAGTCGGAGGTCACCGGATCATTGTATGCAAAGAAATGCCGTGTGGGCTGGTTCCCACTTTTGCACGGAACGGCATGGCGCGAAGAGTGGAATAGAATACCTGGCCTTATGGCTTAGGGTGATCGATATTATATTGCGCATCTCCAACCATTTGTGAGGCAGACTTAGCTATGTTCTCGAGGCAGCTCGCTAATGTAGCCGCATCGTCTATACTCACAGCGAACTCGCTTACTGAGCACGTCACGTGTATCCTCCCCACCGCAATCAGTTGCCCGGCATGTTCCTCATTTTTGATTTCGACGGGGGCCGTTATTGTCAAAGGATTGCCATTCAGGAGATTGGTAATCGTAATGCTGGATGGAGCCATCGCTCACCTCGCCATGGAATTAACGTTAGCAGACAGCCTACGCGAATACTGATTTCCGGCGAAACTGAATTTTTGTCGCTACTTCTGCCCTGCGAACTCGCTCCTATGCCGGCTGTAGCCGAAGTAGATCAGCAGGCCGATGGCGAGCCAGACGAAGAAGCGAATCCAGGTGACCACGGTGAGGCCGGTCATCAGGCCTCCGCAGAAAACTATGGAGAGGATGGGGAACAGCGGCACCCAGGGAACTTTGAAGCCGCGCGGACGCTCCGGCTGGCTGCGGCGCAGCAGGATGACGCCGAAGGAGACCAGCACGAAGGCAAACAGCGTGCCGATGTTCGAGAGGTCGGCGGCGTCTCCGAGATCGACGATGCCCGCGGGCAGGCCCACGGCCAGGCCTGCGATCCAGGTGGACCAGTGCGGCGTCTTGAAGCGCGGATGCACGCGGGAAAACAGGTCGGGCAGCAGGCGGTCGCGCGACATGGCAAACCAGATGCGCGCCTGCCCGTACTGGAAGACCAGCAGCGAGCTGATGTGCCCCATCAGCGCTCCGATGACAATGGCCGCGCGCCAGATGGGCCGCGCGTTGAGCTGCTGCAGCGCGTAGGCCACCGGCGCCTCGGCGGCCATGCCGGAGCCGAAGACCGAGTACTTCATCATGCCCAGCAGCACCAGCGCCACGCCCACATACAGCACGGTGCAGACGGCGAGCGAGGCAAGGATGCCGAAGGGCACGTCCTTTTGCGGATTGCGCGACTCTTCCGCTGCGGTGGAGACCGAGTCGAAGCCGATGTAGGTGAAGAAGACGATGGCGCCGCCGGTGAGGATGCCGCTGAATCCCGAGGGCGCAAACGGCACCCAGTTGGATTTGTGCACCAGGCTGCCGCCCACCAGGAGAAACAGCGCGATGGCCCCGATCTTGATGGCCACCATCGTGTTGTTGGCCCGCGCCGACTCGCGCACGCCGCGCACCAGCAGCCAGCTCAAAATCATCACGATGAGAAACGCGGGAACGTTGAAGTAGGAGCCCGTCCACTTGCCCGCCGCATAGACGGGCGAGCTCCAGCGTTCAGGCAGAACGAGGCCGAACTGCGCCAGCTGCGCCTTGAGGTATCCGGAAAAACTGACGCAGACGGCCACGTTGCTGACCGCGTATTCGAGGATGAGATCCCAGCCGATGATCCAGGCAAAGATTTCTCCCAGCGTGGCGTAGCTGTAGGTGTAGGCCGAACCGGCGATGGGGATCATCGCGGCCAGTTCGGCGTAGCAGAGCCCCGCAAACGAGCAGGCAATGGCGACCAGGATGAAGGAGATGGCCAGCGCCGGACCGGCGGCGGGGCGGCCGTGCATCAGCGCGCCGTGCACGTTGCCGTGGCGGGCCAGGTTCCACAGGATGTCCATGAGCTGGGCATGCAGGATGGAAGGGACTTCGAAGTGCTCTCCGGCAGCGGCCGTGCCGGTAAGTACGAAGATTCCCGAGCCGATGATGGCGCCCACGCCCAGCGCGGTGAGCGACCATGGGCCAAGGCTCTTCTGAAGACGGTGGCCGGGTTCGTCCGCCTCGGCAATCAGCCTGTCAATCGACTTGCGGGCCCACAGTTGATTCGCCAGCGGAGCGCTCCTGAGGACAATTCAGAGTGCAATGATAGCAAGCAAAGCGGCCAACTCCTGCGCAAAGTAAGGGTGCAGGGGTTGGCCGCTGAAATCCGCGGGTGAAATTAAATTAACGCTTCGAGGTTCCGCGAGCGGCTTTCTTGACCTTCTGTTTGGCCGAACCGCGTTCGTGGGTGCGGGCAGCCTTGGGAGCTTCCTTTTTGCGCGCGGCGCGCTTGGCGGCCTTGCGTTCTTCTTTGGGCAGAGCAGAGGTGTTGGGCATTTTCGGTTTCCTTTGCGAATCAATTCTGCGCGCGAGCGCCCTGCGGGCGCTTGGCTTACGCCTTAACGTTACGTTCTAACTTTACGTCTTAACCAGCTGGGCGTATTTCTCGACCAGCTTTTTCAGGCCGGCTCTTTGAAATTGTACCGTAATCTTGGCGTCTTCCCCATCGCCTTCGCGATGATAGACCACTCCTTCGCCATATTTGGGGTGCTGGACGCGGTCTCCCTTGCGCAATCCGCGCCCCGCCGGGGTGGCGCTGGCACCGGTCTCCGGGCGGGAAAACTTTTTGCCGCGCGAGGCAAAAAAGTCCGCGATGTTGTCGATGGAGTTGTAGGCTGGGCCGCTGTAGGTGGTCTTGGGCGCGCTCTGGCGCGAGCGGGAGCCCCAGTTCGAAGCCGTTGCCGACTGGTCCTCGTTCTCGTAATCGTAGTGCGCCGAGCCGTATTCCTGAAAGCGCGGCGTCGAGCCCTTGATCTTGCCCGGCGAACCGGCGTCCTCCAGCAACTCGATGGGAATCTCTTCCAGAAAGCGCGAAGGGGTCGATGGCTCGGGCGTATCGGTGCCGTAGCGGCGGCGGTAGTGCGCGCGGCTCAGGATGAGGGTGTCCATGGCGCGCGTCATGCCCACGTAGCAGAGGCGACGCTCCTCTTCGATCTCGGTGGGCGACAGCAGGGTGCGCGAGTGCGGAAACAGTCCCTCCTCCATGCCCACCAGGAAGACCAGCGGAAACTCCAGTCCCTTGGCGGCGTGCAGGGTCATCAGCGTGATCTGCCGCGCATCGTCGAACTGATCCACGTCGCTGACCAGCGCGGCGTGATCGAGGAAGTCGCTGATGCTCTCGCCGCGGTCGCGCGAATCCATGGCGGCGTTGACCAGCTCGCGCAGGTTTTCGATGCGCGCCTGGGCGTCGGGCGAGTCCTCGGCCTCCAGCAGCTGAATGTACTTGGTGCGGTCGATGAGGAACTTGAGCAACTCGGCGGTAGAGACCTTTTGCGCGGGCTGGGATTCATCCACCGGCTCGGCAGGGCTCTCCCGCACATCCGCGCCCGCTTCCTCTTCCATCGCCTCCGGAGAAAATTCGGTCGCATCGAAGTCAGCGTCGGAATGGGGCGCCAGCTCCGGCGCATCGCCGAATTCGCTTACGTCGAAGCTATCGTCGGCATCGCCAAAGTCGAAGCCGTGTTGCGCATCAAGTTCAGCTTCCTGCTCCGGAGCTACAAGAGCGGATGATGATGAAGCGGATTCCTGCTCAGCGGTGGCGGCATTCGTTCGCGCGGCAACCTCAAACACCATCGCTCGGGCTTCGCGGATCAGATCGCGAAAGGCGGCCAGCGCGGCCGTGGCGCGGGCGGGCAACAGCTTTCGATCCACCACCTCCTGCAGCGCGCCCCACAGCGAAAGATTGGTCTCCAGCGCCACGCGCTCCACGGTCTCCATGGTGGTTTTGCCAATGCCGCGCACCGGCGTGTTCACCACCCGCATCAGCGCCACCGAATCCTCGGGATTCAGGATGAGCTTGAGGTAGCTGATCATGTCCTTGATCTCGGCGCGCTCGTAAAAGCTGAAGCCTCCCACCACGTTGTAGTTGAGGTTGTAGCGGCGCAGCGCCTCTTCCAGCAGGCGCGATTGCGAGTTGGTGCGGTAGAGAATCGCAGCCTTGTTTTCCAGCCCCTCGCGCGCCCGCGACTGCGCCCAGCGCGAGAGGAAGTCGGCGGCAAACAGCGCCTCGTTCTCGCCGTCGGGCGCGTCGTAGAAGCCGATCTTGCTGCCGCCCTCGCGCGCCGTCCAAAGATTTTTTCCCTTGCGCTGCAGGTTGTTGCCCACCACGGCCGAGGCGGCCTGCAGAATGGGCTGCGTGGAGCGGTAGTTCTGCTCCAGGCGAATGATCTTGGCCTCGGGAAAATTCTTCTCGAAGTCGAGAATGTTATTGATGTCGGCGCCGCGCCAGGAGTAAATCGACTGGTCCTCATCGCCCACCGCACACAGGTTGTGATGGCTGGCGGAGAGCGCGCACATGATCTCGTACTGCGGACGGTTGGTGTCCTGGTACTCATCCACCAGCATGTACTGGAAGCGGCGCTGATATTTTTCGCGCGTGGCGGCGTCGCCCTTCAGCAGGCGCACGCTCTCCAGCAGCAGGTCGTCGAAGTCCAGCGCGTTGGCCTTGAGCAGCTCGTCTTTGTAAATTTTGTAGATGTGCGCAATGCGCTCCATCTTCGGCTCCGCCGAGTTCAGATACATCTCCTGCGGGTCCTGCATATGATTCTTGGCCGACGAGATCAGCCCGAGCACGCTGCGCGGCGTCAGCTTTTTATCGTCGATGCCCAGCCGCTTGATGGCCTGCTTGACCACCTGCTGCTGATCGCTCTCGTCGTAGATGACGAAGTCGCGCGTGTAGCCCTTGCCGTTGACTTGCAGGGCATTGATATCGCGCCGCAACATGCGCACGCAGAAGGAGTGAAAGGTGCTGATCGCAGGCTTCGCCAACGAGTGCTGTCCGATGAGTTGCTGCACCCGCTCGGCCATTTCCGCAGCGGCCTTGTTGGTAAACGTAACGGCCAGAATGCGGTCGGCCGCCACGTTCTCATGCTCCACCAGGTAGGCGATGCGATAGGTGATGACCCGCGTCTTTCCCGAGCCCGCCCCCGCCAGAATAAGCAGCGGCCCGCGCACGGTTTCCACCGCCTCGCGCTGTTGCGGATTGAGCTTTGACAGAAAATCCATGGAAGAAATGCGCCCGCCGGGTCTAGGAAAAGAGTATCAGGTTTGGCGAGAGAGAGCGGAGACAAGCGTACTCAGAATCGGCCGGAGACGCCAGCTTGCAGAACGATGCTATAACGAATTCCGTTATATAAAGAATTCCGTTATACTCTGTTCATGATTAAGAGCTTCAAGGACGAGGACTACGGAGCTGTTCTTCGCGACAGGCAAAGGCCGCGGAATCAGGCGAACATTCGCTCCGTTGCAGCCCGCAAGCTCTTCATCTTGGATTCGACGTACTTGCAAATTTTGCAGTTGCTCGCGAATCTCTTCAGGCACGTGTTCTGAAATAAAAAGGCGAGCCGATTCTGGGACGCAAGCGACGGCTGCTCTGCCCGGCGGCGAATCTGAAAACGCTACCAAAATCGTGCCTTGGAGCAGAACACATCTGGAGACCCGTCGGTGAACGGAGCTTTGCCAATGTACAAGCGCAATCTCGGTGAAGTCTTTAGTTACAACAAAGCGTGCCCCGCTCGAGATGCTGATGGCATAGGCAGCCCCGCGTCCTTGCTTTCTTCGAAGCCAAAGGCCATATAAATTCACGCCAATGAATCGGAAAGGCCAGAGTAGCAGTTGGATTAAGAATTCTAGGGTTCTCATCGCAGCTGTCACCTCATGCACCATTCCACCACGCCTATTTCTCCTTCGGCGGATGATTCTCGATGTCGAACTTGAGCCCGTCGCTGGAGTGGCGGCCAGCGTGGCAGCTCTCGCAGGGGCACCAGTCGCGCAGGTATTTCCAGGAGAAGATTCCGTGCTTGTGGCCGTCGTTCCAGTCGAAGCGGATGGCGTAGTTGCCCACCTGGGCGACCTCGTCGGGACGGATCGCCGGCTTGAACATCTCAGGCCGCCGCTGGGCGCAGCCGGAGACGGGCTCGTCGGGCTGGCGATGGCTTTTTTCGCGCTCGTCGTTGCAGTGGGCGCAGGGGCAGGCGTCGCGCAGGTAGGCGAAGGTGTAGCTGCTCTGGTGGCCGTCCTTCCAGAGGATTTCCATGGTGTTGCCGCTCGTCTTGTGGACCTTGATGGAGGCGGGCTCGACTGCGTTCTGGGTGGCCTTCAACGCTTCATTCATGGGGATTAGTTTAGACTATGGGAGCAAAGTCGAACTTCCCCACATCTGCCAACAACGGCAGATATGGGGCACCTTTGGGAGCCGGGTTGCTGAAATCCACAGCCTCGGTGTAGAATCTTATTTTGGCGACCAGCCTAAGTTTGTTCATTTCAAGGTTCCGCGCGTTTCTTTCCTGGGTTGCAACCAACGCTGCACTCCCAAAGTTGCTCCGGTCCAGTTTGGATCGCAGTGCAGCGCTCGAAAGCCCAAGCGGTTCCATCAATTTTGGAGTTCGACATGTCTCAAGTATGTGGTGTCTGCGGCAAAGGCCCGCAGTTCGGCAATAACGTTTCGCACGCCAACAACAAGACCCGCCGCCGCTGGAACGTGAACCTGCATCCGGTGAAGGCCAAGGTCGAGGGCACCACGAACACCAAGAAGGTGCGCGTCTGCTCCAGCTGTTTGCGCAGCGGCAAAGTTACCAAGGGTTAAACCAGGGTTAAACCAAAGGGTTCCTCCCAAGCATCGGGTTGAGCCGAGCACTGGCCGCAACGGCGGCGCTCGGCGCCAAGCCCTCAGAAACGTGCACAGGCCTCCGCCGCCGCGGGGGCCTTTTGCTGCGCCCGTAGAATGGGAGCCACACGGGAGCCCCAACGAAGCCGCGATGAATCCGCTCCGCACCCAATCCGCCTCCAGCAGATCCGCCGCGAGATGCCCTCTCTGCTGCGCCTGGCCGTGCCCATCGTGCTGGGCGAGGTGGGGTGGATGTCCATGAACTTTGTGGACGTGGCCATGATCGGCCGCGTGGGGCCCACGGCGCTGGCGGCGGTCAGCCTGGGCTCGGCGGTCTTCCTCGTCTTCGCCATCGTCTGCGAAGGCATGATGATGGGCAGCGACTCGATCGTCTCGCAGGACTTCGGCGCCGGACGCATCGAGGAGTGCTACCGCACGCTGTGGGCGGGCGTGCAACTGGCGCTGCCGATGGGCGTGCTGTGCGCGCTGCTGGTGGCGGCCAGCGCCCGGCTGCTGGCCCCGATGGGCATCGCTCCGCAGATTGTGCGCGAAGCCATCCCGTTCCTCTATGCCATGGCCTGCGGACTGCCCGCGCAGATCCTGTTTGTCGCCATGCGCGTCTTTCTGCAGGGGACGCACCGCGTCCGCGTGGTGGCCTTCGCCATGGTCTCGGCCAACCTGGTCAACCTGGTGGGCAACTACGCGCTCATCTACGGACACTGGGGACTGCCCGCGCTGGGTGCCACCGGCTCGGGCCTGTCCACGGCGCTGGCGCGCGGCTACATGATGTGCGTGCTGCTGGGCTACCTCATCTGGCTCAACCGGCGCGAACAGTTGCGGCTGGGGCGATATGCCGCGCCGGCTCTACCTCGACCGCATCGCGAACATTGTGCGCCGGGGCTCACCGGTGGCGGCGCAGATCGCGCTCGAGGTCGGAGTGTTTTCCGCGGCCACGCTGTTGGCCGGGCGGCTGGGCGCGGTGGCCGTCAGCGGACACCAGATCGCGCTCATCCTGATCTCGCTCACCTTCATGGTGCCGCTGGGCGTGGCGCAGGCCACCTCGGTGCGCGTGGGCAACGCTATCGGACGCCGCGACGCCGAGGCCGCCGCGGTGAGCGGCTGGAGCGGCATCGCCCTCAGCGCCAGCTTCATGAGCGGCTCGGCCCTGGTGCTGTGGACGCTGCCGCTGCCCATCGTGCACATCTTCACCTACGACCCGCAGGTGGTCCAGGTGGCGCTCCGTCTGCTGGCCATTGCCGCGGTCTTCCAGTTCTTTGACGGCGTGCAGGTGACGGCCATCGGCGCGCTGCGCGGCTCGGGCAACACGCGCATTGCCATGATCACGGACTTCGTAGGCTGGTGGCTGGTCGGTCTGCCGCTGGGCGCATGGCTCTGCTTCGCCCGCGGCTGGGGAGTGCGCGGCCTGTGGTTCGGCCTCAGCACCGGACTGATCAGCATCGGCTGCGTGCTGGCCGTGGCCTGGCGGCGCAGAGTCGAGGCGCTGCGAAGAGAGCTGGGCTAGCGCAGCCGCAACTCCTTAGGACCATCAGGTCGAGGGTGCCCCATCTCTGCCCTCTGTTGGCAGAGGTGGGTGCCTGCGTCGCCGCAAAATTTCTTGCCATCGAATTCGGCGTGAGCAGCCTGCCTCCCACGTCTGGCCAAAAGCAGGCCAGACATGGGGCACCCACAAGTTTCTAAATTTCAAAGGTGGGCCATCAGATTTGAAAAACTTCCTTGACCCAAGGGTCATCAGGATGGAATGGACCATGAACTGAAGCGAAGCATCCTTTGCTCGGAACCTGGCGTTCGAGCCCCTTCACGAGCCAGTCCACATACACGCGCCTGTCGTTTTCGTCTATCTCCGTAATAACGCCGAGCGCATGGACAGCGATATTTGGCGACCCTTTGCCGAGCATTCTCTTGATTGCAATGCGGTCTCCAGACTGCATCTGATCGCGAAGCTTCGCATGTAATGGCTGTTCATCATCGGACCACCCAAGGAACCAGTAACCTCGACGAATAAACTTCTCTGCCTGGTCGTCCTGACCACCCCACATCGCGCCGACAACCCAATAATTGCTCATCGCTCCCTCCAGTTCCTCACATCTTCGACGGGAGGCCCATTCAGGCCTTCCTTTGGCTCGAGTGGGGCGGTTGCCGCGGTCTTCACTCCGCCAACGCAATCGCGTCGATCTCCACCCGCACGTCCTTGGGCAGGCGGGCGACCTCGACGGTGGCGCGGGCGGGCGCGTTGGCGGGGAAGAATCGCGCATAGACCTCGTTCATCGCTGCGAACTCGCCCATGTCCTTGAGGTAGACCGTAGTGCGCACCACCTTGTCGAGCGCGCTGCCGGCGGCCTTCAGAACCGCCTCCAGGTTGTCGAGCGCCTGCGCGGTCTGCTGGCCGGCGCCGCCTTCCACAACCTGTCCGGTCGCGGGGTCCAGCGGAATCTGCCCGCTGACAAAGACAAAACCGTTGGCGCGGATGGCCTGCGAATAAGGGCCGATGGCCTGCGGTGCGTTGGGGGTGGCGATGACTTCGCGCATCTGTCTCTCCTTCGGAATTCGGAAGGCCATATTCTATCGAACTATCGAAACATCTGGTTGAAACCTGAACAGGAAGCAAACGCAACCCCTACTGCGAATCCCGCAAGGTGAAGGACGCTGCTTCCCAGGTTATCGCCGAACAGCATCGGCGCGAACCTGGGGCACCCGGCGTCGTTCACTCCTCCACCAGCAAAACCATTAGGGCTGCACGGGCCGCAGCAGAAACAGGTAGGCGGCGGCGATGGCGTAGAGCGCGATCGGGATGGGCGGGGCAGCGCCCAGGATTTGCAGGGCAAAGCCGGTCAGTCCCACGGCGGCGCACAGGCCCTGCACCATGAGGTTCTTGCGGCTCCAGCGCTTGAGCAGCTGGGGATCGCGCGGGTTGCGGCGCAGTTCCGCCAGCGCGGGCAGCACCATGCTGTTGCGGACGGTGTAGGCGAAGGCGAGCAGCGAGGTGGAAAAAATCACCGGCCAATAGATTCGATTGCCCAGCACGCTTTGCGTCCCGCGAAAAGCCACGGTGCCGATAATGGCGCAGGCAACCAGCATGCCCACCACCGTGCGCTGGGTGCGTTGCAGTGCCAGGTAGGCGGCTTCCACGGCCTGCACATGCACGGTGGCCACGCCGGGCCGGGTCTCTAATTTCTGGGAATAGCGGGACATAATTTGTCTACCAGTTGCCGATCTGCTTCGCCGGTCAGTTTAGCCGGACAGCTTCTGCACGCGCTCGACATCATGCACGCCGTTCACGCGCCGGATGCCGGTGATGATGCGGTTGAGGTGATTGACGTCGCGGGTCTCGAACGTCACGTCGATGGTGGCCTTGGAGTCGCCGGTCTTGGCCTCGATGTGGCGGATATTGGCGTCCTCGCCGCTGATGACGGCCGAAACCTGGGTCACGATGCCGGGACGGTCGTCGCTGCTGACCACCAGCTTGACCGGATAGATCGACGGCGCACCGGCGATGCGGGGCTCCTTGGCCGCCCATTCCACGGCCAGCTTGCGCTCCGGTTCATACATCAGGTTTTGCACGTTGGAACAGGTTTTGCTATGCACGGCTACGCCCTTGCCGCGGGTGACGTAGCCGACAATCTCCTCGCCGCGGATCGGGTTGCAACATCGCGCGCGGTAGACCAGCAAATCGTCGGTGCCGCTCACGGTGAGCGCCGAGCTGCGCTCCAATCCGAACGCCCGCTTCACTGCCGAGGCCATGCCCTGGTGCTCTTCGCCGGGCTGCAGATTGCTGTTGGGCAGCACCTTGGCCAGCACCGAACGCGACGAGTATTTGCCGTAGCCGATGCCGGCCATCAGGTCGTCCACCTTGCCCAAGCCGTATTCCGCGGCAACCTTGAGCAGCTCGGGGTCCTTGATGTCCTTGAGCGCGATGCGGTATTTGCGCGCTTCCTTCTCGATCAGTTTGTGGCCGATTTCAATGGCGCGCTCGCGCTGGTGAATGTTGAGCCAGTGCTTGATCTTCTGCCGGGCGCGCGAGCTCTTCACGATGCCCAGCCAGTCGCGGCTGGGCTTGTGCCCGGCCTGGGTCATGATCTCGACAATGTCTCCCGAGCGCAGCATCGAGCGCAGAGGAACGATGCGCCCGTTTACCTTGGCGCCCACGCAGGTGTGTCCCACCTCGGTGTGCACGGTGTAGGCAAAGTCGATGGGCGTGGCTTCGCGCGGCAGGATGACGACCTTGCCCTTGGGGGTGAAGGTGTACACCTCCTCGGGATACAGATCGATCTTGAGCGTGGAGAGGAACTCGCCGGGGTCGGCCATCTCGCGCTGCCACTCCACCACCTGGCGCAGCCAGGCCAGGCGCTGCTCGTCGCGCGCCGAGATGGGGCCGTCCTTGTATTTCCAGTGCGCCGCAATGCCCTCTTCGGCCAGCTTGTGCATCTCCTCGGTGCGGATCTGCACCTCGAAGGGATGGCCGTCTTCGGCAATCACCGTGGTGTGCAGCGACTGGTAGAGATTGGGGCGCGGCATGGCGATGAAGTCCTTGATGCGCCCCGGCACCGGACGCCATGCGTTGTGAATGATGCCCAGCACCGCGTAGCAATCGTTGACCGAATAGGTGATGACCCGCAGGGCCAGCAGATCGTACATCTGATCGGCGGTGATCTTCTGCTTGATCATCTTCTGATAGATGGAGTACATCCGCTTGATGCGCGAATCGACGCGCACTACGTTGATCTTGGCCTCGCGCAGCTTCTCCCGGATGGTCTCCACCATCTTTGCCAGGGCGGCCTCGCCGTCTTTGCGCAGCGCCTCCACCTGCTCCTCAACCATCTTGTAGCCAACCGGATCGACGTAGGGAAACGACAGGTCTTCCAGCTCGCCGCGAACCTTGCCCATGCCGAGGCGGTGGGCCAGCGGCGCGTAAATCTCCAGCGTCTCCTTGGCGATCTTCTGCTGCCGCTCGGGCGAAAGATGCTGCAGAGTGCGCATGTTGTGCAGGCGGTCGGCCAGCTTGATGAGCACCACGCGGATATCGTCCACCATGGCCAGCATCATCTTGCGCACGTTTTCCGCCTGCGCTTCCTCGCGCGAGGCGAAATCGATTTTGCTGATCTTGGTGACGCCCTCGACGATGTGGGCCACCTGTTCGCCGAACTGCTGCTTCAGCTCCCCGATGGTGAGGGTGGTGTCTTCGATGGAATCGTGCAGCAGGCCGGCGGCGATGGCCGTGGTGTCCAGCTTCATTTCGGCCAGTAGAATCGCCACTTCCAGGGGATGCACCAGGTAGGGCTCGCCGGAGGCGCGCTGCTGTCCGCTATGGTGCTGAAGGGAGATTTCGTAGGCGCGGCGGACAATGTCGAGATCGTCGTTGGGACGATTGGCGCGGGCAATGTCCAGCAGATCGCGGAACCGTGTTGCGGTCAAAGCACTGGTCGCAATGTGCTCGCGAAAGCTCGCCATAATTGATTTTAGACCTTAATCTGCGGAGAGTGCCAAACTGATTGGGCCGCAAACCTCTCCTGCTGCATCCGATGCAGAAGCGGTAGAGAATGATTCCGAGGGCGCCGGGAACGGCCATGAACGTACTGATCAGTGGTGCCGGAGGGTTGATTGGACAGGCGGTCTCCGTCCAGCTGCGCGCCCGCCGGCACCAGGTCTCGGCGCTGGTGCGCGACGCGCAAAAGGCCCGTCCCGGCGACCTGCTCTGGCAGCCGGAACGTCCGGTGGATCCCGCCCAGCTTGCCGCCTTCGACGCCATCGTGCATCTGGCCGGAAGCCCCGTGGGTGTCCGCTGGACTGCGGCAGCCAAGGCGGAGATCCGCAACAGCCGGGTGCAGGGGACGGCCAACCTGGCGCAGGCCGCGGCCCAGGCACGGCAGGCGGGCGGAAACCCGAGGGTGCTCATCTGCGCCTCGGCCATCGGCTATTACGGCAATCGCGGCTGCGAGGAACTGGTGGAGGACAGCGCACCGGGGCTGGGATTCCTGGCCGAGGTGTGCCGCCAGTGGGAGGACGCGGCGCATCCGGCGGCGATGGCCGGAGTCCGCGTGGTTCACATGCGAAGCTCGCTGGTGCTGAGTCCCTCCGGCGGGGCGCTGGCCAAGATGCTGCCGACCTTTCGCCTGGGAGCGGCCGGCATGCTGGGCGGCGGACGCCAGTGGTGGAGCTGGATAAGCCTGGAGGATGTGGCGAGCGCCTTTGTCTTTGCCCTGGAGAATGAGCAGGCCCACGGCGCGCTGAACCTGGCCTCGCCCAGCCCGGTGACCAATGCGGAGTTCACCCGCACTATGGCCCGAGTGGTGGACCGCCCTGCCCGGCTCGCCGTGCCCGCCTGGGCCCTGCGCCTGGCCGCCGGAGAGATGGCCGACGAGCTGCTGCTTGCCAGCCAACGCGTGCTTCCCAAGCGGCTGCTGGAGGCGGGATTCCATTTTGAGGATGCCGAGCTGGAGCCGGCGCTGCGAAGATTGCTGAACAGGCCCGCTTCCACGGATCAAGCTTTAGCGGGGAAATAACCCGACGTAGTCTTCCGCAAAAATGGTCTTCAGCTCGTCCTGATAAAGACCTTCGTACTTGGACAGGTAGTCGTACAACTGCTGTATCGAATGGGCCACGTTGTCTTCCGATTGGCTTCCGCGATAGTAGAGCCGGTTGTTGGTCAGCAGCAGATTGAATCCGAATTTCGAGGAGACGATCGGATTGTTGCCCACGATGAGTTCTCGCCACGCCCGATGACTGAGTTCCGGCAGCATTGAATTCTCCCAATCAAACAGAAATAGTTGAGAACCGCCGGCATCATTCCAATCCTGCCTGCGTATTCCGCGTAAAGTGGTGCGCTCATGTCCGGGGGGTATCGAACCAGCTTTGGGATGATTTTACATGAGCGGGCGCTCCCTTCCGGGTTAAAGAATTGTTACGGCATGGATCGTCGGTCGCAGCCCCACGGTAACCGCGTCTCCGCTACATCTTCTCGCGCGAAATCTCGCCCACCGTCGCGCCGGTCGCGCGAAGGTAATCGGCCGGGGCGATCAGGATCTGCATTCCGCGCTGCCCGGCGGAAACACACACCCGCTCCCACAGCTCCATCGTCTCATCGGCAAAAACGGGATACTCCTTCTTCATGCCCAGGGCGGTAACACCGCCGCGAATGTAGCCGGTCACGCTCTGCACCTCCTTCAGCGGAAGCATCTCGATCTTGCGGTCTCCGGTGAGCCGGGCCAGGGCCTTGAAGTCGAGCTCGTAGCTTCCGGGAATCACCGCCACCGACACGCCGTTGCGGTCGCCCCGGACCGCCAGCGTCTTGAACACCTGCACGGGCGGCAGGCCGACCTTGGAGGCGACGTTCTCTGCCGAGAGATCCTCCGGATCGATCCTGTACTCGCGCAACTCGTAGTGGATGCCGAGCGAATCCAGAATGCGGCAGGCATTGGTTTTACTCATGAATCTATTCAATCACAGGATTTGCAGCCCGGTTGGCTAACCCTTCGTCCGCCCAATCCCATCACACTCGCCTGCGCGTAACAACGCGCGGAAAGGAACGTTTAACGATGTCCAACAACACTCTCGATATAGTGGAAGATCTCATTCAAACCTGCCACGACGGGGAACAGGGCTACCGCAGTGCTGCCGAGCACGCCAAGGATCCTGAGCTGCGGAACTTCTTTAACCGTCAATCCATGGAGCGGGCGCGATTTGCGGGAGAGCTGCAGACCGTTGCGCGGGGTCTCGGCGAAACCGGCTCCGGCCCTGGCACCAGCGTAGCGGGCAAGTTGCACCGTGCCTGGTTCGATCTGAAGCAGAAGTTCGGAGGCGGCGATGTGAGCGTCCTTGAATCGGTCGAGTCGGGCGAAGAGGACGCAAGGAAAGAGTACCGGGATGCTCTGGCCGCCGATCTTCCAGTCACTGTCCGCTCCATCGTGGAACGGCAGGCCGACAGCATTTCCATTGCCTACGACCGGATCACCACGATGCTTGATCAATTCAGGAGAGCCGCTTGACAACCGAGCTGCTTGTGCTCTCCGCATGGTGGGCATGCATGCGGGGAAACGTGTCGCGCTGTTGCGCGGCACGTTTTTCTGCAACCCTCGCGACGCTTGCGTCATCTGAGTGCAGCAGTGTGGGGGCCTCGAAACAATGAGTGATCAAACTGCCGATAAGAACGTGGAACTGATCAAGAAGCTGATTGAAACCTGCCGCGACGGGCAGGCCGGCTACCTGGAAGCCGCCGAACACGCCCGCAATGCCGACTTGCGAGCGTTCTTCTCCCAGCAGGCGATGGAGCGGGCCCGGTTTGCAGCCGAGCTGGAGGGCGTGGCGCGTCGGCTGGGGGAAGCCGACCCGGCCCAGGACTCCAGCATTGTGAGCAAAATCCATTGTGCCTGGATTGATCTGAAGTACAAACTGGGAGGCCGCGACGCCGGCGTGCTCGGCTCCGTGGAAGCCGGAGAGCACAACGCCAAGACCCACTACCTGGAAGCGCTGCAGGCCGATTTGCCGCCCGAAGTGCAGAACATCATCGAACGGCAGGCCGAGAGCGTCTTTGCCGCCTACGACCAGGTGCGCTCCCTGTACAGCGTGTACACCCAAGCAGCCTAGATCGCGAGCGGTTAATGCAAAAAGCTCCGCGTCCATCGCGCGGAGCTTTGTGCACTCGGACTGGATGTGGTCTCATAAACCGGTCTTGAAAGAGTGCGACTTGTTTTGAAAGGGCACGACTTCAGTCGTGCCGCAAGAAAGGCTCAATTCACGCGGCTTTAGCCGCCGGGGGAAAAGCTCCTCAGCCGCCTCAAATCTTATGAGAGCTTCTACGGCTTCGGCAGCTGCAGCATCATGCCGCCCTGTCCTGCCTCGACGGTGGGCAACTGCCCGTTCCAGCGGTCGATCAGGGCGCGATCATTTTCCAGGCGGCGCAGCTCCAGCAGTTGCGGGGTCAACGAGCTCAAGCGGAGGCGGTTGGAATCGGCCTCGCCCTGGGCGCGCAGCACCTGCGACTTGGCGTCGCCTTCGGCGGCGGCGATCTTCTTGGCCGCCTCGGCCTGAATCGTCGCCAGCTCGTTCTTGGCCCGTTCGGATTCCTGAATGGCCTGCGCCTTGGAGGTGATTGCGTTGGCGATCACCGCAGGTACGCGCGGCGCTCCGATAAAGCCGAACTGCTGTACCGAAACTCCCACCGGCTCGACCTTGCTCTGAATCATCGCCTGCACCTTGTTGAGAAACTCCGTCTTCTTCTCGCCGTAAATGTCCTCGACCGTGTAGGTGGAGGCAACTTCGTTCAGCGAATTGCGCACGATGTCGCGCAGAATGCCGTGGGTAAACAGGTCGAGATCGCTGATGCGGTATTTGACATAGAACTCCGGCACCTTGGCGCCGTCGATGGCGTAGGAGAGAGACACATCCGACTTGATCTCCATGCCTTCTTTGGAGTTGAAGCCCATCTCCTCGTTGACCGGATGGCCTTCGTTGAGATCGGCCGTCCACTTCACGGTCTGCACATAGGTTGGAAACTGGATGACCTGGCTCTTCAGCGGGCTGTAGAAGACCCATCCGGTGCGGATCGGAATGTCGGAGGCGCCGCGCTGGCTGCCCGCCAGGTTGATCTCGATGCCCGCGTGTCCGGCGTCGATGCGGGTCACGCTCACCACGTTGGTCAGAATGAACCAGCCTACGATCAGCGCGAGGCCAATGCCCAGCCAGCGAAACAGGTTACCGCCATGCAGGCGCATGGCGAGAGCAGCTTCTTCGTCTTGAAAATTACCCCTCAAAATTGTCATTTCAGCTTGCTCCAGATTATGTGAACGACCATCGGCACGGCCAGCGTGAGACCAAGGATCATCGCGATGCCGCCCAGCAGGCTTCGGTCGCTAGGCAGGTTCATCAAGTGGAAAGCTTCGGTCAGCAGTCCGAAGGAGAGCAGCAGGACCGCCACGGTGAACACACTGCGGAATAGAGTGCTCATAAGAAATCGTAAAGGATTCGGAGTGCCAAGTATGAAGCGGCGCGGAACGAAAGTAAAGAAACCAAAGTCATGCGAAAGCGCAGTGCGAAATTTTCTTCATGAAGGATTCGGGGCTAGGCCGGGTGCCCCACCTTCCGCCGCGCTGTCTTCGCGCGGCTAAGGTGGGAAGGCAGAAACCACCAACCCTGCGCCGCCCCTAGCCTTGCGCTCTGGCCTGCAGAAACGCCGCCACCCGCTGCTTGACGCTGAGCACCGGCCGGGGCAGCTTGATGCTCGCGCCCTCTTCCATCAGCGGCACCAGCCGGTCGAACTCCGGCCCGGACTGCGCGCCGGTGAGTGCGATGCGAATGGGATGAAACAGCTCCGGACCCTTCACGCCGCTCTCTTTCTGCACTTCCTTGATCAGCGCCTTGAAGCGCGGTGCCGCGATGGGCTCGGGCTCGTCGGCAATTTTCGACGCGAACAGCTCGAGCACCCTGGACGCAGATTCAGCGCTCAGCACCGCGGCGTTCTCCGGCACGGCCATGGCCGCGGAGGCGTCAAAGTGCAGCACGGCTGCGGCGCGCTCCGGCACCTCGTCCAGCTTGTTCACCGAATGCACCAGCGCGGCGGTAATGTGCCCGAGCCATGCCTTCACCTCCGGCGCGGCTTCGCTCGCAGCATCGTCAAAGCCCAATGCGCGCAGGTAGAAAGGCTCGGCCAGCGCGGCAATGCGCTCGGGCACGGACTCCTTGATGTAGTGGCGGTTGAGCCAGTAGAGCTTCTCGAAATCGAAGACCGCCGGCGACGGAGTGACGCGCGCCAGGTCGAACTCCTGCACCAGCTCGTTGGGCGAAAAAATCTCGCGGTCGCCTCCGGTGGGAGCCCAGCCGAGCAGCGCCATGTAGTTCATCAGCGCCTCGGGCAGCACGCCCATCTCGCGGAAATTGGCCAGCGAGGTAGCGCCGTGCCGCTTGGAGAGACGCTCCTTGTCGGGGCCGAGAATGGTGGACAGATGCGCAAACTCGGGCACCGCCCAGCCCAGCGCCTCATAGAGCGCAACCTGCTTGGGCGTGTTCGACAGGTGATCGTCGCCGCGGATTACGTGCGTGATCTGCATCTCCGCGTCATCGACCACGACCACGTAGTTGTACACCGGAACGCCGGTGGAGCGGACGATGATGAGGTCGCTCACCACGTCGCAGGGGAACTCGACCCAGCCGCGCACGATATCGTGAAAGCGAATCGGCTGCTGCGGAATCTTCAGGCGGATGGCGCAGGACTCTCCACTGGCGCGGCGGCGCTCGGCCTCCTCGGGCGCAAGGTTGCGGCAGGTGCCGGGATAGTTGGGCGGCTGCTGCTGGGCCATCGCCTCCTGGCGGTCGCGGTCCAGCGTCTCCTGGCTGCAGAAGCAGCGGTACGCTTTGCCTTCGCTCACCAGGCGCTCGGCGTGGTCGCGATAGACCTGCCATTTGTCGCTCTGGCGATAGGGCGGGAACGGACCGCCGACGTCGGGACCCTCGTCCCAGTCGAGGCCGAGCCAGTGGGCATCGTCGATGAGCTGGCTTTCATAGCGCGCCTCGCTGCGCTCCAGGTCGGTGTCTTCGATGCGCAGGATGAAAGTTCCACCCTGCTGGCGCGCGAAGAGCCAGTTGAAGAGCGCGGTGCGCGCGTTGCCTACGTGAACCTGTCCGGTGGGCGATGGGGCAAAGCGGACTCGCACTTTGCCTGGGATGAACGGCTGCTCCATAGCAAAGATGTTAGCAGAGACGCAGGTGTATTGCGGCCCCGGCGGGCGCTCAGTGGATGTGCGGGCTGGCGGCGGTGTAGGTGGATTTTTTCACCGCGGGCCGAATGATCTTGATGTCGAACTCCAGCGGAGTTGATTTGGGCGGGAAGCACTGGCGGTTGTCGCAGGCCTGGTATCGCACCTCGCCGTGGACGCGCTGGGTGCCGACGGCGGCCGACTTCGGTACGCGCACCTCGGCGGTCACTGCAAAGCTGCCCGAGTAAACGCTGAGTTTGTCATGTCCGGCAAAAGGCAGCGCCAGCTCCTCGGCTTCGGGATAGGCGATGTTCATGATGACGATTCCATCCGGCGGGTTGAGGTGCACCACGGTGGGCAGCAGCAGTTCGTCGTTGGGCTGGTGCGAATTGACGTGGAATCCGCGGTTCACCCGCAGCGCGATGTCGAGCGGAGCTTTGCTGCCGCGCACCACCACCACGGTGTCAATGGGAGCCACGCTGATCAGCGGAGACGAGCCCTGGGCCAGCAGAGCGCAGGAGCTGCCTAATATAAGAACAACTGGCGCGATGAGGGCTGAGAGCTTCATACGAGGATTTAGTCTAGACGATTTCCGCGAGCATCGCGACGGGTAACGCTGCGCTGCCGGCCGCCGGCGCACGGGCTGGCGCACGGGCGGTCGCACGGTCAGGACACTGGCTTGGCGATGGTGGCGATGGCGCGCTGGATGTTCTTCTCGATCTCGTCGCGCTCGGGCTGGCCGAAGACGCGGTCCAGCACCACGCCGTTGCGGTCGATGTAGAACGTGGTGGGCAGGTAGTCGATACCGCCGTAGAGATCGGCGACCTTATCCTGGCCGAAGAGGATGGGATAGTTGATCGAGTGTTTCGCGGCGAACTTGACTACATCTTTCGGGTCGCCATCATCCATGGAGATGCCGACGATCTGCAATCCCTGGCTGCCATAGCGCTTCTGCAAATCCACCAGCCAGGGAATCTCCTCATTGCAGGGCGGGCACCAGGTGGCCCAGAAGTTGAGCACCACGGCCTTGCCGCGCAGGTCGCTGAGTTTGACGGTGTTCCCCTGCAGGTCGGTGAGGACGAAGTCGGGCGCATTTTGGCCGGGAGTGCTGGAGACCGCACTGCGGGCGCCGGGTTGCGCCATGCGGGAATCGTGCTGGTGCTTGGCCCACAGCAGCAATCCCGCCACCACCACGACCATCAGGGCGAAAACCACGATGTTGCGCTTCAATCCAAAAACTCCTCTTATGGTTGAGATGATTTACAGGGAGAAGCGATTCAGGAAGCCGAGATAGCCGGAGAGCAGGGTGAAGCGTCCCAGCGCAATTAGCAATCCGAAGACGATGAGCAGCACGCCGCTGAGCACCTCGACCGCGTGCAGGTGGCGGCGGAAGCGGGCATAAAAGCCGAGAAAGCGATTGACTCCGAGCGAGGTGAGCAGGAACGGAACGGCCAGCCCCGCAGAGTAGACGGCGAGCAGGAGGATTCCCTTGAAGACCGTGTCCTGCGAGCCGGCGAGCAGAAGGATTCCGGCGAGGATGGGACCGATGCAGGGCGTCCATCCGAAGGCGAAGGCAAAGCCAATGAGGAACGAGCCCAGCGGACTGGAGCCGCCCTTTACGCTGTGCAGGCGCTTGTCCGAATAGAGCGCGTTGATCTTGAAGATTCCGGTGAGGTGCAGCCCGAAGACGATGATGACGATTCCGGCAAAGAGCGAGAGCGGGCGATGATATTGCTGGGTGATCTGTCCCAGGCTGGTGGCCACCGCGCCCAGCGTTACGAAGACCGCGCTGAAGCCCAGGATGAAGCAGAGCGAATTCAGCATGACAGTGCGCAGCAGCTTGCGGTCGGCCGTCTGCAGAGTTTCCACACTGGCGCCCGAGATGAGCGAGACGTAGCCCGGAACCAGGGGCAACACGCAAGGCGAGAGGAACGAAAGAACTCCGGCGAAGAACGCGGCCAAAGGCAGAGGAAGGCTGTGCATACGGAATGATTGTACAGCGGGCGGCCGAAACTGCCCCACTCAAGCTGAAGGAGGCTTGAATGGGCCACCCGGCTGGTTCTACTCACGAGCAAGACCGCTTCATCTCAGCGCCTCGTAGCTACGACCACGTGCCATTCGTTTAAAATCGCGTAAGTTGATTCCCATATCTGTTGCTCCTCGTTAAATTTAACTGTCAGGAGTTCCAGAAAGCCTCCATTTTTGGATTGCATCGATATACAGTAGTGGTTCACCTTGGTAGGGTCAGGGTGCAGGCGTGCGTCTATACCGGACTCCGGTCGGTTTGGTCGTATTTTCCCGGTGTCTCCACGCAGAATTATTGGCGCGGCTGTATTACAAAGTTGCTCTGGGTCGTCTTGCACTGCATATGTAAAAGAGCCAGCATACTTGCTCTTCCAGATGGTCGCCGCTAATAGTACCTCTGTACGATCTGCATGGCCATTTTCCTCACGGGTGACGACTGTAATCTCCGGGTAACTGTTTCCGCCAGTCGCTGCTTCCAGATTATCGTTTGCCGTTTGGGATATCGCATCGCTCTTCTTAAGTAGCGCATCCGCACGAATCATACTTGCGTCAAAATGCTTGCGGTCCGTTGTCATTGTAGTATTGAAATCAGCTTGATCCTGTCCCAGAACTTTCTCAAAATCTCCCTGTTGTTCCTTGATAAGTTTGGCAAATCTATCATCCTCCGCCTTGCGGTCGGTGTTGCGTTGCTCGTCTTGATGCTCCGCATCCAAGCGTATATCTCTAAGCTCGGCGCCCATCAAAGCAAAGATGCAGATCGTGAGGAGCACTTTTTGAATTTGCGTCATGTCACGGAGCGTCATAACGCCTGCTACGCCGCCGAGTATCGTCACCGCGTAACCGGCTCGTTGCGGCCAAAGCCAGAATGCAAGACAGGCCAGAAGAAGTCCGGCGAGGATAGTCCAGCCAGTAGCCTTATGATTCCATATGCGCGAGGGGAGCCTTTCGATTGTTGCAAGAACACGGGAGGCTCTGCCGTTTCTGCCCGGCTCGCCTGCCGCTCTGGAGTCGCTGGCCGATTCATTTCCGTTTTCCATAACCCCAGCTTACAACGCTTAGGATTCCAACCGAACGTGAAAGCGTTTGTTTCCGTTATGGGAACAGATGCCTTCGTTTGGTGATGAAACCTTCGCCAGTACCGGCGCGAGCGAAGTGATTACGGCGGTCCCCTACAGCGGGATGTTGCCGTGCTTCTTCGCGGGATTTTTGTCGCGTTTGCCGTCGAGCATTTCGAGGGACTGGATGATTTTCTTGCGGGTGTCGCGGGGACGGATGACGGCGTCCACGTAGCCGCGTTCGGCGGCGATGTAGGGGTTGGCGAATTTGTCGCGGAACTCCTCGATTTTTTCGGCGCGCAGTTTGGCGACGGCTTCTTCGCCGGTGAGTCCGTCTACGCCCTCTTTGGCGGCGCGGTCGAGTTCGCGGCGGTAGACGATGTTGACCGCGCCCTCGGGGCCCATGACGGCGATCTCCGCGGTGGGCCAAGCGTAGTTGACGTCGGCGCGGATCTGCTTGGAGTTCATCACGCAGTAGGCTCCGCCGTAGGATTTGCGGGTGATGACGGTGATTTTGGGGACGGTGGCTTCGGCAAAGGCGTAGAGCAGTTTGGCTCCGTGGATGATGATGCCGCCGTGCTCCTGCTGAATGCCGGGCAGGAAGCCGGGCACGTCTTCAAAGACCACCAGCGGAATGTTGAAGCAATCGCAGAAACGGATGAAGCGCGCCGCCTTGATCGAGGCGTCGATGTCCAGCACTCCGGCGAGGAAGCTGGGCTGGTTGGCGACGATGCCGGTGGAGCGTCCGTTGAAGCGGGCAAAGCCGATGACGATGTTGCGGGCGTAGTGCTCCTGCACCTCGAAGAAGTAGCCGTCATCGACCACCCGGGTGATGACCTCCTTGATGTCATAGGGCAGGTTGCTTTCGGCGGGAACCACTGTGTCGAGCGCGTCGTCGGCGCGGTCGATGGGATCGCTGGTGGGCTTGCGCGGCGGCTCGTCGAGATTGTTGGAGGGAATAAAGCTGAACAGCTCGCGCACCAGGGCGAGGCACTCGGCATCGTCGTGGGCGAGGAAGTGGGCGACGCCGGAGATGGTGTTGTGGGTGGCGGCTCCGCCGAGCTCTTCCTTGCTGACCTCTTCGTGGGTGACGGCCTTGATGACGTCGGGGCCGGTGATGAACATGTAGGAGGTGTTCTGGACCATGAGGACGAAATCGGTGATGGCCGGGGAGTAGACTGCGCCGCCCGCGCAGGGTCCGAGGATGGCCGAGATCTGGGGAACGACGCCGGAGGTGAGGACGTTGCGCAGGAAGATGTCGGCGTAGCCGGCGAGCGAGCGGACGCCTTCCTGGATGCGCGCGCCGCCCGAGTCATTGAGGCCGATGACGGGCGCACCGACGCGCAGGGCCTGCTCCATGATTTTGACGACCTTGGCGGCGTTGGTCTCCGACAGCGAGCCGCCGAAGACGGTGAAGTCCTGGGCGAAGACGAAGACCAGGCGGCCGTCGATGCGGCCGTAGCCAGTGACGAAGCCGTCGCCGAGGATGACCTGCTCGCTCATGCCGAACTCGCTGGTGCGGTGGGTGACGAACTTATCGGTCTCCTCGAAGCTGCCATCGTCGAGCAGGAAAGCGATGCGTTCGCGGGCGGTCATTTTACCGAGCTTGTGCTCGCGGGCGCGGCGCTCTTCGCCGCCGCCGGCTTCGGCCAGCTGGTCGCGCTGCTGCAATTTCTCCAGCTTCAGGGATGCGGGTTTCTGCTCGATGTTCATGCGAACGGCATTATACCCGGCGGGGAAGATTTAGTTCTTCTGCGGCGTGCGCGGCTCGTCGCCGTCCATCTCCTGCCCGCTCCAATGCCAGCGCTTGCCGTCCCAGAAGATGAGGGAGTGGAGGCTGGTGTTGTCCACGGTTTCCAGCGCCTGAACGTCTTTCTTCTTCACGCGCATCTTGGCCGCGTTGATGGAGAGGGTTTCAAACGGGGTGTTGATGAGGACAAACTTGGTGATGTGCTTGGGATCGTACCCCGGCGACAGACGCCAGCCGAAGACGATGAGGATGTCGCGGCCTGAGCCGTCGAAGTGAAGAGAGAAGGTGGAGGTGATCTTCGTGTCGCCGGTGCCGAAGTAGCCGTCGTAGGGGTCCTCGACCTTGAAGTGAAACTCCTGCTCCGAGAGCAGCGGCGTTTTGCTGGTGCCAACCAGGACAACGTCTTCGTTGCCGTCGCCATCCAGGTCGCCAAACAGCGGCGGAACCTTGGGATCGACAATGAAGGTGGAACCAAACTGCTGGGCGACGTAACCCGCCGGGTCCAGCAGAAGCTGGGACCGGGACGAAGCGGCGGCAGAAGCCGCCGGGGCAGAAGCAGACTGCGCTCCCAGAGCGCTGGCCGGAAGCAGACCGGTGGCAAGGCAGCCGAGCGCGAGCAGAAGGAAGGGACGCATAGCGCTAATGTATCCGTTTTTTTGCGGCTTGGCATGAAGAAGTTGTCGCCGGGCGGCCCGGAGAAGCCGAACGAGCGTCTATAATCTGGCTGGTGCGGTTACTTCTGTTGAGCGATATCCACGCGAATCTTGAAGCCTTGGAGGCATGCCTGGACGCTGCTCCGGACTACGACCTGGTGGCCAATCTGGGCGACGTGGTGGGCTACGGAGGCAGTCCCAACCAGACGGTGGAGCTGCTGCGGGCGACCGAGCCGATCAACGTGCGGGGCAACCACGACCGGGCCTGCTCCGGCCTGACCGACACGACCAACTTCAATCCCGCGGCGGCGGCTGCGGCCAAATGGACGCAGAACGAGCTGAGCGACCGGAACCTGGACTGGCTGCGCGAGCTGCCCGAAGGGCCGGTACGCGACAAGCAATGCAAGGGCGTGCAGTTCGTGCATGGCTCGCCGGTGGATGAGGACATCTACATAACCTCTCCGTTCGGAGCCAGCGAGGCGCTGGAGTTTTCCAACTGTCATCTGACGTTTTTCGGACACACGCATATCCAGTGCGCCTATGCGCGGCCGCACGAAATCGCCGGGCCGCTGGTGCCGGAGCGGCTGAACACCGCCAGCTTTGCGCAGGCGTCACGGCTGCGGCTGGACCCCGCAAAGAAGTACCTGGTCAATCCGGGCTCGGTTGGGCAGCCGCGCGACCGCGACCGGCGCGCCGCCTTCGCGGTCTATGACAGCGACGAGCAGGAAATTCTGTTTTACCGCGTCCCCTACGACATTGCCGGAGCGCAGGTGCGCATCCTGCAGGCCGGGCTGCCCAAGATGCTGGCGATGCGGCTGGACGAAGGCCGCTAAGCGATGCGGAAAGAGAACGCTCCCCGCATCGCCGGGCGGCGCGGGGAGCGAGACAGCCGAAAGGGCTTGTGTGGTGGTTATTTTCCGTGCCCGTGGCGCTCATCGCCGAACAGGTCGGTCATGACAGGCGCCGTGGCGTCGCAGGCGTGATTCAGGCAAGGCAGTTCGAAGCCAGCCTCCAGCGATTTCAGCAGGGAGAAGTGAGTGTAGAAGGTTGCGCTCTTCACTCCCTGGGGTCCTTGGTTCTGAACGACGAGCAGGGGGACCTGGTTGATGTTGGGCGCGCTGCTGTAGTCGTTTTCGTCCCACAGGATGACGATGGCGTTGCGGCCATGCTTCCAGGCCGGCGAGCCCTCGATGGAGTCGACAAGCCGCTCCAGCATCAAGTCACCTCGCTGAATCAGGGCGGGGTTCAGGCCTGCGATGGTGCCGGCGTCGCTGGGGTCTCCCAGACAGACCTTGACCAGCGCCTCCGAACGCCCGTGCTGATCGTTGCACTGGTTGGGCGCAATGAAGGAGAAGTCGGGCACATTGCCCGTGGCAAGATCGGCGTAGAGGCCATGGAGACCGTCAAAGCCGACCACGCGGCGCAGGCTGAGCCGGGGATCGTCTCCCGCCTGTACGTTGGCGAAGTAGGCAAACGGATTGTGCTTGACAGCGTAGAGCTTGACGACATCGCTCTGGGCGAACGCGGAGGGGAAGACGACCGGGAACGTACTGAAATCTGTCTTGTTGCTGTAGAAGCCGTCGCTGTAATTGATGCCATCGGCGCCTTCGATAGGCAGGCTCTCCTGATACGTCTTCCAGCTGCGTCCGGCAGCCACCAACTGATCGGCAATGGTCATGCCGGTGATGTTGGGGTCGGCGGGAAACGATGCGATTCCGTCGATGTTGGTGAGCGGCGGGGTGTCGGTCTCATTGGTGCTGGTATCGAGCGCAGGGGTTGCCGCATCGATGCCATCTCCGGCGATGGGACAGATCAAGCCGCTGGGAGGGCTGGCGGGACTATCCGTGGCGGTGACGCCAGTGGCAAGGTTGGGGGAACAGGCCGGGTTGTCCCAGTCGGGATACTCGTCCGCATGGATGCCGAAATTCGATCCGCCCACCACTTCCAGGTAATTGGTAAGGCTGGGATGGGCAACCGCGAAGTAATTGGTTGCCGAGTTGGCCGACGCCGCCAGTTGATTGGTGTACGGTGCGTAGGGATTGCCAATGATCTGCCCATAGCCATGGTTCTCCATCATGATGAGGAAGACGTGATCCAGATGGGACACACCCTTGGGAGTTGGACCTTCGGCGGCCAGGACGGGTGCGACGCAGGCACCTGCCAGCAGACACAACATCGCGACATTCTTTCTCATGCTCTTCACCTTGTTCGCAAGTTTCTTGCCGGGCTCGGAGCGGCGGACACCAGTCGGCAAGCGGCAGGGCGATGCACTACTCCGGCAGAGGGTAGGATGGCCGCATATATTGGCATTGTGTTGACACCAGATTAAGAATCAATGAACAGAGTACCTAGGGGGAACTAAACAAAACGGGCGCACGAACTACGGATCTCGAACGAGAAAGATTGCGATACACTCCCATCTATGTCCATAGGAAAAACAGGCGGATTGTTTGACGAAGAACCTGGCGCGGCGGCCGGCGGCGAGAAAAGCAAAGTCATGGTCGCGCACGTCGATGGCGGCTCACGCGGCAACCCCGGCCCAGCCGGATACGGCGCCTACATCACCGACGGCGAAGGCCGCAGGCTGGCCGAGCTGAACGACTTCCTCGGCGTGCAGACCAACAATTTTGCCGAATACTCCGGGCTGATTGCGGCGCTGGAATACGCCGTGGAGCACGGCTACGGAACGGTGAAGGCGGTCAGCGATTCCGAGCTGATGGTGAAGCAGATGAAGGGGCAGTACAAGGTTCGCAGCGAGGCGCTGCTGGCCATTTACGGCGAGGCCAAGGCGCTGGTGCGCAAGCTGGACCGCTTCGAGATCCGCCACGTGCTGCGGCACCTGAACAAGGACGCCGACCGGCTGGCCAACGAGGCGATGGATCGCGGTATGAAAAGCCCTGCCCCAGCCGCAGCAGACTCAGCCAGAACCAGTGCAGTCCGCGCCGAGGCTCCGCGTGCCGACGCTTACGCCAAGCCTCCGGTGAGGCCGGAAGAGATCAAGGAATTGCGCGGGTTCGTGCGCGACGGCGTGGTGGAGTTTACCGGCGAGAAGTTTCCTGATGGGGTGTTTGTGGTGGTGCGAAGGGCGCGGTAGGAAGCTAGGCGGTGCGAAAGGACCGATCGTTCAGGACCAGGGCCAACGGCAAATACAAAAGCCTGTGGAGGAAGATGTATTGCTTCCCACCTTAGCCGCGCAAAGGCGGCGCGTCGAAGGTGGGGCACCCGGCTCCGGTCGCTGACGCCGCGTTATCCGGCGAGCGCCTTCTTCACGGCTTCGCTGACCTGTTTGCCGTCGATGCGGGCGCCGGCGAATTTGGCCATCACGTTCTTCATGATGGTGCCCATTTCCTTGGCGGTGGGTGAGCCCATTTCGGCGATCACCGCCTTCACGGCGGCGTCGATTTCCGCGGGGCCGACGGCCTTGGGAAGATAGCCTTCGATGAAGACGATCTCCTCCAGCTCCTTGGCCGCGAGTTCGGGACGGTTGCCCTTGGTGAATGCCTCGGAGGACTCGTGGCGCTGCTTGATGAGGGTGGAGAGAATCTGCATCTCCTCCTGGGCGTCGAGGGGGGCGCGCTTGTCGATTTCCTTATTCTTGAGAGCGGCTTTGACCATGCGCAGAGTGGAGAGGCGCAGCTCCTGCTTGGCCTTCATCGACTCGACGATGTCTTTCTGGATCTGGGAAGTAATGCTCATGAGGCAATGATACGCCACCATCGTGCTCAGCCAGCCTCCCACACCTGCTGAACTGCGGCAGATGTGGGGCCGTTGCCCCCGCTCTTGCTGTTGTTTCTAAGTTGTCATCTTGAGCGGAGCGAAAGACCCCTGCACTGCGCAAATATCGGCTGCCGACGCCAAGGCACTCCAACTGCCGCAATTCGGCCCGAATGCCTCTGCGACGGCAGACGCGATTTGGGCGGCGATGGGGTTCTTCGCTTGAGCTTCGCGGCGGGTACGCGGCAAAACATGCCGCTCCGGCCGCGGGCGCTCGGCGCTCAGAATGACACCTCATGAGCAATGAGCAGGAGCAACTATAAGGGCAAAGGCAACTGCAGCGCAGGGATGAGAGGCTTTGCCTTCCCCACATTTGCGTCGAAAGGCGCGACGCAGATGTGGGCCACCAACGCTACTGCGGGGCGGGAGCGTTGGGTGTGGGCGGGGCGGCGGGACGGCGCAGCGAGAGGGCGGTGAGTTTGCGCATCAGGTTCTGGAAGGTGATGATGCCGACCAGGTAGTCGCCTTCGACGACGGGAATCATGGCCAGGCCGCTGCGTCCGATGCGGCGCAGCACGGCGGCAAGGGACTCCTGTGGACCGGCGACCAGGTATTCGCGGCGCATGGCCGACTGCACGTATCCGTTGCCCTCTTCCTCCAGGCTGGCGGCGATCTGCTGGCGGCTGATGATGCCCACCATGTCGGTGCCGCGCACCACGGGAAACTCCTCCTGCGCCGGCTCGACCGGGCGCTTGAGCGCATCGGCGAGGGTGTCGGCCGGCGAGAGGGTGGAGAAGTCGGTAATCATGACGTCGCGGACGCGAACGCGCTCCAGCACCGCTTGCAGAATCATGCTGCGGTCTTCCAGCTGCGCGGCCAGAAAGAGAAAGACCCCGGCCATCATGATCCAGAGATTGTTGGAGAGCGAGAGACTGTTGGCGTTGGTTCCGAAAAAGACCAGGCCGCCGCACGACGAACAGGGCGAAGGAGAAAAACTGGCCGATGGAAACCGCGCGCCGGGTGGCCGTAACCTGATCTCCGCTGCGCGCCAGCAGCGCCCGCAGAATGCGTCCGCCATCCAGCGGATAGGCGGGCAGCAGGTTGAGCACGCCGACAAACAGCTGCGCCCAGACCAGGCTGCGCGGAAGATCGAAGGGCGTGAGCCAGGGGTAGGCGAACAGATGCGCCTGCGGCCAGAAGAGAAGAATGGAAGCTCCCAGCAGAATGGCCATCATCAGATTGACCAATGGCCCGGCCAGCGACATGCGGATCTCGCGGGTGGCATCCAGGCCGCGCTGCGACTGCTCGTCGAGCAGGGCGATTCCGGCAATGGGCAGCAGCACCACGCTGCGCACGCGGATGCCGTTGCGCACCGCGACCAGGGCGTGAGCCAGCTCATGCACCAGCACCGCGAACAGCATCAGCGCCATCAGCAGGAAGCTGCGCAGGGCCACCTGCGGGCCGCGCCCGGACTCCAGACTCCAGACCATGAAGAACATCAGCGGAAAGCTGAAGTGCAGACGGAAATGGATTCCGAAGAGATCTAGAACCGGTATGGACCAGCGCCTCATGCCATTTGCCTTGTCTTATTCGAACCTGTTCCGTACACCCGGTTACGAATACACTTACCTAATACAGTACACGGCGGAGGGCGGGGAGTAGAAGAGTCCGATGAGAGTGATCGCGGGAAAGTTTCGCAGCCGGACGCTGAAGAGCCTGGAGGGTCTTGAGACGCGTCCGACCTACGACCGGCTGAAAGAGACCCTGTTCAACGTGCTGGCCTCGGCGGGCCGGGTGGAAGAGTGCGCCTGGGCCGACCTGTTTGCCGGCACCGGCGCGGTGGGCATCGAGGCCTTGAGCCGCGGCGCGCGGTCGGTGCACTTTGCCGAATCCAGCGTGAAGGCGGCGCGGGTGCTGCGCCAGAACCTGGCCGCACTGGGACTGGAAGCCGAGGTGGCCGAACGCGATGCCGCCGAGGCTCTGCGCCAGTGGGACAAGGCCGGCGTGCGGTTCGACGTTTGCTTTTTGGACCCTCCCTACCACGTGCACGGCGCCTATGGGGAGATTCTGCGCACGCTGGCGCGCGGCACCTCGCTCGGCGAGGGCGGCATCGTGGTGGCCGAACATGAGAAGCGCTTCGATCCGGGCGACGGGGAAGACAATCTGCGGCGATACCGCTTGCTGAAGCAGGGAGAGAGCTCGCTCAGCTTTTACCGGCGCGCGGTGGCGGAGTAGCAGCAAAAAATGCCGCCTTGCCCAAACAGCCCCACTCAAGCCAAAAGAGGGCTTGAATGGGCCACCCGCCCCGCCGACAAATGCGCTTACACGCCGAGGAAGTCACAGGCCCTTATGACACAGCTCACAGACACCTTAGTCAATTAAGCAAACTATACATGGCGGGTTCAGCCGACCGGGGTGCGGCTGTGAATTCGCTATCCATACCTTCTTGGCAATCCACAGACGCGGGCGGGGAATCAGCTTGCAGCATTCCTGCGGGATAATTCACGTCGGTTGTTCGACGCTTCGTGGAAGGCGGTTGATCGAGGGGACAGGTTCGCAGTAGCTCCCGGTTCCGTTGCGAGTGCACGACGATAAGAAATGGGCTGAATCCCAAACTGAAAAACTCGAAGGAGGACTGCGTAATGAATTGCAGAAAGCTGGTTACGACGGCTGCATTGGCGGCCTTGATGACGCTTGGGTTAGGCGTCAGCGCGCTGGCACAAACAGCGGCAACCCCTAGCAAAACCAAAGGGACCATGCACACCTATGTCATCGAGCGCGATATTCCCGGAGCGGGCAGCTTCTCAAAAGCAAAATTGAAGGAGATCTCGCAGAAGTCGAACGGAGTGCTGAAGGAGATGGGCTCGAATAATATCCAGTGGGTCGATAGCTACGTCACCGGCGATAAAGTCTACTGCATCTACCGCGCGAAGAATGAAGACTTGATTCGTGAGCATGCCAAGCGTGGCGGCTTCCCCGCCGATAAGATCTCAGAGGTTGACACCATGATCAGCCCGGCTACCGGGAAGTAGTAACCGCGGCTTCGCCAGTTACTCCCATGGGGCCGCTCTGCGCGGCCTCATTCTTTTGCAGAGAGTGGCCAATTTCGGCGCGACACGCAGCATTTCGCGCTCAGAATCGGCCCTCAAGGTGCTCGGAGGTACTCAAGGAACTGGTCTGTTGTAAATCGCCCAGAGCTGCGTAGCCTCTTTTCCGAATACATCTCCCAACCGCGTCAGGCTGAATAGCTCTTTCACTCGCGGGCTCAGATTGATGAGCTTGAGCTGGCACTTGGCGGTTTTGGCCGACACATAAAGCCCAACCATCGCGCCCAATCCCGAGCTGTCCATGTAGCTCACATCGGTAAGGTCCAGTGTCACCGTCGAAAATCGTGCGATTGCCGGCTTCACCTCGGACCGCAGCGAATCAACGGTGTCCGACACGATCCGGCCCGTGCAATGAAACGTGCACTCATCGCCGGAACTTTCGACACGTAGGGTTAAATCGGGAACGGGCGGAACAGGATTAGCGGCCACGGAACCTCCTCGCCCGCGCCATGAACGCAATGCAACGTCGCAAACGATCAACTTCGTTGTTGCGGAACCAGTGCGGGCCGACTAAACAGATGCAGCCGAATCGGGAGGTGTTGTAACCCGTCTCTGGCAGGTGGCCCATATTTGCCTGCCTTTGGCAAATGTGGGATCGCGGGGAAGTCCGCGCCCGCGGTGGTGGGGTGGGCGAAGGCAAAAGCAAGAGCAGACGCAACTGCGGCGCAGGGATGAGAGGCGTTACATTCCCACATTTGCGTCGAAAAGCGCGACGCAGATGTGGGCCACCCTGAAATTACATTACCAAGTCTGTGGGACGAACCAGCGCGTACTGCATTTCGGTCAGGTCCTGGCGCACCAGGTTGAGGCCGAAGACGCAGGTTTCAAATTCCTGCGAGAGGCGGCCGAACAGCGGCGCGACTTTGCGGTACTCCATCTGGTCGAACTGGCTGACGATGAAGTAGCTCTCCTTGCCGGCGTGGACGAAGTCGATGAGGCTTTCCAGCCGCTGGCGGCGCAGGCGGAAGCGGTTGATGGCCTCGGGAAACATTCCGCTGTAAAAGAGGGTGAAGTCTCCGATGTGTTTGCGCACCTGACGCTCGCGGTCAAACGATTGCGCCTCGGTGCCGAAGATGGGGTCGCTTTCCAGCAGCATCTCGCCCACATCGTCGAGCGAGCGGCCCTGCGCATTTTTGAGCGCATAGAGACTGCGGGCATCGCAGAATTCGGTGAGCAGATTGGCCAGATAGGCCCAGATCTCCTCGTCTCGCAGGCCCACCTCGCGGCCAAAGTGAGTGGCAATTTTATCCGCCAGCAGCGTGCGCAGCGGATGCCGATCGCTGATCTCTCCCATTGTTGCCACCCCTCCCCATGGATGCCGCGCCCACCCCGGGCGTGGTTGCTTCTTGCTTAGTCCCAGTTAGATTCGCTGGCAATGAGGAGGGTTCAGGAGGCGCAAAGATTGGCAGTCACCGGTGCGGAGTGCTGACAATTCCGCTTACTGCAGAGCGTCCGAGGAGGGCGGAGCGACGCGCAGCCCGCACCAGCTTTCCGCTACGACGATGGAATTGCCGGGGTGGTGCGGATCGTAACGGACGCCGGTGGCGGAGCCGATGCAGTGGGAGTCGAGATGGAGCAGCGGACGCAGGTGGGTCACCTCCTGCGCGCACTCATACTGCACTCCGGCCACCTGGTAGGCGTAGAGGACCATCTGCACGGACTGGCCGGTGCCGTAATCGTATTCGCATACGTCGAGCACGGTTCCGTCGGTGATGCGGCCGTGGGTGCCGATGCGCTGGCGGCGCAGAGCCTCACGCTGTTCGGGAGTTTTCTTTTTGCCGTTGAACCACGCCATGGCTCCCGCCGCGGAAACCACGGTGACGCCGGTGACGGTATAGAAGGGAAGCAGACTCATGGAAATACGGGGGCAACGCCGGGAGACAGGCTTGTCGCTCCCTTCAACTTTACTACGAATGCCGGGCGGGTTGGCGGGCGCGAAAGGACATGGCCGGCGGTTAAGGCGCGGGCTTAACCCGAGATACCGGCGGGTGGGCGGGCCTACATTTCTAGTATCGATCTTCAGGGTGGCCCGTCCTAGCCCGTCGTTGGCTAGGGCGGGGTCTTTGACTTTGACGGTGAGGACGCCTCCCGTGCTCTCGGCTGAAGGAACAAAAACAAGATCAAAGGCCCCGCCCTAGCCAGAAGAAGGCTAGGACGGGGCACCCTCGTCGGTACTGGCAATGAGTGGGCAGGGCCGCCCGCCGGTTTTATTCCGGCGGCTCGTTGACCACGGAGTTGCGGAGGGTGCCGATGCCTTCCACGCTGACCTCGACGACATCGCCCTCGAGCAGTGGGCCTACGCCCTCGGGGGTTCCGGTGGCGATGAGGTCGCCGGGGAGCAGGGTGCAGAACTGCGAGATGTAGCGCAGGATGCAGTCCATGTCGAACATCATGTCGCGGGTGTTTCCGTTTTGGCGGAGCTGGCCGTTGACGCGGGTCTGCACCTGGACGCCGCTCCAGGGATCGAGCTCGGTGTTGACGATGGGGCCGACCGGGCAGAAGGTGTCAAAGCCTTTGCTGCGCGTCCACTGGCCGTCGGTCTTTTGCAGGTCCCGGGCGGTTACGTCGTTGACGACGGTGTAGCCGAGGATGTAATCGCGGGCGCTTTCGGTGTCCTTCATCTTGTGGCAGCGGCGGCCGATGAGGATTCCGAGTTCGCCCTCGTGATCGACGCGCTGGCTGTTGGAGGGACGGACGATGGCAGCGCCGGAGGCGAGCAGCGAGGAGGGCGGCTTGCTGAAGATGACCGGCTCGCCGCGCATCTCATTCTGCAGCTCGCGCACGTGCGCGGCGTAGTTGCGGCCGACGCAGAGGATCTTGCTGATGATGGGAAAAGGGATCAGCAGTTTGGCGCGCGCCAGGGGATAGGGCGGATCTATCTTTTTTCCACCGCGAGGTTTTTCCTCCGAACCGGGTACCTCGTCCGAGCCGGTCATGTCGTCGGGATCGGGCAACACGATCTGCTCCGGCACGCCGGCGGCGCTTACCTGCATCTGCGGGCTGGCCAGCTCGCTAACGATTACGTCTTCCCCGTCGCGGCTTTCGACCAGGCCGAAGCGGGGGCCTTCCATGCTGAGGAAACGGCAGAATTTCATCGAACCTCCAGGGGCACCGTCTCTGCGGCAGGGGCCGATTGCGCGCTCTGGTTGCCGCGCACATCGACCGCCGTGACGGTGTAGAAATACTTTTGCCCGGGATGCACATCGGTGTCACGCCAGGCCGGGGACTTGAGCACATCGGAGACCACGGTGAAGGCCGAGGCTGCGGTGCGGCGATAGACGATGTATCCGGCCAGGTCGCTCTCGGTATCCGGCGCCCAGGTGAGATCGATGAACGGCTTCTGTCCCACGCTGCTGAAGACGGCCTGCAATCCGCCGGGCACGGCGGGCGGGAAGATGTCATGCGTGAGCAGGTGAACCTGGCTGCTGTCATCGCCTCCCACCTCGACCGCGGGGTGCCCGGGCTGGGCGAGGACGGTGACGGCGGCGGCCTTGTAGTCGTACTCCTGCTCCCACTCAAAGCTGGTGTCGCGGGCTTCGCCGGGTCCGGGCTGGCAGGGCTGCTCGCCGATCAGCGCAAACTCGGGCGGAGCCGGAGGACGGCTGCCGGAGGCTGGATGCGAGCCAAGCGACGGCAGTGCTGGCGCCTGGCCTCCGCGGCGGTAGATGCGCAGGACGCAGGAGAGGTTCGAAGCGGGCGCGAAGCTGGACGCGTTGTCCCAATGCAGCAGCGGCCCCTGCGCGTCGAGCGTGGCGCGGAAGGCGGTGGGCGGCGCAGCGGTCGGCACCAGCGGGATGAGCACCTGGTTGGAGAGTCCGGCGGAGCGGCCGCGCTGGTTGACGACCTCGATGGCGTAGGTGGCCTGATGGAGCGAAGTCGCGTCCGGCGAAGCAATCAGCGCGGCGGGCAGCAGGTCCTCATAGGAGACTACGGGACGGCGCCCCGAGGGCGACGACGAGGCCAGGTCGCTGCTCGCGATCTGGGCTACGGCCTCTCCGCACTGGTTGATGGGGAACTGGTTGACCACCCGGCAAAGGCGGCTGGTGGTGGGCCAATGGATCGGCTGACGATCGGTGGTCACCGTGGGCGGCGACCAGGTGAGGACCACGCGGTTGCCCTTGCGGACGGCGGAGAGATTGTTCACCGGCTGCGGCAGGCGCAGCGAGGGCGGCTGCGGCGCGGCGGGCGCGGCACAACCGGTGGCCAGCCCCAGCACGGCGGCGCAAGCAGCGAGCAGGATGGATTTCTTATTCATCGGAACGGTTCAGGGTAACAGAAAGCAGTCTGCCGTCGTTCACCAGCGCCCTCCAGGATTTCATTTAATAGAGCCGCTCCTGGCGGCGCATGTTTCCCACGCTGCCGATGTTGGCCAGGGTGAAGGCGAAGCGATACTGGTTTTCCACGTTGATGCCGGGCACGTTGACGTGCCGGTATTCCACGCTCAGGCCGCAGCAGTCCCAGTTGTAACTGCTCTGCGCGGCGGCATATTGCAGGAAGTTGAGTTCCTGGTCGTAACCCATGCTGAAGCCTCCGGAGAAGCCCCGCTTGTTGGGATGTCCGTAGCCAACCAGGTAGCGGACCTGATTGTAGGACAGCGGCGCGTTGCCGGTGGCCTCAGAGGGCGGCACGGGGAATGTGTGGAAGAAGGAATCGCTTACCCCAAAAAAGTATTCGCGGATGCGATATTCGACGAAGGTCGCGCTGGAGTTGATGCGGCCGAGGACCGGATCGTAGTCCAGCTGCCATTGCACGTCGGTGTTGGCCGAGGTCTGCACCCGCAGTTTGCTGATGACCGGGCTCCAGCTGCGCGGTCCGTTCACGAAGGCGATGCCGGTCAGGTCGTCGGTGGCGGTGAAGACGTTGCGGCTGCCGGTGACCACCGCGTCGCCGAAGTTTTGGTTGATGTAGTACTTCTGCTTCACCTCCCAGCTCAGCAACTCGCGCGTGGTGTTGGCGTTGTCCTCGCAGCGCGGGCGCAGCGCGCTGACCCCGGGAATGTAGGCGGGGGGCAGGATCTCGGGGCGCGCGGCAGCCTGGGCGGGAGCCTCGCAGCCCGGCGCCAGGCGGATGGAGCGGCGGCGGCCATACACGCGCTGGATCAGGTCGTACTGGAACTCGCTGGTGTTGGTGAGAATGTCCGTCTGATCGAAGCGGAGGATGTTCTGGAAGTTGCTGATGCCGGTGGTGTAGTTGTAGGTAAAGATCGGCTGGATGACGTGCTTGAGCCGCCGTCCGAAGATCTCACGGTCGAAGACCTTCTCCAGCACCGGCGGGCGCAGTTCGATCGAGGCTTGCACGCCGCGGCGGTTGATCGAATCGCCGCCGGCCGTACCCACGGGATTGTCGGGCGGTCCGGGTATGAGCTGCTGCGAATAGAGCGTGTCCTCCACCGCAATCTCGGGACGCAGGTTCCATCCCTTCCACTGCAGCGGCAGCGCAACCTGCGGGCGGATATCGAGACGGCCGACCAGGTTGGCCGTGGCAAAGCCCGGAAGGCCCGGTTCGCTGCTCGGTTGGCTGCGCTGCAATCCTCCCCCACTGGCGTCCACTGACCAGAACAGGGGCGAGCCCAGCAGCGGCCGCTCCAGAACGTTGGCCTCCGCCATCGGCAGATGAACGATCTTGATCTGGTTGGAGAAGGTGTTGGTGGACGGATTCTGGTAGAAGTCCTGGTAGCGCTCGGCGCTGGCATTGAGCGAGAATCCATCCAGATTGTGCGAGAGGTAGGCCTCCGACTTGACCTCGGCGTCCACCGCCTGTGAGTAGGTTTCCGACCAGGCCTGGCGGAAGAGAAACGAGCTGAGGTAGTCGATGCTGGCGGAGGCGCGCCAGTGATCGCGGCTAGTCTCGGCGAGCAGACGCGCCTCCTGGCCGCCCTGGTCCTGCAGCACCGGGACTTCCACACCGTTCTGCAGCTGGTTGACGACGATGCCGCGATCCGTCACCCCGAAGTAGTGCAACTCGATCGAGCTGTTTTCTCCCGGCTTGCTGCGGAAGTGAAGCGTCTGGCTCCAGCCGCGCTTGGAGTAGTATTCCGAGCCCAGGGTGATGTCATTGGAGCGGTTGATGGCCCAGTACACGTTCTCGCCGAGGATGAACCCCTTGGTGGTGGAATCGCCGACCGTGGGCAGCAGGAAGCCACTGGTGCGGGCCATTCCGTTGGCCGGCAGCTGATTGTAGGGAAAGTAAAAGATCGGCAGCTTCATCAGGCGGAAGCTGGAGTGGTACAGCTTGGCGTCCTCGCCGGCCACCAGGTCGATCTTCTCTGCGTTGAAGGTCCACTTCGGAGTCTGCTCGGCGCAGGAGGTGATGCTACCGTGGGAGACGATGTAGCGGTCAGGGCCCACCTTGCGCACCTCGCCGCCGGCGATGATGAACGGATTGCTGGTGGTGAGCACCACGTTATTTCCCCGCACCACGGCGCCGAAGGTGCCGGAAACGTCGTAGAAAATCCCGGTATCGTCCTTCACGTTGTAGATGGCATGGGAGGCGGTGAGATGGGCATCGTGCGGCCCGCCGTCGAAGACCAGCCGTCCGTTGCCGCGGATCTCGCCGGTGGCCTCGTTGTAGGTGCCATGGTCGGCGCGCAACACGTAGCTCTGGGTGAGGATCTCCACGTCGCCATCCAGGGTATAGATGTCGCCCCGCTTCTCCTGCTGCCGCGCCCGGATCGTGACCTCCTGGGACGGCTGCCCCGCGCCGGATTCCGCGCCCGGGGACGGAGGCGCCTGACTGGTAAATGCCAGAGAAGCCAGCAACAGGTGACTTACGATCGTGACTGTGATAATTCTCAGAGTGCGAAGGTTCATCGGATGCGTTTCGCCGTTCCACGTGACGCGTAAACAGCGCCCGGTTGCAAGGTAGCACGCGCAACCGTCCGCCACAAAGTGTCGAAGTGTGACGCTCCGCAAAAACCGCTCGCGCTCTGGTACTCCAAAATCCGCTCATGGACTGTCCGCACTGCGGTATACCGTACTCGTGCGCCGTGCCCTCCGTGTCCGCGCGCAGGCTCGCCTCGCGCGGCACCCTCGCCACTTTATTCGCCGTGGACAATGCCGGCTTCCGCCAGATTGTCCGTCAGCCTTGTCGATCCGCGTTATGCGCGGCGTTATTCGTTCCGTTATCCGTAGCGTTATTCGTAGCCCAGGGGCCAGAATGCATTCAGCCGAGCCGTTAGACCGCCGCTCTGTAGATGATCCCAGCCAGCCGGCTCCCGCAGCCGGAGCCTGGCGCGCCGAGGTTGCCTCGCGCGTCAACAGCTACCGCGCCCGCCGCAAAGGCGAGGCCGGCGAGACGGACTCCCTGGCGCTCGACTTTGGTCCGGCCTCCGCCGCGCAGGCACCGGACCTGGGTTCAGTAAATTTAGGTTCAGCAAATTTGGCATCGGCGGCCTTGAAGGCCAGGAAGCTCAACACCGCGCCGAATGCCTTCGACACCAACTATTACCGCCGCCTCAACGCCCAGGCGATGAGCGCACCGGTTGTCGCCGCCAACTCTGCGGCCATGCCACAGGAGCCGGAAGCCGAGTATGAGGCCGAGGCGATGGCTGCCGGCATCGCATGGGACGATCTAGCCGCGGACAACGTGCCGTGCGGGCAGGAAGTGTCCCCTGAGTCCACGGAGGCCGATGATCTGGAATTCCAGACGGTCACGTACGCAGAGGCCGGTCTCGATCGCGGCGGCCCCGCGGATGCGGAGCCAGAAACGCTTTTTGAGGCGGCAAGCGCGTCCCCAGAGGCAGCGCCCGTCGCTGCTCCCGCTTTACCTGCGCAATGCAACCTGATTGTCTTCCCTCGCCCGCGGCTGGAGCCGCCGCTGCTGCCCCAACCCTCGCGCGACGAACTGGCGGAGCCGGTGAACCATCGGCCACGCATCCTCGAAGTGCCCGAGGACCTCATGCCCGCCATGCAGGGCTCGCTCTTCCCGGAGATTCGCCTGGACGGCGAAGAGCCCGAGGGGAACGCCGTCCGCGAGCCGGAGATCGAAGTGCCGCTGCAGGTTGCGCCGGTTTCCGCGCGGCTGATGGCCGGGCTGACCGATGGAGTCGTGGTGCTGGCGGCCGGGGCGCTGTTTGGCGCCATCGCCTGCCGGACGCTGCCGGACGTTCCCCACACCAAGCCCTTCTGGATGGCGCTGGCTGTGGTGACCGTGCTGCTGTGGGGGATCTATCAGCATCTGTTTTTGCTCTACGCCGGGCGCACCGTCGGCATGAGCATGCGTGGCATCCACCTGAGCACCTTCGACGGCCGCGTGCCGGAGTGGGCCGAGCGCCGTCGCCGCGCCCGCTTCATCGTCTTATCGTTCGCCTCGGTGGCCCTGGGCTTTCTGTGGGCGCTGGTGGATGAAGATACTCTGTGCTGGCATGACCGCCTCTCGCAGACCTTTTCCACCTTCGACTAGAGCAATTTCCCAAAGCTATATCCCGCAACCTCAGTCGGGTGCCCCAGGTTCGGTGCCGCGTTTTTTGCGGCGCTAACCTGGGATAGCAGCATACATCGCCCCGGCAACCGCCCTAGTTTTCCGCTCATCCCACATCTGCTAACTGCGGCAGATGTGGGGCACCCTTACGCACAACAGCGCGGCCCGGAGGGTCGCGCTGTCATCGTTGAAAACGGACTGCTCAGTTACTCCGGCGGATCGCACTCCTCTTTCCGCTGCGGCAGTTCCTTCTTGAGCATGGCAAGAATTTCCTCGCGCTGCGGACCATGCAAACGTTCGTTGAGGCGATCCAGCGCCAGCCCCACGATGTGATAGTGGTGCAGGCAGGTGAAGTCCGGGTCCTCGCTCACGTCCAGCCAGATGCGGTGCAGCAGAGCCAGGTCCTGCTCGCGCATGCGCGGCGTGTGCGGGCCGAGGTAGTACTCCACCGGCCCCTCCTCCAGAGAATTGACTTCGAAGACGATGTTGGGGCGCGGCTCGGGCAGACGCTCCCAGGCGTCGCCCGTGAGCTTGCCCTGCTCGTCGTTGGTCAGCTTGTTGGAGAGGCCGCAGACGATGCGCGAAGACTCCAGCCGTTGTGCGGTCTGCACAATGCCGTCGAAGACATTGGCGGTGGGCACCACCATCAGGGAAACGTGCTTGCCTTCCTTCTCGGCCAGTTCCACGACCTTGGTGAACAGCTGCTGCTCGTAACTATCGAACAGCTCCCCGCTGTCATAGCTGCCGCTGGCGCTGAAACCCGGCTCGCGATGATAGATGCGGGCGGTCATGACCACGACATCCTGCCGGGTGGTGTCGGTGTGCTGCAGCACGTTCTTGAGATAGTAGAGATTGCGCGGGTCGCGGATGGTGACCAGGATGTTGCCCGGACGCACCTTCATCTCTTCGCGGTCGATCAGCGGCTGCTCAGCGACGCGGAACTCCTCTTTCATCTCGTGGTGCTCGGTGCCGCGCTGGCGGTGGGTGATCTTCTCCGAGACCACGAAGACGACAAACAGGATCGCCGAGAAGCTGACGCCGGCCATGGTTGCCAGCGGCTTGGTCATCAGGTTGACCAGGGCGGTGGCGAACAGCAGCAGGGTGATCAGCCCCAGTCCGACCGGAAACTCGATGGAGCCGATTTTGATGTTGCCCGGCACCCGGAAATCGCGATGCCCCGGTTCGGTGAAGCGCAGCACCAGCATTGCCAGCGCCTTGAAAGCGAAGCTCCAGATGACGCCGAAGGCGTAGAGCGCCGCCAGCAGGTAGACGTTGCCGCGGCTGAGAACAATGGTGACGCACTGCAGAATGGCAACCATGTTGATCAGCCGGAACGAGGTTCCGTACTTGTTGTGAGGCTTGCGGAACCAGGGCGTCAGCACGCCGTCTTCGCTGATGCGGTTGAGCACGCCGTTGGCGCCGACGATGGCCGTGTTCACCGCGCCCGACAGAATCAGCACGCCGACCAGCACCACGAAGCCCTGGAAGATGAGCCGCAGATTATAAGGACCGGCCATTTCCATGGCCAGGCCGCTGATGAGGTTGGCAAAGTACGCCGGACGCTTTCCGTCCGGAATAATCATCACCGCGAAGAAGGAGACCAGCGAGGTGAACAACAGGCTGTAGAGGAAGATGACCGCTCCGGCCTTCTCCAGGTTCTTCAGCTTGGGATGTTCGATCTCGCGGTTGACCTGCGCCAGCGACTCCTCGCCGCTCATGGCCAGCACCGAGTGTCCGAAGCCGACGATCATCAGCACAAAGGGCAGCATGGCGAGCAGCGGAAAGTGGGCGAGCCAGCCTAATGTGTCGCCGTGGTCGTGTGCGTTGGCGGCCAGAATCGAGTGGCTGGTGGGCAGCGGCGGCAGGTGCCGGGTAGCGGGATGCAGCAGCAGGGTGAGGCCGCACCAGGCGATCAGCAGCACCACCATCACCGTGGTGACCTGCATGATGCGCATCGCCTTCTCGCTGGATTCGTGCATGCCCTGGATGTTCTTCCACCAGAAATAAATGGTCACCAGGACGCCGAAGCCGGCGGCAAAATAATCGCCGTGCCAGCCAGCCATGTCGACGGGGTGGCCGAGGCGGGCGGAAAGATCGGCGACGAAGCCTGCTAGATACTGTCCGGCGGAAACCGCGCTGATGGGGCCGGTGAGCACGTAGTCAAACAGCAAGGCCGAGACCGAAAGCTTGGCGAGCGATCCGCCCATGGCTTCCTTGACCACGCGGTACACGCCGCCGCGCACGAACATGCTGCTGGACTCGATGTAGATGGAGCGCACCGCGTAGCTGAACAGCATGACGGCCAGCACGAACCAGGGCGCGCTCTTGCCGATGACGTTCTCCGCGTCGCCGCCCACGTAGTAGGCCGACGAGGCCAGATCGCTGAGCACGATGGCCGCCGCCCGCCAGAAGCTGATGAAGCTCAGCATGACGGTGGTGGCGACAAAAACCTTGATCGCCGGACGCGAGGTGGAGATCGCCGACGGAGTTTTCACATTTCCGTTGTTGGTTGCCATGATTTCAGGTGGGGCCGCACCAGTCGTATCTCCGACCGGCGGCTCATACTCTCGCTTATTGGATCAAAATGGAGGTTCTTCCGGAACGTCAAGGCCCTGGCGCGACATGGCGCAATGTGGCACGGCGCGGTCGTGGCGCTGCCCACCCCCCTGGAATTTTCCAGTGAACGTTGATTAGTAAGGTAACCGGAGCCGAGGAAAAATGTAAGGGGAAAATAAAGATTCGTTTAGCCGGTAGCCCTAAGCAGGTACTTATCGCCAAGGTTGAATTTGAATATTCGCCTAAGCTTCGCTTTTTTCGATTTGGAGGAGGCCTCAGTGTCTCCCGTTGCCGCCCCGTTCGATCGCGCCGGAGACCTGCTCGTCCTCCACGCCCACTGCCACCGCAGCTTCTTCCAGCATCGACTCCAGCGGAATCGACTCCAGCAGAACCACGGCGTGGGCGATGGCCGCGTTGTCGGTTCCGGTGCCCTCCGGCGTCTTGGCCTTGATGCCGACGCACGATCTCTCGATGCCCAGCAGCTCGGCCACCCGGGAGCGGAGCCTTTCCGCGTGGGGAACGATTTTGGGCGCGGCCAGAATCATGGTGGTGTCGAGGTTGACCACGCGGAAGCCCGCCGCCTCGATCTGGCGCATGGCTTCGGCCAGAAAGACCGCCGAGTCGGCGCCCTTCCAGCGCGGGTCGCTGGGTGGAAAAAAGCTGCCAATGTCGCCGGCGGCGACCGCGCCCAGCAGCGCATCGGTGATGGCGTGCAGCAACACGTCGCCATCGGAATGTCCCGCCAGCCCGTGGGAGTGCTCCAGCTTGACCCCGCCGATGACCAGCGGCACGCCCGCCTTGAACTCGTGCGAGTCATAGCCGTAGCCGATGCGCATGCTCATTGGCCGTCGCCCTGGGTTTGTCCTGAAACGCTTTGTCCTGCAACGCTCTGTCCGTCGCGCTGCCGCTCCTGCGAAAGGAAGAACTCGGCCAGCGCCAGATCGGCCGGGGTGGTGATCTTGAAATTGCTCGGCGATCCCATCACCACGTACACCGGCTGCCCGGCGCGCTCCACCAGGCTGGCCTCGTCGGTGCCCTGGAAGCCTTCGATGCGTGCCTGATTGAAGATCGGGCTGAGCAGCCCGTAGCGGAATCCCTGGGGAGTCTGCGCCTGCACGATCTGCTCGCGCGGAATGGTCGTTTCCACCAGGGCGCCCTCGGCGCGGCGCTCCACCCGCTTGATGGTGTCCACCGCCGGGACTCCGGCGATGGCTGCGCCGTGGCGATGGGCCTGCTCGATCACCTCGGCGATGGTCTCCTGGGAGACGAACGGACGCACCGCGTCGTGGATCAGCACCAGGTCGGCGGACTCGGCCGGGAGCGCATCGAGCACGTTGCCCACCGACTCCTGGCGATGCTCGCCGCCCACCACCAGGTGCACCGGCTTGGCCAGCGCGGCGCGCTCCAGAATCGGCGCAAAGCCGTCGATCTCCGGCTTGCGCATGGCGATCCAGATGGAATCCACCTGCGGGCATGCGGCAAACTTGCGCAGGGTATGAATGAGAATGGGAACGCCGTCGAGCTCCAGGAACTGCTTGGAGCGCAGCGGCCCTTTTCCTGCGGCCGGAACTCCCATGCGCGTTCCCAGGCCAGCGGCGGGGATGATGACAAAGACTTTCATATGCGGCCTGCCAGTATAGCGGGGGCAACGGTCAACTTCAAATAGGTCTGCGGCGGGGTCAGCTCCGGCGAGTGCGCCCGCGGCCGGGTACGCGGCAAAAGCCGCAGCTCCGGACGCTGCCTCTCCGAACCGCAGCTCTGAACCCAGGCGCCCTGATTAGTGCGTTTCTTCTTCGTGTTCGTGGGTAACGGTGGCCGCCGGAGCCGTCTGATGCTGTTCCGGCGAGGCGGGCTGCGGATTGTTCTTGCGCAGGTCCGGCGGACGCATTTCAGGCTTGGCCATGCCGGTCATCCCGCGCTCGTCGAACTTGCCGAAGATCATCTTGCCCGCCGTGGTCTGCAGCACGCTGGTTACCGAGATATCGACCGTCTTGCCGATCATCTTGCGCGCGTTATCGACCACCACCATGGTCCCGTCGTCCAGATAGGCGACGCCCTGGTTATACTCCTTGCCCTCTTTGAGGATGAAGACCTTCATGATCTCACCGGGCAGCACGATGGGCTTCAGGGCGTTGGCCAGCTCGTTAATATTCAGCACGTCCACGCCGTGCAGCTGCGCGACCTTGTTCAGGTTGAAGTCGTTGGTGACGATCTTGCCTTCGTAGAGCTTGGCCAACTCGATCAGCTTCATATCCACTTCGCGCACCGCCGGGAAATCGTCCTCGACGATGGTGACCTGGATGTGGGTGAGCTTCTGGATGCGTGCCAGGATGTCCAGCCCACGGCGGCCGCGGTTGCGCTTGAGCGAGTCGGCCGAGTCGGCCACCAGTTGCAGCTCGCGCAGCACAAAGGCCGGAATGGTGAGCACCCCGTCCATGAATCCGGTTTCGGCGATGTCGGCGATGCGCCCGTCGATAATGACCGAGGTGTCCAGAATCTTGTAGCTCTTGCGCGACTGCTTTTCGCCGCCGAAGATGCCGCCCAGCGCCGCCAGGTTCAGCAGGTCGCCCTTGGCTGCGCCCACGATCAGGCCCACGTAGGTCATCACCAGCATCACCAGCAGCTGCAGGAAGCTCTGCAGGCTCCCCTGCGGGACTGCGTTGCGGATCACCACGCTGAACAGGTAGGCGCCGACGATGCCCAGCACGCTGCCCAGGGCCGCACCGATCAGCCGTTTCAGACTGATGGCGCGCAGCCGCAGCTCGAACAGGATCACGCCTCCGCCCAGCAACAGGCCCACCACGGTATCCAGCAGCCTCGACTGACCGAAGGGCTGAAGCAGGTAGCAAGCCAGGCCCAGGACAACCACAAATGCCAAACGAATAATAACCAGATCCAAGAGGACCTCCCACAGGCCCTGTCGCAACATCCGCGGAAGCCATCGACCCGGCTGGCAAACTCACCGGCGCCGGACGCTCCCGGTTATTCACCGGCGGCCAGAGCTGCCGGTGCAAATATGGAACTTACTATGAAAGAACCCGTAATGCCACGACCGTGGCCCCGCGCCCCTACGCTGCCGCGCGAGCAAAAACAGTGGAAGTATATACCAACACAACCCGTTCCGTTGCATAACCCGACTCAGCATCCAAGCCGGAAGCGAATCTCTAATCAATCAGTCCCGCGCCCGCCATGCAAGTGTGTGGAACATACCTTTGCAACAGTATCTCACTGGTACTGGCAGTGCCCAATTTTGCAATTGTAAAACACCGCCGGGCAAGGCACCTTTGGAAAGGCAGCCCTGGCCCGCAACTCACAGTTCGGGGCGCTTACTGTACCTCCACTTTAGCCGCCCCGCAAGGGGAAGATGAGCGGCTAAGATCTCCCGGCAGTTGCGGGAGATTTGGAAACCGGCGCAGCCGTTCTCGGGGGAGAATCTGCGCCGGTTTTTTTATTTACTGGCGGCGGCCGGAGGGCCGGCTGTTGGCCCGTACCCGACGCCTAGCCAGTCGACCGGTCGCCCCAGCGTTCCCCCATCCGTTCTAGTGGCATTCCGTCTCCCATGCACATACAATCTTGCGCATGAAAGCTATCGTCGTGACCTCGCATGAGGGTCCTGCCGGACTCCAACTGCGCGACGTACCCGTCCCCACGCCCACCGCGCATGAAGTCCTGGTGCAGGTGGAAGCCGTCGGCGTCAACTTTGCCGATGTCCTCGGCGCCCTCGGCCGCTATCCCGCCGGGCCCAACCCGCCCTACGTCATGGGACGCGAATTTGCCGGCATCACCGAAGAGGGGCAGCGCGTGATGGGCTACGCGCAGCAGGCCGCCTGCGCCGAATACGTGGCCGTGGCCGAGGGCTACTACTGGCCGCAGCCCAAAGGCTGGTCGTCTTCCCAGTGCGCCGCCTTCCCGGTCAACTACCTCACCGCCTGGCTGCTCTACTGGAAGGCGGGACTGCTGGCCGAATCCATCGAGCCCGCCCCGGCGCGCCAGAAAGCCCGCCCCCGCGTGCTCATCCACGCCGCCGCCGGAGGCGTAGGCACGGCCGCCGTGCAGCTCGGCCACATCCTGGGCTTTGAGATCTTCGGCACCGCCTCCAGCCCGGAGAAGCTCGACAAACTGACGCCGCTCGGACTCGACCACGGCATCGACTACAAGCTCGACGACTACGAAGCACGCATCTCCAAGCTCACCGATGGCGAGGGCGTGGACGCCGCCTTCGACTGCCTGGCCGGCGAGCACACCGCCAAGAGCATCGCCTGCCTGGCCGAATTCGGACGCGTCATCCTCTTCGGCAACGCCACCGGCGAGCGCCCCAGGTTCAACACCTCCGCCATGTACGCCCGCAGCCTGAGCGCCCACGGACTCTGGCTCACCAAGCTCTCGGCCAACCACGCGCTCATCCGCCAGGCGCTGGAGTCCATGAGCCCCTACATCCGCAGCGGCCGGCTCCACCCCGTCATCGGAGCCAAGTTCCCCATCTCCGCCACAGCCGACGCCCTCCGCCTGCTGCTGGAACGCAAGAACTTCGGCAAGGTCGTGCTGACGCTGTGAACGCAAATACGGATGGCCTGCCCGCATCGTTACTCGCCTCGGTAACAGGGAACAGCGCATGAAAAACGAAGACTTGGTTCTTCAAGAAGCCGCAGAGGCCGCAGAACGATCAGGTGATTTGGAGGCGGCGTTCGATGTCTGGCAAACGCTTTCGTCCATCGACGCAGATCGTCCGGATTATTTGTGCAAGTTGGGTCGTGTGGCGCAGATGCTTGGTAGGTGGGCGATCGCAGAGCAGGCATTTCTTGACGCCATAAAGGTTGATATTAAAAGAAACAGTACGAAATTAAGATTACATTCGTTTGCGATGGCATTGCTCGGTTCTCTATTTCTGGTAAGGGCAGATGGAGATCGTTGGACAAATGCCGAAAAGGCGAAGGCGTGGCTTGAACATGCGCTGGCATTGTCACCGGCCCCAATGTACCTAACTTTCCTGGGAGTTGCGCATAATCGTCTCGGAGAGAGGGAAGCGGCCAAAGATGCATTCCGCAAGGCGATCCAACTGGACGAATCTTATGAGGAAGCATATTTTAATCTCGGGCTACTTTTGGCCGATGACGGACAGAATGACGAGGCCGAGAAGCTGCTCAGAAAGGCTACGCAGCTTGACCCGAATTATCACCTTGCGCATGGCAGGCTTGGAATTCTGCTGCACAAGCAAGGAAGATATTCAGAGGCGGTAACCGAGCTCAGGCGCGCAGTCGAGATCGATCCAACGGACAAAATCGCCAGACGTTATCTCAGCCGTATGCCGGGTTCCTCGACGGGGGGCACAGGTCAGAGTCACTGAAAGCCGATTCCCCTACCGCTGCATTTCCTCACCCGCAGCGCCAGCCCGCTAGCCACCGGGATGAATTCGCGCGGCCACACCCGCTCAGCGAATGCCTCTTGAATTTACCGTATCTAGCACGTAAACTAGTGCTGCACGTACATAGGTGCAGCCATGAAGGCCAACATCACGTTGAAAATTGAAGCCGATCTCCTGCGGGAGGCTCGCGTTCTCGCCGCCGAGGAAGGCACCTCGATCAGCGCCCTGCTCGCCTCCCGCTTGGAGCAGCTGGTGCGCGAGCGCACGGGATATAACCAGGCGCGGCGGCGTGCCTTGGTCCGTCTGCGTACGGGTTTCGACTTGCATTGGACACCCCCTCGCTCGCGAGATGAACTGCATGAGCGATAAGTGCTTCGTCGATACCAATATCCTGGTCTACGCACATGACCGCTCGGCCGGAGTCAAGCACCAGCGGGCTCAGTTGTTGCTGGAGCAGCTCTGGGATTCGGGCCAGGGCGTGTTGAGCACGCAGGTTCTTCAAGAGCTGTGTATCAATCTTCGCCGCAAGGTCCGCGATCCTCTGCCGATGGAGGAAGTGCGGCGGCTGATCCGCGATTATGCAACCTGGGAAGTCATCGCCAACACTTCCGAGTCGGTCCTCCAGGCGCTGGATATCGAGCTGCGTTACAAGACTTCCTTTTGGGATGCACTGATTCTGCAGGCTGCCGAGAGTGCCGGCGCATCGATTCTCTACTCCGAAGACCTGGCCACAGGACAACACTACGGGTCGATCCAAGTCGTAAACCCATTGCTCGATCCCATGCCCGCATAGTCCGCCTACCGCTGCATCTCCTGCGCTCGCAGTGCCAGGCCGCTGGCCACCGAGGTGAACTCGTTGCCACTGCGCACCCGCTCCGCGGTGAAGCGCGTTTCGAAGATCCTTCGTACGGCGGGCACAAACGACGTTCCGCCGGTTAGAAAGACGCGGTCCACGTTGCGCGCATCCACGCCGCACCGGGAGAGCAGCCCGTCCACGCACTGCTCGATCTTCTGCAGCTCCTCGGCGATCCAGCGTTCGAACTCGGCGCGCGTGACGGCGATGCGCAGGTCGAGCGCGGCCTCCTGAAAGTGGAACTCCGCCTGCTCGCTGCCTGACAGCGCGAACTTGACCCGCTGCACTGCCTGATGCAGTTGATAGCCCAGGTCTTCGTCCACCAGCATGATGAGCGCTTCGATCTTCTCCGGCTCCAGACATCGCACGCGCGCAGACTGCAGCATCTCCATCACCGGGCGGGTGCGCAGAAACGACAGGTAGTGCCAGCGCTCCAGGTTGGCGTAGATCCAGGCCGGAAGCGCGGGCAGAATCTTTTTGCCCGAGTGCGCCATGCTGTCGGCTCCCAGCGCGGGCGAAACCAGGCGGCGCACGATGCGCGCATCGAAGGCGTCTCCCGCCAGGCCCACGCCGCCGTTGCCGAGCAGGTCTGCGGCACGGCGTCCGCGCCTACGCACTCCCGGCCCCACGTGCAGCAGAGAAAAGTCGCTGGTGCCGCCGCCGAAGTCGCCGATCAGGATCAGCTCGTCGTGGTCGAGCGACGATTCGTAGGCATAGGCCGCGGCCACCGGCTCCATCTCGAACTCCACCTGCTCGTAGCCGGCGAGCTCAAACGCATGCCGCAGACGGCCCAGCGCGTAGGCTTCGTCCTCGCCGTTTTCCGCGCCTGCAAAATGCACCGGACGCCCCACCGTGGCGTGGCGCACCGGCACGCCAAACTGCCGCTCGGCATGCAGGCGCAGGTCGGCCAACATGCGCGAGATCAAATCTTCCACGGTGTAATGCCGCCCCAGAACCTCGGTGCCGGTGAGCAGGCGGCTGGGCAGGTAGCTCTTGAGCGACTGAATCAGCCGCCCCTTGTGCTCGGCCTCCAAATACTGTTCGATGGCCCACGGCCCGGTCCACGACTGCAGGCGACGGCGTCCGTCTTTTTTGTGCTGCTCAAGATAGAGCACCGAGCGGAACGATTCCGTGCTGCCGCCGGCGGAGACAAAGCGCACCAGCTCTACCGCATCGCCCGTGGCCCGCGCCAGCGAACTGTTGGTGGTTCCAAAATCGATGCCGATGGCGGAGGGATGTTTCTTGTGGGACGTCACACTCTATTATTCCAAAGATCGTAAGGCATTTTTAGATACTATGTGAGTCATTCTGAACGAAGTGAAGAACCTCAGCGCCGTTCAAGTCTTCGGGGCTGCCCGAGAGGCATTTCAACCGCAACGTCGAGGTTCATCGGCTGAAGTGCCTTTCGGGCGGTGATACCTATTTGAATGCTGCTGGGGTTCTTCACTTCGTTCAGAAAGACCCTCAGAAAACAACAACCGAAACAAAGGCGACGAAGTCCTACAGCATGCCTGAAGATTCTATAGTTGGATTTCGCTACTTGAATCGCAGGCCGCGGAATTCCAGCTCCGGCTGAGCCTGGTTCCACTGGCTGGAGATGTGCTCGACGGTGAGGCGCAGCACGCGCGTCTGCCCCGGACCGAGCGGCGCCAGCGCCAGATCGCCGGCTTCGTCCTGGCCGCCCAGTGGGTGAGGCACCAGCGCGCGCAGCGGCAGAGTCTCCGTCTGCACCGCCTCGCCCAAGGCTGTCGCGGAAGACCGCCTGCACGGTGCCGCCGACGACGGTGCGGTCTCCGTTGTTGTGCACCGTGAGATCGATATAGGTGATGGTGGAGCCCACGAAGTTATCCGCCTGGCTGAGCGTGGCTTTGTCCACCACCAGCATCGGAGAATAGGAATCGGCGGTGGTCGCGACTTCCTTTTTGCCGTGCCCCAGGATGGCGACGACAGCCAGCACGCCCAGCACCAGTCCAAAGCCCACCAGCAGCGGAATCCAGTTGCGCGGCTCCGGCCGCGCCGAGTGCGCGCCGAAGATGGCGGGCTCGGCGTTCCGCGACGGCGCTTTCTTGGACCGTGCGTTCTTTGCGGAATCGGCCGACTCTTTCATAGCAGCCCATTCTACCAGCGCACGCAAGCGGCGCGAATCGCCGCCGCGTTTTCCCATTGCGGTTACTACAGTGACGTTAAGAACTGCTGTATCGGCAGAGTTTGATTGACACACGGGCGGCACCGGCTATCATCGAGGAACTCTCAATCGGAGAAATTAATATGAAGAAGTGCCTCAGCATTCTTCTGGTTTGTTGCATTCTTGCGCCTGCCTCGTTTGCCGGAGACGCCACCACGAGCTCCGCGCCAGCTGTTCCTGTCGCCGCAGCCACCCTCCCGGTCAAACACTCGCCCGACGGTAATCCGATTTTGGAGGATGGAACGCCGATCCGTCTCCGCCTCACGAGGGCTCTGTCTTCTGCCGACTGCACTACCGGAGACCGCATCGATTTCGAGGTGATGGACCCAATCATTCTCGATGGCATCACGGTCGTTCCGCAAGGTGGAATTGCTTGGGGAGCGGTGACCGACGCCGAGCACAAGAAATCCATGGGACGCGCTGGAAAGCTGGATATAGCCCTCGTTGCAGTGAAGCTGTCCAATACGGAGAAAGCGAATTTACGCGCGATAAAAGAGACGAAGGGAGGAGGCCATACTGGCGCGATGGCTGGGGCAATGGTTGCAACCGCGATTGTGTTCTGGCCTGCTGCTCCCTTATTTCTCTTCATCCACGGGAAGGACACAAAGATTCCCCAGGGAACCGAAATTACGGCCTACGTGGATGGCGACAAAGTTTTTGTCCCTCTGCCCGAGCCTGCCTCCGCCACAGCCGCTTCAACAATGAATGCTGCGGAGGCCGCCAACACCGAGCTGACCCTCATATCCACTCCCGACGGCGCAGACATCGAACTGGACGGCGCGTTCGTAGGCAGCACGCCCTCCACTTTGACTCTTACAAGCGGGGACCACTCAGTACGGGTGAGCAAGAAGGGATACCAGCCCTACGAAAAGAATCTGCGCACCGCCGGCGGCAAGATCAATCTTCGCGCAGAGCTGGACGCCGCAGTTCAGTAGGACCGCTTTCGCGCGCCAAACAAACGGGAGGCTGCGGCCTCCCGTTGTCGTTCACTCAAACGTGTTATTCCCCCGCGATGGTCATGCCCTCGATGCGCAGCGTGGGGCAGGCCGCCGCTCCGCGCCAGATCAGGTCGCTGCCGATCTCGGCGAGGTTGCCGAACATCTCGCCCAGGTTGCCGGCCACGGTGATCTCCTCCACCGGGTAGGCCAGCTCGCCGTTTTCAATCCAGATGCCGCTGGCTCCGCGCGAGAAATCTCCGGTCACAAGGTTGACGCCGAAGCCGAGGAACTCGGTGACCAGCAACCCCTGCTTCACTCCCCGGATGATCTCCTCCTGCGATTTTTCTCCCGGCTGCAGAAAGAAGTTTCCGTTGCCGATGCCGGGCGTTCCGGCCAGCCCGCGCGAGGCGTTGCCGGTGGTCGCAAGGCCCAGCTTCTTGGCCGTGTAGGTGTTCAGCAGATAGCTCTTCAGCTCGCCGTTTTCAATCACCGTGGTGCGCCGCGTGGGCACGCCCTCGCCGTCGAAGGGACGCGTGCCGAAGCCGCCCGGGATGGTGCCGTCGTCGATCACCGTCAGGTTTGCGCCGAAAACTTTTTCTCCCAGCTTGCCCGCCAGAAACGATGCGTGCCGGTAGATGGAGTCGCCGTTGACCGCGTCGAGGATGTGGTGCAGCAGCGAGCGCCGCCGTCTGCCGGTCGAAGACAATGGGGACTTTCTGGGTTTTGATTTTGCGCGCGCCCAGCCGCCGCAGCGTGCGCTGGGCGGCAATGCGTCCCACCTCTTCGGGAGACTCCAGCTTGGCCAGGGTGCGCGCCGCCGAGTACCAGTAGTCGCGCTGCATGTTGCCCGCCTCGTCGCTGGCGATGGGCGCCACCGAAATCGAGCAGTACGAGGAGCGGTACTCGCCCACGAAGCCATGCGAGTTGGCCAGCACGCGGCGGCCGATGGCGGCGTCGAAGCTGCCGCCGTCGCTGTTGGTCAGGCGCTCGTCCACGTCCAGCGCGGCGCTGCTCGCAGCGGCGCGCCTGCTCGATGCGCTCCTTGTTGGAGAGCGAATACACATCGTCGTAATAGAGTCCCAGCTCGCCGGGGATTTGCCCGAGCTGCTCGGGCGCGGGAATGCCCGCCATGGGATCTTCCGAGGTGATCTTGGCCAGCTCAATCGCCGAGCGGACCAGCTGCTCCACGCCGTCGGCGGAGAGGTCGCCGGTGGAGGTGTTGGCCGTATGCTGTCCCACGAAGACGCGCACGCCCAGGGCTCGCGAACCTGCTTCCTTCAAGGTCTCCACCTCGCCCAGGCGCACCAGGGCAGAGAACTCCGAACCCTCGCTGACCACCGCTTCCACGGCGCTTGCTCCCAGCTTCAGCGCCCGCTGCACTACTCCGCTGGCCAGTTCGCGCAGCTCCGTCTCCGCTGTTGTTTCGGTTGCCGCCATTCCAGTACGCTCCTGTTTTCTAATTGCCTGTTCCGCCCACCGTCATGCGGTCAATCTTCAAGGTTGGAATGCCGACGCCGACCGGAACGCTCTGCCCGTCTTTGCCGCAGGTGCCAACGCCCTCATCGAGCTTCAGGTCATTGCCCACCATGCTCACGCGGGTCAGCACATCCGGCCCGTTGCCGATCAGGGTGGCGTCCTTCACCGGCGCGGTAATCTTGCCGTCCTCGATCAGGTAGGCTTCGCTGGCGGCAAAGACAAACTTGCCGTTGGTGATGTCCACCTGCCCGCCGCTGAAGTTCACCGCGTAGAGCCCGCGCTTCACACTCTTGATGATGTCCTCGGGAAGGTCATCGCCCGCCAGCATGTAGGTGTTGGTCATCCGGGGCATGGGGATGTGTTCGTAGCTCTCGCGCCGTCCGTTGCCGGTGTTGGGCAGGCCCATCAGCCGCGCGGAAAGTTTGTCGGCCATGTAGCCCTTCAGAATGCCGTTCTCGATCAGCATGGTGTTGTTGGTGGTGTTGCCCTCGTCGTCCACGTTGAGCGAGCCGCGGCGTTCGTTCAGCGTGCCGTTGTCCACCACCGTGCACTTGTCGCTGGCCACGCGCTTGCCCAGCAGTCCGGAGAAAGCCGAAGTCTTCTTGCGGTTGAAGTCCGCCTCCAGGCCGTGGCCGATGGCCTCATGCAGCAGCACGCCCGGCCATCCCGGTCCCAGCACCACTTCCATGTCGCCCGCCGGACATGCGACGGCGCTCAGCTGCAGAATCGCCTGACGCGCCGCTTCGTTGGCAAAGTGCTCCGGCGTTTTTTCGGTGAGGAAGATCTCGAACTTGTTGCGTCCGCCTCCGCCCGAGCTCCCCTTGGCGCTCAACTTTCCCTCGCGCGCGATGACGAAGACATTCAACCGCGACAGCGGCTGCACGTCTTCGGCAAAGGTGCCGTCGGAGCCGACGACCAGGATGCGGCGAATCTCGTCGAAGTAGCCGGCGCGGACTTCCTTGATGCGCGAGTCATAGGCGCGCGCGGCTTTGTCGGCGCGGAAGACCAGCTCAACCTTTTTCGACAGCTCGGCGTCGGAGGCCGCATCGGTCACCGGGTAGAGCGCGTGGCGCGCCTTGTCCTTCAGGCTCACCACCGGAGTCTTGGCCGGAGCAGAGGCGATGAGCGCCGCGGTGCGCGCCGCGTGCAGAATCTTTTCCGGCGCAAGGTCGTCGGTGTAGGCGTAGCCGGTGCGCTCGCCGCTCACCACGCGCACCCCGCAGCCCGCGCTGATTCCCTGCGAGGCCGACTTCACCATCGACTCGTCCACCGAGAGCGAGGTCGAGGTCAGATACTCGAAATAAAGATCGGCGTAATCGCCGCCCGCGGAGAGCGCCGCGCCCAGATACTTTTCCAGGTCGCGCTCGCTGAGTCCGTACTTCTCAAAGAAGAATCGCTTTTCCATAAGTTTGCTCACAAAGTCTTGCTCACATCGGATTGGATGCCCTGCACACCAATTGGTGGCAGAGGCCGAAGCCGAAGGTTCGATTATAGAGGCCGGGAAGGAAACGCAACCGTGAAATGCAGCGCGGGTCAGCAGCATGGGATATAGTGACGGATCGAGGACCAAGCCTTACACGTAGTCATGTTGATTAACGAGTGAGTAGGAGGATAAGTATGAGAGGGCTCGTATTATATGCATTTGCAGTGGTCTGTCTTGCGCTTATCGCTACCGCTCAATCGGGCGCGCAAGCTGAATCCCGCGGGACTAGAGAAACGGGGCCTTATGGGATTAGAGAGATTGGCATTGTCCAAAAGGAGATCGCGGAATTCTCGCCGGTTGCGTCCGCCACGCTGCAGGCTTTCAAGAACCCAGTCAAGGCTGGGGAAATCATTCCGATCCACTTCATTCTTGAAAATCGATCCGACCACGACATCGAGTATGAAGGCGGATTTTATCCTGCACTTGATGTCCGTGATGAGAATGGTAAGTTAGCTCCGGAAACCGAAACAACGGGACGTGACGTTCATTTCTTCAGCCCCCACCATACGGAGTCGAGGCCGAAAACGAGGACGCCACCGCAGGGAATCATCCATGCGCACCAGAAGAAGGAAGGTGACTACGCCATAAGTGCCGAGTACAGGCTTCCTCCTGGAACGTACACGGCAGTTGGTTATGTCTGTACGGTTAAGGAAGGGCCCGAGTGCTTCAAGACAACACGATTACCATCACGGTGGAGTAACGCCAATCAGCTAGAACTACACCGGAGCAGGGCAAGCACTCCGCAAGCAGGTTTGCTACACGCCGACCGCTTCGGTCACCGCCACCGGTTCTTCCAGCGTTGCCAGCTCCCATGCGGAGGTGTCATGCAGCAGGCGGCGAACCAGCGCGGTGTGCATGGCGTGTCCGGCGAGGACGGCCTGCACGCGGCCCAGCACCTGGTGGCCGATCAGCGAGAGATCGCCGATCAGGTCGAGCACCTTGTGGCGTACGAACTCGTCGGGGAAGCGCAGCGGCCCGTTCTGGATTCCGTCGCGGGTGAGCACGATGGCGTTTTCCTCCGAGGCGCCGCGGATCAGTCCCATGTTGCGCAGCGCCTTGGCGTCGTCCAGGAACCCGAAGGTGCGCGCCGGAGCGATGTCGCGCGCATAGTCGCCGCGCGATAGATCGACACATATAGATTCTTCGCCGATGAGCGGGTGGGGAAAGTTGATGCTGTAGCAGACGGAAAAATTCTCCGCCGGATAGAGGCCGATAAACTTTTCGCCTTCGCGCACCTCCACCGGCTTGAGCACGCGCAGATACTGGCGCAGCCGCTTCTGCCGCCGCAGTCCCACCTGCTGCACCATCTCCACGATGGGCAGCGCGCTGCCGTCCAGAATGGGCAGCTCCAGGTTGTCCAGCTCCACAATGGCGTTGTCCACGCCCATGCCGACAAAGGCCGAGAGCACATGCTCGGTGGTGGAGATGAGCACGCCTTTTTTCATCAGGCTGGTGGCGTAGCTGACCTTGGCGACGTTGCGCCCGGTGGCCTCTACCTGGAAGTCGTCCAGATCGGTGCGGCGGAAGACGATGCCGGAGCCGGGCGATGCGGGCATGATGCGCATGCGCACCGCGACGCCGCTGTGAAGTCCAATGCCGGAGCACTCCACGGCTGAACGAATTGTCTGTTCAAATCTCAGAAAGGCTTCCGTAACCTGCGACTCCTTTTCAGGTTACCGCCATTCCGGGAAAATAAGTTGTGGGATTTTAACCACACTGCGTGGCTTTGAAAAGACAGCCCGGAAAGACAGCCGCCCTGCTCCGTAGCAGAGCTTGCTATTTCTTGGCAGGTGGGCGATAGGTCTCCGGATCGTAGGTGACGGCGGCGTCGAAGAAGCCGGGCGCGAAGGTTGTGTTGTACTCGGCGTGGGAGAGAAAACTCTGGCCGCTCATCTCGCCGTCGCGCAGATTGGTGATGGTGTAAGGCGTCTGGATCCCCTGCACCTTGCGATAGTTTCCGTAGATGGTCTCGTCCTCCACCTTGTACCTGTCAGGGTCGCGCCAGCTGTAGCGCTTGCTGATGGGCAGGTGGGAGTGGATATCGATGCCGATGCTGAGCTGGTCGTTGTCTTTGTTCAGCAACGTCACCACGTCCACCATTTGCTGATCGGCCACCGACTGGCCGTCGTAGAAGAGCACGGTCGCAGGGTCCTTCAACCATTCGCGCAGCACCACCTCGAGCGAGTGCTGACGGCGGCGGATCACCTCCTCTACGGTCTTCGCATCCTCGGCCGCCGTGCCCTTGAAAGTTTTCTCGTATCCTTTATCGCCGTCGTAGATGTAGATCACGTCGCGCTGCTTGGTGAGCTCGCGGCGCTCCTTGTCGGGATACTCGTAGAAGCGCCAGAAGATTGCGCCCTCTGAGGTTGGCTTGCCGTGGAAGAAGCTGTAGCTGCGTCCCTGCTGCTCGAACGTTTTGTAGGTGAGCCATGCGTCGCCGCCGAGCGCGGCGATCATCTGGTCGAGCAGCTGCCGCGCCTTGGCGGATGTGGAATCGGTTGCGGTGAGAGCCGCCGCGGGCACAGCGGGCGCTGTCCGAGGCAAGGCTGCTCTGCGCGGCGGTGCAGGCCAGCAGCGAGACGAGCAATGTCTGTGACAACAAGGAAAACGCTCTCTTCACGATCCTTCCGTCCTCCAGGCGAGTAACTACGGCGCGCGGGGCGTGGGCAAAACCCACATCTGCTGACTACGGCAGATGTGGGGCACCCTCGGACCGCTGACGCACAGGCTAACCGGCCATCACGGCGCCGCCGTTTACGTTCAAGACCTCGCCGGTGATAAAGCCAGCCAGCGGGGTGCAGAGAAAGACGATGGGCGCGGCAATCTCTTCCGGCCGTGCGATGCGTCCCAGCGGAATCTGGCTGGCGATCGTCTCCGGCATCCCCGGCTGCGCCATCACCGGCGCCGTCATGTCGGTGGCCACCCATCCGGGCGCCACGCAATTTACATAGATGCGGTCACGCGCCAGCTCTGCTGCCAGGCTCTTGACCATGCTGATGAGGGCGCCCTTGGTGGCCGCGTAGTCGCAATGGAAGGGCTGGCCGCACTGTGCCGCCGCGGAGCTGACCAGGACGATGTGGCCGCCGCCGCGGCGGGAGCGGCGCATGGCGCGGACGGCATATTTCACCAGGTAAAAATGCGCTGTCCAGGTTGACCGCCATGGTGGAGCGCCACTGCTCGTCGTCCATCTGATCGACGTAGCGGTCGTGCGGCTCCCAGATGCCGTGGTTGACCACGAGGATATCGAGGTAGCCGTAGCGGGAGACGGTCTCTTCCACCAGCATCTGCTCGGCGCCTTCGCCGATGAGATCGGCCTGCACGGCGGCGCAGCGGTCGGACCCGCTGGCGACCACCACCTTGTCCGCGGCTTCGGAGGACTTCTGGTAGCTGAACAGCACGTTGGCCCCGGCCTGGGTGAAGAGGCGGACGCAGGCGGCGCCGATGCCGCGCGAGCCTCCGGTGACGAGCGCAACCTTGCCGGTGAGATCTATTTCGAGACTCATGATTGTTCCCCCTATGATGTTCGTGAACGGACCTACCCGTGCCCACCGTCACTACCTTGCGCGTCGCGACTCTGACCAGCAAACCACCAGAAGAACAGGTGCAAGCTCAACCAGCACTCTTCGGAGTTTGTCCACATTCACTGGACTGTGATCTTGATCGCGTTACTCTTAATACATTCAGGGCCTTCATTCATCCCGCATAGGTAGCCCACGACAGTGTATTCGCCTGGGGAAATCTTGTAATCGATGTCCAACCTTGAATAGTCGTCCACCACCGTCGCATTGGGCTCCATGATTCTCCACCGCCTTGGATTACCGAATTTAGGGTAATATTCGGTGTGGCAAGAGCTGAAAAAATGACTGACACATCCAGCCTCGGTTTCCGGCGCCAGATTTCCATTTCCATCGCGCGCGTCAAGAAAGGTAATTCCTTTTCGGAAATATTTCTTGTCGCGTGAGTGCAAATCAAATGAAATCGTTTGGTCCGAGATATTCGTGATGGTGAAACGAATGTTGATCGGCGATCCGACTTTGTATGTATTTTGGATATAGTGTGGTGCCCCGATCTCATTCTTTGCGCCGCAGCTGATGGCCAGCATCCAGCAATAGAACAATTTATTCCGCATTTCTCCTTCCACCGTATTCAAATTCACGTACAGAGATTGATTCTGTGCGATTGTTCCAACGCCCATCTTAGAACGACGGTGGGCGGAGCGGAAGCACGATTGACCCGAGAGATAATCGTTGGACGAAGCACTTTGGCGGATGAGTCAATGGTTGCGCAAATCTGCGCAGCCATTGCCGCAGGGGTTACCTTCCCGCGCGCAACCATTCACCAGGTTCCAATGGTTCGCGCCATCCATGGCTCAGTCGATCCTCACGTTTTCAAAGTCGGGAGAGCTCTGGGCGAGGCGCTGATGGAAGGCGCGCGCCTCGGTGATGAGTTTTCCGAAGATTCGGCGGGACACTTCGTTTTTTTCGAAGGTCCGCTCGGGATGCCATTGCACGCCGAGGACCCAGTGTCCGGGCGTGGTTCCCTCGACGGCTTCGACGATGTTGTCCTGGGGCGAGCGGGCCACGACGCGCAGGGCATCGCCCGGGGTGGCCACCGCCTGGTGATGGCTGGAGTTGACGGTGATGTGCTCGCCGTCGGTGAGCGAGGCCAGTCCGCTGCCGGGTTCGACGTCGGCCGAGTGCTCGACGACGAAGGTACGGGGCACGCCGTCGGGCCGGGCATGCTGCACGGGAGACTCGATGTGCTGAACCAGGGTTCCGTTGCGCCAGACGTTGAGCGTCTGGGTGCCGTAACAGATGGCGAGGATGGGCTTGCGCATGTTGTGCGCGTCCTGCAGAAGCAGCTCGTCGAGGTTGTCGCGCGCCGCATCGGGCGCGGCGGTTTTGGAATGAGCCGGCTGGCCGTACTTTTGCGGATCGACGTCGGCGGGCGACCCTGGGAGAAGAATTCCGTCGCAGGATTTAGCCAGCTGCGCGGCTTCGACGTTGGAGAGATCGAGCGGGAGCACCACGGGCTCGCCTCCGGCGCCAAGAATGGAGTCCACATACTGGGGCAGAGCGCGCGTGGAGTACTCGGGATCGGAGTTGGGAACGGGAATGGCGATGCGCGGCTTCATGGGCTCGATGATAACGCCGGAAGGCCGTCGCGCGCCAAGGCCTGCGAGCCGGAGCCGAGGGGAATCAGGCGGCAGATTAAGAAACTTTAAGTTACGTACCACCCTTAGGGAGAGACTCTGCATCAGAGTTAGAGCGGAGAGATGCTCCATGCATCTCCCATAGCCCAGAGGAGCACAGCGTGAAAATAGACGTTCTGAGAATACTCCGTAGCCTGCACGACGATGAATCGGGCCAGGATCTGGTTGAATACGCGCTGGTTGCGGCTCTTATTGCACTAGGCGCGGTCACCACGATGAGCAGCCTGGCCGCCAGTGTCAACACAGCATTCTCGGTTGCCGCTTCAACGCTCAGCAGCGCCGTCGCCTAAGAGCTGGAACCTTAACCTACGTAACAGCTTGGCCACCGGCAGCACCGTAGCCCACCTGGAACAGAGCAGCCCTCGAAACTGAGGGCCGCTTGTTCCAGGCCGTATCCATCGGCAATCTGGATTGACACCCATGCCTCTGCCTGCGGTGGTTGCGCGGTCAACCTGGGAGCAGAGACTCTCTGCATCGCAGCTTGAGGCGGGCAATTCTTCGAAGTGTGCCCACAACTCCTCCGGAGAAGCGCACCGTATGAACGTGCCGCAGCCTTCCAGCGCCTGAAAAACAAACCACAATTTTTGACCGTAGGCTAAGTGAATGGCGGCGTTTTGCGGCCTGGGCCTCCGGCTGCAGGGGGCCCCGGTTGTTGACGAAAGGGCGAGGTGAACGATGGCGGAGCAGATTTGGGACAGCTTTGCACGGCTGAATGCCGGGGAACGCTTCCGGGCGCAGTCGGCGGAGATGGGCGCGGCGGTGACCGAGGCGATTGTGGAGGCGGCACAGCTTGCGGCGGGGATGCAGGTGCTGGACGTGGCGTGCGGCGCGGGCGAGCCTTCGATCTCGATGGCGGCGCGGCTGACGGAGATGGGTCAGGCGGCGGGCATGGCAACCGGGAAAGTCACCGGCATGGATATGGCTGGCGCTCCGCTGGAGGTGGCGCGCCAGCGGGCTCGGGCGCGCGGCATGGACAACGTGGAGTTTGTGCAGGGCGACGTGCATGCGATGCCGTTTGCCGGCGGCAGCTTTGACCGGATCACGAGCCGGCTGGGATTGATGTTCTTTGCCGACCTGCCGAAGGCGCTGGCGGAGATGCATCGCGTGCTGAAGCCGGGAGGAAAAGTTGCGCTTTTGACTTGGGGACCGATGGAGCAGCCGTACTTTGAGGCGACGGTTGGAACGGTGCGGCGGATGCGTCCGGAACTGGAGGTTCCGGAGACGGCGCGGGCGATGTTCAAGTTTGGCAAGGCCGGGACGCTGAGCCGGGCGCTCGAAGAGGCGGGCTTGCGCGCGGTGGAGGAGCAACTGCACCGGCTGCGCTGGGACTGGCACGGGACGCCGGAGGAGATGTGGGATTACTTCCGCGCGATAACGGTTCCCTTCCGCGGTTTGCTGGAAAAAGCCGAGGGCGACGCGGCGGTGGAGCAGGCCGTGCTGGCGGCGCTGCGGGAACGCTTCGACGGCGAGTGGGTACGATTTGAGGCGCAGATGGTGGTGGCAACGGCGGAGCGGTAGATTCAAGGGCGAAAGAACAAGTTCAAGAACAACGTCAACTGCCCCACCCAAGCCAAAAGATGGCTTGAATGGGGCACCCGCTTGCTTGAATTGGCCGCTTGCCGGTTAGTTGAGAATTTGGGTGAAGTTGAGGAAAGTCTTGCGGTCCACATAATACTGGCTCCGCTCGGAGAAGAAGCGCAGGGATTCCCGCCCGTTCCATTTCCAGCCGGTCCAGTGGTCGGGGTCGGCGATGAGAATCGTTCCCGCGTCGATATAAACCGGGGTCAGGTCTTTGGAACCGTAGGCGACAAATTCCTGGGTGGCTTTGAAGGCCAGCCGCTCTTCTTGCTTGGTTTCATAATTGCGCATGATAAACGTCTCCTGCACGCGTGGGCTTGCCTATGTATGTTTGGCGTTTCTTGAATACTGCGACTCTGCGCGATGTGCGTCAATCGCGATATAGGACACTGCCCGGTAACGAAGTAGGAACCCCGGGAATGAAAGGATTGAGCAATCTTCAACTCCCTGGGGCAGTCTCGCGAAAGGCTACGGTGCGGTGTTTTCCGGCTGAGGATCGGGTGCGGGGAGATGGGAGTGGGCGTAGAACAGGTCGCTCATGGCCTGGTGCACGCGTGCGGAAAGGGCTTCCATGTCTCGCGAGTGCAGGCCGGCGGTGGGGATCGGCGCTCCGGCGACGAGGCGGAACGGCGTGGGAGTAATGACGTAGTGGTTCATCGGCAGCGCCTCGAAGGTTCCGACGATGGCCAGAGGGACGATGGGGACCTGGGCCTTGATGGCGGCGTAGAAGATCCCGCCGAGAAAGGGCTGGATGTGTCCGTCGCTGCAGCGTCCGCCTTCGGGAAAGACGACAAGGTTCGTTCCGGCCTTGACGGTTTGGGCGGCGGCGGAGAGCGAACGCATGGAGTGCCGGGCATCGCTGCGGTCGATGGGAATTTGTCCGGAGCGGGTGAGATGCCAGCCCATGAAAGGCAGGCGGAAGAGTTCGAGCTTGGCCAGGATGCGGAACTGAAAGGGCAGTCCGACGTAGAGCACCGGGATATCGAGCGCCGAGGAATGATTGGCGGTGTAGATGGCGGGCTGGGAGTGGTCGATGGCATCGACTCCCTCGACGGTGAGGGGCGCCGAAGCGGTGCGCAGGATGAGCCAGGACCAGAGACGGGCAAAGCCGTGCTGAATGCGTCCGGAGCGGTCGAAGAACGAGCTGAGCAGGGAAAGCGTGCCCAGGACCACCGTGTAGAGATAGATCAGCGGATTGCGCACCAGGTAGGAGGCAAGACGGACAGAAAGCCTGGGCGCGGGGCGAGAGCTCATGTCTCTTAGGATAAATCTTGGGCTGCAGGAATCAAAGAGCGGAGGCTTGGAGGCTGAAAAGCCTTTTGGACGGCACCGGTTGATTGATGCGCGCTGGAGTTCTTCGCTTCGCTCAGAGTTTGTGACTTTATTGATTTTGTGGCGTTTTTCGCAACGTAAGTATCTGTATTTGCAACACCGATTTTTTGAGAAATCGAAAAAGTCACAAACTCTCAGAATGACTCCTCAAAAGCAAAATCAGGGGCTACTTCAAGAGCAACTGCCCCACTCAAGCCAAAAGAAGGCTTGAATGGGCCACCCGGCCCCGAATTTAGCCTGCGATGCGTTTGAAATCTTTTTTGAAGGCCGGGTCGGCGGAGTTTTCGGCGGCGGCGGCGCGCAGTTCGGTGGCGGCATCGGCGCGGCGTCCCAGTTTTTCCAGGACCAGGCCGAGCTTCCAGTGGGCGGTGGCCTGGGTGGGCGCACCCGCCTCGGGCTGCTGGGTAAGATAGCGGCGCAGGTAGCGCTCGGCACGGGCGAGATCGGTGTTGGATTCCAGTAGCGCCACGGCGGCGGCATAGAGCGGGGCGGCGTTGTCCGGGACGCGGCGCTCGGCCTCGGCAATGGCGGCGTCGAGGTCGCTCCAGTGCTGCTGGTGAGCGCAGGCGCTGGCTAGATAGACGTATCCGGCGGCGCGGTCGGGATCGGCGGCGATGGCCTGGCGGGCGAAGTGTTCAGCCTCGGGGTAGCGGCGGTAGCCGTCGCTGTCGAGGATGGAAGTGAGATCAATGATGGCGCGGTACAAGTGCGGATTGAGCTGCACGGCGCGGCGCAGCATGACCTCTATTTCCGGCAGCGGGCGCTTCTGCATCTGCAGGAGAGCGGCCTCGGCACGGGCGCCGTGGGCGGGATCGAGCTGATAGATCTGCTGGAGCATTTCGCGAGCTTTGGTTTTGGAGCCGCCGACGATGGCGGGAGCCTGCTCGTAGAGCCCCATGGATTCCTGCAGGCAGCGGAGGTTGTGGGGATCGATCTGCAGTGAGAGGTCGAGCTCATGGCGCATCTGGCGGGCGAGCGGGACGCCGCCGCCGAGGATTCCCAACTTGATGGCTTTGTCGCCAAGCGTGTCGGCGTACTGGCAGTGGTATTCGCTGCTGCCGGGGGAGGCTTCGGTGGCGCGGCGGGCGAAATCGACGGCGCGGTCGAAGTCTCCGAAGGCGTCGTAGATGCCGGAGAGCCAGAACAGGGCTTCGGCGTCGTTGGGGTTGTGCTGCAGCCGCTCCTGGGCGATGCCGGAGAGCTGGCGGTAGTGTCCCTGCTCGAACAGCGTTTTGCCGTCGGCGGAAAAGGCGAGGGTGGCGGCAAAGAGAACAAACAGCAGCACCGCGCGGAAACGAAAGGATGGAGACATCGTACCTCTTGTGAGAGGACTCGCGCGGGAAGCTATAAGGGCGAACAAGGTGCGGTGGATGCCGGCAGCCTATAGAATCGCGCAAGCACCGAAGAGTTAGCCGCGGGGACAAATCCGCAGCGGGCTCCGGCAGCGGGAGACCTCGGAATTACGTTAACAGGAGATTAACAGAAAAATGGCGGCCGATGTCCGAAAAGGTTTGATTATGGTAAACACCGGGCCGGGAAAAGGTAAGACCACGGCGGCCATGGGAACGGCGCTGCGGGCGGTGGGCAGCGGGCTGCGGGTGCTGATGCTGCAGTTTCTGAAAGGCTCCTGGCACTACGGCGAGCTGGACGCGGTCGAGGCCTTCGGCGACCGCTTTGTGATCAGGCAGATGGGGCGCGGCTTTGTGAAGGTGGGCGGGGCGGAGACCGATCCGGAGGACATCCGCCTGGTGGAGGAGTGCTGGAAGGAAGCCGAGGCGGCGATCGGCTCCGGGGAATGGGACCTGGTGGTGCTCGACGAGATCAACTACGCGATTGCGTATAAAATGCTGGACGTGGAAAAAGTGGTGAATGCACTGCAGCATAAGCCGGAAATGGTCCATGTGATCTTGACGGGGCGCAGCGCGCACCCCACAATACTGGAGCTGGCAGATACGGTGACCGAGATGCGCGAGGTGAAGCATGCCTATCAGAAGGGCATCCAGGCGCAGCGCGGAATTGAGTATTAGATAGCATAGAACTATGGATTGCAGGGCGAACAGAGCCACAAGAGACAAGAATTGACGTAACAGGTTTGACGTAATGTGTTTGACGTAACGGGTTGATATTGCGATTGCGAGAGAGGCGCCATGAGCTGGTTTAAGCGGGAGACGCAAGGACTGGATACGAGCGGGGAGCGCAAGATGCGCACCGAGGGGCTCTGGGTGAAGTGCGACCAGTGCCGGGCGGTCATCTGGAAGAAAGAGCTGGAAGCCAACATGAACGTGTGCACCAAGTGCGACCGGCATTTCAAGGTGGACACGCGGACGCGGCTGGGCTGGCTGTTCGACGACGGAGTGTTTACCGAAGAGGACGGCAACATCGAGACCACCGATCCGCTGGGCTTCTCCGATTTGAAGTCCTACAAGGGACGGGTGAAGGACGCGCAGAAAAAGACCGGGCGCAAGGACGCGATTGTCAACGCGCGCGGCAAGATCAACGGGCGCGAGGTGATCGTGTCAGCCATGGAGTACGGCTTCATCGGCGGCAGCATGGGCGCCGTGGTGGGCGAGACGATTACGCGCGCGGTGGAAAAGGCGCTGGCCGCACGGGTGCCGCTGGTGGTGATCTCGGCTACCGGCGGTGCGCGCATGATGGAAGGAACGATTTCGCTGATGACGATGGTGAAGGTTTCGGCGGCGCTGGCGCGGCTGGACGACGCCAAGATTCCCTACATCAGCGTGCTGACCGATCCGACGACGGGCGGCGTGACGGCGAGCTTTGCCATGCTGGGCGACCTGAATATCGCCGAGCCGGGAGCGCTGATCGGCTTTGCCGGACCGCGCGTGATCGAGCAGACGATCCGGCAGAAGTTGCCCGAGGGCTTCCAGCGCAGCGAGTTCCTGGTGGACAAGGGCTTTCTGGACGCGGTGGTGCACCGGCGCGAGATGAAGGACTACATCTCGCGGGCCTTTGATTGGATGACGACGCAGCAGGCAAAGGGCCAGCAGGCTCCGACGGACTTGCAGGCCGCAAGCGTATAGGTCGCAGAGCAGGAGCAAGGGTTCAAAAGGAAGGCTGCCGGTTGGCAGCCTTTCTTGTTGGGAGCGGGTTTACGAGTGGAAGCTCCGCTGCCGATATACCATTTGGTTATGAAGTTTCGCGAGGCACAGCGGCGGGGATTCCACGCGGTACGGCTGCTGAAGCGGCAGCTGAGCGGCATGCGCTATGCGGTGCGGGTGCTGATCTCCGGCTCGATTGTGTGGTTCCTGCTGGCGGTGGTGGCGCATGTGGACCCGCTGTGGGGGCTGATCTCCGCCGTGGTGGTGACCGACCTGAAAGTGAAGTCGGCGTTGAACAACTTTGCTTCGCGCATGCTGAATACGCTGATTGGGTGCTTGACCGGACTGCTGTTTCTGCGGCTGTTTGGCGCCTCGGCGTGGGTGATGCTGCTGGCGATGGCGCTGTCGGTGATCATCTCGTCCGACCTGGTGCGGGTGCCGATCAGCTGGAGGATTGCGCCGATTACGACGGCGATTGTGATGACTCCGGCGTATCTGTCGCACTCTGCTCATGCGGGGCTGACGGCGGCGGTCCAGCGCACCGGCGAGGTGGTGGTGGGCTCGGTGGTGGCCGTGGCGGTTTCGTTGGCGTCGGCAGGAGTGCTGCGCTGGCTGCAGGCGGGAACGGAGCCGCCAAAGGTATCGCAATAATTTCCGGATCGGCTTCTGTAAGCGATTGAAAGATGACGGCTTACAGGCTGCGGCGGCAGGCGGCGGCGTGCTATAATTGTGTGTGCTTCTCAGTGGTAATTTCCTACCAGCCAAACAGTTAGCGACGGGCGAGCGAGCAGCGTTGCTTCCCACCTTAGCGCCGTAAAGCGCGGCGCGGAAGGTGGGGCACCCGGCTGTTTGGAAGCCGCGAACTTTTAGAAGAACTTTTAGAGATGCCGGAAGGTAATTAAAACTCGATGGCCGACGAAACCAACGATCCGAAGCTCCCGCTGGAAGGCGGGGGTGGTCCACCACAGAACATACAGCCGATCAACATTGAAGAAGAGATGAAGCGTTCCTATCTCGACTACTCGATGTCGGTCATCATCGGGCGGGCGCTGCCCGACATCCGCGACGGCCTGAAGCCGGTGCATCGGCGGATTCTGTATGCGATGCACGACATGGGGCTGCTGCACAACCGCAAGCACGTCAAGTGCGCCAAGGTGGTGGGCGAGGTGCTGGGCAAATATCACCCGCACGGCGACAGCTCGGTGTATGACGCGACGGTGCGCATGGCGCAGGATTTTTCGCTGCGCTACCCGCTGGTGGACGGACAGGGCAACTTCGGTTCGGTGGACGGCGATCCTCCGGCGGCCTACCGATACACGGAAGCGCGGCTGACCTCGATTGCAGCCGAGCTGCTGGCCGACATCGACAAGGACACGGTGGACTTCGTCGCCAACTTCGACGACTCGACGGTAGAGCCGACGGTGCTGCCCTCGCGCATCCCGACCTTGCTGATCAACGGCTCGAATGGAATTGCCGTGGGCATGGCCACCAACATTCCTCCGCACAACCTCACCGAGATTGTGACCGCGGCGATTGAGCTGGTGGAAAAGCCCAGCACGCAGCTGGAGCGGATTCTGGAAATTGTGCAGGGGCCGGACTTCCCCACCGCCGGGTTCATCCACGGGCGCAAGGGACTGTACGAGGCCTACCGCACCGGACGCGGCCGCTTCCTGATGCGGGCCAAGGTGAAGCGCGAGAACCTGACCAAAGAGCGCGAGGCGATCATCGTCACCGAGATTCCCTACCAGGTGAACAAGGCGCGGCTGATCGAACGCATCGCCGACCTGGTAAACGAAAAGACGATTGAAGAGATCAGCGACATCCGCGACGAGAGCGACCGCGACGGGATGCGCATTGTGATGGAGCTGAAGCGGGGCTCGCAGCCGGAGATTGTGCTGAACCAGCTCTACAAGCACACCCAGATGCAGGAAAGCTTCAGCATGATTTTCCTGGCCGTGGTGAACAACCAGCCGCGCGAGATGGGACTGGTGCAGGCGCTCCAGTACTTCATCGACCACCGCATCGATGTGGTTCGCAGGCGCACGGCGTTTTTGCTGCAGAAGGCCAAGGACCGGGCGCACATTCTGGAGGGCTACCAGAAGGCGCTGGATTATTTGGACCACGTGATTGCGATCATCCGCGGCAGCCAGAACCGCGCCGAGGCGCGCGACAACCTGGTGGCGTACTTCGCCGGCAAAAAGATCACGATCAATTTGACGGGACGCTTCCCGGAGACCGATCCGGAGAATCCGTTCAGCACCAAGCAGGCCGACGCGATTCTGGAATTGCAGCTGCACCGGCTGACGCGGCTTTCGATCGACGAGATTGTGAGCGAGCTGAACGAACAGCGCGAGCGCATCGCCGAGTACGAGCTGATCCTGGGATCGGAGAAGAAGCTGCGCTCGGTGATTGTGGACGAGCTGAAAGAGATTCTGAAGAATTACGGCGGCCCGGTGAAGGACGCACGGCGCACCATCATCCAGGACGAGGCCAAAGAGCTGCAGCTGGAAGACCTGATCGCCGACGAGCAGGTGGCGGTGACGGTGAGCCATGCCGGCTACCTGAAGCGCACCAACGTTTCCATCTACCGCCAGCAGCGCCGCGGCGGCACGGGACGCAAGGGCATGAGCACCCGCGAGGAAGATTTCGTGGAGCACATGATTGCCGCCACCACGCACAACTACATCCTGATCTTCACCAACACGGGACGGGTGTACTGGCTGAAGGTGTATGAGATTCCGGACGTAAGCGCGGCGGGCAAGGGCAAGCACGTGGGCAACCTGGTGAGCTTGCAGCCGGGCGAGACGGTGCGCGCCTTCCTGTGCGTGACCGACCTGGAAGAAGAGGGCAAGTTCATCTTCTTTGCGACGCGCAAGGGAACGGTGAAGAAGACTCCGCTGAAGGACTTCTCGAACGTGATGTCGCGCGGCATCATCGCCATCGGCATCGACACGGACGACGAGTTGGTTTCGGCGCAGGTGACCGACGGCCAGCAGTACGTTCTGCTGGCCACGCACCTGGGAATGGCGGTGCGCTTCGACGAAGAGGACGTGCGCTCGATGGGGCGTCCGGCGTATGGCGTGCGCGGCATGAGCCTGGCGGAAAAGGATTACATCGTCGGGATGGTGGTGACTCCGAAGAACGCGACCCCTGGCGCCGAACACAAGAGCCGCAAGAAGAAGGGCGAGGACGAGAGCGGCGAACTGATGCCGAATTTGATTCTGACGGTTTCTGAAAACGGCTACGGCAAGCGCACTCCGGTGGACGACTATCGCCTGACGGGACGCGGCGCCAAGGGCGTCATCAACCTGAAGACGACGGCGAAAAACGGCAAGGTGGTGGCGATTCTGCTGGTGAGCGAAGAGAGCCAGGCGATGCTGATCAGCCAGTTCGGCAAGATCATTCGCATGGGGACGGATACGATTCGCGAGGCAGGACGGGCGACGCAGGGCGTGAAGCTGCTGGCTCTGGATGGCGACGACCGCGTGGCCGCCGCCGTGGTGCTGCCGAAAGAAGAAGCCGGCGCCAATGGCGACGAGCCGACTCTGCCGCTGGAATAAAGAACGCATTTTTGCAATGCACAGGGGAGCGCTGCGGCGCTCCCCTGTTGCGTTTGGGGTAATACCTAGACCGGTTCTACGGTTGCTATCGATCGAAATAGCGGGTGCCCCAGGTTCCGCGCCGCTTTTTTTGCGGCGCTAACCTGGAAGAGATGGTTCTACGGTAGCTACCTATCGAATCAGATGCCCCGGTCTACGACCAACCCTCGAATTGGACAGAGCCAAAATAAAATTGAGGGAGATGTCTTGTAGAGGTGGGCTGCGTTCCTTGAGGATGGGCTAAATGACGCAGGAATGAATCTTGCCCCGGAGGTGGTCTCGACCCTTCGCGAGAGCATTGAAAGCCGGTTTTCTCCGAGGCCAGGTATCCTTAAGTCCACTAAGCTGTTTGATATCACCGAATTTGGACGCGCGGTTCACGCCGAGATGGAGGCGCTTCTTAGTTGTGCGCGGACGGGAACCTCGCCGAAGGGTGGGACTTTGTACACCACGACCTTCCCTTGCCACAATTGCACCCGACATATCATAGCCTCGGGTATAGCGCGCGTGGTATATATCGAACCATATCCAAAGAGTCGGGCTCAAGGGTTGCATGGTGATGCGATAAGACTCTGCAGTTCAGATGAGGCTTCCAATGATAAAAACAAAGATTCCCGGGTGCCGTTTATTCCTTTTGTCGGAATAGGGCCTAGAAGGTTCCTTGATTTATTTTCCCTGGAGCTGACCTCGGGGCGAGTGTTGGATCGTAAAGTTGGAGATGGTAATCGCGTTAAATGGAGTCCAGATCGAAATGACGGACCACGCGTTCCCATGTCGCCAGCATCATATCTAGAGCGGGAAGAGGTGGCTGTTCGCGATATGAACAAAGTCATCGAAGGCACACAAAAAGGGGAGGCCAATGGCGATTAATAAGAACAAAGAGGGCCAGGAAAACCGGGTGCATTGGGAATTCGTCGAATCGACGTCCAATAGCGCCGAAAGTGCGTCGGCGCGGAACCTGGGTGCGACCACAACATTTCACGACGAGTCCCGTCGGGAAACAAACCGAGACACTGAAAGCCGGGTGAACGAACCCGTCGATGATATGGGTAGTGTAAGCGGCAACGAGCCGAGTCTGCCGCTCGAATAAAACCGCGTCATGGGAAAACACAAGGGAGCGCTACGGCGCTCCCTTGTTGCGTTGGACCGCTTACAATTGAACAATGCTGACATGGCACATGGCGGGAATACTGTTTGCGGTGGCGATTGTAAGCGGGGCGATGAACGCGGTGGCGGGCGGGGGAAGTTTTTTGAGTTTCCCGGCGCTGCTGCTGGCGGGCGTGCCGCCGATCCAGGCCAACGCGACCAATACGATTGCGTTATGGCCGGGAATTCTGGGAAGCATTGGCGCCTATCGCAATGAGCTGCGCGGGCCGGAGGCGCGGCGCGTGCTGGTGCCTCTGCTTGCCACCGGAGTGGTGGGCGGAGCGCTGGGCGGGATCACCTTGCTGGTGACTCCGCAGCAGACGTTTCTGCGGCTGATTCCGTGGCTGCTGCTGGCGGCGACACTGCTGTTCGCCTTCAGCCGGAAGATTACCTCGGCGCTGAAGCCGCATGGCGAGGCGGCGCTTTCGACCAAGGGCGGCGCGGTGGCGCAGTTTTTTGTGGCCTTCTACATCGGATACTTCGGCGCAGGCGCCGGCATTTTGATGATGGCCCTGCTGGCGCTGCTGGGGATGACGCACATCCACCGCATCAACGCCTACAAGACGGTGCAGGCGGCGGTATGCAACGGAGTGGCGATTGTGGCGTTTGTGATTAAGGGCGTCATCTACTGGAAATTTGCTGCCGTGATGGTGGCGGGAGCGACGCTGGGCGGCTACTTTGGGGCTCACTTTGCGCAGAAGATGAAGCAGGAACACGTGCGCTGGATCGTGATCGCCATCGGCGCGGGCATGTCGGTGTACTTCTTCTGGAAGACGGGATTTTTACGGCTATGACGACGGCATTTACCTGGGTGGGCTACGCGGCGGGAACGCTGACGACGATTGCATTTCTTCCACAGGTTCTGCACGTGTGGAAGACCAAGAGCGCCGACGACCTGCACTGGGGAATGCTGCTGATGTTTACGGTGGGCATCGCGCTGTGGCTGACCTATGGCATCGGCATCCGGCAGCTTCCGGTGATTCTGCCCAACGTGGTGACCCTGGCGCTGCAGCTGCGCGATTATTTTTTTGAAAGTAAAGTATGCAGGGGCGGGAAAGTGAGGGATCATGTCGCCGGAGCAGCCCCCGTCAATCGCTAAAGCCAAATCCTCGGAGGTGGAGAGAATGCCCGAAATCCAACCAGTAGAGGAGACACCCTATGATGAAACTGAAAAAAGAGCAGCGGAGTTTCGGCGTATGGTTATTGCCGACGCCCGCAAAATTAGCTTCACACGAATAGTCGAGATAGTCAGTTTGGCTATTGCGCTTGCCGCTCTTTATGTCTATTCTCGGCAACTCGATACAATGGCCGGGCAATTGAAAGAGATGCAAGACTCTGGGGCACAAACGGCCCAGCTGATTGTTAACGCGGCTCATCAGGCTGCTGACACCCACACACTTGCCGAGGCCGCTAACAGACAAGTCAAAAAATTGGATGCCAGCGTCCGTCAAGCTAGCCGACTAGCAAAAGCGACAGAAGAGGCTAATGCGAATGTGGTTAATTCTGACCGCCCGTGGATGAGTGTCGGGCTGGAAGTTGACGGATTTGAAACCGATCAAACCCCTACTGCAAAAATCTCCTTTATCAACAGTGGAAGAAGGCCAGCAAAGGTAACCTTGACTCAATATCGCTGGGCATTCTATAACCGTTTTCCCGCCAATCCAGAGTATCCGCGAGACGATACCCCTTCGAGCATAAGCATTATCCCGCCAAATTCCCAAAGTACCGTAACTCTTACAATGGATAAACTCACATTAGCCAACATGTCGCTTTTCAAGCTACGATCCGCCGGTGCCTACTATATCCACATGAATGTCGAATACGACGACCCGGTCACGAATTCCCATCACTGGACGCATGGTTGCTGGGAGTACGTTCATTTTGAGACCGGGATCCACTCTGGCTTCTACAACTGCCGGGAATATAACGACACTGGACCAGGCGCGAGAAAGCAAACTAGGACACTGCCCAGAATTCCCTGCCGTTTGACCTCCGGATGTGGAAAACGATAGAATCGAGTGGTTTGCCTGTACTGCTTGGCCTCGTCCGAGGCACCTCGCATCAGGTCCGGCGTTGCGGCTGAGAATTGGACGCGATGCGGTACCGGATCTGCCTTCGATCTTACGATCCACGGCTGACGATTTACGGGGAAGTGCAAGCGCACAGATTTGGTTGGGAAACTCCATTGGCCGCGCGAGGGCGTCGAGCGTTTTCGCAGAGGCGGGATGGAGAGAAGATGTATGGAGGCATGTCTATGTACGCGGTGATCCGCGCTGGCGGTAAGCAGTATCGCGTCGCACCCGGTGACGTCGTGAAGATCGAGAAGATCGAAAAGACGGGCACGGGCGACGAGAATATCGAGTTTGAAGTTTTGGCAGTCGGCAGCGATGACGGGACGGTCGCCAAGGTTGACGATGCCAAGGTCGTGGGCGAGATCGTCGGCGAGGGACGTGCCGACAAGATTCTGGTCTTCCACTTTAAGCGCAAAAAGCAGTACAAGAAGCTGAACGGACACCGTCAGCCGTTTACCCAGGTGCGGATCGCCGAGATCAGCGCGGGCGGGCAGACGTTCAAGGCTCCCGTGGCGGCGGCGAAATAATTTTCCGGCTCGCGCCTGGCGCGGCCTGAAGGAACAGGACACTCGTTATGGCACATAAAAAAGGTCAGGGAACATCGCGCAACGGGCGGGACTCGCAACGCTCAGCGGCTGGGCGTGAAAGCCTTTGGCGGCGAGACGGTGACGGGCGGCACGATCATCATTCGGCAGCGCGGCACCAAGATTAAGCCGGGACTGAACGTGGGACGCGGCAAAGACGATACGCTGTTTGCCAAGATGGACGGCAAGGTGCGCTTCATCGACCGGGGACAGATGGGCCGGTTCGTGGCCATCGACCCGCTCGCCGTACAAGCATAAGCAGAAATCAAAGACGGATGCGGAGGCCTCGCCTGACGGCGGGGCCTTTGTGCGTTTGAGGACCGTGCCGTCCACGATCGGGTGGCCCACATCTGCGTCGCGCTTCTCGACGCAAATGTGGGGAAGCAACGCACTCCGCCTGTCCATGCATTTGCTCTTGCGGTTGCTCTTGTATTTCCACGCAGCGACTGCCACCGCGAGAGCCGACAAGAGCAACGGCAAGGACAAAGGCGAGGAGAGATGGAGAGCGTTGCTTCCCACCTTAGCCGCGCAAAAGCAGCGCGTCGGAAGGTGGGGCACCCGGCGCTTTTGGTTCCTCCACCATCTCTTCAACATCATCTTCCTGATGCGAAACACCACAGTTCGATCTACGAAAGCGTTCGGCGCGACGATGGATGGATGAGCTGACTCTGGGGCCGCGATGGATATTTGAGCGGAGCTGGGGTCCTTCGCTGCGCTCAGGATGACACTCTGCAAAAAATAGATGCTTCGCTGGGAGGCGCCGTTGCAGAGGATCAGCGCAACGGCTCTGCAATGGCCCGTCGTCTTGAACGGCGGTGGAGGAAGCAACGCAGCTAAAGAGGCGACCACGCGCAAAGGCGCATGGATGCTGGCTCGAAAGGCATTGATAGATTGCCTCTGACGTATTGCGAGAGACGAGGGAGAGCCGGTGAGGCGAGTGCATGAGCAGGCGGGCGCGTCGCCAAAGAGAGCGCAAACAGTACATTTACATATGACAATCTATCTACGTCGTCATTTCTCATCTATGCTTCTTGCACTACTTGTGGTGAAATAGTGCAGCAACAAAGGACGTGCGCACCAATGTTCGTGGATGAGGCAACAATTCGGATCGCATCGGGAGCCGGCGGCAACGGCTGCATGGCATTCCGGCGGGAGAAGTTTGTACCGCGCGGCGGACCGAGCGGCGGCGATGGCGGACGCGGTGGCGACATCATTATGGAAGCCAGCGAGCGGCACAACACGCTGGTGCATTTCCGATTCAATCCCGAATACAAAGCGCAGCGCGGACGGCACGGCGAAGGCTCCAACCGCACCGGGCCGGAAGGCTCCAGCGTCACGCTGAAAGTTCCGGTGGGCACGGTGGTGTACAACGCCGAGACCGGCGAGCTGGTGCACGATTTTGCCAGTGCGGACGATCGCATGATTGTGGCCAAGGGCGGGCGCGGCGGACGCGGCAATCAGCACTTTGCGACGCCGACACACCAGGCTCCGCGCGAGCACGAGCAAGGCAAGCCAGGACAGGAGCTGCGGCTCAGGCTGGAGCTGAAGCTGCTGGCCGACGTGGGACTGGTGGGCTATCCCAACGCGGGCAAGTCCACCCTGATCTCGCGCATCTCAGCGGCGCGGCCCAAGATTGCCGACTATCCGTTCACCACGCTGCAGCCGAACCTGGGAGTGGTGGCGCTGGGCGAGATGCCGAACGTGGTCAGCTACGTGGTGGCCGACATTCCGGGATTGATTGAAGGGGCAAGCAGTGGCGCGGGACTGGGCACTCAGTTTCTGCGGCACATCGAGAGGACGCGATGCCTGGTGCATCTGGTCGATTGCTCGGATACGAGCGGACGGCCGGACCCAGTGAAAGACTTCGAAGTGATTCTGCGCGAGCTGCGAAGCTTTGGCGCGGGACTAGAGCGCAAACCCACGATCGTGGCGGCCAGCAAGATGGACGCCGCGAATCCGGCAAAGGTGGAAAAGCTGCGGCGGCACTGCCGCAAGCTGGGTCTCGAGTTTTACGAGATCTCCGCCGTAACCGGAGCCGGCATTACGGAGCTGGCCTGGGCGATGGCGCGCTACGTGGAAGAAGTTCGCCGGCAGCCAGCCGGCGATAAAGAGGTTGCCGGAGCCGTAATGCAACTTGCGGAGCCGGAGACCAAAACGCAAAAACCAAAACAAGGGAGAATAAAACCAATGGCTGCTACAAAGAAAGCTGCAACGAAGAAGGCCGCTGCCAAGAAGGCACCTGCAAAGAAGGCTGCTGCAAAGAAGGCTCCTGCGAAGAAGGCCGCCGCGAAGAAGGTTGCCAAGAAGGCCGTGAAGAAAGTCGCTAAGAAGGCCGCGAAGAAGGCCGCAAAGTAGTTTGACCATAACGATTCCGGCGCGGGCCATCGCGGTCCGCGCCGCACTTTTTGCCTCCGAATGAACAATCCACAGCAGAACGATTTCCACGAAAACATTGCGCTGTACGGCGGCTCGTTCGATCCGGTGCATCTGGGTCATCTGGCCGTGGCTCGCGCGGCGGCGGAGCGATTCGCGCTGGCGCGGGTGTACTTTGTGCCGGCCGACGTGCAGCCGCTGAAGTCGCAGCAGCGGGTGACCAGCTTTTATCATCGGCACGCCATGGTGGCACTGGCCCTGGAAAATGATGCGCGGTTTGTGCCTTCGCTGCTGGAGGCGCCGGAGATTGTGCGCGCGTCGGGAAAGCCCGCCAGCTATACCGTGGACACCGTGGCACGGATGCGGTCGCGCATACACGCGGGAACGCGGCTGTACTTTTTGATTGGCATGGACGCCTTTGCGCTGATTGCGAAGTGGCGCTCGGCGGTGGAGCTGCTGCGCTCGGTGGAGTTTATCGTCGCCAGCCGGCCGGGGTTTCCACTGAGGGATGTGGCGCGGGCACTGCCCGAGGAGCTGCGTCCGGATGAAGCCGGAGCAAGACGGTTGATGGAGAGCGGATCGCTGGAGACCAACGGCGCAAACATTCACCTGCTTCCGGGGGTGAATGAAACGGTGAGCGCGACGGAGATTCGCGAGGCGGCGCGGCACGGCAGCGGGTTGGAGAAACTGGTGCCGCAGGGCGTGGCCGAGTACATCACCAAGCTGAAGATTTACAACGAGGACGAAGAGCCGGGATCGCCGGAACCGCCGCGGCTGTGATGTGCCGGCGCAGGCCATGGGCAGGGCCGGGTATCTCGAATACAACTTGCATCCAACACCGAAGGCCAGCACAATAAGTAAGACAACGAGGAACGATGCCCACATCAGATATTCGAAAGCAAGTCGCTCTTGCCCTTGAGGCGGTACACAACAAGAAGGCCGAAGACGTTTCTCTGCTGCAGCTGCCCGGAGAATCGAGCACCTTTACCGATTACTTTTTGATTTGCAGCGGCAGCAATGCGCGGCAGGTGCAGGCCATTGCCGACGAGGTGGATGAGCGGCTCTCGAAAGACATGGGAGTGGAGCCGAACGCGCGCGAAGGCTATCAGACGGCGGAGTGGATTCTGCTGGACTACGTGGACTTCGTGGTGCACATCTTCAACGCGCAGCGGCGCGCCTACTACGACCTGGAACGGCTGTGGAAGTCGGCGCACAAGCTGACGGCCGAGGAACTGCTGCATCCGGCGGCGGAGCACGCTGCCCCGGCAGAGCGCGAGATGGAAGTTCCCAGGGCAAAGAAGAAGCCTGCGAAGAAGGCCGCAAAAAAGACGGCCAGTGTGAGAGCAGCCGCCAAGGGGAGTGCCCGCGGAGCCAAGGCAAAGGCTCCGGTACGGAAGACTGCGGCACGGAAGACTGCGGCGAAGAAGACAACGATAAAAAAGACGGCGGTAAAAAAGACGGCGGCCAAGAAAACCTCCGCGAAGAAGACGGTCAAGAAAGCGGCGGCGAAAAAGAGCGCGGCCAAGAAGACTGGCGCAAAACGCAAGTAGCCGGGGTAACGCACCAGCGCGAACCCACTAGGCGTTGACGCCGTTGCTTCCCACCTTAGCCGCGCAAAAAACGCGCGCCGGAAGGTGGGGCACCCGTCTTTGTCGCGGAGTCGGCCGCGAATACGAAGCAGCCGCGAAACACCCACATCTGCTAACTACGACAGATGTGGGGCACCTGCCCCCGGTCACTGACACGCGGCCCCAAAAACGTGACTGCCCGGAAATCCCACGATCCGGAAATCCCACGATGAAGATACGTCTGGTCTCGATCACCAAGCGGAAGTCCGGCAGCAAGCAATCGTGCGTGGACGAACTGGTTGCGGAGTATGTGAAGCGGGCGGCGCGCTACGTGGCGGTCGAGAGCGGGGAATGCCCGAGCGAGGAGGCTCTGCTGAAGAGCCTGGAGCGGCCGGGGCGTACGGCTCCGGTGCTGGTGGCCCTGGATTCCGGCGGCAAGCAGATGAGCAGCGAAGAGCTGGCGGAGTTCTTCCGGCAGCACATGGAGCGCGGCACGCAGGAGCTGGTGCTGGCCATTGGTCCCGCCGATGGTTGGAGCGCAGCCGCGCGCTCCCGGGCACAGACGACACTCTCACTGGGAAAGATGACGCTGCCGCATGAACTGGCGCGGGTTGTGGTGGCCGAGCAGCTCTACCGGGCGTTCACCATTCTGAATCATCACCCTTACCACGGCGGACACTGAGCGCAACGGTAGGCTACTGCATGCGATAGCGGGCGGCGATGCGCTGCTGGCGGAGCTGATCGAAGGTGAGGTTGCGCAGGATCTGGCCGTCGCGGGGAACCAGGCCGTGGGCGAAATCCCACGCGCTGTAGGGCGGAGCTTCGACCTCGGGCTCGATGATGAGGCCGCCGCAGACGATATCGACGGCGTGGCCGAGATCGGCGTGGCGGCGGACGGCAAAGTGGGTACAGGGAAAGTGGCGCGGGGCGCCTTCGCCGGGCTCGTAATCGTAGAGGTAGTTGCCGGAAAGATGGAGGATGCCTCCGTCTTCGAGTTCGAGGAAGTAGTGCGGACCTTCGCCGTTGCACTGCTCGACACGAAAAGCGCGATCGGCACAGAAATTGCTGGAGATGAGAAGCCGGCGCTGTTCGAGATCGTCAGCGATCTCGTTCAGCCTCGGCTGGCGCGGCAGCGACGGGTAGTCCATCATGACCGCGATGCACATCATGAGCACGCTCAGGTAGACAAAGGTGACGATGGCGAGGACTCCAAAGCCGGCGTGACGGAAGGCGCCGAATAAATAAACCGCGCCAGCGGCAAATGCCGAACCGATCATCAGCCAGATCAGACTGCGCTTCAAGCTGCCCCCAGGCGAATGCAGCGATGCGTTCGCCACCCTTAAGGATACCGCCGTGGAGAGCGCAGTTGCAGTAGAAATCTTGGCCCGAAAATGTTCAGGGCAGAATTGGCACCACCTCTCCCGCAAGGTAAATGGAACCGGCAATGACCACGACGGCGTGCGGGCCCAGCCGCCGGGCCTGCGCGATGGCGAGTTGCAGGCCATCCGAGACCGTGGTGGAAACGGAGTGCTCGACGCCGAGCGATTGCGCCAGCCGGGCCAGATCGGCGGCAGCGAGAGCACGCGGACTGCCGGCTGCGCGGGTAACGACGACGTGGGCCATCTGCGGCCAGAGGATCTGGGCCATCTCGTCCACGGCCTTGTCTGCCATGGCGCCAAAGAGCAGGACCAAAGGCCGTTCGCCAAACTGTTCGCTGAGGGCGGAGCGCAGGGCCCAGGCGCCAGCAGGATTGTGGGCGACGTCGATGACGATCTCCGGGCGGTGGGCCGTGGCGTCGACGCGCTGGAAGCGTCCCGGCCAGACGGTTTGGCGGGTGCCGCGGGCGACAGTCTGCGGTGTGACGCGGAAACCTTGGGCGGCCAGCTCCTCGGCGGCGGTGATGGCGAGGGCTAGATTGCGGAGCTGATGGCGCCCGACCAACGGCGAGACGATCTCCACCTCCTGGCCCAGAACGCTCAGCGCATAGCGCGTTTCGTGGGCCGAGTTGTGAATAGAGGATTCGGCCTGGGGCGACATCGAGGGCAGGTTGCGCGCGGCGTTCACGGCCTGTGCGCCCACGGCGGTCATGCGCTCGCCGAGCACCTGATTGGCCTCGGGGTGCTGGGGCAGAGTGACGGCGGCAACGCCGGGGCGGAGGATTCCGGCTTTTTCGGCGGCGATGGCCGCGATGCTGTCGCCGAGGAACTTCTGGTGATCGAGATCGATGTCGGTGATGACAGAGAGGATGGGCTCGACGACGTTGGTGGCGTCCAGGCGTCCACCCATGCCGACTTCGAGGATGGCGATTTCGACGCCGGATGCGGCGAAGAAGTCGAACGCAATGGCGGTCATGGTCTCAAAGAAGCTGGGCGGGTGGGGCAGTTCGGAGGCGGCGACGAGCGCGGCGGCAACAGCGGTGACGCGCTGGTAGGCGGCGGCAAAGGCATCATCCGGAATTGGCTGGCCGCAGCACGCAATGCGCTCATTGATGCGCAGCAGATGCGGCGAAGTGTAGAGTCCCACGCGGTGCGACGAAGCTTGCAGGATGGAAGCAAGAGTGGCCGCAGTGGAACCCTTGCCGTTGGTTCCGGCAATGAGCACGGAGGGAAAGCTGCGCTGCGGATTGCCGAGCGCTTCGCAGAGAACCCGCATGTGCGCCAGATCGAACTTGCGCGGGGAGTGAAGCTCGTGGCCGAGGGCGTACAGAGATTCGACCGCGGATTGGTAGGAGATCATGTCGCTCCGATTATCGCACCTGGTCTGCTTTCCCACCTTAGCCGCAAAGGCAGCGGCGAAGCTGGGGCATCCGACTGGCTTAGGAACCCATAGGGCGCGAGAACATGCGCATCAGGCTGACGATGCTGTAGGCAGCCTGTGCCGCGATGACGGCAAACAGGAAGGCGTACGCGGGCGCCTGCAAGCGGCTCTCGATGAGATCGGCGAAGACTCCGGCGACGAAGAGCAGAAGGAACGGGAGGGTTGCAAACAGGATTGCGGATGCGCCGTTCTGCGGAAAGAGGATGGACATGGCGAGCAGGATGAGAAAGACGATGAGCGGGGCCGAGTTGCCGAAGAAGCGGCTGCGGCGCCAGACGCACCAAGTCGGGAAGGCACAGCAAAACGCGAGCAGCGCCGCCGGAGCCGCGTTCAAGAAAAAGCCGGCGACGATGCGCCCGAGCAGCCGGAGCGAAAGCAATTGCGGCGTCCAAACGGCCCAGCCAGCCTGAGCCAGGCCGTCTGCAAGGGCACGAACGTCGGCGCGATAGCAGGCGTCCAGCAGGAGCAGCGCAACTGTGACGGCGGCAGCGAGAATGAGCATCGCCGCCAGACGGCGATGCGGCACCGCCCAGAGCATGAAGGCCGCCGCAGGGACGAGCAGCCACACCAGGGGCCACTGGGCTCCGACGGCGAAGGTGATGGAGACGCCGAGCAAGGCGATGCGCTTCCAGTTCCAGAAGATGACTTCACGTGGGGCGTAGAGCGTGTGGGCGGTGGCGATCGCTGTGAAAATGAGGCCGAAGGCTCCCCAGGCGGCAAAGATCTGCGGGCCGGCCAGCGAGGAGCGGGCCACGATGCCAGGACTGAAGGCATACAGCGCGAGCGCAATGTGTCCGGCGGCGCTGCCATAAAGGCGGCGGGCAACGTACCAGAGCGAGAGCGCAAGCGCGAGTCCGGCGAGCAGGAACGGCGCGCGGATAAACCAGCGATGCTGGTCAAGCCACTTCGCATCGAGCTGGAGCGGGTCGCGCGGCAGCTGAAAGACCGTGCCGGCGGCGGAGAGCAATGGCACCAGGGGCGAGGAGGACGGCTCGGCGTCCAACTGGATGTGACGCCAAACAGCGACCCCGCGCAGAACTTGATCGGCTTCCAGCTGGCCGATCGGCACCGAGGCGATGAACCAGGAGCATTGCGCGACGAAGGCCGCCAATAGAACCAAGGCAATCAGGTGGTAGGAGCGGACGGGCTTGGGTGTGCGCTGGGAGCTCATGAGGGGCTGTGTTTGTTTGTAGCACTCGCGGGCTGGAATTGGGAGCTGAAAAAAACCGCACGATGCCTGGCGGGAACCCACATCTGCGGACAGCGGCAGATGTGGGGCACCAGGCTTGAATCGCAGTAGCTTACTACTTGGGTCCCAGGTTGATGCTGATGACGGTGCCGAGCGTACCGAGGTCGTCGCCACAGCTGCCGCACTCGCTTCCGGGAACCATTTCGCGAGGAGACTTTTTGGCGCGGGGAACGACGAATCTGGCTTTCTTGGTTTCCACGGCCCGCAGCTGATCGACATAGGCGGAGGGAAGGCCGCGCTCTACCGCACCGTTGACGATGAAGTTGAGATATTCCTCGCTGGGCTTCTTCGGCTCCCCGAGGCTGGCCTTTTTGTAGAGGAGGACGGAGTATTCCTTACCGTCCTGATCGGTCACCTTGGCGGGAGAATGATAGTAGGCTCCGGAGCCGTCGAAGAGTGCGTCCTGCCAGTCGTCGAGCTTCTCCTTGTCCGAGGGAGTCAGCTCGTAGATTACGCCCCAAACATCCTGGCCGGTCGCCGGAAGGACGGTCTCTTCGGCCCCGTCCCATATCGCTGAATTGCCGTAGAAGGCGAGCTGATGATCGGCGAGCTTGGCGACCGCGACCAGCTTGGCGTTGGTGCAGCGCGCACGAACCTGCTCCGCGTTCATGTTGGAGCCGTAAGCGAAGTTATACAACTCGGCTGCCGCTCCGTCCTGCAACACCAGATCCGATACTCCCGAGAAAGCTTTCCGCCCCGATAGATTCGCCATACTCACCCCCGAATTACGAAAAACTATTTCACAATCCCTACCCTTTTATTTCTATCACGGAGGCAGAACAATGGTCACCTCCAGGATGGCAACTTAGTCGCCGACGTGCTCGGCTTTGATATCTCCTAGCGGCATCAGGGCAAACAGACAGACGCTTTGTCTTTCGGAGCAGCTCAGCACGGCATCGCGCAGGATGCGGGCAGAGGAGCGCTCAGGTACAAGATGGGGCAAGTGCAGTTGCCGGATGGTTTCGGTTGCAAGCTCCAGCTTCGGCGAACCGCCGACGCGCATAACCGATACGGTAGTACCCGCAGCTAATTGAAGGCGGAAGGTGGCGGAGCAGTAGGAATCGGGAGCTGACTTCAACTTTACTTTGAAGCTGCGCGCCTCCTGCATGATCTGTATGGCGCTGCCATTGACGGTGGACACGACTCCGGCCTTCTTGAGACGCGCGATGTTCTCTTCGAGCTCCGGAATCAATGGAGTCGGTTTGTACGGCTCGTAAACACCCCTGGCAAGTTCATAGAAATACAGCGCGGTCTTGGTATCCCCGCGCGCCTCCTGGAGCCGGGCATAGTGGTCTCCGGCTGCGCGGCTGTTCTGGTTGCGCCAGGCCGCTTCAAGAGAGTCGGCAGCCTCGTCGAGTTTATTTTCTTCCAAGAGAATGAAACCAAGCGTATCCCATGTGGCGACGAGCAAGGAGGTGCGCTGAAACGATTGCGCGTTGGCCTCGCTGATCGAGGCGGTTGCGGTGTCAGCCTCCAGCAGATTGAGCGCCTTGCGGGCATTCTCTTCAGCGAGCGGAAGATCGGTGCTGGCTTGCGCCAGGGTGTAGGCGGAAGTATTGAGCGCACTGGGGCCATCAGCGTCCTCGAGTTTCTTTGCCAGTGCGACGGCCTCGCCGGGCTGGTGATTACGAACTAGATATTCGGCGAGAAAATCCCGGATGGATTGATCGTTGGGTACAGCCTCAGCGGCGCGGCGAAGGGTTGCAATGGCGCCGGGAAGGTCATTATCGGCTTGAAGAGAAGCCAGCAGGAGGGCGACCTTTACCTGGGACGGGTCATTTCTGAAGGTAGCGGTGAGCATGCGGCGAGCTTCGTCATTTTCGCCGTGCAGGTGGAAATTAGCGGCGCACCACAAGGCAACGTTGTTTTCCTCGGGGTGCAATTCCAGTTCGTGACGGCAATGTTTCATCATCTCGCCGGGTTGGTTATGGACGACATCGAGAGAGGCGTAGCTGCTCCACAGAAAGGGCTGCTCGGGTTGGATTGACGGTACTGTGGGTTCATTTACATGCGTCTGAGACGTGGCGACACACTCAGCCGGCGCCGTCCTCTCCGTGGTTCATGCTGATTTACGCTGAGGCAGGGAGCTCTGTTCTGTCTCTCTACGATGAATGGTTTGAGCAGAAAGGAACTGCTTGATAACAACTGCGGTGTCGCCAGGGTTCTCTTCTGGGAAGAAGTGACCGCCCTTCATCGCCTGTCCTTGCACGTGCGGAGCCCACTGCCGCCAAATGCCCAGCGGACCCCCGTCTTTGGCGTAAAGAGTGTCGAGCGGGCCGTTCCTGGCCCATAGGTGCAGCATCGGGCATTCGATTTTCTTGGACGCTTCCTTGTCAGCGCGATCATGTTCGACATCGATCGTTGCCGCTGCTCGATATTCCTCACAGATGCCATGAACGCGAGCCGGATCGCGATAGGTGGAAACGTATTCTTCGAGTATTTCTGGGCCGAAAGAACCATGTCCGAAGGGATTATCGAAGACGGCTTTGGGAGCGCCAAGCAGATAGCTCTCCGGAAGCGGCGGCTTTTGCGACAGCAAAATCCAGGGCCAGTAGGTCTGCGCGAAGCGCGCGTCGGATCGGTTCCACGCTTCGAGAATTGGAATCACGTCAAACACAGCGAGACGTTCCACATGATTCGGATGGTCCAAGGTCATACGGTAGCTAACACGTCCTCCGCGATCGTGACCAATCAGCGTGAACGTGGGAAAGCCAAGTTTGTCCATCACATCCACCAATTCCTTTGCCATGGCACGCTTGGAATACGGAAAGTGGTTGTCTGTCGAAGCGGGTATCCCGCTGCGGCCGTAGGCGCGCAGGTCTACGCAGATCACGGTATGATTCTCGGCAAGTTCCGGCGCAAGGAATCGCCACATCAGGCTGGTGCGCGGGAAGCCGTGCACCAGCAGAATAGCCGGCCCCTTTCCGTAGCGACGCACGAAAATTGTGTTTTCTGGGGCCTCGACCTGGGAGGTCGCGAAAGAATCTTGGCGAGTTACATTCACTCCAGTGCGATGCCCCATTGCTTCCTCCTCTGTATCCCTCTCGTTCCCATGACCACTTGTTGAGCAACAGCTAGGCCACTCTGTCTGCGCGGCGGCTAATGCCATTTGCAGCGAGGAAATCCCTCATCGCCCTGGCAATTTCCACGACGTGTGTCTCTGTCGCGAAATGTCCGGTATCGAGGAATTGGACCTTCGCGTTCGGCAAGTCTTTGCGAAACGCCTCTGCTCCCGCAGGGATGAAAAATGGATCGTTCTTGCCCCAGATCGCCAGCAAAGGCGGCTTCGCTTTGCGAAAGTATCCCTGAAATTTCGGATAGAGCTTCACATTGGACGCGTAGTCGAGAAACAAATCCAGCTGAATCTCTTTATTTCCCGGACGTTCCAGCAGGGCCGCATCCAATGTGTACGACTCGGGCGGAATGCTCTCGGGACTGCTTACACCGTGCGTGTACTGCCATCGCGTTCCATCTGGGGTCAGAATGTTTTTTCGGAGCACCTCCCGATTTTCTGCGGTCGGCGCAGCCCAGTATTTCCGGATCGGAGCCCAGGCATCACCGAGTCCTTCCTCGTAGGCATTCCCATTCTGTGAAACGATGGCAGTGACCCGGTCAGGGTGAGCCATCGCCAAGCGGAAACCTGTCGGCGCACCGTAGTCGAATACATAGATTGCATAGCGGTCGATTTTGAGCGCTTCCGTGAAGGCCTCGATGGTCGATGCCAATCCATCGAACGAGTATGTATATTTCCGTTCGTCCGGAACCTCTGTAAAACCGAAACCCGGAAGGTCCGGAGCGATCACACGGTAATCACTGGCGAGACGCGGAATAAGTTCGCGAAACATGAACGACGACGCCGGGAACCCATGCAGCAAGAGGACGACTGAGGCCGTCATATCGCCCGCTGCCCGATAAAAGAGATGAACACCGTCGGCGTCGATTTGGTGGACCGATGTACGAGGTATGCCGATCTGGGACACGGTCGCACGGCTAAACACGTCCGATGATTCCGGACCAAACGCGCTGCGGTTCACCCTGGAAGTTGCTCTACTCATAATGACCGTTCCTCCCTCTTGGCGACGTGATTGCATGCTGTGAAACTGATGGCCCGCACATTTGTTCTTTTGAGCCGGGTTATTAGATTCCCTGGGGAGCGGCGGCGCGTTGCCCTGAATGACCGAATTCCAGCTTTCCTGAGACTTTTTTTGCGGGCGTTTCCCGAAGGCAGTGCCACGAAGGTCATCGCTATATTGCGCGATGGGGATGTGATGCTTCCCAACCACTCTTCGGTACTACAGGAGAATGACCGTCTGCTGTTTATAGGGTCCAGGGATGCAGGAAGCAGCATTGCTGCGCATTTAGCTCCTCTCGAACCCAGGGATCAGCCACTATCCAGTTCTCGCGAATAAGCGAAAGCAACCGATTCCTGCCCCCGTTAGTCCCTGGCGAGTTCGGTGTCTTCGCAACATGAGGTCAAGCGGTTATACAGCCAGGCAAAAAGTGCTCCTCCGACGGCTCCGTCGACCACTGCGTAGGCTGTTCCAACAGCGACTTGGCTTAACTTGGGGCGTGGCTTATATCCGGGGTAGATTGATGCCACCAACTCCAGGAACTCCCTGCCATATCGTGGCTGGATGACATTTGCAATTCCGACGATGAGGACGGATCCGCTCCAAAGCAGCGCGGAAGCGGTCGCGGCAGCCCGAATATTGAGTTTCATGTCTGTTCTCCTCTTTCCCTTTCAGATGCACAGATTCGGGAGCTGGTGGCACGTACAACTCGTAGCACTCGCACACATACCTTCCGATGGCCGGAAGCATCAAAGGAAGTGCATGGCCTATCTGGAGGACGATCCAATGAGCACCGCCGAGCAGCACTGGATTCCTTGGATTTCATTTAAGAACATTTTGTTCGCAATGGACTTGTCACCAGGCTCAGTGCTGGCGTTTCCGTTTGCGACCAGCATTGCACGTCATTACGGCGGCAAGGTCTTTCTCGCACACATCATCCCAGAAGAAGACTACGATCCGCTTCACCCTGCATCGCAAGCAATGTTTGACAAGCTGGAGGGCTTGATCAATACGCCCGGGGGACTTCGCGATCTTCCTCATGAAGTGCTTATCGATCATGGCAACATCAGGGCAAAGTTGATCGATGCGGCAAACACGCGCGGAATTGACATGATCGTGATTGGTACGCACGGCTGGCACGGAATCAAGAAATTATTGACCGGGTCGATTGCGGAAGAAGTTGCCTATCTGGCGACCAGGCCCGTGCTTACGGTTGGTCCCAAGGTCTCTTGCTCGTGGGACTTCAGGCGAGTCCTCCTCACAACGGATTTTTCACCAGCGGCAGCGCACGCGATGCCGTATGCTTCATCGCTGGCGCATGCCTATCATGCCTCCATGATGCTACTGCACGTAAACGAATGGACGAGTGAGGAACCACCCGTGGCAGCATCGACTAAGACCTTCGACTTTTTGCGTGAGCAGATGCGCAGTCAAGGCTACAAGGGCTTCGCGGATGATTGCGCAGTCGCGGTCGAGTATGGATTATGCAGCGACCGTGTACTGGCAATAGCCGAATCTCGCGAAGTCGATCTCATCGTTATGGGATTGAATTGCAGCACGGGATTCAGGGCTCGGGTTGCAGCTCACCTGCCGGGGTCAACCGTCTACGACATTCTCTCAGAGGCTCGCTGCCCAGTTCTGACTGTACCCTTCACAGGATAACCTCTTCACATTGAAAGACCCGCTTCCGTAGCTCTATCGTTCCCCTTCTTCGCCAGATTCACGAAAGCACCTGAGGACATCGCTCTGGGAGATGACGCCTTCTAGTTTGCGGAAGTCAGCGCGGCTTACGACCGGAACCAGAGGCCAGCGATCTATGTATCGCAGCGCCGAATGCAGGGGAAGATCCGGATGCAGGAAAGCTATTTTGCGCCCGGCAAGCACGGAGTCCAGGGTGAGATCGCCCTTGCCATCTTCGACCATTTCCGTCAGTTCAAGATTGGTGAGAGCACTCCAGGCGGAGGAACTTAGGCGAACGAGGAGAACCGTGGCTGGATCCTTGGCGGTGCGCTGCAGGGCATAATCGAGAGTTTCCTCTGCCTCCAGCACCGGTCCGGCCGACGGCCGCATTGCATCCTCGACGCGCAGGACACTTTTTTCCCGCAGCTCTTCCATTGAGGGCAGTTCCAGACCGTCCTGGCGCGTGAGCACGTCGAAGACCGCCGCGGGCTGCAAGCCGCGTGCAATTGCGTAGGCAATGGTGTTTGCCACGATGACGGGGACGATGATCGAGTAGTTTCCGCTGACTTCGAGAACCATGAAGACGGAGGTCATGGGGGCGCGCAGAAAGCCGGCAAAGAGCACTCCCATGCCCACCAGCGCGTAGGTACCGGTTGACGCTGCGAGATGGGGCAGGAAGATATGTTCCACTCCACCTACGGAGGCGCCAAGCATGGCGCCGATAAACAACGTTGGGGCGAACATCCCTCCGGGGGTACCGCTGACGAAGGAAAGCAAGGTGGCAAGGATCTTGAGTCCGGCGAGGATGGCCAACATTTGCCAAGTGAAGCGGCCGTGTATGGCTTCGTCCATATACTCGTAGCCGGCGCCCATAACTTGCGGTGCTCCCAGGACACCGATGAGGCCAATGAGTAAACCGGCGATGGCGGGCTGAAAGTACTGGGTCCAGCGGGGCAGCGCCTTCAGGCGTGGGCGCAACTCTCCAATGCCGGCAGAAAACGCCACCGAAGCAAGGCCTCCGATGACCCCGAGTATGGAATAGGCGATGAGTTCCGAGGGATGCTGGATTTGGACGGCAGGGATCCTGAAAAGCGGCTCGGAGCCGAGAAACCAGCGCATGACCACCACGCTGGATACGGCAGAAAGAACTACCGAGCCGAGGATGCCGGCGGTCCAGCGGCCGATGACTTCTTCAATGACGAAGAGCACGGCTGAGATCGGTGCGTTAAAAGCGGCGGCCAGTCCAGCTGCGGCACCAACGGGCGCGATGAGGCGCATCCGCTCTTTGGATAGATGCAGGCGGCGACCGAGGGCGGAGGCGATGCAGGCGCCGATCTGCAACGAAGGATCTTCCGGCCCCAGGGAATGTCCCGAGCCGATGGCCAGCGCCGCCGTGATGAACTTGCCAATGGCAGTACGGAAGGGAATGTAGCCGTCATAGATGTAGAGCGCGGCTTTGGTTTGATTGACCCCGCTCCCCCGCGCTCCGGGGAAGACATGAATCACCAGCACTGCGATGACCAGGCCCGCGAGGCTCGGGGCCAGCAACATCCGGATTGGCGAGAGGGTATATCCCGATCCGAGAAGGTAGATGCGGCACCACTCAATAGAAAATCGGAAGCAGACTATGGCGAGCGCGGAAAAGACTCCGATGAAGACAGACAGAATCAGGAAAAAATACTCTTCGCGTATAAGCGGCCGAAGAGGAGTTCCAGAAGCGCACCCAGCAAGCGGAGCATCGATCTGAGAGTTGGGCGAGGTGTCCAAGCTAATTCCCTTCATGCAACTTTGAGACCAATAGTAGTGCCATATCCGTCCCGGTTGGAGTTCCGCAATCGACATTGGCTTGGCGCTCAATCTTAAACACCAGGTCCATCGCTGTCTCTGCCAATTCCGGATTCCGCCGCAAACCTAGCTCGGTCATCTGCGGTTTCAATTTCGCCCAATTCTCGGCAAGGCTTTGTGATGAACCAGGAGACATCGTAGCCCCATTCGAATTTCCGGCGGCGGCACAGGACTTAAGTCGCTCACCTGCTACGGTAAATGCCTGGAGAACAATTCCGTTTCTCTGGGAAAACGTAATCTGTCGCCGGAACGGGTCCATCCGCAGAACCAGCGCCGTGTCTTTGAGCTGCCCAACAAGTTGCGCATCTCCGGGATTGGCTGTCACTGCGGCCTGAAGATACCGTTCGGCCTGTGAGTAGCGGCCCAGTTCGAACGCGGCCCGTCCAGCGCCAGCCAATGCTGCCGGGTTTTGAGGCTCTGACTTCAGGCTAAGGCTGTACTCGGCGAGTGCATGTTCGTAGTCCCGCGCCTGAACAAAAAGATCCCCAACGCGCGTGTGCTCGGATGGATCGTCAGTCAAATTTGCCGCTAGTGCTATCAATTCAGACTGGGCTTGCGTCCTGGCATCGATGCCCAACAGGAATTCCACCAGGTCCAGGCGTACGTCGCGGCGTTCAACCTCTTGATTGCCAGGCCAAGTGGCGTAGATCGCATTGTGATAGTAACGAAGAGCCTGCTCGTTCTCTCGCTTTTGCGCGGCGATGTAAGCGAGATCCAGGTTTACCTGCCCATTCTCTGGCTCCCGTTCCCACAGGTTCACCAGGTATGCAGAGGCCTCGTCTCTTCGCCCTTCGCCAAGCAGCGCTTCGGCCAGGTTGAGCTGATACGAGTAGTCGTCACGCGAATACAGCAACGCAGTTCGCAACTCGGACACCGCCGTCTGGAAGTGCTGTTTCTTGAGATCTCTGACCCCGCGGGTAAACCATCGGGCTCCAAGAGACTCCTGCTGGGCAGCGAAGACGTGGGACAATCCTGTCACCGCCAGAAAAAACGTTAGTGCCAACACTGAGAGTACCGTCAGTATCACAGGCTCTCGCGTGAGGTAAAACCGGCGGCCGTTTTCCCCGGAGGTGTCGATTTGTTCTTGCGATTGCGACGTAATAAATTCTCCGCTCATGAAGCTGGAATCGAATACTGATCGGGCAGCACAGGGAGAACCGCAGTGTTGATCGTATCGGGATCGTCTCGAAGTTTTATGTAGAGAACTGTGCCTATCGGGCGCGGTACTGTGAGGCTGGTATCTGCGAAACCTGAAGGCACAGACACCGATTGAGTGAAGTCTGGATCCGAGGCAATCGAGTCGATCAGATAGAGCAGGTCTCCGCTCAACGTGCATTGCTTCTCTGGATCATCTGGGCAACGCACTTCCTTGAGATGTGGAGCACGTACGAGATGCGCAAGCGGTTGCCAATCACCCGCCGTTCCATCTGCGGCTACCGGCCTTAATTGAACCGCTCCAAAAGCAGAGTCGCCGAAGCTCTTAAACGGATCAAGCACCGCTACCGCAGTCTGCGAATCCTGCAATGAAAGGCTCTTGTCAGCCAAACTCAACACCGTATGGAAGGAGCCGTCGGCGTCGGCAACTTCGATCTTTTCGTCATGCGGAAACTTACCAGGTATCTCAGATTTTACGAAAAAAGAGATCCGGCCATCCAGCGGCACATCGTCTGCACTCCCCAGACGAATAGCAGACTGGGGAACCTGAATGCGCTTGCTGATGAGATTCACCTTTGGTCGTTGCGGCTCAACAACGGTATGCAGTTTCAGCACACGTCCATCTTTCAGGGTCACGTTGGTCGTAAGCTTCTGCCCTCCCTGAAAATCCGAGGCTGATACACTTTCTGCCAGCAGCCTCAACTCATCCATCTTTCCGACTCGGGTCAAACCCGCAGGCAAGAAATGTGTCCCGTTGATCTCCAGGCTCGCAACCAGGTCGAGCCTGGCGCCTTTCAGCACTCCCTCACGGTCCCCGGCATGAATTGCGAATTGGTCCAGATGCCACTCCTCGGCATAAGTGTGCAGAGGTAAATCGACTGGTTTTGTCAGCCCGAACTGTTTTACCGCTAGCGTTGCGGTGCCCGGCTCGGCACCTGACAAAGACACCTTTACCTCGATATCATCGGGCGCGACCACCTTCCAGCTTGTCTTGGCGGGTTTGTCATCGTCATTCTTCACGGTAATTTCTTCCGCGCAGCCAGCCTGTTCGGAGTGCAGATGGAAGGTGTCTTCCCGTCCAACGACGAGCGCGTTTTCATCCTTGCCAGAAAGTTCCCATTTAGCCGCCACAGGCGCGTTTATCAAGTGGAATGTCGGACCTTCAAAGCTCCCAAATCCCCAGCTCCCGTGCACGCTGCCAGTTGCCTCCGTACCGAGCTCCTCCAACTTCGGAATGCTCCCATCGATTACGAAGCCGCCGCGGGACGGATCGGCCTTCACCGGGACATCGGCCTTGTAACCGGATTTGTTCTCTACGTGGAGCTTCAAGTCGTGCGCCAGTTCCGTAGCAAATATTAACGGCGCCTTATCCACTGCCAAAGCGAGCGATGGATTTTGCACGCAGTACACCTGCTTCGGATCAACTGGGGCAGGGGTGGGCGGCGGTACCTTCTTTACGGGAGGTAGAGCTACGACCAGAACAGACTGCGGTTTGTGAAACGACGGCGGATTGTTGAGCTTCAGATTCAGTTGCTCTCTTTGTGGCAATGCAATTGCCGGTATGTATTGGTATTGCGCGGTACGAAGATTTTCCATCTCCTTGGCCACATCCACAATCACGCCGACGTAGGGACTGAACGTACCGGCACCGCTCGCTGTTGTGCCAGCCGCGGCTCCCAGCAGATCGACCTCTGGACCAGAGGTCAACCGCGCCAGCATGGATTGCCCATGCCCGTCGTCCAGTACCATTTGATCCGAACTCTGCATGAGGCAAGGTGCCTGCTGTTCGCTTGGCTTGTCGAAACATTGCTCATCAACCTTGATTTTTAGGCTGCGAGCAATCAGCGTGGAGCGCTCGTGCAGCTTCTTTGGATCCTCCGATGCATTGTCGCGAATTGCGCTCAAGTAAGCGTCCACTCGCATCCGACTCTGGCTTGCGAGCATCAGATTCTGCGCTGCACGCACAAACGCTCCCGGTTTTCCCTGAACTGCTGAGCGCAGCGTGTTGAAGTCGCCTGAGGTCTGCGGCGCAAGAAAGAGGAGCGCTTGCTGGGCGTGATCGGGAACGATAACAACCATCCCTTCTGCACTTACCAGCTTCGTCCAGGTTTCGGCTTTGGTGAACCATTTGTCCGGAGGAGGATTCGTGGCTCCTTGTAAAAATGCAACCACCAAAAGATAGTGAACCAACTCCTTGTCCGGAAACGCGGGGTGAATCCAAAGCCTGTCGCCGGGTTGGAAGTTGGGTACCTCAGAGATGGGCAGCGTCTTCCCCTCTCGCGTAACGTTTATCTCAATCTGGGGCCCGGACAAGTCAAACGAGCTATCGGCATAGGCAAAACAACCGGTGACGAGAAAAAGGCTTAAAAATAGACACTGAATTCGCGATACCAATGCTGTACTCCTTTGTGCGGCACACAGCCAGAGCTGACACTGACCATACGATCATTTCGTTCCTTATCGGCGGCTGCGTTCTTACGTTCCAACACACTCTCAATCGCGACTGTTGCTTATCCAGCACAGTGTGGGAGGCCCTTTCAAAAGGCCCTCCCACGCCGCTCCCATCCGCTATTGATCGAGCGAGAAGTGTGCTCGACGATTCTGCTGCCAGCATTGCTCGTTGTGTTCCGTGCAGAAAGGCTTCTCCTTGCCGTAGCTGATGGTCTTCATGCGGTCGGGACTTATTCCGAGCTTTTGAAGCTCGTCGCGAACCGCATTGGCCCGGCTGGATCCGAGCGCCATGTTGTACTCTTCGGAGCCGCGCTCATCGCAAAATCCGGAAATTACGATCTTGTAGCTCGGGTGAGCCGCAAGGAAATCGGCGTCCGCCTTGAGGACGACGGCGTCGGCAGGCCTCACGTCGTATCTGTCGTAGTTGAAGTAAATATCTTTCACATTCTGCTGGAACAGTTCCAGCTCAGATGGTCCCGGGGCTGATGTCGCTGCTGGCGGGGGTGGCGGCTGCGTAACGGTGACACGGGCGGTCGCCTGGGCAGTACCTCCCGGGCCTTTTGCCGTCAGGGTGTAGGTCGTCGATTCCGAAGGCGTTAGGCTCCTACTTCCATTGGGATCCACTCCTCCGATTGGGTCAATGGTTACGTCGGCAGCGTTCTGCGTGCTCCAGGTGAGCTGCACGGATTGTCCTCGTTGCAAGCTGTCGGGTGTAGCACTTAACGATGCGGTCGGTTTCGCCGGGGCCGGCGGTGTTTGAGGCGGAGCAACAGGAACCGACTTTTTATGGCAAGCGCCGATTAGTAGGGTTGCGGACAGGACAAAAGACACACCTGCAAAACGCAGGTAACGTGCGTTCATATACCCTCCTTAGGGTAAGCAAAAAATAAAATATGTGATCAGATTTGAGGAAACGGAGAGGTAGGAGTCTAACAGCGAAGAGCGAATAACTCAGGATCGTAGCTCACCTGAACGGTGGTCTGCGATACCGATTCCATTTGGACGATGCATCGCAGAGCGGTAGCCACGAGCAGAGCCGCACTCATCGCAGCAAACAGCCCGCGAGCAGCTTCCAAGGCGCGAAATGCGGTCGCAGGCCCATTCGTTACGCTATACGCGCCGATGGGGGCGGGGAAAAAGAAGACAAGAAGTATCCCGAGAACCGCCATCAGCGCAAGAGCGCCAGTTCGGGACACCATACTCATCAATTACCCCCAAAAATCATATTAAGCTAGAGAACCCTGAATTGGCACCATAGTTTCGGGAAATCACCTGAATTCGAAACCTTTTGCCCGCCGAGTACTCATCCAGCCATTACGCCGAAGGTCGCCGTCGCGAGTTCGGACCGTTCGAGCCCTTGTCTGATGCGACGTACGGAGCTGGAAGCACATCGACCAGAACTTCTTCGGCGCTTTTTTCGCTGGCCTGGCCAGCGCGGACCATTCACCGCGCTGGCTTCGACGTTTCGGGTTGGATTGCCGTGATCGAGATCGTTGAGGGCATCGTTGAATAGTTTTACTGGGTGAAGCCACAGACAGCAAATCGGCGGGTGGCCGCCGATCGCTTAATCTGTTAAATCGTATGACGCCCGACAAGAACCACCACCAGCGCCTAGATGTCGAGGTTCTTCACGTCGAGCGCGTTGTCTTCGATGAACTTGCGCCGCGATTCGACGTCTTCGCCCATGAGCGTGGTAAAGATGGTCTCGGTCTCGGCGAGGTCTTCGAGTTTGACGGAGAGCAGGGTGCGGCGCTCCGGGTCCATGGTGGTCTCCCAGAGCTGCTCGGCGGTCATCTCGCCCAGGCCTTTGTAGCGCTGAATCTGATAATCCTTGCGGCCCTGTTCGAGGACGAAGTCGAAGAGTTCGCGAACGGTTTTCTTTTCCACCGGCTCGCGCGATCCTGCCTTGGCGGAGACTCGGGCGGGAGTTCCGCCCTTGATGGTCTTGCCTTCGATCTTGTCGGCATCGGCCTGCTCGGCGGCGGAGACGGTATCGTCCGCCTCATCTTTGGCGGCCTCAACGTTTTTGATCCACTCCACCTGGAAGGGCGGCTGCATGAACTCGGCGATCTGGCTGTAGAGCCGCATCATCTGCTTGTATTCGGGGCTGGAGATGAGTCCCCAGCTGATGGCGTGCGGAGTGCCCTGCGAGTTGACGAAGCGCACGTCCCAGAGCTCGTGCTCCTCCTCGAAGTGAGTGGAGACGGACATGAACTGCTCTGCTTTGGCGATGGCCTTGAGGCGCGCTTCGATATCGGCGATGCGCGTGGGCACCGCGTCGGGCGCTCCGTGGAAATCTTCGCGGCGCGAGAGATCGAATTCGGGCAGCATCTCGGTGACGCGCTGGTTGCGCAGGCGCTTGTCCACCTTGTCGAGGTAGCCGAGGTACTCGTTGAGGCGGGTCAAGAACTGGGCCAGTTGCTTGGATTCCAAACGGGCGGCGCCTTCGCCGTAGCGGACAACCAGGCCGTCGGAGGCGCGCTTGATCATGACCTGCACGAACTCGGCGTCGTTTTTGATGTACTGCTCGAAGCGGCCCTTCTTGATGCGATAGAGCGGCGGCTGCGCGATGTAGATGTTGCCGCGCTTGATGAGGTCCTGCATGTGGCGGAAGAAGAACGTGAGCAGCAGGGTGCGGATGTGCGAGCCGTCCACGTCGGCGTCGGTCATCAAGATGATTTTGCTGTAGCGCAGCTTGGTGGGATCGAAATCCTCTTTGCCGATGCCGCAGCCGAAGGCGGTGATCATGCAGCGGATTTCCTCGTGCCCGAGCATCTTGTCGTAGCGCGCCTTTTCCACGTTGAGGATCTTTCCCTTGAGGGGAAGGATGGCCTGGAAGCGGCGGTCGCGTCCCTGCTTGGCGGTGCCGCCTGCGGACTCGCCCTCGACCAGATAAACCTCGCAGCGTTCGGGATTGCGCTCGGAGCAGTCGGCCAGTTTGCCGGGAAGTCCGCCGCTATCGAGCACGCCTTTGCGGCGCGTGAGGTCTCGCGCCTTGCGGGCGGCCTCGCGGGCGCGCGCGGCGTCGATGGCCTTGTTGATGATCTTGCGGGCGACCTGCGGGTTCTGCTCGAAGAACGCGCCCAGCTTCTCGTTGATGAAGGCCTGCACGGGGCCGGCGATATCGGAGTTGAGCTTGCCCTTGGTCTGGCCTTCGAACTGGGGCTGCGGCAGCTTGACGCTGACCACGGCGACCAGGCCCTCGCGCACATCGTCGCCGGAGAGATTCTCCTTCAGGTCCTTGAACAGGCCGAGCGACTGGCCGGCGGCGTTGATGGTGCGCGTAAGAGCGGAGCGGAAGCCTTGCAGATGCGTGCCGCCATCGACGGTGTTGATGTTGTTGGCAAAGGCAAAGACGGTTTCGCTGTAGGCGTCGTTGTACTGCAGGCCAACCTCGACGACCAGGCCTTCCTTCTCTACCGACTCCATGTAAATGGGTTTTTCGTGGAGGACGTTTTTGCCCTTGTTGAGATGCTTGATGAACTCGGCGATGCCGCCGTTGAATTTGAATTCGCTGTGCTTGGGCTCGCCGGTCTTGGGGTCGGAGGTGCGCTCATCGGTGAGCGTGATGATCAGTCCCTTGTTGAGGAAGGCGAGCTCGCGCAGACGGTTGGCCAGGGTGTCGTAGTTGTACTCGGTGACCGTGAAGATCGTCTTGTCCGGAACGAAGTGGACCTTGGTGCCGCGCCGCTTGGTGGTGCCCGTCTTGGTGAGCTTGGTGGTGGGAACGCCTTCGGAATACTCCTGCTCCCAGATGGCGCCGTCGCGGCAGATTTCGAGCTCGAGCAACTCGGAGAGCGCGTTGACGCAGCTGACGCCGACGCCATGCAGGCCGCCGGAAACCTTGTAGGTCGAGCTGTCGAACTTGCCGCCGGCGTGCAGCACGGTCATGACGACCTGCGCGGCGGGCAGGCGCTCGCCATCCACATCCATCTCATCGACGGGAATGCCGCGGCCGTCGTCGGTGACGGAGACGGAGTTATCCAGATGCACGACGACGTCGATGGTGGTGGCGTATCCGGCGAGAGCTTCATCGACCGAGTTGTCCACGACCTCGTAGACCAGATGGTGCAGGCCCATTTCACCGGTGGAGCCGATGTACATGGCGGGACGCTTGCGCACCGCTTCCATGCCACCGAGAACTTTGATGGAATCTGCGGTGTAGCCGGATTCGGCGGTGGTGGCGGTCTTCTTGTCGAGTTCTTGTACAGGCGGCATTGTTTCTTTTCCGGCTTCGTCGGTAGTTGGCTTAGTGGACATGTAAGGTTTCCAAATTCGTTGGGGCTGAGGCAGAGTTGCGCGCCAGTAGCCGCGCCGGAGTCAACAGGGAGAACGAGAACAGGGCGCTCGCAGACGGCTTGCAATCTGCTTGACTCGCAGGACTCGATGTTTTTGGCTGCGATGGCGGAGCGGTTCGAATCGTCGTCACCTGAAGGAACGGCATCTGACCTATTTTACCACGAAACGACTTTCGCTGGTTGCGCGTAACTGATTGACAGTGGAAGATTTAGTGGGGATTGTCAAGGGGCATCCCGAGCCGTTATGGGGCTGCGGCCGGGAACCGCCGCATAAACCGCTCCGGTTTGGCGTCCGGCAGCCACAACGCCTCGCTTCGCCTTCGGCGTCCAAGCCTCAAGGCTCTGCGTTTCGTGGCGTAGGAGGCTTTTGAGCTCACCTGCGGCTAGATATGGCCAGGCTAATTGCGGGCCATCTTGCGCTGAATTTCCGCCACCCATTCTTCTGCGGCCTCGGGCTCCATGGTTCCCGCAATCTCGATTGCGTGTTGGTAGGCGCGCCTGGCTTCCTGCGGATTCCCAAGCGCACCCTCTACATCGCCGAGAATCAGTTGCGCCTGGAGCTCATTTGAATCGGTCTGCACTGCAATTTGCGCTTCTTCGAGAGCGGGGCCCAGTTGGTTCGACTCGGCCAAGCTTCTGGCTCGATCGGCGTGTCCCAGGGCTGAAATGAACCGGGTGTCGAAGGTGCCATCGAAAACAAAGACACCATGCTTGATGACGTCTGTCGGGCGCAGTTGCTGGAACGAACGATAGGGGTTGAGGACGTTGGAGCCGAACTCAAAGCCGGAAAGTGTGCCCGCACTGATCAGGATCGTCCCCTGGATTGTGGCCGGAACATCCATGCCCCCAATGTTGAGCGTAGGCAGCGGCTTGCAAGGAATTCCGTACCTGCGGAATTGGATCGTAGGTTCGGCAAAGTATGCAAACCAGCAGTCCTTTATATCTCGCTCGTTCAAGTAGATTTTGACGGCCTTCAGTTGTTGGGCCCAGTCGGTGTTGGAGTCAGAGAGGTACCGGTAAGTATTCGCGGGGCCGCCCCAGAACTCGTTGGAATAAGCAAGGTAGTCTGGGTATGCTCGCGACGTGGAGACGATATGCCAAAGAAGCAGCACTCCGGCGACATACGCCCACTGCCGCCGGCTTTTGGCGAGCGAAATCACTGCGCCTCCAACTAACACCGCCAGGAACGGGTACATCGGCAAAATGTGTCTTACGCCGATGTCCAGACCTGTGCACATCGCGACCAGCATATAGAGAACTGGGGGGATTGTTAGGAACAAGACCTCGCGCCGGGAGCGCAGGGTGCCTGTTGCAATCGCGAAGCCTGAGAGCAGGATCAGCACCAGGAAGGCGGCCGTCGACTTGATGATGAAGGCGGCAGGAAAGTAGAACCAGACACCGTGAGTATATATTTTGCCAAACAGGTACGTGGGTGTGGCTCCCCCTGTCATTTGCCCTACGCCGACTAGTCCGCTGAGATAAGTCTCGGGCAAGAGATGCCAACGCGCCAATGCGAGAAATAGACCGGAATGGGTTTGGTTCAATTGCTCCACAAGACCGCCAGGCTCGGCCGAATTATGAAATCCATAGCAGCCCCACAGCACCAGAACGGCGATTACGGACGAAGCCAGAAGACCCGCAATGAGCCGCTTTGCTGCCCCGGCAGGGACTTGTGCGGCGGGTCGCACCCAAAGCAATTCTGTGGCGACGAGTGCCACTGCCATGGGGAGCAGGAGCAAAGCCGAGTTCTTGGTGGCCAAGGCCAATCCGGACGCCAGACCCAGCGTGATCATCCTTGTCCAGCAGGGCGCCTTGATGAAACGGTACAGGGCATAAATGCTCGCGAACATGAAACACACAATGCCCATATCCGTGGTCACGTAGGCACCATGGGCAACAATATTGGGTTCGAAGATCAGGAGTGTCAACGCAACGAGCGCCGCCCTCGTGTCGAACATCTCTTGCGCCGCCAGGAATACGAGCAGGCCCAGCAGAAGACTGAGGCTGGCCGCAGCTAATCGGGCACGGAAGATCATGCGGTCCGCGCCGGCGGCTCCGCCATTGCCGAAGAGGAAGTCCCTGGCGTCGAGATAGGTAAAGTAGGGTGCGTACCGGGGTGCCACTGGAAGCTTGAGATGCATGGAAAGCAGGGGAATCGCGGCCAATGCCTTTTCCAGTGGGGGATGCTCCGCATCGATGCCCGTGTCAGACTTTTCCCAGAACAGGTAGCCGGCGAACAAGTGAACGCCTTCATCGTATGTCGGTGATTGTTGCCGGATCGAGAGCGTCAGCTCAAACAGGAAGATCAGCAGGAGTAGTGCGGTTCCCACTTTTCCATAGTGTTTCCGCACCATTTGAGCGTACACAGCTCACCTGAAGAAGGAATTAGCAGTAGACAGAAAAAGTCTGGAAATTGCTGCTCCGATTAAAGCCCCGGCGGTTCGTCTCGTCAAGTAAACAGCGGGCCATGCACTTTCTGCGTTGTTCTACTTCAGATCCTCATCGGCATGACGACGTAGCGGTATTTGTAGTCATCGACGCCGGCGGGGCGGAGCTGGCCGGCGGACTGGGAGTCCTTGAACTCGATGTGGACCTCGCTGCTCTCGGTGGCCTTGAGGAACTCGAGCAGGTACTGCGAATTGAAGCCGATGGCGAGCGGTTCGGCGTCGTATTGGGTCTCGATCGAGTCTTCGGATTCGCCGGTTTCGGTAGATGAGGAGGAGATGCGCAGCTCGTTCTTCTCAAAGCGGACCTTGATGGCGCCGCTGCGTTCGTCGGCAAATTGCGCCACGCGCTGGATGGCCGCCTGCAGATCCGTGGTGCGGATGGTCACGCTCTTGTTGTGCTCCTTGGGAAGCACCGCCTCATAGTTGGGGAACTGGCCGGTGAGCTGGCGCGAGGTGAGCAGACGGGAGCCCAGACGGAAGAAGAGAGTGGAGTCGTCTTTGGCAAACTCCACAAATTCGATCTCAGGCGCGTTGAGCAGCGTGAGCAGCTCTACCATTGCCTTGCGTGGGATCAGCGTCTTGAGCTCGCCTGTAATGTCAAAGGCAAGCCCTTCCTTGGTGATGTGGGCCAGGCGGTGGCCGTCGGTGGCGACCATGGTGATCGATTCCGGCTTCAGGACCAGCAGCGCGCCGTTGAGGGTGTAGCGCGACTCCTCGTTGGAGATGGCGAAGACGGTTTTGGCGATCAGAGTGCGGAAGGTCTGCGCGGGAATTTTGACCACGCCGCTGGTGGGGAAGACCGGCACGCTGGGGAAATTGGAGCGGGCCATGCCCACCATCTTGGTGATCGAGCGGCCGGCGCGGATGTTGACCCAGTGGTTCTCCAGCAGCTTGATGCTGACGTCGCCGTCGCCGAGCAGCTTCACGTAGTCATAAAGCTTGCGGGCGGGGATGGTGCAGGCGCCGTCTTTTTTGACCGTGGCGGGGCAGCTGGTGCGCAGGCTGAGATCGAGATCGGTGGCGGTGATGGTCAGCTCACCATCGGCGGCCTCAAAAAGAAAATTGGACAAGATGGGGATGGTCGTCTTGCGCTCGACCACGCCCTGAGTCGCAGTGAGTTCCTTTAAGAGTTCCGATTTGCTGACCGTGATCTCCATGGCGGTTCCTTGAGCGATCGCTGCCTCTGGCATAGAGTCCCCAAAACCTTTCGCTGGCTTTAACTTGCTCTTATATCAAACTCGGGCCGGTGGAAACCAGCAGTATTCGTGCGGCTGAGAAAAACTGCAAACAATAGAAAAGTATCACTGTTCGGCAGCCTGAGGGAGACGAACAAGGGAAAAAGAATTGATTTTTCGGGAACCCCAGGCAACGCGAATTGCACCTACTTTTTGGTTGTACACAATCTGCACAGAAATTCCAACAGCGTGAGAAAGGGTATGGAATGTTGGTTGTTTTTACGTAACATACTGATAATGAATAGGTTATACGGATATCAGCAGGGATCGACGAAACCGCGATTCAATTCAGCTGCAAAAGTTGCATAGGTTTCTGAAATTTCTTTTCCAAAAAAGGAGTCCGGTGCGGATGGATTTGCAGCTGGGTTTGGGGTTGCTCTTACAAGAATTTAAGAGAAGAAAACTATAGTCGTAACCGTAGGCGGGGCGGAAAAGTGGAAAAGCTGAGAATTTCTTTATTTGTTAGAGAGTTGGAAGAAAAAGTGGTGGGGAAAACGGAAGCCGGCGAGTGAGCGATGAGTGGAAGAAAGGTAGGGGCCGGGAGAATCGGCTGGGTTGTGCACAGGATGCACAGCGGTTCCACAAAGGGAAAGTAGGAAAACAAAGGCCCGGAGCGCTGGAAGTGCGCTCCGGGCCTGAAGTTAGCGGAGATTAATTGGCCAGATGCTCTGTGAGTTTGTTGAGCATGCGGCTGAGGTCCTTGTCATCCTTGCGCTGCAGGTTGATCTTCTCAATCGAGTGCAGGACGGTGGTGTGGTGCTTGCCGCCGAACTGGCGGCCGATCTCCGGCAGCGAGGCCTCGGTAAGGTGCTTGCAGAGATACATGGCGATCTGGCGCGGGAAGACGATCTGGCGGGAGTTGTTCTTGGCCTTGATCTCTTGCAGGCGCAGGCCGAACTGCTCGCTGACGGTCTTCTGGATGGCCTCGATGGTGACCTTGCGGCTCTGCTGGTCGATGATGTTTTTGAGCACCTGCTGGGCGGTCGCCAGGTTGATCGTGGCGCCGGTGAGCGACCCGTAGGCGATCAGGCGGATGAGCGCGCCTTCCAGTTCGCGCACGTTGCTGCGAATGTTGCTGGCGATGAACTGGGAGACATCGTCGGGCAGGGTGATGTGCTCGCTCTCCGCCTTCTTCTGCAGGATGGCGATCTTGGTTTCAAGATCGGGCGGCTGAATGTCGGCAATCAATCCCCACTCGAAGCGGGAGCGCAGACGGTCCTCGATCTCGGCCAGTTCCTTGGGCGGACGGTCGCTGGCGATGACGATCTGACGGTTGGTGTCATGCAGCGCATTGAAGGTGTGGAAGAACTCCTCCTGGGTGCGCTCCTTGCCGGCGAGGAACTGGATGTCGTCGATCAGCAGCAGGTCCACGCCGCGGAAGCGGTCGCGGAAGCTCACCATCTTGTCGTGCTTGATGGAGTTGATCATCTCGTTGGTGAACTTTTCGGTGGAGAGATAGACGATGGAGCGGTCGGGCTGGCGCAGCTTGACCTCATGGCCGATGGCCTGCATCAGGTGGGTCTTGCCCATGCCCACGCCGCCGTAGAGAAACAAGGGGTTGTACGCCTTGCCGGGAGCGGTGGCAACGGCCAGGGCAGCGGCGTGCGCGAACTGGTTTCCGCCGCCGATGACGAAGCCGCCGAAGGTGTAGCGCGGATTGAGCTGGGCGGCGCCGTCGAAATCAAAGCGCGACTGTGCCGCAGGCCGCGCCGCGGCCGCACTGAGTCCGCCGTTGTGGCGAACGATGGTGGTGGCGGCAACCGGCTCGGGCTCGGGCGGCGCGGGGACGAACTCGACATCGTCGTAGGTCAGGCCGAGCTTCTCGATGGCTTCGAGGATCAGGTCGTTGTAGCGCTCGCCGATGGTGCAGAATTCGGGCGAGGGGACGGTGACGAAGAGCTTCCCATCGGCGTCGTGGCTGAAGCGGGTGGGCTTGAACCAGGTGTCGTAGGAGTGGCGGTTGACCTTTTTTTCCAGGGCACCCAGGATCTGCGTCCACGGATTCGGAGATGACGATACCAATACTGACATGTGCCGACCATTAGTCCTTGGCTCAAGCCCGCGAGCTTCCCGGCCTTACGCACAAAGGAGCTGCTAAGGTGGCGGCCCTGCTGGGGCTTGGCTGGACGGAATTTTCAAAAATGTCGTCGCTGAACAGGTTCAACCGCACAGGCACAACGAAGAAACCTGTAAAGCTGATGGGCGCGGAGCGTGAAATGCCAATTGCACTGGCGGTTGGGCAGGCCCAGTAAAACAGCAACCGCAATCGGATACTAGCACGAATGGCACAAGCGAACCGAGCAGCTCCATAAAGATTCTTGCGACGGAGTGTCTTCACTTTTGCCTGTCAGGAGCGGTTCGTCAAGAGGGAATTTGGACAATGCCGCGGAGACGGTGCAGAGTGGGCGAAAATAGCCGGCTGGAGAGTCCGGAGATGCAGCCAGGAGAGGCCGGTTTGGCCGAATGGGCCTCCATCATTTATACTTTCCCTTTGTTCATCGAGATTTTTTGAAGCAGGAGCAGTCAGACCAATGCCTAAACGGACATTCCAACCCAATCGCCGCCGCCGTGCCAAAGTGCATGGATTCCGGCAGCGCATGAAGACCAAAAGCGGCCAGGCCGTATTGTCACGGCGGCGCGCCAAGGGACGCAAGCGCGTCTCCGTCAGCGCTGGCTTTCGCGATTAGCATTTCCGCGATCGCCATAGCTTGCGATTCAGCTGCGCAAACATTTAGCAACACGAACATAGGAACGCGAGCGCCGTGGATACCAGCGTGAGCGACACACCGAAAGGCAGTTTTCCGAAGAGCGCGCATTTGCGGAAGCACTCCGACTTTCAACGGGTGTATCAGCAAGGGCGTCGCCACTTTTCCGGAAACATGACCGTCTTTTACCTGCCAGCCGAAGCCCCTGCCCCAGTTCAAGCTGCGCCCGGGCCGAATGGGGCGGGGACGGCTGCGCAGACGTGTGCGCGTGGCGAGGGTGGAGTGCGCATCGGCTTCACCGTCTCCAAGGCGCTGGGCGAATCGGTCGAGCGCAACCGGATGCGGCGGCGCACCCGCGAAGCGGTGCGGCATCACCTGCTCATGCTCAGCGGCATGAGCGGCGCCGTGGACGTGGTGATCAACCCGAAGAAGAGTTTGCTGGCAGCCGAGTTTCCCCAGATCTCCAAGGAGATCGAGCGGGCCTTCTCGGTGATCCGGCGGGCGTGCGAGAGCGGCGGCCAAGCCGGCGCGAGCAATCGCGGCGGGAGCCGGCGCGCGGGGCGGGAGGCGAGGAGCCGATGAGGACTCTCCTTCTGAAGCTGCTGGCCGCCTACAAGCGATGGCTTTCGCCGCAGCTTCCGGCTGCCTGCAGGTTTACTCCGAGCTGCTCGGAATATGCCGCCGAGGCGGTGACGCGGCACGGCGCGCTGGGCGGAACATGGCTGGCGCTGTGGCGGTTGTTGCGCTGCCATCCGCTGGGCGGGCGCGGATTGGACCCGGTGCCGGAGGAATTTGGCATTCGAAGCAAGACGCGCGTACTGGCCGAGGCCGGGCGCGCAAGGCGAGCACTGTGAAATTTCCTAGGGCGGCCACGGCCGCGCAGATTGGCATATTACCTTGAGCGAGTTCCAGAATCCGCAGAACCAGCCCGGCGGCATCGACAAGCGCGTGATGATTATCTTTGCGGCCACGATGCTGTTGCTGATGTTGGCCCAGCAGTTTTTGGTCAAGCCGCCGCCGCAGACAGCGAAGAACGCGCAGGCAACGTCGGCGGCCGGCAATCCGGGCGCTGCGCCTTCGGCAGCGTCCTCCGCGGCACCCTCCGGCGCGTCCTCTGCTGCATCTCCCGCTGCATCTCCCGCAACCCAGGCGGCCGGGACCGTGCAGGCAGCCAGCGAGCAGACCACGGTGGTGGAGAACGATCTCTACCGCATCACCTTTACCAATCGCGGCGGGATGGTGAAGAGCTGGATTCTGAAGAAGTACACCGACGATTCAGGGGCAGCCGCTGGATCTGGTGCACCAGCCGGCGGCGGCACAGTATGGATATCCGCTATCGCTGTGGACCGGGGAGAAATCGCTTCAGGATACGTTGAACACCGCGCTCTACGTTGCCACCGAAAACGAAGCCGGCAAGGCCAAGGATCTTTCCTTTGAGTACGCCGACGGCGACCTGGCGGTGAAGAAGGAATTTCACTTCGACCAGAGCTATGTGGTTGGAGTGAAGACCAGCGTGCGGCGAGGCGGCAGCTATGTGACGGCGCTGCCGGCATGGCCGTCTGGATTCGGTGACGCGGTGGGAAATTCGCACGCCTCCAGCGGCAGTAGATTCGGCAGCACCGGCGGGTTGCCGGCCTACGCCGATCAGCGTCTGGATTATTTTCCCACCGGCGAAGACGTGAAGCGCTTGAAGCTGGACAAGAAGGGCAGCTCGATCAGCGGCGGCCGCGTGTTGACCGGCAACTACCAATGGGTCGGCGCCTCCGATTCCTATTTCGGCGCGGTCTTCCTTCCCGATCATCCCCAGGACACCGCGTTTGCCGAGCTGCGCAACCCGATCGAAGTTCCCCGGGATCCGGCGAATCCGCAGGGCGAAAAGGCCAAGGCGGAAGTGTTGGGAATCGCCGTCGGGAGCCTGAACGCGCCCTCGGACGTGCGTCTGTTTGCCGGACCCAAGGCGGTGGACGTGCTGGAGACAGTGCACAGCGCCGACGGAGTGGACCTGCACAGCACCCTGGACTTCGGCATGTTCGGCTTTATTGGGCGGCCGCTGTTTGCCTGGGTGCGCTGGACGCAGCAGCACTGGACCTCCAACTGGGGCTGGACGATTGTCCTGGTCACGGTGATGATCAACCTGGCGCTGCTGCCGCTGCGCATCTCGCAGATCAAGTCGTCGATGAAGATGCAGAAGGTTGCGCCGCAGATGCAGCAGATCCAGGAGAAGTACAAGAAGTACAAGCTGGACGATCCGCGACGCCAGGATATGCAGAAGGAAGTGGCCGCGCTCTACAAGGCGCACGATGTGAACCCGGTGGGCGGATGCCTGCCGGTCGTCATCCAGATGCCGTTTCTGTTCGCCTTCTACACCATGCTGCGCAACGCCATCGAGCTGCGGCACGCGGGCTGGCTGTACCTGAGCGATCTGTCGGCGCCCGACCACTACCACATCATTCCGATTGCGACGGTTGTGCTGATGATGGCGATGCAGCGCATGATGCCGGCCGCAGGCATGAGCAAGGAACAGCAGCGCATGATGAACATGTTCACCCCGATCATGTTTGCCATGTTCACCTGGTCGGTGGCCTCGGGACTGGGCCTGTATATTATTACGGGCACGGTGGTGCAGATTGTTCAGCAGTCGATTATGAACCAGACGGAGATGGGCCGCGAGATGCGCGCGCTGGCCGAGAAGCGGGCTCTGAAGGCAGCGGAAAAGAAGCGTTAGGCGTCGGGAGACTGGCAAATGGCAATGGAAGACAAGATAGCGGCGGCGAAAGAAATCAACGAATTGCTGAACAACATTGTCCGGCTGGGCGGATTCCGCCTGAAGTACCGCATTGCGGTGGACCCGCCGGTGAGCCCGGAGGCGGAGTGGGAGAGGCCGGCGATCCTGGTGGACTTTTCCGGACCGGACAGCTCACTGCTGGTGGCCCGTGGCGGCGAGCTGCTGCACGCGCTGGAGATGGTGGTTGTGGAATCGGTGGGCGATCTGCTGGACGAGCACGAACGGATCAGCTTCGACGCCCTGGGTTTCCAACAGGCCAGGACCGACGAACTGGTGATGGCCGCGCGGGTTGCCGCCGAAAAGGTCCTCAAGAGCGGCGCGCCGTATGCGTTTAGTCCGATGAACGCCCGCGAGCGGCGCGTGGTGCACCTGGCGCTGAAAGAAGAACCGGAGCTGCGCACCGAGAGCGAAGGCGAAGGCCCGGCTCGCCACCTGGTGGTGTATCCGAAGGATTACCGCGGGAAGGCTCCGGCTGCACCTGCCGCGGCGGGACGGCCCAGTGGCGGACGCGGTGGCGAGCGGCGCGGCAGAAGATAAAACCGGCCAGACGAGCCGCTAGAATTTGAGCCCTGTTGCGATTGAATGAGAAGATCGCAGCGGGGCTTTTTGGCGTTTGCGCGGGCCGCCGCGGGAGTCGAGTGCGCGAGGAAACAGAGTGAACCTGGACGACACCATCGTAGCCATTGCCACACCGCCGGGACGCGGCGGAATTGGCGTGGTGCGCCTGGCGGGCGCGGAGTCCAAGGCCATCGCCGCGAAGATGCTGCGCTTGGCCGGGGGGCGCGCGCTGGAGGCAGGCCGCGCACACTTCGGAGAGCTGGTGGAGATCGAAGGCGGGGAGCGCATCGACGAGGTGGTGGCGACCTGGTTTGCCGCGCCGCACTCCTACACCACCGACGATGTGGTCGAAATCAGCTGCCATGGTTCGCCGGTGGTGCTGCGCCGGGTGGTGGAGATGGCGATGGCGCAAGGGGCGCGGCTGGCCGAGCCGGGCGAGTTTACCCAACGCGCATTTCTGAATGGGAGGCTGGACCTGATCCAGGCCGAGGCGGTGCGCGACCTGATCGATGCGCAGACCCTGTACCAGGCGAAAGTTGCGGCGCGCCAGCTGAAGGGTTCGCTCTCGCAGCTGCTGCATGCCGGTGAAGGAAAAGCTGGTAGGGCTGATTGCGCGGCTGGAGGCGGGGATCGACTTCGCGGAGGACGATGTCTCCGTGATGCCGGCCGGCCAGATTCTGGCGGCGATGGAAGAGGTGAGCGCAACCCTGCGGGAATTGGCGGCGAGCTTTGCCTTCGGCAAGGTGGTGCACGCGGGATTGACGCTGGCCATCGTAGGCCGCCCCAATGTGGGGAAGTCGAGCCTGTTCAACCGGCTGGTGGAGCGCGAGCGCGCGATTGTGACCGCGCAGCCGGGAACCACGCGCGATCTGGTGACCGAGACGGTGGCGCTGGGCGGAATTCCGGTGCGCATCGTGGATACGGCCGGCGTCCGCGAGGCCTTGGAGCGCGAGAGGCTGGACGAGGCGGAACACATTGGCATTCGTAAATCCATGGAGGCGCTGGCCGATGCCGACCTGGTGCTGGTGGTGCTCGACTGCGGCGCCGGGTTGACCGGGGTGGATCGCGAGCTGCTGGCCGATGTGGCCGGGCGCGCGGCGATTGTGGTGCTCAACAAAACGGACCTGGCCGGGCGCAGCGAGCCTTGGGAGAATGCGACGCTGCCGATGGTCCGAACTTCCGCAAGGACGGGAGACGGGATTGCCGAGCTGAGGGCGGAGATTCTGCGCACGGTGCGCGGCGGCGCCGCCGAGGACGGCGGAGCGATGTTGACGAACCTGCGCCAGCAGGGCCAGGTGCAAATGTCGCTGGCAGCGCTGTCGGCCGCCGCGTCCTCGGTGCAGAACGGGATTCCGCATGAGATGGTGCTGCTGGATCTGTACAACGCGCTGCGCGCGCTCGACGAGCTGACCGGCGCAACTACGGCGGACGACATCTTGAATCTGATTTTCTCCACCTTCTGCATTGGAAAGTAATGTCACACCCGACGACTGCCCGCGTATGACAGGAACCATCTTTCCCGATCATCGGTAGAGCCAATGGGTCCCCGGCATACGACTTGTACAGGCAGGGCCGGAGCAAACACTGTCCCGAATATGTTTGTATGTATACCTGTCTACATGCGTACGTGTCGTACTCTTGACGGGTCCACACGTCTACGTGTATACATGTGGACGTGAAAACTATAGCAGTAGTAGCTCAAAAGGGCGGGGCCGGTAAGACTACCCTCGCGATCCACTTGGCCGTCGCGGCAGAGCGGGACGACAAATCCGCGGCCGTCATCGACCTTGATCCTCAAGCAAGCTCCGCTACCTGGAGCGACGTTCGCGAAGGGGAAACCCCGGCCGTTGTGTCCGCACAACCGAACCGCCTTTCGATCGTTCTGCAGGAAGCCGAGCGATGTGGTGCCGAGTTTGCCATCATCGACACTTCCCCAAATTCCGAATCCGCATCTCTGGCTGCAGCGCGGGCGGCCGATTTCGTACTGATTCCGTGCCGTCCCCATCTGTTCGATTTGCAGGCCATCAGTACGACGATCGAACTTGCCAGAATCGCGCGCAAACCATTTGCGATCGTGCTGAACGCCGTTCCCGCCCAGGGCAGGCTCGGCCAGGAAACGGCCGCGGTCCTGGAAAGGCTCTCTGTAACCACCGCACCTGTCCAACTCGGCCACAGGGCCGCCTATTATCACTGTTTGACCAGAGGGCAGGTTGCAGCGGAATACGATCCGCTCGGCAAGGCGGCAGAAGAAGTCTTTGCGCTGTATCGCTGGGTGAAGGCACAGCTGGAATTGCAATCGCAACCCTTAGCTAAGCTGCATGTGGGCGTGTAGCCATGTATGAGTGTATACATGTAAACATACGAGAAAGCGCTTATGTCTAAGCCAAAACCATCACTCCAGGAAGCGATGAGTCGAGTGGCTCATCGTAAGCCATATGGCCGCACTCCCGAACTGCCACGTGCCGAGGTGGCACAGAAACCGGCGGTCGCAACCAAGCACCTGGCACCAGAATCGCCGGCAAGACCCAAGAGTCGAGTCGGGAAGAAGGTCATCAGCGGATTCTTTGAGAAAGAAGCATCCCGCCAGCTCTCAAAGCTAGCCATAGATCAGGACCGCACCAACGAGGATCTATTGCGCGAGGCGATTAACGACCTGTTTGCGAAGTATCATCTGCCAAGTATTGCGTAAGAGTTCGTACAAGTTCGACACGGAGCGGGGTACCTGGCAACACTGGCCACCGCCTCCCGTGGCACGGGCGCAAAACTGAGTTTCGCCGTCCAGAGACTCGGCGTACCCTGCCTCCCGGGCCAGACCTTCCCTGGAAGAGGGAAGAAAAAACTGGCGAACCGCGCTAAGATGGCTCGCACCCGGTTGCATCAACAAATGGACGAAGGTGCTCTAAACTCATAAGCTGGGTTCCAATTCCGTTGGCGGGCAGAACTTCCATGGACGTGCAGAACAACTTGACCGAGCTGCGGCAGAAGCGCGGCATCTCGGCTGCGAAGCTGGCGGCCGCGGTTGGCGTGAGCCGGCAGACGATCTATTCCATCGAGTCCGGGAAATACGTTCCCAACGCCGTCGTGGTTCTCAAACTGGCTGACGTTCTCGGCGTGGCCGTGGAAGAGGTGTTCCGGCTGCAGAGCAGCCTGCCGCCAACGGCGCGGGTGGAAGAGGTGGAGCTGCTGTCCAAAGACTGGAGCGCACGCGCGGGCCAGCCCGTGGCGCTGTGCCGGGTGGGCGGACGGCTGATCGGTGCGCCTCCTGAGGCGGGTACGTGGAGTTTGCCGGAGGCCGACGGCATTCTCGTCAACTTGAAGGGAAGCACCAACACAGCTTCGAAGGCATGCGTTGAGGTACTGGGCGACAACCAGAAGTTCGACGATCGCGTGCTGATGGCGGGCTGCGATCCGGGCGCCTCGGTGCTGGTGCGGCATCTTCGGAGGCAGGGCGTGGAGCTGGTGATGAGCTACCAGAATAGTTCCCGCTCGCTGGAACTGCTGAAAAAGGGCCTCATTCATATTGCGGGCACGCATATCCGGACCGGACCGAGCGGCGAGTCGAACTTGCCCAAGATTCACAAGATGTTTGGCGAGGATGAGGTTGCGGTCTTCTCATTTGCGCTGTGGGAAGAGGGAATCGCCGTGGCGCCGGGCAATCCCAAGGAGATTCGGGGAATCGAGGATCTTGCGCGCCGCGAAGTTCGAATTTCAAACCGGGAAGTGGGCGCGGGTAGCCGCGTTCTGTTGGATTCACTGCTGGCCAAAGCCGGCATCGACGGCGAGCGGGTGAGCGGCTACGACAAGATTGCGCTCGGCCATCTGCCTTCGGCGCGGCAGGTGCAGATGGGCAAGGCGGATTGCTGCATGAACACCAGCGCCGCGGCTCGTGTCTTCGGATTGGATATGGTCCCGCTCGTCAGCAAGCGGTATGACCTGGTTCTCTACAAAAAGTATTTGCGATTGCCGCAGGTGCAGGCCGTGCTGGACACGCTGGCGCGCGCATCGTTCCGGCATGAGTTGGAGAGTCTTGGCGGCTATGACATGAAGCTGGCCGGGGACCGTTTATTGTGACCGCGCGGCGTGTCGCGCAAACAGGACAAGGCAACCAAAAACCCCTCTAAGCATCTGCAATACAATGTCGCTCACAGTTGACATGCCACCTCGATTCGTCTCTAATTAAAACGCCTGAGATAACAGATAAGTAGGCCTGGATACGGCGTCTCCACTCATAGAGTTCACAACGGCAATTAACAGGTTTATATCGGCGAATCGAGCCGTAATCATCGGCATCGGCTTTTGTTGGCCCGCCAGTACAGGGCAGGCTCGAACAGCTTTGGAAGAAAGAAGAAATGGGCCAAAAAATGAAGAAGTTTCTGCTTTTTGTTTTGCTGCTTGCCATTGCAGCGCTTCCCAGCGTGGCGCAGACCACCTCGACCACGGGTCAAATTTCCGGAGTCGTGAAGGACTCCGACCAGGCGGCACTTGCCGGCGCACACGTGACTGTGACGAATTCAGTTACCAAGGTTAAGGCCGCAGCCGACAGCGATAGCCAGGGCGCGTATTCGTTTTCCTCTCTGCCGCCGGGCAACTATGTGGTGGAGGCCGATGTCAATGGCTTCAAGCACGTCGCCAGCGGCGAACTGAACGTGGCTGCGGGCCAGAGCGTCAGCGCCGATTTGGTTCTGGTTCCGGCCGGAAATGAATTGTCGGTCAACGTTTCGGCGGACAGCCAGAATGCCTACCGCGTGGACAACGTGGCCCCGGGCGGACCGCTGGGCAGAACGCCGATCGTGAACCTTCCCTACTCGGTGTACGTGATTCCGCGTCAGTTGATCGACGACACCCAGTCGCGGAACTTCAAGGAAATCGCCAAGTACATGCCCTTGATCTCGTTCCGCGAGCAGCAGGGACCGGAGATTCTGCGTCCCGAGGCCCGCGGCATGCAGGGAACCAACATGCAGAACGACCGCAAGGACGGTATGGGATTTGCGGTCACCACGCCTTCGGCTCTGGAAGAATACGAGGCGATTGAAATCTTCACCGGCCTGGGCGGCGCTTTGTATGGACCGACCCAGCCTTCGGGCCTGTTCAACTTCGTGACCAAGCGCCCCACCGAGAATCAGTTCCGCGAACTCGAACTCGACTACGAGAGCGCCAGTATTGGGACGGCTCATGCCGACCTGGGCGGCCGTTTCGGTCCGAACGTCGGTGGGACCAAGATGTTTGGCTATCGCACGAACCTGCTTATCGCCGATGGCGACGGCTATGTCTCCGGCAGCCAGCTCCGCCGCCAGCTGGCCGCGGTGGCACTGGACGTGCATCCCTTCGCCCATACCACCATCGAAGGGAACTTCAGCTACTACAATCTGTATGAGTTCGGGTACCCCGGCTGGTTTATCTACACGCCGATTCTCACTCCCACTGTGAAATCGCCCTACACCATCCTGCCGTCGGAGGCGCCCGATCCTACCCGCCGAGGTTATGGACAGGGCTTCGCGGGTGTGGATATGGACAATCAGATCGGCGAGGTGCGGGTAAAGCAGGAGTTCAGCTCCAACTGGCATCTTAACGTCGGGGTGCTGAACCAGATTGCCAACCGCAACATCAGTGAGCCGGTCAACGTGCTGACCAACACCAGTGCCACGGGAAGCGAGGCTGGATACCTCGCCAAGCCGGGATTCTACAACGCATACCTCGAAAACGCCTTCCAGAATACCCTCGCGCCGCGCTTCCAGGTTAAGAGCGATTTGGCTTACCTGACCGGTACTTTTAAGACCTGGGGCCTTCGCCACGATGTGGTGATTGGAAGCACCGGCTACCGGTTCTCGTCCTGGGCAACCGTCGTCGCGAATCCACTGCCCAGCACCAGCCCTCTGACCAAGACGGTCCTTTGCCCGGAGGGTGAGGGCACGGGTTGCACCTTCACCGGCACCGGCACGCCTCCCGCCGGTAAATTCGACTCCGCCAGCATCACCAATCCGCTGATCGATGTGCCGCCTGCGAACGGCCTTCCCTTTTTCACCAAGACGATGCCAGACGAATGGCATCTACGTTTCCAGCATTCTGCATCAGCAGGGATTCAGCCTGGGCGATACCATTACGCTCACCCCGCATTGGCTTTTGAGAGGCGCGGCCAGCGAGGATTGGACATGGACGGACAACTACATGCTCCCGAATCCTTGTAACACTGCTGGCTGTACGGTGGAAGCAAACCCCAACCTCAACTTCGAATCCCACGGCATCAGCTCCTCCGGAAGCGTCATCTTCAAGCCCCGCGCGAACATGACCATCTACGGCACCTATGCCGACAGCCTGCAGGCGCCCGATACGCCTATCCTAAGCTCCGTGCCCAATTATGTGGTCAACTCCGCCCAGGCTCTCGCGCCGTATCGCGATCAGGAAGAAGAGGTCGGCTACAAGGCGGTGTGGCCCAGGATCAACTTCTCGACGGCCATGTTCCGCATTGAGAGGCCGTTCGAAAATACTAACGGTGCAGCCCCTCCCCCCGGCGTTTGCCCCTCCCCCCTTCCGACCGGATACACAAACTGCGTGCTCAACCAGATCGTAGGCAATCAGATCAACTACGGCGCCGAAGCCCTGCTTGAGGGAAGGGTCATCGATAGCCTGATGATTGTGGCGGGCATTGAAGTGCTCGACCCGAAGCTCACGGACACGCACGTGCTCGCGACCAACGACAAGAGGTTTGTGGGGATTCCCGACTACAAGTCCAACATTCTTGCCGAGTATCGCATTCCCCGGTTGACCGGCTTGTACTTCAACTTCGACTGGCAGTATGTAGGACGCCGCCCGATGGACGACGTCAACCAACATTACACGCCCCAGTACAACAACTTTGACGTTGGCCTGCGTTACAGCCACAAGATCTTCAAAAATGTGACCACCTGGCGGGTCACGGCCAACAACTTCACGGATGTGCACTATTGGTCCACGATCAACCCGGGCAGCCTGGTGGGTCTCAGCACCAGCAGCTACCTGGGCCACCTGGGCGAGCCGCGGATCATTCAGGCGTCCATGAAGTACGACTTTTAACCAATCGCAGATCGGACGCCATGCCTCGAAAGCATGGCGTCTTTTTGTTGCGAACAGAGAGCTTGCCGCGGCGGCTCTCGTGGCGTCTGATCGTCCTACAGGAAAGAGGTCCTATGAAAAATGTTTCGAGAAACGGTTGGCTTCCATCTCGCGCGGCTTGGTATGGATTCGTTCTGCTCACGCTCTCGCTGGTGTTGCCCGCTCATGGGCAGACGCAAGGCGGGCCGTCTCAAAGTTGCGTGCCGCTCTCCGGACAGCAGCTCATCATCTATCGAGCCGGCAGTCTCTCCCGCGCCTTCAAACCACTGGAGGCGGCGTTCACCTGCCAGACCGGCATTGAGGTGAAGGATTCCGCCATGGGCAGTGTGGACGCCGGGCGGCAGATCACCGCCGGAGGCCATGCCTGCGATCTCTACGCACCGGCCGATTATGCCGATATTGATTTGTTCATGAAGCCCGCCGGTTATGCGAATTTCAACATCGTCTTCGCCCAGGGAAGGATGGTGCTGGCGTATTCGGCCAGCTCCGTGGCGGAGAAGAAACTGCCGCCCATCGTTGCCGACGGCAGCGTTGCGTTCAATCCGCCGAACTCGATTCCCAAGGCCTCGGCGAAGTGGTACGAGATTCTGACCACGCCCGGCGTCACCATCGGCGGCGGCAATCCGTTTCTCGATCCCGGCGCCTACCGCACCTATATGATCTTTCAGCTGGCGGAAAGTTATTACAAGGTTCCGAACCTCTCCAACAATTTGATGGAGCACATCGTGATTCCCGGTGCGGACCACTCTGTTCCCGCTGTCCCGGCGCTGGGCAAGAAATTCGATTTCCAGCTTATCTACGAGCATGGAGCGCAGGCGATGGCGAGCGCGAATCCGGACTTCCGCTACGTGGATTTGCCCGACGAGATCAACCTCTCGGACCCGGCCAAAGATGCCTACTACGCCAAGCACGCGGTGGTGGTGCTGCCCGGCCTGGGAACCTCGCGCAGCGCGCAGACCGTCTCGGTTCGCGGCACCCGCGTGGCATGGGGAATCACCCTGATGAACGATGCTCCGAACCGCGCCAATGCAGTGAAGTTCCTCGAACTGCTGCTGGGGCCGACCGGAACCGCGATGCTGAAAGAAAACGGTCCTGCACCGATCGAGCCAGCGTTGGTGAGCGCTGCGGATTATCGCAAGCTTCCCGCGTCACTGCGGCCGCTGGTGAAGAGGTTGGGTAAGTAACGATCGAGTGTGCGGCGGATCGCAGCACACTGCTTTTAAGAACGGCCGCAGATCTCATGCTGCGGCCGTTTTGTTGGCTGCGTGCAAGACGGCTCGGCACTCGGGTGTCACACGGGAAGGTGCGGCGCGTCACAGAGTGCCCCGCGGAATGCTGTAAGAGTGGTGGGCACTCAGAGCGGCCATGGGGATGGCTGGCGCTCTGCAAGGGGAGCACGTGGCTAAATTCAAGGATGCCGAACATCTGGTCCGGCTGGCTGTTGCGTTTGCGGTTGTGCTAGTGGTGTTCCTGCTAATCCGGGCACACTTTATTCCCAAGAGCTTTGGACAATATGGCCACTATCGCGGCGATGCGCTGGCCGAGCTTTCCTCCAAGCCGCTTCACTATGCGGGCCACCGGGCCTGTGAAGATTGCCACAGCGACGAAGTGACCATGAAGAAGGCCGGCAAGCATGTGGGCGTCAACTGCGAAGCCTGCCACGGCCCGCTCGCCGCACACGCCGAGGACCCGGCTTCCGTGGATCCGCAACTGCCCGATACCGCGGTGATTTGCGCGCGCTGCCATGAAGCGAACATCGCCAAGCCGAAAGATTTCCCGCAGGTGGTGAGTGCCGAGCACTCGGGCGGCGCCCTCTGCAAGAACTGCCATCAGCCGCACAGCCCGCTGCTCAACCCCACCAAGCCAACTGCAGGCTCGGCGGGGGCCCCGCAGCCAGAGTCCGCAAAAGCAGGAGGCAAGCAATCATGATCACGCGACGCAAACTCATCGTGTTGCTTCCCGCGGCGGCCCTGGCCTGGAAGTACGTACTGGCCGGGACGCCGGAAAGCGCGCCCGGATATGACCGCACCCAGCACTGGTGGGGAATGCTTCTCGACATCGACAAGTGCATTGGCTGCGGCAGCTGCGTGCGCGCCTGCGCCAATGAGAACGATGTTCCCGAAGGATATTTCCGCACCTGGGTGGAGCGCTACCACGTCGAGGGCTGGGAGCAGGAGGTGCCGCAGGTGGATTCGCCCAACGGCGGCAAGAATGGTTTTCCTCCCAGCACGGCGACGGGCGGCAAGAATTTCTTCGTTCCCAAGATGTGCAACCACTGCGCGCACTCGCCTTGCACGCAGGTCTGCCCGGTGGGCGCCACGTTTGAAAGCCCCGATGGGGTTGTGCTGGTGGATCAGACTTACTGTGTGGGCTGCCGCTATTGCATTCAGGCCTGTCCCTATGGCTGCCGCTTTTTTCATCCTACCAAGCACACGGCAGACAAATGCACGCTGTGCTATCACCGCATCACCAAGGGCCTGACCACGGCGTGTTGCGAAAGCTGTCCCACGGGGGCGCGGCAACTGGCGGACCTGAAGAACCCAAACGATCCAATCCACGAATATCTGAGGACCCACAGCGTGGAGGTTCTCAAGCCCTCTCTGGCCACCGGCGCCAAGGCCTTCTATCACGACATGGACGGATCGGTGCGTTAAGGAGATCGCGATGATGGTACCCGTTGACGGCTTCATGTATCCGAATGAAGTCGAGCTGCAGTGGAGCGTGTTGATCGTTGTCTATCCGTTTGTGACCGGGCTGGTGGCCGGCGCGTTTATTCTGGCGTCGCTGGAGCGCATCTTCCACGTGGAGGCCGTGAAGCCCACCTACCGGTTGGCGCTGCTGACGGCGCTGGCGTTCCTGATCGTGGCTCCGCTGCCGCTGCAACTGCACCTGGGGCACCCCGAGCGTTCGCTGGAGATGTTTCTGACGCCGCATACCACCTCACCGATGGCCATGTTCGGCTTCGTCTATCTCTGGTATCTGATGGCGGTGCTGCTGCTGGAGGTCTGGCTGGATTTCCGGCGTGACATCGTGCTGCTGTCACAGAGCACCACCGGCTGGCGGCGCCTGCTCTACCGTGCCCTTACCCTGGGCTCCAGCAACATCAGCGAAGGCGCGTTGCGGGTGGACGAGCGCGTCGGCTGGGTGATCACCCTGATCGGCATTCCATCGGCTTTTCTGCTGCACGGCTACGTGGGATTCATCTTCGGCACGGTGAAGGCCAATCCGTGGTGGTCTTCGCCGCTGATGCCGGTGGTCTTCATCTTCTCGGCCATGGTGAGCGGCATTGCCATGGTGATGCTGGTGTACATGGCGATGATGAAGATCCGCAAACAGCCCATCGACATGCGCTGTGTGGATACCATCGCGCAGTACATGCTCTATACCTTCATCATCGACTTTGCCCTGGAGATGCTGGACCTGATCCACCGCATCGCGGTCTCCGACGAGTCGTTCCGCTCGCTGGATTTTCTGTTTCACACCAAGCTGTTCTTTTCGCAGGTCGTGCTGCAGATCCTGGTGGGAACGGTGGTGCCGATCCTGACCATCGGCCTGATCCAGATCTTCCATGTGCCGGAGAAGTTGCGGCGGCTGGCGTATGCGGTGTGCGGATGCCTGACCATTATTGGCATCTTCGCCATGCGCTGGAATGTGGTGATCGGCGGACAGCTGTTTTCCAAGAGCTTTTTGGGATACACCACCTACAAGGTGGATTTGATCTCGCGCGAGGGCGAATTGATCGCGGCCGCGCTGCTCCTGCTTCCCTTCTTCATTCTCGCGGCGCTGATGAAGATTCTGCCGCCATGGACGGATTCGCGGACAGAGCCGCGGGCGGCGGGCGGCGATTGAGGAACAAAGCGGCCGAGGGGCAGCGATGGCAAACGGCAAACAGGGCGGCGCGGACGATTCAGGTGCGCGCCGTTTTTCTTGCTTGCAAAAGGGACGGAATGTCACTCATTCTTTACGTTCGGCGTTCTTGTCCAACGCTGCTTTGCAACGGTTTGCCATGAGCGAAGATTCGAAAAACCCGTTGAACCGGCCATTCGTCCGCTATGGCATTTCGGCGATCGTGATTCTGCTGGCGTTTCTGTCGCGCGAGGTGCTGCAGAGGATGACGGGCGAACCGTTGCCGCCCTACATTACGTTCTTTCCGGCGGTCATGCTGGTTGCCATGCTTGGCGGCTTCTGGCCGGGCGTCTTTACCACCCTGCTGTCGTCCTATGTCACCGCATTCTGGATTCTTTCTCATGGCAGCCGGCTCGCACTCCAGCCGGTCGATCGAATCAGCCTGGGGATTTTTATCTGCGCGGGATTTGCAATCAGCGTCTTCGCCGATATCTACCGCGAGGCGCGGCACAAGGCCGAGTCTTTTGAAAAAGAGCTGGCGGTGCGGGAGACCGAAGCGGCGCTGCAGCAGAGCCGGGAGCGGCTGCAGGTTACGCTGAGCAGCATCGGCGATGCGGTAGTCAGCTGCGATGCCGCAGGCCAGATCACGTTCATGAATCCCAGGGCCGAGGAATACCTGGGCTGGACGACGGAAGCGGCGGTGGGCTCTCCCCTTCGGCAGGTGCTGCGCGTGGTGGACGAAGAGACCGGCGAGCCCGTGGAGGACATTGCCACGCAGGTGCTGCGCGATCGGAGCCCAATCCGGCGCGCCGATCGTCTGGCACTGGTCGCCAAGGATGGCGCGAACATTCCGATCGAAGGCAGCGCGGCGCCGATACGCGACGCAGCCGGGAAGTTGACCGGAGTTGTACTGGTCTTCCATAGCGTGACCGAACAGAGGCGGGCGCAGGAGCAGGTACGGGCGAGCGAGCGCCGCTATCGCACGCTGGTGGAGTCGTCTCCCGACGCGGTGGTGGTGCACCTGAATGGAACAATCGTCTTCGCCAACGCAGTGGCTTTACGGCTGTTCGGCGCAAAGTACCGGGAGGAGTTGCAAGGCCGGAAGATGTTGGAGATGGTCCACTCCGAGTTGCACGATGTGGTGCGCGAGCGGATTGGGGAGGTGCAGAGCGGCGGCTTGGCTCCGCTCCGCGAACTGCGAATTGTGCGGCTGGACGGCAGGGAGGTCACGGTGGAGGCTACCGCTGCGAGCATCGACTGGCAGGGCGAGGTGGCGGTGCAGAGCATCCTGCGCGACATCACCGCGCGCAAGACGGCCGAGGCCCTGCTCATACAGACCGAGAAGCTCGCCTCGGTGGGACGCATGGCGGCCAGCATCGCCCACGAAATCAACAATCCTCTTGCGGCCGTGATGAACACGGTGTATCTAGCCCGCAAGACTCCGCAGGTGCCGGAGCAGGCAATGGAATATCTGGGGATTGCCGAAGAGGAGTTGAAGCGCGTCTCCCACATTACCCGCCAGGTGCTGGGCTTCTATCGCGAGGGCAGTGCGCTGAAGCGGGTAACAGTGGACTCCGTCATGGACTCAACCCTGGATCTGCTGCAGAGCAAGATCCGGGCGAAGCAGGCCAAGATCGAAAAGCGCTACCGCGGCGATCTGGAAATCAAGGCGGTGGGCGGCGAGCTGCGCCAGGTGTTCTCCAACCTGCTGGTGAACAGCCTGGAATGTATCGGCGAGTGCGGCACGGTGAAGCTGCGCATCACCGGCGCGCAGTGCACCAAGTGCGGGGAACGTTTGGTGCGCGTCGCGGTGGCCGACAACGGCCCGGGCATCCGCGAGGCGATCCGTCCGCGTATGTTTGAAGCGCTGTTCACCACCAAAGGGGACACCGGCACAGGGCTCGGACTGTGGGTCAGCAAACAGATTGTGGAGAAGCACGGCGGCACCATCCGCTTCCGCTCCCGCGCCACGGGCGCACAGACCGGCACGGTTTTCTCGGTTGTGCTGAAGGCTGATAGCGACCATCGCTGCAACGCGTAGTTGGCGAAACTCAGAGCGCCCAATGCAGTCCGCTTAACGCGCCAGCTGCGCCAGCGCCTTGCGGAACAGTTGTTCAAAGCTGGCCCCGTCGGCGGGAGCGAGTTTTTCCAGCGCCTGGTTGGCGGCGGCCGGCTGGTAGCCGAGATTGATGAGCGCCGAAAGCACATCGTCTTCCAGCCGGTTCCGGGGACGCGGTACGGCCGGAGCCACGCCGAACTCCACCAGCTTGTCCTTGAGTTCGAGCACCATGCGCTCGGCGGTCTTTTTGCCTACGCCGGGCATGCGGGTGAGCCGGACGGCATCTCCGCCGCGCAGCGCGGCGACCAGGTCGGGCGTGCTCATGCCTCCCAGGATGTTGACCGCCAGCTTGGGACCGATTCCGCTGACCGAGAGGAGTTTTTCAAACAGCGCCTTCTCTTCCGCCAGATGAAAGCCGAACAGCGCGATCTGGTCCTCGCGCACATGGGTGTAGATGAAGAGCGAAACCTCGTTGCCGGCCGCGGGAAGCTGGGCAAAAGTATTCATGGAGACGGTGACGTCGTAGCCGACGCCGTGGCAGTCCACGATGGCGTGGCCGGGCGAGGTGGCCAGCAGGATTCCGCGCAGATGGGCAATCATGTGGGCTCCGGCTCCTTATTGTGCGTCTGCGGAAGAGCAACTGCGAAAGGCTGCAAAGGAGGAGTGAAGTGCTTCCCACATCTGCCAACAGAAGGCAGATATGGGGCACCAGGCTTGGCTAGCGCTGCTCGGGACGGCGCTTGTAAAAGATGTTGAACTCGAAGCCGCGCGGCGCCGGGAATAGTTCGTTCACCTTGCGCAGGCGCTCGGCCAGTGCGGCCGGAGCCAGCAGCGGATAGTCGCGCTCGCGCAGCTCATAGTAGTCCACGTCGAGGTAGAGCGAGAGCAGGTAGATGGCGATGGAGTCGGCGAAGGTGGTTTCGAAATACTCCTGGCGCGCCTTCTCGGCATCGGGAGCGTTGGAGGTGACGATCTTGCGCAGCTCGTTGGCGTCGAGCGAGGTTTCGCCCTTCACCTTGTCCTGCGCCTGGCTCCAGACCAGGTCGGCGAACTCCTGCGAGAAGCCGGTGTAGTCGGCAAAGGCATGGCCCACGTTGATATAGAACTCGAAGGCGACGGAGAAGCGGTCGTCCATCAGGCGGGTGGAGATAAAGACGCACTGCGCATCGCCCAGGGTGAGGTTGCGATGGCAGACGGCGCGGTCGCTGAGCAGCACATCGTAACGGTCGGCGATCAACGTCTGGTCGCCATCGGCCACGGTGAGCGGAACAAAGTAGAATGCTTTACGGGTGAGGGCCGCGGCAATGGCCGCGGGGACGGCGCCCACCATGCGCTGCAACTCGTCGGAGGTGAGGTTGACCTCGCCGCTGGCAGCGTAGCAGATGCCGTTGGGAGCCTGCTGCACGGGAGAGATCCTTAAAACTTCGGCGGGCGAATGCGTGGTTGCCTGTTGAGTATGCGGCATAGGAAACTATCATTCTAGCGCAGGCCGGGCTCCGGCGGCATGCAACGGCGCCGGGAAGGTGGAGGAAAATGTTGAATGCGAGCGAAATGGAGGCGCGCGGCAGCAAAACGCTGGTGGCCTCCGAGCCCATGAGGCGGCCAAGCTGGGCCGGGTGGACGCTGATGCAGGGCCTCCGCGTCGTGCTGCTGACCGTGCTGTGGACTGGACTGGGGATGGGAGCGGGATTGTTTTGCGGCATCCTTGGGCTGATGGTGGCCGCGGCGATCCGGCATCAGGCGCCGGAGATGGAGCTGGCCTACCGCCATGTGGCGATTCCGTTTGCGATTTGCGTGGGCGGCTGCGCGCTGCTGTGGAACCTGGCGCGGACGGCCCAGGCGGCATCCGCAAGGATGAAATCGGAGCGCTGAACGAGCTTCGAGTGAACCACCTTTGAAAGATCGAAGTCAGGCGCCGTCGATCATGGAGAGAAGCGCCCGGCTTAGCCAGTCCTGTTCTTCCCTGCTCAGGTTTCTGCCGATCCGGATTGCCTTCTCTCCGGAGCGTATGCAGACTTCATGCCTGGTTGGCACCGGTTGAGGAAAGCCCTTGGAGAGATCGGGCCGCATCGGCTGATAGGTGCCCGAGTTCGGCGCAGGCTTTACCAGAATCTCCTCGATGGCAGTTTTGGCGATGGGCTTCAGTCCGAAGCGCCCGCCAAAGAGCTGCTGGCCGAAGAGCAGATTCGTCGCCGTTTCTCTCACCACGGCACGGAGGCAACTCGCAACCGGGATGAGCGCGAGAAAGAACAGCCCCAGCAGAAGAGTAATCGCGATCAATCCCCAGGGAGTGAGCGGGTGGCGTCCGTCCAGTTTGTCGCTGCAATCCCGAGAGACCCATGAAGAACAGAATGAGGGCAAAGAACCCAAAGACCAGCGCTATGCCCACGTTGAATCCCAAGGGAGGAAGGACGATGCTCCGCTGCGGCGCGGCTCCAGTCAGGTCAATCCGGCTTCCGGAAGGGAGCGGAGGAATTCCCTTGCCTGAAGGCTCCGGCCCGGCCCTGCGGTGCTGCCGCTTCGCGACGAGGGGCTGATCGAGGTTATCCGGCTGCGTGATGGTTTCCTGATCTCCGCTGCGGTCGATGGCGGCCACGTGCAGAGTTTTCGCCAGCGAGTCCAGCCGGGCATAGGCGGCCTGCTCATTTCCGAAGCTTGCGAGGCTGATCGAATCGGCGTTGCGGAGCAGCAGGCGGAGGGCCCAGTAGGGGATTGGCTGACCGTGAGATGAGGTTTGATACTCCACCTGCAGCGCAACGCCCTGGATGTCATCGAACGAGCCGCTCTGCGCTGTAGTCTTCCGCAAGTATCCTTTGCGGCGCGCGTAGGTGCGTGTCATCCGATCCAGCGTCAGGCGATCGGTGTAAAGACTTCCCGCGATGCCCGCCATCGCGATCACCAATCCCCATGCCACCACTACCCAGCGGAGGAATACAGGCCCGCCGATCATGGAGCGCCAAGACAGATAGAGCACTCCCCCGCCGATGAATGCCGCGAACCAGCTGGCGACATGGTAGGGGTAGGCGAAGACAAGCTCCCGTTCGTTCTCGCGGATGAGTTTCACTTGCGATGGCATCGCGTATCTCCGGCCCTCCCTTGTCGCCTTCCGACGAGCGAAGTATACCCTCATCCGAGCTGGATCGAGCTTCCCAGTCGTGTTTCTGAACTCAGCAAGCCGCCGGCGCGGAGTTGCCGCGCCCGCGCGGCGCGGGTTACACTAGAGAGTCTGTTTCAAACAGACGGATTGAGGACTATGAAAGCAGCAACCCACCCGAAGTACGAAGAGATCCACGTAAAGTGCGCGTGCGGCAACAGCTTTGTGACCCGCAGCACGAACCGTGGCGACATCCACGTTGAAATCTGTTCGGCCTGCCATCCGTTCTTTACCGGGAAGCAGAAGGTGCTCGACACCGCCGGCCGCATCGAACGCTTCCGCCGCAAGTATGCCAAGAACGAAGGCAAGGCGGAGCCGGCCAAGGTGCAACCAGCCCAGCCCGAACAGAATTGATCCCGCGGGTGGTCGGGGTCTCTGGCAAGCGATCCTTGCTGGGGTGAAGACGCCTTCGGCGCAAGAATTAAGCCCTCGCTTCGGCGAGGGCTTTACTGTTTGCATGCAGCGTTAGTGGTGCCCGTGGCCAGCTTCCCCATGTCCATTGTGCCACTGGCCTCCTTCGCGCCATTCGCCTCGCGCGTGGTCGTCATGCCAGCCGTAGTTCCCATGCTCCCAGGAAGTATGGCCATACTCGTGTCCTTGCCAGCGGTAGTAGCCATGGAAGCGATGACCGCCCCAGCCGTGGTGATATCCCCAGCCCCACCACGGCCCCACACCAATGAAGATGCCGTTGTAGAAATACTCCGGCGACCAGTACCCAGCGGGAGCACACGCATAGGGTGGGTAGTCGTAATACCCGAACTGGCATGTGGGCGGCGCTCCTCCAATTTGGACCCCAACACTGACTTGTGCTCCGGCCGGTGTTGGCGCAAATGCCAGAAGCATCGCCAGCAGAGCGCCGATTATCAAGGAGCCGATTGAGTGTTTCGTTTTCATGTTGACCTCCTGCGGAGAACCCAGTTGCTTGGAAGCGAATCTTTCCCGGAGGGTTTGTCACGCGAAGTTGAATGCAGCCGCTCTGGTCGAGGCAGCCGCATGGGCGGTACTCACGCCGGTGAAGCGGGCTCGAACAGCCGTCCAATCCAACGCCCCAGGCCGTTACAATGGGGATGTGCAGAAGTTTTATGACAACCCGCTAGTTCGTGCCGTGCCCGGTGATGTGAGGGTTCCGGCGAAACTGAAGATCGGCAACATGGAGATCGCTCCGGCCGCCGTTCTGGCGCCGATGGCCGGCATCACCGACACGGTGTTCCGCCGCTTCATCCGGCAGATGGATGGATGCGGATTGCTGATGACCGAATTCACCTCGGCCGATGGCGTGGTGCGCAAGAAAGACAAGAAGGCCAAGCGCTTTCTGCATTTCTATGAAGACGAGCATCCCATCTCCTCGCAGCTGTTCGGCTCCAACCCCGATTCGCTGGCCGAGGCGGCGCGGATGGTGGAAGGCTTCGGCTTCGACCTGGTGGATCTGAACCTGGGATGTCCGGCAAAGAAGGTAGTGAAGTGCAACGGCGGCAGCGGACTGCTGCGCGAGCTGCCGGCGATCCAGAAGATCTTCGAGGCGGTGCGCGCCGCGGTGACGATTCCGTTCACGGTGAAGTTCCGCGCCGGGTGGAGCGAGAGCGAACTGGTGTTTCGCGAGCTGGCCAAGATGGCCGAGGGCTGTGGACTGGATGCGGTGGCCATGCATGCCCGCACTCGCGAGCAGGGATACAGCGGCCAGGCGCAGTGGCAATGGATCGCCGAGCTGAAATCGCTGGTGACGATTCCGGTGATCGGCAACGGCGACATCCGCTCGCCGGAGGACGCCCGCGCCATGGTGGCCGAGACCGGCTGCGATGGAGTGATGATCGGAAGGGCCGCCGCCTCGAACCCGTGGATCTTCCGGCAGATTTCGCAGTACACCGCAACCGGACAGTATGAAGTTGCTTCCCGCAGCGACCGATATGAAATGATCCGGCGCTACTTCCGCATGCTGATTGCCGAAGGGTATCCGGACGCGGCGGGCAAGATGAAGCAGTTCGCTTCCTGGTTTACGCACGGCGTGGAGGGCGGTGCGAAGTTGCGCAAGGCCATCTACGAGGCGAAGAGCGCGGCGGCGATCGTGGAGGCGGTGGATCTGTTTTTTACCGGGCAGGTATCTGCCCAGGCCATTTGCGCCGAGCCCGCGAGTGTGGAGCGTCGTGCGCCGGAAGAAGCGGTGGAGACCGGTGTGGACGAGGTGCGGGAGTGAGTTCGCCAGTACGCAGATGGAAGCGGGTGAAAGTGGATATCCGGGTGAGGCTGCGGCGCTGGGAAGAGGCGGAAAATGCCGCCTCGGTGATGCGGACCTTTGAATTGAGCGAAGGCGGCATGAGCGTGTACGCCCCCGACGGACTGGAGGTGGGAACGTTTGTGATGGTCGCGTTTTCACTGCCTCCGGAGGAGAAAGCGCTGCGCCTTCGAGCGGTGGTGAGGAATCGCCGCGGCTTCCGCTGCGGATTGGAGTTTGTCGAGCCTCCGGACGCTGTTCGCCTGGAGATTGAGCGTTACCTGGGACCGCTGGCGACCGCGGCGGAGAGTTGAGCGGTGTGGGATATCGGCGCTGGAGATTCGGACAAGGGCGAGTGGCGGCGGCTGGGCGCGCGGGATATAATTCCGGCGCAGAGCGGAGGAATACAAAGATGAAGGTTCCAGCGATTGTGGCGGTGATGGTGTTGGGCGCGGCGTCGATGATGGCGCAGGCAGCGGCTACGGGCACGGGCACGGCGGCTTCGAGTACGGCCGCTGCGGGCACGGCGGCAGCGCCGGATGCGTCCAAGCCTGCAGGACATGCGGCTTGCAAGCACGAGACAGCCAAGAGCGAGAGCGGCACCAAGAAGGCCTGCCACTGCATGAAGAACAAAGACGGCAAAATGGCCTGCCCGCATATGAAAAAAGAGGCGGCCGAGACCAAGAGCTGAACGATTGCGGATCGCGAAAGCGCTCATGATCGAACGAGCGATCAGCCCGGATGAAGCGACCGTCGTTCGCCCGGACTGATTCTCTGGGGACGCAACGGTGAGCTTGTGCTGCTGGAGGTGTACGATTGCCACCCTGGAGCGAGCCATCGGACGCCGGAAATCTCGAATTTGCGGCTTAAAGAATAGATAGACATATATCGATGTATAGATGGAAGTGCAATGGGCGGCCTACTAAGGCCGCCCGTCGCTATTTGCGTGGAAGATTACTTGGAGGTCTTATTTTGGCGAGCCGAGCATCTCCAGGACGCGGTCGAAGTCTTCGAGGGATTTGTATTCGAGGACGATCTTGCCCTTGCCATGTTTGTCCTGAATCTGGACGCGAAGTCCGAGGGAGCGCTGGAGCTGCTGCTCGGCTTCGCGGACGTTGGGGTCGAGAACGCGCTCGGGCTTGGCGACGGCGGGAGTGGGGTGCATGTGCTGGTAGGCCGCAGATTCCAGCTGGCGGACGGACATGGAGAGCTGGACGGCCTTCTGGGCAAGGCGGAGCATGGCGTCCGGCGAGTCCAGGGTCATCAGGGCCTTGGCGTGTCCGAAGCTGAGCTTGGCGGATTCGACCAGGGCGAGGACATCGGCGGGGAGCTTGAGCAGGCGCAGGAAGTTGGAGACCGAGGAGCGGTCCTTGCCGGTGCGCTGCGCCATCTGCTCCTGGGTGAGGCCGAACTCGCGGCCCAGTCGCTCGTAGGCGTGGGCCTGCTCGACGGGATTGAGATCCTCGCGCTGGAGGTTCTCGATGATGGTGATCTCCATGGCCTGCTCGTTGGAGACTTGGCGGACAATGGCGGGAACCGTGGTTTTGCCCGCGAGCTGGGAGGCGAGCCAGCGGCGCTCGCCGGTGACGAGCTGGAAGCGTTCGCCTACGGGGCGAACCGTGATGGGCTGGATCACGCCGGAGACCCGGATCGATTCGGCGAGCTCGTTGAGAGCGGTTTCGTCGAAGTGGGTTCGGGTCTGGTAGGGATTGCGGTCGATGAGCTCGAAGGGAAGGTCGCGGACGACATCGCCTGCGGGTAGCTGGGTTCCGGGGTTCGCGCCGGGATTCACACCGGGGTGGGATGGCGCAGGGTGGCTGGCCCCGCCCTGGAAGCCACGGGCGGCGGGGAGCAGGGTTTCCAGGCCGCGACCGAGGGCCTTGCGTTTGTCTTGCGGTGGGTTCACTGCTGTACCTCGCTGGGCGATGCGGTGGTTTGGGTGGGGCGTGACTCGGTAGTGCTTAATTCCTGGGACGTGGTGGCGCGGTTCCTGATCCGGGTGAGAACTTCCAGGGCAAGGCGCGTGTAGGCCTCGGCGCCACGGGAGCGCGGGTCATAGAGGATCGCGGGCTTGCCGTGGCTGGGCGCTTCGGCCAGGCGGACGTTGCGCGGAATTGACGCCTCGTAAAGGAGCTCGCCGAAGAAGGACTTGAGCTCGCTGGAAACTCCCTGGGCGAGGTTGGTGCGGTCGTCGAACATGGTGAGGACGACGCCTTCGACAAAAAGGCTGGGGTTGAGGGTCTGCCGGATGCGCTCGATGGTGTCGAGCAGTTCGCTGACGCCTTCCAGGGCGAAGTACTCGGCCTGCATGGGGACGAGAACGGAGTCGGCGGCGACCAGGGCGTTGAGGGTGAGCAGGTCGAGCGCGGGCGGACAGTCGAGGACGATGACCTCAAACTGGCCGCGAACAGTTTGCAGGGCGTGACGGAGGCGGTACTCGCGGAATTCGGCGTTGACCAACTCGACGTTGGCTCCGATGAGGTGCTTGGACGAGGGAATCACCTTGAGGTGTTCGAGCTCGGTGGGCTGGAGTAGCTCGGAGGCGTCGGCATCGCCCATGAGGAGCTGATAGGTTCCGGGGCGGTCGGCGTCTTTGACCAGGCCGAGTCCGGAGGTGGAGTTGGACTGGGGATCGCAATCGACGAGCAGGGTTGGCACCCCGCTGGCGGCGAAGCTGGCGGCGAGGTTGATGCTGGTGGTGGTCTTTCCGACCCCGCCCTTTTGATTGGCGATGGCAATGACCCGAGACATAGTGGCTCCGGCAGCCGGGAGTGGAACGGCCCGGCTGCGATAGTGGACAAGGTTGAGGGTACTGGTTGGGGACTCCGGGAGCAATGGGGAAAGAGCTGTGCGCTGTGGGGATGTGGTGGATAAGTGCGAAAAGCTGTGCAGAACGGTGGGATGAGCGTCGGCTAACCCGGTGCTGCCGGCCGCGGGTGCTGGTGTTCCACGTGGAACACCAGCGCTTGCGGCCGGAACCCTAGTGCTACCCGACGCCCCAACGTTCCACGTGGAACGTTGGGGCGTACGACAACTGCAGGTTGTGGAGCACCGTCGAGTGTTCCACGTGGAACAAATCAAAAAAGAGCGTGATCGCTTCGAACGTTCTGCCACCCCACATTCGCCAAAAGAAGGCGGATGTGGGCCACCTGTGATCTAGGAACTATGAGGGGGATTGCCAGGTGAGGAGGATGCGCTGCTCGGAGCTCGGAAGGCTGAGGGCATTGCTGGAGCCGGCCGGCAGGAGGGCCAATGCGCGCTCGCGCTGGGCCTCACCGATGAGCAGGGCGAGTCGGCCTCCGGGGGCGACCAGACCGACGGCGGCGAGCAGGGCCTGATCGAAGTGTTCGACGGCGCGCATGGTGACCAGGCTGGCGCGTTGGGCGATCGTCTCGGCGCGGGCGTTGAGAACGGAAAAGCCGGTGAGGTTGAGGGCGCGGCCCACCTCGCGCAGGAAGGTGGCTTTTTTGCCGTGGCTCTCGATGAGGGTGAGCTGGAGGCCGGGTGCCCAATACTTGATGGGCAGGCCGGGAAATCCGGCGCCGCTGCCGAGGTCGAAGAGCTCCTGCTTCCCATCGCGCAGGCAGAGGTGGCGGGCGGCGAAGAGCGACTCGCCGAAATGGCGCTCGACCATGGCTTCGGGCGTGCGCAGGGCGGTGAGATTCATGCGCCCGTTCCAGCGGACGAGCAGCGAGAGGTGAACGTTGACGGATTCGAGCAGAACGTCGTCGAGTTCGGCGGGTGGGACGAAGGGTGCGAGCAGATCGCGCAGGGCGGCGGCTTCCATGGTGAATAGGATATACGGGACGCAGAATCCCGGATAGATTTACATATGTAGATCTAATAAAGAAAGGAACAGGCGCCGCGGAAATCGGCGCCTGTTTCGTGAGCGCGGCTAGAAGCCGGGATGGCTGTCTTGATCCACGTTGGGGATGAGCTGGCGGTAGACCTCGTCGGGGACGTTGGTCTGCCAGTGGTGAGTTGCGCGAGCTAGGGAGACTCCGCCGAAAAAGAGAGCGGCGAGGATGAGGACGGCGGCCACCGGCTGCAAGGTGCGTCCCTGCCAGCGCTGTGCGGCCGTTGCGGCCGATTTTGGAGGCAAGGCGAACTGCAGGGCGCTCTGGGTGCCGCAGCTGGAGACGCACTCCATGCAGGCGGTGCACTCGACGGAGCGGACCTGGATGAGGCGGTCGACCGGGATGCTCTGCGGGCACGCCTTGGAGCACTTGCCGCACTCGATGCAGGCTTCGGCGTCGCGCCGGATGGTGACGGGACTGAAGAGCGAGGCCAGCGACTGCACGGCTCCGTAGGGGCAGGCGTAGCGGCACCAGAAATTTTTGATGACCACCGAGAGCAGGATGAGGACCGCGATGGTGATGGCGCCCACGGTGCTCATGTGCACGAAGAAGTGCAGCATCTTGACGTCGGCCAGGATGCCGTAGGGTTGCGTCATGAAGTCTTCCAGGGCAGTGGCGCTCATGCCGCCGACGATAAAGACGAAGAAGCCCATGAGCAGGTACTTGAGTCCGCGCAGAGGAATGTCAAGCCAGCGCGGCAGGACGAGGTTGCGTTTGAACAGCTTGCGGCCCAGCTTCCAGAGGTATTCGGAGAGCGTTCCGACGGGGCAGAGCCAGGAGCAGAAGGCGCGCTTGAGGATGAGGCTGGTGGCGGTGAAGATGAGGAACAGGACCATGGCGGCCGGGTGGATGGCTGGGATGTGTCCGGTGGCAATGAGGTAGCGCGTGTTCATCAGTCCGGCGATGGGGAGCCAGCCATCGACTCCGGCGGGGCGGGAGACGTGGGGCCCGGTGGCGCCGGTTTCAAAGTAGCGGACGAAGAAATAGAACTGGACGCAGAGGAAGACGTTGAGCGCGACAAAGAGGCCCTGCACAATGAGGCGGGTGCGCTGCCAGCGGTCGGGCGAGGTGCGGTGAACGTGGGGCTTTTTAGGTTTGGCTGCGGGGATTTCAGCGGGCGTTATGGTTTCTACGAGATTCGACATGATGAAGGTATGGAGGAAGAATCCAGCTTTCTGAATCGAGATTAGGACATGCGGCGCGCGGGCGCTATGACTTCGGTCACAGGCAGGGCAAAAGCGGGGAGGTGGGTGCCAGGTCGAAGCAGCAGCAAACCTTTTATAGAACTCACAGGGCAGCCTCAACATCGAAAGCATTGGCCGGAGTGACCGTGCCGCCGCAATGGATATTTGAGCGGAGTTGGGGTCCTTCCCTTCGGTCAGGATGACACCTCAAAAACAAAACCAAGAGCAACAGCCAAACAAAGAGCCGACAGGCTGTACCTCAAAAGCCTTCCAGGACGATTTTGCCGATGGAGCTGTGGGTCTCGATGGTGGCGTGGGCGGCGCGGAGGTTGGCGGCGTCGATGCGTCCGGCGACTTTGTTGAGAGTGGTGCGAATGCGTCCTTCATCGACAAGTGTCGATATTTGTTGGAGGATGCGGTGCTGCTCGATCATGTCCGGGGTTTGGAAGCTGGAGCGGGTGAACATGGACTCCCAGTGCAGGGAGGCGGATTTGGGCTTGAGCTTGTTGATGTCGAGAGGCCCGGGGTCGTCGATGAGGGCGAAGCGTCCCTGGGGGGCGATGAGCTCGACGATCTCGGCGAAGTGCTGGTCGGTGTGGGTGAGGCCGATGATGGACTCGACGTACTGGATGCCGAGGGCGCGGACCTCTTGGCTGAGTTTCTTGGAGTGATCGACGGCGTGGTGGGCTCCGTTCTTGAGCACCCACTGCTGGGATTCGGGTCGCGAGGCCGAGGCGAGAACGGTGGCGCCCGTCAGCTGGCGTGCGAGCTGCACGAGGATGGAGCCGACTCCGCCGGAGGCTCCGATGACGAGCAGGGAGGCGGACGGCTGTTCTCCACATTCGCCCAAAGGCTGGGCGGATGTGGACCAGCTTCTCGCCAGCCAGCTTTTCGCGAAAGGGGATGCGGAGGCGGTCGAAGAGCAGCTCCCAGGCGGTGATGGAGGTAAGCGGCAGGGCGGCGGCCTGGGCAAAGGAGAGCGAGCGGGGCTTGGGTCCGGCGAGGCGCTCATCGACCAGATGGAGTTCGCTGTTGGTGCCGGGACGGAGGATGGAGCCGGCGTAGAAGACTTCGTCGCCGGGCTTGAAGAAAGTGACGTCGGGGCCGACGGACTGGACGATGCCGGCGCAATCGAAGCCGAGAATCTTGGGCTGCTCCGAGGTTCCCTGAGCGCGCATGCGGACCTTGGTGTCGATGGGATTGACAGAAACGGCGCGGACGGCGACGAGCAGGTCGCGCGGGCCGGGGGTGGGCGCGGGGAGTTCGAAGTTGAAGAGGGAATTGGGATCGGACGGAGGCAGGGACTGGATGTAGCCAATGGCTTTCATGATGGCTCCTGGATGACTCCGGCGGGGCGGAGGTTGCGCGCTGGACAGTGTAGCGCAAAAGGCAGGTTTCAAAGTTTCGCAGGTCTCAAAGTTTCAAGGATAAAGGCAGGAACAAGGGCAAGGGCAAGGACCCCAGCTTAAACTCGCAAAGGGCGCGCGGCGCAACTGGCGGACTGGTGGCCGAAGTGCCTCCGGGGCGGGAATAGAGAGTCGGACCGCGCTGGGGTCCCTCACGTTGTTCGGGATGACACCTTGAATACCGAACCAAGAGCAAGAGCGGGCTAGTCGATGCGCTGCACGATGGAAGCATCGCCGTAATCGGTAAATTTCAGCAGGTGATCACAGTCGCCGGAGCTGGCGCAGGGCTGAAAAGCGAAGCGCCGGGCGGCGTGCAGGGCGGCGGAGATATTCTTCCGGTTTCCCTCGATGATTTGGAACGCCTGGGCGTGGCCTTCGCTGTCCACACTGACGCGAATCGTGACCTCGCGGTTTGCGGGTGGGTTTGCGGGCGGCGTCGCGAGTGGCGATGCCGCTGCCTTGGTGCGGAGCGCCAGACGAGGGTGCGGAGGCGTCAAATCTGGCGAGGACTCGCTCGAGGCCATGGCATCCGGCAGCAGGAGAGGTGGGAAGCTGGGAGCGACGGCGGCAGGCGCGGGAGAGTTGGCCAACGCGGGCGGCGCCGCTTTCGCAAAAATCGAGACGGGAGCCGGAGGCGTGGCACGCACGGGGTCGGCGGGAACCGCAGCAGGATTGGCGGGCGCCACGGCGGCCACGCGAGATGGCGGCATCGATTGGGGCTTGGATGCTGGAGCGCTTGGGCCTAACGCCTTTGGCCCCAGAGTGATCAACCCCCCTCCCAGCAGCAAAACACCCACTGCGGTCCAGAGCGCGGCAACGCGCAACCCGCCCGGCAGAACGATGCGGACGCGGATAGGGCGAGGCGCGAGCGCCGTGATCGGTGCACCCACGCCCGTAATTGCCTCCCCCACGCGGAAATGCTTGGCGGGAACCGGGGCTGCTTCGGCGGCGACCGGGGCTGGGTAAAGCTGTGGTAAGTAGCCTTCGACGGTGCCAATCAGTTCGAGGGAGCTCAGGTCCGGCGGCGCGTCTTCGGAACCTGCATCCTTTGCAACGACTTCCTTGGAACCAGCGCTCGATCCCGCGTTCCACGCCTGCGCGATCATTTGCTGCTGTTTCTTGTTCAATACCGGAAAATCCAGAATATAGAAATTCCGAAACAGCCAGAGCCAGCGGGCTTTAGCCAGGCCCGAGACACGGATCCGTCTCCGCTCCCCGGTAACCGAGACGATCCGGATGGTTTCGCATTGGAGAGGAAGACTGCGCATAACAGAGCCCGCTCGCTATTCTGAACCTGAGAAGCAGCGATTGGTTGCTCTTCTGCGCCGGCCCGTGTTGTTTATTTCAGCTATGAAGAGGCGGGCGAGCCGGCCTGTTTGCGCTGGCGGGATTGGATTTCGATGAAGACGTTGAGCAGCGCGACGGCGGCGGGGGTGACGCCGGGGAGCCGCGAGGCCTGGCCGATGGTTTGCGGGCGCAGGCGGCTGAGCTTCTCCTTCATCTCGCGGGAGAGGCCGCTGATGGTGGAGTAGTCGAGCCAGTCGGGGATGGTTTTGGTCTCGGCTTTCTTGAGGCGCTCGATGGCCTTGTCCTGTTGCTGGAGGTAGCCGGCGTATTTGACTTCGGTTTCGACCGACTTGAGCTCAACCCAGATGGCGGAGGGGAGCGGGCTGGTGCTGTCTCCCACATGGCTAGATTGAGGCAGATGTGGGCCACCCGTTCCAGGGCGTCGAAGCCGTCGTGGACGAAGAACTCGGGGGCGAGCTGGCGGCAGATGGGGACGAGGTCGTCGATGGTGACCTGGGGACGGCGCAGGAGCTGGGCGAAGGTTTGTCCGGCGACGGAGGAAGTGCCGATCTTTTCGGTCAGCGCCAGGGGGAGTGAGAGGTTCGGGGTTCTGGCGGCAGAGTCAGAGGCAGAGTCAACTGCCCCACTCAAGCCAATAGAGGGCTTGAATGGGGCACCCGCCGATTGCTGGCCGGGAAGCTGGGAGCCGTGCACGAGACTGGAGCTGTGCTGGGGTCCTTCGCTTTGCTCAGGATGACACCTCGTAATTTGTACGCTTGGAGGAGACGAAACGCGCTGGGTTTCAAGCTGCTGCTGGAGGTGGCTCATGCGGCGCTGCTTGGCCTGGAAGTCGCTCCAGGCTTCGTCGGAGATCAGGCCGATGCGGCGTCCATGAGGGGTGAGGCGGCGGTCGGCGTTGTCGATGCGCAGGTGCAGGCGGAATTCGGCGCGGGAGGTGAACATGCGGTAGGGCTCGCTGGTTCCCTTGCTGATGAGGTCGTCGATGAGGATGGCCGTGTAGGCTTCGCTGCGGTTGAGAGTGAGCGGCGGCTCGCCCTTGATGGCGAGGGCGGCGTTGATGCCGGCCATCAGTCCCTGGCAGGCGGCTTCCTCGTAGCCGCTGGTTCCGTTGATCTGTCCGGCGAGGTAGAGGCCGCGGATTTTGCGGGTTTCGAGGGTGCGCTCGAGCTCGGTGGGGTCGATGGAGTCGTACTCGATGGCGTAGCCGGGGCGGAGCATCTCGGCCGATTCCAGGCCGGGGATGGAGGCGAGGATGGCGAGCTGGACATCGACGGGGAGCGAGGTGCTCATGCCGTTGAGGTAGATCTCGTGGGTGTTGAGGCCCTCGGGTTCGAGATAGAGCTGGTGGGTGTGCTTGTCGGGAAACTTGACGATCTTGTCTTCGATGGAGGGGCAGTAGCGCGGGCCGGTGGAGTGGATCTGTCCGCTGTACATCGGCGAGCGGTGGACGTTCTCGCGGATGATGCGATGGGTTTCCTCCGTAGTGTAGGCGATGTAGCAGGGGACCTGCGCCTGGGTAATGCGCCGGGTGCGGAAGCTGAAGGGCGTGGGATCGGCGTCTCCGGGCTGGGGCTGAAAGCGGGAGAAGTCGATGGTGCGTCCGTCGAGGCGCGGAGGCGTTCCGGTCTTGAGGCGGCAGTGGCGGAAGCCGAGGGCTTTGAGGCTCTCGCCGAGCAGGATGGAGGCGGGTTCGCCGCTGCGTCCGGCGGGGTAGGTCTGCTCGCCGCAGTGGATGAGTCCGTTGAGGAAGGTTCCGGTGGTGACGACGACGGCGCGGGCGGCGATGGTGCGTCCGTCGCGGAGGCGCAGGCCGCAGGATGCGGCGGGGGATGTCTCGATTCGCGCAGGACCCGATCGGCTCCCACATCTGCTGACTGCGGCAGATATGGGGCACCCTCGGTCGCATCTGTCCTGTCATCCTCTCCGTCATCCTCTACCCAGAGCTCGGCGACCTCGGCCTGCTTGATCTGGAGATTGGGCTGGGATTCGAGCACCTGGCGCATCTTGAGGCGGTAGGCCTGCTTGTCGCACTGGGCGCGGGGCGACCAGACGGCGGGGCCGCGCGAGGTGTTGAGCAGGCGGAACTGGATGCCGACGGCGTCGGTGACTTCGGCCATGATGCCGCCCAGAGCGTCGATCTCGCGCACGATGTGCCCCTTGGCGATGCCGCCGATGGCGGGGTTGCAGGACATCTGCGCGATGAGGTCGGAGTTGAGGGTGAACAGCGCGGTGCGGAGTCCCATGCGCGCCGCGGCCATGGCGGCCTCGCAGCCGGCATGACCGGCGCCGACGACAGCAACATCGAAATGTTCGGAAGCGGCCATGGCGGGAACAGCGAACGTGCTGATATTTTAGCAGCCTACTGGGGGAGGGGATCGCCGCAGTTGGCGCAGAAGCGCGCGCCGGATTGCAGCGGGCTGCCGCAGTGGGAGCAGACGCTGCCCTGGACTTGCGGTTGGGGACTCCACTCGGCCGGCGCGGCGAGGGTAGGGGCGGCGGAATTGGCTTCCAGCTGCCGGGCGTATCCGGAGATTTTGCTCCAATAGAGAATCCAGCAGACCAGGGAGGCGATGCCGGTGAAGAGTTTTACCAGCGGAATGAGCGAACAGGCGTGCAGAATGGCCAGGGCGAGGCCAAGCGAGCGGGCGGGGTCGGGTTCGATTGGCAGGCCGCGCTGGCGGAATTCGCGCTCCAGAGAGACCGAGATGTTCGGGTAAAAAAAGAACTGCCAGATGATGCTGAAGAACGGGATAAGCAGAAGCCATGCCGAATCCGGGCTGGCCGCGCGGTTGGCGGGGGCGCAGAGCAGGAGCGCGCGGCGAAGGGAGAGGATGTAGAACACCGCGACGACGAAGAAGATGGCAACGATGGCGAGGAATAATCCCACGAAGGGATGATGGGGTCCGTACATCGGTTCGTGGAACGGTGAGTACATGCGTCCGAACATAAGGCTCCTGACAACACGGCGGGGAAGAAAAACCTTTGGTTGAAATTTACCATGGGCCAATGGTTCTGCTTATTGCCTCGGCTTAGATGAGTAAAAGTCAAAAACCCCACATCTGCTAACTACGGCAGATGTGGGGCACCGTCAAAGTTCATTCAGCCGCGGAAAGCCTATTTGCTGGCTTCGGCCTCGCGGAAGTTGCGGTGGATGTCGGCGAGGAACTGGTGGGCGGCTGGGGGTGCGGGCACTCTTCCCTCCAGAACGGCGCGGAAGCCGACCTCGCGTCCGTAGAACTCGCGCATGGCCTTCTCGTCGGTGTGGACGTTGGCTCCGTTCAGAGCGGCTCCGATGAAGGCGCCCTTGGAGCGCGAGTAGGTGAGGATCGCAGTGGACGCGTTGATGGCCGTGTTGGCGCTGGTCTCACGGCCCCACGGACCGGCGGCGATTTCTGCGTCGGCGCCGATCTTCCAGTCGGCGGCGAGAAGATGTTTGGCTCCCTCGTGATTCATGAAGAGCATGACGAGGTCGGTGCCGGAAACTCCGATCTGGGCTCCCCAGCTACCGCCGGCGATGGTGAAGAATGCCGGCGCACTCCAGTGGTGGCCATGGACACGGCAGGTGGCAACGCCGCGACCGCCCTCACCGCCAAAAATGAAGCCAGCCTTGACCAGGTTGGGGACGATGGCGATGCACTTGGCGCCGGTGAGGATATCCTGCGGAATCCCTTTATCCGGGGCGTTGGTGAGACGATCGAGGTCGGCCGAAGCGGCGTCGAGGCGATGATATACATCGTCCTTGTCTTCTGCGAAGACGGACACCGAATAGACGAGCGCGAACAACAACAAAATCCTGACTACGTACTTCATGGTGATATCCCTCTCTCGAGCGCGTACCGTTGGCGGGTAGGCGCGGGCGAACTCCCAACGCCAGGGCTAGTGCGTTGCAGCAAACTCAAACGGCGCGAGCCGGTCAGGCGGGGAGCGTCTCGATGGGTTGGAGTTGGGGACGGCCGGGAGGGTTGACCAGCGAGGACAAAATACCAACTTTCGAAATAACAAAATGCGCCCAGGCGGGTAGCCGGAGCGCTGGATGTTTCCCCTAACGAACAGGAATGGATCGAGTTACTTCTGCCACGGGCGAACCGGGCGCGAGCTCGGCGCCAGATCGCGGCTGGCCAGGCGGTCGTACTGATACCGGCCACTGACGCTGCCGAGTCCCTCATTGTAGAGGCTGGTGTAGCCGAGGGCCTGTTTGAGTTCCTCGCTGAAGTGGTTCAGAGCCTCGAGCCGGTCGGCGGTGGCGGGAAGCTCACACTTGCTGGTTTTGAAGAACTTCTGGTAGCCGCGATCGACCAGCTCCGCCGCTTCGCCGGCAATCAGGCAGGAGGGAAAGCCAGTGATGGTGGAACGTCCGTCGCGGCCAACTTCAATTTGCGCGCCGCACTGATACTTGCTCACCGTATAAACCGTGCTCCCGGCGGGGTGGTCGACCTGGAAGCCGTGATCGCAAAGCCAGGTCAGGGCGTTCTCAAAGCTGCGGGTGGTGATCTTCAAGGGAGCGAAATGAGACGACATTCAGTACCTCGCCGGAATGGACGTTGCAATGCTCGGGGAACGAAGCTGCCAGAGTTAGAACTATCGCACAGGCGGAGGGGATTGGGCAATCCGGAGCTGCGCGGTGGCGGGCTAAGCGGCGGAAGAACCACAGCGACAGGCAAAGACCCACATCTGCTGACTGCGGCAGATATGGGGCACCTACGGATCAGGGTTGGCCGCCGGGGTTCCAGGCGGGCTTCCAGTCGGTGTTGGCGAGCCACTCGATGGGGGCGATCATGGACTCGATGGCGCCGGTGAGGTGGTCGAAGTCGATATGGGCGAGGTCGTCGGAGGGCTGGTGATAGTGGGGGCCGAGTCCGTAGCTGGAGACGGTTTGGGCGACGATGCCCTGGCGGGCGAGGTCGAAGTTGTCCGAACGGCGGAAGAAGTTCTGTTCGGGATGGGGGTCGGCGACCAGCGGAGCACCGTGTTGGGCGAGCGTCGGGCCAAGGTCGCTGCGCTCCCATCCGGTGAGCCAGAGCTGTGTCGAACGGATGGCAGGGTCGGAGCGGCCGATCATCTCGAACTCGAGATTGGCGACGATGGAAGCCAGGGGCAGCGGCGGGTGTTGGAGGAAATATTGGTGGCCCTGTCCGCCGGTCTCCTCGCTGCCGAAGCAGACGAACAGGACGGTGCGGCGGGGATGCGCAGGCAGCGAGCCGAGCGCGCGGGCGAGTTCGAGAACCGCCGTGGTGCCGCTGGCATCGTCGTCGGCTCCGTGGTAGATGACTTCTCCCGAGGAAGTGGTGCGCGTACCGAGATGATCGAGGTGCGAGCTGAGCAGGATGGTCTGCGCGGCCAGCGCGGGGTCGGAGCCGCGCAACAGGGCGAAGGCGTTGTAGGTGACCCCGCCCGAAGGCAGAGGGACGCGCTGGAGCTGAGCGTCTTCGAGTCCGAAAGATTGAAACTGCGAGGCGACGTAGGTGGCAGCGACCAGTTCGTCCTGCGTGGCGCTGCCGCGTCCGCGCAGCGCGTCGGAGGCGAGGAACGACATTTCGCCGTGGATGTGCGCGGCGACGCCGGAGGCCTGGGCTGGAGCCGGAGCCGCGCTTTGCGCCGGGCCCTGAGCAAAGAGAAAAGAGGCGGCGAGAATGGCGAGCCAGGCGAGGCGGCGCATAGCTGATTGTAAAGCTTGTGAATAGAACAGGAGGAAGAGCAAAGTCAAAGGCCCCACATTTGCCAACGGCGGCAAATATGGGGCACCGGGCTCAGCGAAATTCTATGCGTGATGCGCTTGACTTGGGCTTCGGCATGGGGCGTTCGTGGATGATCATCCAGGAGGTGCCGAACTTGTCGCGGAGCATGGCGAAGCGGAAGGCGAAGAAGGTTTCCCCCATCGACATAAAGACCTCGCCGCCGTCCGTCAGCAGGGCGAAGAGGCGCTCGGCTTCCTCGATGCTGCCGACCGAGAGCGACAGGTAAACGCTGCGCATGGGCTGGAAGCGCTCGGGCGGAACGTCGCTGGCCATGAGCAGCGTTCCTCCGATTTCGATGCTGGCGTGGAGGATGGACTTCTCCATGCCGGGCGGAAAGTTTTTCGGCTCGGGCATCTCGCCGTAGGTCATCATCATGCCGACTTTTCCGCCGAGGTGCTGTTCGTAAAAGCGGAAGGCCTCGGCGCAGTTTCCGCCGTAGTTGAGATAGGTGTGCAGCTTCATCGGGACTAGCTTCCTTTCGGGAAGTTGGATGCATCTATGAGGTACGGTGGCATGGCACACATGGGTATCGCTGCGCGGAAGACATCGTTCCTGGTGAGTCTCGCATTCTTCATGGGAATCGCCACGGCTTCGCCTGCGCAGACCACCAAACCAGCCCCGCCAACCCCGATCGATGAGAAGAAGGTCGAGCTCGGTGGGACGGCGTGGAATCCGGTATGGGACGCGATCATCGAGAAGGCGCTTCCACCCGAGATGCTTTCTTCGCAGGTGCCAAAGGACGTTCGCCGCTTCTGCCCGCGATTTTACGAGATGGGCGAAACCGACAAGCGAACATTTTGGGCGTATTTCTTCCAGGCGCTGGCCGGTGCGGAAGCCGGCCTGAATCCCGACACGACCGTCCGAAAGAGCGAGAAGCACGACGAGGTAAGCGGAGCGGCCATGCGCAGTCAAGGACTGTTGCAGCTTGCCTATGAGGACCAGCAGCGTTACGGCTGCAATTTCAATTGGGAGGCCGACCGGTTGCTGAAGCCAAACGATCCGGCCAGAACCATTCTCCAGCCAAAGAACAATCTCGAATGCGGCGTGAAGATTCTAGCCAACCAGATCCTCGTCCAGCACAAACCCCTGCTGACGCGGTCGGGATACTGGTCGTCGTTGCATCCGGACGGACAGAGCTTCCGGGTATTCGCCAAGCAGATGACAAATCCTCCCACGGCCTGCCACCTGCCTACTCAGTCGGCCATCGACAAGTCGGCTACGACGAAGTCCGTGCAGGACGACGCGAGCCGGGGCGTAGCTCCCAAATAGTTGGGGCAGCGGCTGTGTCATCAATAATTGAAGGGTGGCCGTGAGGGCCACCCTTTTTGCAGTTCGTAAAACGTCTCGGTTGATTTGCAGCCCTGCCGGTCACGAAAAATCCACAGTTACGCGGCGCTTTGGGCGCCAGACGTCCGGCTCAGCAGCAGGTCGTCGAAGAGCGAATGGTAGTGGATCATCGCGGTCCGCATGTCTTCCGTGGAGACTTCGCCGGAGCCCAGCCGCATCGCGATGCTGTGCGCCGAGCGGTAGTTCTCCACCACGCGGGGATGGTCAACGGAGATATCGGCGGCGCGCTGCTCAAAGTCGGAGACAGGATAGCCCCTCGTCTGCATCAGAGAGCACACCAGTTCATCGGCTTCCGTCACAGCACCCTTCGGGTAATCGACAAAGCGGGCTTGCACGATCTGCCACTGGGCCAGGTAGCGTGCACGCTCGGTCGCGTCCAGTTCGCGGATCTTCAGCCTTTCGACGCGGGTTTCGCGGTCCGCCAGCTGGGCCTCGGCTTTACGCTCGGAGCCGTGTTGCGAAACGGCCCGCTCGTATTCCGGTCCGAAACGGTCGCGCAGTTTTGCCGTGTGGTTGCGGCGGCTTCGCGTGTACATCGCAACGGCAAACACGATGATCAGGACCGCCGCGACTGCCAGAGCGATCAGAGTTGGATTCGAGAGATTGAGATTCATCAAAAGCTCCTTGCTCCTTGGGTGTCCGCGGACAGCTAAGGAGCCATTGGGCAGTTTCCTCGCCCGAAGACGAGTATCTACCGATCCGGCTCAAGGAATCTGGTCAGGATTGACCACATGCGACGAAAGAAGTGAGGCAAACCCGAGCAGCAGCGGCAAAGAAAAAAGGTGGCCGCGAGGGCCACCCTTTAAGTTGAAGCGTGCACTAAGCTTCGCGTCGGGTAGGCGGCGAACAGCGCCGCCCCGGCCGCCGGCGCTTAGGCCGGACTCGGACGCTCGCCGGGCTTGAGGCCGGGCTGGCGCGACGTGTCGGGGCGAAGCACCTGCTGAACGCTGCCGGAGTCATCGGCCGGAGGCGGCTGGATGCGGGTGGGGAGCGGCTGGCCGGCGATGATCAAGGCCAGCTCGTTGGCGTCGAGAACCTCGCGCTCCAGCAGCGCCTGGGCGATATGCTCCAGAACGTCGCGATTGCCGTCGAGGACATCGAAGGCGGTTTTGTAGGCGGCGTCGATGAAGCGGCGCACCTCGGCGTCGATCTCGCGGGCGGTCTCCTCGGAGTAGTCGCGGTGCTGGCTGAGCTCGCGTCCCAGGAATATCTGCTCCTCTTTCTTGCCGAAGGTGAGCGGGCCGAGCTGGCTCATGCCCCACTCGCAAACCATCTTGCGAGCGATTTCGGTGGCGCGCTCGATGTCGTTGCCGGCGCCGGTGGTCATCGTCTTGAGGAAGATCTCCTCGGCGACGCGGCCGCCCATCATGATCGCCAGCTGGCTCTCCAGATAGACGCGGTCGTAGGTGTGCTTGTCGTCGATGGGCAGCTGCATGGTGACGCCCAGGGCCATGCCGCGGGGAATGATGGTGACCTTGTGCAGCGGGTCGGCGTGCGGCACCTTGGCGGCGACCAGGGCGTGTCCGCCCTCGTGATAGGCCGTGTTCTTCTTTTCCTCGTCGGTCAGGATCATGGACTTGCGCTCGGCGCCCATGAGCACCTTGTCCTTGGCGAGTTCAAAGTCGTACATCAACACGGTTTTGCGATTCTGGCGCGCGGCGAGCAGGGCGGCCTCGTTGACCATGTTGGCCAGGTCGGCGCCGCTGAAGCCCGGTGTGCCGCGGGCGAGAACGGAGAGATCGACATCGTCGTTGATGGGAATCTTGCGGGTGTGGACGCGGAGGATCTCCTCGCGGCCACGCACGTCGGGGCGGGCCACGACCACGCGGCGGTCAAAGCGGCCGGGGCGGAGCAGCGCCGGATCGAGCACATCCGGACGGTTGGTGGCGGCAATGAGGATGACACCTTCGTTGGATTCGAAGCCGTCCATCTCCACCAGCAACTGGTTCAGGGTCTGCTCGCGCTCATCGTGTCCTCCGCCGAGTCCGGCGCCGCGATGGCGTCCGACGGCGTCGATTTCATCGATGAAGATGATGCAGGGAGCGTTCTTCTTGCCCTGCTCGAAGAGGTCGCGCACGCGGCTGGCGCCCACGCCGACGAACATCTCGACGAAGTCCGAGCCGGAGATGGAGAAGAACGGAACGTTGGCCTCGCCGGCGACGGCGCGGGCTAGCAGGGTTTTGCCGGTTCCGGGAGGTCCGACGAGCAGCACGCCCTTGGGGATGCGTCCGCCGAGCTTCTGGAACTTCTGCGCCTCGCGCAAAAATTCGATGATCTCGTGCAGCTCTTCCTTGGCCTCATCGACGCCGGCCACATCCTTGAACGTGATCTTCTTCTGCTGCATGGAGAGCAGCCGGGCGCGGCTCTTGCCGAACGACAGCGCCTTGTTTCCGCCCGATTGCATCTGGCGGATCATGAAGAACCACAGGCCGAGAATGATGACCAGAGGCAACATTTGGAAGAGCCAGCTGGGCCAACCGCCGCCGCTGGCGTCCTTGACGGTGATGTTCACGCCCTTGTCGCGCAGGCTCTTGTACATGTCGGTGTAATTGGGCGGAACCGTGGTGTGGAAGCTCGCCTTCTCGCTCAGGTAGTCACCGCGGACCTCGGGGCCATAGACCGTTACGTCCTTGATCTTGCCCTGATCCACCTCGGACAAGAACTGCGAGAAATTGATCTCGCGCTCCTTGACCCCGGTGTTATTGTTTTTGACCACCGACCACAGCAAGATGCCGGAGAGTAAAATCACGAGCCAAAACACGACCTGCTTCACCGTCGAATTCACCGAAAAACTCCTCATGGGTACAACTATGCAGTGGGAAAGGTCTCCTCGGAGACCCGCATCTTCTTCATTAGATGCCTACGCGGGCGGCTGGCACCAGGATTTTCCACACCATCAAAAAGTATACAGACCCGAAAGCGCAGGCGCCATGGGAGCCAGACCGCGGAACTCTGCCGCCCGGCACGAACTGCGCGACCCGAAAAGAAGCGCTATGAGGCGCTCACGCCGGGTGCGGCGAAAATGTAGGGCAAATTGCTCTGCAGCGCGTGGGAGCCAGGGCCAAGGCCAAAGCCGGCCAGCCACTGCGGCCCAACCTGGAAGCCGTAATAAGCAACATCGAGATTGACGCGACGGTCCGCAAGGCGGTCGAGTAGGCTGCAGACCGCGATGCTGGCCGCTCCGCGCGCCTGGAAATTATGAATCAGGAATTCGGTGGTCAGCCCGGTGGCCAGAATGCCTTCGCAGAGCAGGATGTGCTTGCCGCGAACGTCGATCTCCGGGGCATAGAAGATCTGCGTGGTCTCGGTATTGCGGTCGCGGAACACGTGGGTGTAAGGCTTGACGAACTCGCAATGCACCTCGCAGGTGATGGCGCGGACCAGATCGGCGACAAACAGGAAGCCGTTTTCCAGCACGCCGACGCAGAGTATGGCGCGGCCCTCGAAATCCTGGGAAATCTGGGCGCCGAGGGCGGAGATCCGCTGGCGCAGCTGGGATTCCGAGATGACTACCTGGCAGTCGTCCTGGTGCGGGTTCATAAGAGTTTCCACTTAGGTCCTTCGATGCCAATCGAGAGCACCGGGTTGTGAGCTGAATTTGAGCAGCCGGGTAAAACCCTTCCGGAGGCCTTAACCCGAGATGGTAGCACGCAGGACGCACCGCAAACCCCAGGACGTACCACAAAGGACACGGCTCGGGCGCTTCTCCGGTGGATACCTGCCCAATACTGGCGTGTTGATACCTACCAAAACCGGCGGGTGCCCCAGGTTCTGCGCCTCGTAGTTGAGGCGCTAACCTGGGAGAGCAGAATGCCTAGGCGCTAATGGTTTTCGGGGGCGAGCAGACGAAGGCGCAGCGGGCGGAGTTTGTGACGGACTACCTCCGCGGAGAAGCCGCGCGGCAGCCCGATGGAGCCGGCGCGTCCGGCCAGGGCAAACTCGCGGAGCCCCTCGAGCTGGGCGAAATCGAGCGCCAACCCGTGCGGCTGGCAGAGTCGACGCAGGATGCGGCGCTGCAAAGCAACGGGCTGCGCCCGGAAAAGCGGCACGTCGATGCCCTGCTCCGGGCTCGCCGCCGTGCCTTTCACCGGCTGACCCATTGCGGCCGAAACCAGATCGTCGAGAAACGCGTTTTCGGCGGCGGCGATTTCAGCGGTCTCGCACAGGGCCTGACGCAGCTGCGGGTTGTAGTCGCGCTCCAGCGCAGGTAGCAGCTCGGCGCGCACGCGATTGCGCAGAAAACGCGGATCGAGATTCGAGGCGTCATGCCGAAACCTTTGCCCGAGCGAGAGCAGGTACTCCTCGACCTGCTGGCGGCTAGTGGCAAGCAACGGACGGATGAGCCGCGCGGGCGGCGGCGGAGCATATCGATCAGGCGGAGGACTGGAAAGTGTTTCCGCCATGGGCTTGGCGCCTAAGAGAATTTCCTTGCCTTTGCTTGCCAGAAAGGAGCGGCTGGCGGCGGAAAGCGGAGCATCCGCCAGCGCATCGAGATCGCAGGAGCGGAAAATCCCGGCAAGGCCGCTGGTTCCCGCACCACGGAGCAGTCGCAGGAGAACGGTTTCGGCCTGGTCGTCGCGGGTGTGCGCGGTGGCTACGCAGTCGAGCCGGAACACGGCGGCGGCCTGCTGGAAAAAAATGTAGCGTTCGCGGCGGCCGGCGGCTTCCAGCGAGAGGTTCCACAGCTTGGCACTGGCGGCTACATCGATGGAGACGATGAGGTGGTCGAGGTCGAGTTGCTCGGCGAGTGCAGCGACGAAATCGCGGTCGGCATCGGATTCGGAACCGCGAAGCTGGTGGTTGAGGTGCAGTACGAACAGGACGATGCCAACTTCAGGCGCGACTTCGGCCAGTGCTCGCAGCAGGGCCACCGAGTCCGCCCCGCCGCTGACGGCCACGCCGACGCGCTCGCCGGGGCGAACCAGACGATGGCGGCGCAAATATTGTTCCAGCGGCTTCAGCACACGGACATGATAGCGGAAGCGGGCGGCGCGACGGGGAGGGTCGGACAGTGCAGGAAGTTTCTTGAGCGCTTCGCGCAAAATGTGAGAGCGGTCCAAACCAATGTTCCTGGATGGTTCGGCCACTCCGAACCGGGACTTCGGTGACGTGGATTAAGGGGAATTAAGTGGCTACCGGAAGCAAAAACAGAGAGGATGGCGTTGGAGGATGATTCGATGGAACCGAACTCGCCGGAATATCGCCATGTTTTTGCACGCGTCCCTCCCAGTTATGAGGAGTGCGCATCGACGGCGGTTTGCCCGCGAGCCGACTACGTCGCATCGCCGCTAGCCGTGGCCGCGCTCTTCGGCTGGGACGAGGAAGACGACTAGAGAACCCGCATTGATGTAACGAAATTCACGGGTGGCCCACATCCGCCTGTTTTTGGCGAATGTGGGAGACATCGATGCTCACAGCGCAGGCTTTTCGCTAAACTGATCTTCATGCCAAGTGGGCTCAAGCGCCTCCATCACTCGGGCCAGTCGCATTTTGTGACCTTCACCTGTTGCCACAGGCTCCCACACCTCGCAGATGACAGAACTTGCCTGGCGTTTGTCGTTGCGCTGGAGCGGGCACGCAGACTCTATGACTTCCGAGTCTATGGGTTTGTAGCGATGCCCGAACACGCTCATCTGCTGATTTCAGAGCCCGAGAGCGGGACAGTAGCCAAAGCCGTCCAAGCGTTGAAGATTTCCTCGTCGTTGCGCACCGTTCAGTCCCGGGACTGCTCTGAATGTCGATCTCCCCTGTGGCAAAAGCGCTACTATGATCGCAACGTTCGCGACTACGCAGAGTTCGTCGAAAAGCTGCAATACATCCATCGCAATCCGGTTAAGCTCGGATTGGTGGCACGGGCTGAAGACTGGAAGTGGAGCAGCTTCCGCCACTATGCATTGCACGAGGAATGCGGCGTGGAAATTGAATCGCAATGGACGGCGGACAAGAGAAACCCCACCGGAGTGTAAGCTGGCTGCAGCCCCACATTCGCCAAAAGACGGCGGATGTGGGCCACCCGCCCGCCGCCTCAGCTTCGAGAGATTGTAGACATAATCGCCAACTGGCTCACAATCCCGAAACGGAAAACACAGAGGCAGGCCCATGAGCCTGCCTCTGTGTTTTGACGGTCGAACTTAGTCCAGCTTCGTGCTGCGCGATTCGATGAGGCGTTGCACGCGACCGGTAAAGGCTTCGATCGTGACGCTGCCCTCGCCTTTGTCCTGGCCGCGGACGCGCACGTTGACCTCGCCGCTTTCCGCTTCCTTGTCGCCGACGACGAGGATGAACGGAACCTTCTGCAGGGCGTGTTCGCGGATCTTCGAGTTCATCTTTTCATTGCGTCCATCCACGTGAACCCTGGCCCCGGCGGCCTTGAGGGCGTCGCCCACTTTGTTGGCGTAGTCGAGGTGGCGCTCGGCGATGGGAACGATGGCGACCTGCGTGGGCGAGAGCCATACGGGGAACGCTCCGGCGTAGTGTTCGATGAGCACGCCGAAGAAGCGCTCCACCGAGCCGTACAGAGCGCGGTGCACCATCAGCGGCTGATGGCGCTGGCCGTCTTCGCCCACGTATTCGAGTTCGAAGCGCTGCGGCAGGTTGAAGTCGAACTGCACGGTGGAGAGCTGCCACAGGCGGCCGATGGCATCGACCAGCTTCACGTCGATCTTGGGGCCGTAAAAGGCGGCTTCGCCGGGGATGAACTTGTAGGGAATCTGCTTGCGCTCCAGAACGGTTTTCAGCGAGTTCTGCGCCAGCTCCCACTGCTCGGGCGAGCCGACGTAGTGCGCGCGGTCGTCGGGGTCCCAACCGGAGAGTTCGACCTGGAACTCTTCGAAGCCGAAGGTTTTCAGCACGCTTAAAGCGAAGTCGATGCAGCCTTCCACTTCGCTTTCGATCTGCGCGGGAGTGCAGAAGATGTGGGCATCGTCCTGGGTAAAGCCGCGGACGCGCATCAGTCCGTGCATCACGCCGCTTCGCTCGTAACGGTACACGGTGCCCAGCTCGCCGAGGCGCACGGGCAGGTCGCGGTAGCTGCGCAGCTGGTCCTTATAAATAAGGATGTGAAAGGGGCAGTTCATGGGCTTCAGGCGATACTCGGCGTCGTCGAGCTCCATGGTGTCGAACATATTTTCCGCATAGAAGCCTTCGTGTCCCGAGGTTTGCCAGAGGGCGCGGCGGGCGACGTGCGGCGTGAACACCAGCGAGTAGCCGCGCTTCTGGTATTCGGCGCGCAGCCAGTCTTCCATGATGGTGCGGATCAACCCGCCCTTGGGATGCCAGAAGATGAGTCCGGGGCCGGCGAGCTCCTGAATCGAGTAGAGATCGAGCTGCTGGCCGAGGGCGCGATGGTCGCGGCGCTTGGCCTCTTCCAGTTGGCGCATGTACTCGTCCATCTCCTTTTTGGAGTAGAACGAGACGCCGTGGATGCGCTGCAGCTGGGGATTGCCTTCCTTGCCCAGCCAGTAGGCTCCGGCGATGTTGAGCAGCTTGAAGGCCTTGATCTTTCCGGTGTGCGGGATGTGCGGGCCGCGGCAGAAGTCCACGAACTTGCCGGTCTTGTACAGGGAGATTTTTTCATCGGGCTTGGTGAACTGCTCGATGAAATGGCACTTCATGAAATCGCCTTCGGACTGGAAGCGCGCCAGTCCTTCGTCGCGGCTCAGGAAGTCCTGCGCGAAGGGCTCGTTGCGGTCGGCGATCTCCTTCATCTTGGCCTCGATCTTGACGAGGTCCTCGGGCGTGAAGGGAGTTGCGCGCAGGAAGTCGTAGAAGAATCCGGTCTCGGTGGCCGGGCCGTGGCCCAGCTTGGTTTCCGGAAACAGTTCGAGCACGGCGGCGGCCAGCAGGTGGGCCGAGGAGTGATGGAAGACCTGCAGCGACTCGGGATCCTTCTCGGTGAGCAGCCGCAGCCGCGAGTCCTGCTCGATGGGACGAGTGAGATCGACCACGGCGAAGGCATCGTCAGTGCCGGTGTCGCCGTTGACGTTATTGGAAACCAGGGGCGCAAGTTTGGCGGCCAGGGCGGCGTCGGCCAGGCGCGGCGAAATGGACTTCGCAATGTCGAGGGCGGTGGTGCCCTGGGGAACTTGCTTGATGCTGCCGTCGGGGAGTTGAACTTTAATCTCAGCCATAAGGGTAGGTCTCCGCTCGCGCGTACAAGGCGCAATGCAGAAGGAAGTTTTGAGATTTCAGTCTAAAGAATGCGGCGGGGAGAAGCAAACCGGGGAGGACGGTGATGGGCCGTCTCCCGGGTCGGGTAGTCCTCTTTGCCCGTTGTCGGCAAATGCGAGGAGGCAGCCTGATCATTGGCCTGCCGCGTTACTTTTGTTGGCAGTCCATTCCTGCTACAGGTACTCGCCGTATCCCTCAAAAACGCTGAGCAGTTTGGTGATCCGCAAAAGCTCCTGCACGCGCTCGCTAAGGTTGACGAGGCGCAGCCGCTTGCCGGCGCGTTTGGTGGTGACGTATATGCTGACCAGCGCGCCCAGTCCGGAGCTATCCATGTACTGCACGTCGCTGAGATCCAGCACGATGGTCTTGGCTTGAGGGATCGTCGCGCGCACCTCGTCCTGCAGGAGCGGGGCGGTGCCGGCGACCAGCTTGCCGTGGCAGAGCAGGGTCACGGAATCATTCGCGCTCTGCTGGTCGAAGACTTGCCGGTCGATGGTCAAGGTTGGAAGCGGAATAACCGGGTTGGCGCCCATAGAAGGAACCTCCGCCTGTATTGGAAGCAGTCCCAGCTCAGGAGGTCGCCCGGAAATCGGGGCTGCCGCGAATTTAATTGTGCAGCTTTGGAACGAACGCATCGGGGGCTGTCAAAACAGGAAGCATCCAAACAGGAAAAAGCCCGGCCTTGGTGTGGGCCGGGCTTGAGTTTGCGGCTTCCCTTGGGAAGCCATCTGCGGGCTAGTGCTTGGCCGTAGCCTGGAACTGCTCTTCTTCGGTCGAGCCGGTCAGAGCGGTGGTGCTGCTCGTGCCGCCGGCGATCACCTGGGAGACGGCGTCGAAGTATCCGGTGCCGACAAACGCCTGGTGCTTGACCGCGCGGTAGCCGTCCTTTTCGGCGGCGAACTCCTTCTCCTGCAGAGCGGAGTAGGCGGTCATCGCGGACGCCTTGTAGTTGCGCGCCAGATCGAACATGGTGAAGTTGAGGGCGTGGAAGCCGGCCAGGGTGATGAACTGGAACTTGTAGTTCATCGCCGCCAGCTCCTTCTGGAACTTGGCGATGGTGGCATCGTCGAGCTTCTTCTTCCAGTTGAACGAAGGCGAACAGTTGTAGGCCAGCAGCTTGCCGGGGAACTTGGCGTGGATGGCGGTCGGCAAATTTGCGCGCTTCCTCAAGGTTCGGCTCGCTGGTCTCGCACCAGATCATGTCGGCGTACGGCGCATAGGCCAGGCCGCGGGAGATCGCCGTATCGATGCCCGGCTTGATGCGGTAGAAGCCCTCGGAGGTGCGGGGCTCGCCGGTGAAGAACGGCAGATCGTAGGGATCGATGTCGCTGGTGATCAGGTTGGCGCCGTTGGCGTCGGTGCGGGCGATCAGGATGGTGGGCACGTTGCTGACATCGGCGGCCAGGCGGGCGGCGATCAGCTTCTGCACCGCTTCCTGGGTCGGGACGAGAACCTTGCCGCCCATGTGTCCGCACTTTTTGGCCGAGCTCAGCTGGTCTTCAAAGTGGACCGCGGCGGCTCCGGCATTCAATCATTCCCTTCATCAGCTCGAAGGCGTTCAGGGTGCCGCCGAATCCGGCTTCGGCGTCGGCCACCAGCGGTGCCAGCCAGTACTTGCCGTTCTTGCCTTCCGAGTGCCAGATCTGGTCGGCGCGCAGCAGCGCGTTGTTGATGCGCTTACAAAGCTGCGGCACGGAGTCGGCGGGATACAGGCTCTGGTCGGGATAGACCTGCCCGGCGGAGTTGGCGTCGCCGGCAACCTGCCAGCCGCTGACATAGATGGCCTCAAGTCCGGCTTCAACCATCTCGATGGCCTGGTTGCCGGTCATGGCGCCCAGGGCCGGGACGTAAGTGCGGGATTGCATGAGTTCCCAGAGGCGCTCTGCGCCGAGGCGGGCGAGGCTGTGCTCGACCTGAACGCTTCCGCGCAGACGCTCTACGTCGGCTGCCGTGTAAGGCCGTTCAATGCCGCTCCAGCGTGCATCGGTTTTCCAGGTGCGGGTGATGTCGAAGCTGTTATTGGTAGCAGTCACTGTCGTGTTTCCCTTCTGAATTGAATAAAGATCAGTTTAGCTTGCGGTTTCGCGGCCGAATCGTTCCCGCCGCACGATGCTTGTATTCCGGTGAAGGCTGCTGCCGGGCGAACTATTATACTGCGCCGCCCTGCTCCGTCTCCGCCGGGAGCGGGTTAGATCGGGTTAAATTCTCCGCTCCTCACCAGGGCCTCGCTCAGCTGGCGCGCCTGACGGAAGGTCTCGGGGGTGCCGAGATCCTTGCCGGGGTTGGCGATCAGCTTGGCGAGCTCCTCGTCGAAGAGCTGGGTGATGAACTCCGGTGTGTGCGGCACCGCCTTGCCCTGTTCATCGACGATCGGCGACAGCTGCCAGTGTTCCATGCGCTGCGCAATCATCAGGCGGTAGATGCGGTCGGTAGCGAGGTCCTCCATGTAGCCATCGAGCAGACTTGCGCCCTTGCCGTTGAGCACCCCGTTGCGGTAACGGATGACGGTGCGGATGGCGGCGCGGGTTCCGTTCACGGTGCGCTGGCCCACCCCGGTTGGTGCGGGACGGAGATTGGGATAGCGCGGTCCGAAGTTACGGTGGGGGATCTGGTTGGGAACCGGGAACTGGGCCACCGCGATCGGATTCTGATCGGGATGCCCGGTCCAGGCGCCGTCGAAGCCCTGGTTGGCCTCGTTCTTCTTGTCCTTTTCCAGCACGGCCAAGGCGCGGGCGTTCAGCTCGGCGTCCTCGCGGCTGGGGTACAGCGCGGTCATGCCGCCGATGGCCAGGGCATGGTGCTTGTGGCAAATCTCCGGCAGCAGTTCGCGCAGGCTCTGGAAGAACAGGACATCGTGCGGAATCGTGTTGCGGTCCGGCAGCACCCACTCGGGGTTCTTGAAGTTGTAGTGAATCAGCGAGGCCATGTAATCCCAGCGGCCAAGGTTCAGGCCGACGATGTGGTCGCGCAGATTGAAGAGGAACTCCTCCATCTGATAGGCCAGAGCGTGGGATTCGACCAGTGCCATGCAGCGAATGGTGCCGCGCTGCCAGCCGCGCGCGTCTTCGATGGCATCAAACAGGGCCGACCACCACAGCGCTTCGTCGGCGCTCTCCGACTTGGGAATGTAGAAGCACGGAGGATGCTTGAGCGTGTCGAGCTCGATCTGGTAGGCGAGCAGGGCGACATCGAAGAGCGTGCCCGACATGGGCTCACCTTCGTCGCCGAAAACCCCGCCCTGGTGCAGGTGCAGGCCGCGCACCCGCAGCCAGATGACGGTCTTGCTGGGCTCGATGCCGACGGTGCGGCTGCGTTTTTTGTCTTCGTAGGTCAGGGTGCCGCAGAGGGCGGCGAGAATATTGCGCACGCCCAGGCGCTGGTGTCCCCACTGGTTGACCGTGGAGTCTTCCAGATCGAGCATGACGCCCGGCGCGCCGGAGTTGAGCATCTTCACCACCAGCTCGGCTTCATCGGCGGGGCCGGTCATCTGATTGCGCTGATCCTGGCACCAGTCCGGAACCTGGATCTTCCACAGCTCGCGCTGGGCATCGCCGGCCGGAAGATGCGTGGGCAGATGTCCCTGATGCGCCGCTTCCAGCGCAGTCTTGCGCTTGGCGGCCAGCTGCTGCTGCCAGGGAGTGAAGCGCTGGTGCAGCGGCAGCAGAAACTCCAGAAAGCCCTGGGGCAGTTCCGCGGCGGGGTCCGACCCGCCAGGAGGACAATTCAGGCGAAATCCGCGCGTCGATTCACTCAATTCGGCAGACTGCGAGTCGAGCGAAGCGCCGTGTGGCGTGGTGGTAGCAGACATGCGACTCCTTGAAAAAATAAGAAACGGATAACGGGCGGCTCCTCATCGCGAATCAGTGCCAAGCCGTTGCACGGCACAGGGATACGCGCGGGGCAGGCGTTACGGGACCGGTCCTGAGTACACTTCGGAACACCTCAAATCAGAGTTTCAACCCGTTGGGACGCGGCTCGCAGGGACGCCGTTCCGGAGGGAATGCCCACAAATGCCTGGGCCAGAGGGCAGCCGGAATACATGGGGATCGTACCGCGCCGAGAAAGCGCCAATTCGCAGACCACTCTCCAGCGCTATTAGACGCTAAGGGCAGAACCAAAGTTGCACTTTTTTGATCCCCGGAAACTCCAAACTGAGGAACGAAGTTAGACCATCGGCTTAGGGTTACGCAAGCGGAAAATGAATATCTCATGACGAAAACGCCGGAAACATCGCACTTTTGACCGGACGATAAGCGGCCGGTTTTTGGGGAACGGGCCGGGTTTGGCTCCGCAGCCAGGCCCGAGCAACCGGGGCGAGCCTGATGCGCCCGCATTGGCCGCCATGAAGTGCAAGGAAACAAAGAACCTGCACCGGTTGGAACACGGGCGATGCAGCAATGGTGGAGCCCTCCCCGGCGAATCGTGCAATTTCTATACGGTCGCGGCGGCTCCTCGGGGCGAATGGTCGGATGCAGACGCCAGGGCCTGAAATTCCAACTCTTGCACAGCTTCCGCACAGGGTTTGGCCTCTGGGAGGCGCGCAGGGACTTGCATCCGCGGCGCGGCTGCTTCAAGCTCTTGGGATGCCGACTGAGAAACCAACGGAAACCGCCCCCTGCGCCCTGTGCTCCGGCACCGGCTGGCGTATGTTGCGGGTAGAACGCAAGGGACGCGTGGTAGAAGAGGCGACGCGCTGCGAATGCATCCGCCAGCTGCAGGGCGGGCGGATGCTGGAGGCCGCGCGCATCCCGCGCCGCTACCGGCACTGCGAGCTCTCCAACTTCGAGCACGAAGGCCCGTTCCGCTCGCTGGCCTCGGCGCAGATGGCGGCCTTGCGCTTTGTGTCCGAATATCCGCTGGAGAACGCAGGCTTGCTGCTGACCGGGCCGATCGGCTGCGGCAAAACTCACCTGGCGGTGGGCATTGCCAAGGAGCTGATCGCGCAGAAGTCGGCGTCGTGCCTGTTCTACGACTATCGCGAGCTGCTCAAGGAAATTCAGAATTCCTACAACGCCTCGGTGCAGGCCACGGAGATGGAGGTGCTGCGTCCGGTCTTCGAGTCCGAGGTACTGGTTCTGGACGAGCTGGGCGCGGCCAAGCCGACCGAGTGGGTGTGGGACACGGTCTCGCACATTCTGAATACCCGTTACAACGACAAACGCACTACCATCATCACCACCAACTACAAAGACCTGCCGCCCGCAGGTGCGGCGCCGGAGACGCAGACCTCGCGCTCCGCGCGCGAAGAGACGCTGGGCGACCGCATCGGCGAGCGCATGCGCTCCCGGCTGCACGAGATGTGCCGCGTGGTGCGCGTCGAGGGCGACGACTTCCGCATGAAGTACAAGAGCGCGAGTTTGCGGTGAGTTGGACGCGCCCCACATTCGCCAAAAGAGGGCGGATGTGGGCCACCCGTTGCCATCGCATGGCTTATCGCACGACCAACAATTGCACCATGGCGGGCGGGTAGTGGCGGCTGGCGGAGCGGCGATACCATTCCATGGCGCGGGCCGGATCGCCCGCGGCATCGAAAAGGCTGCCCACCAGGAACTCGGCCTCGGGATGACCGCCGAGCGCGGCAACGGCCAGCGCAGCGCACTCCTCTTCACTCAACGGAACTTCATTCGATGGAACCGCGGGAGATGCGGTGAGATAGCGGCAGAGCTCGTGCAGGGTTGCGCTCAGCGCTGCGCTCTGGGTTGCGCTTAACGTTGCGCTCAGGATTGTTTGCGGATTCGGCTGCTTGAGCGGCATCGTGACGACGGGCATCGGCTCACACTCCTGTGCGCGCGGTTCTTCGGCGCGTCACGCTCTATAACGGCAGAGTTGCGACGGATGTTGAGCGAAATTCTGCGCGAGCGGCGGCTTTCGCTCAACATGCTTGGAACTGAACCGCGATACACTGACGGCGTGTTGACCATCCGCGAATTCGACGCTGCGCATGACGAGGAGTTTTTCTCGGCGCTGCCCGCCTCGCCGGCGGTGTTTGTGCTGCGCGCCAATGTCTCTGGCGGCGAGCCCTACGTGAGCAAGACGGCCAACCTGCGGCGGCGGCTGGAGCGGCTGCTCGGTACAGCGAAAGATGCGGACGGGAATGCCATCCCAAGCCGCCGGCTGAACCTGCGCGAGCGCGTGCGGGCTGTCGAGTTCTGCGAGGTGGGCGGCGACTTCGAGGCGGGATTTGCGCTCTACCGTTTGCTGCGTTTCGAATTCCCTGCCCGCTATGCCGAGCGCTTGCATCTGCGTCCGGCGCCGCTGCTGCAACTGCTGCGCGACAATGCGTACCCGCGGGTTGCGGTGAGCTCTCGCATCCGCTCGCTGCGTGCCGGAGGCGAATACTTCGGGCCGTTTGCCTCGCGCGCCGACGCCGAGCAGTACGCCAACGACTCGCTGGATTTTTTCCTACTGCGCCGCTGCACCGACGAGCTGAAGCCGGACCCATCGTTTCCGGGCTGCGTGTATTCGGAGATGAAGATGTGTCTTGCGCCCTGCTTCCAGGGATGCACCGACGAACGTTATGCGGAGGAAGCGTCGCGCGTGGATCGCTACCTGGAGAGCGGAGGCCATTCGCTGCTGGTGGAGATTGGCAGGGCGCGCGACGAGGCCAGCGAGCGGCTGGAGTTTGAGGCAGCGGCGGCGGCGCATGCGCGTCTGGAAAAGCTGAAGGCCGTGCACAGCCGGCTCGCCGAAATTGTCCATCGCATCGACCGGCTGAACGGATTGCTGCTGCAGCCCTCGCACCTAGCGGGAAACATCGCGCTCTTCCGCATCGCGAGAGGAATGCTCGACGGGCCGATTGCCTTCGATGTGAGCGCGCGCGGGCTGAAGCCGGAAGCCGAGCGTGCCGCCGCGCCCAGCGCGCAATCGCAGAGCATGGAAGCGCGGATCAAGGGCTTGCTCGGCAGCGTGCAGGCGAAGCGCTCCCGGCAGCGCGCAGGAGTGGATGGAGCATCTGGCGATCCTCAAGCGCTGGTACTACCGGACGAACAAGGTGGGCGAAATCTTCTTTGAAGACGAGCACGGTGCGCTTCCGATGCGGCGCGTGGTGCGCGCCGTAGGGCGGGTGTTGAAGGGCGAAAAACCGGCAGCCGATTTAAGCGAGACGGCAGGCGACTACTGGGCTTATCGGGCCAAGGATGCCGGGCTGTAGGCGGTGTGTCTCCATGGGTGCATTCGCGGAATCCTGAAGCGGTGCGTGCGGCGGGCCGTGTACCGAAGGTAAGAAAAGCCGGCGGGAACATTCACCGGGTACTTACAGAATCGCGGTAGGCCGTAGTAATCTTTGACGCCACATTGGTTGGCTCAGGGGTTGGCTCAGAGGTGGACACTTTATGGAACAACAGACAAGTTGCCGGGATCCCCGATATCCCTGCGAGGGCGCGGCCGAGATATTTCAGAACGGGAGATGTTGCGGTTGGGGAAAGCTGAACGACATCAGCCGCGGCGGTTGTTACCTGGAAACCGTCCATCCGATGGTAGCAGGCAGCGAGACGCGGCTTCGCATCACCCTCGCAGGCTCCGTGCTGGAGATCGATGCGCGAGTGGTCTGGACGACTCCGCAGGTTGGCATGGGGTTGTATTTTGTGATCGAGTCCCCAGAGGAAGCGAACCACCTGGCGCAGATCGTGGACGAGATCGCGGGAAAAAAACAGGTCCCGGCGGTGGACGCAGCTGCGCGTCCAAAGCCGGATAGCGCAACCATTCGGATTGCGCGGGAAGCGGCTCCGGAGATTCTGGCGAAGATCATCCAGAGGATCAACGAAAAAGGCGTGGTGACGCGGCAAGAGCTGATTGAGATGGTGAAGGCCCCGCAATAAAACAAAGGATGGCCGTCCTCCGCATCCGGCCGCGCGGGCTCTGGCGCAGCTACTCTTTCTGCTTGCGGAAGACGACGCGGATTCCGTCGCGCCAGCGCTCGTCGAGCGCGGCCAGCGTCCAGTCCAGCTCCGGCGAAAAGTAACGCAGCATGGTTGCCGTGGAAGGATGGACGTGCAGCGCGGGTGCGGCGAGGATGAGGATGGGATCGCGCTCGGAGAGAATGCGTCCGTGGAAGTAGCCGGAGCGCTGGAAGTCTCCGCGGCGGTGATGCTGGCGGACGCGCGCCCAGTAGTCAAGTCCCTGCACGGGAAGATGGAAATCTTCGGCGGCCTTTAATTCGATGACGGCGAGGCGTCCGTCGCGCGTGACGCCGAGCAGGTCGATCACGGCGCGGTCGGAGGCGGCAAAGGCGGGCACCTGCGCATAGAAGATCGACGGGTCCAGGCGCGCGTCGATCAGCGCGAGGTCGCGCTCGACCACGGATTGCAGCCAACGCTCGGGCTGCAGACGATAAAAGGGATGGATGCGATCGCGGCCGACGCGCTTGAGCAGGAGCCGCTCGATCAACTGCACCAGCAGCGGCTCGGTTTCTTCGTTCCATTCATACTCGGCAGGAGCCGCGCCGAAGACCACGCGCTCGCTGATGCGGAAGTGTCGGTCGGGCTCCAGTGTGGCGCGGGCAAATTCCAATCCATGAAAGCGAAAGCTGACGGCCGAGGAGCTGACGGCGACGCACTCCACCCGCGGGCAAAGGGCGCGCATGCGGGCGACGGAGGCAGCGAAGCGTTCGAGGGTGTGTTCGCGGTTGAAGCAGTGCACCAGGTGCGTGCCCAGGTTGAGTTCGCAGGCGAGGTCGAGTTCCTCGCATTGCTCGGTGCGCTCGTCGAGCGTGAACAGGCGCCACTGGGCGGCCGCGCGGTCCAGATGGGAGAGCCGCAGCTGCGCGGTGAGGGCGCGGCCTTCGGGGACAAACAGCGCCAGCGATGCGGTGTGGGAGCTGGCGGAGAGATGCTCGCGGCAGTAGTCGAGCCAGAGGACGGCGACGGCCACCGAGTTGTCGATGGTGGACTGGGACTCGCCCTCACCGCAGCCTGCCACCGCGATGCGCTGGGTTCCGCGGCGCAGCACGCCGCGCGCGCAGACCGCTCCGAAGGAGTGTTCGAGATCGGCGGAGGTGGTGAGGCGTTCCAGCGTCCATCCGGGAAAGGTTTGGGTGAGTACGCGTTCGAGGGTTCGCCGGTAGGCGGCGCGCATGGCCTTGAGCGCGGAGGGCGAGCGCCGCTCGGCCTCCGCGCAGATCTCGATGCGCGATGGTTTGGAGTGGCCGAAGCGCACCACGGAGAGCTTGAGGATTCCGTTTTTGATCTCCGCGCTGGTGGCGCGGCGCACGATGTTGGCTTCTTCCGACCAGATCTGCAGCAGGCAGCGGTCGCGCTCCGGGGCGGCGGAGTAGTGCGCGGTGGCGAAGTCGAATAAAACCTTGCCGTCTTCGATGACGACGGCGCCTGGATGTTCGCCGATGTAGCCGGAGATGAGGCCGGCAATTTCGCCGGGCGTTTGGGCGGCGCTCACGGAATCATTTTCCTTCCGGCTTCGATACTTCTGGATTTGAACTTTCGGCTCTCGATCCTTCCGGTTTTAATGACAGATTGTCGAATTCGATTTCGGCCGGAGCAGCAAAGCGTCCGCTCTGGCGTCCCCAGCGTCGAAAGTCTGGAGGGTCAAAGGATACGCTCAGCGTATAAAGACCCTTGCGGGGAATGTGGAGACTGTGTCCGTACGGGTCGAGCATGGAACGCCAGGTCTGCGTCAGCTCGACGGGCTCATACACAGCACCATCGGCGGAGACAAGGCTGGCCTGGGGCTTGAGACCGGGAATGAGACGGCCGGTGCGCGAATCGCGGATCAGGACCTCCAGTCGCACGGTGTCCTTGCCGCTGAACTCAAACAGGTTCTTCATGCGAAGCCCGCCCGTCGCGGAATCTGCCAGGGCGTAGGCGACGAAGTAATCGTCCAAAGGCTGTTCGGCGCCGGAGGCCGACTGCTGCCAGAGCGCGGTGATGGCGGCGCTGAGCGCGTCCACGCAGGGCTTGAGCAGCTCCGCCTCATTCGCGGTCGAAACGCTGGCGGTGGCCAGCGGCAGGAGCATGACATCATTCTGCGCAACCTGCACGGGCGGAAAATCCGCGGTGGTGGTGCGGACGACATGCGGTTGCGCGGGCGTCGCATCCGTCGTTTCTTTCGCGTCTTTGTCGATGACGACGCGCAGCGTATAGCTGCTGTCGGCGTCCAGCGGAACGTTGCCGCCATAGGCGTTGAGCAACGGATACCAGCCATAGGCGACGGCTGCGGCCTGCTCGTTGCCGTTGGCGTCGAGGAGCGTGGCGCGCAGGTGGAGACCGGGCACCAGGCGTCCATCGGCGAGATCGAGGACGAAGATGCGGAGATGAACGTTGTAGGCGGGCGCCTCATGCCAGGCGAGCTTGCCGCCGCCGGCTTTGTCCCACCAGCCTTCCGCGGGCGTGATGGTGAAGGCAACGCGAAACTCCCCGGCATGGGTGTCGCCGTGGAGCGGTCCGGAGTTGGCCAGGACCCAGTCGAGGGCCGCGGTTTCCGCACGGCCTTGCGCCTGGACGAGGCGCGAGGCCTCGTCGGTTGCCTGCGCGGAAGGCGGCGGAGTCGAGACTCCAGCTTTGCCGGATGGGGACGAAGGGTTGGGCGGGTGCGCGCAGAAGGCTGCCGCAGTCAGTGCAATCCAAAGCGCCATGCTTGCTAAAACGCGAGCGCGCATTTATTCCTCCGGCGTTTGTAGGCTCGCCTGCCTGTGCACCCGCGGACCGTCTGGGGGCAGCGCCTGCAGCAGTTGCAGTACGCTGCGGCGCAGGATGGGATGCTCGACGCCGGGTGCGATCTGGGCCAAAGGCTCCAGCACAAAGCGGCGCAGATGCATGGCCGGGTGAGGGATGATCAGCTGGGGAGAATCGATCGCGCGGCTGCCATAGAGCACGATATCGAGGTCGAGAACGCGCGGCCCCTTGGGGATAAAGGCGGCAGAGTCGCGCTCGCGTCCCAGGGCACGTTCGATCGCCAGAAGCGCCGCAAGCAGGCGATGGGGAGCGTCCTCCTTGGACACGGACTCGTCGCGATGCTCCATCTGCAGGGCGACCACGGCGTTCAGAAACCATGGCTGCCCGGCGAAGCCGACAGGCTCGGTTTCATAGGCATCCGAGAGCGCCGTGATGGTTGCGAAATGGCGCAGAGAGGCAACGGCCTGGCGGAGATTGGCGAGACGGTCGCCAAGGTTGGAACCCAGCGATAGGAAGACCTGCTCCATACGTTCGGTGCGTCCGGCAAAAAAGTTTGCCGACAACATTGTAGCGGCAGGAGCCCGAATTCAGGGCCGGAACCGGACGTGAATGCCACAATCGGTTGTGATCGGCGCACGCATGGAGGCGGCAAAACACAATCGGTTGGGGAGCGGGCTGGGCCTGCGGCGCGCATGAATACAGCATGAAACCGCGATGCCTGTGGAAAAACCCGCATAAAATCAGGCGAAAGTGCTTGTCGCTCACAAAATCACTGAGTTACTATGTGCGGGATCGAGGCATTTGTTGCGCCTCGTCTTCAAGGAGGAATCACCCATATGGCTGCAGGCTTGACCAAGACTGCTCTTGTTCGGCTCCTGGCGGAAAAGCTGGAAGTCAGCAACAAAGCTGCCGCACTGTTTTTGACCACGCTGGCGGAAATCGCCGTGAAGGAAACCAAGAAGAACGATGTATTTGTTCTTCCCGGCCTCGGCCGTTTGAAGAAGTCCGCCCGCAAGGCGCGTATCGGACGCAATCCCCAGACCGGCGAGCCGATCAAGATCCCGGCCAAGACCGCCGTGAAGTTCTTAGTCGCCAAGGCAGTAAAGGACGCCATCGCACCGCCGAAAAAGGCGAAGTAGTCCCAGTTGGTTGAGCGAAGGCCGGCCCCGCATGGGCCGGCCTTTTCTCATGGTGCGCAGAGGTGAGCGATCGGCATTACAGAACGACGATGGTGATGCCGCGATTGCCGCGCCCGAAGTCGCGATCCTCCCGGATCGACTTGTCGCGTTTGACCAGCGCCCAGCTGGCCTCGTGCGAGAGCCGGAAGTCTTCGCCGGGAATGAAGGCGGCAATCGACCCGTTGCGCTGATGGCGGTCGAGCGCCTTCCAGACTTCCTCCCGCAACCGGCCGCCAGTGCCGCTGGAGCCGTAGCCGTGGATCAGTTTGAGCAGCGTCGCGCCTTCGGCGCGCGCCTCGGCCAGGGCGCGATCCAGGCGCAGAAGCCCGACATTGACCGTGGGCCTGCCCTCTTCAAGATTGACGACCTTGCAAGACACGGCTCCATCGTAACGGTTTTGCGCCGTGGCCTCCACAGGGCAAACGGCCAATATTCAAAAGCTCTGTCGGTGATTGTTCAGTTCGGAAGCATCAGGCGCCTGCTTCTGCGCGGCAGAGATATTTTTCCAAGTCATTCAGTACAAACTGTTTTGGTTCCATTTACGGGACCAAACTGCTTACTCTATAAACTTACTTGACAATATAACGCTCATGTTTCATGATGCGACTGTGATGATATTGTAATCGGGTTTGGGTGGGAGCCGCTACCGGCAGCCATCGGCAGACTCAGCGCCTCCCAAGGCGAAAGGAAGGCTCGCATGTTTAATCTCGACCGGAACCTCACCAATTTGGCTGACCTTGCCCAGAATCGGCGCCATCGCCGCCCCTGGGAGGAGTTCCTGGCGCTGGCGCAGAAATCCCGTGCCGCATCGGAACAGCGCGATGTCCGCGCAGGAAGCCACCTCACCGAGGTGACCAGCTTCGGATCGAACCCCGGCAATCTTAGAATGCTGACCTACGTGCCGAAGGATCTGCCAAGAGGGGCTCCGTTGGTTGTCGTTCTCCACGGTTGCACGCAGACGGCGCACTCCTACGATCTCGGGACCGGATGGTCGACGTCCGCCGACCGCTATGGGTTTGCGGTGCTACTGCCGGAGCAGAGGACATGTAACAACCCGATGCAAGGCTTCAACTGGTTCGGGGCCGAGGACTTCGTCCGAGACAGCGGAGAACCGCTATCGATACGGCAGATGATCGAATGGATGGTTGTGAACCATGGGATCGACCGCGGCCGCGTGTACATTAACGGGCTTTCGGCCGGCGGGGCCATGACCTCGGTCATGCTTGCGACCTATCCGGAGGTGTTCGCCGGCGGCGCCATCATCGCCGGATTGCCATACCGTTGCGCGAATGGCGTTCAAGAAGGATTCGAATGCATTTTCCAGGGCCGCATCCGCTCGCCGCAGGAATGGGGCAACCTGGTGCGGGCCGCATCTTCCCATCAAGGGCCCTGGCCAAAGATCTCGATCTGGCATGGCACCGGTGACCGCACGGTAAAGCCCACGAATGCCGAGGAGGCCATCAAGCAGTGGACGGACGTCCACGGACTGGCCATGACTCCGACATGCGAGAGCACCGTCGAGGGCCACTCCTATCGCGCCTGGCGTGGCCCGGATGGCGACACTCTCATCGAAGCCTATACGATCACCGGCATGGCACACGGCGTGCCCATCGACCCCCATGGCGAGGAGGGGTGCGGGGCCGCGGCGCCCTTTATCCTGGACATGGGAATCTCGTCCACACAGCACATCGCAATGTCCTGGGGATTAACCGACCGGACGCCGGAGATGTCGACCGTACCTCACCGGCCAGCACAGACTATTCGAACGGACTACCGCGCGGCGGACCAAGAGAGCGGTCGCGCGGTTCGGATCGAAACCGGCTCCCGAGGCGATACTCCTGCTGCAGAGCACGGTTCCAGCGCGGGGCGCGGTCTTGATCTGCAAGAGATCATCGCTACGGCCTTGAAGGCTGCGAGATTTGGGGAAACCCGTCACGGCGGCTCGCCCGGATCGAACACGATAGGCGGCATGGTGCCGATTGTGGATCTGCAAAAGATCCTCACCACGTCGTTTGAGGCTGCCGGTCTGCTCAAGGGGCGAGGGAAAGCACCCTCCGGTCCCGGCGGCGAGACGGCGGAAGCCGTGAGGTAATTTCAGCACGGATGCGGTGGGCCGGAAGCGCGGCCGCAGGCATCCAAATCAGAGGAGCGTCAGGCGGAGGTGTGCAGTCTGGCGGCTCCCTATGTTGCATGATCGGGACTAAAACTTATCGGCCGCGAAATCAAGCGGCGGCAAGGGAGCATTCCTATGGCAATCCGATGGGATCGGCTGACCGTGAAGGCGCAGGAAGCAATGCAGCGCGCCAGCGAACTGGCGACTGAGAACGGCAATCCGGAAGTGGTTCCGCTGCACCTGCTGGCGGCGCTGCTGGAAGACCGCGAGGGCATCGTGCTTCCCTTGCTGGCGCGCGCCGGGGTTCAGGCCGCGGTGGTGCAGGCCGAAGCGGTGCGCCAGATTGCGGGGCTTCCCAAGCTGGCCAACGCGGCGGCGGAGCCGCATCTGTCGGACGGCACCTCGGAACTGCTGGACCTGGCGTTTAAATCGGCAACCAACTTCAAGGACGAATATGTTTCCACCGAGCATCTGCTGCTGGGGCTGCTTGGCTTGAAGAAAGATGCGGCGCAGCAGATCTTGAGCGCGCACGGCGTCTCGCAGGATGCGGTGCTGAAGGCGCTGACGGCGGTGCGCGGCAATCAGACGGTGACCGACCAGAACCCGGAGTCGAAGTACCAGGCGCTGGAGCGCTATGCCCGCGACCTGACCGAGCTGGCGCGGCGTGGCAAACTCGATCCGGTGATCGGGCGCGACGAGGAGATCCGGCGCACCATTCAGGTTCTATCGCGCCGCACCAAGAACAATCCGGTGCTGATTGGCGAGCCGGGCGTGGGCAAGACGGCCATCGTCGAGGGGCTGGCACAGCGCATCGTTTCAGGAGACGTGCCCGAGCAGCTCAAGAACAAGCGCGTGGTTGCGCTCGATCTGGGAGCCATGGTGGCCGGAGCCAAGTATCGCGGCGAGTTTGAAGACCGCCTGAAGGCCGTGCTCAAAAACATCGAAGAGAGCGCGGGCACCATCATTTTATTTATCGACGAGCTGCACACGCTGGTGGGGGCGGGCGCGGCCGAAGGCGCCATGGATGCGAGCAACATGCTGAAGCCGGCGCTGGCCCGCGGCGAGCTGCGCGCCATCGGCGCAACCACGCTGAACGAATACCGCAAGTACATCGAAAAGGACGCGGCTTTCGAGCGGCGCTTCCAGATTGTGTATGTGGGCGAGCCCTCGGTGGAGGACACGATTGCCATCCTGCGCGGGTTGAAGGAGCGGTACGAGGTTCATCACGGCGTGCGCATCAAGGATTCGGCGATTGTCTCGGCGGCGGTGCTGTCGCATCGCTACATCAGCGACCGTTTTCTGCCGGACAAGGCGATCGACCTGGTGGATGAGGCGGCGGCTTCGCTGCGCATCCAGATCGACTCGATGCCGACCGAGATCGACCAGCTGCAGCGCCAGGCCACGAATCTGGAGATCGAGCGCCAGGCGCTGAAGAAAGAAAGCGACGCCAACTCCAAGGAGCGGCTTGCCCTCGTGGAGCGCGAGCTGGCCGGAATCCGCGAGCAGGCCAATGCGCTGAAGGCGCGCTGGCGCGAGGAAAAAGAGAGCATCGCCGAGGTAGGCAAGCTGAAGGAATCCATCGAGCAGCTGAAGGCGCAACAGCTGGAGGCGGCGCGTCGCGGCGAATACGAACGCGCGTCGCGCATCCAGTATGACGAGCTCCCCAAGGCGGAGCACAAGCTGGCGGAGCTGACGGCCAAGGCGGAAAAAAATCCGTCGCGCATGTTGAAGGAAGAGGTGGACGAAGAAGACATTGCCCGCATTGTGAGCCGCTGGACGGGAATTCCGGTGGCCAAGATGCTGGAAGGCGAGGTGAAAAAGCTGGTGCAGATGGAGCAGCGTCTGCGGCAGCGGGTGATTGGGCAGGACGAGGCGCTGGAGAAAGTTTCCAACGCAATCCGCCGCTCGCGCGCGGGCCTGAGCGACCCGCGGCGTCCCATCGGCTCGTTCATCTTTCTTGGGCCGACGGGTGTGGGCAAGACGGAGCTGGCCAGGGCGCTGGCGGAGTTCCTCTTCGACGATGAGCACGCCATGGTACGCATCGACATGAGTGAATATATGGAGAAGCACTCGGTCTCGCGCCTGATCGGTGCGCCCCCGGGATACGTGGGCTACGAGGAGGGCGGACAGCTGACCGAGGCGGTGCGCCGCCGTCCGTATTCGGTGCTGCTGTTTGACGAGATCGAGAAGGCGAATCCGGACGTGTTCAACGTCTTTTTGCAGATCATGGACGACGGCCGGCTGACCGACGGCAAGGGCCGGGTGGTGGATTTCAAGAACACGATCCTCATCATGACCTCGAACATCGGTTCGCTCTCGCTCTCCGGAGACCTGGGTTCGCCGGAGCGCTTTGCCCGGGCCAGCGAGCAGGTGCTGGCCGCGCTGCGTGGGCACTTCAAGCCGGAGTTCCTCAACCGCATCGACGACATCGTGGTCTTCCGTCCGCTGGGAACCGAGCAGCTGACCAAGATCGTGGATCTGCGCCTGGAGGACTTGAAGCAACTGCTGGCGGGCCGCAAGATTACGCTGGAGCTCACCGAGGCCGCCAAGCACACGCTGTTCACCAGCGGGTACGATCCGGCCTACGGTGCGCGTCCGCTGAAGCGGGCCATCCAGCGCATGATCCAGGACCCGCTGGCGATGAAGATTCTCGACGGCGAGGTGCTGCATGGCGACCATGTGGTGGTGGATTCCAAGGACGGCAAGCTGACCTTTGAGGTGCAGCACAAAGAGGCCGAAGCGCCCAAGCCGGAAGAGGCGCAGCCGGTCGCATAACGCCGGACTGTGCTCGAAATGAGAAACGCCCTGAGACGCTCAGGGCGCTTTCTTTGGAAACCGAAACAGTGGCTCTCAAGCCAGATCGAAGAGCAGCGCCTCGGCTTCCTCGGTGGCAACCAGGGTCAGAGCGCTCTCGCCGCTGATGGCCGCACCGTCTCCCTGATGGAGCGGTGTTCCGTTGAGCGTGGCTGCGCCTTTGGCCATCTGCAGCCAGGCATGGCGGCCTGGACGCAAGGCGACTGGAAGACTTTCACCCGGCGCGAGTTTGGTCACCCGCAGGCTGGCGTCGGATTGAATCGTCACCGAGCCCTGCTCTCCGGTGGGCGACGCGATGAGCCGCCACTGTCCGCGCTTTTCAGCCTCGGGGAAGGGCTTCTGTTCGTAGCTGGGTGCGATGCCCATCTTGTCTTTGTCGGGAAAGATCCAGATCTGCAGCAGGTGCACGGGCTCCGTCGGCGAAGGATTGAACTCGCTGTGCAGGATGCCCGAGCCGGCGCTCATGCGCTGTCCGTCGCCGGGACGGATGACTTCGCCGGTGCCGAGGCTGTCGCGGTGCTCAAGAGCGCCGCTGAGAACGTAGGTGATGATCTCCATGTTCTCGTGGGGATGCATGCCGAAGCCGCGTCCGGGGGCGACCACATCTTCATTGATGACCCGCAGGGCGCGGAAGTGCACGTGCGCGGGGTCGCGGTAATCCGCGAATGAAAAAGTGTGATGGGTGTCGAGCCATCCGTGATTGAAATGTCCGCGCTGATTGGCGGGCCGCACTGTGATCATCTGTACCTCCGGGCCGGGTTTCACCGGCCTCTGCAGGAATAGATGTTGCAACAAGTAATAACGATTCAGCCTGCCCTCCGCACAACCCGGCTGGCCCTGCGCCGCGTCTCACACAGGCGAAGGAGGCTAGACGAATATGGCAACCACCAAGGCAAATACCAGGCACACGGCGGCGCGGAAGGCGGCGAAGCGCCCGGCGTCGGCGAAAACGTCGGCCAAGACACGGAGGCCGGCCACCGGTCGCAAGTACAGTCCCGTGGCCAGCGAATACGTGAGAGAAGAGATGGCGGAGATGAAGCAAGGGAAGCTCAAGAGCGGGCGAAGCGGCACCACGGTCCGCAATCCAAAGCAGGCCATCGCAATTGGACTGTCGGAGGCGCGGAAGGCAGGAGCCAAGGTTCCGGTGAAGCCACGGCGCAAAGCCGCCTGAAGCCGAATCGGAACGAGCGCAGAGGGCGCGATGCGGGCGCGGTAAGCGTCTAAAGCAAAGTTTCCGATTCGGCTACTTGCTGTCGCCTGGGCCGCTCTTTGCGGCTGCTGTCCTTCGTGCTGCTGCCGCTCGACGAGTCTCCGCCCGAGCTGCTGGAGGAGCTGCCGGAAGATTTCTCCGAGCTGCCGGAGTTGGCCGGCGCGCTGGAGCCGGTGTTGCTGCTGCCGCTGCTCTCCTTGCTGGACGAAGCCGAAGCCGAATCCGAGCTGCCTTCGGATTTGGTGGCGGACGAAGATGCAGAAGCGGGGCTCTTGCGGGCATAGTCGTTCACATACCAACCGGAGCCCTTGAATTGTATGGCGGGGGCGGAGATCAACTGCTCGGCCGTCTCCTTGCCGCACTTCGGGCAGGTCTTCATCGGAGGGTCGGAAAATTTTACGATGCGCTCAAAACGATGGGCGCAGGCACTGCACAGGTATTCGTATAAAGGCATGATTCCTTCGGCTTGCTTGGCCGCGAACAGGGTGACGCGGCGCGTTCACTGGTTCTTTCTGTCATTTGATTCTAGGTTCCCCAGGGCTATACGGTCAATTGCGCGGCGCAAACCTCTGGTACACTTCGCGTTTGGCGCATCGTTCAAGTTAGAGCAGGCGAAACAGCTTCGAGCATCGAAGGCAGCGCCGCAGCCCTGGAGAAAAGCATGTCCCCGATCCAATCCGCAAGCCAAACTTCGCTCTACCTGGTCGGCACCCCGATCGGCAACCTCGAGGACATTTCGCTGCGCGCCCTGCGCATCCTGAAGGAAGTGGACCTGATTGCCTGCGAGGACACGCGGCAGACGATGAAGCTGCTGAACCATTACGGCATCGAAACCCGCACCATCAGCTACCACCAGCACAACGAGCTGACCCGCGCGGCGGAGCTGATCATGCACCTGGAGCAGGGGAAGTCGATTGCGCTGGTGACCGACGCGGGCATGCCGGGGGTCAGCGACCCGGGCTTCCGGCTGGTGTCGCTGGCCGTCCGGCACAAGGTTCCGGTGGTGCCCATTCCGGGCGCGTCGGCGTTTTTGTGCGCGCTGGTGGCCAGCGGGCTGCCGACGGATTCGTTTGTCTTCCACGGCTTTCTGCCCTCCAAGCTGGGGCAGCGGCGCAAATTGCTGGAGGAAATTCAACACTCGCCGTGGACGCAGATCTTCTACGAGGCGCCGCACCGGCTGCTGGGCACGCTGGAGGACATTGCCGAGGTGATGGGGCCGCAGCGCCGCGTGGTGGTGGCGCGGGAGGTCACCAAGATCTACGAAGAATTTGTGCGCGCCGCGGCCGCCGAGGTGCTGGAGGATTTCAAAAAGCGCGATGAGATTCGCGGCGAGATCACGCTGCTGGTGGGCCGCGCCGAGGAGCCGCCGCACGGCGTTCCCGTGGTAACGCAGAAGAACGCGCGCACCCGCGTCCGCGAGCTGATGAAGACCGAAAAGATCGACGAAAAAGAAGCCATGAAGCGGGTGGCCAAGGAGATGGGCGTCAGCAAGAGCGATGTGTACCGGGAACTGCAGAAGGACGGGAAGAAGTAGCGGAGATGAGCGCTGTCAGACTTCCCACCGAAGCCAAATGCAGGCTTGAATGGGCTACCCGCGAGCGACCGGCGATACACAAGCAACAATTCCGGACTTGCTGGTAAGATCAACCACCATGCCGACCGACTCCAGCCGCAACGGCTCCGCCGACACCAACCAGACCTTCCTTTATTTCAGCTGGCTGACCCTGTTCCTGTATCTGGCCACGCCGGCCGGATACCTGGTCGATATCCAGACGTCGTACATGCTGAAGAACCAGCTGCATGCCACGGCAACGCAGATCTCGGTGTTCCGTCTGGTTACGGGCATTCCGGTGTACTTTGCCTTTGCCTTTGGACTGGTGCGCGACCAGTGGAACCCGTTTGGGCTGCGGGACCGGGGCTTCTTCCTGATCTTCGCACCGGCGACGGTGCTGGCGTTTATCTGGATGGCGACATCGCGCCTGTCCTACCGCGGGTTGCTGATCGGGATGCTGGCGGCGATGCTGGCGTCGCGCTTCATCGCGGCAGCCTATCAGGGATTGATTGCCCTGGTGGGCCAGGAACTGCTGATGTCCGGGCGGCTGAGCGTGCTGTGGAACGTGGTCAGCTCCGTCCCGGTAATTGCGGGAGCGTTTGCCTCCGGCTACATCTCCGAACATCTCAACCCGAACGAGACGTTCTTCCTGGTGGCGGGATTCACGGCCTTGATTGCCGTCATCGGGCTGTGGAAGCCGCGTGCTGTCTTTCGCCATGCCTACGACAGGCCGCAGGCCAGCAGCTCCAATTTCGTTGGGAACGTAAAACGCCTGGTGAAGCACCGGGCGGTGTATCCGGCGGTGCTCATCTGTTTTCTGTGGAACTTTGCGCCGGGCGCGGCCACTCCGCTGCAGTTCTACCTGACGAACCAGCTGCATGCCTCCGACGCGGTGTTCTCCTATTACAACGGAATCTTTGCGGCCGCGTTCATCCCCACGTTTCTGCTGTACGGCTTTCTGTGCAAAAAAGTGCCGCTGAAAAAACTGCTGTGGTGGGGAACCATCGTCGCCGTGCCGCAGATGATTCCCCTGGCATTCATTCACTCGGGAAATCTGGCGCTGGTGCTGGCGGTGCCGATCGGGCTGATGGGCGGCGTGGCCACGGCCTCCTACTTCGACCTGGCGATGCGGTCGTGCCCGCCGGGGCTGCAGGGAACCTTGATGATGCTGGTGGACGGCGTCTTTGCGCTATCGGCGCGCGGCGGCGACCTGTTGGGCTCAAAAATCTATAACAGCAGCCCGACGCATGGATTCCAGTACTGCGTGATTGCCACGACTGCGGTGTACGCGCTGATCCTGCCGTTGATTCTGCTGGTACCGAAGGAATTGATTGCCACCGCGGATGGGGAGGCAAACCCGATCGTCGAAGCCAAGGTGCTGGACGAGATCGCGGAGACGGGGCCGGCATAGGCGGGGCGCTCCTGACACGCTCGGGCAGCCCTGCCCCTTCTGGATTGAACCGTAGCTTTGGACGTGCTACAACTTGGCGTATGGACAAGACGATTTCCAGGTATGCCAGCCTCGACGAGATGAAGGCGGACGAATATCGCGCCTGGCAAAGTCTGCCGGTGCACGAGCGCATGAAAGCGGTTGCGGAGATGTCCCTTGCGGCTTACCGGATGAAGGAACCGGCCCCGGATGAACGACGACTTCAAAGAACTCTTGTCCATCTTCAACGCCCTGAACGTTAAGTATTTGATCGTCGGGGGGTATGCGGTGTCCTTGCACGCGCAGCCACGCGCCACCAAGGACATCGACCTGCTGATTCAACCGGACCCGGACAACGGCAAGGCGGTCTATGCCGCGTTAGAGAAATTCGGCGCGCCGCTCACCGGACTGACAGCCGCAGATTTTGTGAAGCGCGGTGAGTTTTTTCGCATGGGCCGCGCGCCCGTCATGGTGGACATTCTTCCGGAGATCGCCGGGGTTGATTTTGACCGGGCCTGGCAGAATCGCGTGGAATCCGTGATCGATCCGCAAAGCGGCCTCACGGCGCCCTTCATTTCCAGCGAGGACTTAATCGCGGCAAAACTGGCGGCGGGTAGGCCGCAGGACATCGCCGACGCTGCCGCGCTTCGCCAGGCATCCGAGAGCCGTGCGCCAGAGGCCGTAAAAGAAGCAAACCCCGAAACTCCGAAACATCGTCCAGGCGAGTGAGGCTGATCGTGAGTACAAGAGGAGGCTGAGCCAGGCCGATGAAGAATCCCCCGCACCCCGGAGGTTTTGTGTTCCGCCAGTGCATTGAGCCTCTGGGCTTGAGCATCACGAGCGCCGCCGCCGCCCTGGGAGTGACGCGCACGACGTTATCGGAGCTGGTGAACGGGAAGCGCGGCATCTCGCCCGAGATGGCCGTCCGGCTGTCCAAGGTGTTTGGCGGCAGCGCCGAAAGCTGGCTGGTGCAGCAGGCGCAGTATGATCTGGCCCGCGTTCGCGTTGACCGGTTGAAGCTAAAGCGGCTCGAACTAGCCTAGACGGTCTGTTTTTGAGCGATCCGCGTGCGTGTAGCCTCTGGAAACTACGCCTCTGCTTTGGGACTACGTCGCTATGTCAGCTTCGCAATGTCCATGAACCGAATCACGCACCGCTCGGCTAAAACTGGAGATGAGAGAAAGTCGGACTTTTCGTCCTTGCCCCATCCGTATTCGCCCGTCCGGGATAGTTGTGGCTTGTACTTAGTTTCCCGGATGAGCTTCGGCTCCTCCCAGTACACGCGTAAGCCGAAATCTTTGGGAAGTATGAGGCCGCCGTTCACTTCCCGCACCGAGAGGGAGGCGTTGTCCAATAGATTTGAGTACTGCTGAAACCAGTTAATGTTAATGCCCACGCGATTGTCGGTCATAACACAGGTTTGTGTCCGGTCTCGTTCTCGCACAGCACTTCCGCACTCGATCTGGATATGGCCTTGTGCGTTTATCTCCAGGCAGAGTTGCTCAATCGTTCCGAAGAGCAGAACTACATTTTCGAAAATCTTATGCATGCCTTCGGCCGAACTCATACCTAACTTTTCTAATCTGAACTCCTCGTCCGCCTTATAAATTTCGGCTCGGCGCATTGCGGTAAGTGGCTTAAATTGCCCTCCACGTTCTTGCACACGCGCCTTAATCGCTCCAATCGCCTGCTCTAGACTGAAATCCTTGTAGTTGAAACGCACATGAGTGCGAGGCAGCCACTTGGGAAAAACATTTGTTGAGTCCACCACCAAGAAGAATAGGTTTTCAAATCCGTTTTCAAGACATGCGTCCTTGATCGCCGCTGCCTCGACGCGAGTCCATGGAGTCTGTCCCCACTGCTCGCGGTAGACTACGAGGTTAATGCGTGACTGAAGGAACGGCTCACGCATAGACTCCAATCCGTCAGTTCCGGCAAGGACTTCCTGTCTGCCTGGAAAAAAGAATACGTCGAGTCCTTCGCAGAGTTTGTCGTGTAGGGCACTGGCGAGGGCAAGATCTTCCGTGAGAAAGGAGATCGCCACATCGTATTTGGGATTTCCAAGGGTCATGATGTCTCGTCCTAAGCTACTCCTCGACGGCTCTCAACAACTCCTTCGTGTACTCATGCCTTGGCGCGCTGGTGATTTGTTCGGCGTCGCCGATTTCGACGATTTTGCCGCCGCGCATGACGGCGATGCGGGTGGAGAGGTAGCGCACCACGGGCATGGAGTGGGAGATGAACAGGTAGGTCAGGTGGAACTCTTTTTGCAGTTGCTTGAGCAGGTTTACGATCTGGGCGGCGACGCTGACGTCGAGGGCGCTGACGGCCTCGTCGGCGACGATGAAGTGGGGACGCAGGGCGAGGGCGCGGGCGATTCCGATGCGCTGGCGCTGGCCTCCGCTGAACTCGTGGGGGAAGCGGGCCAGGGCGCTGACTTCGAGCCCGACGGCGCCCATCAACTCGGAGGCGTGCTGGCGGAGGATGGCCTTGCCGACGTCTTCGTGGATGGCGATGGGTTCGGTGACGATCTCCTCGACGGTCATGCGCGGGTCGAGCGAGCCGAAGGGGTCCTGGAAGATGATCTGCATCTTGCGCCGGGTGTCGCGCAGGGCGCGGGGAGGCATGGCGGTGATGTCGGCGCCATCGAAGCGGACGACTCCGCTGGTGGGCTCGATGAGGCGCAACAACATGCGGCCCAGGGTGCTTTTGCCGCAGCCGGATTCGCCGACCAGGCCCAGGGTTTCGCCGCGTTCGATGGTGAGGGAGACGTCATCGACGGCGCGGAGGGGGTTCTGGTTGGAGCGTCCGAAGGCGTCGGCGGTGTCAAAGACTTTGGTGAGATGTTCGGCTTCCAGTAGCGGCATCTTGAGCAGCGTAACACGGAGAGAAGCCTCGTTGACTGCGGGACTCAAGAACAAGGGCAAGGTCAACTACAGAGCAAGGGCAAGGTCAACTACCCCACTCAAGCCAAAAAAGGGCTTGAATGGGGCACCCGCCCGGCCGCGGGCGCTCGGCAGATATGGCGCACCTAGCCCCAAACTTTTTGTTCATCCCACATTTGCCAACGGAGGGCAAATATGGGGCACCGGGCGTCGGCTCCCACATCTGCCAAAGGCGGGCAGATATGGGGCACCAAGGTTGGGCTCGTGTTAAAATTTCCACAGCGTATACCTACGAGAGAATCCCTTGATCGAACTGGCGCCTTCCATTTTGTCGGCCGATTTCGCCCGCCTTGCCGAGCAGGTGCAGCCCGTGCTGGATGCGGGAGCTACCGTGCTGCATGTGGACGTGATGGACGGCCACTTCGTACCGAACATTACCATCGGGCCTCCGGTGGTGGCCGCGCTGCGCAAGCATGTGACGGCGCCGCTCGACGTGCATCTGATGATCGAGAACGCCGACGACTATATTCCGGCCTTTGTGGACGCGGGAGCCAGCTGGATCAGCGTGCATCAGGAGGCCTGCGTGCATCTGGACCGCGTGGTGGAGCACATCCGCTCGCGCGGCGCGCTGGCCGGGGTGGTCATCAACCCCGCCACGCCGGTGGGCACCCTGACCGATATTCTGGACATTGTGGATTATGTGCTGGTGATGTCGGTGAATCCGGGCTTCGGGGGGCAGAAGTTCATTCCCCGGACGCTGGGCAAGATTCGCCATCTTGCGGAATTGCGGGCCGAGAGGCATCTGGGCTTCCGTATTGAGGTGGATGGCGGCATTGCTCTTGATACCATAGGAGCAGTGGTGCAGGCTGGAGCCGAAATTCTGGTTGCCGGCAATGCCATCTTTGGCCGCGGGGACTCCGGCCAGAATGTTCGAGAGCTTCTGCAGGCCGCCCGCTCGGCCACCATGCAGAAGGCTTAGCAGAGTTATCAAAAGATTTTCCGAGGTGTATCCGGCATGATTCGTCGCGTTTCCACTGCCCTGCTGCTGGCCACGAGCCTGCTGACCTGGGTGGCCTGCAAGAACCAGAAGGCCGCCAACCCGCTGGCTCATGTCAACTCCAAGCAGCCGGATAAGGTGCTGTTCGACCGCGCCACGGAAGCGATGAACAAGAAACAGTACGACACGGCGCGCCTGACCCTGCAGACGCTGATCAATGCCTATCCGGACTCCGAGTATGTGGCCCGCGCCAAGCTGACGGTGGCCGAATCCTGGTATCAGGACGGCTCCACCGCCGCACTGGCGCAGGCGGAGACCGAGTTCCGGGATTTCATTACGTTTTTCCCCAACATGCCGGAGGCGGCCGAGGCGCAGCTGAAGATCGCCGAGATTCATTACCGGCAGATGGGGAAGCCGGACCGCGATTACACTCACGCCCGCCGGGCCGAGGAAGAATACCGCCAGCTGCTGATGCAGTATCCGGACAGCAAACTGGCTGACACCGCGCGGCAGCGTCTGCTGGAAGTGCAGGAGGTGCTGGCCGAACGCGAGTTCCGCATCCAGCACTTCTACTTTCTGCGCGGGTCGCTGCTGGCCTCGATTGCCCGCGGCAAGACGCTCACCGATACCTATCCGCTCTACAGCGGGGCCGATGAAGCGCTGTTTCTGCTGGGCCAGGCCTATGAGCAGGAGGTGGACCGCACCCGCGCCACCAGCCTCTCCGAGGCAGCCAAGCAGCACCTGGCCAAGGATTACATGGACAAGGCGGCCGGGGCCTACAGCCGGATCGTGACCCGCTACCCGGCGATGCCGCGTTACAAGGACGCGCGCCTGCGCCTTGCCGCCATCAACCATCCGGTGCCGGAGCCCACGCCCGACGCCATTGCGCTGAACAAAAAGGAGCTGGCCAGCCGCACGCCGACCACCCACTACGAGCGCTTTGTGACCAACATGGGCAAGCGTCCGGACCTGAGCGAGGCGACCCGGGTGGGCATGCCCAGCATGACGGACCCGGCGCAGACGGATGCGCCCAAGCTGGCGCACGAAATCGATTCCATCGTGAAGTCCGAGGCGGAGGCCAAAAACGGCAGTGGAAAAGTAACGGTGGCGGCGGTGGGCGCAAACGGGCCGGTGCCGTCCATGGAGTCGGCGCCGCACTCGCCGGTCGCGGCGGTCAATGCCAGCGACGTTCCGTCGGAGGCGCCCGCCCAACTCAACGAGGCGGCATCGAGCTCGACCAGTGAAACGGCTGCTTCGAGTTTGACCCCGGCTCCGAACGAGAAGGACGACGCCAAGAACGCTTCCAGCAGCCATAAGGCTAAGAAGAAGCGCCATTTACATATTCCACTTCCCTTCTAGCCACTGTCCGGAAGCGAGAATCGGCCTGTCCGGTGGTTACCATTGGACGGGCTTTGTTCTGCCCCATCGGTCGGGTGAAAGCCCCGTTTCATTTGACCTCGCCCTGCGAACGCGCTAACTTGAGACCAGTTCATCCCAACTTTTTCCCTGATCAGGATCCATTCCGTGGCCTACAAAGTACTGCTTGCCGACGACAGCGTACCAGCCCAGAACATGGGCAAGAAAATCCTCATTGATGCCGGCTATGACGTACTGACGGTCAGCAATGGCCTGGAGGCGCTGCGCAAAATTGCCGACACCATGCCAGACATTGCGATTCTCGACATCTTCATGCCCGGATACACGGGGCTGGAGATCTGCGAGCGTCTGCGTGCCAAGGCTGCCACAGCCGAACTTCCGGTCATCCTGACGGTTGGAAAGCTGGAGCCGTATCGTCCGGGAGATGGCAAACAGGTCGGCTCCAACGCAGTCATCGTGAAGCCGTTTGCCGCCGCCGAACTGATCGCCGCCGTGCGCAGCCTGATCGGCGTGAAGCGCGCGGAGGTGGTTTACTCCGCGGAAGAGCCTCCGCCGGCCCATATTGCCGCTCCGATTCAGGAAGACTTCGCAGTCACCGATGAGAAGCCGCTGAGTGCGGCGCTGGCCGAGATTCCTGCGGGCGGCTCGGACGAACCGCTGTTCGCCCAGGTTGAATCCGCGGCGGCCGGGAATGCAGCGCCATCGGCTCTGGAGAATCCTGGCGCAGGCGTTGCTGCCGTCGAGTCCCTGGTTGCGGAAGAGCCGGGGCCCGAGAGCCTGGTGTTCAATCCAGATGCCGGGCATACGCCGTTCAGCGCCTCGGTGTCCGAAGCCACGCCTGTGGAGTGGGACCTTCCGGCAGAGGCTGAGCCATCGGTAGTTGGCGAATTCGATTTGGAGTCCGAGGCGACGGCGCAGGATTCCGCAGAACCTTTCCAGGGCGGCGCAGCCGTCGAATCCTGGCATATAGAGCCGGATGCGGCCGCGCCGATCACCACGCATATCGTCAAGCCGTACGATGCCTCTGAAGATGCACAGATGGCCAGTCCTGAGCCGGCCGCCATGGCCGCAGAGCCAGCCGCCGCAATCATTGCAGCGCCTGCCGAATCCGAAGAAGCGGCAACATTGAAAGAGGTTGCCGATGCTGCGGTTCCGGCGGCGGAGCCGGATTCCTCCCCGCAAGAGGAGCCGATCTTTGAACCGCCGGTGGAAGTGCGGGAACAGGTGGCTCCAGCCGATGTGGCGGCGTCCGAAACGGATGCCGGAGGCTTGCCTGAACTCATTCTTCTGGAAGACGGTGTTGCCGACGGCGAAGATTTCACGGCCGCGATGGACGAGCCGGTTACCCGGGAAGAGGAAGCCAGAAGGCGGGCGTTCGAAGATCTGTTCAATTCTGATGTGCCGTTTCCGCTGGAGGAACCCGCAATTTCGATTCCGGCGCCCGAGATGGTAGCGCTGCCGAGCGTGAGCGAGAGCTCGAAGCAGGAGTTTGGCGAGATCGAGTTGGAGCCGGAGATCGCGATGGGCGACCTCCAGGATACGTCGGCGGCTCTAGCACCCGGACCGGAGGCATGGCAGGCACCGGAGCCAGCCTCGGCCGTGGATCCGCTCTTCGAGCGCGAGACACTGCTGGAGGACTACACAGCGTCGAGCGATCCTTCGGTGGAAATCGAGCAGCCGCCGGTGGAAGACGTTTCTTCGGTTCTGGGCGACAGCTACACGGTGCGGCCCGATGTGATCAGCCAGTCGATGGGGCAGCTCGACGCCCAGCCTCCTGCCGAAGAGCCCGAGACTCCGGTCGCGGCAGCTCCCGTGGAAGCAGCCCCGGTAGAACCGGTAGCTCCGGTAGAAAAAGAGATACCGGCTCCCGTGGTGGCTTCGCCGGAGCGTTCGGATCTGGTGGCCGAAGTGGCCAAGGTCGAGGCTCTGCTGGTGCAAATGCAGGCCGTCCGGCAGGTAGGCGAGGCCAGTCATTCGCACACCGAAACCGAGTTCGAGCAGCCGGAAGCAGCGCCTTATCTGCAATCTTATGGTGGTGCTGCAGCGGTGGAATCCGCGCCGCTGGAGGCGACGGAAGAGCCGGCGATCGAAGCGGCCGCCGTGCCTGTGCCCGTTGAACCAGAGTTGCAGGAGGTTGTGGTTGCGCCGCTGCCGCCTGAGCCGGAGGTAGAGCCGGAGCTGGTTTCATCTCCGCTGGAGACGACGCCGGAGGAGTTGGCAAACGCCAGGGCCGAGGTCGAGGACGAGCCTGCGTTCGTTCCCCCGCCCGAGGACGATTTGAACGATGCCGAACGGATTCACAAGGCGGTGGAGCGGGTCTTTGACCGCTTCCGGCCTTTACTGGTGGCGGCCATTGTGCGCGAGCTGATCCGGCGCGATTGATCGCAGTGCGAATCAAAAGCTACGGGCACGGATGATTCCGTGCCCGTAGCTTTTTGCCCAGCGGATGCAACGCGGCAAGCCTATGCGGGATGCATCTTCATGGATAAATCCACGGCCTTGACCGAGTGCGTGAGCGCACCGACGGAGATGAAGTCCACGCCGGAGTCGGCATACTGCCGGACATTGTCGAGGGTGATGCCGCCGGAGGATTCGATGCGCATGGAACGCGCCTCCTGACGGATGCGCGCCACGGCCTCGCGGGTCTGGGCTACGGTCAGGTTATCGAGCAGGATGGATTCGGCGCCATACTTCAGCGCGCCATCCAGCTCCTGCATGTTGCGCACCTCCACCTCGATCATCTGCTCGCCCTTGCGGTTTGCCAGTGCGCGCTCCACGGCAACGCGCACGCTGCCGGCGATGTCGATGTGGTTGTTCTTGACCAGGATTCCGTCGGAGAGATCGATGCGATGGTTGAAGCCGCCGCCGCAGCGGACCGCATATTTTTCCAGCAGGCGAAGGCCCGGCGCGGTCTTGCGGGTATCCAGAATCTTGGCGCCGGTTCCGTCGATGGCTTCCACGTATTTGGAGGTCACGGTGGCGATGCCGCTCAGGCGTTGCAGCAGGTTCAGGATGAGCCGCTCGCAGCTCAGCAGCGCGCGCGCGTTGATGCCAGATGGAGGCGATGGCCTGGCCTTTTTGCAGACGCACGCCGTCGAAGACTTCTTTGGAAGAGGTCAGCTCGGAATAGGCGTGCGACTCGCCCTCCAGCTCGGCGAACAGTTCAAACACCCGCTGGATCGCCCCGATGCCGGCAAGCACGCAATCTTCTTTTGCCACGATGGTGGCGGTGGCTCTCTGGTGCGGCTCGATGGTGGCCAGAGTTGTCGAGTCGCGCGTGGCCTGGTCCTCCAGCAATGCGTTCGATAGGATGGCGCTGATTCTACGGCTATTCCAATTCATTTCCGCTTCCTTCCGTCATCTTTCGGCGCAACTCGGCGATCCGAACTTTTTTAGTTTCAATCAATGATTCTAACTCGGCGCGACGCGTCTTCAAGCCTGCGACGACGTGCGCCGGAGCCTTGGATAGGAACCCCGCATTGCTGAGTTGGTTGCTGTTGCGCTGATACTCCGCCTCAAGTTTCTCCAACTCTTTCGTGTCGCGCGCGATCTCGGCAGCGAAGTCGATCTTCTGCTCGTAGACCAGGCGCGCCTCGAAGCGGGCGGTGGACGCGCGAGTTGGTGGACTTGGCGAGAGACTCGTCCACAAACGCGAGTGCGGAAACATTGGCCAGCTGCTCGATGGCAGAGGTGTTGGCCTCGATGATGGCGCGAACCTCGCTGGTGGCGAAGATCTCGATGGGAAGTTTCTCTTTGAGCGGCACCTTCAGTTCGGCGCGGATGTTGCGCACCGAAACGATCAGGTCCTGCAGGATCGCCATGTCGCGTTCGGCATCGGAGTCCAACTGCGCTTCGTCGGTCTCCGGATAGGCGGCCAGCGCGATGGATTTCAGCGGCGGGTGCCCATCGTAAATCGCGTGCCAGATCTCTTCGGTGATGAAGGGCATGAAGGGCGCAAGCAGGCGCAGCGCGCCTTCAAAGACGCGCACGATGTTGGCAAAAGCGGCGCGGGCTTGCTCGCGCTCCGTGGAGAGCAGGCGCGGCTTGAGCAACTCGACATACCAGTCGCAATACTCGCCCCAGAAGAAGTGATAGACCACGTGCGCCGCTTCGTGGAAGCGATATTCGCGGAGCGCCGCAGAGACTTCGCCGGCCACGCGATTGAAGCGCGAAAGAATCCAACGGTCTTCGAGAGTTGCGGGAATAAAGCCGTGCAAACCGAGCGAGTGGGATGACTCGACGGTCTTGTGGATCACGATGTGCGGAGTGGTATCGGCGTTAAACTCCTCGAGCGACCAGACGTTCTGCTCCGCCGCGCGATCGACATTCATGAAGAGGAAGCGGGCGGCGTTCCAGATCTTGTTGGCGAAAGCGCGATAGCTTTCGGTGCGGCTCTCGCTGAAGGCGATGTCGGTGCCGGGCGCGGCCATGGCCGCGAGGGTGAAGCGCGCCGCGTCGGTGCCGAACTTTTCGATGACGCCGATGGGATCGACCACGTTGCCCTTGGTCTTGGACATCTTCTGGCGGTCGGCGTCGCGCACCAGGGAGTGGATGTACACCTCGCGGAAGGGCACGATGTCGCGCTTGTCGGTCTTCTGCTCGTCCATCAGGTGGCAGCCCAGCATGATCATGCGGGCGACCCAGAAGAAGAGAATGTCGAAGCCTGTGACCAGAGTTGACGTGGGATAGAAGGCGTCGCAGTCGGCGGTCTTGTCCGGCCAGCCGAGCGCCGAGAACGGAAGCAGGCCGGAGCTGAACCAGGTGTCGAGGACGTCGGGATCCTGCTTGAGATCGGCGCTGCCGCAGTGGACGCACTGGGCGGGAGCGGTGCGCGCAACGGTGATGCCCTGGCAGACGGCGCAGTGCCAGGCCGGAATGCGGTGTCCCCACCAGAGTTGGCGCGAGATGCACCAGTCATGGATGTTCTCCATCCACTGCAGGTAGATGGCCTTGTAATTCTCCGGAGTAAAGCGGATGCGGCCGTCGTTGACCACCTCTTGCGCAACTTGCGCGAGCGAAGGGCGGCCATCGTTGGTGGGCTTGTTGACCGCAAGAAACCACTGGGTGGAGATGCGCGGCTCGACCACGGTTTTGCAGCGGTCGCACTTGCCGAGCGGAACGAGGTAGTCCTTGACGCTGACCAGCGCTCCGGCGGCTTCCAGGTCGGCGACCACGCGCTCGCGCGCCGCGTACCGCTCCAGGCCCGCGTAAACACCGGCGTTGGCGTTCATGTGCGCGGTCTCGTCCATGATGACCAGCTCTTCGAGATTGTGGCGCTTGCCGGCCTCGAAGTCATTGGGATCGTGGGCGGGCGTGACCTTGACGGCCCCGGTGCCGAACTCGGGCTGGGCCAGCTCGTCGAAGATGATGGGAATCTCGCGGCCGACCAGCGGCAGCTTGACCTTGCGGCCGTGGAGATGCGCGTAGCGCTCATCGCGCGGATTGACGGCGACGGCGGTGTCGCCCAGCATCGTCTCGGGACGGGTAGTGGCGACGACGATGGATTCGCGGCTTAATTCGCCGTCCAGGCCGACGACGGGATAGCGCAGCTCCCAGAGCTTGCCGTGGGTTTCGTCGTGCACAACTTCAAGATCGCTGAGTGCGGTCATGCAGCGCGGACACCAGTTGACGATGTAGGTTCCGCGGTAGATCAGGCCCTGTTCCCAGAAGCGCACAAAGGCTTCGCGGACGGCGCGGGAGAGATGCTCGTCCATGGTGAAGAACTGGCGCGACCAATCGACGGAGTCGCCCAGGCGCTTCATCTGGTCGAGGATGTATCCGCCGTATTGCTCCTTCCACTGCCAGACGCGCTTGAGGAAGGCTTCGCGGCCCAGTTCCTGGCGCTTGATGCCCTCGCTGGCGAGCTGGCGCTCGACCATCATCTGGGTGGCGATGCCGGCGTGATCGGTGCCGGGAAGCCACATGGCGTCTTTGCCCAGCATGCGCTGCCAGCGGGCCAGGATGTCCATTTCGGTGTGGTTGAGCATGTGTCCCATGTGCAGGCGGCCGGTGACGTTGGGCGGCGGCAGCAGGATGGAAAAGACATTGGCGCCATCGCTGGGCGTGGCGGCATGGAAGAGATTTTCGGCGATCCAATATTCGGCCCAGCGCTGTTCGATTTCAGCGGGATCGTAGGCCTTTGACAATTCGTGCGGCATAGGGAAAAAAAGTCCTCGAACTAGAACAATCAAGTTTAGCAGAGCGAGATATGAAGCAAGGTTTCGCAGGGCGCGGTTTGAGAAATGGGCGGCTGCGGGCCGGGTCAACGTGCCGCTTGGGCGGCGGGCGCGTTGCGCTTCTCCAGGGCAGCGATCCGGGTTTGCGCCAGAGTCATCCCGGGGTCGTACTGGAGCGCGCGTTGGTAGGCCTGGAGGGCAAGGTCGAACTTCTGTTCGCCTTCCAGTGCCATACCCAGCATGAGGAAGAGTTCGGGGCTGGGCTGGATGCGGAGAGCCTGCGTAAAGTCAGCCTCGGCCTCGGAGTATTTCTTCAGGTGCAGAAGCACCTGTCCATGGCCGAACAGGGCCGGAGGGGAATTGGGGAAGAGGCGCAACGCCTCGGCGAAGGCGGGCTCGGCCAGTGCGTCTTGTCCCAGCAACAGGTAGGCGTTACCAAGGTTGCCCTGGGCAGCGGCGGTGACCTCCGGCTTGGTTGAGTACTGAATCGCGGCCTGGAACTCCGGAATGCTCTCCGCGGTACGGCCGTGCTGCAGCAGGTAGGTGCCGATGTCGAAGCGCGCCAGGTAGGAATAGGGCTTCACGGCCTCGGCGATTTCGTAGTGGCGCAGCGCCTCCTCCGGCTGATTGAGCGAGTCATAGGCATTGCCGAGGTTGACTTCGATGAGTTCGTCGGGCTTGTTCAGCATTCGCTCGGCGTGGGTAAAGAGGGTGCGGCTGTCCTGCCAGTAGGAGAGCGTGACGCGGGTGGCAACCGCCAGAGCGGCGAGGGCGCAGATCGAGGCCAAAACCACCGGCGCGGCGGAGAGGCGCAACCGCTCGCGGAGTGCGTCCAACCCCCAGACCGCCATCACGAACAAACCGATGAGCGGAGTGTAGGCATAACGGTCCGCCATGGCCTGATTGCCCACCTGGACGAGGCCGATGACAGGAAGGAGGGAGACAAGGAAAAAGAACCATCCGGCCGCCAGGTAAGGCCGGCGGCGAAGCCTGAGCGCGAGCACGGTGACCGCCGCTAGCAGCAACAGGGCCAAGCCCAACGCCATCCAGGAAGGCCCGCCTTCGGGATACGGATAGAAAATTGAGAGGCGCGCAGGCCAGAACGCTTTCCCGATGTAGGCTGCGTAGGCCATGGCAGCATTGCGCAGGCGCAGCGGCAGCGGCAGCGTGACCACCAGGGCATGAGTGGAGTGCTGCGCGAGCACGGCGAGATAGGAAAAGATCAGGCTGATGAGCAAAAGGGGCAGCTTCTCAAGGACCAGCCCCATCTGGGCGTTTCGCGTGGCGGGAGCGTCCGGGCTGCCGAAGCGCCCGAGCGGCCAGTAGTCGATGAGCAACAGCGCAACCGGCAGGGTGACCGCCATCGGTTTGGCCATCAGCGCCAGGAGGAAGCAGGCGAGCACGGTGAGATAGCGCAGCAAGCTCTGGGTGCGCGCATACCATCCATAGGCCGCGAAGGTGAGGAAGCAAAACAGGGTGCAGAGCAGTGTCTTGCGCTCGGCGATCCACGCAACGCTTTCCACATTGAGCGGATGCACGGCAAACAGCGCGGCCACCAGAAAACTGCGCACGGGGGCATCGGTAGCGCGGGCCAGCAGCAGAAAGAGCAGCAGGGCGTTGAGGGCGTGCAGCAGAACGCTCGTTGCGTGATGTCCCGCCGGATGGACCCCGAAGAGCTGGCAATCCAGCATGTGTGAGAGCCAGGTCAGCGGATGCCAGTTCCCCATGGTGAAGGTGTGGAAGGCCCAGTGGACGCCTTCGGCCGTCAGACCGCCGGTCACATACAGGTTGTCGGTGACGTAGTGGTTGTCATCCAGGTTGATGAACTGGTGAGAGAGCGCGGGGAAATAGAGCAGGAGCGTGGCGGCAAACAGCAGCGCGCCCAGCAGCAGTGTCGTGTGGCGTTGCCAGAATCCGGGGAGGGTGGAAGTGCGGGCCGGCATCGCCAGTGGGTCTCCGGTGGGGATGAGATGGGAACTACTGAAGTTTACTATGGCGGTCAAAGGGCGGGGAAAACGGAAGTCGCGGCCCAGATAGGGCGGCGAACTGGGATTCGGAGTTCCGTGGTACGTTGGCGCGTTTTTGGGACGGTCGCGACACAGGCGGAGATGGGGCACACCGAGGGTGGTTGAAATGCCTCTGTGGCGGAGCGCGATATTTGGGCGCCGCTGGGGTCTTTCGCTGCGCTCAAGATGACACTTTAAAGAACCAAAACAAAAACCTAAATCACTACAAGGTCAACTGCCCCACTCAAGCCAAAAGATGGCTTGAATGGGCCACCCGGCCCGCAGCATGATTCCAGCTAGCCGAGTTTTTTCACCAGCAGGTCGTTGAGGACGGCGGGGTTGGCTTTGCCTTTGGAGGCTTTCATGACCTGACCGACGAAGAAGCCGATCATGGTGGTTTTGCCGGCGCGGTACTGCTCGACCTGTTTGGGGCTGGCGGCGAGGACTTCGTCGATCATCTTTTCGATCTCGGCGGTGTCGGTGATCTGCTGCGGCTTTTCCTTTTCGTAGATGACGGGGAAATCCACGTTCTGCTCGAAAGCGTGGTCGTAGAGTTCCTTGAGGATTTTGGAGCTGATGGAGCCGTCTTCGAGCAGGTCGGCGGAGACTCGCGCGCCAGCCATGGTGATGGGCGAGTCTTCCAGTTCAAGGCCCGCGGCTTTCAGTCGTCCCTGCAGTTCGCTGATGACGAGGTTGGCGAGGCGCTTGGGAGACTTGGCTTTTTTGGCTTCGGTCTCAAACAGGGCGGCGCGTGCCTGGGTGGCGGTGAGGGTGGCGGCGTCGCCTTCGCTGAGTCCGTATTCGGCGATCAGTCGCTGGCGCTTGGCCTCTGGAAGCTCGGGGAGGGTCGCGCGGATGGCGTCCTGGCGGCGCTGATCGACGATGAGCGGGAGCAGGTCGGGCTCGGGGAAATAGCGGTAGTCGTGGGCGCGCTCCTTGGAGCGCATGGGGTAGGTGCGGCCCTCCGTGGGATTGTAGAGTCGCGTCTCCTGCACGATGACGGCGCCGGAGTCGAGAGCCTCGGCCTGGCGCTCGATTTCGTATTCCAGGGCCTGCTTGACGAAGCGGAAGGAGTTTACGTTTTTGATCTCGACCTTGGTGCCGAGGGTCTGCTGTCCGCGGGGACGGATGGAGACATTCGCGTCGCAGCGCAGCGAGCCCTCTTCCATGTTGCAGTCGCTGACGCCGGTGTAGAGGACTATTTCCTTGAGGCGGGTGAGGTACTCGTAGGCCTCGTCAGGCGAGCTGATTTCGGGCTCGGAGACGATTTCGGCCAGCGGTGTGCCGCTGCGGTTGAGATCGACGTAGGTTTTGAAGGCCGAGTCCACGAAGCCCTCATGCATGGACTTGCCGGCGTCCTCTTCGAGGTGCAGGCGGGTGATGCCGATGCGCTTCTTGTCTCCCGCGGCGGTGGTGACTTCGATGAAGCCGTGCTCGGCGAGAGGCTTGTCGAACTGGCTGATCTGGTAGCCCTTGGGGAGATCGGGATAGAAGTAGTTTTTGCGGGCGAAGATGGAGGTGTGGTTGACCCGCAGATTGAGCGCCTGCGAGGCCTTGACGGCGAATTCGACGGCCTGGCGGTTGAGCACGGGCAGGGCTCCGGGCATGCCGAGGCAGACGGGGCAGACGTTGCTGTTGGGCTCGGAACCGAAGACGTTGGGACAGCCGCAGAAGATCTTGGTCTGGGTGAGCAGCTGCACGTGCACTTCGAGACCGATGACAGTCTCGTACTTGGACTCTGTTTTATTCGCCGCGGTCGCCATCATGACCTCAGATTATAAACTTTGACGGCAGAAGAGGTGGAGTCAGGGCGGAAGGAAACAACAACGGCAGGAGCGTCGCCGGTATGAGCGGCATTGCTTTCCCACATTTGCGTCGAAAGGAACGACGCAGATGTGGGCCACCCGGGAGAAACTGCAAAGGCGCCGGAGATGCGGGCGAGTTGCTTCCCACCTTAGCCGCGCAAGGAACGCGCGTCGAAGGTGGGGCACCCGGCTCTTGATTATCTACAGGCACCCGACGAGGCGTGACGATGTGGGAAGACTTTTTGCTTGTTGGACGGCATCCGAGTATAAGAGGCGCAGACGAGGACGAAGATGGCGGAGCGATTTGAGTTTTCGGGGCTGCGCGAGGTGTTTGCCAAGGCAAACGAGGAGAAGTCCGGCGACCGGCTGGCGGGGATTGCGGCGCGCAGCGAGCAGGAGCGGGTGGCGGCCAAGAGCACGCTGGCCGATGTGCCTCTGCGGACGATTGCGGCGCAGCCTCTGATTGCCGCGGATGAGGATGAGGTGACGCGGCTGATTCAGGATCGCTGGGATGAGGAGGCGTTCCAGCCGGTGGCGGATTTGACGGTGGGCGAGTTCCGGGAGTTTCTGCTGCATGAGACGACGGACGAGGCTACGCTGCGGGCACTGCGCTGGGGCGTTACGCCGGAGATGGCGGCGGCGGTGACCAAGCTGATGAGCAACCGCGACCTGGCGCTGGCGGCTTCGAAGATTCGCAACGTGACGCGCTGCCGCAACACCATGGGCGAGCGCGGCGTGCTGGGGATACGGCTGCAGCCGAATCATCCGGCAGACGACATAGGCGGGATTTTGCTGGCGGCGGTGGAGGGGCTGTTCTACGGCTGCGGGGATGCGGTCATCGGAGTGAATCCGGCGACGGATTCGGTGGAGAGCGTGGGGTCGATTTTGCGGGCGCTCGACGGGCTGATCGATCGGTACGGGATTCCGACGCAGGCCTGCTGCCTGGCGCACATGACGACGCAATTGGCGGCGATGGAGGCGGGCGCGCCGGTGGACCTGCTGTTCCAGTCGGTGGCCGGAACCGAGATGGCGAACCGCAGCTTTGGGATTTCGCTGGCAATGCTGCGGGAGGGACGCGAGCGGGTGATGGAAGCGCATGGGCGGCGCTCGGGCAAGACACTGGTTTCCCAGGTTAGCGCCGCGAAAGAGCGCGGCGCGGAACCTGGGGCACCCGGCAACGTGCAGTGGGTGGGCGAGCAAGTGATGTACTTCGAGACTGGGCAGGGAAGCGCGCTTTCGGCGGGGGCGCATCATGGGGTGGACCAGCTGACGCTGGAGGCGCGGGCGTATGGAGTGGCGCGGGCCTTCGATCCGTTCCTGGTGAATACGGTGGTGGGATTTATTGGGCCGGAGTATTTGTATGACGAGCGGCAGATCGTCCGCGCCGGGCTGGAAGACCACTTTATGGGCAAGCTGCTGGGACTGCCGATGGGCTGCGATGTTTGTTACACCAACCATGCCGAGGCCGACCAGAATTCGGCGGACAATTTGATGCTGCTGCTGGCAGCGGCGGGGTGCAATTACTTTATGGGTGTGGCCTGCTCGGACGACGTGATGCTGAATTATCAATCGACCAGCTTTCACGATGCACTGGCCGTAAGGAAGCTCTTCGGGCTGCGTCCGGCGCCGGAGTTTTTGGGCTGGCTGCAGAGGATGGGGATTTTCGACGGGCTGGAGCCCGCAGCCGAGAGCGGGGAGATTCAACGGAAGCTCGCCAGCGGGCTGGAGCTGGCGCTGAAAGGTGCGACCGGCCATGGCGGATGAGCCGAAGATGGTTGTTGCGACGAATAATATCCGCAAGGACGCGGAGTGGCGGGAGCTGGAGGAGCGAATCCGCGAGCGGACGCCGGCGCGGCTGATGGAGGGACGGAGCGGTGCGTCCTACCGCACGGCAACGCAGCTGCAACTGCGGGCCGACCACGCGGCGGCGCGCGATGCGGTGCAGGCGGAGCTGGACTTGATCGCACACTTCGGGCAGGAATTTCTGTCGCGCTGGGAAATCTTCGAGGTATCGACGGAGGCGAGCTCGAAGGCCGAATACCTGCTGCGTCCGGAGCTGGGGAGACGCTTTGACGAGGCGGCGCGGAGAGCGATTGGAGAGCAATGTCCGGCGGGCTGCGAGCTGCAGATTGCCATCGGCGACGGACTCTCGGTGAAGGCGGTTGCAGCGCAGGTTCCGGCCCTGCTGCCGCCGCTGATGCAGGGGGCGGGCGAGCGCGGCTGGCGCGTCGGGCGGCCGTTCGCGGTCCGGCACTGCCGGGTGGGAGTGATGAACGAAATCGGCGAGCTGCTGAGGCCGGAGGCGGTGGTGCTGCTGGTGGGCGAGCGCCCGGGACTGGCCACGGCGGAGAGTCTTTCGGCGTATCTGGCGTACCGTCCGCGGGCGGGGCATAGCGACGCGCAGCGCAATCTGGTCTCGAACATTCACGCCAAAGGAGTGGGGACGGCTGCGGCCGCGGCGCGGATCTTGAAGCTGGTGGAAGAGATGCTGCGGAAGCGCACCAGCGGAGTGCATTTAAAGGAAGAGCTGCAGGCGGAGCGGAAGATTGGGGAGTGAGGCGCGCTTGGCTTAAATGCGATTGCCGAGTTGAGGTGTCCTGCTCTCCCAGGTTAGCGCCCCAAAGACGGGGCGCGGAACCTGGGGCACCCGGCTGTTGTTGCGGGATGCGGCTTTTCGGAAATCGCTCTATCGCACCGCTTTGTTTTCCAGAACGTCGCGGACTCTGCGTGCCAGCGTGGCGAGGCTGAACGGCTTTTGCAGGAAGCTTGCGCCGAGTTTGTGGATGCCGTGGCGCAGGACCGCATCGTCGGTGTAGCCGGACATGTAGATGGTTTTCAGCTCCGGGCGCAGGCTCTCGAGAGTTTGCGAGATCTCCCGCCCGCTCATCTTCGGCATGACGACATCGGTAATCAAGAGATCGATTTGTTCTGCGTGCTGGCTGGCTGCAGCCAGCGCCTGCTGGCCGGAGCCAGCCTCCAGAACGGTGTATCCCAGGCTGCGCAGATAGCCACAGACCACCACCCGGAGGGACACTTCATCCTCGGCGACCAGGAGGGTCTCGGTTCCTCGTGGCTGGGCCTCGGTTTTGGCCGATGTGGACGAGGAGGCGGCGCCGGCTGCCCGGGGCAGGCAAATGGAGAAACAGGCACCGTGGGCCGGCTCACTCTCAACCCACACGTAGCCGCCATTTTGTTTGGCGATGCCATAGACCATGGCGAGTCCGAGCCCGGTTCCTTTGCCGACTTCCTTGGTGGTAAAGAACGGTTCGAAGATCTGCTCCTGCGTCTCTTTGCTGATGCCGCTGCCGGTATCGGTGACCGAGAGTTTTACGTATTCTCCCGGCGCGGCGTGAGGGCAGGCGGCAATGCGTGCCGGTCCCACCGTGATATTTTCGGTGGCAATGGAGAGCGTCCCGCCATCCGTCATGGCATCGCGGGAGTTGACGCACAGGTTCATCAGAACTTGAACCATCTGATCCGAGTCGGCTTCCACCGGCCACGACGCTGCCAGCAAGAGCCGGACTTCAATGTCTTCGCCGATCAGCCGCTTCAACATTGCCGCCGTCTCACCGATCACAGCGTTCAGGTCGAGCCGGACCGGGTTGATGATCTGCTTGCGGCTGAAGGCCAGCATCTGGCCGGTGAGGCTGGCGGCACGGTGCGTGGCCTTGAGAATCTGCTCGGCGTCCTGCCGTGAGCTGTCGTCTGGAAGGCCGTCCCGCAACATTTCCGTGTAGCTCTGGATGACCATGAGAAGGTTGTTGAAGTCATGGGCAATGCCGCCGGCCAGGCGTCCCACGGCTTCCATCTTCTGGGCTTGGCGAAGCTGCTGCTCCAACGCACGCCTCTTCTCTTCTTCCCGCTTGCGCTCGGTGATGTCACGGAGAAAGACAAGCGCACCATCGCGTCCATCAAAGACGAACGGTACGGCGGTAATCTCCGCGTCGGCGGTAGTACCATTCAGGCGAAGTAACCGTTCTTCCATGAAGGGTACGGTTTTCTTTTCTTCTCTCACTATGCGGGCGCGCTCAATCACAGAAGCATGGCTGTCCGGATGCATTATTTCGAGGTAGCCTCGACCGACGACCTGGCTGGCGTTTTCCGCGCCCAGCATGGCGAGGGCGGCAGGGTTGAAATAGCGATGGACTCCATCGGTCACGATGAACATACCCACGGGCGAGCTCTCGACGACCAGGCGGAAGCGTTCTTCGCTCTCGCGCAGCGCCAGTTCGGCACGCTTGCGCTCGGTGATGACATCGAAAACAGCCACGAAGTGTTCTTTTTCCAGGCTGTACACCGAGATGGAGAACCACATCGCCAACGGCTTCAGTTCTGCCTCAAAGCTTTCCGGCTGCCCTGTCAGCGAGACTCTTCCATAGGTTTCAAGCAACTCCGGCTGCAGTTCCTTAAATCCGGGAATCACCTCCGTGACTTTCAGGCCTGTCACGCCGTTTAACCCAGTCAGCCGGGTGAACGCGTCGTTGACATTGAGGTAGATAAAATCTTCGGGGCGGCCACGATCGTCAAACAGCATCTTGCAGTGGGCGTATCCCTCCGACATGTTTTCGAATAAGGAGCGGAAATGTTCCTCGCTCCGGCGCAACGCCTGGTCGGCCCGCTTGCGCCCGGTTACGTCGCGCAGAAAACAGAAGAAGCGTCCGCCGTCGTAATCCTGGAAGTTGACGCTGGTCTCGATGTCGATAATCTGCCCGTCCTTGCGGCGGTGGCGCGACTCGAAGCGGTCCGTTCCCCGGCTGACGATGTTTTCGATATGGGCCGCGACATCCTGCGCGCTCTCGGAGGCTTCCACGTTCGCGACGGACATCTGCAGCAGCTCTTCGCGGGAGTAGCCGGAGATGGCGCAATAGGCGTCATTGACCTGCAAAAACCTGCCGCAAGTATCCACCAGGTAGAAGCCGTCCAGTCCACTTTGCAGAACCGATTGCAGCAGTTGCTGACCCTCGTACAGGGCATCCTCCACTTCCCGGATATGGTGTGCGGAAGTGAATTTATCCAGCGCGAAGGAGAGGTTCAGCGCGACATCTTCGAGGAAGGCGGCTTGGGCGCCGGTCCATGAACGGGACTCGGCGGCGGCGACCGTGAGCACGGCGCAGAGCTGGTTTTGAAGACGAACGGGGTAGGCGGCACAGGCGCCGTCATGGCAGAGATAAGGTGTCCCCGACTCAGTCACCCTTTGCCCGCAACGGCGGACGCGCTCTTCGTCCGCGTCGCCCGCTTGGGCAGTCGGCAGTAGTTGGCTGGAGGCGGAATCCAGCCAATCGATCCGTGCCATGCCGAAGTGGCTGGACTCGACGAGGACGCGGCAGAGGTCGGAGAACAGCGCCTGGCGGGACGGCGCACGGATAATGGCCTGGTTGACCCGGCCCAGCGTTTCGCCAAGCGAAGTCCGCTCGTAAGTCGGCAGCCCGGACGGAGTCATCCATCAACCTCTCAAACGCACATGCAACCCTGCCACGACTTCCGGGTAGCGGAATGGCGCCAGAGGCGCCGGAGCTCTGCAGTCCGTTGGCCGTGGATGCGGTGTCCGGCACCGGGGAAGATGCAGAACGCCACAATGCACATTATGAGCTTACCGTATCGGCGAAGGTTGGGATTCCGAGCGGTGCGGCGGTACCGAAGTAACTAGAGGTGGGCAGATCTGGGAATGGGGCTTTTCCTGCGCGCTACTCTGCCTCGCCCATCTACAATGGCTGGCGTGTACTTTCTCTACAGCGCGACGCTGGCTCTGCTGCTGCTGCTGACACTGCCCTGGTGGGTGGTGCAGATGCTGAGGCTGGGCAAATACCGGGCCGGGCTGGGCGAGCGGCTGGGACTGGTTCCGGCGCGGATTCGAGCAGGCGCGGGCGATGGGCTGCCGGTTGTTTGGGTCCATGCGGTGAGCGTGGGTGAGGTGCTGGCGATTGCGCCGCTGGTGGCAGAGATGCGGGCGCAGGGGTTCCGGGTAGCGGTTTCGACCACGACCCACACCGGACAGCGGCTGGCGCGAGACAAGTTCGGCGAAGCGAATGTGTTTTACTTCCCGCTGGATTTTGGGGTGTGCATACGTCCGTATCTGCGGGCGCTGCGGCCGCGGCTGGTAGTGCTGGCGGAGACCGAGTTCTGGCCCAATTTTTTGCGGCTGGCGCGGGCCAGCGGGGCGCGGCTGGCGGTGGTGAATGCGCGCATCAGCGACCGCTCGCTGCCGCGCTACCGGCGGTGGCGGGGATTGTTGCGCACGGTGTTGGGGCCGGTAGATTTATTTTTGGCGCAGAGCGAGATGGATGCGGAGCGTCTACGCGAGGTGGGCGCCGCGGCCGGGCGGGTGGAAATCACGGGAAATTTGAAGTTCGACGCGTGTCCGCCGGTGGAGACGGAGGCCGTCACCACGTTGGGCGTGCGTCTGCTGGCGACGGGCGGGCCGATTGTGGTGGCGGGCAGCACCGTGGAAGACGAAGAGCAGTACGTGTTGCAGGCGTTCCAGATGCTCGTGGGAGAGTATCCGGCGGCAGTGCTGGTGCTGGCGCCGCGTCACCGGGAACGCTTTGAGGCCGTGGCGCGGCTGTTGAGCGAAAAACGCTTCCGCTGGGTGCGGCGCTCGGCGTTGGGTTGGGAAGAGCTGGCTGCGGGCCTGGGCGGGCAGGTGGTACTGCTGGACACGCTGGGCGAGCTGGCGGCGATGTACCGCTATGCCAACCTGGCGTTCGTGGGCGGCTCGCTGGTGGCTCGTGGCGGGCACAATATTCTGGAGCCGGCGTTTTTTGGGCGGCCGATTCTGGTTGGGCCGCATACGGAAAACTTTCGCGACGTGGTTGCGTGCTTTGAGAATCGGCGGGCGGTGGTGCGCTGCACTACGAAAAACCTGGGCATTACATTTGTGCTTCTGCTGCGGGATGCCGCGGAGCGCGAAGCTCTGGGGCAGCGGGCGCAGCAGGTGCTGATGGAGGAGCGGGGAGCGACGGCTCGCACGGTGGAGCGGCTGATGCGACTAATGCAGAGTGAGGGAGCATGATCGCCGATCCGCTGACTTGGACGTTTGCGCAACTGGTGAAGGCGCGCAACGCGCGCTATGACAGCGGGCGCGCGCCGGTGCAGAGGCTGCGGCTGCCGGTCATCAGCGTGGGCAACCTGAGCGTGGGCGGCAGCGGCAAGACTCCGTTTGTGCAGACGCTGGGGCGGTGGCTGCGGGCGCAGGGGATCGGCTACGACGTGCTTTCGCGCGGCTATGGGCGAAGCTCGAAGGGAGTGCTGCGGGTGGACCCGGCGGGCCCGGCGTCGCGCTATGGGGACGAGCCGCTGCTGCTGGCGCGGACGCTGGCGGCTCCGGTGTATGTGGGCGAAGAGCGCTACCTGGCAGGGCTGGCGGCCGAGGCGGATCAGGGGCCGGAGGTGCACAGGACGCGGGTGCATATTCTGGACGACGGCTTCCAGCACCGGCAGCTGCATCGCGACTTTGACATTGTTCTGCTGGGGCATGGCGACCTGCGGGCGAGCCTGCTGCCGTTTGGCAGGCTGCGCGAGCCGCTTTCGGCGCTGGGGCGGGCCAGCGCGGTGGTGGCTCCGGAGGATTTGGCGGCCTTGCTGGCCGAGCCCAACGTGTGGCACATCCGGCGGCGGCTGGTGCTGCACGAACCGGTGCCGACGCGTCCCCTGGCTTTTTGCGGGTTGGCGCAGCCGCGGCAGTTCTGGCAGTCGCTGAGCGATATAGGGGTTTATCCGGTGGGGACGTATGCGTTTGGCGACCACCACAGGTACAACGCGAAGGACATTGCGCTGCTGCAGCGGCTGGGCCGGCAGCATGACGCCAACGGATTTGTGACCACGGAAAAAGACCGGGTGAAGCTGGATGGGCTGGGGCTTGACTCGGAGGTCGGGGCGGTGGCGTCCCCGGCGCTGACCCTGGAGCTGGAAAACGCCAATGCGCGGTTTACGGGGATGCTGGAGGCGGCGGGAGTGCGGTGACGCAGCGCCGCGACAGTGTTCAGCGTTGGGTGGAAATGAGCTTCGCCGTGTCGTCGATGTACAGAGTGGACGAATACATCCCCAGCCAGCCGCGGTAGGTGACAGGAGCAAAGCCAGCGGGTCCTCCGCAGGCTTTCGGATCGAAAGACAACTTATAGCCGGGGACCATCTCCGGGGCCAGTCCCGCCGATCTGGGCTGGCATGGCTCTGGAAGTGCCGCGAACTGGACGGGCACAGGCTGCGCTATTTCCGGGCTGTTCACGTAACCAAAGCGTTCGATATGGACCATAAGATCGTGTTCCATGCCGGCGTCGATGGCGATATCGGGCACGCCGGCGGCGCGAAGCTCGGCGATGGCGGCAATCCTGGCACGATACGCGCTAAAGACGTCGTGGGTGCCGGCGACGGCGTAGAGAGCGAACAGCCCGACAAGCACCAGGCTGGCGCGCGGCAGGTTGGGCTGAACGCGATCCTGAAAGAATCGCAGGAGGAAGATCGCTGCGATGAAGACAAGAAGTATGAGGTGGCGGTCGTAGAGTCCGACGAAGGCTCCGCGCAAAAGCAGCATGCCGAGATAGGCGAGGGCGAAGGGAGCGAGAAGAACCAACAGGCTGGGCCAGGAGACGGGTTGAGGAGTCTCTGACGACGCGCCGGGCCGGCGCCGGTTGGCGATCAGGAAGGTGACCAAGCAAGCCAGTGCGAGCACGATGGCGGCGAAGGCCGCGAGGCGGATGCCGCGCACCAGCCAGACGGCACGGCCATTGCCGAACAGCGCGATGTCGGCAAAGCCGCCTTGCAGGAGGATGTAGTTGCCGACCGGGATGAACAATGTATTGAAGATCTGCCTGGTTTGCAGGAAGAGACCGCCGGCAACGCAAAGCAGGCCACCGCAGAGGATCGCCGCGCGGCTCCGCCGGCTGCGGAGCCAGAGCGCCGGAATAAAGGCGAACAGGATCGGCAGCAGGAACATGGCGCAGCTGAAGAAGCCACGGAAGCACAGTCCCGCGAGGTAGTTCAGATTTTGATGACTGAACTGGCCGGGCAGGACAGAACCCGCTGTCCGGTGCGTGTAGGGCTGGTGGCTAAACCAGCGAAGGGTTCCGTAGATGATGAGCACGGAGACAAGGTAGACCAGGCCGCCCACGGCAACGGCATGCGAGCGGCGCCGCAGGAGCCAGATTGCGCAGGGCACCATGACGAGCACGCCGAGCCAGACGAACTGACGCACGTTTCCGTCCAGAGCGTTGGAAAGAGCGGCAAAAGCCAGCCACGCAAGCATGGAGCGGTCGGTCTGAGCTTGCAGCGCCCGCAGGCAGGCATAGACACACAGCACGACACAGAAGAGCCCCTGGATATCGTTCATGTAGCTGACCGCCAGAGGCAGAAAGAGCGGACTGAGAACAAGGGTCAGAGTGCCGATGGTGGCATTGCGCGAGTTCACCCCCGCGCGGACCAAAGTGCGCTGCGTAAGGTAGGCGGTGGCCAGGGCCACCAGCAGCGTAGAGGCGCGAATTGCGGTGAACGACGGGCCGAAGAGCCGGGCGAAGAGGGCTCCGAGAAACAACTGCCAGCCCAGTATGGGTGCGGCCCAACCGTTGTAGACGATGTGACCGGTTTGGGCCAGGATCTGGGCCGATTTGATATAGGACCAGTCATCGTTCATGCCGATTTCAGCCACCGGATAGGCGGCCAGGGCGCAGAGAAGAAGAACGAGGGCACACAGGAGGGCAGGGATGCGTGACTTCGAAGTCATGGTCCTCAATTACAGCCGTTCCTTTGGCTGAGGATCGGCTTCCGCGTGGCGTGAGTAGTATCCCTCTACGTCCGCCAGAAGCGTGCGTCCCCGGTCCCCAAGGAATGGGAACTGAGCGAGGCCCCACTTCTGCAACGCGAACTGCAAGGTGGTTTGCAGCACGCCGAGCCCATACACGAGGCTGCGGCGGAGATTGATGGACGAGGCGTCCGCGAAATACTTCGTGGGACAGGAAACCTCTCCGATGCGGAAACCAAAGTGAACGCATTGTGCGAGCATCTGGTTATCGAAGACGAAGTCGTTGGAATTTTCCAGCAGAGGCAGTTTCAGCAATAGCTCGCGGCTGAATGCGCGGTATCCGGTGTGGTACTCGGAGAGCTTCACGCCGAGAAACAAATTCTGAAACGCGGTCAGCAGGCGGTTGGAGATGTACTTGTACATTGGCATTCCGCCACGCAGAGCCATCCCGCCGATGATTCGGGATCCGAGAGCCGCGTCATACACGCCCGAGGAGACCATGCTGGCCATGGCGGTAATGAGCTTCGGGGTGTACTGGTAGTCCGGATGAAGCATGATGACCACATCCGCACCGGCGTCCAGAGCTTCGCGATAACAGGTCTGCTGGTTCCGGCCATAGCCATAGTTCCGATCATGGACATAGCAGACCAGGCCTAGGCTATGCGCCAGCGCTACCGTCCCGTCGGAACTGTGGTCGTCAACCAGGATCACCTTGTCAACCACATCGGGCATCTCGCCGACCGTGGACTCGAGCGTTTTTTCGGCGTTATATGCCGGTAAGACAACCGTGATTTGCTTGCCGTCGAGCATATGGAATATCTCCGAAAAAACTTAGCAGCTGAGCCGATCCCTATCGACTCGAATGGCACGCCGGCCGGTTCGTCAGCAAACCAGGAACCGTGCGCGGGATGGCACTAAAATGGATGATCGCAGGGATTTGATTTCCTAGATTGTACCATTCTGGAAAGCGCTCAGACAGGTGTGTGAACCAGCGTAACCAGTCCGGCTTGGCCACCAAACTCTGGTACCTTGTGGGGGTGGATTGTGCGTCAGGAAGAAACCGCTCTCAATTTTAGAAGTTGATATGGGATGGGAATGGACATGCTTCGCGGAAATACTGCTCGCATGATCGCCTTGGTATCTCTTTTGACTTTGGCATTGGGAACCATCTCTGGCGCACAGACAGCAGCGCCGCCGCCCAAGCCTGGCAATGGCAAAGCAACTCCATCGCAAAAGCCCGGTCAGTCGTCAGCTGCCCTGCGCGCAATTGTCTTATCAGGCCGGCTGGAAGATCTTCGCTGGCCGGTATTCTCCGACTACCGCGCTCAGGTGGAAACTTTCTATGGGCCCTCCGGATACGCACTGGTATGGATTCGGAACGGAGAACCGACGGCACGGGCTCTGGAGATCATAGACGTCCTGCAGCAGGCTGATCGCGAAGGTCTTCGGGCTGAGGATTACGATGGCCCGCGATGGGCTGATCGACTGTCACATCTGGCGGGTCCGCATACGCCGATGGATGAAGCGCGATTCGATGCCGGCCTCACCATTTGTACGATGCGCTACGTCTCCAATGTCCGAATTGGAAGAATCAACCCGAAACATCTCCAGTTTTACCTCGATGTAGAGCACAAAAAGCTGGACCTGCCCCGCTTTGTCCGGCAACTGCTCGCCAGTGGGACCGACGTGAAATCGGAACTGGCGGCGATCGAGCCGCCCTTTGCCGCTTACAAACGGACGCGTGAGGCACTGCTGCAGTATGTGGATCTGGCAAAGCAGGACGACGGAGAGAAACTGTCCATTCCCAAGGGCGGGGTGGCTCCTGGATCAACCTATGACGGTGTCGCCCGATTGTCCAGACTGCTTCGGCTGGTTGGCGATCTGCCGCAGAGCACGGCGGCTCCCGCGGACCCGCAGATCTATGGTGAAACTCTGGTGGCGGCCGTCAAACGCTTCCAAACGCGTCATGGACTGACGCCTGACGGAATTATCGGCGAGGCAACACTGGGGCAGTTGAACGTTCCGTTGAGTTACCGCGTCGAACAATTGCGGCTCGCAATGGAACGGTACCGCTGGCTGCGCTATAGCTTTCCGCAACCGCCGATCATCGTGAACATCCCGGAATTTCGCTTATACGCCATGAACGGCAACGGCCAGGCAGGATTGATGATGAACGTGAACGTCGGGGACGCCTACGATTTCCAGACCCCGATTTTCGAAAATACCATCCGAAACCTCGTCTTCCGCCCCTACTGGAACGTTCCGCCCAGGATTCTTCGGGAGGAGATCATTCCTGAGATCGAAGCGGACCGCAACTATGTCGAGGACGAAAACATGGAAGTGGTGAACCAGGCTACTGGGGCAGTGACGGCGGGCAGAGTGAGCGATGCTGTGTTGCAGCAGCTCCGCTCGGGAAAACTAGGTGTGCGCGAGAAGCCGGGTCCCAATAACGCACTGGGCCTGCTGAAGGTCATCTTCCCCAACGAACACCACGTGTATCTACATGACACGCCGGAGGGCGTACACATGTTTGATTCGGACCAGCGGGCTCTGAGCCATGGCTGCGTCCATCTGCAGAAGCCTGCCGTGCTGGCCGCGTGGCTGCTACGGGATAACCCAGATTGGACCCTGGAACGGGTGGAGCACGCCATGCATGAGGGGCGCGACAATACCTCGGTGAATCTGGTGAAGCCGATACCGGTGGTGATCTTTTACCTGACCGCCGTGGTGCGGGAGGCCGGAGATATTTACTTCTATCGAGATATCTACGGCCATGATGCTGCATTGGAAACAGCACTGGCAAAAGGATATCCGTACCCGAACTGAGGAACCCTGCAATCAGCTCTCACGGCTGGGACATTGGCACCTGCCAGTCGAAAACAGAGTGCGAACGACCAGCTGTTCCCGGCTGTGTACTATGATGGATCGCTATGCTGCTGGTGCTGGATGTGGGCAACACGGAGACCGAGGTCGGACTGTTTCCCATGCGGGAAGATGGGACGGCCGGGCCGGAGCTGACGGCGCAGTGGAGGATTTCGACCGCGCAAAAGCAGACCGCGGACGAATACGGAGTGCTGCTGCGGCAGCTGTTCGCCATGCGGCAGCTGGAGTTGAGCGCGGTGCACGGCATCATTGTGGCCTCGGTGGTGCCGCCGCTGGAGCGCCTGCTGCGCCAGATGAGCGAGCGCTACTTCGGCCTGAAGGCGCTGTTCATCGAGCCTGGGATCAAGACCGGGCTGCCGGTGCACTATGACAATCCCGCCGAGGTGGGAGCTGACCGGATTGTGAACGCGGTGGCCGCCTATGAGAAGTGCAAGGCGAGCTGCGTGGTGGTGGACTTTGGCACGGCGACCACGTTCGACGCGGTTTCGGCGCGGGGAGAATACCTGGGCGGGGTGATCGCTCCGGGGATCGGGATCTCCGCCGAGGCTCTGTTTGAGCGGGCGGCGCGGCTGCCGCGGGTGGAGATCAAACGGCCTCCGCATGTGATTGGCAGCAACACGGTGCACTCGCTGCAGTCGGGGCTGTTTTACGGCTACGTGGGGCTGGTGGATGGAGTTCTGGAGCGGATGCTGGGCGAGCTGGGAGCGGTGCGGGTGATTGCCACGGGAGGCATCGCGCCGTTCATCGCCAGCGGCTCGCGCTTTTTGGGCGAGATTGACGACGCGCTGACGCTGACGGGGTTGCGGATCGTCTGGGAGCGCAACTTGCAACGCAAACCGGAGCGCACCGCCCACGGGCGCGGCAAGTAAGAGGAGTGCGCTAGAAAAGCAAACGCAAGGGCAAGGTCAACAGACCCACCTTAGCCGCGCAAAGAGCGCGCGTCGAAGGTGGGGCACCCGCGGCGCTTAGGCTCATTCCGCTTTGGATGGTGTGGCACGCTTGTAGGACCTACCTGGACACGGAAGCCGTCATTCAATCATGGAACGCTTCACATATTTTTCCGACATAGAAGAGCATTACCAGCGGCGGCGCGGGAGCATTCTTCCCACCTCCCCGGTGGACTGGTGCCTGATGGAGACGTGGAAGGAAGCGGGAATTCCGCTGGAGGCAGTGCTGCGCGGCATCGACGCGGCTTTCGACAAATGGGAGCGGCGGGCCAAGAAGACGCGCAAGGTGAACTCCCTGGCCTATTGCCAGCAGGAGGTGCTGGCGGCGGTGGAGGATCTGCAGGAGGCTGCGCTGGGCTCGACGCGCGACCCGTCGGCAACCAGCATCGCCAACGCCGATCTGGCGCGGTACTTTGAGCGCAACGCGCAGCAGATGGAGAAGACTCAGCATCCGGCGGCGGCGGTGCGGACGCTGATCGCAGAGCAGGCGGCGACGCTAAGGGCGCTGGCGGCGGAGCTGGTGCATACCCCGCTCAAGCCAACTACGGGCTTGAATGGGCCACCCGCCCTCGCCCCACATTCGCCAAAAGAAGGCGGATGTGGGCCACCCTCCGTGAAGGAGACACCGGCGGATTTGGAGGCGCTGGAACGGCGCATGACGGTGATGGAGGAAAAATTATTTGCCGCCCTGTGGAGCCATGCCAGCGACGAGGAACTCATGGAGGCTCGGGCGCAGGCCGAGCGCGAACTGGCTCCGTACCGGGGAAAGATGAGCGGGCCGCAGATCGAGCAGTTGCTGCGGCAGTATGGGAATAAGCAGTTGCTGGAACGGCACCGGCTGCCGCGGCTGAGTCTGTTCTATCTATAAAAGAGGGGACCGGGCGGAGATGCATAAGTCCCACATCTGCCAAATGCGGCAGATGTGGGGCACCGGCTCCTGATATCCTCATAGAGTGCAGTTCACTATAGAAAAACTCATCTACGGCGGAGACGGGCTTGCCCGCATTCCTGCCAGTGGCGACGAACGGCGTGGGAAGACCGTCTTCGTGCCTTATGTATTGCCCGGCGAAGTGGTGGAAGCCTCGGTGGTGGAGGAGCGCAAAGGCTTTGTGCGCGCCTCGCTGGTGGAGGTTCTGTCGCCCTCGACGGCGCGGATTAAGCCACGCTGCCCGCACTTTGGGGTGTGCGGCGGCTGCCACTACCAGCACTCCGACTACACGGCGCAGCTGGAAGACAAGCGGCAGATTCTGCAGGAGACGATTCTGCGCGGGGCCAAGCTGAACCTGCCGCATATCGAAGTGCACTCGGGCGGGGAATACGGTTTCCGCAACCGGACGAGGATGAAGATTGCGGTTGGCGATGCGGGTAAGGACGAGAGCGCTGAGTCGGGTACGCGGCAAGCCGCTCCGGCCGCGGGCGCTGAGTCGGCCGCAGGCGCTGGGTTTGCCCTGGGCTACTACCGCCATGGCTCGCACGATCTGGAGCCGGTGCGGGAGTGCCCGATCAGCTCGCCGCTGATCAACCGGGCCATCGGCGTGTTCTGGGACCTTGCGGCGGAGACGGCGAATTACCCGTCGCTGCGCGAGGTTCAGTTCTTTGCCAACCACGATGACAGCGAGCTGCTGGTGGAGCTGTTTATTCATCATGCGACCACGCCCGTGTTGCTGAAGAACTTTGCCAAGCTGCTGCGGGAGCGGATGCCGGAGATTGCCGGAGTTGCGGTGTTTGCCAGCGCCAGCGGAGCGGTAGGCGGCAAACCTGCGGACGAAGATCTGGAAGACGGCAATCTGGAAAGCTCGCGGCGGCTGAGCCGGGCAGGGGTTCCGTACATTGACGGGGCGGCGAGCCTGTTCTACCAGGTTGGCAGCCACGGCTACCGGGTTTCGGCGGGATCGTTCTTCCAGACCAACCGCTTTCTGGCCGCCAAGCTGGTGGAGTTGGTGACGGCCAACCGGAGCGGACGGGCGGCGCTGGATCTGTATGCCGGAGTGGGACTGTTTACGCTGCCGCTCTCGCGGCACTTCGAGCGGATCACCTCGGTGGAGATTGCGCAGAATTCCTATGACGACCTGGCGGCCAACGCGGCGGTGCCGCACATCCAGGCGGTGCACAGCACGACCGAGGATTATCTGAACGCGGCGCGCGGACGCTGGGATTTTGCCATTGTCGATCCTCCGCGTGCGGGACTGGGCGAGCGGGCGGCGAAACGGCTGGGCGAGCTGGGGATTCCGCGGCTGGCCTATGTATCGTGCGATCCGGCGACGCTGGCCCGCGACCTGGTCACTCTGCTGGCAGCCGGATACAAGGTGGAAGAAGCGCACTTGGTGGATTTGTTTCCGCAGACTTATCATATGGAAACCGTTTTGCACCTGGCGCGCTGACGCCTGCTGGGCTCAAGGAGAGTCGAGAAATGTACGGACTGGTTCTGATTCGCTACCGGCTGCCGCTGGAAGAGGTGGTGAAGGCCACCGAGGAGCATCGCGCGTATCTGCGGGAATTGAAGGCCAAGGGGATTCTGCTGGCCGCGGGACCTTGGATCCGCGCACGGGAGGCGCACTGCTGGTGCGGGTTCCCACCGAGAGCGCGCAGGAGTCGCTGACGGCGGTGCGCGACGGTGATCCGTTCTTCAAAAATGGCGTTGCGAACTACGAGCTGATTGCGTGGAATCCGATCATCGGCAACGAAGAGCTGGACAAGCTGTAAAGGCGGGCACAGTTCTGAAGGCATTCGTCACCGCCAAGGTCCAAAGACCCACATCTGCTAAATGCGGCAGATGTGGGGCACCAGAGGCAGACTCTGAACGTCCGATGATGTGGTGAGCCCCTATGGTTGAGGCGGCGGCCAACCCGGAAACCGTTGGCCTGCGCCGTCCCCCTGCTGCTCCTCTGTTTGCCGCCGTGCTTGCCTTCTGCGGCGGAATTCTTCTTCAAACTTATTGCTACAAACCGGCGGCGCTGTATCTGCTGTGCGCCATGGGGATGATGCTGTGCTCTGCGGCGGCGCTGCGCTATGTCTCTGGCGCCAGAGGCGCGCGGCTGGCCTACTGCGCGGCGGTGCTGGCGTTTTTTCCGGCGGGCGCGCTGCTGACGGCGGCGCACCAGTCGCAGCCGATGGCGGCATCGACGCTGCTGAAGTATGCCGGAGGCGACGAGGTGACGCTGACCGGGTATGTGGCGCGCTCGGGTTCGCTGCGCACGGGGCGCGACCTGCATGAGTCTCTGGACTTGGCGGTTGAGGAAGCGCAGTTCGATGGCGAGGCGGTGCAATCCGTGACGGGCACTGTGCGGCTCAATCTCTACGTGCCGGGCTCCAACCACGGGGGATGGGAGAGCGAAGAGGATGGCGTGGAGGACAGTGTGGCTCCGCCGGTCTTCGACTATGGACAGCGGCTGCGGCTCCGGGCCAAGCTGCGGCCGCCGGTGAACTTCCGGAATCCGGGGAACATGGATTATGTCGGCTGGCTGCGCGGCCAGGGGATTGCGGTGCTGGGCTCGGCGAAATCGACCAGCATTGCGGTGTTGCCGGGGCTGGGCGGCAGCCGCATCGAGCGAGTGCGGTGGCGGGCGCGGAGGAGCGTGCTGGACCGGATTGCCGGGCTCTGGACGGAGCCCTATGCGGGGCTGTTCCAGGCGATGGTGCTGGGCGAGCGCGGACTGGTGTCACGCGACGAACGGCTGGAGTTCCAGCGCAGCGGGACGTTTCATCTGCTGGTGGTGAGCGGGATGAACGTGGCGGTGTTTGCGGTGTTTCTGCTATGGCTGATGCGGTGGTTGCGGCTGCGGCAGGAATACGCGGTGCTGGCAGCGCTGGCGCTGACCGCAAGCTATGCGTGGATGACCGACCTGGGCGCGCCGATTCTGCGCTCGGTGCTGATGATTGTTGCCTATGAGATTGCCGCGCTGCTGAACCGCGAACGCGCGCCGCTGAACACGGTTTCGCTGGCGGGGCTGGCGCTGCTGGTGGTGAATCCCGAAGAGCTGTTCGATCCCAGCTTCCAGCTTACGTTCGTGGCCGTGCTGACGATCGCGGGGCTGGCGGCGCCGCTGCTGGGGCGCACCACCGGTCCGCTTCGCGAATCGCTGACGGAGCTGGACAACCTGGGACGCGATCCGGGGCTGACTCCGCGGCAGGCGCAGTTCCGGCTGGACGTGCGGGCGATTTCGGCGAGCCTGGGAGAGCTGATTGGAGCACGAGCAGGGCGATGGATTGTGCCGAAGCTGACCCTGGCGGCGATTGCGCTGGCCGAGTTGTTCGTGCTCTCCGGGCTGATGCAGATTGCGATCACGCTGCCGACGGTGTGGTATTTCCACCGCATCAACGGCCACGCATTGTGGGCGAATATGGCGGTGCTTCCGCTGATGGGCGTGCTGATGCCGTCGGCGATGCTGGCGGTGGGGCTTTCCTACATTGCGCATTGGCTGGCTGTGCCTCTGGCGCTGGTGGCGCGCTGGTCGTTGCAAGGCATTCTGCTGGCGGTGCACTGGTCGGGCGGCGCGCAGGCGCCGGAGCATCGGGTGGCAATGCCGGCGCTGGCGGCGATGGCGGCGGTGGGACTCTGCTACGGGCTGGCGCTGCTGACGGCGCGGCGGCGCTGGTTGCTGGCGGTGGGTTCGCTGGCGCTGCTGGCGGGGTCGGCGTGGCTGGTGGTGGCGCACCCGCGGAGCTTTGAGCACAACCCGCACGAGCTGGAGATTACGGCAATCGACATCGGTCAGGGGGATTCGTTCCTGGTGGTGACGCCGGGCGGGCATACGCTTTTGCTGGACTCCGGCGGATTGCTGGGCGTGCATCACAGCGACCTCGATATTGGTGAGGACGTGGTCTCGCCCTACCTGTGGCAGCGCGGGCTGAGCCGGCTGGACGTGGCGGCCATCAGCCACAGCCACGCCGACCACATGGGCGGGATGCCGGCGATCCTGCGCAATTTCCATCCGCCCGAGCTGTGGTATGCGCCGAACTATCCATCGCGCGAGGTGGAGGCGCTGTATGCGGCGGCCGACCAGTTGGGGGTGCGGCGCATCGAGCGGCACCGGGGCGAGGCGTTCGACTTTGACGGCGTGCACATCGAAGTGCTGGCTCCGCCCGCCGATTGGGAGCTGAAGGTGCATGGGCAGGATGACGCGTCGATGGTGCTGCGTCTGACCTACGCCGGACACACGGCGCTGCTGGTGGGCGACATTCACAAGCGGGTGGAGAAGATGCTGGTGGAAGAGGCCGCCGAGCAGGGACAGTCCCTGCATGTGGACCTGCTGAAGGTGGCGCATCACGGCTCGAACAGTTCGTCGTGCGAGGAATTTCTGGATGCGGTGCAGCCTGAGTACGCGGTGATCTCGGCAGGAATCCGCAACCCTTTTCATCATCCGCGCCCGGAGGTGATCGAGCGGCTGGCGGAGCACCGGGCGAAGACCTTCCGCACGGATTGGTTTGGGCCGGTGACGTTTTATATGGACGCGGCGGGGGTTCATCCGAGCGTGGCGCGGTGAAAGTCCGGGAGTAAAATTCAAGCTGGACTTGACAGACTTCCATATTTCTACCAATATCGAAGTATGGCGGTAATCCCAAGCAAAACGAATTTAGAAAATGTGATCCGGTACGCCGACATGTTCGCGGCGATAGGCACCGAAGCGCGCCTGCGCATCATGCAACTGCTGCTGTCGGCGCATCCCGAGGGCATGGTAGTGGGCGATGTGCAGGCGGAGTTGGAGATTCCGAACTCCACGCTCTCTCATCATCTGGATAAGCTGAAGAACGAGGGGCTGATAAACGTGCGCCGCGAAGGCACCTTTCTGCGCTACACGGCGAACACAGAGGCGCTGCAGGAGCTGCTGCAATTTCTGTATGCCGAGTGCTGCACGCGAAACAAAGCGGTGAAACCGCGGGACGTAGTGCAGATTTGCAAGTGAGGGAGAACGCGTGATGAGGAGATCGCGGAAGAATGGCTAAATCGTCGGCTCGTGGTTTGGGATTCATTGATCGTTATCTTACGGCCTGGATTTTCGCGGCGATGGTGCTGGGCGTGGTCTCCGGCTGGCTCGTGCCTGGAATCGTTCCGTTCCTGAATCGCTTCAGCGTAGGCACCACGTCCATTCCCATCGCAATTGGGCTCATCGCCATGATGTATCCGCCCTTTACCAAGGTGCGATACGAAGAGCTGCACCTGGTTTTCCGCGACAAGCGCATCCTGCTCCTGTCGCTTGTGCAGAACTGGGTTATCGGGCCGATCCTCATGTTCGTGCTCGCAGTCGTGTTCCTGCGCGGCTACCCGGAATACATGGCGGGAGTGATCATGATCGGGCTGGCCCGCTGCATTGCCATGGTGATTGTGTGGAACGAACTGGCCAAGGGGGACACGCAATACGCAGCCGGGCTGGTGGCCTTCAACTCTCTCTTCCAGGTATTTTTCTACTCCGTTTATGCCTGGATCTTCATTACCGTTCTTCCCGCCAAACTCGGGCTGCACAGCACGGTCGTCAACGTCTCCATCGCAGAAATCGCCAGGAGCGTGTTCATCTATCTCGGCATTCCGTTTCTGGCCGGACTTGCCACGCGCGCCGTGCTGCTTCGCATCAAGAGCCGCGAATGGTATGAGAGTTATTTCGTGCCCAGAGTGAGCCCGCTGACTTTGATCGCGCTGCTGTTCACCATCGTCGTGATGTTTTCGCTGAAAGGCGAATACATCGTCCGTCTGCCTCTGGACGTGGTGCGTATTGCCGTACCGTTGCTGATCTACTTCGTCATCATGTTCCTGGTTTCCTTCTGGATGGGCTGGAAATTGCGAGCCGATTACGCTAGGACGACCACGCTGGCGTTTACGGCGGCCTCCAACAATTTCGAGCTTGCCATTGCGGTCGCGGTTTCGGTCTTCGGCATTAACTCGGGAGCAGCATTCGCGGCTGTGATTGGGCCGCTGGTTGAGGTCCCGGTGATGATCGCCCTGGTGAACGTCGCGTTCTACTTCCAGCGTAAATATTTTCGCCTGCCGGCCGATGCTCAGCCAGCCGTGGTCTGCTGCATTGCGCGAACCGGAGGAGATGCGTGAGCGATAAAATGCGAGTGCTGATTCTGTGCACCGGGAACTCGGCGCGCAGCCAGATGGCGGAGGGACTGCTGCGGCACGACGGCGGCCTACGCTTTGATGTCGAGAGCGCGGGCACCAAGCCCAGCACGGTGCGGCCGGAGGCGATTGCCGCGATGCGCGAAGTGGGAATCGATATTTCCGGTCACCGCTCGAAGTCCGTGGAGGAGTTTGCGGGTCAGAGCTTCGACGCCGTCATCACCGTCTGCGACAGCGCGCGGGAAACCTGTCCGGTGTTTTTCGGCTCGGCGAAGAGGCTTCACCACAGCTTTGAAGACCCGGCGGCGCTCGACGGTTCCGAGGAAGAACGGCTGGCAGCATTCCGGCGGGTGCGCGATCAGCTGCGCGCATACCTAGCCGACTTCGTACAGAGAGAAGGCGCCGGAAGCCGTTCCTAGGGTTGCGCCCGGCGGGTTATCCCTGGGCCTCGGCTTCGGTGAGGCCTTTGTTCTGGTATTGGGCGAGGATGGCGCGGGCTTCCTCGGCTTGATCTTCGCGGACCTGGAGGGAGACGCCTCCGACCCCGGGCAGCACGTCCTGGGGAGCGTCGAGGTTGAATTTCAGGACTTCAATCTCCACGGACTCCAGCAGACTCTGCACGACCATGGCCTCGGATTCCTGATCAGTCGCGAAAATTTCCACCAGCGCTTCGTTGGGTTCTTCCTTCGGGGTCTCCGGCATGGGTGTCCTCTTTCCTATTGGATGCAGACCGCCGAGAATAGTACCGCTCGAGGCTCGGGTCAATGGCATTTAAAGGGGATTGAGGGCGATTGGATATTTTTTCCGTTTCCGCGGGGCCGGTGGCGACATCGAACCAAGAGGTAAGCGGTAGCGAGGAGTCCGCGCATGGACCAGGATTGCACCAATCAGAACCGCACGAACGAGGGCAAAGCCGATTCCGGCCACTCCGCCGAGGCGGCGGAGGAACTACAGCGGTTGCGCCGCCTTCAATTGATGATGAACCTGGTGATGCAGGTGATTGCACAGGACCCGAAGCTGACGGTGGAGGAGGCCTCGCAGATGGTGGCCGACTCGCGCACGGCGGCGCTGGCGATGTTTCCTGGCAAGGAGCTGGCCTATGACCTGCTGTACCGTCCCCGCTTCCAGCGGCTGATGCGGGAGCGCTTCCGGCTGCAATAGACAGAGGATCGCTATTTTTCCATCCGTGAGAGTCGCAGCGTCATGGTTCCCCAGAAAAGGCGGGAGCGCATTTGCACGGGAAGATGCGCGGCGTCGTCGGTGTACCAGACCCAGACTTTTCCGCGTCCCTTGAGCGCCGCGGAGTTGGAGAAAACGGCGACGCGCACGGTGTGGAAGGTCCCGGCATCGGTTTTCACCAGTTCGCGACCCTCGACGAAGGCAGTGACATCGACGGTTTTTCCTCCATCGGTGAGGGGAAAGACGTGGACGGTGCCGGTGTCGAGGCGCTGGGAGCCAACGTAGAAGATTCCGGAAAGGACATCGGTTACGCAGGCGGGAGAGTCGGTTTCCCGATGCTGGGTTTCGCCGCTGCGGAGGTTGCGCTCATCGAACACGCTTTTGCCGCGGGTGGCGTCGAAGACGAGGTCGGTTTCGCGCTTGTGGAAGCCTTCTTCGGAGTGCTTGAGGATACGATCCGAACAGTTGGTATGGCGATCGAAGTAGGATTCGATGCGGTCCTCGACGCGATAGAGGACGGCGACGGCGCCGGAGGCTTCCGCGGTAGCGATGACATGCTCCATCTCGCCTTTGGGTTCGATGCGGAGGGTTGCGGTGCCGGCCTTCCAGAGGCGCCACTCGGCGTCGTAGTGCAGGGTCTGAGAGGGAAAGTGGAAACTGTCGCCGGCAGGCTCGATGGCGGAGTGGGGGCCGGCCGAGATCGACGCCTGCTGGGCGTACAAGGCTAGGTTCCATGGGCTCATGGCAAGAGCGGCGAGGGTCAGCAGAAGAAATCGCGTCAGGGTTCGCATGGATTCAGCGCGCCATCCAGAGCCGCACGGCCAGGGCGGCGATCACCGCCAGGGTTCCGAGCAGGGCGTTGTATTCGCGGTGCTTCCAATAGAGCTCGGGCGAAAATTGGGAGCGGCCCTGCTCTCCGGCGCCAAGACGGGGCAGCAGCCTGGGCACGCGCGAGCAGTACTCGGAGTAATTGGCAAAGTGCTGGCCGAGAAATTGCTCCTCGCCGCGAATCACCGGGACGTAGATGGCCGCAAACAGGACGACGAGGGCCACGGCGATCTCCCAGCGCAGGGCCGCCAAGGCAAAGCCGGCGGCGATGACGATGGAGCCAAAGTACAAAGGGTTGCGGGTGTAGGCGTAAGGACCGCTGGTTGCAAGTTCTTCATTCTTCTTGACATGGCCGCTGGAAATGGCGCGAATCCACACCCCGGCAAGGGCCACGGCGCTTCCGGCGGCAAGCGACCACCCGCGGGGACGGGCGAGGACGAGATAAAAAGCCGCGAAGAGAAAGCCCAACGGCACGCGAATTCTCTTGGCGATACGTCCCCAGTCCATGAATGGCCTTTAAGTAGAGTTGCTCTTAGTATTCTACGGCATCGGAGCAGGTAAAACGCGGATGGCGGCGATGGCAGGCTTCCGTAAAGTGCGGGGATGGGGCCCAGCGGTCAAGCCAACAGGGTGTCGATCTGGGCGAGCACTTGCCCGACGGTAAGCTGCTCCAGGCCTGCGTCCATGGCGCGTTTGTGGCTGTAGCTGGTGATGCTGGCGGGGTCGCGCAGCACCCGCGTGGAGGGCCAGTAGGGGCCGTTCCGGGCAGGATCGGTCGGGCCGAAGAGGGCGACGGTTCGGACTCCGAGCAGAGCGGCAAGGTGCATGGGGCCGGTATCTCCCCCCACGAAGAGGTAGGCGCGGCGGGCCAGGGCGATGAACTCGCCGAGTGTGGTGGGCAGGGCCAGGGCCCGCCCGTTGCTGGCGGCCGCTACTTCTTCTGCAAGGTCTTTCTCGCCGGGGCCGTAGTTGATCACCGAGGGCAGGCCACGCTCGGAGAGACGGACGGCCAGCTCGGCGTAGCGCGCGGGCGCCCACTGTTTGGCGGCCCATCCGGCGCCGGGATTGAGGATAGCGATGGGGGAGCGCGAAAGGCTGCGGGCGTCCAGCATGGAACCGATGCGGGCTTCGCTGTTGGGGTCGCTGGGCAGCAGGGCTGCGCCCGGCGGCAGTAAGGCTGTGTCCGACGAAAGCCCCATCCGTTGCATGGCGGCTTGCACCAGCTCCTGGTTCTGCTCGATGACGTGGGCGGAGTGGGTTTCGACAGGGAGCCGGTAGAGCCAGCGGGCGGGGGATTCGCGCGGCCGGCGGAAGCCGAGGACGAGCGCGGCGCCCGAGAGGCGAGCCAGAAGCGCAGACTTGATGGCTCCCTGGAAGTCGATCACGCAGTCGTAATGGCGGCGGCGCATGCGTCCGATGGCCGAGCCGAATTCGCGCCGGACGGCGGGGCTGAAGGGACTCTTGCGCCAGGCGCGGGTATCGACCAGGTGAAGCTCATCGAGCAGGGGGCGGCCGGGCGAGCGTGGGCCGGCCAGCTCGGTTCCGGGGGCGCACAAAAGCTCGCGCCAGCGCTGTTCGACCGCCCAGCCGATGTGCGCCTCCGGCAGAGCGGAGCGCAGCAGGGCGACGGCGGGCAGGGCATGCACGACATCTCCCATGGCGCCGAGGCGCACGATGAGCACCCGGGGATTCTCCGTGGAAGAGGGAGACATGGAGACTACTTCCCGATCCTGCCCAGCAGATCGGTGGTGGAGTGGTCTTTGGGGTCGCCGACGATCTCGACGCGGCCGCCGTAGGCTAAAACTTCATCGCGCTCCGGCACCGTGTCAGCGGTGTAATCGGTTCCCTTGACCTGGATGTTGGGGCGGATCTTGCGGATGAGGGCGCGCACGTCGGGCTCGTCGAAGATGACGACGGCATCGACGCAGGCGAGCGCGGCGATAATCTCGGCGCGCTCGTGCTCGGGCATGGCGGGGCGGCCGGGGCCTTTGAGGCGGCGCACACTCTGGTCCGAGTTGATGGCGACAACGAGCTTGCCGCCGAGTGCGCGTGCGCCTTGCAGATAGCGCACATGGCCGACATGCAGCAGGTCGAAGCAGCCATTGGCGAGGGTGACCGTTTCGCCCGCCTCACGCCAATGGGCAACGACTGCGGCCAGCTCTTCGCGCTCGACGATGGTTCCCAAAATAGCTGCCTCCAACAGTGGCCTAACAGCCCCACTTAAACCAGAAGATGGCTTGAATGGGCCACCCGCCTTCTATCCCACATTTGCCAACAGCGGGCAAATATGGGCCACCTATCCCTCGATTGCGGCGAGGAGTTCGTCGCGGGTGACGGTGGCGGTGCCGCGCTTCATCACGACGATGCCCCCGGCGTAGTTGGCTAGGCGGGCGGCGCTGGCCGTGTCGGCTCCGGCGGCAAGGGCGGCGGTAAAGGTGGCGATGACGGTATCGCCTGCGCCGGTGACGTCCACTACCTGGCTGTTGCCGTGGATGGGAATCTCCAGCGGAGCGACCTTCTTATCGTTCTCGAAGGCCACCATGCCGTCGCTGCCGCGCGTGATGACCAGCGACTCGAGCTTCATCTGGCGGATGAGGGCGGAGCCGGCTTCGAAGAGTTTGGCGCGGTCGTCGCCGATTCGGAGGCGCAGCGCGTCTTCGACCTCGGACTCATTGGGAGTGGCGGCGGTGACGCCCTCGTAATCCAACATGCGGTAGCGGCTGTCGAGGGTGATGGGCGTGTCGCCGAGAGCTCCCTTGGCGCGGACGAAGTTGAACAGCCGCGGGGAGACCGCGCCGTAGCCGTAATCGCTGAGCAGCACGGCGTCGGCGGCAGGCGCGTATTCGCGGGCGGAGGCCACCAGTTCGACCAGCGTGGGATGGGTGTCGGGCAAGAGCTCGCTCTCGCGGTCGATGCGCACCACCTGCTGGCGCGAGGAGTGCGAGGAATAGGCCAGGATGCGCGTCTTGGTGGTGGTGCTGTGACCCTTGAGGCGAGAGATGCCGCTGACCGAAATCTTGTTCTTGCGGAAGATCTGGATGAGTGCGCGGCCGGCTTCGTCATCGCCCACCATGCCGACGGGCAGGGCGGTGACGCCGAGGGCGGCCAGGTTCATGATGGCGTTGGCTCCGCCGCCGGGTATCAGAGTGCGGTCGCGATGTTTGAGGATGAGCACGGGGGCTTCGCGAGAGACGCGGGCGATCTCGCCGGAGACGAACTCGTCGGCGATGAGGTCAGCCATCACCAGCACGCTTACGTTGGAGAACGACTCGACGATGCGGCGCAGCTTCTGCGGACCGGTTAATCCGGGATGGAGCGTGCGTTTTTTGCTGAGCTTGCGGGAGGGTGTTTTCTGGGTGCGTGCCATTGCACAAGGATTCTCTCACGGCGGAGAGCTCTCGGCGAGCGGCGAGCGCAGTAGAAGCTGCCATGAGGTTGAGGGACGTGCATTCTGCTTTCCCACATTCGCCAAAAGAAGGCGAATATGGGCCACCCGCCGGGTTTGAAAGGGCACGACTTCAGTCGTGCCGCAAGAAGTGCTCATCGCACGCGGCTTTAGCCGCTGAGGGAAAGCCCCTCATACGCCTCAGGCCATTTATGAGACCGCTTCTAGGCAAGCAACCCGCGTACGAACTTTGCTGCACGATCTGCGGCTGCTTCGCCGAAGTCCTCCAGCCAGTGAAATTCAACCTCACGCCGAAACCAGGTGAGCTGGCGCTTGGCGTAGTTGCGGTGTCCCTGCTGGGCGGCGGAGATGGCCTCGGCGAGCCCACATTCGCCGCGCAGATGATTGGCGGCCTGGCGGTAGCCGAGCGAGCGCATGGCGAACACATCGGAGCCGTAGCGGGCGAGCAGGCCGCGGGTCTCCTCGACCAGTCCCTCGTCGAACATGCGGGCGCAGCGCGCGTTGATGCGCTCGTAGAGTGCGGCGCGCTGGGGGCTGAGTCCGAGGCGCAGGATGCGGTAGCCCTGGATGACATCGCGGCCATGGTTCAAAAGCTGGCTCATGGGGCGGGCGGCGGTGGCGCAGACCTCGATGGCGCGGATGAGCTTGGGCTCGTCGTTGGCGTGGATGCGCCGGGCGGATGCGGGGTCGAGCCGGCGCAGCAGACGCCACAGCGAATTGGGATGGCGGCGATGACGCAGGCGCTGGCGAAGATCCTCGTCGCGCTCCGGGCCGTCGAACAGGCCGTCGAGCATGGCTCGGAGGTAGAGGCCGGTGCCTCCGCAGACGATGGGCAGGCGTCCGCGCGCGGTGATTTCGGCGGCGGCGGCACGCGCCCGGCGGGCGTAGTCGCCCGCGGTGAACCAGGCGTCGGGGGCTACTGCGTCGATGAGGTGGTGGGGGACGGTTGCGCGTTCTTCCGGCGATGGCTTGGCCGTGCCGATCTCGAATTCGCGGTAGACTGCCACCGAATCGCAGCTGATGATTTCGCCGCCGAATTCGAGGGCGAGCGCGATGGCCAGAGCGGACTTGCCGCTGGCGGTGGGGCCGGCGACAACCAGCAGCGGGGACTGGGTTGCCGGTGGAGTCGCGGTTGGAGTCGCTGGCGGAGTTGCGCTGGATGCGTCGTTCATCGCACACCCAGAACTTCATGCAGGAAAAACGGCAGGTAGCGCAGCGCGGAGATGGCCAGGATGAGTCCGAGAACGACGAGCAGGCCCCGGATGTAGGGCGCTTCCGGCTGGCGATTCAGAAGTGGCATCGCGGCCATTCTACGCGAAACGAGCGATGGGCATTGCGTCCCAGCCTAACACTGCAAAAAACGACGGCGAAACGGGCAACACGTCCGATGCAACTGCAAGAGCCTGCTGGGGCGGGGACATGCTCTCCCACCTTAGCCGCGCAAAAGAACGCGCGTCGGAAGGTGGGGCACCCGGCGCTTGTTTTGGTGTGCGGAAGAGCAAGGTCGAACGCAAGGTCAAAGCCCCGCCCAAGCCAAGCACTCGGAATTGTGCCACCCCACATTCGCCAAAAGAGGGCGGATGTGGGCCACCTGGCCTCGCTACTGCTCGCGCTCCATTTCGCCGGTGGTGGGGTTGTAGAAGAATCGGCAGAGCAGTTCCAGGTAGGGGCCGTGGAATTCGCTGGGCAGCGGCGGGAATGGCGAAGAGGCGGTGAGGCTTCCCCAGGCGGCGCGGTCGAGCGCCACATCACCGGAGGACGATTCGATGTTCATGCCAACCACTTTGCCGTCGGGCATGATAACGAGGCGAATCGACACTTTGCCGTGCTTCATCAGAGGCGGGCGGGCGGCCTCGGGTTCCAGAAGCATCCAGTTCCTCTGGACCGTCGGGTGGATGCGCTGCAGGTAAGGACCAAAGTCCACTCCCATGGTGTCGCTGAGGATATCCATTCCGCCAACGTGTTCCCTGCGTTCGTCCGGACCCTGGCCGTAGCCCGCGCCGCCGTAGCCTCCGCCGGAGCCCCTGCGGGTGTTGCGGGCGGCCTGCGCGATGGAGTCTCCTGCCGAGCCCGGCATCTTGAAGGCGTTGGCCACGGGCTCTTCCTGCGGCGGCTCGGTGGGTTGCACCCTGGGCTGTATCCTGGGCGGCTGGGTCATCGCTTGCGAGCTGGCGGGCGGGGCCGGCTGCGCCTGCTCGGGCATGGACGGCATCCCGGGCGGCGGCGAGGGGGGCATCTGGTTGCCGCGCGAGCGCAGGGTTTCCAGGGTCTTGCGGTCGATCTGGGGATGCCGGGTCTCGGCGATGCGGTTCTTGTCGCTCAGCTTGTCGGTATGCACCTTCGCCGGGGGCTTCTGCATGTCCTGCGGCAGGGTGAGGAAGGTCGGCTCTTCCTTGTGGGCGAGGTCTTCGGCGCGCAGCAGGTGCGGCTGGGCCCAGTTGGGCAGGAGCTCGGGCGAAAAGATAATCAGCAGGACGAGGACAATGTGGACGACGACGGAGATCCAGAACGATTCGCGCTTGCGCGAGCGCGCCAGCTCATCCTCGAGTTCGGCCAGCATATGCGGCATGTACTCGGGATCATCGTGGTCGTGGACGCGCCGCCTTTGCATCAGCCGGGAGAACTGCGGCTCGGGCGGAGGTGGAGGCGCGACCGGATTGTGGTTCTCGGATTCGATCGTGGGACTCCTATACGTCAGATGGGACGACCCCAACTGAGATGGCTCCGCGCATGGCGGCGGCCACCTGGTCGAGCCCTGCGCGCTTCTGATGCTCTACCATCTGCTGCTGGATGGCGATGGCCAGATCGAGCGCGGCGCGCCCATCCTCCAGTGTGACCTCAGGGACCGTACGCAGGCGCACGGCCTGCAGAAAGCTGCGCAGCTCGGCGTGTAAAGGTTCTTCGTCGGTGACGGCCGGTTTGCAGGGTGCGATCTCCGGAAAGCCGCTGCTGGTTGGCTTGACGGTCAGAGAAAAGACATCGCGGCGCGAGTAATCGAGCGAGACATATTGCGCGGGCTGGAAGAAGCGCAGCTTGCGGACGCGTTCCGTGCTGATGCGGCTGGCGGTGAAGTTGGCGATGCAGCCGCTCTCGAATTCGAGCCGGACGCTGGCGATATCCACTTTGCCGGTGAGTACGGGAAGGCCGACGGCGCGCAGCTCGCGCACGGGCGAGTTGGCCATCTTGAGCACGATGTCCAGGTCGTGGATCATGAGGTCGAGGACGACATCGACATCGAGCGAGCGCGGGGTAAAGACGCTGAGGCGGTGGACCTCGAAAAACATGGGGCGGGTGAGCAGCGCCCAGGTGGCGCGCACCGCGGGATTGAAGCGCTCCAGGTGACCGGCCTGACAGATGCGGTGATATTGCCGGGCAAGGGCGATGAGCGTGTCGGCTTCGGCCACCGTGAAGGCCAGCGGCTTTTCGATGAGCACGTCGATGCCGCACTCCATCAGCTGGCGGGCGGTCTCCAGGTGCGCGACCGTGGGGACGGCGACGCTGGCGGCGCGGACGCCGGGCGAGGCGGCCAGCATCTGGCCGACGGAGGCGAAGGCCTGGCCGCCGAATTCGGCTGCCACGGCCTGGGCGCGTTCCAGGTTGGCGTCCACCACGGCCGCCAGCTGCACACCTTCGCTGCTCAGCTCCTTGTACACCCGGGCATGGTTGCGGCCAAACGAGCCCACGCCGACGACGGCTACCTGTGTTGTTTGATGATTCACCTCCTTATTTTCGCAGATGCGGCGGCTGGGGAGAAGTGGCAGGGCTTCGGTGATGTGCGAGCCGTTACAAATCTTCACGCCTTTGCGTATTGGTTCAGGCTAAGAGCCGGCTCCGGCCGGCGCACACGCCCAAGCGGGAATCCCATACAATGGCCCATACCGCCGGAGCTTGGCGGGAGCGGCGGCGGAGTCGGATTCAATTTGCAATGAGCCCCGGAGGTGAACTGGCATGGCGGCCAAGTCCAAAATGCGCAAGACTGCGATAGCCCGGAGCGGGCCAGCTTCGTCTCGGGAAGCCCAGCCCGGGGCAGCCCAGCCAAAACTGTCGCACTACGACAGCTCGGGACGGGCCACCATGGTGGATGTTTCGGGAAAAACTCCCACGGTGCGCACGGCGGAGGCCAGCGCGCGGGTGGTGATGAGCCCGAAGGTTCTGGCGGCGCTTCCGGCCAATCCCAAGGGCGATCCGTTCGAGGTCGCGCGGATTGCGGGAATCCAGGCAGCCAAACGCACGTGGGAGCTAATACCAATGTGTCATCCGGTGGCCCTGAGCTTCGTGGATATCTCGTATTCCCTGTGCGAAGATGGGGTTGCGCTACTCTCCCGGGCCACCACCACAGCCGGAACCGGGGTGGAGATGGAGGCCTTGACGGCGGTCTCGGTAGCGGCGCTTACGGTTTATGACATGTGCAAGGCTTTAGACAAGGGCATCGAGATTCGTTCGATACAGCTGGAGCGCAAGCAGGGCGGCAAGAGCGGAGAGTACCAGCGCGGGAAGTGAAGCGCGAGTCCCACATCTGCTGACTGCGGCAGATATGGGGCACCTACTTCCGGCAAGAGCGCGGATTGCGATGCAGGAAAGGCGACAAAATGATGGGCCCGGAGATCGACGTACTGGTGGTGGACGACAATGCTTCCATACGCGAGTTGCTGCTGAAATCGCTCTCGCCGCTGGCGGCCGTGCATGCAGTCGGCAGCGCCTCCGAGGCTCTGCGCCGGGCTGAAGTGCAGGCACCGGACCTGGTGGTCTGCGACTACCGGATGCCGGGGCTGAGCGGCCTGGAGCTGCTGGGCAAGCTGGCCAGCGCATTCCCCCGCGCCGCCGTGGTGATGCTGGCGTCGCGAGCCGATATTGCCGGTCCTCTGGCGGGCTGCGGCCCGATGGTGGAGGAGTTTATCGAAAAGCCGTTTTTTGTGGACGAGGCCACGGCGCGGATCAAGCGGGTGCTGGACCGCGTGGTGCTGGGCAAGGCGACGCGCGAGGCCGGCGACTCGACCAGTGTGCGCGGCACCCTGGCGCAGATGTCCGTGATGGATCTGCTGCAGACGCTGGATATCGGACGCAAGAGTTGCATCCTGGCGCTGACCCGCAATGGGCAGCGCTGCGAAATGATCTTCCACGACGGTCAGCTGGTGCACGCCACCATGGGCTCGTTGGGCGGAGAGCCGGCGGTGTACAAGGTGGTGGCCTGGACCGATGGCGCGTTCCGCATCGATTTTGAGCGCAGGGAATGTTCCCGGACGGTCACCCGCAGCACGCAGTCGGTGCTGATGGAGGCGTTGCGGTTGTTTGACGAGGCACAGCGCGACGGGGAGACGGAAGAGAGCTCGCCGGAGCCCGGCAGGGGCTCGTTTGCGCCCGGCTCGACGGCCGGCCCGGCTTCCGCCTTCGGATTCTAGATGGGGTCTATCAATGACCTTTCCCTCGGCGGCTAAAGCCGCGTGAAATGAGCTTTCTTGCGGCACGGCTGAAGCCGTGCCCTTTCAAAACCGAACCTCACCATTGGCGTGTAACATTCCCGTCAGGGTGCTGCTATATACTTCAAGGCAATGCCCGCTTTCCATAAAGCCCTCCTTCTATTCAATCCTGTTGCAGGCAGCCACCTGGAGCGCCGGGTGGCGACCATTCGCCGCATTGCCGAGATCTTCGGGCGGGCCGGTGTGGAAGTGCATATCGACGCCACGCGAGAGCGCGGCTCGGCCGGAGAGCAGGCGCGGACGGCGATCGCCTCCGGCTGCGATGCGGTGATTGCTTGCGGTGGGGATGGCACGGTCTTCGAGGTGCTGCAGGGCGTAGCCGAAACCACCGCGATGATGGGAGTCATTCCGCTGGGCACGGGCAACGTGCTGGCCCACGACCTGGGATTGGCGGGGAATCCCGAGCGCGCGGCGGCGCAGCTGCTGGGCTTCACGCCGCATACCATCTCGCTGGGACGCATCGAGTCGATGGGGCGCTCGCGCTTTTTCACCGTGGCGGCCGGGGTGGGCGTGCATGCCGAGCTGATCTACCGGGCCAACGCGCGGGCCAAGCAGCGAGGCGGCTACCTTGCCTACTACTCGCAGGGCATGAAGCTGCTCTTCCGGCATCCGTTTGTGTCCTTTCCGGTGGAGATCACGACGGGCGACGGCGCGGTGATCAAGACCACCGCGCTGGAGATGGTTGCCATGCGGGTGCGATCGTTTGGCGGGCCGCTGCGGCATTGGCGTCCGGGCAGTTCCCTGCTCTCGCCGGAGCTGCGGCTGGTTCTGCTGCGCAATGCCAGCCGGGCGCACATTTTGCGTTATGCGGCGCAGGCGCTGACCGGCATTGCTCCCTATGACGGACTGGAGACGCCGGATGCCGACTTCTCGTTTGTCTACGCCAAGTCGGTGCGGTGCTTTGTCCCGGAGGTGCGCGCCACCGATCTGCGGGTGCAGGCCGATGGCGAACTGCTGGGCCCGGCGCCGGTCGATCTCGCCATCGTTCCCAAGGCGCTGAGGATGCTGATTCCGGCCGAGGAGTGGCGTTCGGCACTGGCCGCGCTGCGCAACTAGCGCGGTTGCCGGGTTGATGTGTCCTGCTTTCCCAGGTTAGCGCCGCAAAAAACGCGCGGCGCGGAACCTGGGGCACCCGACTGTTGTTGTGGGATACAGTTTTTTCGAAATTCGCTCTAACGCGGTGCTGCCGCGGGCGCATTGGCTTTTGACTTTTACGGCGAAGCTTGCCAACCTAAGACATACCTCATGGAACCCATTACCCACCTTCTAACCGGCGCGACCCTGTCCCGCACCGGCTTCAACCGGAAGACCGCGCTGGCCACGGTCACCATGATGCTTGCCGCCGAGGCCGCGGATATGGATATCCTGGCTTTGGTGAAGGGGTCGGCCTGCGAGTTCATCGAGCACCGCGGCATCACTCATACGTTTGTGGCGATTCCGGTGATTGCGGCCCTGGTGGTAGGCGTGGTTTGGGGAGCGGACACGCTCTGGCAGCGGAGCCGGCAGGCGCGCGGGCTGGCGCAGGCACCGCTGCGCCGATGGGGATTGCTCTATCTGCTGGCCTGCCTGGCGGCGCTCTCCCACCTGCTGCTGGACTTTACCAACAGCTACGGATTGCGGCCTTTCTATCCCTTCTGGCGGCAGTGGTACGCGTGGGACATTGTGTTCATCTTCGAGCCGCTGATGCTGGCGGTGCTGCTGGCGGCACTGGTGCTGCCGTGGGTGTTCGGATTGGTGAACCAGGAAATTGGCGGACCCTCCAGGGGACCGCGGGGACGCGGCGCCTCGATTGCCGCGCTGCTTTGCATCGTGGCCCTGTGGGGAGTGCGCGACTTTGAGCACCGGCGCGCGCTGGCCGCCATCGATGGCGTCGAGTTTCACGGCGAGCCGCCGATTCGCCGAGCTGCCTTCCCCTACATGGTGAACCCGTTCCGGTGGGCGGGAGTTGCCGAGACCTCCGATGCCTACGTTTCGATGGAGGTGGATTCGCTGCGCCCGGAGGTCGACCCCGGCAATCGCGCCGAAACCTACTTCAAGCCGGAGCCCACGGCGGCGACGGAGGCGGCGCGGAAAAGCGATCTGGGACGCGCGTATCTCGAGTGGGCGCGATTTCCGCTGGTGGAGGCCGAGGCGCTGGGCGATCCCACTCCGGGATACCTGGTGCACTTCAGCGACGTGCGCTTCTTCTATCCGGACGGTCATCCGGACAGGTATGCCGGCACGGATCCGGCTACCCACCCTGGCCGCCTGGTTGCCTATGTGCTTCTCGATTCCGATCTGCGCATGATACGGGAAGGCTTTGGCTCGCCCACGGGGCCGCAGTGGAGAGCCGCTGCCGCACGGAACGCACTGCTGCCCGCCGCAGGCACGCGAGTCCGCCCGCAGAGTCGCTCCCGGCGAAGGGCGCATGGCGGGTAACGCCGCGCACGCTTCTAGTAATCGATCCTCAGGGTGGCCCGTCCTAGCCCGTCGTTGGCTAGGGCGGGGTCGTTGACTCTGACGGGGTTGCGGTGGATGTAGCGAAGCTTCTCGATGCGCGTGCGCTCGCCGAAGGATCAAGTCAAGGCAAAGGCAAGAGCAGGATCAAAAACCCCGCCCTAGCCAGAAGAAGGCTAGGACGGGGCACCCTCGTCGGCACTGGCGAGGCCATCCGTCTACGATTTCAACTTTTCTTAGCCAGCTCCTGGAGCGCTTTTCCTTCGACCCGGATGGGAAGCCACTGTTGCATCCGCTTGCCGCCCAGGCTTTCATAGAACTCGATCGCCGGAGTATTCCAGTCGAGCACCAGCCACTCGTAGCGGCCGCAGTTCTGGGCGGCGGCGATGCGGGCGACATGCAGCAGAAGCGCCTTGCCGATGCCTTTGCCGCGATGCTCGGGATACACGAACAGGTCGTCGAGGAAGATTCCCGGACGGCCTTTCCAGGTGGAGTAGTTGTAGAAATAAAGGGCGAAGCCGACGGGCTCGCCGTCCCATTCGGCAAGTGCGCAGTGGAAGCACGGGTGTGGACCAAAGCCGTCGCGCAGCAGGTCCTGCTCGGTGGCCTCCACGGCCTGCGGTTCGTGCTCGTACTCGGCCAGACCCCGAATCAACTGCAGGATGGTTCCCACGTCTTTGGCTTGGGCTGCGCGAATCTGGAGCATGCTCGTCCTCCGCAAGGAAAATTGTCCGGCTCCTGAAAGTCTAATGCGGTTTCAGGGAAGATGTATCCCGCAGGAAACAAGCGCAACAGCCAATGCAGAAGCCCGCAGAGGAAACGGCGTTGTTTTCCACCTTAGCCGCGCAACGACAGCGCGTCGGAAGGTGGGGCACCCGGCGTGTTTTATCGTCCCTCGCGGAAACCCGCGGGCGCCCGGTCAGTTCTGGGCGCGTTCGGCTTCGAGGACGATCTGATCGATCACTTCGCCGGCCTGCCTGCCGGACAGGGTGTGGTGGTTGCCGAGGATGGAGAAGACAAGATGCTGGCCGGCGGCGGTGGTGAGGTATCCGGAGAGGACGTTTACGTGGTCGAGCGTGCCGGTCTTGGCGTGCAACTGGGCTTCGGGAGGGAGGGTTTTGAAGCGCCCCGCCAGGGTTCCGTCCACTCCGGCAACCGGCAGGCTGTCGATGAATTCCGCGCCCCAGGGCTGGCTGGCCGCATAACGCAGCAGCTTCACCGTGGCGCGGGGGGAAACCAGGTTGAGGCGGGAGAGTCCGGAGCCGTCGTAGAAAACGTATTCCTCGGGCGACAGTCCGGCCTGGGTTAGAAACCCGTGCAATACCTCGAGACCACCGGCAACCGAGCCGCTGGCGCCCTTCTCGCGGCCCAGCAGCCGCAGCAGCATCTCCGCGTGAAGGTTCTGGCTCACCTTGTTGATGATGCGGATATCCACGCCGAGCGGCGGAGAATCATGCGCGGCCAGGACGACAGGCTTAGGGCCGGAAGCTGCGCTGGCGTTTGCGGTGTTCAGTTCGGCCGATTCCAGATGAAGGGCGCGAGTGTGGCCGCGAAGGACGACGCCGCGCTTGGCCAGCAACTCGGCCAGCAGGCGGGCGCACCACTGCGCGGGCTCTTCAATGGCCAGTGCCTCGCTGGTGTTGGGGTCGTCCACGGGAATGGTGCCCCAGAGCTGCACGCGGTTGGAGCCGGCTCGGCGATCAATGGAGATTCTGCGTGGGCCGGTGCGGGCAGGCGTGGTGAGGATGCGGTTGTCGATCTGGTAGTCTCCGGCAAAGGGCGAGGCGGTGACGAGGGCGAGTTCGCCGGCGTGCGCGGCGGGAACAATGTTGAAGTACACCACGTTGTCGTTGACCGCCAGGGCGGAGACCGGAGCGCCCGATTCCCAGACGAGATCCTCCTGCGACCATCCCTGGCCGTAAGGCTCGTCAGCGTAGAAGCTGTCGTCGGCGACGATGTCGCCATCGATGACTTTGACTCCCCGGGCCACCACCTGATCGGCCAGTTCCTCGATGACGTGAGCGGGAGGAAACGGCCGTTCGGTTTTCAGGTTGAAGGGAAGCGCGCGGCCGCTCAGGTTGGGGTCGCCGCGTCCCACCAGCACCAGATCTCCGCTGAGGCGCCCGTGCGCGTCGGGCGGGGCGGCGGATTCGATCGTGGTTCGAAAGCGGTAGTTGGGGCCGATGAGCGCCAGGGCAGCGGCGGTGGTGAAGAGCTTGGTGTTGGAGGCCGGCGAAAAGAGCCGGTCGGCCTCGTGCGAGTACAGCACTTCTCCGCTGTCCAGGTCTTCGATTTCGACGCCCCAGAAGCCGCGCACCACATCGGCCCGCGCCAGAAGGGTATCCACCCGCAGGGCGAGCTCTTTTTGTTGGGCGGTGGCGCGCGGAGCGGCGGAGGCGGCCACGCTGCAGAGCAACAGCACAAGGCTGGTGCATGCAAGCGCCTTCAGAGAGCTGCGAAGCGTTTTTAGTGAGCTGCAAAACAGCGGGTGCATCAGAAGCGAATTCTAGCATTGTTGTGGAAAGGCATTGGCCAGATCCCACATCTGCCAAAGGAGGGCAGATATGGGGCACCCGGCGTAGCCGGTGAGAACCATTTCCCTCAGGGGCTAAAGCCCCCGAAACTGCGGCCCTGAGCGGCACGGCTGAAGCCGTGCCCTTTCAAAACTGGTGGGTGGCCCATATTTGCCCGCTGTTGGCAAATGTGGGATGGCAAATACGTTTGCAGCGCTGACGCTCCAGGTCAGCGCTGCGGCAGCAGCAGATTGTCGATGAGGCGGGTGGGTCCGAAGGATGCGGCGACGGCGGCGAGCGCGCCGTGGGTGGTGTCGGCGACGGGTTCCAGCGTATCCGGGTGGATGATTTCAAAGTAGTCGAGCTGGGCGGCGGGCTCGGAGGCGAGGATGGCGAGTGCGGCGGCGCGCAGGCGCTCGGAATCCGTTTCTCCTGAGTTGGCCAGGGCTTCGACTTGCAGCAGGGCGCGGTGCAGAACCAGCGCCTGGCGGCGCTCGTCCGCGGAGAGATAGGCGTTGCGCGAGGAGAGCGCGAGTCCGTCGGCTTCGCGCACGATGGGCGCAACGATCATCTCGATGGGCATGTTGAGATCGCGCACCATGCGGCGCAGCACGGCGACCTGGGCGGCATCTTTCTGGCCGAAAACGGCGCAGTCGGGCTGCACGATATGGAAGAGCTTGGCGACCACGGTGCTGACGCCGCGAAAGTGTCCGGGACGGGAACGGCCGTCGAGCCGCTCGCTGAGTTCCTGCACATGGACAACCGTGGTGGCTCCGGCGGGGTACATCTGCTCCGCGGAGGGGGCGAAGACCAGCTCGACGCCCTCGCCTTCCAGCTGGGCGCAATCGGATTGCAGAGTGCGGGGGTAGCGGGCCAAGTCCTCGGTGGGACCGAACTGCAATGGATTGACAAATATCGATGCAACGACGAGCGAGGCGTGGGCGCGCGCATGGCGCACCAGCGAGAGATGGCCCTCATGCAGGGCTCCCATGGTAGGAACAAAGCCGATGGTCAGGCCCTGCGCTCTGGCCGCGCGGCTGGCGGCCTGCATTTCGCCGATGTCGTGGATGATCTTCATGGCTTTCCGGAGTTCGCTTTGGGCTGCGAGGAAGCTGGGGGCGCGGAGGGTGCGGGCGCGGGAGCCGGCAGCGGGGGAGCCACGGGTATGGCCGCCACAGGCTGGAGGCGCCAGCTCTGCACGGTCTGCTGGAAGAGCGGTTCCAGGCGCGGAAAATCCTCGGGCGCACAGCGCAGGGCGACGGAGTAGACGATCCCACCGCTTCCCTGGATGAGCGCGACATCCTCGATAGGCCCGGCGTTGCCGGATTTGTCGAAGAACTGGACACGCACGATTTCGCTATCGGCGCCGTTGAGCAGGAGGCGGGAGCGTTGCAGGGTTTCGGAGGAGGTGAAGGTTTCTCCGGGCATCAGCACGAGGTCCACCACGGAATCGAGCGACGGGAGTTCGCCGTTGTCGTCGGCCGCAAGCGGGCCGATGGCGGCGATGGTGAGCTGCGGCCAGTCGCTGGAGTCAACTCCGGCATGAGGCTCGGCGACGACGAAGCCGAGATCGTCGAAGACGTTTCCGAGCCGCTGCCAGGAGGCGGGAACGGTGACGCAGAGTCCGACGGAGGCGACACACTCGGCGCGTCCGGCGGCGGCTTTCTTCGCGGCGGTGGCGTGACCCGGCTGCGGGCTCTGGGGCTGAGCGGAAAGGCCGGCGCAGAGACAGACGATTGCGAGTAGGGGTTTCGTGGCTGGGTTCATGGCTGGGTTTATTTCCGGCCGGCGAGCGGAGCCGGTGCGGCTTCGCCGAGGGCGCGGCTGGCCTCGCGAGGCAGGTGGTAGGACTCGGCGTCGGCGGGAAAGGCTGCGCTGCGAACGTCGTCGCAGTAGCCGTGGATGGCCTGGGCGATCAGCTCGCCGGCATTGCAATAACGGCGCACGAACTTGGCCGGGGGATGGAAGGTGAGTCCGGCGAGATCGTGAAAGACCAGGATCTGGCCGTCGCACTCCGGTCCGGCGCCGATGCCGATGGTAGGGGTTGCGACCTGGGCGGTGATGCGGGCGGCGACTTCGCGCGGAATGCCTTCCAGCACGATGGCGGCCACGCCGGCACGGTCGAGCGCGGCGGCGTCGGCCAGCAGGGCGTCGATGGCGGGTGCGGTCTTGCCCTGCACCTTGTAGCCGCCCATGCGGTGCACGGACTGGGGGGTGAGTCCGATGTGGCCCACCACCGGAATCTCCGCGTCGAGGATGCGGCGGATGATGGGAAGGCGCGAGATTCCGCCCTCGATTTTGACCGCTTCGGCGCCGCCGTCCTTGACGAAGCGCACGGCGTTCTCCACCGCCTTGCGGCTGCCGGCGTGATAGGAACCAAAGGGCATGTCTGCCACCAGGAAGGCGCGGTGCACGGCGCGGCGCACCGCGCGGGTGTGATGCAACATCTCCTCCACGGTGACCGGCAGGGTGCTGTCATAGCCGAGCACGACCTGGGCAAGCGAGTCTCCGACCAGGATGAGATCCACGCCGGCTTCATCGGCCAGGCGCGCGGTGGCGTAATCGTAGGCGGTAAGCGAGACGATGGGTTCGCGCTTGCGCTTCTTCTCCGCCAGGGTTTGCACGGTGACGCGTTGGCGGAAATCGCCGCTGGTGATGCTCATGGACTCCTCCAGTGCAGCTCCGCTCTTTGCCGCAAGTCATGCGGATGCCGCCTGTGCGCCCCTCGGCACGGCGACGGGTATGGGCCAACCGGCGGTCCTCCGGTGGCGGACGCCGGGTGCGCGAGTGGCGAGGGGACAGACCGGGCTGATTGTAGCCGCTGGGAGAGAGCCGAGGCAACCGGAGAGCGGATTGCACGGCAGGCAAAGGTGCGCTGCAGAATGGCCGCACCGGCTGCTCCCGGCGCGGAACCGTGGAGCCGTTAGCGGATTCCGCGCCGTTTCAGCGGCTCGCTGTACTCGTGATCGGTTTGGCATACGTGGTGTTCCAGCCAATCCCGCAGGAAATAGAGAACGTCGATCGTGAGACCTGTGCCGCCCTGGCTGTAGTCTTCCGCGAACTTCTGCACCTTTGCGGTGAGTTCGCGATGTTCGGCCACGTGTACGGCAAGACCGTCGAAGGCGGCCTCACGCATGGCGGCTTCCTCGGCGGCAAAGTGAATTCGGGTATATTGCAGCAGCTGTTGCAGCACGCTGCCAATCACCAGGCGTCCCTGTCCCTGGGCCATGGCATCGTTGAGTTCATTGACCAGGGAAAAAAGCTTCTGGTGGTCGCCGTCAAATTGTTTCACGGAGACGGAATAATCTTCCTTCCACTCAAACAGTGCCATGATCGGTCGTCTTTCAGCAGCCGAATCTGGCCGCGAACGTGTTTTTTAGCCGACAAGCACGAGCCGATTGCCGCTTCGCGTTGCTGGAACAACTTCGCAGGGCGCGAAGAGCGAGCATCCAGACCAAGCCTATCGTTCACTTCTGAACCACAAGTGTAAATGCAGCGGGCCACAGTCTCTCATTCCCGGCTGATAAATGAAAATGAATTGCCCGCGCGTTCTCAAGTTAGGAAGCTGTAAACGGACCGGCTATTCGCGCTCGTGGTCCTGCTGGCCGAGGGGGAGGAAATATTGCGTGCCTTTGATGGGTTCGCTGACCCGGCGGAGCAGCACCTGGAGGTCCTCGCTGCGCTCGACGAAGTCGATTTCGGCGGTGTTGACGACCAGCAGATCGCTGGCGGAGTAGTGGAAGAAGAAGTGCTCGTAGGCCTTGACGACCTCTTCCATGTATTCGTCGCTGATGGCGCGCTCGTTGGCGGCGTTTTTGCGGCGCAGCCGCTTGCGCAGCACATCGATCGGGGCCTGCAGGTAGATGACCAGGTCGGGGGTGGGCAGCTCGTTGCGCAGAAGTTTGTAGTAGCGGTCGTAGACGGCCAGCTCGGCGTCGCTGAGGTTGAGGTTGGCGAAGAGCTTATCTTTCTCGAAGATGTAGTCGGTGACGATGATTTTTTGCGCGCTGCGGGCGGCCGACAGAGGGCGGAGCTGTTCGAAGCGGCGAATGAGGAAGGCGAACTGGGCCTGGAACGCCGCTCCCGGCTCCCCATCGTAAAAGGCGGAGAGGAAAGGGTTTTCCTCGGCTTCCTGGACCAGCTGGCCGTGCAGCTGGGCGGCCAGAAAACCGGTAAGGGTGCTCTTGCCGACGCGAATCGGACCTTCTACGGCGATATAGCGGGGTGCTTCAAAGAGATTGGCCATGGTCGGGGCGCCAGCGTTAATTCGTTTGAGGAGCTCACCCGAAGCATAGCGCGGGGTGAGCGGTGGGAGCAACAGGCAATGGAAGAGAACGGGTGAGGCGATCGAGCGGAGAGCGTAAAATCATTGCGATGATCGGCTATCTAGCGGGAACGCTGGCGGCGGGCGCCGCTACCTTTGCCGGAGCGCACACCATGGTTCCGTGGTCGCAGCTCTATGGCGAAAACTTTAACGGCATTCAGGAGGGCCAGAAGGTTCTGGCGCTGACCTACGACGATGGGCCCAACGATCCGTGGACGATGAAGCTGCTGGAGGTGCTGGGCAAGCACCAGGTGCCGGCGACCTTCTTCATGGTGGGGCGCTATGTGCGGGAGCGTCCGGAGATTGCGCGCGCGGTGTTCGCGGCGGGACACGCGGTGGGCAATCACTGCTTCCACCACCGCAACCTGATCTTTGCCGGCGATGTCCGGCTGCGGCAGGAGCTGGAAGAGACGTCCAAGGCAATTGAAGACGCTACGGGCGAGCGTCCGTTCCTGTTCCGCCCGCCGTTTGGGGGGCGCAGGCCGGGAACGTTCAAGGTGGTCGAGGAGCTGAAGATGTTTCCCGTGATGTGGCGGGTGACCTGCTTTGACTGGTCGGCGAAGTCTCCCGAGGAGATATTGAAGCACGCGCGGCGGCAGATTGCGGGCGGCGAGGTGGTGTTGCTGCACGACGGCGGCCACCTGCGAATGGGCGAAGATCGCAGCCACACGGTCCGAGCCACTGACGAACTGATCGGCGAGTACAAGGACCGGGGATTTCTGTTCACCACCGTGACCGAGATGATGCAGATGCGTCCGGGAGCCGAAGTGCCGTTTGGAGCGGCGGCGCGCTAGAGCCCGGTCCCATAAAGCGGTTGTGAAAGGGCACGACTTCGGTCGTGCCGCAAGAAGGGATCATTTCACGCGGCTTTAGCCGCTGAGGGGAAATCCCTTCAGACGCCTCCGCCTTTATGAGGCCGCTTCTAGAGCGATGCGTAGGAACGCGGCGGCCTGCGAGCCGCCGTTTATTTTTGGATGGCGGGCGAATCCTTCTCATCGGTTGGGGGCTCTTCAGGGTAGAGGGCAAACATGAGCACGACGGTGACAGTAGAGGCGTTGAGGGATGAAATCAAGAACGGGCGGCGTCCGCAGATGATTGACGTGCGCACGCCGTCCGAGTACGCCAGGCGGGCATATTCCGTGCGCGGTGAACATCCCCATGGAGCAGTTCGAGGCTCGCCGGAAGGACTTGCGGCTGGAGGATGGCGTGGTGCTGGTGTGCAAGGCGGGCGGACGGGCGCAGATGGTTGCCGGTTGGCTGGATGAGGTTCCGGGCGTGCGGGTGCTGCAGGGTGGCACCGAGGCCTGGATCTGCCAGGGACTGGAAGTCGTGGAATCGGCCAAGTCGCGCTGGTCGCTGGAGCGGCAGGTGCGTCTGGGCGCAGGGGTGATGGTGCTGACCGGGACCGTGCTGGAGGTTTTCGGGGTTCGCGGCGCGATCTGGCTGGCGATGTTTGCGGGCGCGGGATTGACGTTTGCGGGCGCGACCGACATTTGCATGATGGGAGTTTTGCTGGCCAAAATGCCGTGGAACCAATCGCGGACGACGGAAATTCTGAAGCCAGCTTGCCGCTAATGCCGCAGATAAATTGTGCGCGGAGCGGGCGGTTGCGGCACAATCGCTGAGATGAATTTTGAAGAGCTGGTGAACGAGCATAAGGACGCGGTGTACCGGCAGATGCTGCGGGTGTGCGGCAATCACGCCGACGCCGAAGATGTGCTGATGGACGCTCTGTTGAAGGCCTATCGCAGTTTGGGGCAGTTGCGCGAAGCTGCGGCCTTCCGGGCGTGGCTGGGGCAGATTGCCCGCCGGCTGTGCTGGCAGCTGAGGGAGCGCGAGGCGCTGGCTCCGCTGCTGCAGCTCTCGGCGATGGAGGACGAAGGTACAGAGCTTGTCTCGCAGGTCGAAGCGGTGGACGTGGAGCTGGCACGGCGCGAGATGAAGTCTCTGCTGTGGCAGGTGGTCGATGAATTGCCGCAGGAGGCTCGCGAGGTGTATCTGCTGCGCGACGTCGAGGAACTGAGCGGCGAGGAAGTGGCGAGAAAGTTGGGAATCACTCTGCCGGCGATGAAGAGCCGTCTGCACCGGGCGCGGCAGGCTGTGCGAGAACGGCTGGATCAGATTCTGCCGGTGGATACCGGACGTTAGCCCGCGGGACCTAGCTTTTGGGAAGCCGCTTAGGCGAAGAGAACTTTGAAAAATCGAGAGGAGAATCGCGATGCTGGAAGTTTCGGTGGAACATCTGGGAGCGGTGCAGTTTGAGATCAAGGCGCGCAAGAACTCGGTGGTGAGCGACCAGCCGGAGGCGAACGGCGGCTTCGACGAAGGAATGACGCCGCCGGAGCTGATGCTGGCCTCGCTGGGCTCCTGCGCCGCTTTTTACGCCGTCGATTACCTGAAGCGGCAGAAGCTGGCAGTAGAAGGAACCAGGGTCCGGGTGACGGCCGAGAAGGCGAAGAATCCGGCGCGGCTCGATCAATTCAAGATCGAAGTGGAGGTGCCGGCGGGATTGAGCGAGGAGCACGTGAAGGGCATCGACGAGGCGGTGCGCCGCTGCCTGATTCACAACACGCTGACGCATCCGCCGACGATGGAGATCGCGATCAAGAAGACCGTCGCAGTTTAGGGGCTGAGTCTGGATGTTCCCCACATTTGTTCCCCACATTTGCCAAAGGCAGGCAAATATGGGCCACCCAGGAGTCAGTATAGGGCCGGCATAAGAGCCGGCCCTATCTCATTACGGCATCGAGGGATTGAAGATGAAGTCGTGCATCCAGTCAGTGGGGTGACCGGCCAGGCGCAGCGCGACGGCGAGCTGCGCAAAGTGGCGTATGTTGTGCTCCATTACCTGGATGAAGCATTTCCTTCGCGAGACGCGGAGTTCGCCGCGGACAAAGAGCTTGGCGGCGTCCTCGGGGGTCGCGCGCTCGGCCCACTGCTTTAACAGCGCAACGGCCTGCTGGTGGATGGCGAAAAGTTCGTCGAAGCTTGCGTGGGGCAGCGCCAGGAGATCGGCCCGCGAGGCATTGGGGTCGCGAAGCTCGTTGAGCGCCTGGGCAAAGCTCAGCTCGACCAGGAATATGTGGAAGAGCGCGGAGCGCAAGTCTCCGCCTTTCGCGATGTCGAGGGGAAGGTCGAGGAGCGTGGCCGGCTGCTGCAGGAACCACTCCTTCCAGCGGCCCAGTTCGACCTCCTGGGCTGCGAGCATTTCCGGGAAAGTAAATGCGAGTGCGGTGGTGGACATTGAGGCTCCTGGCGATGCAAATTGTGTTCTCTTACTTGATGCGGCTCTGCTGCAGTTTGCGAGATTTTTCTTCCACGCCGCGCGCCAGTTTTTCCTTGTAGGCGACGAGTTTCTCCGTCAGGCCGGGGTCGCCGGTGGCGAGAATCTGCGCCGCGAGGATTCCCGCGTTGGTGGCCCCGGACTTGCCGATGGCGACGGTGGCGACGGGGATTCCGGCGGGCATCTGGACCATGGCGAGCAGGGCGTCGAGGCCTCCCAGCGAGGTTGCGGCGATGGGAACGGCGATGACGGGCAGGATGGTTTCGGCGGCGATGACGCCGGCCAGATGGGCCGCGCCGCCAGCTCCGGCGATGATGACGCGGATGCCGCGCGCAGCGGCCTGGCGGCTGAATTCGCTGGTGCGCGCCGGAGAGCGGTGCGCCGAGCAGATGTCGATCTCGTAGGGGATGTCGAAGAGTTCGAGCGAGCGGGCGGCCTCGTTCATGATGTCGAGGTCGCTGTCACTGCCCATGAGGATGGAGACTACCGGCTTTCGTTCCATAAGCTATTTTCTCATTCAAAGTGTTCAGGCAATTCTATCGATCTGCTCCAACTTAGCGGGAGTCATTCTGAACGAAGTGAAGAACCCCCGCGCCGCCCAAATCTTCCGTGCTGCCCGCAGGTAATTCAATCAAGGCCCGGCACACGCCCGGCTCTAGCGGCCCGAAGCGCCCTTTAGTGGAAACGCTCTGCATTCGTTCATTCAAACGCACTGGCTGAAATGCCTCTAAACGCTACTTGATATTGGAACGGTGATGGGGTTCTTCACTTCGTTCAGAATGACCCCAAAAAACAATTTGCCTAGCGCTTCAATCTTCGATGGGCTATGTCGCTGCGGTACTGCATGCCATCAAAGCTGATGCAGCGGACGGCCTCGTAGGCGCGGGCGACGGCCGACTCCAGGCTTGGGGCGCGGGCGGTGACGCCGAGGACGCGGCCGCCAGCGGTGACGATTTGGCCATCGGCGAGGCTGGTGCCGGCATGGAAGACCTCGACGCCATCGAAGGCTTCGGCGCGCTCCAGTCCGGTGATGGGCTTGCCGGACTGATACGGGCCGGGGTAGCCGCCGGAGGCCATGACGACGCAGACGCTGGGATCGGGACTCCAGCGGAAGATGCCGTCGGCGACGCGGCCCTCGATGCTGGCCTCGAAGGCCTCCTGCAGGTCGCTCTCCAGTCGCATCAGGATGGGCTGAGTCTCCGGGTCTCCGAAGCGGCAGTTGAACTCGAGCACCTGGGGGCCGCGGGCGGTCATCATCAGGCCGCAGTACAGGACTCCAGTGTAGGGGTTGCCCTCTTCGGCCATGCCGTCGATGACCGGCTGGGCGACGTGGCGCACCAGCCAGTCGCGCATGTTGTCGTCGACCAGGCCGGCGATGGAATAGGCTCCCATGCCGCCGGTGTTGGGGCCGGTGTCGCCATCGCCGATGCGCTTGTGGTCCTGCGCGGCCACCAGCGGCGCGATGCGCTCGCCATCGCTGACCACCAGGAAGCTGATCTCCTCGCCTTCGAGAAACTCCTCGAAGAGCACGTGATGTCCCGCGTCGCCGAGCAGGCCTTGCAGCATGGCGGTGGCGGCCTGGGCGGCTTCTTCCTTGCTGGCGGCAATGATGACGCCCTTGCCGGCGGCCAGGCCATCGGCCTTGACCACGATGGGCGGGCTGAAGTTGGCCAGCGCGTCCTTGATCTGGGAGACCGAGTGGACCTGTACGTAGAGCGGCGTGGGAATGCGGTGCCGGGTCATGAAGGCCTTGGAGAAGCTCTTGCTGGTCTCCAACTGCGCGGCGGCCTGGGTGGGGCCGAAGACGGGGATGCCGCGGCGGCGCAGCTCATCGACCACGCCGAGCATGAGCGGAACCTCGGGGCCGACGACGACCAACTCCGGACCGACCTTAACGGTCGCTTCGAGGATCGAATCCAGGCGGTTGAGATCGCAGGGGACGCAGACCGCCTGGCGCGCGATGCCAGCGTTGCCGGGAGCGCAGAAGAGCTGTGTGACCCGTGGCGATTGGTTCAGCTTCCAGACCAGAGCGTGTTCGCGGCCACCGCCGCCCAGCACGAGAACTTTCATGAATTCTCCAACGAAGAAGGGTATGAGGTAGCGGCGGGGTAAGTCAAACAGTTTGACAGAAGGGCGGCAGCAGGGCGGAAAGGTCGCGCCAAGCGAGGCGAGGGTCATTTGCGTCGGGGCAACCGGACTGATAACTTTTGAGCAGTGGAGCACAATTGCGGCCAATGCGGAGCGGTGGTGGAAGACGGGCGTCCCTTCTGCCCGAACTGTCACGCGCCGCAGATCAAGGTTCCGGTACGTCCGCCCACGGCGCCGGTCACCGAGCCTCTTCCGCCGGGAACGCCGGAGGACTTGCAGCCCCCGGCCGAGCCCATGGTGAGCGAGAGCGGCACCCTCACCGGTCCGCCCATGCAGCCGTTGGCGCCGCCGCCGCAAGGCGGGCTCATCTGGCGTCCGGCGGTTGGTTCGGCGCTGGTGGCGGGGTTGCTGGCCGCGGTCGGCACCTCGGTTCCGGTGATTCCGCTGGCCATGCTGTGCATGTTTGCCTCCGGCGGACTGGCGGTTACGCTCTACCGCCGCCGGGTAAGAGAGCAGACGGTAACGCCGTGGATGGGCGCAAAGCTGGGAGTGCTGTCCGGAGGATTGGGATTTGGGCTGCTGGCGCTGCTGAGCTCGCTGCGGCTGTTTGCCGCCAGCGAACGCAGCGAACTGCGAGCCGCCTTCCGCGACAAGATGCAGGAGGCCATGGCCAACGCAGCCGACCCGGATGTGCGCCAGGCGATGGAGCAGTTCCGCAACTACATCTCCACCGATCGCGGCCTGGTTCTGATGGTGATCCTGTTCCTGGGCATCGCGTCGGTGTTTTTTCTGGTCTTCAGCGCACTGGGCGGCGCACTGGGCGCGGCCCTGTTTGGACGCGAGAGCAGCCGCAAGGAGCCGGGTGCACCAGACTAAGTGCTTGGAATCTGAGTAAAGCAACAGGGTGCCCCATCCAAGCCATCCGTTGGCTTGGGTGGGTCTGTTGAACTTGCTGTTGTTTCGGTCCGTTCAAAGTTTCTGATTGAGTCCGGCCTCGGGCGCGTGGGCGAGTAGGGTACGCGCTGTCGCGCTCCGGCCGCTGGCGCCGGGCTTGCCGCGCACGGATAGGTCGCGTATTATCGGGCAGTTATGAATGTCATCCCTCGGCCGCCTCATCTTCGTGAAAAAGAACAGCTCATGTCCGCCTCCGAAATCGAGCGCACGCTGGTTCGCCTGGCGCACGAGATCGTGGAAAAAAACAACGGAGTCAGCAACCTCGGCTTGATCGGCATCCGCCGCCGGGGCCTTCCCATTGCCGAGCGCCTGGCCAAGCACATCGAGCGCATCGAGAAAACCACGGTGCCGGTGGGCACGCTGGACATCACGCTCTACCGCGACGATCTTTCCACCGTGGGGCCCAAGCCGGTGGTGGAACCCCGCCCGATCGGCTTCAACATCACGGGCAAAGACGTGGTGCTCTGCGATGACGTGCTCTACACCGGGCGCACGGTTCGCGCCGCGCTGGACGCGCTGTTTGACCAGGGCCGGCCGCGCAGCGTGAAGCTGCTGACCTTGATCGACCGCGGTCACCGCGAGCTGCCGATCGAGGCCAGCTTTGTAGGCCGCCGGGTGCAGACCACGGACCTGGAAATCATCGAGGTCAAACTTACCGAGACCGACCAGATGGAAAAAGTTCTGCTGGTCGAGCGCGTACCCGAATCCGAGAGCTAGCGAAGGACAGCATGAAAGCCAAGCCCCGGTCGCTGCTCGGGATCGAGCCGCTGGATTCGCGGCAGATCCTGGAAATTCTCACGCTGGCCAAGCGCATGAATCCGAGCCGGCCGCGCCTCACTCTTCGCGGCCGCCGCATCGCGCTGCTGTTTTACGAAAACTCCACCCGCACCCGCACCAGCTTTGAGATCGCGGCCAAGTCGCTGGGCGCCTCCACCGTGGTCATCCATGCCACCACCGCCAGCATTGAAAAAGGCGAGTCGCTCAAGGACACGGGACGGACGCTGCAATCGATCGTGGATGCGATCGTCATGCGGCATCCCAGCTCGGGCGCCCCGCTGTTTCTTTCGCGCCTCATCGATATCCCCATCATCAACGCCGGGGACGGAATGCATGCCCACCCTTCGCAGGCGCTGCTGGACGCATTCACCATCCTGAATCACCGGAAGAGCCTGAAGGGGCTGAAGATCGTCACCATCGGCGACATCTTCCACAGCCGCGTGGCCCGCAGCGATGCCCACATCTTCAGCAAGCTGGGCGCGCGCGTGGTGCTTTGCGGGCCAGACGTGCTGCTGCCCGACGCGGCGCGGCAACTGGTGCCGGGGGTGGAGATCGTGCGCGATATGGAAGAGGCCATCCGCGGCGCCGACGTGGTGATGATGCTGCGCGTGCAGCAGGAGCGGCTTTCGGGAATGCAGATCAACGTGGATGAATACATCCGCCGCTATCAACTGACGCCGGCCCGGCTGAAGCTGGCCAATAAGGATGCGCTGGTGATGCATCCCGGACCGATGATCCGGGGCATGGAGATGACCGACGAGGTCGCCGATTGCGCGCAGTCGGTGGTACTGGAGCAGGTCTTGAACGGGGTAAAGGTGCGCATGGCAATTCTGGCGTCCTTGTTGGCAACAAAGCAGGGAACCAATAAGCTGGGAGCAAAAAAATGAGCACGCTGCTTTTGAAGGGCGGGCATCTGATCGATCCCGCCGCAGGATACGATGCTCCGGCCGACGTGGTGCTCCGCGATGGACATGTGCTGGAGATCGCCAAGCCGGGCGAGGCGAAGAACGCGGCCGAAGACACGCTCAACGTAAAAGGGCTGATCGTGGCTCCCGGCTTCATTGACCTTCATGTGCATCTGCGCGAGCCGGGACAGACGCACAAGGAGAACATCGCCAGCGGCACCGCGGCGGCTGCGGCCGGAGGCTTTACCTCGGTTTGCGCCATGCCGAATACGCGGCCCATCAACGACTCGCCTGCCGTGACCCGATGGATGCAGGACGAGGAGCGCGGCGCGGTGGTCAACGTGTTTCCCATTGCGGCGGCGACGCTGGGCAGCCAGGGAGAAAAGCTCAGCGATTACCGCGAGCTGAAAGAGGCCGGCGCGGTGGCTTTGAGCGACGACGGCCGGCCGATTCTGGACGACCACATCATGCGCGAGGCGTTGGCGCTGGCGGCCAGGGTGGGGCTCACGGTGATTCAGCACGCCGAAGACACCAAGATCTCGCACGGCAATCCCATGAACGAGGGAGTCACCTCGTTCCGGCTGGGACTGCGCGGGCAGCCGGCGGCCTCGGAGTGGCAGATGGTGGAGCGCGACATACGGCTGGCGAGCCAGGAGGGCGGACGCCTGCACGTGGCCCACGTCTCCACCGCAAAGTCGCTGGAGATGATGCGGCTGGGCCGCGCATCGCAGGTGCAGGTGACCGCCGAGGTAACGCCGCATCACTTCCTGTTCACCGAAGAAAACTGCGAGAGCTATGACACGCGCTACAAGATGAATCCGCCGCTGCGCTCGGCAGCCGACCGCGAAGCCATGCTCGGGGCGCTGATCGACGGCACCATCGACGCCATTGCAACCGACCACGCGCCGCACGCGCTGTTCGAAAAGGAAGTGGAGTTCGACAAGGCCGCCTTCGGCATCACCGGGCTGGAGATCGCGCTGGCGGCCACCATTACCACGCTGCAGCACACCGGCAAGATTACCCTCGCGCGCGTGGTGGAATTGCTGTCCACCAATCCGGCGAAGATTGTGGCCCTGCACGGCCGGGGCACGCTGGCCGTCGGCTCGGTGGCCGACGTCACGATCTTCGATCCGAAAAAACGCTGGACCTACGACGTAACGAAGACGCGCTCGCGCTCCCGCAATTGCCCCTATGACGGAATGCAGTTCTACGGCAAGGTGCGCGCCACGATTGTGGGCGGCAAGATTGTGTTCAGCGAATTGTAAGAGCAGCGGGTGGCCCATTCAAGCCCCTCCTTTGGGCTTGAGTGGGGCAGTTGACGTTGCACTTGTTTGAGCTTTAGCCCTTGAACTTGTATTTGTCCTTACGGTGCCATTCCGAGTAAAGCGAGGAATCCCAGCGCCGCTTCAAATCCCCTGCGTGGCTTCAAAGGCATTTCAGCCAGCCAGCTTCACTCTGGGCGATTCGCACGAGGGCAAGTACAACGGCAAGAGCCATTCATGACCGGTCAGTTTCTCGCGCAGCGTGGAGCTAATTCTCGAAGGAGCAACGGCAAAGACGAAAGCCTGCAGAGATGGAGGTCATTGCCTCCCACATCTGCCAACGACGGGCAGATATGGGGCACCTGCGGGCCTTTTGCGTTAGAGTTGAAGTTCCAGTCATGCATGACGCCGATTCCATCCTGACCTCGATCTTCGGACTCGAACAGTTCCGGCTGCAGCAGCGCGAAATCGTGAACGACGTGCTGGCCGGGCGCGACGCGCTGGTGGTGATGCCGACCGGCGCGGGCAAGAGCCTGTGCTATCAGCTGCCGGCGGTGGCGCTGCGCGGGCTTACGCTGATCGTCTCTCCGCTGATTTCGCTGATGACCGACCAGGTGCGGCAGCTGCGCGCGCTGCGCATTCCGGCGATGATGCTGTGCAGCGGGCAGAGCCGGGATGAGCAGCGCGAAGCGATGGCGAAGTTGCGCGACGGATTCCGGGGACTGTTTTACGTGGCGCCGGAGCGGTTCAGCGCGCCGGGATTTTTTTCCATCATCACCGGACGCAAGCTGTCGCTGCTGGCCATCGACGAGGCGCACTGCATCAGCCAGTGGGGGCACGACTTTCGTCCCGAGTATCTGCGCCTGGGCGAGGTGCGCAAGCAGTTGGGCGATCCGCTGACCATTGCGCTGACGGCCACGGCGACGCCCGAGGTGCGCGCCGACATTGTGCGCAACCTGGCACTCCATCAGCCCGCCATACACGTAACCGGCTTTGACCGCCCCAACCTCAGCTACCAGTCGATTGTGTTTGCCAAGGCGAAGAACAAGGACGCAGAGCTGATCGATTATCTTTCGCGCCGCAAGTCGGGCGGGATTGTGTATTGCTCGACGCGCAAACATGTGGAGCAGATCTCGGCACTGCTGCAGGAGCGGCTGCGCGGACGCACCGTGGTGGCCTATCATGCGGGCATGGAGCAGGAGGCGCGCAGCGGCAATCAGCAGCGCTTCATCGATCGCGAGGACGCCATCGTGATTGCGACCAACGCCTTCGGCATGGGCATCAACAAACCCAACCTGCGCTGGGTGATCCACTACAACCTGCCGGGGAGCCTCGAAGCCTATTACCAGGAGGCGGGACGCGCCGGGCGCGATGGCCTGCCCGCCGAATGCATTCTGTACTTTGCTCCGGCCGACGTGATGATGCAGAAGTTTTTTATCGACAAGATCGGCGAAACCAACCTTCAAATCACCGACAAACAAATTGCGATTTTGCGGAAGCGGGCTGAAAAACAACTGAACGCCATGCAGAACTATGCGCGCTGGGAGCGCTGCCGGCGCCGCCAGATTCTGGAGTACTTTGGCGAAGACAAGATTCCGCAGGAGTGCCATTGCGACGTGTGTTGCGCGGCCAAGCCGGCCCTGAAGCTGACGGGACGGGCGGCGGCCGGGGACGCAGAGCGCGAGTCCGCGTCGCGCCCGGCTATGGCGGCTCCCCGCGCGGCGACCGTGGAACGCGCCATCGGCCCGCCGGTGCTCGCGCCCATGGACGGGAGGCTCACCAGGTTGAAGGAGCTGCGCCGCGATGTGGTCCGCTCGCTGGGCACCACGTTCTTTCAGCATTTGCCGGACCAGCTGCTGGAGCATTTGCTGGCACAACCGCCGAAATCGCTGGAGCAACTGCGCGACGATTTTGAGGTGCACAACACAATCATCGAGAACTTCGGCCTGCGGATTCTGCACCTGGTGAGCGAAAGGCAGAGTCAGCCGCCCCAGGTTAGCCAATCTCAGGCTAGCCAACCGCGGGCGGACGTGGGCCGCCCCGCAAGTCCGCGTTATTTCCGCGGTGTAGAAGAGGCGAGCTCGCACCAGACTTCGCGCCCGAGCGAGGAGCGCACATCGCGAGCCAAGGTTGCGGCGGCCAGAGAAGTTGCCGGCGGCAAGGTGGGAGCTCTGCACGGGGCGGCGGTGGAGGCGCGCTTTGAGCGGCTGCGCACCTTGCGGCTGGAACTGGCGCGCAAGCATCAATGGCCCGCGTATTGTGTGCTGCAGGACGCGACCCTGCTGGAGATCGCGCGCGCCCAGCCACGGACCATGCGCGAGCTGTTGGAGATCAAGGGCATGGGCCCGAAGCGCGCGGAGCGTTTCGGTACGGAATTGCTGGCGGAGCTCGCGAAGGGATAAGTTTCTCGCTGCACGGCGCTAGCAACATGGCGCGACCGATTGGATTCTGACGAGGTGAGGCGATGCTGACGATGGGGAACTGGCTTACGTGGGCTCTTCTCTCCGCTTTTTTCGCGGCCCTGACGGCAGTCCTTGCCAAGGTTGGGGTTTCCGGAGTCGATTCGAATCTGGCCACCGCCGTCAGAACCTCGGTGGTGGTTGTCTTTACCTGGACGCTGGTGGCTTTGACGGGGGAAGTTGCAGACGTACAGATGTTTTCGCGCAAGACGTGGCTGTTCCTGGTGCTCTCCGGAGTGGCCACGGGGCTTTCTTGGCTGTGCTACTTCCATGCCTTGAAGATTGGCCCGGTCTCCAAAGTCGCGCCCATCGACAAACTGAGTGTCGTGCTGGTGATTGCCTTCGGAGCACTCTTCCTGGGCGAGCGGATGAGCGTTGCGAAAGCGGCTGGCGGGCTTCTGATTCTGGCCGGGGCGGTCATCATTGCACTGGGATGAATCAGGCGACGCTGCCGCCGGGGCGAGAATTTGGCGAATTTAGTCAAGCAAAAAGAAGAAAAGTTATTGACAACCAGGGTAACTGGCTACAAAATCTTGGACTAGCACACCATTCGGTCCAAGATGTAGACGTTGATTGCAGATCTTGCAGAATCCTTCAAGGGAGAAGGTTCGAGTCGGGTGCTGTCGTAGCCGTGTAATGTTTCCAACGCTACGGGGTGGCTAGACCTCGTTTTTGCATTGTTCAGTCTCCGCTTTGCTGGCGGAGACTTTTTCGTTTTGTATGCAGCGCATTGAAGCCGTGCGAGACACGTGTTACAAACAGGTAGCAGAAGCGGTGCCCACCATGCCGACAGCCAAACGCAAGCACGTCGTGGCGCAAGCGGAAGTTGTGATTCCGGAGAAGATTTACTTTCGCATCGGCGAGGTGAGCGCGCTGGCGAAGCTGCCCACCTATGTACTGCGCTTTTGGGAGACGGAGTTTCCGCAACTGCGGCCCACCAAGAGCAGCACCGGCCAGCGGATGTACCGGCGCAAAGACGTGGAATTCGTCATGCAGATCCGCAAGCTGCTTTACGAGGATGGATTTACCATCGCGGGCGCGCGCGAGAGGCTGCGCGAAGAGGTCCGAGAGCACCGTTCGCAGAATCCGCCCGCAGATCCGCTTCCTCCCGCAAATCAGCTTCTGAACCAGGCCGACGGTCAGGTTGGATCGGAGGCGCGGAACGGACCGCAAGCCGGGTTGCCGTTTCCCGTGCCGTCCTTTCCCGTGCCGCCGCAGCGCGAACTTCGCAAAGAAGAGCTACAGAGCTTGCGCCGGCAACTCTGCGAGGTCCTCGAACTGCTCTCCTGAACTCATTCCACGGCTTCCAGTCCTCCGCCCACTGCGGCACCCATACGGGCGCCTTCCAGGTCATAGCATCAGGTTGGCGGTGCCGTCGGCAGAAGGAGTGTACGTGGCCCTGTCATAGAGAAAGTTTCCCGTCCCGTCCATGCCTGCGAATTTGTAAATGCCGGGCAAAATCCAGCCCTTCAACGGCGAGGTTGGCGCGCCGAAGACGTGATTGAAGTTGATGGCGAAGGTGTTGGAGTAGTGGATTCGGAGCCCGGAGGTGAGCGTCTCGACCGTAAAGGGGAGGTAGGGACCGATCGACTGCGGGGCAGCGGGACTCTGCAGCGGATTGTCGGCAAGCCACTGGAAGCGCACGGTAAGAAATTTCATCAGCGGGAAAAAGACCATCTCGGCGATCTCGCCGGGTAACGCCCACAGAATCTCATCCGGGCGCAGGAACTGCCCCAGCAGCCGCTCATAAAGAAGTGTTTCCTGAGAAAAACCAAAGTGCGGCGGCAGATGGTCCAGGGGAAATCTCTGGCGCAGGGCACGGCCCAGAGGAACGCCAATGACGGGCACAAAGCCGTCGTCCTCGCGGATGCAGGCGATTCTGGTCTGCGCCTGATTGGCCCACATCAGGACGTTGTGTAACTCCTCGATGGCAAACTCGACATCTCCCATCAGCGGATAGCGCGTTGCAGGCGGTTTGGAATACCCCACCCTCTCTGAGTTGTCGAGCGTATCGGTGAACTGCTCGGCAACCTCTTGTGCAAGCTTCTCCGGGTCCTGCGGGAGAAGCGACGGGCGAGTTGTACCCATGAAAAATCCTCGATATTCCGGGCGAGCGGCCCACACCTGGCGCTCAATGCCAGCCGCTCGAAATATGAGTTTCACTTGCTTCGGCTGCTGTGCGAAAAAGAACAGCAGCCACATCTCCGGCGCCCACCGGGCACACCACGGCGCGGCCAACGCAAAACCGTGAGTGCAACGGAAAAGTTACCGGCGGGAGGCGTTCTAGGTTGGCGTGCCGGTGATGTAGGCCTCCAGGTGGCGGATGGTTTCGCGCTGGGAGGCGAGGATCGAATCCACCAGGTCGCCGATGGAGATCATGCCGACCAGGTGCTCATGCTCCATGACCGGGAGATGGCGGATGCGATGTTTGGTGATGATCTCCATGCAGTCGCCGACGCTGTGTTCGGGAGAGACGGCGATCACCGGAGAGGTCATGATTTCCGCGACCGTGGTGCTTGGGGAAGATTTCCCTTTGAGGAAGACCTTGCGCGCATAGTCGCGCTCGGAGACGATGCCGACAATCTGGCCTTCGGAGATCACCAATAGCGCTCCAACTTGTTTCTCGGCCATCATTGCGATTGCCGTGTAAACGGAGTCCGAGGGAGAGACGGAAAAAATCACGCCGCCCTTTTTTTTCAGGATGGGACGAATCGACTCAGAAAGATGCATCTGTGCCACCTCAGGAGCAACCATAATACTCCGAATCGGAGATTGTTCAATGCCGGGGGCAGCCGCTGCGCCGGATTTCCAGCGCCCGTGTTTCGGCTAACGTTTCGAGTAACATAGACCACGTGCACCGCATGACCACTTACTCTATCCCTCCGTTAGTTGAACTGCGCAACGTCACGGTTGTCCGCAATGGCCGCGTGGTGCTGCAGGAAGTGAACCTGCGCATCGAGGCAGGCGAGCACGTCGCGATCATGGGGCCGAACGGTTCCGGTAAATCGACGCTGATCAAGACCATCACGCGCGAGCTTTATCCGCGTTATGACGGGCGTTCCTCGATGAAGATCTTCGGCCAGGAGAGCTGGAACGTCTTTGACCTGCGCTCGATGCTGGGCATCGTGACCAACGACGTGGCTGCGTTCTATGGGCGTCCCGTTACCGGGCGCGACGCGGTTCTGTCGGGGTTCTTCAGCAGCGTCGGCCTGCCGCAACACCGGCAGATCCAGCGCGAGATGCGCGAGAAAACCGACGAGTTGCTGGCCTGGCTGGAGATCGGGCATCTGGCCGGGCGGCTGGTGGATGAGATGTCCTCCGGCGAGGTTCGGCGGGTGATGATTGCCCGTGCGCTGGTCCACGATCCCAAGGCCCTGCTGTTTGACGAGCCGAGCAACAGCCTCGACGTCTTCGCGCAGGTCGAACTGCGGCGCACCATGAGCAAGTTGGCGCAATCCGGGATTGCCCTGCTGTTAATTACCCATCATCTGCCCGACGTTGTTCCCGAGATCGAGCGCGTGATCTTTATGCGCGACGGCCGCATTGCCGGCGATGGCGGGAAGGCGGAGATGCTGACCGCGGACCGGCTGGGTGGACTGTTCGGCTGTCCGGTGCGGATCACCGAGCACGATGGGCACTACCATCTGGTCTCCTGATTTGGGTGGTTCCATCCCCCAGGGGACGGCAAAGGGTAAACGAATAGGTCTTTTTCCTGATTGCGGGCACTCTGGATTGTGGGAGAGAATATCTATGAGGGTTCCCGACTTGACTCAGAGGAAAGTGTTGGCCATCACCAAACGCCCCGCACAGTTCTGCGGCACGCAGTCGCTCTTGCATGCCTCGGGAATCGAGCTGGTGGGCACCACCAGCATGAAGTCGGCGCGGCGGGTCATCCAGGACGATGCGGTGAAGGGCGTCATTGTCTGCCTGCACTCATGGTCCGAGCAGGAGCGCGATGGCATGGTCGCGGAGCTTGAGGCCAATCACCCGGAAGTTTCGGTGATCGTGCGCTGCCCCGGCTGCAGGGGATGCGACGAAGAAAGCCAGACACCCGGAACCCTGAGCGAGACCCACCACTTCGCAAATCTGTAGTTCGATTCTCTTCCCAACTTATTCGATTTGACGCCCTCGGCAGGGCACGCCGTGCCCTCGTGGCCGCCGCGCGGTGGGCGATTACTGCCCGGTCGCGGAACCACTCGCCGCCGGCGTGGCGCACGGCAGAGAGTTGCTCGCCAGAGGCCAGTGCGCATGGCGGAAGACGAACACCCATTTTCCATGTTCCTTGCGCCGGTAATCGGTCCAGACCACGACGCGCTGGTCGGGCGCGCTGCCCTGAAGCTGGCGATGGTAGGTGACCTGGCCGTAGGCAATCACTCCTCCGTCGCCCGCGGGAAGGTAGGTGACATGGTCAATCACTCCGGTCATCGTCACGATTCGACCAAAAAACTTTTCGATGGATTGACGAACCTGTTCGCGTCCCTGGTAGAGGACGCCGGTGGGCCCGATGAAGAAGATGTCGGGGCTGTTGGTGAACAGGCCCATGATCATGTCGGTGTCGAGCACGCGGTGGCCTTCGAGGAACTTGCGGTCCAGCTCCTGGTTGGCTCGAAGAACATCGGGCGGCAGGGCTTTGGGGTTGTGCACGTTGGCGGCAAAGGCCAGGCCGGCGAATCCAAAAAGAACCAGAGCCATCATCTGCAGAGCACGTCTTTGCATCGGGAATCTCCCACCATGGAATCGCGTGGGATTATATCCCTCCCGCGGTCACGGCTGCAGAAGCTGACCGGCGTGGGGATGGACCTGTTGCGAGTTCAAATCGCTGGCCTGCCATCCGCCTCCCAGCGCCTTCACCAGATACACCGAGCTGACCATGCGCTGGCCCTGCAGCTGCGCCGCCAGCCGTTCGTTGGCTCAGCAGGGTGCTCTGCGCGGCGATCACGTCCAGGTAAGTATCAACGCCTTCGACGTAGCGGTTGTTGGCGATGGCCAGTCTCGCGGCGGGCCTCCTCGACGGCGGCGACCTGCGTGGTTGCCGCCTGCTCCAGTGTCTGCAGGTTGCTGATTCCGTCCTCGACCTGCTGGAAGGCGGCGAGCACGGATTGGCGGTAGTCGGCCACCGAGGCGTCATAGGCGGAGCGCGCGGCCGCCAGGTTGCCGCGGTTGCGTCCGCCCTGGAAGAGAGGCTCCAGTGCGTCGGCCCCGAGCGCCCAGAAGAGGCTGGGCGCGTTGGCCAGCGTGGCGATGTCGCGGGTCTGCCAGCCGCCGGTGGCGTCCAACGTGATGTGCGGATAGAAGGCTGCCGTCGCGATGCCGACCTGCGCGTTGGCGTAGGCCATGTGGCGTTCGAACGAGGCAATGTCCGGGCGGCGCTCCAGCACGTCGGAGGGAATTCCCAGCGGCAGTGGCGGCGGTGTGGCAGTCAGGGGCGCAATGGCCACCGCAAAGTTTGGCGCGGGCGTGCCCAGCAGGGCGGCGATGGCGTGCTCATACTGCGCGCGCGACTGCCGGAGCAGGGCAAGCTGGGATCGTGTGGAATCCAGCAGCGCGGCCTGCTGCGCCACTTCCAGCCCGCTGGCAATGCCGCCGTTGTGGCGGTTGTTCACCAGCTCCAGGCCCTTGGTTTCAAAGCCCACCAGCTCCTCGACCACTTGGTACTCGGCGTCGGTCTCGCGCAGGGAAAAGTAGTCGGCGGCCAGCTCGGCGGTCAGCACCAGCTGGGCGTTCTGCAGATCGGCGGCCGTGGATTGCAGGGTTGCGTTGGCGGCCTCTATGCCGTGCCGCACGCTGCCGAAGAGGTCGGCCTCATAGCTCACCGAGAACGGAACGGTGTATACCTGCTGAATGTATGCAGTGGCCGGGGGCCGCGCGCCGTCAAGAGGGCGATTGGCGCCCGCGCCTTCGTGCAGCACGCTGGGATCGGTCGAGGTCTGCGGGAACAGAAATGAGGTCGCAACCCGCGCCATGGCGCGGGACTGCTCCAGACGAGCGCGCGCGGCGGTCAAAGACTGGTTGGCCGCGAGCAACTGCTGCTCGTAGGCATCGAGCGCGGGGTCGTGGTACACCTTCCACCAGGCGCCCTTGGGAATCGCATCCTTCGGCGCCGCCGGCTGCCAGGGAGTGTCGGTCTTCCATGCGGACGGCACGGCCGTGGTGGGAGCCGTGGCGGCGGGGCGCTGATAGCGCGGACCGACGACGCATCCGGTGGTCAGCCCGAGCAGGGTGAGCAGCGCGGCCAGCGCGGCCCGGCGCTTGGGGTCGCGATTCTCCCGGCGAATTGAGTTGCGAAGCTTCACCGCCCGCTTCCCTTCTGCGGGGCAGCCTGCGGCGCGTTGTCCGTCTGTACGACGTTGACCTGCTGGCCCTGCTCCAGCGAGTCGGGCGGGTTGACGACGATCTGGTCGTTTACCGAAAGGCCGCCCAGCACCTCCAGCGAGGTGCCGTAATCGCGCCCGATGGTGAGCGGGCGCAACTCGATCTTGTGATCCGGGCCGACCACGGCGACCTGCGCCCCCGCGGAGCGGAAGAGCATGGCGTTGACCGGGACGGTAAGCTTCTGCACGTTGGAGCCGATGGCAAAATGCACCTCCCCAAAGGAGCCGGGCAGCAGGCGGCCATCGTGGTTGGGCACATCCACTTCGGTCAGCAGGGTGCGGGTCGCCGGGTCGATCGCCTCGGCGGTGCGAGCCACCTGGGCGTTGAACTTTTGGCCGGGAAGCTCCTGCAGCGTGATGGTGGCCTTGACGCCGATCTTGATGAAGGGCGTGTAAGCCTGCGGGACGCTGACAAAGACGCGCAGGGTATCGACCTGGGCAAAGTCGAAGAGCTCTTTGCCCCCGGCTCCGGAGTCGATCAGCGCGCCGGGATCGACGTTGCGGCGGGTAAGCACGCCGGTGAACGGCGCGTAGACGTTCTTGAACGATTCCAGCTCTTCCAGGCGGCGCACGTTGGCCACGGCGGCGGCCAGGTTGGCCCGGCTCTGGGTGTATGCGCTGCTCTGCTGGTCGGCTTCCTGGGCGGAAACCGAGTCGGTCTTGCGCAGGTTTTCCCAGCGCGCGGCGGTAATTTTGGCGAGCTCCATCGCTGCCTGCATCTGCTGCTGCGCGGCGCGCGCCTGGTTGAGTTCCTGGTCCACCTCCGGCGTGTCGATCTGCGCCAGCAGTTCGCCTTTCTTCACCTGGCTGCCGATGTCTTTGTACCAGCGCAGCAGATAGCCGTTGGTGCGGGCGTAGATGGGAGATTCCTTGAAGGCCAGCAGCGAGCCGGGCAGCACCAGCTCCACATCGGGCTTCTCCGCCAACGGATGCACCACGGCCAGCGCCGGCACGGCGCTCTGCTCGGTCTCCCGGGCCAGGACGCGGCTCCGGCTCATACGGTCCAACAGGGTGAAGCCGCCGCCGGCGAGCAACACCAGCAGGGCCACGCCAGCCATCAGAGCGGCCTTGCGCGGCGGCACCGGCGGCAGCTCAGGCGGGCGCTCGATGCCCGGATGCTGTTTCCTGGCGTGCTGCTGGATCGCCGCAATCTCCTCGTCGCGTTCGGCCTGGGTCATGTGGTGCGCCGCGGGTTGCTCGGCGGAATGCTCTGGCTCGGGCGCCGTATTTCCCGGCGATTGCGGCGGTTTTGGTTCGTTCTCGTTACTCATGTTTCACTCCGGTTTCCGGAAAGCGGGTTGCGTGGGTCATGCCTGCGGCGTCTGTTCGGTTCGCGCGAGCCGTGCTTCGCGGCGGCTATGGAAAATGGCAAAGACACTGGGCACGAAAAACAACGTGGCCACGGTGGCAAACAGCAATCCGCCGATCACGGCCCGGCCCAACGGCGCGTTCTGCTCGCCGCCTTCGCCCAGGCCCAGCGCCATCGGCACCATGCCGATGATCATGGCCAGCGCGGTCATCAGCACCGGCCGCATGCGGGTGTATCCGGCGGCGATGGCTGCCGGAATGGCGGCCAGGCCCTCGTCCATCTGTTCGCGCGCAAAGCTCACCATCAGGATGGAGTTGGCGGTGGCCACGCCCATACACATCACCGCGCCCGTCAGCGATGGCACGCTCAGCGTGGTGTGGGTGAGCAGCAGGAACCAGCAGATTCCAGCCAGCGCGCCGGGCAGGGCGGAGATGATGATGAACGGATCGAGCCACGACTGGAAGTTGACGACGATGAGCAGATAGACCAGCACGATCGCGCCCAGCAGTCCGGCGCCGAGTCCGATGAAGGACGAGCGCATAGTGACCACCTGGCCGCGCACGACGATGTGGGTGCCGCGCGGAAGGTGGCCGTCGAAGCTATGGATGATCTTTTCGGTATCCGCCGCCACCCCGCCCAGGTCGCGGTCCTGCGTGCTGGCATAGACGTCGATGACGGACTGCACGTTGTAGTGGTTGACCACCGCCGGGCGCGACACGGGAGTAATCTGCACCAGATTGCCGAGCAACTGCGAGCCTTGCGCGGAAACTACCGGAACCGACATCAGATCGTCGAGGGTGGTGATGCGATATTGCGGCGATTGCACGGCCATCTGGTAGGTAACGCCGTTCTTGGGATTCAGCCAGAAGTTGGGCGCCGTCTGGAAGCTGCCGCTCAGCGTGACCAGAACGCTCTGCGCCACTTGCTGCGCGTTCAGTCCCACCTGGGTGATGCGGGTGCGGTCCAGGTCCATATGCAGGGTGGGCAAGGAGAGCAACTGCTGCACGTGGACATCGGCGGTGCCGGGAACGTGGCGCATCCGGTTGGCGATCTGCTGCGCGATGTCATAGCTGGTCTGCTGGTCGGTGCCGATCACCTGCACGTCGATCGGAGCAGGCAGCCCGAAGTTCAGAATCTGCGTGACGATATCGGCCGGCTGGAAGAAGAACTCCACGCCCGGGAAAAGTTGCGGAAGCACCTTGCGCAGATTGCGGATGTGATCGGCGGTGGGGTGGTGGTGCTCGGGATCGAGCGAGATCAGGATCTCGGCGTCGCTGCTGCCGACGGTTCCCGAAGAACTATAGGACTGGTTGATGCCGGAGTTGGGCAGGCCGATGTTGTCGAGGATCGTCTGGATCTCGTTGCCCGGAATCTGGCGGTGCAACTCCGCTTCCACCTGGTCGCAGAGCCGCGCGGTCTCCTCCACGCGCAGCCCGGGACGGGCGCGCACGTGCAGACGCAGCAGCCCGGCATCGACCTGCGGAAAGAAGTCCTGCCCCAGGAAGGCAAGCAGCCCGAGCGAGAGCAGGCAGAACAACAGGAAGCAGATCGCGAAGATTCCGCGGTGCTCCAGAACGGTTTCCAGCAGCGACTGGTAGCGCTGACGGAAGTTTTCAAAGCCGCGCTCGAAGCCGCGCTGAAAGCGTCCCAGAAACGTCTTTGGCCCGGCGGCGCGATGTTCGTGGCCGCGCATGATGTACATGACCAGGGTGGGGATGAGCGTTCTGGAGAGCAGGTAGCTGGCCAGCATGGCGAAGCTGACCGCCTCCGCCAGCGGCACAAACAGGAAGCGTGCCACGCCCGCCAGGAAGAACATGGGCACAAAGACGATGCAGATGCAGAGCGTGGAAACGAATGCGGGCACGGCGATCTGCTGGGCGCCGTCGAGAATGGCCTGCCGCATCTCCTTGCCCATGGCAAGGTTGCGCTCGATGTTTTCGATCTCGACGGTGGCGTCGTCCACCAGGATGCCGACGGCCAGCGCCAGTCCGCCCAGGGTCATGATATTGAGCGTCTCGCCGATGGCGGACAGCAGGATGATGGAGCAGAAGATGGAGAGCGGAATCGAAATCGCGATGACGATGGTGGGGCGCCAGTCGCCGAGGAAGAGAAGAATCATCACCGCCGTCAGCAGCGCCGCCAGCAGCGCCTCGCGGATGACGCCCTGGATGGAGGCGCGCACGAACAGCGACTGATCGAACAGCGCGCTGATCTTCAGCTCCGGCGGAAGCGACTGCGCGGCGAAGGGGACAATGGACTTGATGCCCGCGACGATCTGCAGCGTGGACGCTGCGCCGTTCTTGTACATCGACATCAACCCGCCGCGGTTGCCGTCCTGGCGCACGATGTTGGTCTGCGGAGCAAAGCCGTCGCGGATGTGGGCTACGTCGCGGATGTAGAGCGTGGCGCCGTTGCTGGTCTTCACCGGCATATCGTTCAACTCGGCGATGGTGGCCGGGGTGCCGTTCATCTCCACGTTATTTTCCAACGGGCCGAGCTTAACGGTTCCGGTGGGAAGAATCAGGTTCTGCGCATTGACGGCGTTGACGATGTCGTTGGGCGAAAGGTTGTAGGCCTGCAGCTTGGGCAGGTCGAGGTCCACCTGGATCTGCCGGATCTTGCCGCCGTACGGATACGGCGTGGCGGCTCCGGGCACGGTGGCCAGAAAGTTCCGCAGGAAGCTATTGCCCAGGTCGAAGATCTGCTGCTCGGGCAGAGTCTTGCTGCTCAGGCCGAGCTGGATGATCGGCGTAGTCGAGGCGCTGTAGGAGATCACCAGCGGGGGCGTGGTGCCCGGCGGCAGACCGCGCACCGTGGTCTGCGAGATGGCCGTGACCTGCGCGATGGCCCCGGGAATGTTGGTGCCGGGGTGGAAGAAAATCTTGATGACGCCCAACCCGTTCACCGACTGCGATTCGGTGTGTTCGATGTTGTTGACGGCCACGTTGATGCTGCGCTCGGAGTTGGCCACGATGCGGTCGGCCATATCCTGCGGGGCCATGCCGGTGTAGAACCAGATCACGGAGACGACCGGGATGTCGATCTCCGGAAAGATGTCGGTGGGCATCCGCAAGACGGTGACCGGCGTCAGGATCAGGATGAGCAGCGCCATCACAACAAACGTGTAGGGGCGCCGCAGGGCTAACGCTACAATCCACATGTCTAGAACTCACTCCAGAGCTGGCCGGTACGGTACGTTTATTCTTAGATTCGATACAGTACGTATTGAATCATATCTCTATCATAACTCCTGAATGCCGTGCTAGCATCGGGGCCATGGGAGAAAAAAACAAAACTGGCTGCGCGGACGACGGCGCGCGGCGTCCGCCGGGACGTCCCCGCTGCGAGCGGACCCGTCTGGCAATCCTGAGCAGCACTCTGAAGTTTCTGGAAGCCAAGGGAAACGGGTTCGCCGACCTGACGATTGAGCGGGTGGCCGAAGAGGCCGGCGCAGGCAAGGCCACGGTCTACCGCTGGTGGCCCAACAAGGCCGCGCTGGTGGCCGACGCATTCGCCAGCAGCGTCACCATGGAACTCCGCTTCCCCGATACCGGTTCGGTGCATAAGGACATGAGCCGGCAGATGCAGCAGTTGGTGCAGATTCTGCGCAGCCGCCGCGGCCATATCCTCTCGGTGATCGTGGGCGCGGGACAAAGCGACGCCACCCTGATCAAAGCCTTCCGCGAACGATTTCTAAAGCCGCGACGGGCGGAGGCCTACATCACGCTGCACCGCGGAATCGCGCGCGGCGAGTTGCCGGAGGATCTCGATCTCGACCTCGTGCTGGATGCGCTGTACGGCCCGATCTACATGCGCTTTCTGGTGGGGCATGGTTCGCTGACCCCGGAATTCGTGGATCGGCATTGTGAACTGGTGCTCACTGGCGCATCGCGTTCCAGATGAAGTTTTGCAGACGGCAAAGCCCCGGCCATGCGGGCGGGGCTTTGCCGTTTACATTCGTGTGTTTACTGTTAGCTACTCGCTCCAGCGCTTGAAGACCAGCGCGCTGTTGGTTCCGCCAAAGCCGAACGAGTTCGACAGCGCGTAGTCGAGCGTTGCGCGCCGCGCGACGTTGGGAACAAAGTCCATGCCAATCGTGTCCTCGTCCTGATTTTCCAGGTTGATGGTGGGCGGCAGAATCTGATCGCGCAGGGCGAGGATGGTGATGCCGGCCTCCAGTCCGCCCGCGCCGCCCAGCAGGTGGCCGGTCATGGACTTGGTGGAGCTGACGGGAACCCGGTACTCTCCGAAGAGATTGCGCACGGCCGCTGCTTCCAGCCCGTCGCCCACCGGGGTCGAAGTGCCGTGGGCATTCACGTAGCCGATATCGCCGGGAGTCAGCTTGGCGTCGCGGATCGCATTGCGCATGACGCGGAACGCACCCTCGTGCTCGGGAGCCGGCGAAGTGATGTGGTAGGCGTCGCCGCTCATGCCATAGCCGACGATTTCGGCGATGATGTGAGCGCCTCGCGCCTGGGCGTGCTCCAGAGCTTCGAGAACCAGAACGCCCGCACCTTCGCCAACGACGAAGCCGTCGCGGTCCCGGTCCCAGGGCCGGCTGGCGCGCTCCGGTTCGTGATTGCGGGTAGAGAGCGCGCGCATGGAGGCGAATCCGCCGACGCTCATTGGAGTGATGGCGGCCTCGGCTCCGCCGGCGATCATGACGTCGGCATCGCCGCGCTGGATGATCTTGAAGCTGTCGCCGATGGCGTGGGCTCCGGTGGCGCAGGCGGTTGCGCTGGCCATGTTGGGACCCTTGGCGCCAAAGCGGATGCTGACCTGTCCGGCGGCGAGGTTGACGATGCTGGCGGGAATGAAGAACGGCGAAATCTTGCGCGGTCCGCCTTCCATCAGCGCGGTATGCTCGCGCTCGATGACGTCAAATCCGCCGATGCCCGAGCCGATGTAGACGCCGACGTTTTCCTCATTCTGCGGCGTCACCTTGAGGCCCGACATATTCACGGCTTCGGTGGCGGCGGCCAGCGCGAAGTGAATAAAGCGGCCCATCTTCTTCAGTTCTTTTTTTTCGACGAAGTTGAGCGGGTCGAAGTTCTTGACCTCGGCCGCGATGGTGCAGGCATATTGCGCCGTGTCAAAGAATGTGATGGGCCCCACGCCGCTGGTACCAGCCAGCAGGGCCGCCCACATTTCCTCCGTGGTATTGCCGACACCGCAAATCATTCCAAGACCGGTGACAACGACTCGGCGGCTCACGCTTATTTTCCGCCTTTCGCGTGTGCATTGACGTAGTTGACGGCGTCCTGCACGGTTTTGATCTTCTCGGCGTCTTCGTCGGGGATTTCGACATCGAAGGCTTCTTCAAAAGCCATGACCAGTTCGACAATATCCAGCGAATCCGCGCCCAGATCGTCCTGGAAGGAAGCGCTGGCGGTCACTTCGGCTGCGTCCACCCCAAGCTGCTCCACGATGATCTGTTTGACTTTCTCTTCTGCGGAAGCCATTGGATTCTCCTTGTGAAATCGAGACGGCAATTAGAAACGGCATACGCCGGGCAGTGACGCCCGGCGCTGGTTCCAGTGGCCGTTGATTTATTGTACAGGGATGCGCGTCAGCTGATTACTTCGAGGCCTTGGAGTGTGCGCTGATGTAGTCGGTCGCATCCTTTACGGTCTTGATCTTTTCGGCGTCTTCGTCCGGAATCTCAATGTCAAAGGCCTCTTCGAAAGCCATCACAAGTTCCACGATGTCCAGCGAATCGGCGCCAAGGTCATCTACGAATGATGCGGAGGAAGTCACCTCGGCTTCATCCACACCCAACTGCTCCACGATAATCTGCTTAATTTTTTCTTCGACAGCAGCCATTTTGTTGGCGCCTCCTGCTAAAAGTTGAGCCGATTAGCATCCTAACCGTTCGTTTTTATGAAGGTCAATGCGCAATTGGGTGTGAGAGGCACGATTGTTGGCGCGGCGGCGGCAGGTGGAAGCCGGAACGGCACTATCCAATGCCGGCTGAATAGGTTCTACTGACGGGATGCGAGCAGTGGTGCAACGGGTTTCCAGAGCAAGAGTTACGGTGGATGCGCGCTCGATTGGGCAGATTGAACGCGGCCTGGTGGTGCTGCTGGGGGTGGGCTCCGGCGACGAAGAAAGCGGCGCGGAATATCTGGCGGAAAAAATCGCCGCGCTGCGTATTTTTGAGGATGAACTGGGAAAGATGAACCGCAATGTGAGCGAGGCGGGTGGCGCGGTGCTGGCCGTGAGCCAGTTCACCTTGTATGGCGATGCGAGGCGCGGCAAGCGTCCCTCGTTTGACGCGGCGGCGCGGCCCGAGGTGGCGCGCCGGCTGTATGAGCACTTCGTGGAGCGCGTGCGGGCCCTCGGATTGCGCTGCGAAACCGGGCAGTTCCAGGCCGCGATGCAGGTGGAGCTGGTGAATGACGGCCCGGTGACGATTCTGCTGGACTCGGAAAAAAACTTCTAACCTACGTTTTGGATCATCCTTTCCCCGGAACCGGTTCCCTGAATCGGCAATCGCTGCGCGGAATTGCCAGCGATTGCCGGTTGGGTCATCTCTGGCGGCTGCTGGCGCGGACGGCAATGTCCAGATGGCCATGCCCCGATGAGTGGGGCGATGGGCTACGGATGCTGCTGCGCGAGGATGATATCAGCGATGGCCAGGGCTTCGACGGCGGGCCGCACTGCGTGGACGCGCACCAGGTGAGCCCCGGCGAGGGTGGCGGCAACGCAGGCGGCGAGGGTGGCTGACTCGCGCATAGCGCGGCGTGTGAGCTCATTCAAGGCCTGGAAGGCTGGACTGAAGTTGCGATCGCCATAAAACCATTTGGCCCCGGCGAGAGAGGAACCCACAGTGGCGCACAGTCGGACAACCTCCCGGTCACTCGTGGAGAGTTTGGCGGTGGGCGGCTCGTCGGCCGGGGAGACGGGAAGTTGGGCGCGGCGCGCGGCCAGGGTGTGGGCTAGGAAGCCCTTGCGCGAAACGGCGGCCAGCAGCGGGAAGCCCAGCGTGTGCAGTTCGGCAAAGCGGGCGAGCAGCGGGTAGTTTTCGTCGAGACGCTTGCCAAAGCCGAAGCCGGGATCGAGGACGATGGACTGGCGCGCGATGCCCGCTGCGAGCGCGGCGTCGGCTCGGGCGCGGAGTTCGTCGAGGACGAGCGCAACGGGATCGGGCAGGGGCGGCAGGCTCGGCCACTCGCTGGGCAGGCCGCGGGTGTGCATAAGGATGAGTCCGCAGCGGTGCTCGGCGACCACCGAAGCCATGTCGGCGTCCCAGGTGAGGCCGCTGACATCGTTGACGATATCGGCTCCGGCGTTGAGCGCGGCCCAGGCCACACTGGATTTATATGTGTCGATGGAGAGGATTGCCTCGGGACGCTCGCGGCGCAGAGCCTTCGAGCACGGGGAGGACGCGGTCGAGTTCCTGCTGGGCGCTGACGGCTGCGGGCGCCGGCGAGACGGGTAACGCTTCGCTGCCGGCCGCAGGCGCAATGGGTGTGCCAGGGCGGGTGGATTCGCCGCCGATGTCGAGGATGTCGGCTCCCTCATCGAGCAGGGCGAGGCCGTGGCCGATGGCGGCGCGGGGATCGAGGTAGCGGCCTCCGTCGGAGAAGGAATCGGGCGTAACGTTGAGCACGCCCAGGATGAGCGTGCGCTCGCCGAGCGGCAGCGAGCGGCGGCCGAGATTCCACTGGAAGCGGGGGCGCATGGTGGGCATTGTATCGCGTGGGGGCTGCGGGGACAGCGGCAACAGCAAGGACGCCTGGAATCCGCTGAGTTTTATATCCGCCCACGAAGTATGGCCGCGATCACGCGGGGGCTTCGGCGGCCGTGGAGTACGGAGAGCACCAGTAGAGGCTCTTCGTCGGGTACGTAGGCGATAAGATAATTGCGCACCGTCTGAAAACGCAATGGTCTCGAGGTGAGGTCTGTCCGTTGGTGGCCTTGGCCGGGGAAGGTAACAAGCTTCCGAATGGTGTCTAAGATGTCTTCGCGGACGCGCCTGGCGGCAAGAGGATGATCTTGGGCGATGAATTCCCAAATGCTGGCGATATCCGACGCCGCGCCGGGGTGTAGCCTAAAGCCCAGTTGGGCAGTCATTTAGGATTGCGTTGCTTGAGCAGTTCATCCTCACGCTGGCGCAGGCTGTCAAAGAATGCCTCGCCGTCGATAGGCTTAACCCGGCCGCTCTTGATGTCGTCGTAGCGGCCATCCAGCATTTCTCGCACCTCGGCCACCTCGGCAAGATAGCCGGCGAGGGCATCTTCCACGAGGTCGTCGGTCGGGCGCCCACTCTTGGAGGCCAGCTCGGTAAGCCGCGATTCTGTCTCCGGTCTAATGTGCACTTCCATGGCTGACAGTTTAGGTAGGGGCATGGTTCCTGTCAAAGCAATTAGGGGTTGCGAGAGAAACTGCCAGAGCAGGAACGACGGCAAGGTCCACTGCCCCACTCAAGCCGAAAGATGGCTTGAATGGGCCACCCTAGCGCGAACGTTTGCCGGAGACGAAGGGATTGGCGGTGAGGAAGAAGCGGAATTCTTCGTGCGGGGCGCGGGTGACGTTGATGCGCGGGCTGGCGGAGATTTCCGCGCCGGTGGGCGAGGCATCGGCGGCTTCGGGGTACGCGGCGATGTAGAGTCCGCTGCTGCGGGAGCAGAGGTCGCAGGCGTTGTGCTGCGCGCGGGTAATGCCGAGCGCGGCGGAGAGGCGTCCGGGGCCGGAGGTGAGGCTGCGAAGCTGGACTTGGCTGAGTCCGGTTTGGCTGAGTCCAACTCGACTCGGCTGGCTGGCGCGCGGCTGCGGCGGGAGGGTGAGGCCGCGGAGGGCGGCCATGGCGGGGATTCCGCAAACCGGTTCGAGGGCGCGCAGGAGGACGCCGCAGCCGCCTTCTTCGCCAGCGGGGCGGCAGCTGACGTTGGTGCAGTAGTGGTTGCCGTAGATGAAGTAGATGTAGGCGTGGCCCGGCGGGCCGAAGAGAACCGCATTGCGCGCGGTGGGTCCGCGATAGGCGTGGGCTCCGGGATCGTCGCGGCCAAGGTAGGCCTCGGTTTCGACAATGCGTCCGGCGATTGGCTCCCCATCAAGGCGACGGATGAGCAGTTTGCCGAGGAGTTCGCGGGCGACGGTGAGTGCGTCACGGGCGTAGAAGTCGCGTGGGAGTGGGGCGAGCCGGGCGATGGCGCGAGAGGTGATCGGGGCGCGATGATCGGGGCGCGAGGGCATCGTGTTGGGGAAATGATAGCGGAATTGAGAGTCGAAATCTGGGTGGCCCCTTTGATGTGGAGGGCCCTGCTTCCCACATCTGCCAAAGGAAGGCAGATATGGGGCACCCGTCGCCTGGATATGAAGGAGTCGAAAATCAGGAGCAACCACATGCGGGTGGGCAGCCCGTTGCTAATGGGCGGAAGCGTAGAGTCCCGCGCGGGCGCTTTGGTTGGCAATTCTCCATGCCTCCAGGGCGATGTCGCGGTCGGCGGGCGTGGCGCGTTCACTGGCGATCGATAGACGAGGCTCCGGCGCGAGGTCCTTCTTCTGGTTCGGCGGGGCGTCTTCGAGTGAGAGCAGGAAGGTTTTGTCGCCAAAGGTGACCAGAAGCGTGGGGATGGTTTCCCCGGCGCGGATGGGCTGGCGAGCTTCGATGAGATAGCGCCCGGAGTGGAGGAGTTCGCTGGTTTTGAGGTTGGCTTTGATCGAGGTGGTGGAGGCGATGAAGCGAACGAAGCTTCCCGTGGCGGAGAAATTGGAGCAGCGCACGGAACCGATGACGGGATAGTTCACGGTGCGGCCGCCGAGAGTGAAGGGATGCAGGCGGAGGCTCCACATTTGGATGAGGCCCAAGGGGCCGAAGACGCCTTTGGCGGGCAGGACGGTGCGTCTGTGGAGCGGCAGGACAGGGGTGCTGGTGAACACCTTGGTGGCGATGGGCGGATAGTCCACTGCGAGGCGGATATCGGAGTCGATAAGCGTCAGGCGGTCTGATGAGTTTTGAGCGTGGGCGAAAGCGGCCATGGCCAGGAACATTGCGAGGGAGATCGTGGAAATAGTGTTTTTCATCTGTACATCCTTACTTCCCGATATGCGCGCGTGCCGCGTGGCTGCATCTTACATTCAGAGAAGACGGTGGACGTCATCGATCTCCCGCATATGCCAAAAGAAGGCATATGTGGGCCACCCTGAATTTCTACTGGTTGGCCTCGAAGTAGGCGAGGACCTCGTCGGGGTGGCCTTCCGGCTTCACTTTGCGCCAGACGTGGCGGATGATGCCGTCGGGGGCGATGAGGAAGGTGGTGCGCTCGATGCCCATGACTTTTTTGCCGTACATGTTCTTTTCCTTGACGACATCGAAGAGGGTGGCAACTTCTTTTTCGGCGTCGGCCAGGAGGGTGTAGGGAAGGCTGAATTTTTCCTCGAACTTTTTCTGCGCCTTCGGGGTGTCCGGCGAGATGCCGAGCACGACGAGGCCGGCCTGGGTGAGTTTGCCGTACTGGTCGCGGAATCCACAGGCTTCGATGGTGCAGCCGGGAGTGTCGGCCCGGGGATAAAAGAAGAGCACGATGGGTTTACCTTTGAGGGCGGAGAGAGTGACCGGCTCTCCGTTCTGGTCGGGCAGGGTGAAGTCGGGAGCTTTCTGGTTGACGTCCATGACTATGTATCTATACCGCAAATGGAGGCAGGCCGTCACGCTGGTGGCGATGGTGGCGGCGCTTTCGCCGGTGGCGGGGGCGCAGTGGCGGCGGGCTCCGCAGCAGGAGCGCAAGACTCCGCGGGCGGTGGCGGTGCTGGAGACATATCAGGGCGGCGAGCGGCGGCTGATTCCAGTGAGCTTTTTCTACGAGCGGCACTACTACGACGCGAGCCTGTACCGTGCGGCGCCGGTGCCGTTTACGCTGAGCACGGAGACGGTGTACGAGGTCGAGCAGTTTGGCAAGCCGCTGGGAACGTTTACAGTGCTCAGCGCGATGCGTGATGCGTCACAGGAGACAAGCCAGGGCGCGGTAGCGTGGTTCGGCAGCGGACGCTTCCGCGTGGCTGCGGACCCGGCGACGCTGGCGAAAAAGAGGGCGGCTCAGCTGCTGGTGGTGGAGGATTCGACGCGGCCGGTGTTGCACCGGCGCGCAGGAAGCGAAGGCGATCGCCCGGCGGCACCAAAGAGCGGTGCGCCGGACGCGGATGGCGACCCGGATCGTCCGGTGCTGCATCGCAGGGACGAGGCCGGGGATGAGAAGCCGACGGGTGCGAACGGGACGGCTGCATCGCCAACGCTGTCGGCATCGGCCAGGCAGCCTGAGGCCGGTGCAGAACCCGCGGCCACAACCGGCGAAGAGGCGGATCATCCGATTCTGCGGCGCGGCAAACCGAAGGAAGAGCAAGGGGGAAGCGATCTGCCGGAGTTTAATCCGGCGCTGGTGCCGGCGTTGAATCCAGGGACAGGCGAGGCGGGCGTGCGCGGTCCGGCGCCGATGGCACGGCAGGTTGCGGTGAGCGACGCGGGGACATCGGAGCCTCAGGATGTGACGTTTGTGTGCCCCCCGGAGCAGCGCCGGCAGATGGAGGCGCTGGCGCACCAACTGGCCGAGGATGAGCTTCGCAAGGCGGCGTCGATGCGGGGGCTGGTTCTGCCGGATGCGCCGAAGGCATCCACGGCGCAGGCCGCAAAGACAGGGAGCGCAAAGACGAAGACGGCCGCCGCATCGAAAGCGAAAGCCGCTGCGCCGGGGACGCAGCCAACGTCCGCTACCGCGGAGGCATCCGCGGCTCTGACGTTTGACGACGAGCAGTTTGTGCCCTACGCCCTGGACTTCAACGACTATGCGACGGTGGTGTTTTCGGCACGCTATCGGCCTTCGGCGGAGGCGGCGGGTAACGCTTCGCTGCCGGCCGCCGGCGCTGGGGCGGGTAACGCTTCGCTTCCAGCCGCCGGCGCTGGGGCGGGTAACGCTGCGCTGCCGGCCGCTGGCGCATTGGGCAAAAGCTGGGTGGTAACGGTGATTGCGCGGCAGGATGGGGACAAACTGGTGAAGCAATACAGCGCGGTAAGCGATCCGAAGGAACTCGACCTGTATCCCGAGGTGAGGCTGGTGGATGCGGTGGACCCGGATGGATATGGGCGCTATGCGCTGCTGTTCCGCGAGCAGGGGCGCGACGGGGTAAGGTGGCGGCTGGGACGGGTGAGCGGCTACGAACTGCAGACGCTATTTGAGACGGCGGCGCGGTGACGGATGAGGCCCATGCGTAGATGGTGGCCCTCTGATTCCTGAAAACGCGGTGTAACGAATATTTCCTGCATCGCAGAGGCGTGCCGGGATATCTATCTATGCAGATAGTTGTTACAACAAATGATTGAGGCGGGGACAAATGAAGAATCGAATGCTGGTTTTGGCTGCAGTGCTGGGAGCGAGTTCGCTGGCGATGGCGGCCGATACGTACACGATTGACGGGGCGCACACGTCGGCCAACTTTGCGGTGAAGCACATGGGGCTTTCCACCGTGCATGGGCGCTTTACGGATGTGAGCGGAACGATTGTGCTGGACGAAAAAGCGCCGGAGAACAGCTCGGTAACGGCGGTGATCAAGGCCGCCAGCGTCAACACCGACAACGCGATGCGCGACAAGGATTTGAAGTCGGACAATTTCTTCAACGCCGACAAGTATTCGGAAATCCGCTTCCAGAGCACCAGCATTCGCAACCTTGGCGGCGACAAGTACGTTGCGGTGGGCAAGCTGACGATTCGCGACGTGACCCGCGAGGTGGAGATTCCGTTTACCCTGGCGCAGGGGCAGACTCCGAAGGGCCAGCGCAAGGTGGGAGTGGACGCGGCGCTGACGGTGAACCGCTTTGACTATCACGTGAACTATGACTCTACCGGAATGCTGGTGGGCAAGGACGTGAACATTGAACTGAGCGTGGAGGCGGCAAAGTAAACAATTGTTGCGGGCACTTTGAAATCAAACGGCCTGATAGTTTGTTCCCTGCGGCGGGGAACCTTTTTCAGACTTTACCCTTCTCAAGCCTCCGGGGGATTTTTCGTCCGCCGCAGGTTTGAGAATTGCCGTTGGAGGCCGTGAAGTGGACGCGGATAGGCAGGATGGCCTGAGCAAGGTTCCGGAGGTCACGCTGATCTTCTGGATCATCAAGATCGCCGCGACCACGCTGGGGGAGACCGGCGGAGATGCGGTTTCGATGTCGATGCATCTCGGCTATTTGATTGCCACCGGTATTTTCGCAACCACTTTTATCGTTGCGGTCTTGGCGCAGATCTCCGCCAGGCGATTTCACCCCTGGCTGTATTGGACGACCATTGTGGCTACCACGACGGTGGGTACGACGCTGGCCGACTTTGCCGACCGCTCGTTGGGAATCGGTTACGCCGGGGGCTCCTCGATTCTGCTGATACTGCTTTTGGGGTCGCTATTTGTGTGGCACCGCGTCATGGGATCGGTGGCGGTGAACACGGTGAGTTCTCCCAAGGCGGAGACGTTTTACTGGGTCACCATCATGTTTTCCCAGACGCTGGGCACGGCGCTGGGGGATTGGACTGCGGACAGCGCCGGGCTGGGCTATCACGGAGGCGCGCTGGTGTTTATTTTCCTGCTGGCGCTGGTGGCCGCGGCGTACTACTGGACGAAGATCTCCCGAACAACGCTCTTCTGGATGGCCTTTATACTGACTCGTCCGCTGGGTGCGGTGCTGGGCGATTCCCTGGACAAGCCGGTGAGTTCCGGCGGCCTCGCGCTGAGCCGCTACGCCGCATCGGCGGTACTGATGGGAGCGATGGCGGTCTGCATCTTGATTTTTCCCCAAAGAGCCGCAAAGCATGGGCACTGATGCGGCGGAGCGTGACGGCAGGGCTCTATACTCACAAAATGAAAATTGCCAAGGAAGATGCGGCATTGCAGACGGAGGCGCGCCTGGGGCGTGCCCTGGTAGCGTTGCAGCAAGCCGGCGGCGTGCTGGGCTCGGTGGAGTGGGCTGTGGCGGCGGGCGTGAAGGCGGGCGACGCATGGAAGCTGGCTGACGGGCTGCGCGCGCTGGGCCTGGAGGTGGCCGGTTCGGCCGCGCAGGGATGGCGGCTGGAGGGCGAGGCCGACCTGGCGCTGCCGGAGGTGCTGGAAACCAAGATCGCCGGAACAATTTTTGCCGGAGGCGTGCGCCACTTTGCCAGCATCGGCTCGACCAATGCGGCAGCAATGCAGGCCGGGGCTGCGGAGTGGGCGGAGAGCGCCTCACAGGGAACTACCGGGAATCAACTGCCCCACTCAAGCAAAAGAGGCTTGAATGGGCCACCCTGCGGGTCGGATAACGCTGCGCTGCCGGCCGCGGGCGCACAGGTCGGCGTGCGTGGAGAGGCGTGGCTGGCGGAGGAGCAGACGGCGGGCAAGGGACGCGCCGGGCATGGGTGGGAGTCGCGTCCGAAGGATGGGATTTATCTGTCGGCGCTGCTGCGCCCGCGGCTGGCTCCGGCGGAGGTCATTATTTTCTCGCTGGCGGCGGGGCTGGCGGTGGTGGAGGCGGTGCACGAGGTGACGGGGCTGTGGAGCGACTTGCGCTGGCCCAACGATGTGATGCTGGGCGGGCGGAAGTTCTGCGGAATATTGACCGAGCTGAACGCCGAGGTGACGCGGGTTCGCTACGTGGTGGTGGGGATGGGGCTGAATGTGAACAACGAGGAGTTTCCGCCGGAACTGGCCTCGGTTGCGACTTCGCTGCGCCGGGAGACGGGACACAAGGTTTCGCGGGTGGAACTGGTGGCGGCCCTGCTGCGGGCGCTGGATCGCGAGCAGGCGGCGCTGGCCGACGGCGCGGCGGGCTCCAGAGAAGCGGCGCGGGAGAGGATTCTGCGGCGCTTTGAGCAGCACTCGTCCTACTGCTGCGGCGCGGCGGTGACGGTGGAGGAGGACGGCGGCTATGCGGGCGTGACCTGCGGACTGGACGAGCGGGGTTTCCTGCGGGTGGAGACCTCGGACGGAGTGCGCACGGTGCTGAGCGGGGGCGTGCGGAAGCGGTAGCAAAGCGGATTGGAGGCAACGCGCGGGCTTCCAGAATAGGGCAGAGCAGCCGGCGCGCGCGGGCAGCTTGCGATTTCGAAATTCGCCGAACAAAAGCGGACAACCTTGGAGGCGGCCGGCGCACTCCACTCTTGCAGGACAGCCGGTGTTTTCCCTTTCTTGAGCGGACCCCTGACACTTGCAGTAAAGAGTGCTGAGCTAGCGGAATAAAGGGAAAGGCGTTTTCCCGTATGCCGGTGTCTGCTTTTCCCAGGACCAGTGGGAACGATGTGGAGGGAAACATGGCAGTCTCTCAGTATCTTCGGCCGGGGAGTCTCTTGGATTCCTTAACGAACTGTTTCACTGCAGGCGCGGTGAAGAGCGCAAGCTCCTTGATTGGCGCCGCAGAATCGCCCACCCGGAGTGCGCTGCGCATCGCCGCTCCCTCGGTGTTCGGCGCCATGGCGGAGATGGCTTCGACCGGCGAGGGCGCGCAGAGCCTATTCAGCATGATTCAGGATGGCGGCTACCACGCACTGGTGGATGATCCGGCGGCGCTGTTCAACGGCAGCAGCACCACTTCCAGCATGATGAGCGCGGGGCGCCAGGTGACCGACAGGCTCTTTGGAGAAAGGAGTGCGTCGGTTGCGGAAACGGTCGCCAAGGCCAGCGGCCTGGGTGCGGCGCCAGCCGGTACGCTGCTGAATCTGGTGGCGCCGCTGGCGTTGGGCGTGGTGGAAAAAGAGATCCTCTACCGCGGGCTGGATGCGTCGGGCGTGCGCGCCCTGCTGCTGGATCAAAAGGGCGAGTTCGACGCCGCGCTGCCGCCACGGATTCCGCAAATTGTGCCTTCCCGGCCAGAGGCCGCGGCGCCCAGAGGCGAGTCACATTTGGAGGAGAACCTGGGGAAGTGGCTGGCCGCGTGGTTGCTGGTCCTGGTGGCGTTTTGCGTGTTCCTGTGGATACGCAGCGGAACGGTTGAGGGCGGCGCGCCACCTGCCAATCCTGCCGCGCAAGGGACGGCCGCGCCGAACGCGCGGTAACGCGTCTTACTGGTGCGGGCGCTTCGTCCAGTCCTCGACTTTGAGTTTTTTGATGCGGGCGAAGGCGCGATCATTCGTAACCAGGGTTGCGCCGAGGGCGATGGCGTGGGCGGCGATCATGGTGTCGAGGTTTCCCATGGGGCGGCCGTCGCGCTCGAGTGAGGCGCGAAGATGGCCGTAGTGCTGGGCGGCTTCGGAGTCCCAAGGCAGAATTGCCACGCGCAGGAAGAAATCCTCGATCAGCGAGTGCAGGCGCGTAGCTTGAGGGAGACGCGCGGCTCCGAAGCGCAGTTCGCCCTCGGTGATGGTGGAGATGGCGAGTTGCGAAACCGGAACTTTCTCGGCATGCCGGTCTACGGCGGCACTCGTTCCCTTGATCAGGTGGCTTGCGATGTTGGTGTCGAGCAGATAGCGCTCTTCCATTAAAACAACTCGCGCTTCTGCGGGGGTTCGTCGCCTCGGTCGGCCATGAAGTCCTCGGGGATGTTGGCTTCGTCCCGGAGCTTGAAGAAGCTGTCCCAGGACTCGGGGCGGCGGGAGAGGATTACGTCACCGGTCTTGGGGTCCTTCCGGATGAAGACCTCGGTGCCCTCGAAGCGGAGGTCGGCGGGCAGGCGCACGGCTTGGCTGCGTCCATTAGTGAAGAGCTTGGCGGTGCGCGGCATTGGGAACCTCCGAGCGCGGTATATACCAGAGTATATCACAAGGACGAAAACTTGGGTGGCGCGGGCGCGCTGCTTCCCGCCTTGGGCGCGCAACGGCGGCGCGCCGAAGGTGGGGCACCGGCATGTGAGGAAGGCTGCTTGACAGCCTTCATAAACTGGCACAACATGACGGCATGGCTATGGCTTCACTCAATATTTCGCTGCCGGAAGTTCTGAAGGCGTATGTGGAAGGGCAGGTCGCGTCGGGCGATTGGAGCACGCCGAGCGAATACGTTCGCGAATTGATTCGGCAGGACAAAGAGCGGCGCTTGGGGAATCTGGAGCAGGAGCTGCTTGCGGCTGCAAAGGGTAAAAAGATTGAAGTGCCGATTGCGGAGATCCGCAAGAAGGGGCTGATGGCCGCGCTGCGGGAACGGGCACGGCGCGGGTGAAGGCTGCCCGGATCGTTCTCAGCGAGATGGCCGTCGCGGACATTCTAGAGCAAGCGGACTGGTATGAAGCCCAAGCGGACAGCCGATTGGCTAAGCGATGGGAAAAAGCTGTGACTTCCGTGCTGCTGCGCATTTCCCAGAGGCCGGCTGCCGGGAAGCTCTGCAAATTTCAATCGGAGGAACTGGCTGGCACGCGCCGCGCACCTGTGTCGGGATTTTCGAAGCACTTGATCTTTTATCAGATCCGCGAACAGGAGGTTTTTGTGTTGCGCGTTGTGCATGGCGCCCGCGATCTGGAGAGTCTGTTCTCCGGTCAGCCTGGGTAGATTCGTGCGTACTCTGGCGACAGGGGGTCGCCAGAGTGCGCGGCGGGCAATCATATCGTTCCCACCCCTATTTCCTGATTGGCCGCCAGGGAATACACTGTTATGTCTGGCGGGACTGGGAGCTTGCGGCGGATTTCTGCGGCGGCCGGTTCTGTCACTACGGGTGGTGCGGCGGGGTGGCCGCGCAGCCTCAAAAAATCTCACACTCAAGGCGATCTAATGAATACGTTTGGCAGCCGTTCCACGCTTCGCGTTGGCAGCAGGCAGTATGACTTCTTCCGTATTTCCGCACTGGATCAGCATGGGTTCAAGACCGCGCGGCTGCCGTTTTCGCTGCGCATTCTGCTGGAGAATCTGCTGCGCCGCGAAGATGGCTCGACGGTGACGGTGGAGATGATTCGCGCGCTGGCCAGTTGGACGGCGCAGACCAAGAGCGAGCAGGAAATTTCGTTTATGCCGAGCCGGGTGCTGATGCAGGATTTCACCGGAGTTCCGGCGGTGGTGGATTTGGCTGCGATGCGCGATGCGATGGCGCGGCTGGGCGGCGATGCCAAGAAGATCAATCCGCTGCAGCCCGCCGAACTGGTGATCGACCACTCGGTGCAGGTGGACGAGTACGGCACGCCGCAGGCATTCGATTTGAACGCGGCGCTGGAGTTTGACCGCAACAAGGAGCGCTATGCGTTTTTGAAGTGGGGACAGGGCGCGCTGAAAAACTTTGCCATCGTGCCGCCCGACACCGGGATCGTGCACCAGATTAACTGCGAGTACCTGGCGCGGGTGGTGTTCGTGCTGGAGCAGGCGGGCGGTAATCCGGTGGCGTATCCGGACACTCTGGTTGGGACCGATTCGCACACCACGATGGTGAACGGGCTGGGCGTGCTGGGCTGGGGCGTGGGCGGAATTGAAGCCGAGGCGGCGATGCTGGGGCAGGCGGCTTCGATGCTGATCCCGCAGGTGGTGGGCGTGCGCTTTACCGGCGAGATGCGCGAGGGCTCGACCGCAACCGACCTGGTGCTGACGGTGACCGAGGCGCTGCGCAAAAAGGGCGTGGTGGGCAAGTTTGTGGAGTACTTTGGTCCGAGCCTGGGGACGCTGACGGCGGCCGACCGGATGACGATTGCCAACATGGGCCCCGAGTACGGCGCGACGTGCGGCATCTTCCCGGTGGACGCGGAGACGCTGGCCTATTTGAAGCTGACGGGCCGGAGCGAAGAGCAGGTTGCGCTGGTGGAGGCCTACTACAAGGAGCAGGGACTGTTCCACTCGGCTGAGTCGGCGGAGGCCGAATATACCGACGTGCTGCACGTCGACCTGAGCAAGATTGAGCCGTCGATTGCGGGGCCGAAGCGTCCGCAGGACAGGGTGGAGTTGAGCCGCGCGCTGACCTCGTTTGCCGAGGCGCTGCCCTCGCTGCTGAAGCCGGGAGCCAAGTCCGGCGCCACGGTTCCGGCGGGGCGCGCCGACCGCAACTCGAAGGACTACAGCACGGCGCTGCACCATGGCAGCGTGGTACTGGCGGCGATCACCAGCTGCACCAACACCTCGAATCCGTATGTGCTGGTGGCGGCGGGACTGGTGGCCAAGAAGGCGGTGGAAAAGGGGCTGAAGCGTCCGGCATGGGTGAAGACCTCGCTGGCGCCGGGCTCCAAGGTGGTGACCGAGTATCTGGCGAAGGCGGGATTGCAGAGCTATCTCGACGACCTGGGCTTTAACCTGGTGGGCTATGGATGCACGACGTGCATCGGCAACTCGGGACCGCTACCGCAGCCGGTAAGCGACGAGGTGGGATCGCAGGATCTGGTGGTGGCCAGCGTGCTTTCCGGGAACCGGAACTTTGAAGGGCGCATCAGCCCGGAGATCCGCGCCAATTACCTGATGTCTCCGCCGCTGGTGGTGGCATTTGCACTGGCTGGCGAGCTGATCGACATGCATAAAGATCCGATCGGCACGGGGTCGAAGGGGCCGGTGTATTTGAAGGACATTTGGCCGACGCAGCAGGAAGTGGACGAGGTAGTGGAGCGGGTGATCACCTCGGAGATGTTCCGCACCAGCTATGCGACTGTGCTGGACGGCGATGCGCGCTGGCAGGGGCTCAAGGTTCCGGCGGGCGCTACGTATGTGTGGGACGCCAAGTCCACCTACATTCAGAACCCTCCGTATTTTGAAGGGATGACGGTAGAGCCCAAGCCGGTGGCGGCCATCAAGGGCGCGCGCGTGCTGGCGGTGTTCGGCAACTCGATTACGACCGACCATATTTCGCCGGCGGGCAACATCAAGAAAGATAGCCCGGCGGGCAAGTATCTGATCGAGCACGGAGTGCAGCCGGTGGATTTCAACTCCTATGGCTCGCGCCGCGGCAACCACGAGGTGATGATGCGCGGGACGTTTGCCAACACGCGCATCCGCAACAAGCTGGTGCCGAAGATCGAGGGCGGATACACCAAGATGATTCCGGGCGGCAAGGAGCTTTCGATCTACGACGCGGCGATGGAGTATCGCAAGCAGGGCGTGCCGGCGATCGTACTTGCGGGCAAGGAGTACGGCTCGGGTTCGTCGCGCGACTGGGCGGCCAAGGGACCGCTGCTGCTGGGCGTGCGTGCGGTGATCGCCGAGAGCTTCGAGCGCATCCATCGTTCCAACCTGGTGGGGATGGGAATTCTGCCGCTGCAGTTTTTGCCGGAGCAGAACCCTGAGACGCTGGGGCTGAACGGCGAGGAGAGCTACGAGATCGTGGGGCTGGACGCAGTCTTGAAGGACTTTGCTCCGGGCAAGACGGTGGAGGTGAAGGCGACCGCTGCGGATGGCTCGGTGAAGACGTTCAAGGCAACGGTGCGAATCGATACTCCGCAGGAGGTGCTGTATTACCAGCACGGCGGGATTCTGCAGTATGTGATCCGGCAGCTGCTGAAGTAAGGCAGGAGCCAGGTTTCAAAGTTTCAAAGTTTCAAGGTTGCAAGGTTTCAAAGTTAAGAGCGAAAGGCGCGGACTTCGGTCCGCGCCTTTTTGCTGTTTTGGAAAAGCTGTATCCCAAAACAACCGTTGGGTGCCCCAGGTTCCGCGCCGCGTTTCTCGCGGCGCTAACCTGGGAAAGCAGGAGACACCAACCTGGCAACCGCCTTAGTGCGCGAGACGTCTTTCGATTGCCAAACCGAGCTCGATGCCCACCTGCTCGGAGAGCGCCTGGAACTGCGGCATGGCGAAGAGGCGTGGCGCGAGCTCGGGCTGGGCTGCGCTGATTTGCACGGCCTCGGTTTGCCGGGCGCTGCTGCGCAGAGGCTTGGCGCCCGCCAGCAGGATGGAGCGCAGCGCAGGCATCTGCGCGTCATCGACACTCTGCGTGATGAGGAGCAGGTTTCCCGGCCAGAGTTCGGCGTGGACGGGGCCTTCGCTGGTGGCGGCGTGTTCCTCCCAGAGCGGGCCGGCGCATTTCTCTTCATCGCAGCTGTGCTGATCCGGGGTTGCCATGGGCAGGCGTTTGGCGATGCCCTGGAGGTAGATGTGGCCGAAGCGTTCGGCGGCCTCCTGGGTCTTCCAATGCGAGAGGTACACCAGCGCGAGATCGGGAGTCGCTATTTTCGCGTCCGCGGCTTTAGTGTCAGCGGCGGGGCCGGTGCGCTTTACGGCCACATAGGCGCCGCCATCCCACTTGCGCGCCACGGTATAGATGTCGTTCTCGCGGCCGAACTCCTCGGACATGATCTGCACGTCGAGCTCTCCGATGGTGCCGGAATCATAGGCCTGGTAGGCGCTGCCGAAGACGGGAGTCAGGTCGGCGATCCGCACCAGCGGAGGCTTCTCGTTTTTGAGGTATGCCTGGGGCTGCAGAATCTGGTGCGTGTTCAGCGGCGGGCGTTTGAAAGTTTCGCGGAAAGCCTCCTGGCGTCCGCCGTGCGCCAGCAACTCCAGCTCGAATTGCAGGCCCTCGCGGTAGGGAAAGGCCATGGTCTCGCGCAGCAGGCGGGGAGCGTTGTGAATCGTGACCGGCGGATCGTAGGAAGCCTGCAGGATGTTTTCCGCAATCTGGCGGGCATCGGGCGAGTCGGCGAGGTTGATTCCCATGGGTTTGACTTTGTAGTCCACTCCCACCACCGTCGCCTGGCCCTCCAGCACGGCGCGCCGCGCAATGGAAACCTCGGAGGCGTCGTCCTGCTCCACTTTCATCTGCGGCGCGGCCTGCGGCGGCTGCGGTTGGAACTGAAATTTTGCCAGCTGAAAGTTCTGGTCCTGCAGCGCGTGGGTCAGCTCATGGGCCATCACCATCTTCTGCACATCCGGGTCGATCCAGTTGAGCAGGTACATGGTGCGGTCGTTGAAGTCATAGAAGCCGGCGATTCCATTGAGGACAATATCGTGCAGCGCCGTGTTGATTTCGAAGTTGGCGGGCAACATGCCGAACTTCTGCAGCACCACGGTGGTTTGGTCGAGGCGGCGCTGGCGCTGGGTCTCGTCTTCGCTTTCGCTTCGGAAATGTTTTTCGGCCTCGGCCCTGCCAATCAGCTTGCGCTTGACGGGCGCCAGTTTGGGCAGTCCGCTGTCCTGGCTGGAAAACTGGGTGATCGTATCCACCTCTTTAAACAGGCGCGCGCCATCTTCGGTGGAAATCTGCACCTGAGATTGCTTCTGGCTTTGCACTCTGCGCGCGTAGTCGCCCAGGCTCTCCTCCTGCGCCCAGGCGGATGCGCACAGCATCATGAGCAGAAGAGCGGCCGCCACCAATCCGCAACTGAATTTGCCGGGGCGCAGAAAGAAAAATTCGCGGGATGTTGTGCTCACGGTAGAGCTCCTGGGATGAATTTAGGGCACTGCGTTGGTACGCATCGCTCGTACGCAACTCCGGACTCCGCAGGGAGTCAGTCCCGGGCGGGGAGGGAGGGCCCTGGACGATTCCAGAGTAGCGCGCCTGAGCGGAAGGAATACGAAATACTCGCCGAGATGGGTACACCAAAGACACTATGCGCCAGGTGACTCTGGTGCATGGTGCGGCGTAGAAGCGGAATTGAAAATGCCTTAGATTCCCACGCCGGAGAAGTCGTCTTCGCTGGTGCCGCCCTCTTCCAGATGACTGAAGACCTCGTAGGGCTTTTCCGCGAAATGGCGCTTGCGCAGCTGATGGCCGGCCCAATATCCCAGGCCGATGGCTCCCAGGATGCCGACGGCGGTGGTGATGGAGATGGCCGGATGCTCGGCGATGGGCTTGGCCATGCGGCCTCCCCGCAGCACGACGCGGCCGGGGATGCCGAGCTCGCCGCGGAAGTTCATCACCGCATCGTAGCCTCCGCGCTCGATGGCGCGATAGGCGTTGAGGAAGGTTTTGAGCGGGGGCGCGACGGCGTCTTCGCCGCCGTGGACGATGACGTGATCGAGGCCATCTTCCTTCTGACGCTCCAGCAGTTCTTCGAGCGCGGCGCCGAGCGAGGGGCCGTGGCTGGCCAGCGAGCGGTAGGCGATGCGTCCGCTTTTGTCGATGAGAAACGCGGCGTTGGGCAGGGCTCCGTACTTGCGATGGACCTCGCCGCCCAATTCGTCGATGAGGATGGGGAACTCGATCTGCTCCTGCTCGCGCAGCAGTTGGGCGGCGCGCTGCTTGTCGTGCATGGAGCGGTGCGACGGAAGGTCGGCTCCGGGATGCGCCTCGCGGACGTAGAGAAAGAGGAACTCAACCTCGGCGGCGGAGAACTCGGCGGCCAGCGAGCGCAGGCCTCCGATGGAGGCCGCCGTCTGCGGGCAGGTGGCTGAGCCGAAGGCGATGACAACGTTGCGGACGCCTTTGAAATCGGCGAGCTTGATGGTTTCGCCGGCCAGCGACTGCAGAGCAAAGCCGGGCGCTTCATCGCCGGGCTCGGGCGCGCGGAACCAACGGTCGGACGGATGTCCCTGCTGCATTTCACGGCGGAAGCGGTCGTAGTTATAGCGGGTAAATCCGAACATGGAGAATCCTCCGTTGGAGCGGCGAAAGCGTCCGCGCAAGAATAATAACGGTTTGCCTATGTACGTGCGAGTGAGCCAGCCGCTCACACGGTGAGATGCCGTTCCGGGATGGGACGTTGACCGAATACGGCGGGACCGAATACGGTCCCGCCCGGTTACGGCTGCTCGGTGGCGCGAATGCAGCGGGCGCGATGGTTGGGGGCGATTTCGATGAGCGCGGGCATGGCGGCCTGGCAGGCGGGAATGGAGAGCGGGCAGCGCGGGGCGAAGGAGCATCCGGCGGGAAGCGTGGCGGGCGAGGGGACGGCGCCTTCGATGGCCGAGAGCGGCACCTGGCGGTTGGTTTTAAGGGTGGGGATGGAGGCGAGCAGTCCGCGGGTGTAGGGATGCGCGGGCCGGGCGAAGAGATCGGAGACGGTGCCGGTTTCGACGATCCTTCCGGCATACATGACGGCGACGCGGTGGCTGACGCGGCGGACCACGGCGAGGTCGTGCGAGACAAACAGCATCGCCAGCGAGAGACGTTGGCGCAACTCGGCGAGCAGCGCGAGAATCTGCGCCTGCACGGTGACGTCGAGCGCGGTGGTGGGCTCGTCGGCGATGAGCAGGGCGGGGCGGTTGACGATGGCCATTGCGATCATGACGCGCTGCCGCTGGCCTCCGGAGAGCTGATGGGGATAGTCGCGCCAGCGGCGCTCGGGCGAGGGGATGGCGACCTCGCGCAGGGCTTCGATGGCGCGTTCGCGGGCTTGGGCGCGGGTGAAGCGTGCAGGTGTTGAGTCGGGTAACGCGCGCTGCCGGCCGCAGGCGCACGGTCGGATAACGCTGCGCTGCCGGCCGCAGGCGCGAAGGCTTTCCTGTTCCCACATTCGCCAACAGAAGGCAGATGTGGGCCACCCGAGTGGGCCAGCACTGCTTCGGCGATTTGGTCGCCGATCCGCATGACGGGGTTGAGGGCGGTCATGGGCTCTTGAAAGATCATGGCCATGCGGCGGCCGCGCAGGGATTGCAATTCCACGGGACGAGCACTGGCGAGGTTGCGTCCCTCGAACAGCACCGCGCCGGAGAGCCTCGCCTGCGGCGGGAGCAAGCCCATGATGGCCAGGGCGGTGACGCTTTTGCCGGAGCCGGATTCACCGACCAGGGCGAGTGTTTCGCCGGGGGCAAGCGAGAGCGAGATCTCGCGCACGGCAGCCAGGGGGCCGCGCGCGGAGGGGAACTCGACGGTGAGGTTTTCCAGCTCCAGGAGCACGAAAGGTATTGGAACACAGATGGGGTGGGGCGGGCTTTTCCTGTTCCGCACATTCGCCAAAAGAGGGCGGATGTGTGCCACCTGTGGGATTCAATCTGCAAACAGACGCTGGTAGGTTGCGTCGTCGACGGAGACGAGTTGTTGAAGCGGAAACGGTCCTTGCAACATAGTGGTGATTTCAGCGGCGGAGAGCGAGTGCAGTTGTTCAAGCTCGTGGATCAGGCGCGCCTCGGGGATGCCGTGGAAACCCTTGCGGACAGAGTCGTTGTTGGCGTCGACAAACCCGAAGTTATAGAAACCGGGCGACGGGGATACGATCGCGACTCGAATCGTAGGCATGAAGGAATTGTTGCAGAATATCCCCGGCGGGTGGCCTTGCTTATTTCTTGTTCGGCGCGCTCGGCGCGGGCTCGCCCTGGACGGCGTCGTGGGCGGGCTGGGCGAGGAGTTTGCGCAGGAAGCTGGGAGGGATGGTGGCGGTAATTTCGGCGCGGTTGTCTGTCTGGCTGACGTGGATGGAGTCGAAGACGGTTTTCACGTCGGCGTCGGAGCCCGAGGCGGTGCTGGACTGGATGCCGCGGAAGACGGCGAGGAAGGTCGAGGTCTGTTCGGTGAACTGGCGGGCGGCCTGTTCGCTCTGGGTGTAGAAGTCGGCGCGGGCGTGGATGGTGGTCAACATGCGCAGCGAGACCACGACATCACAGTCGCCGGGGAGTCCGACGTCGATGCCTCCGGGCAGGGTGAACGAGGACGCCGAGTTGGGCCAGTTCGAGGATGAGGGCAGGTGCCCGATGGCCCAGAGCAGGCTGCCCAGCGGAATCTTGCGGTAGTATTCGCGCACCAGCGATGGGCCGCCGAAGGGCAGCGCGACTTTTTTGAAGCGGTCGATGATGCCGTGGATCACGTCGGGGTCGTCCACATTGGAGATGGCGACCGTGTCAATGGCCAGCAGAGCGACGCGCAGGGTGCGGTTTTCGATGGGGAAGGAAAAGACATCGACGCCGCGATAGGCTTCCGCCGAGCGGGCGTGCTGGTGCAGATATTGCGGAAGCTTGGTGGGGTCGTAGTGGCCGACCAGGATTTCGGTGTAGCGGGTTTCGCTGCGTGCGGGGCCGTGCGCGGAGGCTTTGGGTGCGCCGCGATGCACGGCCATGGCGGCCTCGTCGAGATCGCGCTCGAAGGAGAAGCCGGTTTCGCGGACGAATTCCTCGTAGCCGGGGGCGAGCTGGGGCAGCGGCTGATCGAAGGCGGTGAGGTTGCGCACGGTGCCGAGGTCCACGTAGATCACGGCATCGGCTTCGGGCAGCAGGCGGGCGGGCTCCGGCGCGGCCTGTTTGCGCAGCACCACCACAATGCCGACGGCGGCGACGAACAGCAAAACACAGATCGAGATGATGACGAGCTGGCGGCGGGCTTTCATGAAATGCGGAGCTGGTGACCACTCAAAATATTTGGTAAACTCATACGTGGTGCCGAATGATAGCATCCGGTGGGGCTTCGAGTCCTGCCGGGCGGTGCCGGGCGCCGGTACGGGGAAGCGGATTGCGCGATAGGTTGCGCTTGACATTGTCATGAGACAAGTTGGCGTGCTATCTTCGCTTTGGAGTCCCAGACGCCGGTTCAGTTTCCGAAGCGCGGCAGTTGCGGTATGGCTGGAAGCGGCTTTGGTGGGCTGGCGTAGCTCAGCTGGTAGAGCATCTGATTTGTAATCAGAGGGTCGGGGGTTCAAATCCCTTCGCCAGCTCCAAGTTTGGTCTGGTTGCGCGCGGCGGATGCGCAGCGAGACGAGATCCAAGTGCGGTTTTCTTTCCCAGAGAAGCGCTCTCCCAAAGGATCTATCCCCTGTAACGGCGGCGATGCCGTCTGCGGCGGAGCGCGGTCTTGGGGCTTCCGCGGCGGGCTCGATCGCCCGTGAAGGGTCTTTGAAAGTTTGCCCGGAGTAAGTTTGCGCGGGGTGTTTCCGCGGTATCGGTGTGTCATCCGCCGATGAGTTCACGCACAGGTGGGTGAGTGGTTAAAACCAACAGACTGTAAATCTGTCGGCCTTAGGTCTACGGAGGTTCGAATCCTCCCCTGTGCACCATTTTGTTGCAAGATGCGCGTGGCCGCCGTTTTTGGGTTAACCGTCGTTTTTGGGTTAGCCGTTGAAGCGGCGCGGCCGTCGCAGGCGGAATTGAGTAGGGATGGCGAGAGACAAGCGGTTTTGGATCGCCATGTGCGCCTTTGTTGGACTGGGCGCGCTGGAATGGGTGACGTTGAGTTCGGAGACGATCCGCACGGTCAACGGTCCCAGTGGCCAGCCTCTGCTGGAGATCAGCTGGCGGGGCGCGGGGCTGGCGGTCTTGGCGCTATTTGCCTTCCGCAGCTGGATTCATCGCAAGCGCGAGCTGCTGGAAGAGCGCGGGCGTTCCGGGCAGGAGTGAGTGACGAGCGGGCGGGAGTAACTCAGTGGTAGAGTCTCAGCCTTCCAAGCTGTTGGTCGCGGGTTCGATTCCCGTCTCCCGCTCCATAAATTTTTGCAGGTCGTATATACTGCAGTTGTAGATGCTGATGTAGCTCAGTTGGTAGAGCACTCCCTTGGTAAGGGAGAGGTCATCGGTTCAATCCCGATCATCAGCTCCATTTTTCAGCCAGGCCGAGCCGATCCCGAGGCCCTCCCTTGCGGAGGGCTGTTGTGGGTTCGGCGGCTGATTCGGGTCTGCGCGGGAAGCACGTGAAAAATCCACCGAACTACTAGGGCGAAGAGCAATGGCGAAAGAGAAATTTGACCGCAGCAAGCCGCACGTGAACGTTGGAACGATCGGACACATCGATCATGGCAAGACGACGCTGACGGCGGCGATCACGAAGGTGCTGGCAAAGCACAATCCGAACATCAAATTCCGCTCGTTCGACTCGATCGACAATGCGCCGGAAGAGCGCGAGCGCGGCATTACGATTGCCACGGCGCACGTGGAGTATGAGACGGGCAACCGTCACTATGCTCACGTGGATTGCCCGGGCCACGCCGACTACATCAAGAACATGATCACCGGCGCGGCGCAGATGGATGGCGCGATTCTGGTGGTTGCGGCCACCGACGGTCCGATGCCGCAGACCAAGGAACACGTGCTGCTGGCGCGCCAGGTTGGCGTGCCTTCGATGGTGGTGTTTCTGAACAAGTGCGACGCGGTGGAAGATCCCGAGCTGATCGACCTGGTGGAGATGGAAGTCCGCGAACTGCTGTCGAAGTACAAGTTCCCGGGCGACGATATCCCGGTGATTCGCGGCTCGGCCTTGGGCGCGCTGAACGGCGAAGCGCAGTGGGAAAAGAGCGTGGACGATCTGATGGCTGCGGTGGATGCGTATGTTCCGCTGCCGGCGCGCGCCATCGACCAGCCGTTCCTGATGCCGATCGAAGATATCTTCTCGATCTCGGGCCGCGGCACGGTGGTGACGGGACGCATCGAGCGCGGCAAGGTGAAGGTGGGCGAGGAAGTCGAGATTGTGGGCTTCCGCGACACGCGCAAGACGGTTGTGACCGGCGTGGAAATGTTCAAGAAGCAGCTGGATGAAGGCCTGGCGGGCGACAACGCCGGACTGCTGCTGCGCGGCATCGGCAAAGATGACGTGGAGCGCGGCATGGTGCTGGCCAAGACGGGTTCGATCACGCCGCACACCAAGATCAAGGGCGAGGTCTACATTCTGTCGAAGGAAGAGGGCGGCCGTCATACGCCGTTCTTCAACGGCTACCGTCCGCAGTTTTATTTCCGCACCACGGACGTGACGGGCGTGGCGAAGTTGCCGGAAGGCGTCGAGATGGTGATGCCGGGCGACAACGTTGCGCTGGAGATCGAGCTGATTACGCCGGTGGCCATGGAAAAGGGCCTGCGCTTTGCAATCCGCGAAGGCGGCCGCACGGTGGGCGCCGGAACGATTACGGAAATTCTGTAAGAACGGAAACCCTCGGTGGGCGGCCAACAGGCTGCCCGCCGATATCCGGGCTCTGACCCGGACAAGGCCCGGCGGCCAAGCTGCCGGGTAATCGAAAGGAATGACATATGGCTCGCGAAATTGTTCAACTGCAATGCACGGCGTGTAAGAATAAGAATTACTCGACGACCAAGAACCGCAAAACCACGACGGAACGTCTCGAGTTCAGCAAATTTTGCCGCAAGTGCCGCAAGCACACGGACCATCGAGAAGTGAAGTAGGCGGCGGATGCGGGCCGGAACCGGCCTGCCTCGCGCGCCACTTTGGTTGAGGCCGGTGGGTGAGGCCGGGATTCCGCGCGGCATTACTGGTTCCAGCCAAGTCGCTTTTCACCCAAGCCGGCGGCAGCGTAGGCCGGTGGCAACTCAGGGGCGTAGGCTCAACGGTAAACCGACGGTCTCCAAAACCGTTTTTGGGGGTTCGAATCCCTCCGCCCCTGCCATCATTTTCGAATGGCATGATTTGAGGCTGGCGAAGCGAATTTAGAAGTAAGCGGCCCGGCGCAGTGCGCAAGGCTGGCGAGAGCGAAAGCAGGATGGTATGGCGAAGGCAGCAATAGCGAGCGCAAGCGGCGACGAGAGCTTCATCGGCCAGGTCAAGGCCCTGCCGGAGCGCATCAAATCGTTCTACGGCGACGTCCGCAACGAGATGCGCAAGGTTACGGTGCCGAACCGTAAGGAAGTGGAAGCGACGACGATCGTTGTGATCATCACGGTCTTTATCTTCGGCGTCTACTTCTGGATCGTGGACAGCGTTTTGATCGGGCCGGCGCTGGATCATATTTTCAAGTATTTCAGCACCCACTAAAACTATGGAAGACACTGTAAAACACGAGGGTACGGGGCCGGACGAGACGCCGGAGATCGGCGCGCCCGCAGCACCCGCCACGCCGGAGACGCCGGAGACGGTCGGAAATCCGCGGATGAAGTGGTACATCATCCACGCCTACTCGGGGTTTGAGCGGAAGGTGCGGGAGTCGCTGGAGTCGCGCATTCGCGCCTTCGGGCTTGAGGACCGCATGGGCCGGGTCCTGATTCCCACCGAGACGGTCACCGAGATCCGCAATAACAAGAAATACACCCGCGAGAGCATGTTCTATCCCGGCTACGTTCTGATCGAGATGGACATGGATGACGAAGTCTGGCACATGGTGAAGTCCACCCCGCGGGTCACCGGTTTTGTGGGTACCGGCCAGCAGCCGACGCCGCTCTCCGACGACGAAGTGAAGCAGATCGTCTATCGCGTGGCCGACAGCAAGGAAAAGCCGAAACTCAAGATCAAGTACGAAAAAAACGAGACGGTGCGCATCACCGAAGGCCCGTTTGCCACCTTTACCGGCGTGGTGGACGAGGTCAACGAGGATCGCGAAACTCTGAAGGTGATGGTCACCATCTTCGGCCGCTCGACTCCGGTGGAACTGGAGTTCGGGCAGGTGGAGAAGGTTTTAAGCTAACGAAATATTTCAGCGTGCGCCGAGAGTAACGCCAAGCCGAAAAATCCTAGACTTGGAATGGCGTAGGCAACAAGGAAGGTTCAAGCAATGGCAAAGAAAGTCACAGGATCGGTAAAACTGCAGGTGATCGCCGCCAAGGCGACGCCAGCTCCCCCCATTGGCCCGGCGCTTGGTCAGGCGCAGGTCAACATCATGGAGTTCTGCAAGCAGTTCAACGCTCGCACGACGAACAAGGAATTGGAAGGGCTGGTCATTCCGGTGGTCATCACCGTGTACAGCGACCGCACCTTCACCTTTATCACCAAGACGCCGCCGGTGGCGGTGCTGCTGAAGAAGATCGCCGGCATCGCCAAGGGTTCAGGCGTTCCCAACAAGGACAAGGTTGGCAAGGTGACCGAAAAGCAGGTGCTCGAGATCGCCAAGCAGAAGATGCCGGACCTGAATGCCGCATCTCTGGAAGCCGCGGTGAAGAGCGTCAAGGGCACGGCGCGTTCGATGGGCTTGGACGTGATCGCGTAACAGGTTTAGAATAAAAGTTTCCGGGCGCTAGCTCGGATGGTCAGAGGCAGTACCCCGCGGATCGAAACGGTCCCCGGTCGCAGACACCACGGTTTCCATCCCCGCCCGGCGTAAAAGTCGGCCCGGGGGGACTCGGAGAACGCCAGGGCTTTGCAGCATGAAAGCCTCTGGCGGGAGAGCCGGCAAGTTGGAGACGGTGGGAGACAGGAGTAGGAATGGCACAGAAATCAGGCAAGAATGTCGTGAAGGCGCGCGCCCAGGTAGAAGCGCGTCCGTACACGCTCGAAGACGCAGTCGTTCTGTTGCAGAAGATCAAGTTCGCCAAGTTCGACGAGACGGTGGACGTGACCCTGCGGCTGGGCGTTGACCCCAAGCACGCCGATCAGATGGTCCGCGGCACCGTGGTTCTGCCGCATGGACTGGGCAAGAAGAAGATCGTGCTGGTGCTGGCCAGCGGCGAAAAGTTGCGCGAGGCCGAAGCCGCCGGCGCCGACATCTTTGGCGGCGAAGAGCTGGTGGAAAAGATTCAGAAGGAAGGCTGGACCGATTACGATGCCGTGATCGCCACGCCGGACATGATGCGTTCGGTAGGTCGGTTGGGTAAGGTGCTGGGTCCGCGCGGCCTGATGCCGAATCCCAAGACCGGAACCGTGACCCTGGATATCGCCAAGGCCGTGGCCGAAGTCAAGGCCGGCAAGGTCGAGTTCCGCACCGACAAGACCGCCCTGGTGCATGTGCCGGTGGGCAAGATTTCGTTTACCTCCGACAAACTGGTAGACAACGCGCGCACGGTGATCAGCAGCGTGGTCAAGGCCAAGCCGGTGGCCGCCAAGGGCAAGTACATCAAGGGTTGCTACATCAGCTCCACCATGGGGCCCGGAGTCGCTATCGACACGGTGGCCCTGGAAGCGGCGTTGAAAGCTAAGGACCTCCGGTAGTTTGAGTGGCCGCGAGGCCGCCGGCGGGAGTTCCCGCCAAGCAAAGATTAGAAGGAAACGGCAATGGCTGTTACCAAGGCAAAGAAGATCTCGCAAGTAGAAACGCTCAGCCAGGAATTGAAGGGCGTGAGCAACGGATTCATCGCCGAGTACGGCAAGCTGACGGTGGCGCAGGACGACGAGCTTCGCCGCTCGATCCGCGGCGCGGGCGCCAAGTACCGGGTGGTGAAGAACACTCTGGCCAAGCGGGCGACCGTGGGCACGGCGTTTGAGGATGCGGCCAAGGCATTGAAGGGACGCAGCTCGATTGCCTATACCCAGGGAGACATCGTGGCCCTGGCCAAGGCTCTGACGAAATACGCCAAGGATAATCCCGAGCTGAGCTTCAAGGCGGGCGTGGTGGAAGGCAAGATCGTCGACGTGAAGCAGATCGACGTGCTGGCCAGCCTGCCCTCCAAGGATGAGCTGTACAGCAAGCTGCTGTTCCTGCTCAACGCTCCGGGAACCCGTCTGGCGACGGCTTTGGCCGGCGTGGGACGCAAGATGGCTGTGGTCATCGACCAGGGCGTCAAGGAAAACAAGTTCCAGGGCGGCGAGACGGCTTCGGCCTAACTGCCGGTCGCTCGGCTTTTGCTGAGTGGGAAAGTTTTTTTGGGTAAGTATTCAGGCGCTGGTGGGAACTTGTTCCGGCCCGCGCCACACCGGGTGGCCGCCCGTTGTCGGTCCTCCGGTGGATTCACGGCTTGTGCTGCCGATTGCGCGAAGCCGGTTCGGTCCGCCGCCTTGTCTGGGGCAGCGGCAGGAGGGTCCTCCAGGCTTCGAAAGAAGCTGCCGGGACATGGGTCCAAGCAACGCAGGGATTGCGTGGCGGCCGCCCAGTGACTCCAGAACCGCGGTTTTTTGCCGGTGGCAGCCGAAGCACAACGAAATTCGAACTTTAAATGGAGATAGGATCATGGCGGATTTGGCAGCTTTGAAGGAACAGATTGTAGGCTTGTCGTTGCTGGAAGCAGCGCAGCTGGTGAAGGAACTGGAAGAAACCCTGGGCGTATCGGCTGCGGCCGCTGCTCCTGTGATGGTGGCGGGCGGTGCGGCTGCGGCTGCTCCGGCGGCTGAAGTGCAGACCGAGTTCACCGTAATTCTGACTGCTGCCGGCGCCAACAAGATCAATGTGATCAAGGCCGTGCGCGAAGTCACCAGCCTGGGCTTGAAGGAAGCCAAGGACCTGGTCGATGGCGCTCCCAAGCCGGTCAAGGAAGGCATCACCAAGGAAGAAGCAGAGACGATCAAGAAGAAGTTCGTCGACGCCGGCGCCACCGTCGAGGTCAAGTAGTTTTTCCGGCAGCCTGGACAGGCTGCTTAGGGGAGAGGCCGGGATGGATTCATCCCGGCACTTCTTCCTATTCCAGATTCTTTATCCTTTGGGTACCTCCTGGTATTCCCCAAAGCGATTCTTCTGGTATACAATTAAAAGATATCGAATTTCGTCCGGGCGTAGCTGTCTGCCCGGGCGTTGTTTTGGGGTTTGGTGCGTTGGAGCAGACGCGCTGAACGTTGATGTAGAAAGTGGATGTTGCGTCAAAAAGATGTAGCCAGGGAAGCGGAGCGGGCATCCAATACTGCGATGCACTGCGGAATTCCCGGCGGAAACATAATACGGCCACAGGCGGAAGTGGCGGTAGGCGAACGGCGGCAGCCATCTGTGTCCCCCGGCTCCGGGATGCGGTGAGCTGAAGAACAGGCTCTAAGAACTGGCGCGGGAAACTTACAATTTGTGGACCGGTGGAATCCACCGGAGGCCCCGGCACGCGGGGCAAACGTGGCAGACGCTGTCATCGGCGCCCGAGGGGATTTGCGTCCTCCGGGGTTTTTCTGTCTTATCCCCGCCAAGGATGGAAGTAGAAGTCCCGTGCGCATTGGCCGTGGCGGCATTTGCCGCAAAAGGCCGCGTCCCTTTACCGCCATCGTTGCTTGGCAATTCCGCAGTATTACGCTTGCAGTCCAGTACGCTCTGACGAAGTCTTTGCTGTCCGGTTCGCGACTGGACGGCACTATGTTTTGTGTGGGCTGCCGTGCATCTTCCGGCATCTCCGAGTGCGGTCAAACAGCCGCACGTAATGCCTTCCCGGCGAACGCGGCGCCGGGGCCCGCAAAGAGGCGGGTGTGGCCATCCTGAGGAGTTCCAATGGCAGAGAAAAAGATCGCCAACCGTAAACGACTCGATTTTTCCAAGATTCCAGCCACCATCAAGATTCCTAACCTGATCGAAGTGCAGAAGCGCAGCTATGAGCGTTTTCTGCAGATGGACAAGCTGCCCAGCGAGCGCGACGACGCCGGGTTGCAGTCGGTCTTTCAGTCGGTCTTCCCGATCTCCGACTTCCGCAATGTCTCGCAGCTTGAGTTCGTGGACTTTGCCATCGGCAACTGGGAGTGCAAGTGCGGCCACCTGAAGGGGCTCAACCACCTGCGCACCACCTGCCACAGCTGCGGATCGACGGTGGTCACCGACCCGTTCCATCCCGGCGAAGTGCTCTGCCTGCACTGTGGCACCTACAACGCCAATACTCCGGACTTCTGCTCCAAGTGCGGCGATCCGGTGGGCATGCAGTTGAAGTATGACGTGCCGGAGTGCGAAGAGCGCGGCATGACGTTCAGCGCGCCGCTGAAGGTCACCATGCGGCTGACCATTTTCGACAAGGACGCCGAGACCGGCAACAAGACCATCCGCGACATCAAGGAGCAGGAAGTCTTCTTCGGCGACATTCCGCTGATGACCGAGAATGGCACGTTCATCATCAACGGCACCGAGCGCGTCATTGTTTCGCAGTTGCACCGCTCGCCCGGCGTCTTCTTTGAGACGGCCAACAACCGCACCTACTATCTGGGCAAGATCATTCCCTACCGCGGCTCGTGGGTCGAGTTCGAATACGACCAGAAGAACGTGCTGTATGTGCGCATCGACCGCAAGCGCAAGTTCCTGGGAACGATCTTCCTGCGCGCCCTGGGGCTGCGCACCGACGAAGAGATCCTGCGCACCTTCTACACCGTGGACCGGGTTGCGCTGCGCGACAAGCGGCTGTTCTGGACCATCGACGCCGCCGAGCGCTCCACCAACCTGCTGGGCATGAAGCTGACGCACGCCGTCAAGAACAAGGCCGGCGAAGAGATTGCCCACTCCGGCCGCAAGGTGACCGGCAGCATTCTGAAGAGCCTGCACGCCAACCAGATCACCGAGGCGGAAATCGACCTGACCGACCTGGAAGGCGCGTTTACGGCGGCCGACGTGGTCGACACCAGCACCGGCGAAGTACTGCTGGAGGCCAACAACGAACTGACGGCCGACAAGCTGTCGAAGATGCTCGACGCCGGCGTGACCGAGATTCACCTGTTCTTCCCGGAGCGCGACGACGTGGGCACGGTCATTTCCGGCACCCTGCGCCGCGACTCGGTTAAGACGCCGCAGGAAGCGCTGATCGAAATCTACCGCAAGCTGCGGCCGGGCGACCCGCCAACGCTGGACACGGCGACCGCGCTGTTCCACGGCATGTTCTTCGATGCGCGGAAGTATGACTTTTCCGCCGTGGGACGGCTGAAGTTCAACATCAAGCTGTTTGACAACGAGAACGCCACCGACCGCAAGGTGCGCACCCTGGAGCCGGACGATTTCTACGCCACCATCCGCTACCTGCTCAAGCTGCGCAAGAACATCGGATCGGTAGACGACATCGATCACCTGGGCAACCGCCGCGTGCGCGCCGTGGGCGAGCTGATGGAGAACCAGTTCCGCATCGGCCTGGTCCGCATGGAACGCGCCATCAAGGAAAAGATGAGCGTCTACCAGGAGATGTCGACGGCGATGCCGCACGACCTGGTGAACGCCAAGCCGGTCATGGCCGCCATCCGCGAATTCTTCGGCAGCTCGCAGCTGTCGCAGTTCATGGATCAGACCAACCCGCTGTCGGAGATCACCCACAAGCGCCGTCTTTCGGCCCTTGGACCGGGCGGTCTTTCGCGCGAGCGCGCCGGCTTTGAAGTACGCGACGTGCACCCCACGCACTACGGCCGCATCTGCCCGATTGAGACCCCGGAAGGCCCCAACATCGGCCTGATCTCGTCGCTTAGCTGCTATGCGCGCATCAACGACTACGGCTTCATCGAATCGCCCTACCGCCGGGTGAAGGACGGCCGCGTGATCGATCACGTGACCGTGCTCAACGCGGGCGGCAGCCGTTACAAGGTCGGCGAGCACCTGGAGAAGGACGAACTGATCCGGTTGAACGCCGAGTTGGAGTCGCAGGGCAAGAAGGTGATCGAGCACGAGCCGTTCTCCTTCTACCTTTCGGCGTGGGAAGAAGACAAGTGGGTCATCGCCCAGGCCAACGCCGAACTGGATGAGCGCGGCAACATCGTCACCGAACTGGTGAACGCGCGCAAGGCCGGCAACTTTGTGCTGGTCAGCCGCACCGAAGTGGATTACATCGACGTCAGCCCCAAGCAGCTGGTTTCGGTGGCCGCCTCGCTGGTTCCGTTCCTGGAGCACGATGACGCCAACCGCGCCCTGATGGGAGCCAACATGCAGCGCCAGTCGGTTCCTCTGCTGCGCGCCCAGGCGCCCATCGTCGGCACCGGTATGGAAGGGGTGACGGCGCGCGACTCCGGCGCAGTCATTCTGGCCCGCCGCTCCGGCATCATTGACTCGGTGGACTCCGAGCGCATCATCGTGCGCGTGGAAGGCGAGCATCATCCGATGCAGCTTTCGCGCGAGGTGGGCAGCGACATTTATCAGCTCACCAAGTTCAAGCGCTCCAACCAGAACACCTGCATCAACCAGCGCCCGATCGTGAAAAAGGGCGACCGCGTCATCAAGGGCCAGGTCATTGCCGACGGCCCCTGCACCGACAACGGCGAGCTGGCGCTGGGACGCAATGTCCTGGTGGCCTTCATGCCCTGGCGCGGCTACAACTTCGAGGACGCCATTCTGGTTTCGGAGAAGATGGTGAAGGAGGATTACTACACCTCCGTCCACATCGAGGAATTCGAACTGGAGGCGCGCGACACCAAGCTGGGGCCCGAGGAAGTCACTCGCGACATCCCCAACGTCAGTGAAAACGCGCTGCGCGATCTGGATGAAAGCGGTGTCATTCGTATCGGCGCCACGGTGAAAGCGGGCGACATCCTGGTGGGCAAGGTCACGCCCAAGGGTGAGACTCAGCTGACGCCGGAAGAAAAGCTGCTGCGCGCCATCTTCGGCGAAAAAGCCGGCGACGTGCGCGATGCTTCTCTGACGTGTCCTCCGGGCATCGAGGGTACGGTGGTGGACGTGAAGATCTTCTCCCGCAAGGGTCAGGAGAAGGACGAGCGCGCCAAGACGATCGAGGCGATGCAGGTAGCGCGGCTGGAGAAGAACCTCTCCGATGAGATTCGCATTCTCACCGACGAGCGGCTCAAACGCCTGGATGGATTGCTGGGTGGCAAAGTGGTGCAGGCCGATCTGCACGACGAGCGCACCAACAAGCGTCTGCTCACCAAGGATTTGGTGCTGGACCGCGAAACCATCGAGCGCATCTCGACCCGCAACCTGAAACGCATCAAGCTGAACGACAAGGACCCGCGGGTCAACGAGCAGATCGACGAGATCGAGGAGATGACCTCGCGCCAGATCGACGTGCTGCGCAAGATCATCCGCGAGAAGATCGAAAAGCTGCAGAAGGGCGACGAGTTGCCGCCGGGCGTCATCAAGCTGGTCAAAGTGTACGTGGCGATGAAGCGCAAGCTTTCCGTCGGCGACAAGATGGCCGGACGCCACGGCAACAAGGGCGTTATCGCCCGCATCCTGCCGGAAGAGGACATGCCTTATCTGGAAGACGGAACGCCGATGGAGATTGTGCTGAATCCGCTCGGCGTGCCTTCCCGTATGAACGTCGGCCAGATCCTGGAGACGCATCTGGGATGGGCCGGCGCGGAGATCGGAAAGAAGCTGACCGAACTGTTGGCCGAGTACGGCAATGGCGCGGAGGAAGCCCGCAGAGCGATTCGCGAGCTGTTCACCGGCATGCCGTTCGTTCCCGACTTCGACGGCATCGACGACGACAAACTGCTCAAGATCGCGCATGACCTTGAGGAGCGCTGCTACTTCGCATCGCCGGTCTTCGACGGTTCGAAGGAGTTTGAGATCAAGGCGCTGCTGGAGCGCGCCGGACTGCCGACCTCGGGCAAGACGTTTTTGTACGACGGCATGACCGGAGACCGCTTCGAGCAGCCGGTTACGGTGGGCTTCATCTACATGCTCAAGCTCTCGCACCTGGTGGACGACAAGATTCACGCGCGTTCCATCGGACCGTACTCGCTGATCACCCAGCAGCCGCTGGGCGGCAAGGCGCAGTTCGGCGGCCAGCGCTTCGGCGAAATGGAAGTGTGGGCACTGGAAGCGTACGGCGCGGCCTACATTCTGCAGGAGCTGTTGACCGCCAAGTCCGACGACGTGTATGGCCGCACCAAGATCTACGAGGCCATCGTCAAGGGCGAGGCGGCGATTGAGCCGGGCGTGCCCGAGTCGTTCAATGTGCTGATCCGCGAGTTGCAGGCGCTCTGCCTTGATGTGGAACTGGTCAAGGTGAAGCCGAAGGTTCCGGTGGTAGAGCCCGAGCCGCTCGTGGCCGACTAGCGATTTAGACGGCGGCCGCCGATCGTCAGACGGCGGCCACCGCTCTCACTCGCTCGATTAAGTTCATCCTGCAGGTTGCGCTTCCGGCAGCCCGCGGTGAGAGATTACGCTTCCCCACAGCTGGCTCTGACGGCCAGCGGGTGGGAAGCGACGACCGGAAGCCGAAAGCGGCCGCGCAAGGCCGCAAGTCCTGGACGCTCGCCAAAAAGGTCCAGGTGAGGAGGCAATTTGTACCGCTCGAGCCCATTCGATCTCGGAAACAACATTGCGGATTTCGACGCCATCAAGATTCAACTCGCCTCGCCGGAGAAGATCCGCAGCTGGTCGCACGGAGAAGTAACCAAGCCGGAGACGATCAACTACCGCACCTTCAAGCCGGAGCGCGACGGCCTGTTCTGCGCCCGTATCTTTGGCCCGGTCACCGACTGGGAGTGTCTCTGCGGCAAGTACAAGCGCATGAAGCACCGCGGCGTTATCTGCGACAAGTGCGGCGTGGAAGTCACGCTCAGCAAGGTGCGCCGCGAACGCCTCGGCCACATTGAGCTGGCTTCTCCCTGCTCGCACGTGTGGTTCTTCAAGGGCCTGCCCAGCCGCATCGGGCACATCCTGGATATCTCGCTGCGCGACCTGGAATCGGTGCTCTACTTCGAAGCCTACGTGGTCGTCGAGCCCGGCGAAGCTCCGGTGAAAGACCGCGAGATCATCAAGGACGAAGTAAAGTTCCGCGAACTCGATCTGCAGTTCCGCGCCACCGGCTTCAAGGCCATGATGGGCGCCGAGGCGATCAAGGAACTGCTCAAGCGGGTGGACGTGGAGACCGCCTCGGTGGAGTTGCGCGAGAAAATGCGCACCGAGACTTCGCTGCAGAAGCGGCTGAAGTATGCCAAGCGCCTCAAGGTGGTCGAGGCCTTCCGCAAGAGCGGCAACAAGCCGCAATGGATGATCCTCGACGTGATCCCGGTGATTCCGCCGGAGCTGCGCCCGCTGGTTCCTCTCGACGGCGGCCGCTTTGCCACCTCGGATTTGAACGACCTGTACCGCCGCGTCATCAACCGCAACAATCGGTTGAAGAAGCTGATGGACCTGCACGCCCCCGAAGTCATCGTGCGCAATGAAAAGCGCATGCTGCAGGAGGCGGTGGACGCGCTGTTTGACAACGGCCGCCGCGGCCGCGTGCTGCGCGGCGCCAACAACCGTCCGCTCAAGTCGCTCAGCGACACCCTCAAGGGTAAGCAGGGACGCTTCCGCCAGAACCTGCTGGGCAAGCGCGTGGATTACTCGGGCCGCTCGGTGATCGTGGTCGGTCCGGACCTTAAGCTACACCAGTGCGGCCTGCCCAAGAAGATGGCGCTCGAACTGTTCAAGCCCTTCATCTATCACCGTCTGGAACAGACCGGCCACTGCAGCACCATCAAGCAGGCCAAGGAGATGGTGGAGCAGCAGGAGCCGATCGTGTGGGACATCCTGGAAGAGGTCATCAAGGACCATCCGGTGATGTTGAACCGCGCCCCAACGCTTCACCGTCTGGGCATCCAGGCCTTTGAGCCGGTGCTGGTGGAAGGCAAGGCCATCAAGATCCACCCGCTGGTCTGCACCGCCTTCAACGCCGACTTCGATGGCGATCAGATGGCCGTTCACATTCCGCTGTCGCCGGAGGCGCAGGTGGAAGCCAGCGTCCTGATGCTGGCCTCGCACAACATCATGTCGCCCGCCTCGGGACAGCCCATCACGGTTCCGACGCAGGACATGGTGCTCGGCCTCTACTACCTGACCAAGGCCAAGGTGGACGCCAAGGGCGAAGGCCGCGCCTTTGCCAACATTGAAGAAGTGCTGCTGGCGCGCGAGGCCGGCGAGGTCGAAACCCTGACCCCGATCCGCCTGCGCTACACCGGCGAAGTGATCGATCTGACCACCTCCTACGACGATCAGGAGATCATCCACACCGAGCCGGTCGTGTTGAACCGGCAGTTCATCAACACCACGGTGGGCCGCGCCATTCTCAATGACCGGCTGCGCGTGGCTGCCCCCGATATGCCGTTCATCAACGGCCTGCTCAAGAAGAAGGGCATCAGCCAGCTGGTGAACTTCTGCTACCTGAAGTTCGGCCTGGAGATCACGGTCCACATGCTGGACGAGGTCAAGACGCTGGGCTTCCAGGCAGCGACCCGCTCGGGCCTGTCGATCGGTATCGACGACATGGTCATCCCGGCCTCCAAAAAGGCCGTGGTGGACGATGCCCAGAACCAGGTGATCGCCGTGCAGCGGCAGTATCTGGACGGCGCCATCACCCAGGGCGAGCGCTACAACAAGGTGGTTGAAATCTGGTCGGGCATCACCGAAAAGGTGGCCGACGAGATGTTTGGCGACATGCAGAAGCGCGACAAGGCCGGCATCATCAATCCGATTTACGTCATGGCCGATTCGGGCGCCCGCGGTTCCAAACAGCAGATCCGCCAGCTCTCCGGCATGCGCGGCCTGATGGCCAAGCCTTCCGGCGAAATCATCGAGACCCCGATCACGGCCAACTTCCGTGAAGGTCTCACCGTGCTGCAGTACTTCATCTCCACCCACGGCGCGCGCAAGGGCCTGGCCGATACGGCGTTGAAGACCGCCGACTCGGGCTACCTCACCCGCCGCCTGGTCGATGTCTCGCAGGACGTGATTATCAGCGAGTACGACTGCGGCACCGCCGACGGCATCTATGTCGGCTCTATCGTGGAAGCCGGCGACGTGATCGAAGCGTTGCGCGACCGCATTGTGGGCCGCGTCTCGCTGGAGAAGATCAAGGACTACGAAGGCAACGTCATCGTCGATATCAACCAGGAGATCACCGAGGACCTCGCGGTGGGCATCCAGGCGGCGGGCATCGAGCGGGTCAAGATCCGCTCCGTCCTCACCTGCGAATCCAAGCGCGGCGTCTGCGTCAAGTGCTACGGACGCAACCTGGCCTCGGGCCGCCTGGTGGAGTTGGGCGAAGCGGTCGGCGTCATCGCCGCGCAGTCCATCGGCGAGCCGGGAACCCAGCTCACCATGCGTACCTTCCACGTCGGCGGCACGGCATCCAGGGTCAGCGAGCAGTCGCGCCAGGAGGCCAAGAACACCGGCACGGTGCGCTTCATCAACCTGCAGACGGTGCGCAGTAAAGATGGAGGCCTAGTGGTGATGAACCGCAACGGCTCCATCGTGGTGCTGGGCGACAAGGGCCGCGAAAAGGAGCGCTACGCCGTGGTTTACGGCGCGCACCTCAAGGTCAGCGAAGGCGACGAGGTCAAGCTCGGCCAGACTCTGCTCGAGTGGGATCCCTACACCTTCTCCATCATCACCGAAATCGGCGGCTCGGTGGCCTTCAAGGATCTGATCGAAGGCACCACGCTGCAGGAAGAAGTGGATGAAGTCACCGGCCTGTCGCGCCACGTGGTGGTCGATTCCCCGGATGAAAAGCGCCAGCCGGCGCTGGTCATCAAGGGAGCCAAGGGCAACAAGCGCTACCTGATGCCCTCGCGCGCCCACCTCATGGTGCAGGATGGCGACGAGGTCTCGCCCGGCGACGTGCTGGCCAAGATCCCGCGCGAAACCACCAAAACCAAGGACATCACCGGCGGTCTGCCGCGTGTGGTCGAACTGTTTGAAGCCCGCAAGCCGCGCGAGACCGCCATCATCAGCGAGATCGACGGCGTGGTGAAGTTCGGCGAAGTTGCCAAGGGACAGCGCAAGATCTATGTGGTGGCCGACGACGGCACCGAAAAGGAATACTCGGTTCCCCGCGGCATCCATATCAACATGCAGGAAGGCGAACGCATCCGCGCCGGCGAACAGCTGATGGATGGGCCGCTCAACCCGCATGACATTCTTGCCGTGCTGGGCGAAAAGGAGCTGCAGGCTTACCTGGTCAACGAAATCCAGGAAGTCTACCGTCTCCAGGGCGTGGCCATCAGCGACAAGCACATCGAAGTCATCGTGCGCCAGATGCTGCGCTGGGTGAAGGTCGAGGACGTGGGAGATACGAACTTCCTTCTGGAACAGCAGATCGACAAGTTCCGCTTCCGCGAGGAGAACGAACGCGTGATCGCCCTGGGCGGCAAGCCCTGCACCGGCCGCGCGCTGCTGCTGGGCATCACCAAGGCCTCGCTCTCCACCGACAGCTTCATCTCGGCGGCGTCGTTCCAGGAGACCACCCGCGTGCTTACCGAGGCAGCCATCAACGGCTACATCGACAACCTGCGCGGTCTCAAGGAAAACGTCATCGTCGGCCGCCTGATCCCGGCCGGAACCGGCATGGAGTACTACCGCAACGTGCAGCTGGCTCCGGAGCTGGAAGCCGCGGCCGAAAACGTCCAGGAAGAGATCCGCAAGGAGCAGGAGGAGTTCGAACGCAACCTCGAACTCATGCGGACCGAGGGCGAGAACGAAGCCGAGGAGCTCAGCGCCGAAGGCTAATTGTCGGCACGAGAAAAAACTTCAGGGTGCCCCATCCTAGCCCGCAATTGGCTAGGGTGGGGCCTTTGCTTTTGTCTCTGTCTTTGTCTTTGCCCTTGCTGTTGTCCCGCTCTCGGGCTCTGAAATCAGCAGATGAGCGTGTTCGGGCATCGCTACAAATCCATAGACCCGGAACTGATAGAGTCTGCGCGCCCGCTCCAGAAAAACGACAAACGCCTGGCAAGTCTTGTCATCGGCAAGGTGAGGGAGCCTGTGGTAACAGGTGAATGTCACAAAATGCGACTGCCCCGAGTGATGGAGGCGCTTGAGTCCACCTGGCATGAAGGACAGTTTAGCGAAAAGCCTGCGCTGTGAGCCTTATTGACTCCCACATTCGCCAAAAACAGGCGGATGTGGGCCACCCGACCCTTCAGTGGAATCAGCGGAAGCCCGCGCCCCAACCTTCGTACTGCCAGAGCTGCTGACTGTCGATTACAATCACTACGGCCATCTCTGGCCGGAGACAGCACCCGCGGCGCCTTTATGATGCGATTCCTGAAACATCTGCGGACAGCCCTGCTGCAATCGCTGGAGCATGACCAGTTTTCCGTGGCCAAGGCCGCGGCCTACTCGGCGATTCTCACCCTGTTTCCCGCCGTGCTTCTCATCGCGTCCATTCTCACCGCCTCGCACAGCACGCGCGGCTTCATCCGCGAAATCTCCTACGCCATCGGCGGAATCCTGCCCTCGGGCACGGCGCCCTCGGTGCTTACATTTTTTGAAGGGCGCAAACCGGCTCCGGGGCGCATGATCGTCACCACCTCGCTCATCACGCTGTGGACCGGCTCCGGCGTCATGATCTCCTGGATGGAGGGCTTCCGACGGGCCTATCAGATGCCGCCGAAGATCTGGAACCTCACCTCCGAGCGGATGGTTTCCTTCCTGCTGGTCTTTCTGGCCGGGCTGCCCATGGCCTTTGCCAGCTTCCTGCTGGCCTTTGGAGACGAGATTCAGAACTGGCTGGCCTTCCACGCCAATCGCGACCTGGACGTTTACCTGCTGGCCACCTGGATGGTGATGCGCTGGCTGATCGCGGGACTGACCACCGTGGCCGTCATCGCCCTCATCTACCACCACGGACTGCCCCGCACCCAGCCCTGGCACCGCGTCGTGCCCGGCTCGATTCTGGCCACCGGACTGTGGATCGCCTCGACCACGATCTTCGGCTGGTATCTGCGCCATTACGCGGACTATGGAGTCATCTACGGCTCGGTGGGCACCGCCATCGCCCTGATGATCTGGCTCTACATTGTTTCGTTTATCATCCTGATCGGGGCGGAGTTCAACGCGGCGCGCTATCCTCGCTATCTGTTCGGCACCTTCTCCAAACTGGAGCGGGACGATGCCGGCAGGGAACAGGATTCACGGGAACTATGAACGGAAACCGGAAGTCCTTGCTTGCCACGGAAAATTCAACAGAGCCGGTCTTCCGGCGCCGCGCCAAGATCGTCTGCACGCTCGGTCCATCGTCGAGCAGCGAGGAGCAGATTCGCCAGCTGCTGGGGCTCGGAATGGATGTGGCCCGCCTCAACTTTTCGCACGGCAGCCACGACGAACATCTGCAGCGCATTCGTTCGCTGCGCAAGGCAGCCGCCGAATTAAAACGCACGGTCTGCATTCTGCAGGATTTGCAGGGGCCCAAGATCCGCACCGGCGTGCTGCGCGGACACACTCCGGTGTGTCTGGTCACAGGCTCGCGCGTCACCATTACCAGCCGCGAGGTGGAAGGCACGGCCGAGCTGCTGGGCACGACCTTCAAGAGCCTCGCGCGTGAGGCCGCGGTGGGGTCGCGGATTCTGCTCTCCGACGGGCGGCTCTCGCTCAAGGTTCTGCGAGTGGTGGGCGAGGACGTGGAGTGCGAGGTAGTCGATGGCGGCTTGCTGGGCGAACATCAGGGCATCAATCTGCCGGGCGCGGTGCTCAGCGTGCCCTCGCTCACCCGCAAGGACAGGCAAGATCTTGCCTTCGGACTCTCGGCCCAGGTCGATGCCGTGGCGATCTCGTTTGTGCGTAGCGCCGCCGATATTCGCGCGGTCAAAAAGATTATCGCCGCCGCGGGCAAGGACACGCCGGTGATCGCCAAGCTGGAAAAGCCGCAGGCCATCGAGAACCTGGAAGAAATTCTGGAGATCGCCGATGGAGTCATGGTGGCGCGCGGCGACCTCGGCGTGGAAGTCGCGCCCGAAAAGGTTCCCACCATTCAGAAGCACGTCATCCGCCGCGCCATGCACTGGCGCAAGCCGGTCATTACGGCCACGCAGATGCTGGACTCGATGATTCAGAATCCGCGCCCCACCCGCGCCGAAGCCAGCGATGTGGCCAACGCGATCTATGACGGATCGGATGCGGTCATGCTGTCGGGTGAAACCGCCAGCGGCAGCTACCCGCGCGAATCGCTGAGCATGATGGTGCGCATCGTCGCCGAGACCGAAGCCGACATGCGCAGGATGATTGCGCCGCCGCGCCGCGCCCTCCGGCTATTGACGATTCCGCAGGCAATCTGCGAAAGTGTGGCTCATGTGGCTGAAGAGTTGAACATGCGAGGCATTGCCGTTTTTACCGCCAGCGGCAACACGGCGGGGCTGATTTCCAAGTACAGGCCCTGCGCCGAGGTCTATGCCTTCTCGCACGTGCCGGAGGTGGCCAACCGCTTGAACCTGTATTGGGGAGTCCGTCCCGTGCCCATTACGACGCTGGATAGCGTGGAGGCCATGGTAGACACCGCCGAAGCCGAACTGCGCCGCGCCCACGTGGCCCATACCGATGACATCGTGGCCATTGTGGCCGGAACCTGCATGGGAACCACTGGCTCGACCAACTTTATCCGTTTGCATCGAATCCGGCCGCTGAGCGGCGGCCGGCCGCAAAGAGCCAAGAAATCTGCCGCACCGAAATCCAGCGCAAAGGAACCCCAGAGATGACCGATCCAATCCGTTCCATGGCGATTCTGAAACCGCATCCCGGCATGGAGCAGGCGATGGTTGCGTTTCTGCGCGAGTTTTACAGCATGATGAACGTCAAGAAGTACTCGCGCGATATGCTCTTTCACGATCAGAAGCTGGGCGACACCTACGTCCACATCCGCCTCTGGCGCTCGCCCGAGTCGCGCGAGGCCGCGATGCACGATCCCGACGTGCATCGCTACTGGATGAAGCTGCCTGAGCTGGGAACGGTCACCGATATCTATGAGGACCTGGAGCCGATCTTCTCCACTGAACGAAGCCTGGTGGTGGAGCAGCCCGATGATTACGAAGGCGAAGAAATCTGATAGCCCGTGTGCGTGAGGAACATATTTTTAAGAGTGTCATCCTGAGAGTTTGTGACTTTTTCGATTTCTCAAAAAATCGGTGTTGCAAATACAGATACTTACGTTGCGAAAAACGCCACAAAATCAATAAAGTCACAAACTCTGAGCGCAGCGAAGGACCCCAGCGCAGCCGAAATAGGATGTGCAGTTCCTGAGGCATTTCTGCCGCCGGTCTCTTTTGGCGGGACTCAATGGGGCTGCGCCTATCGGCCACTCGACACGCGGGAAGGGGAATCTCTAGAGAAGCTTCCTGAGGACGATCAGTTGATCCACTTCGAGTCGTCGTCTTTCTTGTCCAGCGAAGGTCCGCGGTAGTTTCCGTGCTCGTCGAAGTATTCGTCATGCTTGTTCTTGCGCATGTACACCTCGAATTTTTTCGCCGCCTGCCGCCGCTTCCATTTGTAGTAGCGGTTGCGCAATCCGAAGGCGCTCTCGGAGGCCGCGGTCTGCAGTCCGTAGCGAGGGATGAACTTCAGATAAATCCAACCGAAGAGCGCGCCGCCCAGGTGGGCGAACTCGGCCACTCCGTTGGTGCCTTCAAAGGCGCTCACAAAGGCGATGAACAGCCAGATCGCGACGATGTAGCGCGCCTTGATCGCAATGGGGAGCGGAAAGATCATGACCTGCCGGTCGCCGTTCAGGATTCCGAAGGCGATCAGGAGTCCGAAGAGTCCACCCGAGGCTCCGATGGTGGACGATAGCCAGACCTGTCCCATGATGCGGAACAGCGCGAACGGCACGTGCTCGTAGGCGATGAGGCCCACGGCGCCCACCGCGATCGTGGTCAGCGCAGCGCCCACCACGCACCAGAAATAAAATTCGTAGAAGCGCCGCTCGCCGAAGTCCATCTCGAACTGCGAGCCGAACATCCACAATCCCAGCATGTTGAACAGCAGATGCAGCACGCTGTGCGGATCGTGCAGAAACGAATAGGTGACCAGCTGCCAGATCTGCCCATGCACCACCGCCACCGGGCGCAGGTAGAGGTAGAACTCGGCGAACTCCGCCGCCGCCGGCACCGTCAGCCGCGACAGCATCATCACCAGATACACCGCCACGTTGGCGATGATCAGCGTCTTCACCGCGCGCGTGAACGGCGGAAAGCCAAACGTGGTTGCGGGTCCGCCGCGTGCCATAAATCTCCCCGGAAGCGCTGCTTGCAAGCGCCTTCCTGCCAGCTAAAACATTATCCCCCAGACGGGTGCCTGCGTCTGGAATTTCTGCTCCGCCGCAGCCGCCTTTTTCCCGGCCGGGCCGGCGTATGGAAAGTAAATATATTTTTCCACATTCGTCCCTGTATCCTGAGCATCCAAACTTCCCGGCTGTGCATTTCTGTTGGCGACAACACTTGACGCTGCCGGGGAAGAGAATCTAAATATAAATGCGGGGCCGCGTGCGCTGGCAAGCATCTCCGGTCAAAGAAAGAAATGGGAGGAAGTCATGGTTCTGTGCCCAGAGTGCGAGAGCGATCTGGATGTTGAAGAAGATGAGCTCGATGAAGGCGAAATCCTTTCGTGCGCCGAATGCGGCAGCGACTTTGAAGTAGTTGGAGTCGAGCCTCTGGAGCTGACCAAGGTCGGCGACGGGGTCGAAGTCGAAGACGAAGAGGACGCCAAGGATCTCGACGAGGAAGCCGATTACTAGGCGGAGCCGGCGCAGAGCTCCGCCGGCTGCTGGCGTGCTGCTGCCGTGGCGCTGCGGCCGTGCCGGGGGAGCAATCACGTGTGCGAGCGCGCACGCGGCGACGCATCTGCCGGAGACTGGCATTTCCGCCGCCCGCGAGGTGCGCGACGGCGTTCGTGCCCGGAGCCGAAGTATCGCAGCCGGCAAGGCCAGAGGCGGTACCGTACGCCGCCTCATCCGGATTGGCGCGGTCATCGTGCTGCTGTCCGCCTCTCTCTGTGCTGAGTCAAGGGAGAAGAAGGCCGAGGAAGCTATCGCGCGCCGTGATCTGAGCGGGACCGTATCCGACAGGAACCGCCACCCTGTCTCCGGCGCTGTCGTGTATCTGAAAAACACGCGGACCCTGGCCATCCGCACCTACATTACCGGCGACGACGGCTCCTACAGCTTTAACCATCTCCTGCCCGACGTTGAATACCAGGTTCGCGCCGAATCCGCCGGCCACAAGAGCAAGGACAAAACCCTCAGCGCCTTTGACACCCACCGGCAGCCCCACATCAACCTCGAACTCAACAACCTCGAACTCAAAAAGTAATTCCGCCCGGCCGTGGGCAAACGCCGTATCCGGATCAACCGCAAACAGAAAAGCCGCCCGCAGGCGGCTTTTCCTCACATCCAATCGCTTACTCGCCCGAACCGCGCTTCCAGTCCAGCAGTTCTCCGATCGTCGAGGTGCCCGGCGAAGATTGCGGCGTCTTGTAAGCTTCCACTTCGGTGCGAGTGGCTTCCTCGCCCACGGCGCGAATGCTCAAGCCGACCTTCTTCTCCTCCGCGTTCATCTTGATGATCTTGAACTCGAACTCCTGGCCCGGTTCCATCATGAGCTGCTGGCTGTTGGCGTCCAAGGCCTCCGAGTTGTGGCAGAGACCCTCCACACCATCGGCAAGCTCGACAAAGGCGCCGAAGCTGGCCAGCCGCAGGATCTTGCCCTTCAGCACGTCGCCCACGCGATGCGCCTCGAAGAAGCTCTCCCAGACGTCGGGCTGCAACTGCTTGACGCCCAGCGACAGGCGGCGGTTGTCCGGCTCAATGGCCAGCACAATGGCTTTTACCTTGTCGCCCTTCTTAAGTACCTCAGAAGGATGCTTGACGCGCTTGGTCCAGCTCAGGTTGCTGACGTGCACCAGTCCGTCGATGCCGTCTTCGATCTCGATGAATGCGCCGAAGTCGGTCAGGTTGCGGACCTTGCCTTCCACCGTGCAGCCCACCGGGAACTTCTCGTGCAGGCTCTCCCACGGATTCAGCTCAAGCTGCTTCAGGCCCAGTGAAATGCGGCGCTCCTGCGGGTTCACGTTGAGCACCACGGCTTCCACCTGGTCGCCCACGTTCACCATCTTGGAGGGATGCTTCATGCGCTTGGACCAGGTCATTTCGCTGACGTGGACCAGGCCTTCGATGCCCTGCTCCAGTTCCACGAACGCGCCGTAGTCGGTCACGCTGATCACGCGGCCATGCACGCGCGCGCCAATCGGATAGCGCTCGCTGGCGTCCAGCCACGGGTCGGGCGTCAACTGCTTAAATCCCAGCGAAACCCGCTGCTTGTCGCGATCGAACTTCAATACCTTGACCTGAATCTGGTCGCCGACGTTCACCAGGTCGCGGGGATGCGTCAGCCGGCCCCAGCTCATGTCGGTGATGTGCAGCAGGCCATCGATGCCGCCCAGGTCCACGAACGCGCCGTAATCGGTCAGGTTCTTCACCGTGCCGGTCAGCACTGCGTTCTCTTCCAGGTGGCCCATGGTCACGTCGCGCTTGGCGGTCACCTCTTCATCGAGGATCTGCTTGCGGCTGACCACGATATTGCCGCGCTTCTTATTCACCTTGATAACGCGGACTTCCAGATCCTGGCCCTTCAGCGCGTCCAGGTTGCGCACCGGGCGAACGTCCACCTGGGAGCCTGGCAGAAACGCGCGCGCGCCGAGAATATCCACCGTCAGGCCGCCCTTGATGCGGTCGATGACCCGAGCTTTCACGGAAGTTTTGTCGTTGTGAGCTTTTTCGATCTCGTCCCACACGTGCAGACGCTGGGCCTTCTGGTAGGAGAGGTTTACGTAGCCCTCTTCGGTGTGGCCCTTTTCCACCATGACGTCGATGGCGTCGCCGGGTTGGAACTTCACATTCCCGTCGTGGTCCTTGGCTTCTTCCAGGGGCACAACGCCCTCGGACTTCAGCCCAATGTCCACTACCAGATAGTTGCTGTTGATGCTAACCACCGTGCCCTTGAGGACGCGGTCTTCGTTAGCTGCGAGTTCGGCCTGCTCCTGCTCGAACGACTCCAGTGCTGCTGCGAAATCTTCCGTCATGTTTTCGTTTTGTCGGTTGCGGGAGATGCCCTCGGCAGGCTTCTCCAACACAGTTTTTGAGATTGGGCTTTGCTGCTCGGCTGGCTGATTGTCCGTTGGCATACCGGTGTCGCGGGGCTGCTCGAAAGCTGGAGTGTCGTCGCGCGTATCGTTAGATGCCATTTAATTTACGTTTGCCTCCGCGTGATTGAGCACGGCAGAGACAGCTGAAAATGTGCGGACTGCTGGCTTTCTTGATTGGTATGGAACCTGCTTGCACAGGCTTGAACAACCAGCGGCCGGATCTCCCTGCTAATTTGCCCGAGCAGGGGGACTATTCAAACTATAGCAACGCCAAACAGGGGAGTCAAATCCCTAACCGTCACATTCGTCAAGAATTCATCCAGGGCTGCCCGGATCCCAGCTTTGGCCCTGCCCGCTGCCGGAAACGGAAGGCCGGTAACCGTCGTGCCGGATTCGGACGATGGAGGAATTTCGGTCCGCTTATGCCTGCCCACCTTTTTCGGCCATCTTTTAACGACTCAATTGCGCGTCCCTTTGTTACCCTCACCCGTATGGATCATCTGTTCACACCCTGGCGCTACACCTATGTGTCCACCGCCGACCGCGCCACCTCGTGCATCTTCTGCGGCCGCGCCGGCAACGCCAATGCCGAAAACGATGAGGAGAATCTCGTCCTTTATCGGGGCGAGCACTGTTTCATCATCGTCAACCGCTATCCCTACACCTCGGGACACGTCATGGTCGTTCCCTACCAGCACGTCGACCGTCTCGATCTGCTGTCTGTCGAGGCCGCAGGCGAGATGATTCTCCTCGCGCAGCGCACGGAAACCGTCCTCCGCCAGCTCTACCGCCCGGATGGCATTAATTTGGGAATGAATATCGGAAAGGCGGCCGGAGCCGGAGTCGCGGGGCACATTCACATGCACGTGCTACCCAGGTGGTTCGCCGATGGCAACTTCATGAGCGTCATCGGCGAAACCCGGGTTCTGCCGGAGTCACTGGAAGATACGGCCCGCCGCATCCGCGAGGCGCTGGCGGGCCAGTAAGCTAGCGGCCCTTCTTGATGCCCACGTGGGAGCTGGGCAAATCCTTGACCACGATCTTGCCGCCGTCGTTCTTGATGGGGAAGTAGGCCAGCGTAGCCGAAACTGCGCCGCCGGTGTTCTTGCCTTCTTGCGTCGGATCGAAGATTGCGTCATGGCAGGGACAGATGAAACCGAAAGCGGCAACAGCCGTGCTCGACTGGTGAACCTCGGTCATCAGGCAGCCCTGGTGCGTGCACACCGCAGACCAGGCCGCAAGGCCGTCGATGGTGTCGGGCGCCATGTCGGCAGGAACCTTGTCTTTTGCGATCCGGTAGAGCAGCGTGGTGAAGTTCTCGCCATCGCGAACCGCTCCGCTGGGATCCTTCGCCATCACTGTCAGCGGGGCCGCGTTGAGGACCACATCGTCCACCATCACGACACTGCCCTTCTTCGGGCCGTCGGTGAAGACAAACACATCACCCACCTGCGGCGCATCCTTTTGAACGTCCGCAAAGGCCGGCGTGCTGACGCCAATCGACACGACAGCCGCCGCACCCACCAAGCCGCAGGTGCCCTTCAGTACATCCCGTCTTTCCTTGCTGAACTTCGAGTCCATAGTCTCCATCCGTCCATTTCGTGAAATGATTAAGCTTTACGTATTTATGCTGAGCAGTACAACCTGTAACACCGTCCGACTACGCAGCGGGGGCAAGGCAATCGCCGCCTGCTCCTCCGCGCATGTCTAAACTTATCTGCTGGGCTTGACGCCGATCCAGGACATGATCGCATCGCTGACGATGAGTTTGCCCTCATCGTCTTTTTTGACTGGAATCTGCGGGAGGTCACGCGTCTTGGCTCCGCCAACGTTGGTGCCACCAGTGAAGGGATCGAACTTACCGGCATGGCAGGGGCAGACGAACTGTTTGTTGGCCGCGTCCCAGCCGTCGATCATGCAGCCCTGGTGGGTGCACTCTGCCGAGAAACCGATAATGCCGTGCCAGGTGTCTCCCACGATGTCCGCCTGGAATTTGTCCGGCGTCGAGGTCCGGTACACCAGCATGGTGGCTTTCTCGCTCTCACGAACCTTCCCCGTGGCGGGATCCTTGGCCTGCACCGTGATCGGAGGCGCGTCCGCGACGATATCGTCCGCCATCACGTCCTGCCCTTTCTTCGGGCCATCGGTATAGACCATCAGGTCGTGCCGTTCCGGTGCTCCCACCGGCTCCGGCTGCGTGCCGCGACCGCCGGCGGCAAATGCATTCACGCTTCCCCCTACTGTTACCAGCGCCGCAGTCCCTGCCAATGCACACCCGGACTTCAGCAGATCCCGTCTATCTTTACTGAAATTTGACTTCATGAACCCCAATCCTCCGTAGACTGTTTGCCACTCTGCTTCTAGCGTATTGGAAAAGCATCGCTTGCATCAAGCAATCAAAGCAAAATAGCGCCAAAGAGTACGTTTTTTGTCCGTTTGGCGCGTACGGGATTGCGGCCGTCTTTTCGAACTCCTGCCTGGTTAATTCTGTTTCCGGCCGTTTTGTTCAGTTTTTCTAAAAATCTCACGAGAAAGCTCAAGAAATCCCATTGCCGGGTGAGAGCTGCTTACCCTCCAGCATCGCCATCAGCTCCGCCTCGCTGATCACCTTCACCCCGAGCGAATGCGCCTTGTCCAGCTTGGAACCCGCCTCCTCGCCCGCCACCACGTAGCTGGTCTTTTTGCTCACAGAGCCGCTCACCTTGCCGCCCGCGTCCTCAATCCGCTGCTTTGCCTCCTCGCGCGAATACGTCGGCAGGGCTCCGGTCAGCACAAAGGTCAGCCCGGCCAACTGCGTGCCTCGCACCTTCTTTACGCCCGTCATCTGCAGGCCCGCCGCGCGCAACCGTTCAATCAGCCGGACGTTTTTCTCCTCGGCAAAAAACTCGCGAATACTGGCAGCGATGCGCGGCCCCACTTCGTTCACCTCTTCCAGCTCTTCCGCGCTGGCCTCGATCAGCGCGTCCACCGAGCCGAAGTGCTCCGCCAGAAACTCCGCCGTGCGCTCGCCCACCATGCGGATGCCGAGCCCGAAGATCACCCGCTCCAGACCCAGCTTTTTTGACGCGTCAATCTCGCCGAGCACGTTCTCCGCGCTCTTCTGGCCCATGCGCTCCAACTGCAGCAGGTCCTCTTTCCGCAGCAAATACAAATCCGCCACGTTGTGCACCAGCCCAGCCGTCAGCAACTGATCCACCAGCGCCTCGCCCAGGCCCTCGATGTTCATTACCTTGCGCGAGGCAAAGTGCAGCAGAGACTCGCGCAGCTTGGCCGGGCAGTTCACGTTGACGCAGAACGAATTCACCTCGCCCTCGGCCCGCACCACGTGCCCGCCGCACTCGGGACACTGCTTCGGCATCTCCCACTCGCGCGCATCGTGCGGCCTGCGGTGCTCGCCCTCGTTCACCACCCGCGTCACCTTGGGAATCACGTCGCCGCCGCGCTCCACCATCACCCAGTCGCCGATGCGCACGCCCAGCCGCTCCACCTCGTCCTGGTTGTGCAGAGTCGCCCGTGAAACGGTGGTACCGCCGATGAACACCGGCTTCAGCGCAGCCACTGGGGTCAGCTTTCCGGTGCGGCCCACATTCACCAGAATGTCCTCCACCTGCGTCACCGCGGCGCGCGCCGCAAACTTGTAGGCGATGGCCCACCGCGGAGCCTTGCCGGTGAAGCCCAGCCGCTGCCACAGGGCCGTCGAATTCACCTTCACCACCACGCCGTCGATCTCGTACGGAAGCCCGTCGCGCGCCGCCTCGGTGGCATCCACAAATTCCCAGATCTCCTCGAATGTCCGCGCCAGCCTGCGATGCGGATTCACCTTGAAGCCCGCCGCCTGCAGCGTCTCCAGCGCCTCCCACTGCGAAGCACACGCCGGACGGCCGTCCCGCAGCAAAAAGTACGAGTAGAAATCCAGCCGGCGCTGCGCCGTGATGTTCGGCTCCAGCACCCGCACCGCACCGGCCGCCGCGTTGCGCGGATTGGCAAACGGCGCCAGCCCTTGCTCCTCGCGCTGCTCGTTCATCGCCGCAAACGACTTGACCGGCATCAACACCTCACCCCGCACCTCAAACGGAGCCGTCAGTCCCGCCTTGCGCCCCACGGTCAGCGGAATCGACCGTATCGTCCGCAGATTCGCCGTCACATCCTCGCCCACCGCCCCGTCCCCGCGCGTAACGCCGCGAACGAACCTTGCGACCGCCGGGTGCCCCATCCTAGCCATCCTTTGGCTAGGGTGGGGTAGTTGACTTTGATCTTGATCTTGACTTGGACTCTCCAACTCCTCCGCCGCCTCATAGTGCAGGGCCATCGAAAGCCCATCCAGTTTGTACTCGCACTCGAACTCCACCTCAGCCGATCCGGCCAGTTCCATCACCCGCCGCGTCCAGTCGCGCAGCTCCTCCTGGCTGTAGGCGTTGTCCAGCGAGAGCATCTGCGCCGAGTGCGCCACCTTCACAAAGCCCTCGCGAGCCTTGCCGCCTACCCGCTGCGTCGGCGAATCCGGCGTCACCAGTTCGGGATGCGCGCGCTCAATCGCCTTCAGTTCATTCACCAGGCGGTCAAATTCGGCGTCCGTGATCTCCGGCTTATCCAGCACAAAGTACAGGTGCTCGTGACGGCGAATCTCTTCGCGCAACTTTTCGGCTTGCTGTTGTGGTGAGTCGTGCGTAGTCATACAGCCGAGATTATAGGGCCAAGCGCCTGCCGTGCGCCCGCGGCCGGCAGCGAAGTGTTACCCGACCCACCTCCACCTTGATGAAAGCAACAGGACGTATAGCGATTTCCGGTAATTTAATCGCGGTTTGTGTCCATACGGTCACCAATGTACAAACGAGGGAATCTCTACTATGCAGACTGGTACCAGGACGGTGTGCGCCATCGGAAATCCTTTCCGGCCGCGAGCGCCGCACGACTGCACGAAGAGGAAATGAAGGCTAATGCCTTGGTGGGAAAAAACCCTCCACGTGCCGCACTGTTGCGGCGGCACTCGCAAATTGGCTCGCACCCGGCAACGGTCAAGGCAATCTCAACCAAGCGGCCCGTTCCCTCATCGCCGTCGCCGGCGGCATCACACTCTGTAACCTCTACCCGTCCCATGTCATCGAAGCTGCCCGCTGGATCAGCGATCAAGGCTGGTCGCCGGTCACCGTCTACCTCGCCAGCGCCGCGCTCCGCAAGCTCTGCAAATACTGCGAAAGCGAAGGCAACGTCAAAGGCCTTGCAATCGCCGTCCCGCGCTTCGCGCGGCCCGGCCCGCGTGAGGTCGTAGCCGATGCGCCACAGCTTGCCCATCTACTCGCGCACGCGTCAGGGCCAGTCCGTTTACTCATCCTGCTTTGTCACGACGCGGGGTTGCGTAGCGGCGCGGCTGCATCGGCGACCTGGGCGAATGTCGATTGGGATCGCGGAGTTATTGTCAGCCGTGGCAAGAAGCAGCAAGTCACGGTTGTACCAATTTCATCGCGCCTCGCATCCTGCCTCGGCAACGTTCCAGTTGGCGAAGGGACACTCATCAGCCTGCTCGCCGGCCACAGTCTCACATGGCGCGCGCTACAGGATAGGTGGAAAAACCTCCGTGCAACCTGTGGCGTACCGCATCTCCGCTTGCACGATCTTCGCCGCACTATCGCCGAGAAAGTCTATCGCTCCACTGGCGACCTTCGAGCGGTCCAGCAATTGCTCGGTCACGCTAATCTCGGTTCCACGTTTCACTACCTGCAGCGCGGCGGCACGTCACTTGATGCGCTCCGCGATGCCATCGGAGAAGTGACCAATGACAACAAACGATCAACTCCGCCGCGCCGAGTTTCGACGCGCGATCGCCGATGAAGTGAGTACGCTTCGCGCCGTAAACACGGCGCTACGCGGTCCGCTTGCACCTGAGGAAGCACAACGCCTCATGGAAGTTCGCCAATCGTCCCTGGCCATCCTTATGGCCCATTTCACCACCTCTGTATCCGCGCCGAAAACCCATCGCGGGATCTCGCGCGGCGATTCGCATTCAGGAGGTCAAGTGAACCTTCGCGATCAACTGGAAAAGCGTAAAGCACTGCTCCTGGCTGCAGCGAGCAGCATCGACCAAACCATCGCCGCGCTCGAAGCACTAGAAGCGCCACGACACACGCCACAGGCACAGGTATCGACCGCCGATGCGAAGGTCACCGATGCAACCCTATTCGGAGGTGGCCATGGCGACCCGGCGTGAGCACATCGAAGGAGAGCGGCGTATCCGTGCCATGACCGAATCAGGCAAATTCCCGATATGGCATGTGACCATCTATCTCGGCGATCTGTGCGACGTGGGGATCTGCATGAATGTCACTTCGCGGAGTGAATCAGAAGCCATCGCGGAAGCTCGGCAAATTATCGCTGTGGCGTGGCCCGCGGTGTATGAGGCATTGCATATCGAGACAATGCAGGCGATTGCAAGGGTGGTGGCTCCATGCTCCTGACGTGGTATGTTCGCATCAAGGTAGGGCGCGGCGTTCAACTGCTGGCTTCCGTACTCGCCAGCGATCACGACGCGGCTCTGCTCACTGCCGCGCAGAAGTTCGCAAGGCTTGGTATCGCAGTCCCATCGGGAGCGCGGTGGAAAGCCGTGGCGAGCAAGCGTAGCAGGTAAACAACTCCGGGGTGGCACTGGCCCACAGGTTGCTGCTCCGGAGCTCCTACGTCAAAAGCGGGCTCACTGCAAAAAGGTGGCTCGCTGCGCTCGCGTCTTATTCAACCCGCGCGGAAAACCAAAGCCATTAGCCCTGCACACGCGCCCAACGGCGCTCGCCAGCGCGCCCCGCATGTTCGGCTCGTGGCCCACGCGCGCCGCACAACGCTCCGCTCCCTTCGGTCGCTTCACGTTGCCCCCGCACGTGTCCGGTGGCTTCGCCCCGGTTTCAGCCACTCGTGGCGCGGCACCCCAAAATCTCTCACCGCGCCATCCCCTCACATGCACTCAACCCCAACGGCAAAAGCAATTCCGGCTTCGCAGTCGGCCCAAACCAAGCACCGCTTGTCCTGCATGTGGCCAGTGTAGCGCGGCGGTGCTCGCCGTCAAGGGTTCGCTCCGCCGCGCGATACAGCCGCGCGCCCTTGACTGCTCCGCTCCGGCGCGCTGCTGCTCCACTAGCAGTTCAATCTGGTATGAAAGGCCAAACCCAAAATGCAAACCCGGTATATCGTCACCTTCAAAGCGTCGCCCATTCGTTTCACTGTCACCGTTCACGCGCCGAATCCAGAGGCGGCCGTCGTCTATGCAAAGTCCATGCTCGCGGATCTCGGCGGCCCAAACTGGCTCGTCACTGTACGCAAAAGCAAAATCTAATCAACGGCAAAGTGGGCCGCTCACGCGGCCCACCCCTCATCGAGCCAAGTGTCCATATTGCACGTAAGTTGCTGATTGCTTAAAGAAATGCAGGTATCAAAGTAGTAAACATGCCATCGGTGACCGAATTCTTTTCCGTGGTCACGGTCACCGTGTCCAATCCGTGCTATCGTGGTCACAGCCAAACACGCGGCTTCGCCGCGTGTTTCGCTCACCGCCGCGCATCGGCAATCACCATTCCGTCTTGATACAATGAATCCATACTCCCCAGCGCAGGAATCCCGCGCGGCACCAGGGTTTCACCCTCGTCCGCCGGAGCCCTATCGCAGACAGCAGAATTCGTGAAGTCCATCAAACATTTTCTCGTGCGCTACAAAGCCTGGATCATGGCCGTGCTCGCGCCCCTGGGCGGCATCAAGGCCGTCTTCATCATTGCCTTTATCGACGCTGCCATCTTCGGCATTCCGCTCGACCCCGTCATCGGCTACTATGTCGCCATCGATCCCCGGCGCACCATCGTCTACGCCATCATGGCCGCGCTCGGCTCCGCCATCGGCAGCACGGTTCCCTATTTCATCGGCTACAAGGGAGGCGAGGCGCTGGTGGTAAAAAAAATCGGCCCCAAGCGCTTCGCCCGCATGCACGCCCTATCGGAAAAGTACGGCGACATGGCGCTCATCATCCCCGCGCTGATGCCTCCCGGCTTTCCCTTCAAGGCCTTTGAACTGATGGCCGGCGTCACCGAAATGAGATATCTGCACTTCCTGCTCTCCATCTTCGTGGGACGCCTGCTGCGCTTCCTCATCCTCGGCGCCCTCATCATCGCCTACGGTCCGGAGATCCTGAGCTTCATGATGTCCGCCTTCCAGCACCATCGCGGCGCAACCTTTGCGACCGTCGCCGCCATCGTGGCGATCATCGTCCTCATCGTGCGCATCGGCCAGTCGCGCACGACTACACCCACGGAGACTCTTGTCGCCTAACGTGTCATCCAACGCCTCATCCCATCCGCTGCCCATCCGAGTCATCGGCGCCGGCCTCGCCGGTCCCGAGGCCGCCTGGCAGTGCGCCCGCCGCGGCCGGGCCGTCACGCTCTGCGAGATGCGTCCGCTGCGCACAACTCCGGCGCATGAGACCGATCTGTTCGCCGAACTGGTCTGCTCCAACTCGCTCAAAAGCGACAGTGAAAACTCCGCGCCGTGGCTGCTCAAGCAGGAGATGCGCCACGCCGGTTCGCTGCTAATGGAAGTGGCGGCGCGCTCGGCCGTCCCCGCCGGACACGCCCTGGCCGTCGATCGCCTTGAGTTCAGCCGCCTGGCCACCGAGGCCATTGCCGCCGAGCCCCTCATCCGCATCGAGCGCACCGAGGTCACTTCGCTCGCCGACTTCGACGGCATCACTATCCTCGCCACCGGCCCGCTCACCTCAGACGCGCTGGCCCTGGAAATTCAGCGCCTCAGCGGCAGCGAGCGCCTGTACTTTTTCGACTCCATCTCTCCCATCGTCGAAGCCGATTCTATCGACCACTCCAAGGTCTACATGGCGGCGCGCTACGATAAAGGCACCGCCGACTACATCAACTGTCCCATGATGCGCGAGGAGTACGAGGCCTTCATCGCCGCCCTTGCTGCGGCCACGCCCGCCGACTCCCATGAGTGGGATAATGTGCCATACTTCGAAGGCTGTCTCCCCATCGAGGAGATCGCGCGTCGCGGGCCCGACACCCTGCGCTTCGGCCCCATGAAGCCCGTCGGCCTGCGCAATCCCCACACCGGAAACATTCCCTACGCCGTCGTCCAGCTTCGCCAGGAGAACCTGCGCGCCGACTCCTACAACCTCGTCGGCTTCCAGAACCACCTCAAATTCGGCGAGCAGGCCCGCATCCTGCGCATGATTCCCGGCCTGGAGAACGCGCGCTTCCTGCGCTACGGCCAAATCCACCGCAACACCTACATCAACGCCCCCGCGCTGCTCACGCCCACGCTGCAGATGAAGCAGCACCCCCACATCCTGTTCGCCGGCCAGCTCTGCGGCGTCGAAGGCTACGTTGAATCCATCGCCACCGGCCTGCTCGCCGGCATCACCGCCGCCTCCTTGGCCACCGGGACGGGTGGCCCATATTTGCCATCCTTTGGCAAATGTGGGGAACAGGAAAACGCGGGTGCCCCATTCAAGCCCTCTGTTGGCTTGGGTGGGGCTGTTGACTTTGCTCTTGATCTCGCCGCCCCGCGCGCCAGCGCCCACGGCTCGCTAGTCCACTACATCTGCAACGCCGACCCCGCCCACTTCCAGCCGGCCAACATCACCTTCGACTTGCTCGAACAGCTCGACGAGCAGACGAAGCGCAAAGTGCGCGACAAAAAACTCCGCCATCAAATGGTCTGCGAGCGCGCCTTCGCCGCCTGGGAATCCTGGTTCGCTCAAATCACCGAAGCTCTTCCCGCGCGCTGAGAAAAGCGGCCAAGGAGTTGCGATGCGCATGTGGATGGTGGATCCGAAGAAGATGTGCCGCAAGCACCTGCTCGGCGAGCACGTTGAAATTCACATGATGGCCGGAACCCTGCTCAAGGGCCGCTCAATCGACGGCTTCCTCGAACGCGGACTGCTGGAGCCGCAGAGCGCCCGCAAACGCCATGATGCTCTGGCCGCGGAGATGCAGGCCCGCGGCTACAACCATGCCTCTCCGCTGCCGCAATTCCCGCGCTGCAAGTCTACTGTCCGCGTCGTGCTGGAGCGCTCCGAAGCCGAACTCGCTGCCCGCTGCCCCGACTGCCGAAGCTTGATCGAGGGCATTGGCGAGATCATGTACTGCAAAAACCCCACTCAACGAAAAGAGCGTTGAATGGGCCACCCGCCCAGCAATCTATTGATTTCAGAGTCTTCGCAGTATGACAGGGACGGGCAGCTTAGGCGATCGTTTAGGTTTTTTAGAACGAATCCCCTTGACAGAAATCATTGTGGCGAGGTAAAAGATAGTGGCGCGGTAAGAGGCGGGGTAAATGTATATGGATAATGTGCTAGATGAAATCAGAGTAAGACTAGACAAGGCATTAGGGGACGGAAAGTTTGATGAAATCGTTCGGCTCGGGAGAATAGCGAAGGATTGGGAAGGCCTAAGCGTGCAGGAGAAGCAGATTCTAGAACGCAAGAACGGTCTACTTGCCGCGTTACGGCGGAGTGATGTTCAGGAGCAGGGCAGTCCTGAAAGCCATGAGGAGCCACAGCGTGAGCGTGAGGCAATTTCTCCCCAGCAACGAGGCAATTCCGCCCGGACTGCCTTTGTAAAACGCCTAGCCAGCGTAAACGTCAGCTTGACCAAAGTGGCAGCCAAAAGATACCGAACGCGCTCCGGGCTTGAAGTTGGAATCGCGTACGCCCGTGAGCTGAGTGCCAAACCAGACTTTTGGTTTCTCGGTCTGGCTGACGAACATTTCGACCTGGTGGTGCTGCTTTGCGAAACAGCATCCAGCCAAACGCTTGAGTTCGTGCTTCCACCTCAGGTCGTGAAGGAGATTTGGTCCATCCTGAGCCGAAGCCCTGGACAAGTGAAGTTTCACGTATCTAAGAGCGGCCCCACTTACGAACTTCGCATTCCGGGCGGCTCCATGCGTCCCATTAATGAGTACTTGGGGAACAAGTCAGTCATTAAGTGAGCGGGGCTAGGCTCGAAAGGTTTCGGGTAGCAGACAAAATCCACAAAGGGACTTATTCAAATGGACGAGAACAAGATCACCGCTGCAATTCTCACACACGCTCTTTGGAACAGCAGGGAGAAAACCACAGCAAACCAGATGGCTGAAAATGACTGGCACCACGTTGTTGACGATTACACAAACATAGTCGCACAGCTTTGCAGCATGGATCGTCAGTCCAAGTCATGATTGGCAAGGCGGGCCAGTCACCCGCCCCCTACCGCTCTTTCTTCACGCTCGGCACAAAGACTTTCCTCTTCCGCGGACTCACCTTGAACCAGATCGGCGTCCCCTCGAACGTAAACGCCTCCCTTACCTGGTTCTCCAGAAATCTCGATACGAGAAGTGCAGCTTCACGTCCTTATCCGTAAACAGAATGAACGTCGGGGGCGCCACCGCCGCCTGCGTCATGTAATAAATCCTGACCTTGCTCCTCGCCGGCACCGAGGCCCGCTCGAAGTCCACTGTCTTCAAAAAGCGGTTCATCTCGCCGGTGGTGATGCGGCGCCAGCGCTCGCGCGCCACCCGCTCGACGGTCTCAAAGACGCGCTTCACGTTTTTGCCGTTCATCGCGCTTACGAAAATCACCGGAGCGTAGTCCAGGAACTTCAGCACCCGGCGCACCTGTTCTTCATACACGCGGCTGTCGGCCGGAGCCTTGTCCATATCGCCGCGCGCCGTGGTCACCGCGTCCCACTTGTTCACCACCACCACCACGGAGCGTCCGCTCTCGTGCGCATACCCGGCAATGTTGGCGTCCAGTGCCGAGACGCCTTCGATTGCGTCAATCACCAGCAGGGCCACGTCGGCCTCTTCCAGATGCTTCCTGGCCATCACCACGCTCATCTTTTCGGCCATCAGGTGAGTCTTGCCCTTGCGCCGAATGCCCGCCGTGTCGATAAACCGGTAGCGCTTTCCGGCGTGCTGCACCACCTCGTCAATGGCATCGCGCGTGGTGCCCGCAATGGAACTCACAATCGCGCGGTCGCTCTCCGTCAGCTGGTTCAGCAGCGTGCTCTTGCCCACGTTCGGACGCCCGATGATGGCGATCTTGATCTCATTCGGCATGGTCTCCAGCAGCTGCTCTTCCAGCGCGTCCGCATCGGAGGGGCCCAGTTCGTCCGACTCTTCGTCGGCCTCCGGCACCTCGCCGATCTCCTCTTCGGCTTCTTCCTCGCGGGGCTGATTGCGGCGGGCAAAGTTGTTCGGACGTTTCTCGTCCTCCACCGCCTCAATCGTCGGAATCACCTTCTGAAGCTCTTCGATCAGCTCGGCCACGCCGTTGGAGTGCTCGGCCGAAATCGCCCACAGGTTCTTGATTCCCAGCCGCCGGAAGTTTTCCGCCTCCGGCTCCAGCTTGGGATCGTCCACCTTGTTCACCGCCAAATACAGAGGCTTCCCGAGCTTCTGCAGCAGCCGTGCCAGCTCCATGTCGGGACCAGTCAGCTCGGTGCGCACGTCGGTCACCATCACAACCGCGGCGGCCTCGTCCAGCGCCACGCGCGCCTGCCGAAAGATTTCGGAGGGAATCAATTCCTTGTCCTCGGGCACAATCCCGCCCGTGTCCACCACCCGGAACTGGCGTCCGTTCCAGCGCACCGTACCATACAGCCGGTCGCGCGTAATGCCCGGCTCGTCGCCCACAATCGCCCGCCGACGTCCCACCATCTTGTTGAACAGCGTTGATTTGCCCACGTTGGGCCGTCCCACAATGGCCAGCAGACCCTCGTGTTCGTCTTGCAGAATGTTCGCCATTATGTTGTTCCTGATCCTGCGCTCTCGCGCCAAAAGTAGAATGTCGTCAGTGTGGGAAGCCGAACGTTTTTCAATTGAGAGTGTCATCCTGAGCAACGCGAAGGACCCGCAGCGTCGCCCCATATCTGCCGCTCTGCCGCCGCAAAGGCATCTCAACCTCCAATCGATTCCTTCTCAACCCGCCCCAACGTCTATTATAGGGGTCAGTGCCTGACCCGACCCCATCCGCGACCTCTCCGGCGTCCGCGCAGCCGCTTGCGCGTCTCTCGCTCTACCAGTTCTTCGGCCCAGGAGGCGTGCTCTCCCAGCGCCATCCCGCCTACGAATTCCGCAAGGGACAGCTCGCCATGGCCACCGCCGTCGAAGAGGCTATCGAGGAAAAGCGCCATCTCATCGTCGAAGCCGGAACCGGAACCGGCAAAACCCTCGCCTACCTGCTCCCCATCATCAAAAGCGGCAAGCGCGTCATCGTCTCCACCGGAACAAAAAATCTGCAGGAGCAGCTCTTCTTCAAAGACGTGCCGTTTTTGGAGCGGGCTCTTTTCGGAGAATCCACCCCACATTCGCCCAACGGCGGGACGGATGTGGGCCAACGCCACGAGCCGCGCCTCAAGGTCTGCTACATGAAGGGCCGCGGCAACTATCTCTGCCGCAAAAAGCTCTACGAACTCACCGACCAGCCCGTCCTCAACGGACTCGACGAGATCAACGAGTTCCGCACCCTGCTCGACTGGGACAAGGAAACGGGCACCGGCGACCGCGCCGAGCTCACCACCCTGCCGGAAAGCAGTCCGCTCTGGGCCAAGCTCAACGCCAGCGCCGAGCACTGCGTCGGCAGCAAGTGCGCCGAGTTCGAGCGCTGCTTCATCACCGCCATGCGCCGCCAGGCCGCCGAGAGCGACATCATCATCGTCAACCACCATCTCTTCTTCGCCGACCTCTCCGTCAAACTCGCCGCCGAAAAAGCTCCCGACGCCGGAGTGCTTCCCTCGGCCGCCTGCGTCATCTTCGACGAGGCCCACGAACTCGAAGACGTTGCCACCAGCTACTTCGGCATCTCGGTCTCCAACCTCAAGGTCGAAGACCTCCTGCGCGATCTGGAAATCACCATCCGCGAAAAAAAAGTGGTCTCCACCGACCTCATCCAACTCGGCGGACGCATTCGCGAACGCTCCCAGTTTTTCTTTTCCTTGCTGCCGGAAGGCGACGGGCGCTTCGCCTTCACCAACCGCGAGGAATTCCTGGAAGAGTTCGGCTCCGAGTTCATTGGCCTCAAGAACGTTATCCGCCAGCTCCACTCCGAGCTGCAAGCCATCCCCAGCAAGCCCGACGAGATCCACAACCTCATCCGCCGCACCGACGAACTCCACGCCCAGCTCAGCTTCCTCATGGAGAGCCACGAAAAAAATACGGTCTATTGGATCGAGAGACGGAACAGCCGTGGCCGGGCCAAAACCGAAAACGTATTCCTCCAGGCCACGCCCATCGACGTTTCCTCCATCCTGCGCCAGTCGCTCTTTGACCGCTTCGAATCCATCGTTCTCACCTCGGCAACTCTCGCCGTCGCCAACGGCTTCGACTACATCAAGGCGCGCCTCGGGCTTGAGGGCGCACGCGAACTGATCGTCCCCTCGCACTTCGACTATGAGACGCAGGCCATCTTCTACGTCCCGCCCGACATGCCCGACCCGCGCGAAGCCGCCTTCACCGCCAAGGCCATCCAGCGCATCCGGCAGCTTTTGGAAATCACCCGCGGCCGCGCCTTCTGCCTCTTCACCAGCATCAACCAGATGCAGCAGGTCCACGACGCTCTGCTCGGCCAGCTCTCCTACCCCATGCTGCTGCAGGGCTCCGCGCCCAAAACCGCGCTCATCGAGCAGTTCCGCAGCACGCCCAACGCCGTGCTGTTCGCCACCTCGTCGTTCTGGCAGGGAGTCGATGTGCAGGGCGAGCAGCTCAGCTGCGTCATCATCGACAAGATTCCCTTCGCCGTCCCCAGCGACCCCATCGTCCAGGCCCGTGGCCGCGCCATCGACGACAGTGGCGGCAACTCGTTCTTCGACTACTCCGTCCCCGCCGCCGTCATCACCCTCAAGCAAGGCTTCGGACGCCTCATCCGCTCACTCAACGACCGAGGCCTGCTCGTCCTGCTCGACAGCCGCATCCTCAAAAAACAGTACGGAAAGGTTTTCGTGCAAAGCCTCCCCGCCTACACCCGCACCACGGACATCCGCAAAGTCGAAGAGTTCTTCGGCTGCAGCCACGACGAGTAATTGTTGAGTGAAGAAAAAATCTGAGGGTGCCCCATATCTGCCCGTTTTTGGCAGATGTGGGGTAGTTGACCTAGTTCTTGCTCTTACCTTGAAACTTTGAAACCTGCGAAACTTTGAAACCTCGTCCTACAGATCATCCGTCTCCTGCAGCTCCGACGGCACCCACTCCCAGTACTCCAGCACGGCGCGCTCCTCCGCATCCATCTCCGCGTGGAAGTGGTGCGAGTGCGGCACCGGCACGCGAATCATTTCCACCTCGGCGAAGCCTTTTCCCTTCAGCCGGGTCACCATCTCCGCAATCGGACCATAGCCGTAGATCACCTCATGCCGGTCGAGCACCAGTTGTCCCACAGGAGGCGCGGCCAGCCACAGATTGTGCCGCCCGTCGCCGGCAAAGTAGTTCTCAAAGCGGTCCAGCAGCGCCAGTACCTCTTCGCGGGTGTGCGGCGTGGCCGACTGGTAGCGCCCCGCCGGCGCCTCGCTGCGCGGCGTAATCAGCACGTAGAGCACCCACACCGGCTCGGGCAGCAGCGGCAGCAACTCGCGCAGCAGCCCCACCGGCGCCGCACCGGAGGCGATCACCAGCCGTTCCAATCCGCCTACCACCTGACGCGCATAACTCGGCTCGCAGCTCCAAGCCACGTCCGCGCCCGCGCGCACCGTTCCCAGCTTCCAGTTGTGTGAGGTCATCTCAGGTATTCTAATTTGCCGCCACCCGCACCATGAAATCCTTCGGCAGAATCTCTCCCGGAATGAAGTTTCTCAGCCCTGGCTTTCCGAACGCGGCTGACGAAAGGAAATGTGCTTATGACCGAAGAAGCCGACGCCTACCGTGATGATCGGCAAGAGGGCTCCCGCAATATAGGGCGCCTGCCGTTGGTAAACAGAGTAGTGCCGAAGGATATAAACCAGCACCGGCAGCAGCACAAAACCCAACGCAATGCTTCCGCTATACACCGCTAAGCACCGGCACCATTCGCGCAGGTAATTCCCTTTGGTCTTGAACACAAACCATTTGTACCCAAGGAATGAAACCGTAATGTTGAGCAGCGACGAGATTACGCCCGCCACCATGTAGCTTTGAGGGACAACTTTGTCCAGGGCTGCCGTCAGCGCCGCGAAACAACCGTAGGCGAACGCGGTATTCCATATTCCAACCATCAAATACCGGACGAACTGCCGGCTCGGGATCAGCCGCCTGATGCCGGTCTTCTTGGTCGAGTCCTGCGCAGATAGAGACATAAGCTTGTGCGCCGCGCTTGCCGGCAAATCGATGGTTTCCCGTTAATTTTTCTTGCGCATTCGTGCACGCCGCAGGATCGCTGAAGTTAGACTGTCTCGCGCCGAAGCGTGAGATAGATCGGATTAATACCCCTGCGCCAAGACGATCATGTGTCCAATCCAATTGCCTACGTTGAGCCGTTGTACGATGGAGACGATCGTTTGAAGCTTGCCGGCGGTGCGCTCCATTTCAAACTTGTAAGGCCGCGCCAGACGGTCGAGGAAAATCTCGCTCGCCGAGGATAACAGCTGGACAGGGTATTTCGCGCCCACCTTCTTTACCGCGCGCCGGCACCACACAGGGTTGATTTCGGTCCGCATCGTCCGTGCGAAGGATGGATCGCGCCCCGAGCAGCCTCACCCATTGTGGCAGCATCGACCGCCACAGGATTGGCGGCTGTGGGACCATGTAATGGCCCTCGAAGTACGAGAGAAAATTAGGCAGCTCACAATGCAAAGTCCCTCCCGGACGTAGCACCCGTACGGCTTCTTCCAGTACTTTCTGTGGGTCTTCGGTGTGTTCCAGTACGTTGGCTGAGTACACGATATCGAAGGATGCATCCGCAAATGGCAGGGTCTCGCCTTTCACGGGAATTACCCGCTCCGGGTCGAGGCCATTGGCAACAAACAGTTCCCGCGACGCGGAAAATGAGGTCCCGAAGCCCTCACCATCGGGTTCGGTGCCGTATCCGTCGACTTCGTAGGACTTGATCCAGGTCGCCAGGTTGGTGCCAAATCCCGAGCCGATCTCTAAAAGCTTCTTGTTGTTCAACGGCACGAAGCGCTCCAGTAATTGTGCGCGTTTGTATGACTTTCGACATCGAGGTGATCGTCCGCGCCGTTCTGAGGCAGCGTCTTCGAGAAGGTCTCGAAATACGCCCCAAGCGACTTTTCGGCCGCATCGCGGACAGAGTCCGGAACTATGATTCTCGAACCTTGCATAAAGTCATCCTCTCTTCGTCCGCCCGTCAAAATCAATGGCACATGTGGTTCTTCAATCCTTCTGCAGCGTAACCACCGGGTTCGTCAATCCAAGCGAAGCAATCCGGTCGCGGATGCCTTGGGTGTGCAGCAAGGTCGCAAGAATAATCGGCGCGCTCCGGTTCTCCAACTGCTCGGGACGCACGATGGGCACGCCGCGCAATGTCTTTCCCACGTTCACCGGGTTTCCATCCACGAAGGCAGCTACCTTGGCGTCCTTCAGCGCCGTGTCGCACAGCAGCTTCATGGTCAGCTGCCCGGTCCCCCAGAGGATCACCTCGTTGGAAGTCGCCAGCACTTTCCGGATCTGCGCATCGATTCCCTCCATCATCACGCGCGAGTCATGGATGTAGCGCTCCATCTGCCCGCGAAATGCAGGGTCGATGACCCACGGCTGCCGAACATGTCCGGAACGCCGCTCGTATCCCACTTCCAGGCCGGGAAACATCAGGCGCGACGGCCCCGGCACCAGCATGCGCTGCTCCAGCACCGGAGTGAATCCAAACTGTCCCATCAGATTCTGCAGCGCCGCCAGGGAAAAATGATTGATGTGCTCGGTGTTGATGTCCTGAAACGGAGCATAGAGGTAATCCGCATACCCGGCCGCATCCGGCACTTCGAGAAAGATGCGGCCGTCGTCGGCGCAAACGCTCGCCAATGCCGAAACCGCACTCTTCACATCCAGCACATGCTCCAGCACAGCCGTCAGGATCACGGCGTCAAAGCGTCCGATCTCCGCCGGCAGATGAGCCAGATCTCCGCGATACGACTCGCAGCCGCATCTGCGGGTATTCTCCACGCACGCAGGCGAAGGATCGACTCCCACCAGATTGCTGAATCCCAGTCGCCCCAGCACCTGCAGCAGTCCGCCATTGGCGCATCCCACTTCGAGAATGCGGGCCTGCCTGGACGGAATGTGCCCGGCGTACAACGCGCCGATCTTTTCAAGTCGCGCCAGATCCTCCGGTGGCGTCGCTCCGGCCGCGGCTCCCGCCGGCTGCTCGTAAATCGAGCAGGTCGCATAGAACCTGTCGTAGTCGGCCTGGGTCGCGGGCGTATCGGCATACACCATGCCGCAGGTTGCACAGATCACCACGTCGTATGCGTCCGGCAACGGATAATCGTCGGTAACTGCGAACTGCTGGTGATGCAACACATCTCCACGTTCGCCACCGCAAATCGGACAGGGACGCAAAAGTTTTTTCATGCTCAACTTCCTTGGTCGGACTATGCCGCCGGATCGAAGTTCTCGTGTTGTTCTCTGCGGCGCCGTGCCCTGCGAAGAATCTCACGGCGCAGGGGATTCAGCAAATTCGGATTCAGTCTGTCGAGCCACCATGCGACCCTGGCGTAAAACGGAAACACCACGATGCGCCTGCGCTGGGCCGCCCCCTTCAGAATTCGGCGTGCGGCATCCTGCGCGGGAATGGCCGGAGTCAGCCAGGAAGGTTCGCCGTGCTCCAGGATGGCCGTTCTGATGTTGCCGGGGCAGACCACGCTTACGTGAACTCCGTGCGCCTCAGCCTCCGTGGCCAACACCCGCGAAAAACCAAGCACCCCGCATTTGCTGGTCACATAGGGCGCGAGCATCGGATTGTGCATCGATGTCGCCATCGATGCAATATTCGACGATGTGCCCGCCACCTTGCTCGGCCATCACGGAATACGCCGCCACCGAACCGGCAATCACTCCCCAGAGGTTCACTTGCAAAACCCGTTGCCACTGGCTAAATGAAAGTTCCAGCATCTCGCCGCAGCAACTGATCCCGGCGTTGTTCACCATCAGATCGAGACTGCCCTGCTCGGCCTTTGTTCGCTGGATCAGGGAACGAATCTGCTCCCCATCCGAGACGTCCAACTTTGCGGCTTCAGCCGCGCTCCCGATCTCACGCGCCGTGGCGCATGCCTTCTCAAAGTCGATGTCGGCAACAATGACGTGGGTACCCGTGGCAGCCAGTTCTTTGGCGATCGCTGCCCCAAGTCCGGCTGCGCCACCGGTAACGATCGCGACTCGTGGATGAAATGAATGGCTCAAGCTTCCCGTTTCTTTGCCGCGCGCTTACCAGCAGCTCCTGCCGCCATCCACCACCAGGTTCGTGCCTGTCATGTAGGACGATGCATCGGAGCATAGAAACAAAATTGCGCCCTGGTATTCATTGGCCTCCGCCATCCGTCCCAGCGGAATCAGGTTGGTCAGCCGCTGCACAAAATCCTCCGGCTGGCCGTTGTAAACTCCGCCGGGCGAAATCGCATTCACGCGAACCTTGTGGTCGGCCCAGTAGCTCGCCAGGTATCGCGTCAAGCCCCACCAGCGCCGACTTCACCACCGAATACGTCACTGGCTTCACGGGTTGCATATCTTCCGCCACGCCCGGCTGCCGGTAGATGCGCTGATCGGGAGCGATCAGCGCCAGGTCCGACGCCACGTTGACGATCACTCCGCCGCCGTTGCCCGCCATATAACTTCCCAGCACCTTGCTGCACAGGAACGCGCCCGTCAGCCCCACCGCAATGTCGGCCTCCCACTGCGCCAGCGGAAAATTCTCCAGCCGCGAAAAGTTCACCTCCGCGCTGGCCTCCATCTTGGGATTGTTCGCCGCGTTGTTGATGAGAATATCCAGACGCCCGAAGCGCCCCACGATCAAATCCCTGAGCGCTTCAATCTCCGCTTGCCTGGTGATATCCGCGGCGCATCCCATTGCCGGAACCCCATACTCATCCGCCAGGGCGGCCGCCTTTTCACCGGCGCGCTGCGGGTTGATGTCCACCAGAACCGGAATGCCGCCGGCTGCCGCAATGGCCCGCGCCATGCTGCTCGCCCAGCAAGTCCCGCGCCCCCGGTAATCACCGCTACCCGCCCGGTCAAATCAAAAGGATTTGCGCTCTCCCTCATGCCTTCTTGCTCCCGCCGCAGAGCTCCACCACCCGGCCGCTCGCCATCGATTCCTTTGCCGCCAGCGCCAGTTGCAAGCTCCACGTCCCTTCCTGCAGGTCCACCACAGGCTTGCTCCGCGCCTGCACGCAGCCAAGAAAATGCTGAATCTCATGCACGAACAGCTGATTGCGGTCCAGCTCCGCGCAACTAAAGCGGTCCGCCACGGCGCCTTCTGCGTCGTACAAGGTCACCGAAAGCGTCGGGAAATCCAGAACGGCTTTGCCCGCGTCGCCGATCACCTCGCACTGACGCTGCGGCGGCCTCTGCAGATAGTCCTGCTGCAAGTGGACGGGCAGCGGCCTTCCCGCAAACTCGCACTGCATCAGTGTGCTGGCCACGTCCTCCACGTCGATTTCCAGGTTACTCCAGTGCCCGCCGATGGAGAACAAGCGCTTCGCCTTGCCGAACAACGCGTACAGGTAGTCGAACTCGTGGATCTGCGAGAGCACAACGCCGCCGCCCAGATCCGCCCGCGCCGCATAGCCCTGCCGGTAGTCCTCATAGCGATGCCAGCCCGGCAGGTACTCTCCCACCGCGGCGCGCACTGCCAGCAGGTTGCCTAGCACGCCCGATTGCACGATCTCCTGCATGCGCACAAAACACGGGTGGAAGCGAAGTTGATAGCCGACCATCACGATCCGCCCCTGCTTCTCCACCAACGCCTGCAACTCAGGAATCCCCGCCAGGTCGCCCGATAGCGGCTTCTCGATAAACAAATCGCATCCGGCGCGAACGCACGCCAGCGCCACCGGAATATGCAAGCTGCTGGGGTTGCATATGAACGCCACGTTGGGCTTTTCCGCCAGCGCCACTTCCAGATCATCAAAGACACGCAGACCGTACTCGCGTTCCACATCCCGCTCGGCGTCCGCCTGCAGCGTGGGCGTAATCACCTGCGCCAGTCTCCGCACGCGATAGGCAAGAATCTCGACATCGTTGCCCAGCAGGGCGCGCAAATTCCGCAGGTGGCGCTGTCCGATGCCTCCCAGGCCAACCATCAAAATCTTCATCGGGTGGCTCCCACCGCGAAGCCAGCATCGCGCAACTGGCCCACCACGTTCTCCCGGTTCTGCCGAATCCACGCCAGCTCCTGCCCCGCTTCGCTGCGCGCAATCTGCATCACAAAGTCTCCCTTGTATCCAATCCGAGAGAGTTCAGAGAGCAGCATCGGAATATCCGCGTCGCCCGTTCCCAGCGGAACCGTTCCCCCGCCGCGAACCCGATCTTTGATATGTACGCTGCCGATCCGGTCGCCATACGCCGCAATCTCCTCGCCTCACGTTGTACCCAAGAGACGAGCTGTTTCCCGAATCGTAGTTCGCCTTCAAATACGGATGCGGCAACTTATCCAGGAGCGAACGAAAGCGCGCCGGATCGAGCGATGTCTCCAGATGCAATTCGGTGTTCGCCCGTTCCGCATCGCCAAGCACCCGTCCCAGCAACGCCACGGCCTTCGCCTCGTCGGCATCGTTATCAATCTTCGAATTGTCCACAAAGGGAATTACCACGCGGCGCACGCCGAGGGCCTTGCAGCGCTCCAGCAACCACTGTAATTTTGCGATTCTCTCTTCCGATTCGGAAGCGCTCGCCTTCACCAACGGACGCTCCATGAAATAGTCGGCACAGACGGAGACCACGGCAATCCCATGTTCTTTTGACAGTCGCTGCATCTCTGCCAGCCCCTCGTCGGTACCCATCGGATTCTCGCTCTCGCCCGGCGAGTCGTAGATCCACTCAATCGCGTCCAGCCCTGCCGCCGCCGCCAGAGGAAATTCCTCTCGCCACTGCTTTCGTGGAAAACACTGAAAGCACCCGTCCGATGGCGGCAGAAGCCGGCCCTGCATCACTGCGATTCTCATCGTTACTTCTCCTCTTCCACGGGGATCAGCATGTTGGAGAGAAACTCCTCGCGCGAAAGGAACGGATACAGATCTTCCAGCGGCTTGGAGACAAACGATCCATCGGCGCGCTGCACCGACGACAGACGCGGACCGCGCACCTCATCGGGCAGCACATAGGTGTCGCACACCAGCGGCCCTCCGCGCCCCAGCACGCGCCGCAAATCCTCGCGCAGGTTGGACTGATCGCGGATCACGTCGGTCTGCAATCCATAGGCCTGCGCAACCTTGGAGATATCCGGCAAAGACTGTCCGGTCTCGGGGCTGCAGCCAATGCGCGGCGCACCGAAGAAATTCGTCTGCGAGATGCGGATCGAAGCATACCCCTCGTTGTTCAACACAAAGAAGATGATCGGCAGCTTCAGCCGCGAGACGGTCTCCAGCTCCTGAATGTTGAATTGAAAGCCGCCATCTCCGTCCACGCAAACTACGGGCTGCCGGTCGTTCGCCATGCACACCCCAATCGACGCGGCGATGCCAAATCCCATCGATCCCAGGGCCGTGGTATGAAACACCCGTTGCCCGGCCTTCACCCGCAGAGCCAGCAAAAACAGCTCAATCGCAGAGCCTGAACTCCCGGAGACAATCGGCGTATTCCCCGGCAGCACATCCTGCAGCGCCTCGGCCAGGTGATACATGCTGATCCGTCCCTCGGGCTTGCGGTGCTCCGCCTGCACAATGGGATAGCGCGTCTTCCAGTCCGTGCAGCGCTTCTTCCACTCCGGCCGGTCCTTGCGCTGGATCTCCCCCTTGCGGCGCAGCAATGCGCGGATAAACGTCGCCTGCATCGGCCTCCACCTTGGTCTGGATCGAGTCGCCCATCTTGGCCAACTCCGTGGGATCGATGTCCACCATCACCTTGTGCGCCGCGGGCGCAAACCGCTCCGGTGAGTAGCCGGTAATCACGCGGTCCAGCCGCGCGCCCAGCGCCAGCATAAAGTCGGAATTCTGCACCGCAAAATTCGCTCCGCGCGGCGCCAGCGATCCCGGACGCCCTACAAAGAGCGGATGATCGTCGGCGATCAGATCGATGGCCAGCCAGGTCGCCTCCACCGGAATATCCAGCAGCGTCGACCAGCTCCAGAAATTCCTTTTCCGCGCGAGCCAGCCGAATGCCGTTGCCCCGCCAGCAGAATCGGCCGCTCCGAGTTGTTCAATGCGCGGATCGTCTCGCCGACCAGCTCTTCCAGATCAACCGCGTGAACCCGTCTTCGCACTCCTTGGGATCGAAGCCGCGCAGCGTCTCAGGCTCGATCGGGCTGGCCTGCACGTCGAGCGGAATATCGATCCAAACCGGACCGGGACGGCCGCGATTTTGCCAGATACAGCGCCTTCTCCATGTGGTAGCGGATCGAGCTGGGGTCGTCCACGGTAACGGCGTACTTGGTCAGGGGGCTGACAATCGCAACGATGTCCACCTCCTGCATGCCAACCTGCCGCACGCCCAGCGGCGTTCCATCCTCGGTAAACATCCGGTCCGCCCGCTTCACCTGTCCGGAGAGAAACAGGCACGGAGTCGAGTCCAGCCATGCGCCGGCCAACCCGGTGATCGCGTTGGTGCCGCCGGGACCGGTGGTCACCATGGCAACGCCCAGATGATTGGTCGCCTTGGAATAGTTTTCTGCCGCAATGGCGCTGGCCTGCTCGTGCAGATTGCAAACGAACTCAACCGCCGCTGCGGCTGAGCGAGTCATTCAGATGCATGGCCCCGCCGCCGGGACCAGAAATACATGCTTCACGCCGAGCTCTGCAACGCACTGCAAATACGTAATCGGAAAGCTTCATTGCAGCTCACCTGGCTCCAACCCGGAATGTTCTGCAACTCACAAAAGCCCTGAAAGCTGCAGCACGGTTGATATTATCGCACCCACTCGCCGGTGGCCCATATTTGCCTGCCTTTGGCAAATGTGGGGCTTTTGATTTTGCCTTTGCTTCTATCCTTGCCGTTGCTCTGCAACCTGCGAAACTTTGAAACCTTGCACTCGCCCCTCGTATAATGGTCCCAGAGCGGTACTCCCTTGAGACCTGCGCTGTGTCCTTCGCTCGCCGCGATGGCGCCCCGGCGCAACGTCAAGGGCAACGGATGCCCGCGCATCCCGTCTGGAGATTCATGTTTGGTGATCTATGTTTGAAGTAACCGTGCAAGACACGTTTTCCTCCGGCCACTACCTGCGCAACTACAAAGGCAAGTGTGAGAATCCGCATGGCCACAACTATCGCGTCCGCGTCACCCTGAAAGGCGCCGAACTCGACCACGCCGGCCTGCTGCTCGACTTCAAGGACCTCAAGCTGGTCATGAAGCCGGTCATTGAATATCTCGACCACAAGATGATGAATGACATCGAGCCCTTCACCGTGCTCAACCCCACGGCCGAAAATATCGCCAAATATTTCTACGACGAGTGCAACCGCGGCCTGCAATCGGCCACCGAAGGCAGGGTCGGCGTCAAGCAGGTCACCATCTGGGAGACCGACACCTCCATCGCCACCTATTACGAATAAGCCGGGTGGCCCATATTTGCCTGCTGTCGGCAAATGTGGGAGAGCACAAAGCCTGCATCTAAAAGGTTTTGCTTTGAGCTTGAAACCTTGAAACATGCGAAACGTTGAAACCTTGCACCCATATGCACATCATCGAGATCTACAAATCGCTGCAAGGGGAAAGTAGTTTCGCCGGACTGCCCTGCGTCTTCGTGCGCCTGGCCGGATGCAATCTCCGCTGCTCCTGGTGCGACTCCGAGTTCACCTTCTCCGGCGGCCGCGCCATGTCGGAGCAGGCCATCCTCGCCGAACTCCTGCAACTGGCCCCCAACATCGGGCTGGTCGAGATCACCGGCGGCGAGCCCATGCTGCAGGAGAACGAACTCATCCCGCTGCTCCACCAGCTTCTCGCCCTCCACTTCCGGGTGCTGCTGGAAACCAGCGGCGAGCGTTCGCTCAACGCCGTCCCCGTCGAGGTCCACAAGATCGTCGATGTCAAATGCCCCGGCAGCGGCGAGCATCTCCGCTTCCGCACCGAAAACCTCGCCACCCTCACCAGCCGCGATGAGCTCAAGTTCGTCCTCGCCTCGCGCGCCGACTACGACTACGCCCGCGACTTCATCCGTTCCTACGATCTCGAATCCCAACCGGCCGGCCTCATTCTCTCGCCCGCCTTCCGCAAGGACGCCTCCAGCTCGCGCTCGGCCGACAACTGCCTGCTCGATCCCCGCGACCTCGCCGAATGGATGCTGGCCGACAACCTCCGCGCCCGCCTCGGCCTGCAAATCCATAAATTCATCTGGGAACCGCAACTCCGGGGCGTATAAACTATTTGTCGTGCCAAGTTTTGTCTCAGGCTTTTCTGCTTAAAGTGTCATCCTGAGCGAAGCGAAGGACCCCAGCGCAGCACAAATATCCTTTGCCGCTCCCGAGGCACTTCGGCCACCCGATCTCCTTTTTGGATAGAGGTTTCGATGACGACGCACATGCCCTTCCAAACCGTGGTCACGCTCTCCGGAGGCATGGACTCCACCGTCTGCGCCTCGCTTGCCGTCCGCCAAAAGGGAGCCGACCGTGTCGCCGCCCTGCACGTCTCCTACGGACAGCGCACCGAAGCCCGCGAGCAGCGCGCCTTCACCGAAATCTGCGACCGCCTCGGCATCCGCCGCCGTCTCATGGTCCGCAACCAGGCGCTCAGCCAGATCGGCGGCTCGGCCCTCACCGACCATGCCCTCGATGTGCCCGAAGCCAGGCCGGAGATCGGCCATGCGCCAGCGGCGGGCAGCGCAGCGTTAGCCGTTCCCATCACCTACGTTCCCTTCCGCAATGCGCATTTCCTCTCCGTCGCCGTCAGCTGGGCCGAGGTCCTGGGCGCCAACGACATCTTCATCGGCGCCGTCGCTCAGGACAGCTCCGGCTATCCCGACTGCCGTCCCGAGTACTATGCCGCCTTCAATCGGCTCATCCAGGTCGGAACCCGCGAAGGCACCATCCAGATCCAGACTCCGCTCATCGCCCTCAAGAAGGCCGAGATCATCCGCCTCGGGGTGGAAGTCGGAGCGCCCTTCGAGCTAACATGGTCGTGCTACAGCCGGGAAGACCAAGCCTGCGGCGTCTGTGAGAGCTGTGCCCTGCGTCTGCGCGCCTTTGAATCCGCAGGCATACCCGATCCTATCCTTTATCTGGCGCCGCCCGCTCTCTAGCTGGCTGTTCGCCGGAGGCGAAAAAATGACCAAGCGCATCGCACTCTTTCTGTTCGTGGCTACCCTCGTGTCCCTGCTCACCCTCAGTGCCGCCGCCCAGGACACCGTCATTATCCGGGGCACCTGCAAAGACGAAAACGGCAAGCCCATCGACGACGCCATCGTTGAACTGGTCAACCTCGACAACGCCAACAAATCCACCTCCAAGACCAACAAACACGGCCAGTACTACTTCCTGGGCAGCACCGCCGGAAACTACAAGGTCAGCCTCTTGGGCAGCGACGGTAAGGTTCTTCTCACCTACGAGAACGTGCCCGCCAAACACTCAGAGGAAACCGTCGTTGACTTCCAGTTGGGCAAGCTGAACTCCCAGTCCGGCCAGCCATCCGGCATGAGCGAGGCGCAGCGCAAGCAGGTGGAGAAGGTCAAAAAAGAGAACGAGAAGATCAGCAAGGAAAACGAAAAGATCAACGCCGTCAACGCCCTGCTCCAGCAAGCCGCCCAGCAGAAGAAAGACAAGCAGTACGACGCTGCCGTCGCCACCATGGAGCAGGCCGTCGCCCAGGACCAGACGCACGACATCATCTACGGATCGCTCGGCGACGCCTACAACCTCGACAAGAAATACCCCGAAGGCGAAGCCGCCTTTACCAAGGCGCTGGCTCTCGCTCCGGCTACTTCCAAGTCTCTGCCCAACTATCACGCCGGTCTTGCCCTTGCCCTGCTGGAGCAGGGGAAAATTGAAGCCAGCACCGCCGAGTGCGACAAAACGGCTGCGCTTGATCCCAAACAGGCAGCCCTGTGCTACTACAACGAGGGAGCCATTCTCACCAATCAGGGGAAAGCCGACGACGCCAACCAGGCATTCGACAAGGCCATTGCCCTCGATCCAACCCGCGCCGATTCCTACTACCAGAAGGGCGTCAACCTGCTGGCCAAGGCGACCCTCGACAAAGACAACAAAATGGTTCCCGCCCCCGGCACCGCCGAGGCTCTGAACAAGTACCTCGAACTGTCCCCCGACGGTCAGTACGCCCAGTCTGCCAAGGAGCTGCTGGCCTCCATCGGAGCCTCCGTCCAAACCACCTTCGGCACCCCGAAAAAGGGCAAAAAATAGCGGTGCCCCACGTCTGCCGGGTGCCCCACCTTCGCCGCGCGTTTTTGCGCGGTTAAGGTGGGAGGCAATGTCCATCGCATCGGCTCGCCTTTGCCGTTGCTATTCTCTCCGCAACCACAAAAAAGAGGAGGCGGCTTCATGCCGTCCCCTCTTTTTCTTTGCCGCCTGCTTCGCGGCCTACTCCGTGATTTACTGCACCATCGCGATCCGGTCCAGTTCGCGCTGCATCACTTCCAGCGAGCAGCCGGAACCTTCCACCTTGAACGCCGCGGCCCGAGCCGCCTCCAGAGAAACGCCGTAGCCCCGCCCTGCCAGAAACGACTGCATCACTTCCGCCGCGTCGCGGGCGTCCAGGCCGCCCTGCAGCAACTCGCTGCGTAATTCCGCCACCTCGAAAACTGAAAACTTGTCGGCGTACATCGGGCCACCCCCACCTTTCTCCAGTAGTAACCCGTTAGACTCCCAAAGGTCGCGCTTGTTAGCAGACATTGTCTGTCCCCGCCCGTTTTGGCCCGTCGTGGCACCGGCCCACATCCCAACCCATCGTCGCAATCCGGCTCATAGTTTCCTCATCGGACGAACGCCCCAAAAGTTGAGGCCTCCCGGTTAAAGAATGTCCTCATCGTCACTCGGCCTCCTGAGCCAGCAGCACAGGGATGCCGTCCTCCACGCGATACCGCTTGCCGCATTCCATGCAACGCAACTGGGTGAAGTTTTCGTTAAATCGCAGGCTGCCATGGCACGCCGGGCACACCACGGTCTTGATGATTTGAGCTGGAATCATACGGCACCCATTCTACCCTTCCTGCTCGCATCCGGGCCCTAATCCCGGTACACTAGAGTTCATCGAACTTCCTGTGTCGGGGGACACCAATGCCTGCAACCGTGCTGGACGGAAACCTGTTCGCATCCCAGATCAAAGCCGAGGTCGCCGAAGAGGTCCGGCAGCTGACGGCCGCGGGTCTGCGCCCCGGTCTGGCGGCGGTGCTGGTCGGTCACAATCCCGCCTCCCAAACCTATGTCCGCAGCAAGGTACGCACCTGCGAGCAGCTGGGAATTTTCAGCGAACTCATCACCCCGCCCGAGACGATCGAAACCGAAGAGCTCATCGCCCTGGTCGAGCAGCTCAACCAGCGCGACGACATTGACGGCATCCTGGTTCAGCTTCCTCTGCCGGCCCAGATCGACTCCAAGCGCGTCCTGCTCGCCGTCTCGCCGGAAAAGGACGTGGACGGCTTCCATCCGCTCAACGTCGGCAACCTCAGCACGCATCGTCCCAGCCTTGTCGCCTGCACTCCGGCCGGATGCATGGAGATCCTGCGCCGCGCCAACATCCCCATCGAAGGCCAGGAAGCGGTCATCGTCGGACGCAGCGACATTGTCGGCAAGCCGCTGGCCATGATGCTCACCAACGCCAACGCCACGGTCACCATCTGCCACTCCCGCACCCGCGACCTGCCCGCCGTCTGCCGCCGCGGAGACATCCTGGTTGCCGCCATCGGACGCCCCGGCTTCATCACCACCGAATTCGTCAAGCCCGGCGCCACTATCCTCGATGTCGGCATCAATCACATCACCGACCCTGTCCTTTTCGAGCGCTTTTTCAAGGGCGACGAGAAGCGCGAAAAGCAGTTCTCCGAGAAGGGCAGCACCATCATCGGCGACTGCGATCCCAGGGTCACCCGCATGGCTGGCGCCTGCACGCCCGTTCCCGGAGGCGTCGGCAAGCTCACCATCGCCATGCTGATGAGCAACACCGTCAAGGCCGCCAAACTCCGCCGCGGCCTCAAACTCGCCAAACCGGAGATCGCCGTCCAGGGCTGATCCCGCCTCCGGCCCTAACCATCAGCGCATTCCAGAGACTGCGTGGTCCGCAAGGCGACACCTACACGGAGGATCCGTGCCTGAACGAATCTGCTCGCCGTCGACCGCTGCTTCCGCGTGATTTATCAGGATCAGATCGCGGTGGTGTTCGCCCGTAATCAGGGACTCAAGGATTGGTAACTTCATCGGAGACGTGCTCCAGGTTCCGCGCCGCGTTCTTCGCGGCGCTAACTTGGGATAGCAGCAATCGCCTTGTGTGGGGTTATCTCCGGGCACCCCGGGCCACTCGTTCTCATTCCTGCGCAACTGACGGTGCCACTCCAAGCTTCGCTTGCCTGGCCGGGGCCATTGCTCCTGCCTTTGAATTCGATCTCATCATTGGCAATGCCGCGGATTCCGAGCCGGGGCGGAGACCTGAAGCAGGCCCTGCCCTCAACTGCCTCCACATCTTTACCGCCAGAATCAGAACTGCAAGACTGAGCAGCGCGGTCATGCGGATGAGGCAAAGTGCGAAGAAAACCGGCGCCAAGCCGAGCGCCAGGATGACCGCGTAGTCCAGCCTGTCCGGTTCCCCAACCGACATCAGGTACATCCACGGAATCGACAGGAGCGCCGCATCGTAGGCAAAAAAATGGTAGGCGGTAAGGCTTCCAACCACGATCGCCGAAGCAAATACCGGCGCCGGGTCCTGGGTACGCCGCCATAGACCGGCAAATAGAAGGATCAATGCCACCGAGGCAGCCATCACCAGCGCGTGTGGGGCGTGCACCAGCGAAAGCAGTCCCCGCAGCGACAGCATCAGGAATCCCCGTTCCTGCGAGTCGTGAGACCGGGCCAGTGCCAGCCACTGGAAAATTCCGTTCCTTCCGAGTGCGGCGTACGATGCCGCGGCGATACCAAGCGAGCAGCCGCTGAAAACGTAGAACAACCTCCGCCGTCCGCTGAGCAACAGCGCAAGCACAACCACTGCGGGAACCTGCGGTTTAATCATCGCCAGAGCCAGCACAACCGCGGCGCCCGAATCCATCCCCCGTTCCAGCAGGAACAGTGCCGCCGCCAGCAGGAAAAACAGGAGCAGTGTATCCTGCCCTTCGTAAATGGCGAATCCCGTGGCAAACAGAGCGCACGAAACAAGAATGCTTTCTCTCCACTCCACATTCAGGCTCATGGAGAGCAGCTTGCTTCCGCCAAGCAGGAACACGACTCCCATCAGGCTCCAGACAGCCAAACTCAGGCCATAGGGCAACCGGGCCAGCGTGGAAAACAGCAGAAGCTCCTGCGGCGGATGATAGACGGCAATCCATCTCGTCTCACCGGTGAACCGCAGCAGCGCAGACATCTGTGCCGCCCTATCGTACACGGAGCCGAGCGCTTCATTCGCCAGCCGGCCGACGGAATAGAAGGCCCGATAGTCAATGGAGCGGTTTGATTTCCCGAACAGCAAAAATGAGAACAGATTGATCGCACCAAGGATGAAATAGAGCTTTTTCTGTTCTCGTTTCACAGGCCCAAAGTATACCGCCGCGGACGCCTGATTCGGGGCTAAATCAGCCACGCCAGGTGGCCCACATCCGCCGGGCGCCCGCAGCCGGAGAGGCGTCTCTTGCCGCGTACCCGGCTCGAAGCCCTCTGTTGGCGAATGTGGGGAGGCGACTCATTCGATCCGGCGCCGCCTTGCTTTTGTTCCTACGGCCGCAGTCCGCCGCTCACGGGAATCTCCGTCCCGGTCACCCACCCGGAATCCTCCGTGGCCAAAAACAGCGCCGCGCCCGCAATGTCGGTTGCCTCGCCCACGCGCCCCAGCGGTGTCCGGCTCAACGCCAGCGCCCGGAAATCCTCGTTGCCGCCCATCGCATTGAATCCTTCCGTCACCGTCACTCCGGGTTGCAGCGAGTTCACCCGAATCCCCTGCGCGCCCAACTCCTGCGCCAGCGCCTGTGTAATCGCGTCCACCGCGGCTTTGGTCGCGCTATACACCGCGCCGTTCGCCACCGGAACCTCCCCCACCACCGAGCTGATGTTGATCACCGAGCCGCCGCCGCTCATCCGCTTCACCGCCTCGCGCGTCGCCAGCAGCAGCCCCAGCACATTCAAATCGAAGAGCCGGTGGAAATGCTCGGCGTCGATCTGCGCCAGAGGGCGAAAATCATAAACGCCGGCGTTGTTGACCAGCACGTCGATCTTGCCGAACGCAGAGGCCGCCGCCTCAAATACCCTGGTCACCTCGTCCGGTTTGGAGAGGTCGCCCTGCACGGCAACCGCCTTCGATCCCGCCTTCTCAACCGCAGCCACAACTTTCTCGGCGCCTTTCTTATCCGAGCCATAATGCACCACCACGCTCGCGCCCTCCTGGCCAAAGCGCTCCGCGATTGCCGCCCCAATCCCTTTGGACGCTCCCGTAACCACCGCCACCTTACCCTTCAACCTCGCCATGCTCTCTCCACCTTTGTCGCAGATATTTGTTACAACACCTACTACAGGACGAACCCAGCCTCCCAAAGGTTGCAAGTTTTGTTTCTGGCCCTGCGGCGGGTGGCCCACATTCGCCATCTTTGGGTGAATGTGGGAAGCCGATGCCTTCCATCCCTGCATTACCTTGCTTTTGCATGGTCTTTTTCTTGGCGACGGCCGGAGGAAATCCATCCCTCGCCACCCCTGTCCGCTCCGGCGGAAGCAGGGCTTCGGCGGCTTACGCCGTCTTGTTCCTCCCGGCAACCATCGCGATGAGGGCGATATACGCCACCAGGGGCAGGCACATCAGGCAAAGCATGTTGTGATAGGAAAGGAAGATGTATAGCGGCGAGAACGACAGCAGGACGATGGTGCCAAGGCAGGCAACTCTCCAGCGGCGGGATTCCAAATGCACCACCGCACTGCCGGCCAGCATCAGTCCCGGAAACATCGGAGCCATATCATGTTCGTAGGATTGGAAGCTGAGCGCGTAACTGCCGGCGGTTGCGCAGGCAAAGAACAGGTCGAATCTCCGGCCTCGGTCTTTGCCCGGCAGGCTCCACGCCACGGCTCCGCAAACTGCGGCAGAAGCCGCCAGAAGCGAGATCCCAGCCAACACCGGAGTTCCAGCCAGCCAAGTGGAGAACAGTCCGCGTAGAGTCGGCATCTCATCCGGACGCATGTAGCGGGCCAGCGGCGCGCGGCTCAGTTGGAGGAGCAGATCCAGGTACAGATGGGTTCCGCCGATGCCTACGATGGCCAGGCACAACGCCCCAACGCAACAGGCCACCGCGGCGAAGCTCTTCAACAGTCTCCACTGCCGGTTCATCGCAAAGCAGGCCACCAGCGGCAATAACAGGTGAAACTTGAACATGCCGAGCGCCAGAATCACCCCTGCCCGTTCGTCCCGTCCCTGCTTGAGCTGCACAAATGCTTCCACCAGCAGAACCGCCACCAGAATGCTGTCCTGCCCCTGAAACAAAACCATCACGTTGGGCCAATAGGCATAGCTCAACAGCAGGATCAGCAGCACCGCCCGATCGCCCAGAGGCGCAAGCCACGGCTGCAGCCGCCATGCCATCAGCGCCAGCAGCGCCACGTTGACCAGGCTCCAGACCAGGTAGCTCGTCTGGTAGGGAAGCAGCGCCAACAGGGCAAACAGCGCTGCCTCGTACGGCGCGTGGATAAACGGCAGGGGCACCTGCCGGTAGCGCGCATTCAAGTGCAGCTGCGCCTGCGCGGCGAGGTCATAGAGCTGGTGCGCCCGGCCCGCGTCGAACAGCTTTCCGGCAACAAAAAACGTGGAGAAATCCAGCCTGGTCAGCTCGGCGTGCTGGCGCAGGAGCCACTGAAACAACAGGTTGCACGCGCCCATTCCCAGCGCGAACAGCCACAGCAGCAGCCGCCCATCGTTTTGAGATCGGGCTTCCTGGCCAGCCGCGCATTTGGCGTTGCCGCGCTCTCCGTCCGGCGCAGCCATAGTATGGGCCGCTTGATTCTCCGCGGGCGTTTCCTGTGCCAATGCAAACCTCCGCCCTGGGAAAACACGCCGGCCGTGCCAGGGAAACCGCCGGTTCGAAGCGTGAGTATAACAAACTACATCGTTCCATATAGGGCGAATCAGCGTAGCCCGGAGAGCGCCGGCTCGGGTGGAACTCGTTCCCCGCCGCCACACAACTTTCGCGCCGTTCGTGCGTCTATAATTTAGAGAAGGTGAATTCAAGGCGAACCATGAAAGCTCTACGGCCTTTTGTCTTAGGCGTGCTGCTCGCAGCCGCGTTCTTCTACTACACCAGCCACCGTTCCGGCCAGTCCGCCTCGTGGATCACGCGCGACCCCGTGCAACTCACCGAGGCCCAGGCCTCCCCGGCGCTCGATGCCGACGAGCAGAACAATGTCGATGTCTACAAGCGAGTCGTGCCTTCGGTGGTCAACATCACCTCCACCGTCGTCTCCTACGACTTTTTTTTCGGGGCCCAGGCCCAGCAGGGCGCCGGCTCCGGTTTCCTCATCGACAAAGAGGGACACATCCTCACCAACTACCACGTCATCGACGGAGCCCGTAAGCTCGAGGTCATCCTCGCCAACAAAAAGCACTATCCGGCCACCGTCGTCGGCGGCGACAAGTCGCACGACCTCGCCGTGATTCAAATCAAGGCGCCCAACCTGCAGCCGGTCACCATGGGCAACAGCTCCAACCTGCAGGTCGGTCAAAAGGTACTCGCCATCGGCAATCCCTTCGGCATCTTCAACGGAACCATGACGCGCGGCATCGTCAGCTCCATCCGCCAGGTGCAGGAACCCGACGGAACCTACATCGACGAGGCCATCCAGACCGACGCGGCCATCAATCCCGGCAACTCCGGCGGCCCGCTGCTCAACTCTCACGGCGAGGTCATCGGCATCAACACCATGATCGCCTCGGCCAGCGGCGGAAACTCCGGCGTCGGCTTTGCCATTCCCATCAACTCCGCCAAGGCCATCCTCGGCGACCTGGTGCAGTTCGGCCGCGTCCGGCGGCCCACCCTCGGCATCCGCCCCTTGCCCTTCCCGATGAACCGCGAACTGGCCGAGCAACTCGACCTTCCCACCGACACCGGCGTTCTGGTCATGCAGGTCGTTCCCGGCTCCGCCGCCGCGCGCGCCGGAATCCAGGGCGGCAATGAGCGTGTCTATTACGGCAACTACGAGATCCGCATCGGCGGCGATCTCATCGTGGAAATCGACGGCCACCCGATCACCGATTTGCAGGAACTCACCCACGTCATGAACAACCACCGCTCCGGCGACACTGTCACCATCGTCTTCTACCATGGCAAAAAGAAGCAGTCCGCGCGGGTGCAACTCGACGAAGCCAAGAACGGAACCCAGACCTAGACGCCGCTCAACCGTTGCCTGGAAACTGCGGTGCGAGCAGAATCCGGTACCGTCGAGTCAATCGTCCGTGCTTCCTCTGAACGCGGCGTCTCGGTTAGACTGGCCTTCAGTATTTTGGAGAAGCCATGCCGTCCTCGAAGCCGTCCTCGACCCCAACGTTGATCACCACCCGCATCGCCGAACATATTTCCCTGATGTCGTCCCTGCTCGAAGACAGCACCTATCTCGCGGCCGTATCCGGCGCGGCCGCGGCCATGGCTCAAGCCTTGCGTGCCGGAAACAAAGTGTTGTTCTTCGGCAATGGAGGCAGCGCCGCCGACGCCCAGCATCTTGCCGCCGAGCTTACCGGACGCTTTCTTCGCGAGCGCCGCAGCCTGCCCGGCCTTGCGCTCTCCACCAACACTTCGAGCGTCACCGCCATCGGCAATGACTATGGGTACGATGAGGTTTTTGCGCGCCCGCTTGCCGGACTCGGCGCCGCCGGAGACGTTGCCTTTGGCCTCAGCACCAGCGGCAACTCGCCCAACGTTTTGCGCGCCATGGAAGTTGCCCACAGCAAACAGATGGTCACCATCGGGCTGAGCGGGCGCGCCGGAAAATTGCCGGCCGCCGTGCAGCACGCCATCTGCATTCCCTGCGATTGCACTCCGCGCATCCAGGAAGCGCACATTCTTACCGGCCACATTCTCTGCGAGCTTCTCGAAAGCGAGTTATTCGACTAGGCGGCTAGTAAGCGTAAGTTGCGTGGAATCGCCGGGGTGGTCAGCAGTTCGAGCCGGGATCGCAAGAGGTGTTCACTGCTCAGTCTCTCTCCGGGTTCGTTTCCCGGCCGGGCTTCAGCGGTTCGCCTGCTCCGTATTCAAAGTTGACTCGCTCCTGCTCGATTGCGAATGGCCGCTTTTGCACCATGGTATGAATCGCTCCAACGTACTCGCCAATCATTCCAAGGAACACCAGGTGAATGGATGCGAGGAAGAAAAAGCCAATCACGATGGGTGCAATGCCCACGGAAAAGCTTCTCCAGAAAAGCAGTTTATAAACAAGGTAGGACAGCGAAGTAAGTACCGAAAGAATCGCGCCGCCGAATCCGGCAAAGACCGCCATCCGCAGCGGAACCTTGGAAAGATTCGTAATCCCCAGCATCGCCATATCGTACAGCGTGTAGAAGTTGTTGGCCGTAATTCCGCGCTTGCGCGCAGGCTGGTGATAGGGTAACTCCACCCGCGGAAAACCAAGCTCGGCAATGATGCCGCGGAAGTAAGGGTATGGGTCGTCGAGCGACTTGATAATGTCCACGACCTTTTTGTCGTAGAGGCCGAAGCCGGTAAAGTTCTCGTACGTCTCGATTCCGGAGAGCCGGTTCACCAGGCGGTAGTAGCGCTTGCGAATCCAGAACATGTGGCTGCTCTCGTCGCTGGCGTACTTGACGCAGATCACCACGGGCGTGCCCGCCTCCCAGTGCCGCACCATGTCCACGATCATCTCGGGAGGGTCTTGCAGGTCGGCGACAATGCCGATGACGCAGTCTCCGGTGGTTTGATGGAAGGCATGCATGGGCGACCGGATATGGCCGAAGTTTCGCGTGTTGCGAATCACTTTGACGTTTCTGTCCACCGCGGCAATCGTCTTCAAAACGCCCACCGTATTGTCGGTCGAAGCGTTGTCGATGAAAATGTGCTCGTAGCGGTACCCATCCCCAAGCGCGGCGATGGCAGCGCGCACGCGCTCATACAATTCGCGCACGTTCAGCTCTTCGTTATAACAGGGCGTGATGATGCTGAGGGTTTTCACGAAATCACTCCGACTCATCAAACGTCAATTGGTCCATGCCAATACGGTCTGCGTTTTCCTCGTACCACTGGTACAACTCCCGGATACTATCGCTCATGGCGCGAAAGGGAAAGCCGCCTATCTCCTCCAGCATGCGGGTGTTATCCGCGCTATACTCCGGCGCCAGCATCTGGTTCCGGACTCGGATCTCCGGGTTGCGGCCCGAGGCGGCGGCTACCATTTCAGCCAGTTCCAGCAGGGTGTAAGCCTCGCCGCGGCACACGTTGTAGGTTTTCTGCCGCGGTTGGTGATCCAGAAACCACGCCGTCAGGCCGGCCAGCTCAGATACATAAAGATAGTCGAACTTCACGTTCTGCCGGATCACGATCGGCAGTCCCTTGACCACGCGGGCGCAGGCGTTGGAGATAAAGCGCACATCCCAGGCCTCGTACTTGCCGAAGACTCCGAACAGGCGCAGTACGAAAATGTTCTCCGCTGTCGCGGCATGTTTGGTGCAGATGTACTTCGAGAACCCATAGGGGTCGGTGGGTATGCGCGTATCGAAGTAACTCTCGCTGACCCTTGCCGGCAGGCCCGTGCGGCAGTACTCCGCGCCGGAGCCGAAGTGCAGCATCTTGCCGAAGAGAGAACTGCAGTGCGCCAGGTTGAAATACATCCGGCAGTTGCGGTCGAGCATCTCTGGCGCGGCGCCCGTGCGGCGGTTGGAGCGGGTGGTCGCCGTGTGCAGAACCACGTCAAACTGCCCGGCGCGCAGATACTCTTCCACGCAGTCCTGGTCGAGCAGGTTCAACTCGGCGGAGGAGGGTGCGGCGATGGAATAGCGCCCACCCAGGTACTCCACCAGGTTTCGTCCAATGAATCCCGAACCGCCGGTGAGCAGTACCTTCACGCAGAAACCTTGGCTTCGGCGAGAATCATTTCGATCAATTCGCGGACCGCGCCGTTTCCTCCCTTGGCCGTGGAGACGAAGCGGCATTTCTCGCGAATCGACGGCTGTGCGTCGGCCGGCGCGGCCGGCAGTCCTGCAATCTCAAGCGCAGGCAGGTCGTTCACATCGTCGCCCATAAAGCAGATTTCCGCGAGTTCCAGATGGTGCAGATCGGCCAGCTTCTGCAAGGCCCGGGCTTTATCCTTGCAGGATTTTTCAACGTCAGGGATCTGCATCTTCGCCGCCAGTCGATCGATAAGCGGGCTGTCTTCGCCGGAGATCAGCGCCAGCTTCAGGCCGGCTCTGCGTGCCCGCGACAGCCCCATGATATCGGCGAAGTGGAAGCGCTTCCACTCTTCCCCGTTCGGCCCCCACCAAAAGGAGCCGTCGGTCAGCACGCCGTCCACATCCATCGCGATCAGTTTAATGCTCAATGCCGACTCCGACGCGGCGCAGCTTCTTCAGAATCGGATATTCGCGCTCCAGCACGCGCTTCACGCCGTCTCCCAGCGAACGCTCGACCACGCGGATGTAGCTCACCAGCTTGGTAATTCCATTGGGCTCCAGCGAGGCTGCCTGGTCCGATCCCCACATGGCGCGATCCACTGTAATGTGACGCTCGATGATGCAAGCTCCCATCGCAACCGCCGCGACCGAGGAGGGAAGACCGGACTCATGGCCCGAGTAGCCCACCGGAATGCCATAACGATCTTGCAGGGTACGGATCGCCGACAGGTTCAGCTCTTCGTAAAAGGCAGGATAGGTGCTGCAGGCGTGCAGCAGGATCAGGTCTTTCTTGCCGAGCACCTCTACCGCGTGGTCGATCTCCTCAATCGTGCTCATGCCGGTGGAGAGCAGGATCGGCTTGCCGGTGGCGCGGGTGTAGCGCAGCAGGTTGTCGTCGGTCAGCGAGGCCGAAGCGATTTTGAAGCACGGCACATCGAAGCGGTTGATGAGATCGACCGAAGGCTCATCCCAGCAGGAGGCAAACCAGGGAATCTTGACGGCGCGGCAGTATTGATCGAGTTCGACGTAATCCTCGTAGCTGAACTCGAGCGCGCGCTTCAGATCGCCATTGGTGGTGCCAAAGGGGTTTTCGCGCGGCTTGGCCAGCTCTTCGGGCGTGTAGACGATCTCCACGGTGCGCTTTTGAAACTTGACCGCGTCGCAGCCGGCGGCTACGGCAACACTGATCAAACGCTTCGCCAGATCGACGTCGCCGTTATGATTGATTCCAATCTCGGCAATCACATAACAGGGCTGTCCGTCGCCCACCTTCTTTGCCCCGATTTGGATTGGCTGCGTCTTCCCTTGAACTGTTTCCCCCATGATTCACTCTCCATACTGCAAATTGATAGATCCGTTCCGCACCGTGCTCCGCGCGCTGGCACAAAAGCACCCTAAAGGTTTAAGCTGAGCAAGTTTACTTCCATCCTGTAAACCTATGGAATCAATCGCCATCCGGCAGGTCAGAGCACGAACGTTGCGGGATTCAGCGCCCGGAAATGTGCGATATTCCACTCTGACCGGGCGGCACCGGATCTCTCCTGCCGGGGCAGCCCGCCCCAAAGGCCTGCTCATTATATACACATCGCTCACTCCTATGGAATTTGGGTGCGTGCCGCAGACCTCCGGTTCTGCTCAAATGGGGTGTCTGCTCCGTCCGGCATTTCGTACTCTATGCGGGACGCGCGTTGACCGGTGGGCGCGCTTGGGGTAGCGTTGGAAGACTTCGCCAGACACCCTGGGTGCGCGGGATTGCGGCAGACAGCCAAGCGCGCACCGCCCCGGGGTAATCGAGGTGAGCGCGCAGGTGGGAAGACGAGGCGGAGCAGAACGATGCTAAAGGCGATATCGACACACATCCATCTACGCGAGCGGCTGCAGCCGCAAATTCTGGAGAGACTGGCGCAGGGCGGAGCTGCGGGGATCGAGATCTTCGCCATGCGCGGCCACTTCGATTATGACAATCGGCATCACGTAGGCGAGATTGCCTCCTGGTTCCGCTCGCAACCGGAGGTTGTCTTCCAGTCGATGCATGCCCCGATGTTTGCCTCCGGCGAGTGGGGGCGCTTCGATTCGCCGCCCCTGAACATTGCCGGCCAGGATCGCAAAGAGCGGATCGAGGCGATGGATGAGATCAAGCGCGCCATTGAAGTCGCAGAGGTGGCTCCGTTTCGCTTCCTGGTGCTGCACGCCGGGGTTTCGGGAGAGCGATTCAACGAGCACAAGTTTGAAGGCGCGCTGACCTCCATCGAGCATTTGCGGGCCTTCGCCAAGCCGCTTGGTGTGCAACTGCTGCTGGAAAATATTCCCAACGAACTGACGGCTCCGGAGAAGCTGGTGGATCTGATCCGCACGCTGCATTATGAGGATGTTGGCGTTTGTCTCGACCTTGGCCACGCGCACCTGGAGCCGGGAGTAGAGGCGGCGGTGGAGACCCTCAAGCCGTTCGTCCGTTCGGTCCACGTGCATGACAATCACGGCATGAAGGACGAGCACCTCTGGCCGGGCGAGGGAAGCATCGACTGGAAGCGCACCATGGAACTGTTGCGCGGCGCTCCGCAGGTACCGGCGCTGGTGCTGGAGATCGAAGGCGACTCCGCAGGCGACCCCGATTTCGGAAAAACGGTGCCCGCAAAGATGGCCGCGGCCTGGGAGACGCTGCAGGCGTAAGGTGTGAGTACCGGCTGCGAGCCGGGGCTAATTCTAAGGACGCCGGAAACGTTTCAATGCAAAACTTCACGGTCGCCGATGTGGCGCAAACCACCCTAGCGCTCCTGGCTCTCGCGCTCTTTCTTTGGCCTCCCGGATATCTGCTGTGCCTGGCCAGCGATGCATTCGGCTTTCGCCGGCGTCCGGCAGCCGAAAAGGCGCTGTTCGGTGTGGTGTATTCCATTGCCACTACCCCCGTGCTGGCCGTCCTGTTGATAAGGTTCACCTCCTACCGGTGCACGCTCGCGGTTTTTCTTTTGCTTGCCGTTGCCTCAGTGTCATTGATCCTAAGGCAGCTCATACGGAGCGGGCGTTTCTTTACCGGCCTGCAACGCAGCACATGGATCCTGCTTGGCATGACGTTGGCCTGGTTCCTGGTGGTGCAGATGTCGTTGGCCGATCTGCAGATCGGGCAGCGACTCTATGTGAGCTTCGCGGCCTTTGATTACTCGGTACGCGTGCCGCTGGTTGAGGCAGCAGCCAGGAACGGAGTTCCACCTTTAAACCCGTTCTTCGGTCTGGGGAAGGCTCCCGTTCTTCGTTATTACTATTATTGGTATGTGGTCTGCGCGCTGCCGGTGCGTCTGTTTGGCCTTAGCGCCAGGGGATGCTTCAATGCCAGCGTCTTCTGGAGCGGAGTTGGACTGGCCGCCAGCATTCCTCTTTTCCTCAAATATTTCCTCGGCGAGTTGGTAGATCTTCGTCGCAAATCCTTGATCGGCATTGCGCTACTTACGGTGACCGGCCTCGATCTGATTCCTTATGCCGTGAAGGCGCTTCACTCGCATACTTTGCCGCCTGATATGGAATGGTGGGATCCGAATCAGATCACCTCCTGGGTGGGTTCGCTGCTGTGGGTGCCTCACCATGTGGCGTCGCTTACCGCGTGCATGGCCGGGTTGCTCGCCATTTCCGCCATCGACGAAGAAACCGCGCTACGTCCCAGAATCTGGGCCGGGGCGATCTCCGGGCTGGCCTTTGCCAGCGCAGCCGGACTCTCGGTCTACGTGACCTTTACGTTTGGCGTTTTTGCGGTCCTCTGGGCACTGCGCGTCCTTTTGCAGGGGAGCGTGAAGACGGTTGTTACCTATCTCGGCGGCGGAGCTTTTTCGCTCGTACTCTCCTGGCCATTCTTACTCGACCTGCTCTCAAAATCAGGCGCTACGGGGTTGAATTCGGATGGCGGCCAGCGGTTGGCAACGTTCGCAATTCGCAGTTTTCCGGTGGCTGAACAACTCCTGGGAAGGCTGGGCCCGCACAACTGGATTCAGTTCGGACTCTCCTTGATGCCGGTGCTGCTGGGGCTCTACATCCTCGAATTCGGATTTTTCGCCCTGGTGCTGGCGCTGTGCCTTCGCCGGGACATAAGGAAGAATGTCTCTCTCAGCCGGCAGCAACGCATGGCTTGGATGATGCTCCTGGTATGTCTGCTTGCCATGAGCCTGCTGAAGTCGGAATCGACCAGTCAGAACGACCTTGGATTCAGGGGGATGCTGGCTGGTCCAGTTCGTTCTCCTGATCTGGTCTGCCCCGATGGTTCACGATGTCTTCTTCCGAAACGATGCTGGGGCGCCGTCGGATTTGGGGGCGCGTTGGATCCGGCCTGCGTTCATTTTTACCATGGCGCTCGGAATGGCGGGAACGGCCTACCAGCTTGTCGCTCTGCGCGCCTACGCACCGCTGGCGGACGCCGGAATATGGAGGCGCGACGAGCGCTTCCTGGGTGACCCGGGATTTGGCGAGCGCACCTACTGGATGCGCGATGGCTTCAGCCGGCTCACGCAACTTACCCCGCCGGCGGCGACGGTGCAGTACAACCCGGTGAGGGATGAGGTCCTGATCGCTCACCTGTATTCGACACGGCAGGCAGCGATGGGGGACGCATTCTGCGGAAGCGCGTTTGGCGGCGACGTCGAAAAGTGCAGGTCGGCGTTCCCAACTGTCGCCAAGGTATTCAATAACCCCGATGCGGTGCGGAAATGGAAGTTGGATGATTTTTGCGACGAGTACTCCATGAACGTACTGGTGGCAACCGATGCGGATCCCGTCTGGAAGGATAAGGGCAGCTGGGTTTGGATCAGGCCGACCATGCTGGCGAACCCTGCGATGCGGGCAATCCCTTGCGGTACGGCCTCGCGTTCCTTGGCGTCCCGATAAGATATTCCTGGAACCGGGAGTGGCGGCCGCGCGGTTGAGACCCTCTAGGTGTGAGTCGCCGCGATAACGGGCTACACACTTCTGGAATTCCTTGCGTTTTCTCGTAAAGATGCGGCGGGGAGAGGAACTCTCCCCGCCCCCGCGGTGCACTGCATGCTTGCTAAGTTAGAACGTGGTCGGCAGGGTACCGCCGTTGGCTTCGTTCGCCTCGCCGAAGTGGCACTGGCGGCAGAACTGGGTGGTGCTGTTCGCGGACGCCGCGTGCGGGGTGACGTCGTTGACGTTGTACGGACCGTTGATGAAGAAGTAGGTCGCGTAGGTGCCGGAGCCGCTACCATTGATCGGGTTGCTGGCCGAGGCAGCGTACACGTTCATCACGTGCTGGTTGTGGCAGGTGGTGCAAACCACATACGGCAGGCCGGCAGCGGTCAGCGGGGTCGCGGAACCGTGCGCGCCAGGCAGGAGGGTCGGGGCGCCGTAACTGGCGATGAACTGCGAGTACGCGGTGCTTCCAGCGGCCGAGGCAACCGTCATGGAGCCGTTCACGTAGATGGAGTTGTAGGTGGCGCCGATGGCCTTGTTCACCAAAGCCTGTTCGCCCACTGGGTGATCGTTGTTGTACGCGCCGCCGTTGCTGAGCAGGGTCGGAATCGGCTGGGTGCCGTAGGAGGTCGGCAGAGCACCGATCTGCTGCTCGTAAGCCTGGTTCTGCATCATGGCGCCCTTGGCAACGTTGCCGTCGTGGCAGGCCAGGCACATGATGATGCCGCGCAGATCGCTATACTGCTGGGTGGTCAAAGCTTGAATGGTGGTGCCGGCAGTCGGGGTAACCAGCTGATAGTTGGTACCGGAGGCGGTGGGGCTGATGTCGCCGAAGTTCAGCGTCTGGCCGTAGAGCGTGCTGTAGTCCTGGCCGAACAAAGCGTTCATACCGCTCTGGGCGTCGGTCGTGGTGTTGCCGTTGCCGCGTGCGCCATTGTGAGGAGCGTGGCAACCGGCGCAACCGCGGCCGTAGTTGTTGTGCGGGCCCAAAACGTCGGACGTGGGAGCGGCGGATCCCGCGGCGCCCGTCGAAGTCTTCGTGCCAACGGTTACCGCCCCCGACGCCATAGCGAAGGTGGCGACAGATGCCATTGCGAGGATTGCGAGAACTTTCTTCATGGTAAACCTCCAAGGTGGAGCAATTGTTTTGCAAGCCATACTGCTCACTGGTATGTAAGCGGCACAAATTTGCAAGTTGTTAAATAAAAAGGATAAATATTTGGCAAGCCAGACCCGAAGGCCCAGCGTAGGAATCGGCGGGGATGAGATAGAGAGGCCGGGAGCACATCAGTCAGAAAATAAATGCTTTGGATTCAGAGCGTTCTACGATGAAAGCCCCGTTCGGACAGCCACAAGTGCGGTTGATCGACTTGGCTTCCGTATGGAGGAAGGCTGATGAGATTTCATGATTGCGCACGTCAATCGACGTGCACAACACGCCAGTGATGCGGCTGGTGAGTGGTGAGAACAGCCGCATCCTGTCGCGGATTTTTGTTGATAGTGTATGGTCCCCCGCCTGACTGCAAGGGGATCGTTGGGAGCGAAGCAAACAGTCTGCGGTATCCGGCCTTTAGCCGGCCTGCTTCCTCCCGGATGAAACATCGTCGCGCTCGCAAAACCGCGTACCCAGCCTCGCCTCTTGTCTCAACAGAAAATCGGCTACTTGCACACGGCCCGCTGTCTAGAGATTTGGGTTAGACCTATGTCCTGCTTAAAAAATGACAAACAACATTGGGTGTCTGCTGTGGTGAGGCTCGGTGGCGGGCTGCATAGCTTGCAGAAATGAATTGGTTGGAACGAGCCGTTCCGATTCGCGGCGGCAGTTTCCCAAAATATTAATTGATATTAGTTGGTTCTAATCTGGGAAATCGAAGCTTCAAGAAGCCTCCCCCGGCTTGCGACTCCCGTCGTTAAACCTGGGCGGAGTAAGTGAAATCAATGTTCGATATTGAGGCAACCGCGCAGGTGAGTTTCCCATCACATCTCTCAGCAATGGTCAGTAACTTCAGCTTGGATATTGACCGGGCCGAATACGCGAATGTAGTCATCATTCGTATGAACTCACCCGCAATCGAGCGAATCTGTAACGCAGGGTCGTGACAATATTCGGCCCGCCGGTAGCTGTAACTATCGGCGGGCCAGGAAACTAACAACTTCGGCGAACCGATAGCTGCTAGCCACTCAGCGACAATTATCGGCTTGCCTGCCCCGAAAGGCAAGCGAATGATTTTGCTTAATTTGACCCGTTTGGGTACAAATCCCCAATCCCCCCTGCGGTCAGGCTGTGTCCGCTACACCCCGCGCATACGGCCAATCGTTTGCCTCGTTTTCTTGCTGATGATGCCGGCGCTCGCCGCGGCACAAGCCAGTCCCTGCTGACGCGCCATGTGCGCGAAGTCACTCGCAATGGGCAGGCGCCGTTCGTCGGGCATCTCCCCGCAACCCAATCGATGAGTCTCGACATTGTTCTGCCGCTGCGCGATCAGGCAGGGTTGGAAATTTCCTGCAAGGACTCTATGACCCTTCCAGCCCCTCCTACCGGCACTTCCTTACGGTGCAAGAGTTTACCGCGAGGTTTGGTCCCAGCCAGGCAGGATTATGACAACGTGATCAGTTTCGCGAAAGCGAACGGCTTTACGGTGGTTGGCGGCTCCCGCGATGGGATGGACGTGCAGGTCGAGGGCTCGGTTGCGACCGTCGAGGCGGCCTTCCATGTGACCATGGGCGTCTATCAGCACCCCACGGAAAACCGCACCTTCTATGCTCCGGACCGGGAGCCCACGGTGGACCTGGCGGTCCCGCTGTGGCACATCTCGGGTTTGGACAACTATTCGATCCCGCATCCCCTCCTCAACAAGCAGACGAATCTGACTGGGAAGGCCGCCAATGCCACTACGGGCTCTGGCCCTTCGGCCTCCTTCTTCGGCAGCGACATGAGGGCGGCCTACTACGGAGGAACGGCTCTCACCGGCGCCGGCCAGAACATCGGGTTGCTGGAGTACTACGGATATGACATCGCCGACTTGAATACTTACTACACGAACGCGGGTCAAACGATGACCGCCACGGTCACCGGCATTTCCACGGATGGAACGAGCTTGAGTTGCCTCGTTGGGACGGCTGCGACGATACGGAACAGATCCTCGACATGACTCAGGCGCTGGGCATGGCCCCGGGCATCACCACGCTGTACGTGTACGTGGGGTCCACCGATACCGCCATTCTCAGTGCCATGACTACGGCCACTCCGCTGCCTTTGCAATTGAGCAGTTCGTGGACCTGGCCCCCGGCGGATCCCAGCACTGACGACCCGTACTTCGAGAGGATGGCGGCACAGGGCCAGAGCTTCTTTCAAGCGTCCGGCGACAGTGATGCCTGGTCGTCGAGCATACATCTTTCCCGTCGGAGGATGCGAATGTCATCTGTGTCGGCGGCACGGACCTTAACAACCAGCAGCGCGGGCGGTCCCTGGAGTTCGGAAACCGGTTGGGCCGACGGTGGCGGCGGGATTTCCCCGGACCAAATTGCGATTCCCTCCTGGCAACAGCTCCCGGGCGTGATCAACGCGAGCAACGAGGGATCCACGCAATATCGGAACGGCCCGGACGTCTCGGCCAACGCGAATTTTACCTTTTACGTCTGTGCCGACCAAACCACCTGCACGGCAAACGAATATGGCGGAACCAGTTTTGCGGCGCCCATGTGGGCCGGCTACGTGGCTCTGGCCAATCAACAGGCGGCGGCCCAGGGCGATTCGCCGGTTGGCTTCATTAATCCGGCGATTTACCCGATTGGTGTGTCGTCCAACTATAACAAGGATTTCCACGACATCACCAGCGGCAATAACGGCTTTCCGGCAGTCACCGGCTACGATTTGGATACCGGCTGGGGCAGTCCGAACGGGGCCAACCTGATCAATGCTCTTGCCCCATTGTCGACGGCTCCCAACTTCTCCATTTCTCCCGCGGCGGTTTCAGTGCAACAGGGCAGCAATAGCACAGCAACGATCAATACCGCCACCTCGGGCGGCTTTGACTCGGCCATTGCCTTGACTGCGACCGGCCAGCCGGCAGGCGTGACCGTGAGCTTCAGCCCCGCGTCCATCGCCGCGCCGGGCGCTGGCAGTTCGACCATGACCGTGGCCGCGCCTTTGACGACTCCGACCGGTACCTACACGATCACCGTCATCGGCACGGGCGGAGGCATTACGCAGACGACCACCGTTTCTCTTTCGGTGACTGGCGCCTTGACGCCGATTTTTCGCCGGTTCCGCGACCTATAGCACGCCGCACTCGGTGACGCTGACGGACGGCTCGCCTGGGATGACGATTTACTACACCCTGGACGGCTCGACGCCGACCACCTCGTCCACCCCGTACTCGGCGCCGATTCCGGTCTCAAACACGACCACGATCAATGCCATCGCTGTGGGTGGCGGCTATGGCCCGAGCATGGTGGCCAGCGGGACCTATACCTTCATTGAGGCGCCGCCCGGCTTTTCGCCAGGCCCTTGCCACTACAGCTCGCCACAATCGGTGACGCTGACGGACAGCACGCCGGGGGCGACGATGTACTACACCACGGATGGCTCGACGCCGACCACCTCGTCAACCCGGTACACGGGGCCGATTACGGTTTCAACCACCACCACGATCAACGCCATCGCTGTGGGCGGCCGCTATGGCCCGAGCGCGGTAGCCAGCGGCACCTATACCTTCGTGGCCCCTTGGCCGTGGCACCGACGCTGTCGCCGAATCCATACCCTACAACACGCCGCAATCGGTGACCCTGACGGACAGCACGCCCGGGGTGACGATTTACTACACCACGAACGGCTCGACGCCGACGACCGCGTCAACCCCTTACACGGGACCGATCACGGTCTCGACCACCACGACGATCATGCCATCGCAGCGGGCGGCGGCTTTAGCCCGAGCATGGTAGCCAGCGGGGTCTATACGATCACGGCGGTGGCGCCGACGATCTCGCCGAATCCCTATACCTACAACACGCCGCAATCGGTGACGCTGACGGATAGCACGCCTGGTGTGACGATTTACTACACCACGGACGGCTCGACGCCGACAACTGCGTCAACCCCGTACACGGGGCCGATCGCGGTTTCGACCAGCACGACGATCAACGCCATCGCTGCGGGCGGCAACTATGGCCCGAGCGAGGTCACCAGCGGGATCTATACCATCACGGCGACAGCCCCGACGATGTCGCCGATTCCCTACACCTACAACACGCCACAATCGGTGACGCTGACGGATAGCACGCCCGGGGTGACGATTTACTACACCACGAATGGCTCGACGCCGACCACCGCGTCAACCCCGTACACGGGGCCGATCACGGTCTCGACCACCACGACGATCAACGCCATCGCGGCGGGGGGCAACTATGGCCCGAGCGAGGTAGCCAGCGGGACCTACACCATCACGGCGACAGCGCCGACGATGTCGCCGGCTCCCTACACCTATAACACGCCGCAATCGGTGACGCTGACGGATAGCACGCCTGGGGTGACGATTTACTACACCACGAACGGCACGACGCCGACCACTGCGTCAACCCGGTACACGGGGCCGATTACGGTCTCTACCACCACGACGATCAATGCCATCGCTGCGGGCGGCAACTATGGCGCCAGCACGGTAGCCAGCGGGACCTATACCATCACGGCGACGGCGCCGACTATGTCGCCGGCTCCGTACACCTACAACACGGCGCAATCGGTGACGCTGACGGATAGCACGCCTGGGGTGACGATTTACTACACCACGAACGGCACGACGCCGACGACCGCTTCAACCCGGTACACGGGGCCGATTCCGGTCTCTACCACCACCACGATCAATGCCATCGCGGCGGGCGGCAACTATGGCGCCAGCGCGGTAGCCAGCGGGACCTATACCATCGCGGCGGCAGCCCCGACTATGTCGCCGACTCCTTACACCTACAACACGCCGCAATCGGTGACGCTGACGGATAGCACGCCTGGGGTGACGATCTACTACACCACGAACGGCACGACGCCGACGACCGCGTCAACCCAGTACACGGGGCCGATTCCGGTCTCGACCACCACCACGATCAACGCCATCGCTGCGGGCGGCGTTGGCCCGAGCACGGTAGCCAGCGGGACCTATACCTTCGCGGCGGCGACGCCGAGTCTGTCGCCGACCCCGCAACTACAACACGGCGCAATCGGTGACGCTGACGGACAGCACGCCCGGTGTAACGATTTACTACACCACGAACGGCACCACGCCGACCACCGCATCAACCCAGTACACAGGGGCGATTCCGGTCTCGACCACCACCACGATCAACGCCATCGCCGTGGGCGGCGGCTCTGGCTCGAGCGCGGTAGCCAGCGGAACCTACACCATCATGGCGGCGACGCCGAGTATGTCGCCGCCCCATAGACCTACAACACGGCGCAATCGGTGACGCTGACGGACAGCACGCCCGGTGCAACGATTTACTACACCACGAACGGCACCACGCCGACGACCGCATCTACCCCGTACACGGGGGCGATTCCGGTCTCCACCACCACCACGATCAACGCCATCGCGGTGGGCGGCAACTTTGGCCCGAGCGCGGTGGCCAGCGGGACCTATACCATCAGGGCGGCGACGCCGAGTATGTCGCCGACCCCGTACACCTACACCACGGCGCAAACGGTGACGCTGACGGATAGCACGCCTGGGGCAACGATTTACTACACCACGAACGGCACGACGCCGACCACCGCGTCCACCCCGTACACGGGGCCGATTACGGTCTCAACCACCACCACGATCAACGCCATTGCCGCGGGCGGCAGCTCTGGCCCGAGCGCGGTAGCCAGCGGAACCTATACCGTTACGCCGGCACCGGACCTGACCGAAATCAGCTTCAGTGTTCTGACCACGACACCGGTATCCGGCGGAAGTGTGTCGGTCAGCGACACCGTCACCAACCAAGGCCTCGGGATCGCGGGAGCTTCGACGACAGGCTTCTACTGTCCACCACCACGAGCCAGACTGCCGGTACTTTGTTAAAACTCCGCACGGTGAGCAGCCTGGCATCCGGGGCTAGCAATGGACCGGTAACCACGACCATCCCCTTGCCAACGAATCTCAATGGAACCTACTACCTGATCGCCTGCGAACTACGCCGGTACCGTTGTGGAGACGACTTACAGCAACAACTGCACTGCGGTGGCCATGCTGGTGGCTGGGGCGGACCTGACCGAAAGTACTTTCAGCGTTCTGACCACAGCACCATTTTAAGGCGGAAGTGTTTCGGTTCGTCAGACCCGTCACCAACCAAGGCCTCGGGATTGCGGGTGCTTCGACGACCGGCTTCTATCTGTCCACCACCACTAACCCGGCAGCCGGTACTTTGTTAAAAGTCCGCCCGATGAGCAGCCTGGCATCCGGGGCTAGCAACGGACCGGTAACTACGACCATCACCTTGCCAACGAACCTCAGTGGAACCTATTTCCTGATCGCCTGCGCAGACTACTCGGATGCCGTTGTGGAGACAACTTTCAGCAACAACTGCACTGCGGTGGCCATGCAGGTGGCTGGGGCGGACCTAGCCGAAAGCAGCTTCAGCGTTCTGACCACAGCACCGGTCTCCGGCGGAAGTGTTTCGGTCAGCGACACCGCCACCGACCAAGGCCTCGGAATTATAGGTAGTTCAAACTCCGGGGTTCTCTCTGTCCACCACCACGAGCCCGACTGCCGGTACCTTGCTAAAGACCCGTACGGTGAGCAGCCTGGCGTCCGGGGCGAGCAACGGGCAAGTGACGACGACCATCACCTTGCCGACTATCCATGGAACCTACTATATGATCGCGTGCGCAGACCCCAACGATACTATTGTAGAAACAACTTACAGCAACAACTGCACCGCATCGGCGCCCATGCAGGTGCCCTGAGAATGGGGTCTGGTCGAAACAGTTTCCGGCTGAGGTTTTCGGCAATCAAGTTCGCTTGGCAACAAACCGTTGCCAAGCGAACTTGATTGCACTCTATGCAAACAACGAGGGGCCGGAAGACATTCGTCGTCGCTGCTACTCATCGCGCGAGCAATTCGGCGATGAGCGTCCTGTTAAAGAGCCTCCCCACTTCGGCGGAATTGGGGATCTACTGGCTACGACTTGGTCAAGGCATCAGCCACTCTCCTCATCGGCGTAGATCGTGCCTGCATTCTCGCCTGAATCTCGGGCAGATCGGCCAATATGGTGTGCCGTTGGACCCTCGGCACACCATAATATCGCTCACCAGTATTACAATTGGGAAGATATGGTTTTTGCTGGAAGCCCGGCATCAGGCCGGACAACCCAGGCCGTGCCCGCTTTCAGCTCAGCTCAAGGATGGATATAAATGGCAGAAACAAGCGGGGGCACCGCTCCTCAGCATTGGACGAGTACGCAAGCATACGTGATGGCAGTGGTCTGCCTGGTGGTGGGATGTGCGGTGGGCTACCTAATGCGCGGTTCCGTGGGTGGCAGCACTCCGGCACCGGCCACTGTGCAGCAGCAACAGGGCATGCCATCGGCGGGCATTGGAAGCAGCAGCCGCCGACCCCCGAACAGATGAAGGCGATGGCCGATAAGCAGGCGGCGCCGCTGATGGAACAGCTCAAGTCCAAGCCCAACGACCGGCCCTGCTGGCCCAGATCGGCAACATATACTTCGACACGCAGATCTTTCCGGTGGCGATCGACTATTACCAGAAGGCTCTGGCCGTTGAGCCGAAGAATGCATCCGTACGCACGGAATGGCCACCGCAATGTTCTATAGCAACGATTCGGATCACGCCATCGCCGAATTTGACCGCGCCCTGAAGGATGATCCCAAAAACAGCAACGCGCTGTTCAATCGGGGGATCGTGAAATGGCAGGGGAAGATGGACATAAAGGGCGCCGTGGCGGACTGGGAGTTGCTCTTGAAGGAAAATCCCAACTACGAGCAGGCCGACAAAGTGCGAGATTATATCGCGCAGGCCAAGAAACACGCCAACATCAAGTCCGGCGAGAAGACCGACAAGCCGGCCATGTGATGCGCCATCCGGCGCTTATGACGGATGCATGATCCACCGTACGGACCCGCAGGATAACTCCGCGGGTTTGCCCGTCGTTAGCGTTGAATGTGCGTGCGGGGTCCCATGGCCGCAGAGCGGGAATTTCAAAATGCAAAACTTTACGTTGGCCGGCCTGATGCAGACGTGCGGGCATCCCGGTGCCGCCCAGGACGGGCGTACCGGGCCACGGTTCCGAACCGCAGCATCTAGGTAGTACAGGCCGCAACGTTTGGGTCATCCAAGGCGGTCATGAGCGCGCGCAGGTACCCCCGCGTTATTTCTGTGTCGGGATTGAGCGGCATCACAAACTCAGCGTCTGTCTGACAAAGAACGGATTGCGGGCGCCGGCAAAGCCCAGTTTTTTCCGTTATCCGGGTAGCCGAATCTCGGATTGCCGCCGAACAAGGTCGTGGTTGCATCGGACGATGTTAATCGCGACCCTTTGGCATTCAACCCTCCGAATGAACGGAACGCCGTTGGCTCAAGGCAGCGGCGTAAAAAGATCAAGGATCGTCGATTTCATTTGGTGGACCCGGGTCCAACTGGCGAATGCGGTAGGCCTGCGAAGCACTTTCAATGAGCCAGCGAAGGGTGTGAAAAAAAGAGCCGATGTAGCCAATCGCCAGAAAACGCTGGCGCCGTTGCATTGCGTCCGCCAGAAAGCTAGAAGCGATCCTGATCGCGTCCTCGTTCAGCGCCCGCGGCAGCGGCACAACCGGCACGCCGCTGGAGCTTGTAATCATAAAGCAGCAAAACTCGACCGCTGTCCTTTATGGCGGAGCCGACCGGCATCGGCATGAAGTCGGACTCAAAGCAAAAATAACTCTGCATACCAACACCGGGGTCTTTGATCGACGGAGGCACTCTTCTCCGCTGCTTCCAGTGCATATTTCCACGTGTAGCCGTGCAGCCTTGAGTAAGGGTCGGCGAAGCACTGGTAAGCAACAATTGCGACGAGAACGACACAGAACAGCAACCGGATAACCCAGGAGTCCCTGGAACTGACCGGCAACGCCCAGCGAGCGCGATGCCTGGAACGGCAACCAGTTGGTAGCGGGCCACAAATACATGGATCGAGGTCTCCGTGCTGACGCCAAAGAGGATCAGAATCGGAATCAGCCCGAGGGAGGCGCAAACGAGGATGCGCCACCCGGAATGACTTGGCAGTTCCAGCCGCCTCGTCGTGGCTGCGATAAAAGCGGCAGCAACGAACGTGCACAACAGGTTCCGCGACGCAAGCGTCCACGCAAGATTCGACAGCGTCGGCGCGCCGTCGACGACGTGGGTGCTACTGGGGGTGTGAATGATCAAATGCAGCCAGGGGATCACGGGCAGAAACGCCAGAACAAACGCCGTGAGCGCAATGCCGAATTGCCGCCAGATTGCCTTGGGGGAGCTCTTTTTGACGAGGAAATAGCCAATGGCAAGGGCGGGCAACATGACGGCGAATAGAAAGTGAAAATAAACAATCGATGCCGACGAGATGCCAAACAGCGCTGCTAGCCAGTTTGAATTGCTACATCGTAACCGAACCAGGCATAAAATGGCTGCGTTAATCGCAAGCGCTGCGAATGCGTAGGGTCGAACGTCGATAGCAGCAAAAACGACAATCGGATGAAGACAGAAAACGACGGCAGCGATGATGGCCACATCGCGGTCAAACAATTCCTGTGCGGCGCAGTAGAGCAGATAGACCGCTCCCAACATTGCGAGAATCTCGGGAACTCTCAGCGCAATCTCGCTTTTTCCTATGATCTTGGTGCAGAACCAAAGAATGTACGAATAAGCTGGAGTGGAAAGACCTTGGCGAGACGGGATTCCCGAGAAGCCCGCATTGATCTGCTGGTATGAGCCCGTCTCGTCCAGCCAGAGCGGGGCACGGATAGCAATAAACCAGACCGTAATAGATACAAATAGAGCCAGGGTGTAAATGGCGTGGTGCACGCGTTCTCCGGCAGCGGTACGCTGGTCGGGAGCCGCAGTCGCGAAGATTTCCTTTTCGAGCCTCATCGGTAAGTTTCCATTCGCCATACCCTTGGCCCGGGGTGGCTCATGGAGATTCCAGATTATAGGCGGAGCGCGGTGCGGTTTGTCCAGATAGTCACGAAAACCTTCCGACCCTGGTGGAAGTGCGGACTATCGCCAATATGGAATGGCTAAGTTGGGTTAGATACCGCAAACGCCTTCGGGTGAATTCTGGCGCGCCTCTTATTGCATCTTCTTTGGTTACGCCGAGAAGAAGGTACATGTACTTTATTTGTATTAGCTTAAGAAGGTTTCGGTGTGATTGCCGAGGCGGCTTGTACAACGGCTACACAATTGCATATTATTGGCTTGGCGGAGGCAGTTGTGAAGAGGGCTCTTGAAGTCGATCTTAATCATTGTTTTGGTAAGCGCACTCTCGGTTGCGGCCTGGGCGGCAGTACATCCGGTTCCTCTTGATCCCAAGCCGGATCCTGCAACCTGCGCGCAATGCCATGAGGACAAAACGAAAGGCAAGTCGGTCCATTCGGCGATTGCCATGGGCTGTACCAGCTGTCACGAGATTCGGGTCAAGAAAGACGTCACCCGCGTAAAGCTCATTACCACGACCCCGGTTGCCCTCTGTATCACCTGCCACGCCGATAAAAAAGCTGCCGATATCAAAGGGAAGGTTCACCCTCCGGCGGTGCGCGACTGTGTGAAGTGCCATGATCCGCACACCTCCGACAATAAGTATCAGTTGCTCAAGCCCGCGAGCGGGGACAGCAAGGACACGAACCTTTGCCTCAGCTGCCACAAGATCGGCGTCAACGTCCCCAAGGATGGCAGCCGTCACCCCGCGCTGGATAATGGGCTGCGATACCTGCCACGTCACGCACAAGACGGGCGAGCGTGGCGTACGCGAATTTGACTACCACCTGACCAAAGACGCGCCGGCGCTCTGCCTCGATTGTCATGATGCGAAGGATGCAGCTCTGATCAAGGCGCACCAGGGGCAGCCGTTTGATACGGCCGATTGCCTCACTGCCACGATCCGCATCAGTCGGACAGCAAGCATTTGATGGCGAAGTTCACCCACATGCCGTTTGCCGGCGGGCAATGCGACGCCTGCCACAACCGGCGAAAGACGGCAAAGTGGTGCTGACGGCCGCAACTGCGAAGGAAATCTGCCTTACCTGCCACTCCGACAAGGGCGACCAGATTGAGAAGGCGAAGGTGCAGCATCCGGGAGCGGCGGGCGATTGCACCGACTGCCACAGCCCTCATGCCGGCAACTTCCCGTACTTCCCCAAGCCGAATCCGGTGGCCGTCTGTCTGGGTGCCATTCCGACATCGCCGAGCTGGGTAAAAAGGCGCACCCGCACCAGCCGGCGTTTGAGCAGGGCTGCGCCATCTGTCACGATCCGCATGGCAACGACAATCTTCACCTGTTGCGCGCCCAGCTCCCAATGCGCTGTGTCTGGAGTGTCATGGTCCGGATTCAAAGCCGGCCAAGCTGGAGAGCGAGCACGTGGTGACGATCTTCGACGGCAAGGTGAAGCTGCCTGAGGACTATTTTGCCAAGGTTCCGGTGCTGCCGTTGAAGTACAATCTGGGGCATCCGGTTGATGGCCACCCGGTTTCGGATGTCATGGATCCGAGGGATATTACCAAGGTCAAGACCGCAATCAACTGCATGATCTGTCATCAGCCGCATGCCTCGGCGCAGCCCGACCTGCTGGTCAAAGATCAAGTCAATAACGCATTGTTTTGCGCCACTTGTCATAAGAGCATGACCAAGTAGTGCATGAATAGCAGTGAGGCAAGACAAAGGAAAAGGAAGAGAAGTAGCGATGAGTAAGCAGTTTCACAATTCGGTTCAACGGCAAGAGGGTGGTTGGCACTGGTGGTGGCGATTGCGATTGTGGCTGCGTCCGCCTCTCTCTTCGGTCAGAAGAAAAAGGAAGCGGCGGCGGCGACGCGGGGTTAATTGGTGTTGGGATAGACCTAAGTAAGATTGTCTGGCCGCAGCCTCCCAACATTGCGCGCATCAAGTACTGGACTATTTCGCTGGCGAAAAATTGCCGGACTTTAACACAAATCTAAAAAAGAAGAGCGGCTGGATGGACTCGCGGGCTGGAGTGGGCGCGCCGGGAAGATCCCCTGAAAAACCACTTCTTCCTGGGCGAGCCACATGGGCTGGCGGTTGATTCCAAGGGCAAGCTCTATGTCGCCGATGGCAAAGTGAGCGCCATCTTCATCTTCGATCCCGAAACGCACGACACCCAGATGATCAAGAACGGCAAGGATGCCAGCTTCAAGCTGATCATGGGCTTGGCCATGGATGACAATGACCGGCTGTTCGTTGCCGATCCGAGGAGCCGGGTTGTGGTTTTCAACCCCCAGCACGAATCGAAGCCTAGTTCAAGGGGGGATGCAAATCCGACCGGGTTGGCCATCGACACTGAAAATCGCTTTCTCTACGTTGCCGATATCACTGGATCAAATTCTCGTCTACGACGCTGACAGCTTCAGTTTTGCGGAAGATCGGTACAACCGGCAAGGACCACACCCTGACCACTCCAGGCGATTTTGCCAAACCGACCGGCGTCGCCGTGGACAGTGAGGGCAATCTGTACGTTGCCGACATGCTCAATGCCCGCATTGAGATCTTCGATGCTGACGGCAACTTCATTCGCACATTCGGCAAGCGAGGGGATGGCCCCGGATATTTTGCCATGCCAAAGGGCGTTGCCATCGATTGCGACGGTCACATCTGGGTCGCGGATGCGATGCAGAACCGTCTGCAGGTCTTCTCTCCAGAAGGCCCGTTGCTGATCTCGATAGGCTCCGGCCGGGGGCTTCTCCCGGGCAGTTCTCCGGGGTGCAATACGTGTATCGACAATAAGAAGAACCGTGTCTTCACGACGGAGGTTTTCCCGGCCGCGTGCAGGAATTCCGCTACGTGACCCAGGCTGAGGCCACGGAGGAATTCAAGAGGGTGGTGGCGGAGGCCGAAAAGAGAGCAGCGGAAAAGAAAAATAAGAGTACGGACAAGCCGGCCGGCAAGCCTTAATCACCAGACGAGAAAGGGTGTAGTGGCCGGTTTTAGCGCCGCCCGTTCCGTCCGAACAGCTTGACTCCCGGTTGAGCGTGCGCGGAGTTGCAAAAATAAAAGGGCGACCATCGCGAGCATGGGCGCCTTTTCTAATTCGCGCGGATCGCCGCGTGATGGAACTGCCACTGCAGGTTGACGTGCACGACCCGGTACCCGCCTGGGCGAAGTTGCCGGTTCATTGCTTCCTCTGCGGCGCTGCCCGCGAGGAACCTGCCCCCGACCGGCATCCACCGCAAAAAACATTTTCCATCTGCCGGGCTGACGCTCAAATTTCCCGACACCCGCCGGGAGAGGTGCTGGATCTTTTAGCCCCCTCGATCGAGTCCTCTCCATCGTTGTATCCCAATCAAATTGGGAAAATCTAGCCAACTGGACGCCTTGCAAAAGCATCTCAGTAACTGAATCAGAGTTGAGATACCGTGGTTGCCAGCTCAGTAAGTGCATTTTGATTGATAAGAGTAGGAGCTAGTGCCATGAAAACGCTCGTGCTTAGCTTTCTGGCAATGGTTGCGTTCGCCAGTTTCGCCACGGCGCAGGTTACACCGGGCATACCGACGACCACCGGCTCAGCCAATTCGGTGGTTCCCACCGTTGACATTCTGGGCGCGCACAACAACTATGGTCGCGGTTGCGCGGGGTGCCACGCCCCGCACAGTGGCGCTCGCGGCAACGGCGGCAATGCGGCCGCGGGTGGTGCGGTCACGGACACCCAGACCGGTGAGAATGCTCTGTTCGGCCAAGACTATGGCCCGCTGCTCGGCAAGACTCTCAACTTCGGCGATCTCTCCCCCACGAGTCCGGGCACGACTTACCAAGTGATCACGCCCGGAATTGGAACTCTGGCCACCATGACCAACCAGCAATATCGGGACCTGCGCGGCATCATCATGTGCCTTGCCTGCCACGATGGCAATGTTGCCAAGGGTGCCATGATGCAGAACTGGGCTTACGAGCAGCAGATTGGCGCCCTGCCGAGCTCTTACGGCACCGCCCACATCCCGACCTTGTTCGGCAACACCGCCGCTGGCGCGTACTCCTACAATGCCGACCACCCGGTCGGTGAGCAGGCCCTGCTCAACTTGGCGCTGGGGCCCGATTACTACGACACTCCTGCGGGTCTCACCTATAACATTACGAACGGCTCGATCTCCTCAATCATCATTGGGACTCTGTATACGCAGTTTGTAACCAGCTACGGCGCTCCGTCGCTTTTGCCGACTTCGTTCGGCAACTACGTGACCCCGGTCAGCTCCACGAACGTGCCTTACCTGACTTGCACCACCTGCCACAACCAGCACATCATGAACGTTTATTCGGCCACGGCCGCGAATCCGATCGCCGGCTCGGCTGCAGGCACGTACGCGACCTATTTCTTCCTCCGTGCCCCTTACAACGTCAATGACGTGGGCAACCACCCGACGCTTGCCTCCACCACCGCGCAGTTCTGTCGTCAGTGCCACTTTAGCCTATCGAACGAAGCCAACGGCGGCACCCTGCCGACCCAGTTCTGATTCGCCTGGATCCCCACACCGGGGCTCCGGGCTTGGCTGGTTGTCCGGCGTAGCGCGCAATCCCTCCCATCTCCAGATGTGCTGCCCCGGCGCGTGACCTTCCGCCAGTCCAAACTCCGCCGGGGGTGCGGCACCGCTCTGTCTCATCTGGCCAATCCGTCAACGCCGGGAACGAGCCCGGGCTGCGTCATTGCGCCCCACCCCCAGTGAGTTGGGGAATTTCACCGATGTGGGTTGAGCGTTGTGTCAGATGCCGCAGCATTTCGCCCTGCGGATCGAACTCATAGCCTGACCCGCTGGACCTTGGGTCTGTCCGCTAAATATTTATCCTTTCCATTCAATTACTTGCAAATTTGTGCTGCTTGCGTTCCGGGAACTTGGGACAACGGCCAAGCGATTGCTATATGTATGTGCGAGCCCGCAAGAAGTAAAAAGGGTTTTGAAGTAAGCAGTACGAAGTAAAAAAACATTGCTCCACCTAAATCAGGAGGTTTTACCGTGAAGAAAGTACTCGCAATCCTCGCAATGGCATCGTTTGCCACCTTCGCTATGGCGCGGGGTTACCGCCGGCACCGCAACTTCGTCGGGCGCCGCTGGATCCGCCGCTCCCACGGTCGACGTTTTGGGCGCTCACAACAACTACGGCCGCGGTTGCGCCGGCTGCCACGCTCCTCACAATGGCGCACGCGGCAACGGCAACACCACGACCGACACCCAGAGCGGTATGAACGCTTTGTTCGGCCAGGACTACAGCACGCTCTACGGCCAGACGCTGAACTTCGGCGACGTCAGCCCCACCAGCGCCGGCACCAACTATCAGCTGGTTACCCCGGCTGCCGGCTCCACTCCTCAGAACTTGACCGCTCAGCAGTACTAGCGATCTTCGCGGCATCATCATGTGCCTGGCCTGCCACGACGGCAACGTTGCCAAGGGCGCCATGATGCAGAACTGGGCTTACGAACAGCAGATCGGTGCGTTGCCGACCTCTTACGGCGCACAGCCAATCCCGACCCTGCTCAGCAACAGCGGCGCGGCTACAACAACGACCACCCAGTGGGCGAATCGGCCCTGGTCAACAAGGCCATCGGCGCCACCTACAGCACCATCTACGTGAACGGCGCTATTGACGGTTGCCTCGGCCGCTGCAAGCACCCAGTACTCGCAGTTCATCACCAGCTACGGCGCCCCGGCCCTGCTGCCTGGCGCGCACGGTTCCGCGACCCCGCTGACCGCTGCCAACCTGCCGTATGTGGTTTGCACCACCTGCCACAACCAGCACGTCATGAACGTGTACGCTGCCTCGGCCACCAACCCGATCAATGGTTCCGGCACCGGCACCTACGCGACCTACTTCTTCATCAACGGTCCGTACAACGTCAACGACGTCACCCCGCACCCGACGTCCGCGAACAGCACCACCCAGTTCTGCCGCCAGTGCCACTTCGGCGAGTCGAACGAAGCCAACGGCGGCACCCTGCCGACCACGTTCTAACTTAGCAAGATGCAGTGCACCGCGGGGGGAGAGATCATCTCCCCCCGCATCTTTTTGAGAAAACGGATAAAATAATAAACATGAAACATCAGTTCATTACCGGAGCCCTGATTCTGGCAATGGCGTCCGGCGCCGTCGCTCAGATGGCAACCTCCCACACCCGCACAACCCCAGCGCCTGCTCCCCAGGCGGCCCAGCTGGTAGCGCCGCCGATCAATCCGCAGGCACCCCCGAAGCCCCTGGTTCGAGTCAATGGAACGGTCTTGACATCGGCCGATTTGCTGCGCGAAATGTACGCGCTGTTTCCCTACGCCAAACTGCACAATGGCTTCCCCAAAGACCAGGAGCCGGGGATCCGGCAAGGGGCCATGGAGATGATCGTCTTTGAAGAGCTGGTGTATCAGGAGGCGAAACGGCAAAAGATGTCCATTGCTCCCGAGCGCATCAGCCGCGAGGTGAAGAAGTTCCGGAAGGAGTTCAAAAGCCAGGCTGAATTTAACGACTTCCTGAAGGTGGAGATGGATGGCTCGGAGGCAAAGTTGCGCCAGAAGATCGAGCGCTCGCTACTGATTCAGGCCATATTGAAGAGCCAGGTGGAAGACAAGTCCGTGGTGACGCTCAACGACGCACGGCTCTACTATGCTCAGCATCCGAAGGAGTTTGAGCACGGCGAAATCTTTACCCTGCAGACGATCTCGATTATCCCGCCGGCCAACGCCAACCCGGAGACGGTGAAGGAGGCGGGGACGCACGCGCAAGCGATCTATGAGCAGGCCAAGGCCACCAAAAGCTACAAGGATTTTGGACTTCTCGCGGAAAAAGAGTCGGACGACGACTACCACGTCGACATGGGCGTGCGCAAAGATGTGGCCGCCGAAAAATTGCCGCCGGAGATCGTGAAGGCGCTGCACGGGATGAAGCCCGGACAGGTGAGCGGTCTCATTCATTTGGGTACGGCCTACACGATTCTGCGCCTGGATTCGCATATTATGCCGGGCAAGAAGAAGTTCGAGGCGGTCAAGACTGAACTGATCCCCAGGCTGGAGAAAGAGAAGTACGAGAAACTTCGCGTCGCTCTGGACAGCCGGCTGCACAAAAACGCGAAGATCGAGAATCTATAAAATCCTGCGTGTTTTTTTCAGAAACAGGCCCTCGTTGGCGATGTCTTCGACAACGCCAACTGTGGGCCTGTTTGATTTTGGGGCGGGCCCGGGGATTCGCGAAATCAATAAATCCTTCGAAAGATAAATGCGGAGGGAGTGCTCACCTTCTTCCGTTTCCCAAGTCCAAGATTCTATAATGTATTGTTCCATTTTGAAATAGAAATGTTTCAGGAGAAAGGGCTGAAGGCGGTTCTGCATCGTGACGATAGAACTGATCCGAGGCGCGCGCGAGCCGCGTACAACGAGTTGCAGGGAGTCTGATTGAGTTGGATCTGTTCAAAAGCGTATCTGGTTTTGGGGTTGCTGCTGCTGGCGCTGCCGGCCGTAGCACAGCTCAGCCTTGACGGCTTGACCGTGACCGGGCAAGGGACGGTTGGGGCGGGCTATAGTGCAGACTTCGGAAGCAACCAGTCCTCGGATCACGGCCTCAGCGCGAATGCGAGCGGCACCCTGAACGGCTTTTACTACAATCCCAACTTCCTGAACTTCAACGTCACGCCGAATTACAATCGCTCCCAGGAGAACTCGGGAAACGGATCGCTCACCAACGCCACTACGATCGGCACGACCGCCAACCTCTTCTCCGGCAGCCACTTTCCAGGGGCGGTGTCCTATGGCACAAGTTTCGATAAAAGTAGCACCTTTGGGATACCTGGCATGCCGGGATATGCTACCCATGGCAACTCGAACGAGTTCGGTATAGGGTGGGCCGCATTGCTTCATGGGCTGCCGCCCGTGAATGTTCAGTACTCCCAGTCCGCTGAGTCGACCAGCGTATTCGGCACTACTGAAGAGAACCATGCGAGTTCCCGCGTTTTCAACTTAAACAGCAGCTACCGGTTAGCCGGCTGGAACCTGACAGCTCGCTTTACCGACCTCAATATACACACCCAAGTGCCCTCTTTCCTTTCCACCGCGGAGTCGACGAACCAAGAATCCTCAAAATCACTCACGTTCAATGGCAATCATCGAATTCCGCTCAATGGCTCGGTATCGCTCGGCTATTCCTACTCGAGCTACGACGGCGAAGGGGAAGGGAATCGCTCCACGGGCTCGAATAATACTTTTACGGCGAGCGCTAGTTTCTTTCCCATAAAACGGATTTCCACTAATTTTCAGCTAGATTACGACAGCAATCTTAATGGACAGGTGGAGCAGCAGTTGGTCAATGCAGGGAGCGTGGCGCCGCAGGAGCTAAACCTTGGTTCCGGGAGTCATTCCCTGGTCTTTTCCAACCTTGACAATATCGTCATCTATAAGAGCCTGAACGCCGGGATCACTTTCCTGCGAACTCAGCAGGAGGCGTTTGGCCAGACCGTAACAGCGAACCACTTCTCCGCCGTCCTGAATTATCGCTATATCAAGCCACTCTGGGGATCGGTTTTGATCTATGGTGGGATCATCGACCAGTCCAACGAAACCGGGCACCAGGGAACGGGCGCCACGGCGGGAGTGGACTTCACGCGCTGGTTCCACGGCTTCGAGGTCGTCGGAAGCTTCGGCTACGACCAGGACGTCAGACGGTTCTGGCCACGCAAGTCACTTCCAATTACACGTACAATGCAAGCGCAAGGCGTCATTATGGCCGGAATCTGCTCTGGAACAACACCTTCAGCGGATACCACACCGGATTGGGTGAGCTGCCGGGCTCGAGCAGCCACTCCGAGAGCTTAGGGAGCACGCTATCGTACAAGGGCAATGGCGGAGGTGTTGCGTACTCGCAATCCGTGGGCACGGCGATGGTTACCCAGTCCGGGCTGGTGGCAGTGCCGGGTGCGCTGCTTCCGGTACTCACCGGCAATCAGTTCCTGTTTTCCGACGGATCGTCGTATAGTTTTACTGGGGTGATGACGCCATTCGAGCACTCGACGATCAATGTGAACTACAGCAATTCGACATCCACCACGACGTCGCCCTTGCTCTTCTCTTCCAACACGTCGAAGGTGTTTACGGCTTTCACGCAATTTCAACTCCGCGCAATGACGCTTACCGGCGGCTTTACGCGGCTCATGCAGGGCGTGAGCGCGGCGACCCCCACGCCGTTCAGCTCCACGTCCTACTACATTGGATTACAGAGATGGTTCAAGGCGTTTTAACTCGCTGGGCGTGACGGCCTGTGCCGGATTCTGCCTGTGTCTGGTCCTAACCGCCGGTGTGTGGACGCCTGCCTTGGCATCGCATGTCAAAGACGAGAAAAATACTCCTCCTCCTCCGCCTGATCTGCTGATGGAGGGGGGGCGCAAACTAACGTTTGAGAGGATCTTCGATACTGATCGCGACGTGGGCGGGAAACGCGGTTTCTGGACGAAGGTTCTGGATGTAGTGATCGGAGCGCCGGAACAGCACCGGCTGGTGCGCCCCTATAGTATCGCCATCGATTCGCACGGGCGGGCGATTGTCACCGATCCGGGAGCCGCGGGTGTCCATATCTTCGATTTCGCCCAGCATAAGTACAAGTTCGTCACGCGCACAGATCGGGACGAGAACTCGTTACGTTCGCCGCAGTGCGTGGCGGTCGATGCCGAAGACAATTTCTATGTGACCGATTCGTCGACCGGCAGAATTTTTGTCTTTGACGCGAATGGCAAGTTTAAACGCAACATTGGCAGTCTGAAAGGCGGCGAGGGATACTTTAAGCGCCCGACAGGAATTGCCGTGGACTCGGCGGCGCAGCGCATTTATGTCACCGACACGCTGCGCAACAAGGTCTTTGTGCTGGATATGCAAGGTAACGTGATGCAGACGATCGGCCAACCCGGAACTCAGCCTGGGGAGTTCAATTTTCCGACCGAAGTTGTGTTGCATGGGCCGGATATCGCGGTAGTCGATGCCATGAACTTCCGCGTACAGGTATTTGATCGCAGCGGCGTTTTTCAGTACGCGGTTGGCAAGATCGGCGACAGCATTGGAAGCCTCTTCCGGCCGAAGGGAATCGGCTTCGATAGCGAAGGCCACCTGTACGTAGTCGATGCCGCCTGGAGCACCGTGCAGATATTCGATCGCCAAGGAGACCTGCTGTATTACTTTGGGGCGAATGGCACCGCGCCCGGCACTTTTAATCTGCCTGCGGGGCTCTTCATTGACCGGAACGACATGGTATATGTAGTGGATTCCTATAACAACCGCGTGCAGGTGTTTCACTATTACGGTAAGCGGACGGAGGGTGAGGCGCAGTGAACAAAAGGTTCTGGTTGGCCTGCATGGCCTTGCTCCTGGCAGCCGGCTCTGTGCAGGCACAATTTACTGGCGACGTTCTGGGCATGCATGATCTTTCGCCCAGCGGACAATCACCGATTAAAGGTGGGGCGTTGCCTCCATGTAAGTACTGTCATGCTCCGCATTCCGGAGTGGGGAAAGGACCGCTTTGGGCTCAGAAATTTTCCACGCAGACATACACTTTGTACAGCAGTAGCACGACCGCAAATCAAACGATGCATCAGCCCCCATTGGAGGTCCCAGCAGTCTTTGCCTGAGCTGCCATGATGGAACCATCGGTCCTGGCCAAGGGACTCTTCAGTCGGTGCCCTATGGCAAGATCCGACTGCAAGGAAAGATGTTCACCAGTGATATTCTTGGCGCCAACCTGCAGAGCTCGCATCCGTTCAGCTTTAACAAACTGCAAGATTCGCCAGATTTGGTGCCGAGTATAGTGCAAAGCAAACAAACTGCGGACCCATTAAACTTGGTTAAGCTTTTTGGCGGCAATGTCGCGTGTGAGAGTTGCCATAATCCGCACGTGGAGAATGTTGATTCGACTGCGCTGAATTTCATGGTGCGCAACAATACGGCGGGCGGGTTGTGCCTGTCGTGTCATGGAACTGTGCCGCGCACGGTCAACAATATGCCGAATCCTCTGGCGTCTTGGTCGACCAGCATTCATGCGACCGTTTCCAATGCAACCCTACCGGCGGCCTATGTCGGGCTCTATAACACAGTTGCCCAGAACGCTTGCTCCAGCTGCCATGTGGAACACAATGCGAATGGCCCGGCGCGCCTGCTGCGCGGCACAAATCCTCCCGTGGCCACTATGGACGCTTCCACCCAGAACTGCATTACTTGTCACAACGGCAACAACAACCTCATTCCGGCTCTGCCCAATGTCTACGCTGAATCAACCAAGTCGTACGCGCATCCTTTTCCGTCAGGTAAAAATCTGCACGACACTGCAGAGCCAGTGCTGTTGAACAATAACCGCCATGCAACCTGTGTTGACTGCCATAACCCGCATGGTGCGCAGCAGGTCGGCAGTGTGTTCCCCATTCCGCCGCAGATTCGAACTCCCAGGTGGTGGTAAACGGAGTGCTGGCCAGCGACGGTGTGACCGTTTTTTCGCCCGCCCAGAATCAATATGAGAACTGCTTGCGCTGCCACGGCACCAGTACCGGCAAGCCGACGTCTTCGACCTTCGGATATCTTCCGAGGTGGACCGTCGCCAATTCGGATCCGGCCAATGTCATCCCGCAGTTCGCCGCGGCTGCCACTTCGAGCCACCCGGTGACTCACGCAAGCTCATCGGCCCTTTCCCAGCCTAGTCTTCTGCCAAACATGCTGCTGCTGGACGGCGCTACTCAGGGACGGGTGATGGGAACCCGAATCTTTTGTACTGACTGCCACAACAGCGACGACAACCGCGAGTTCGGATCGACGGGGCCGAATGGCCCTCACGGCTCGATCTACCCGCACATCCTTGAGCGCCGCTATGAGATGAGTCAGGTCGCTCCGGGAATATCTCCGGCCGGGGGGCCGGGGAGTCCGATTATCAATACCTTTCCTGGCCAGCTGACCAGCGCGGGAGGGGCTGCACCCGGACCGTGGGCGCTGTGCGGAAAATGTCACAATCTGACGACCCTACTGGGCGACTCCATGCACTCGCTTCATGTCGCGGGATCGGGAGCCTCCTGCTCGGTCTGCCACACGGCGCATGGAATTGGGGCTACGTTGCCAAACATCACCGGCGAACGGCTGGTGAACTTCGATACGAACGTGGTGGCGCCACTGAATGCCTTGACTCCAATTTCGTATAACCGGAACGCCGGAAACGATACGTGCAGCCTTGTCTGCCACGCGTATAGCCACAACGCTTTGCAGATTAATAATGTGGCGGCAAACCAGGCGAAGACGAAGCCGAAGCCGAAGGCTGTACCGCGCGGCGCACATTAGTTGTACTGTTTCCGGTTGCTGCCTGCAGCGAGATCCAGCTATCGGGAATGGGTTCCATTCGCTGCATCGAAGGAAGAACAAATGGCCGCCGCCCGCGCGGAGCGGCGCCTTGTTTTTTCGACAGGAACGATAGAATGCCAAAGATGTCGTCCGGGACTCAAATGCGACAAGTGCCAGGGCACCTGCTCCGCGGCCTTGGTTGCTCCACCGCGTTGCGGACCGTTGTGCTTATCCTGGTTTTTTCGGCTGCTGCCGTGCTCGAGTCGAGAAGCCTACAGTCGCTGACCGATCACAGTGTCTGGCTGCAGATGCGGACCGGAACCTGGATACTGGATCATCGTGCCTTGCCCCACTCGGGGCTGTTTTCGCGATTTGACCAGTTGAGCTGGACTGATCCGAACTGGGGGGCGCAGGTGATTCTGGCTTTGCTTTATCGCCTGTTAGGATTGCATGCCCTTCCGGTTGCGCAGATGATCTTCCGCACGTTGGCCGCAATTGGCACATTTGTACTGGCCGGAGGACGCAGGGGCAGATTCTGGCTGGCCGTTGTGCTCTCGATTTGGGCTCAGGCCGCAATGCTTCACGCTTCACAATTGCAGCTATTGAATGTTGTCTTGTTCTCCGCGGAGCTCTGGGTTCTCTTCGCAAGCCGCAGAGAGGGACGGCAGAACTTGCGGTGGTGGGTGCCATTTCTGGTGGTGCTCTGGGCCAACTTGGACTGGCATTTTGTCTTCGGCCTGTTAGTTCCGCTTATGTTTTTGGCGGCGATCCTTATTGAGCAGGCTTTGCAGGGAACGCTGTTGGCTGAAAGCGATGGCGCGACCGTTCGTTCCGGGCAGCCAGCACTTGTTGCAGCTGCTTCCTGCGTCGCTTCTTTGCTTACGCCATATTCCTACCACTCCTACGCGGTGGCCTGGCAGAATTGGTTCATAAAAATAGCGCCGAGAGTTGCTCCGGAGATGAAATCAATGAACTTTCGGCAACCGGAGCATTACCTTGTTATGTTGCTTGCGATGGTTGCCTTCCTTGCGATAGGCCGGCAGCGAGCGAGGGATCTGTTTAAAGTGATGTTGCTTACGGTTTGCGCCGTCCTGGGGTTCGCCATCCAGCATGAGGCATGGACGATCGTAGTTGCCGCCGTCGCCATCCTGGGAGACAGTCTGGCTCCCGCTGGAGTCCTCTCGATGAGCCCTCGCATGATCCCAAGCCGCCATTATGGGCTCTTGCCGGCATGATCCTGGTGGTCCTTGGCGCATCTGCATCGCAGATGCCGTCCAAGGAAAAGATGCTCGAAGTAACGGCCCATAAGCTTCCCGTTCGGGCATGCGATTTTATCCGGCAGAATCATCTACCAAACCCCATCTTTAATGAACAGTCGTGGGGCGACTTTCTGACCTGGTATCTTCCCGAGTATCCGGTGTCCATGGATGGCCGATATGACCTATACGGAGAGGAACAACTGAAACTCTACGATCAAGTGACTACCGGAAAACTGCCACCCGCCGGCAGTCCCATGCTTGCTTCCGCAAGCACGGTCCTGGTCAGCAAGGAAAACGGTTTGGTGCAGGTTCCGCAAATGTTCCCTGATCCAGAGCAGGTGTTCCAGAGTGCCTTTCCTGGATTTCGCAAGGTCTATAGCGACGATCTCGCGGTGATATGGACTAATCAGCAATGATGTTCGCGCAAGCGCCGACTCGTTTAGCGAACCTTGCGCTCAGCGGCGCGCGAAGATGATCGCGATCGGGTCTTCGTATACCTCTACGAATCGCGGGTCGTATTTGAGAACCATGGCGAGAGGATACTCTTTCGTCAGAAATACGCAGCCCGCCTTATCGAGATAGGGATCGTTCTTGTAGTCCAAGGCATCCTGGGCCTTGTGAAAGGTACGGTCGATATCATCGCCGTAAAGATCATTTCTGCCATCGATGGCCACAGGGTACTGGGGCATATACCAGATCAAGAACCCGCCCCAATCCAGGTTGTTGTAGATAGGTCCGGGTAACGGATTCTGGCGCAGGTAGTTGGCGGCGTCTACGGGGAAGTCTCTGCTGACGATGTGGTCCAGTCCGCCCTCGTTAAAACCATAGTTGCGCGGCAGCAAAAATAAGAAGAGCGCAAGCGTCAGCACAATCACCCCGCGCTCAATCCACGTTTCCTCCTGATCCGGTTTAGGCGCGGGGAAATCCGCAATCATTGCGCTGGCGGTGATCGCCAGGAACCAGCAATCGCGGCCTGTTCGAAAGCCTACGACACTCGCGAAGATCAGGAGTGCAACCTTGAACAGATCTAGCTTTTTTTGCCAGCCTACGGCCACAAACCCTCCGCAAACCAGCAACAGTTCAACAAAATGATTGCTGAAGCGGAAGCTCATCGGTTGCAACTCTACGATCATTTGATAGCTATACTGCGCTTTGGCATAAGACAGCACGACCGAGTAAAGGTGATAGCCGTAAGGGCCGATCAGCGTTGCCAGCGCGCAGGCCATAAGAAGCAGGGACAAAGGCTTTGCCGGCAGAGATGCTGGCTGCACAGAAGCGGGCCTGATGCCGAAAGAATCCAATATGCGCGGAAGAAACTGGGTGGCAACGAACAACCCCAGCACAAATAGCGCGTAGACGAACTGAATGTGAACGTTGGCCCAGATGGCGAATAAAAGCGGTAGCCAATACAGTTGCCGCATGTTTCCAGTGCGTTTGGCCACCAGCAGTACGGTCAGCATTACGACGTAAAAGAGGATGGAAACGAATACCGGCCTGGGCAGAAGAATGAACAGGAACGTATACAGCGTGCAAGCCGCGAGGCCCCAAGCCACCCAAAAGCGGCCCGACAGCTTGTGCAGGCTCCAAAACACTGCGTAAGCGTTCACCAGAGTCAGAGCCGTGCCCAGTAGCGCGACGCCCATCAGCCCGAACCAGGAATAGGCTCGCGAGAGGACGGTCTCATAGCCCCAGCTATAGGCAATCCACGGGCGATTGGCCGCGGTAAGCGAGAAGATGCCGGTGTGTGGAACCGCCAGATGTTCGACGATCCAGTCGCCGACCCTCAGGTGCCACCAGAGGTCGAGATCGCGGACGCTGTATTTGTAATCCACGCACGTCTTGGCCACCCAGACGAGCATTCCACAGAGGGCGAGGAGGCGCACAAAACGCTGCCGGAGCAGTTCTTCGATTTCCTGTACCGCGTTCATGACTGGAACACCTCAGCATGCTGAAAGGTTAGGCACGTGATTTCGGGACTGTTCGCGCCTATCTGGCGAGCTAAAAAAACCGCCAGACATAGAGCCTGTCAAATTGTACAAGGAGCGTTTTCAATTCTTGCTGGACAAGGCCTGCGCCTTCTGGCGTGCTTGCTCCGCCAGATCTTGCCGTCCGGCTGCGTCGTAGATGCTCGCCAGCGCTTGCCAGCGGCTTACAACTTCCGGTGTTCTTCGTATCGCTTCCAGCTGCGATTCGATGGCCCGTTGCTGCTCGCCGGATGCAAGGTATGCCTGGGCACGTCCCTCGGCAATTTCCGCATAAAAGTCGGGGTCCACAATCAGTCGGCCCTGCCAATGCCCTAAGATCGCCTTTTCCGCCTTGGAAAAGTCCAGCAAAGCGGGTTCAGGCTGGTGAAGCGCCAGATCAATGTAGCCGAGGAGGAGGTACTCCCTGACAGGAGACAGTGTGAGTTGAGCCGCTGTCAGGACCAGCGGCCGGGCATCTGCAAAACGGCGATGAAAGAAGTAGAATTCGCCCAGGTCGAACCAACTGACGGCCAGATCCTTCCTTAACGACAGAGCGGTCTCATATTCCTGTTCCGCATCTCCACTCTGTTGCCGTGCCTCGTAGAGGAGGGCAAGGGTACGATGTATCACGGGATCGTCGGGGGAGATGCCTTCGCCGCGAACAAGGGCATCCATCGCCTCGTCATTTCGGTGCAGCGACAGCAGAACGCTCCCCGAATTGGCGTAGAAGTTGGAAAGCTCCCTGCGCGACGCCTGCGTTGGCGGCACAAATTGCTGAGTGCTGCAGTTGACCTCGAACCGGTCGATCCAAGGACGGTTCTCAGGGCGATTGCGCAGCAGAACTATGGAAACCTCATCCAAATAGACGGGGCGCCATAGATGGCTCTGGCAGAGGGACATCAGGTCGGGGGTTCCCCCTCCGCTGAACCGGCCCAGAGGAAAGAACAGGAGGTTGATGCCCCGGCGATCCGATTCCTTCTCCCAAAGTGGAGAATCGGGAGGGGCGGAGATAAATCCTTGTTTCTCCGTCCAAACGGCGGGACTTACATTCCGGCCGTCGATAAAATCGCGATAGGCCGGACCGAGACGCCAAGCGGCAAAGCCGCCCAAGTTATAGTCTTGAAAAATATTACCGGGTAAATTCTCTCGCTGAATGAAGGCAGCGGCACGTTCGGGGAACCACCAGGACTCGCCAGGACCGAAAAGCGTTGCCGAGTTCGCCACAATATAAGCACGACTGGAAATAAGATCGGCAATCCGCACGCAGGTAAAAAGCAGGCACAGAGCGCAGGCTACGATGGCTACTAGCCAGCGCAGTGGGCTGGCCCGGCCGACCGAAACCTTTGCACTTGCTTGTCTATATTTCTGGAACGCGTCCGGCAAAACGGTGCTACCGACGACAACGGCAGTGATCGCAAACATGCCTTGGTAGCGTACATGCTGTATCGAGCCGAAGAGTGCCACAGCCATCACCAAAGCTGCTCCAAGTTGCCGATTCCAGAGCGCAACGGCAATCACTATCACGGCAATTACTGCGAGCCACCAGAAACTGCTGCCAAAACCGCGCCAGTCTAATGCCTGGGCGAGGCTGGGAAGCGAGATCGGCATCGCTTGCAGCTCCCAGACATCAGGGCCAGTGGCCGCCTGAGTTGCCGGCTGAACACCGGCAAGGGCCAGTGAGGCCTTAAAGATCTTGTATCCGAATGGATTCAGCAGAGTAACGGCCAAGGTGGTTGCCAGCGCTGGCCATGCCTGCCGCAACCGTAGCAACGCTGTTTTCCGCCGCAAGGGGAATACGAGTTCCAGGCCCTCGACCAAAAGATAAGCGATGAGGACGCCAAGGCCGGCGAGAAAGCCGGGATGAAGATTCACCCAGAGCAGCATGACGAGGGGCAAAATCCACAGCCGCTGCCGGGCACGGCGGAGCGCAGCCGTGCTCCCGTCGTGCTCAGGGTCGCCGTCGGCAGCGCTACAACGGTGAAAGCGCCAGAGTTGGGTGAGGAAGATGGCAAAGAAGAGTTGGGTGAAAAGGTCGGGGCGTGGCACCATGCGCACTGCCAAGGTGGGCATGGCGAAGATGGCCAACACAGCGGCCGCAATGCTCTCGCTTCGCGAGAATGATCCCTGCACCAGGCAGGCCACCAATGCCATCAGTGCCAGGGCGCAAAACCAAGTTAAGCCTGCGTATCCCAAGGCGTTGTAGATGCCATAGAACAGAACCCCGGCAAAGGGTGGATAAATCCACTCTGCCCCCGGTGACGTGTAGGACAGGACGTCTGTGCTGGGAATGGCATGATGCTGAACTACGTACCGCCCGGTGGCCAGGTGCCATCCCATGTCCAAGTCGAAGACCGTATGGAAGCCCGGACAGGAAGGCGTACACCAAGGCCAGTCCCACAAGTGCCAAACTCACTCGACGTTGCGTGATTCGAAACGGCACGTAGCGCTCCGCTTGCACCTCGCATTGCAAGCCGGTTTGAGGTCTTTTCGTCATCAGTTTTCGGCCATGTCTTCTGCATCTTGGGTTGCATGCAGCTTAGTATAGTTGTAAATAGCTGTCGAGCCAGAAACCCATCCCAGTGCACAGACGGGACGTCATCATTTGTTTATTGTCGGACTTGCATTCTCGGAATTCTGCAACCGGAGCATCTGCTGGCGCACTTCGCGGGCCAGGTTCTCCTGACCGGTTGCCTCGTAAAGTCGGGCGAGCCTGTCCCAGCGCCTCTGGACCGCCGGAGTTCTCCGCACCGACTCCTGCTGGCAGGCGATCGCTTGATCCCATTGTGCGAGAAGCCGATAAGCCTCGGAGCGGCATTCCGCTAACTCGGCATAGACCTCAGGGGCTAGTGATTCGGCGCCATTCCGATACGGGCTGCTCTTCTCGGCCTTGGCAAAGGACACCAGTGCCTGATCCGGATGGTTGAGAGCCATCTGAAGCTTTCCCATATTCATGTAGATATCGAAAGGCTGATTGGACAGCTCTGCCGCGTGCTCCAGGGCTTGCAAGGCATCGGCGTTGCGGCCCAGAAGCCCGTAAAGATGACTGAGAGCGGACCATGCTCCGCTGCTCTCATTGATGGCTAGTGATGCACGATATTCCTGCTCGGCTTCTTCATATTGCTGCCGCCGCTCAAGCAGCAGCGCCTTTAGATAATGAACGCTCGGGTCGTTGGGTGGGAGCGCATCCGCGTGGCCGAGAGCCTCCTCCGAGTCGCGGTCGCGATGCAATGCGAACAGCAACTCCGCCGAATTTAAGTAAAAATCGTGAAGCACGGAACGTGACGCAGAAACCGGAGGAGTAAGCGGCTGCGTAGAGCAGTCGATCTGCAGGCGATTGATCCATGAAGAGTTTTGCGGTGTGTTGCGCAGAAACACCAATGAGACATCATCCATGTAAATAGGACGCCAGTTCGCACTCTGGCAGAACTTGTACGGATACATGTTCCGCAAGCCACGGAACCCGGCTGTCGAAACCAGCAGAACATTCAGGTTCCAGCGCTCGGCCTCCCTCTGCCAGGCAGGTGAATCGGGGGCTTCGCCGTAGAGCCCGAACTGCTCCATGACTAGATCGATATTGTTCCCGCGTCCATCCACGAAGTCGGGATACTGCGGACCAAGGCTCCACGCAGCATAGCCGCCAAGCTCGTTGTCTTCGAAGATGTTTCCCGGAAGGTTTTCCCGGCGGATAAAGGCCGACGCGCGTTCTGGAAACCAGGATGATTCTCCAGCCCCAAATCTCAAGTCTGGACTGAATACGACGTAGGTTCGGTTAGAGACAAAGTCAGCAATCTGTATGAGCGCGACAGCGCAAAAGACGAACGTCAACAACACAGTAGCTGCTACAGGAACCCGAAGTAAGGGCGCAGAGGCATTTTGTGCAGAGGAGCTTGAGGTGCTGGTGAAAAGCTCCTCAAACAACGTGGAGCCCAAGGTTACGATAACAATGGCGAACAGTGCCGCGTAGCGCATATGAGCAAGCGCGGCATAGAGCGCGACAAGAACAATCAATCCAGCACCGACCTGCCGCTTCCAGAAAAACAGTCCGGCCAGAATCGCCGCCAGCACAAGCAGCCAGGTAAAGCCATACTGAGCGTCTCGCACATCAATGAGCTGATACAGCGAATGGGTTGAAATTGGCGCACCCATGTATTCAGTGATAGCGACACTGCTGATCTTTCCTTGCGCTGAGCCTGCAGCTCCCGCCATGTTGAGCGATGTGGAATAGATTCTTGCCCCCCACGGATTTAACAGGGTGGCCGCTGCGGAGGCCGCCAGCCATGGCAAACTCCGCCGGAGTCGCAGCACGACGGCCGCGCGGCGCTCAGAGAAGAGTAGGTCAGTCGCCTCCAGCAGCAGGTATGCTCCAATGGCCCCGATTCCTGCGATGAAGCCAGGATGGAGATTCACCCATAGCAGCATGAGCAAAGGCAATAGCCAAAGCCGGGATCGCATTCCGCGCTGATAGGCCCAGAGTTCTCCAAGAACGAGCGCAAAGAAAACGGTACTGAAAAGGTCGGCCCGCGGAATAGTTCGGGCGGCGATGGAGCCGACCGCAAGCATCGCAAGGAACGCGCTGGCGAGGTCTCCTCTGCGAACCAGGAATATCACAACCCCCAGACATGCCAACGCACAAAACCAACTCAGACCAGCATAGCCAAACGCACTGTACGTCAGATAGAGCAGAACGCCCGCGAACGGTGGATAAGTCCATGCCGTGCCCGCGGAAGGAAATGACAGCACGTCGGTACGGGGAATCTGCCAATGTTGTACTGTCCATCGGCCCGTCGCAAGGTGCCAACCCATGTCGCTACCGCCAGCGGTGTGCAGACCGGCGCATAGAGCGCTAAGCAACACTAAAAAAATAAAAATTAATTTGGCGACGCGGTAGCATTTTTCGGGGGAAATTTGCATGGGGAATCATGGACTGGTATAACCCTATCTATCAGATTGGTGGGCTTGCGAACTCCGCGAACTGGGTCCATCCATCTCCTCCGCAGTTCACGGATCGATACGGAGGCATCGCATAGTTCCGCACCATGCGCACGACCAAGGTGGGCATGGTGAAGATGGCCAACACGGCGGCCGCAATGCTCTCGCTTGCGAGAATGATCCATGCACGAGGCAGGCCACTAATGCCATCAGTGCCAGGGCGCAAAACCAAGCTATGCGCCATCCCATGTCCAAGTCGAAGACCGTGTGGAAACAAGGAAGGCTTGCACCAAGGCTAGTCCCACAAGTGCCAAGCTCACCTGACGTTGGGTGATCCTAAATGCCAAGTGGCCCGGCAATTGCGACGACGCGGATTGCACGCCGCCTTCAGGCGTTTCCGCATTTTCCATAGTTGGCACAGCAACTCTCCTTAAAATTAAGAACGAGAGTCAGCGTCGCGGGACGTTGCGCGACCATTCCTGCAGTCCCGGCTCACATGGCTGGCTTGTCGGTCTTGGTGCCGGCCGGCATTTTGGCGTGTTCTTTGGCGCGGGCGATCATCTTCTCCACCTCGGCACGGCGCGGGTGGTCCGGATTGGTCTTCAGCAACCGCTGCCAACATTCGACGGCGCCCTTGGCATCGCCCTGAACCTTCCACTTCAGCATTCCAAGGTCGTAGAGAGCGTTGGGATATTTCGGGTCGACTTGGAGCGCGCGGTTCAAAGCATCGACCGACTTGTCGGTGGAGCCGCTGTAGTAGTAGGCACCGGCCAGTTGCGTCAGGGACTCGGCGGTGGGTTTAATCGCGACTGCCTTCTCGTAATACGTCACCGCGTCAGGGAACTGCCCGGCCGCAATATAGTAGTGAGCCACTTGGGCCAGGGTGTCGGCGTCATTCGGATTGCTCTTCAGCTGTTCGAGCAGCGGCGTCACTTGCTTCTCGGCCATCCGTTTCATTGCTTCCGGCGATTGCGGTGCGGAGGCATCGATGCCGCCTGCCGTCGGCGTCTGCACGGCTGCGGTTGTGGACGCACTCGGCGCCTGGGGTGCCTTCGATCCCCGGAAGAGGTAACCCATGGTTACGCCAATTAGCAAACAAATCGCCGACAGGGTATAGACCTGAACCGAAGACCAGCTCGTCTTTACGGTCTGATTGTTATCGCTCATGTGTTCCAGCAACTCCTCTTGCAAAAATTCCGTCCCGATTATGGTTTCTCGTCTGATCGCTTGGAATACGAATAGAACGGAGAGAAGACTCCAGAACAGTGCGGCCATTGTTATGCAGGGCAGTCACCATGCCAAAGTCGAGCTTTCGATGGAGAATCTTTCCGCCTTAGTTTCCAATCTGTTATGGCTATCTGAATTGTAGCAATACAGCTGCGCCCGCGGTGCGTCTTGTGGCAAATGACGCTGTTTCGCGTTGAATTTGCCCCACGGGTCAAGTCCGCTTCCATCGACCGGGCTGGCGGTGACGCGCTACTTTACTTCCTGGGGCCAAATCACGCAGAATCGAAAGCCTCATCTTCATATATATAATACTAGCGACTGAATATTCGGCAGGCTCGGGATGGAATAAAGTTGCCGCCATTGGCCGCAAAGGCCGCAGTGTGGAAATGAACTCACTATGAAACCACAGGCTATCATCATCGGCGGAGGGCCCGCGGGCCTGACTGCGGCGTATGAGCTACTTACCCGGACGGACGTTCATCCGGTCGTCATCGAGCGCTTCGACTACATGGGCGGAATCTCCCGCACCGTGCGCTACAAGGGCAACCGCATGGACATCGGCGGACACCGCTTCTTTTCCAAAAGCGACCGGGTGATGAACTGGTGGCTCGAACAGTTGCCGCAGGAGACGCCGGGACAGTCGGAAAAAGAAGACGACGTCATGCTGGTGCGCGCACGCAAGTCGCGCATTTACTTTCTGCGCAAGTTCTTCGAGTATCCCATCCAGCTCAGCAAGGCGACGTTGGGCAACCTGGGACCGGCCCGCACCGTGCGCATCGGCTTCAGCTATCTGCGCGCCCTGATGTTTCCCATTCGCAAGGTGGAGAACCTGGAGCAGTTCTTCATCAACCGCTTTGGGCGCGAGCTCTATCTGACCTTCTTCAAGTCCTACACCGAGAAGGTGTGGGGAGTGCCCTGCGACAAGATCAGCGCCGAGTGGGGCGCACAGCGTATCAAGGGCCTCTCCATTCGCAAGGCCATCGCCCATTTCCTGAAACAATCCGGCAAGCAGGGCGACATCGCGCAGAAGGGCACCGAGACCTCGCTGATCGAGCAGTTCCTCTATCCCAAGTTCGGGCCGGGACAGATGTGGGAGAAGATCGCCGCGCGCGTCGAGGCGATGGGCGGGGAGATCATCACCAACTTCAACGTCACCGCGGTGGAGGTGAAGGACGGCCGGGTGGTGGCCGTCAGCGGCCAGGGCTCCGATGGCACCGAGCGCCGTTTCACCGGCGACTATTTCTTCTCCACCACCTCGGTCAAAGAGCTGGTGCAGGCCATGGTGGAGGGCGGCAGCCGCGTGCCGGAAGAGGTGCGCGAGATCGCCTCCAAGCTGGAGTACCGCGACTTTATCGCCGTGGGCCTGCTGGTGGACAAACTGAAGGTGCGCGATCCCGGGGCCCAGGCCGGTCAGTTCGTCTCCGACAACTGGATCTACATTCAGGAACCGGATGTGCTGGTGGGGCGGCTGCAGGTGTTCAACAATTGGAGCCCGTTCCTGGTGGCCGACCGCTCCAAGGTCTGGCTCGGCGCCGAGTACTTCTGCTATGAGGGCGACGAGTTGTGGACCCGTTCGGAGGATGAGATGGCGAGGCTGGCCGCCGACGAATTGGCCAAAATCGACATCATCGAGCGCCAGGACGTGCGCGACTCCGTGGTGGTCCGCATGGCCAAGACCTACCCCGCATATTTTGGCACCTACGATCGCTTCCAGCAGGTGCGCGACTACGTGGATGCGATTCCGAACCTGTACCTGGTGGGACGCAACGGCATGCACAAATACAACAATCAGGACCACTCGATGTTGACCGCTATGACCGCCGTGGATAACATCATTGCCGGCCGGAGCGACAAGCGGAACATCTGGGAGGTAAACACCGAGCAGGACTACCACGAGACCAAGGAAAAAGTGTCTCGGGATTTGTCCTCCGGACGTGTCTGAAGCGGATGGAAGGCGTCCCATCGGGCAGCGTAGCGTCCGCGGTTAAAGTATGATCGAGAGTCTGGGGCGCAGGTGCCGGCTTGGCCCCGCTAGAGCGCAAATCATGGGAGCCATTTCGCGCAGCAGTTTTGCGCTGGTTTCGGAATCATGAGTGTAGAGCCTCGATTGTCGAAGAAACAATGCGCGATATGCCCCATCTGAGGATTGAAGAGTCGCTTTCGTGTAGCATGTATCAAATTAGAAACAAAACGTTTACAGGTTTTTTAGCAATTGGCCCGCCAGTTGCAAACCATAACTTTAGTTATCTGGAAAGTAGGAGCCCGAAATGGGTTTGAAGTCAATCTGGACAAAGTTGTACCAGACGCTCGCCTCCGTGCGAACGGGTATTTTTCTGATTCTTGTAGTTGGCATTTTTGCGGCAGCCGGCACTGTCATTCTGCAGCGCCCCACCACGGAGCCGGACGCGATGGCCCGCTCGTATTCGCCGGAGACTCTGATGTGGCTTGACCGGCTAGGGCTCACCGATATCTACCATTCGTGGTGGTTCCTGACGCTGCTCTGCCTGTTCTGCGTCTGCCTGATTTTCGTCTCGCTGGACCGCTGGCCGAACGCCTGGAAGGTGTATTCCCGGCCGGTTCGTTTTGCCGCGCCGCACTTTCGCCTAGGCTTGCCACAGACGGCAAAGCTGCCGGTGACTGACGAAGCCGGCGCCCTGTCGCTTGCCGAGCGTGTTCTGGGCCGCTTCGGCTTCAAGGCGGAGCGGGTGACCGAAGACGGCGCCACCGGTTTATTCGCCGAAAAGCAGCGCTTCTCCGTCCTGGCCGTCTTCATTGTCCACTTGAGCCTGCTGTGCATCTTTGCCGGATACATCGTGGATGGCATTGTGGGCTACCGCGGCAACATCCAGATTCCTGAGGGACAGACGCTTGGCCAGATCTCGGTGAGCGACAACCGCGGCGGCGAGACCAAGAAAGCGCTTCCGTTCCTCCTGCGCTGCGATGGCGCCGGAGAGGAAACCTATCCCGACGGCAGTCCGAAAAAATGGTGGTCCAAGCTGGTCGTGATCGAAGACGGCAAGGAAGTCCTCTCCAAGACGATCGTGGTGAATGATCCGCTGGTTTACAAGGGGATTCACATCTATCAGTCGAGCATGGGGCAATCCAGCACTCCCAAGGCACTCACCTTCGCGGCAACTCCGGTGGGCGGGGGAGAAGCGGTGAAGGTCCAGGTTCCTCTGGATGGCAAGGCGGCGCTGCCGGATGGCGAGAGCCTGAGCATTCTGCGCTGGATTCCCGATTACTACGTGCAGGACAACGAGGTCTATCAGAAATCCGACGACCCGACGAATCCGGCGATCCAGCTTGGCCTAACCAACGCCCAGGGCGAGACCAAGAAGCTCTGGATACTCTATTCGCAGTTGAACAGTACCAAGGGACAGGATGCGCCTTACGAATTCGCCATCAAGGAAGCAACCTGGGCCAAGTACACAGGTCTTGAAGTCTCGCACCATCCCGGGCAACTCGGGGTATGGGTTGGCGTGGTGCTGATGGCGCTTGGGCTGGTGATTGCCTTCTACACCCACCATGTTCGCATCTGGGCCGCGATTGCCGACGATGGCAAGGGCGGAAAACTTCTCTGGGTGGGCGGCACGACCAACAAAAATCGCGACCGCTTCAAGACAACATTTGATCAGATCAAGACGGCCCTGAGCGAGGAACTGAGCAGTGGGGCCGCAGTGAAACCAAACCAAAAGAACGAAGATAAGTCGTTGTCCCAGGCATAGAATTCAGGGACAGCGGCAGGAGTTACAAAGTTATGTCAGAAGCACGACTGGAATCACAGCAGCGGCCGGCCAGCGGAGCCGCCCTGCTGGTGCTGGTAGGACTGGGAATCGCCTTTGCGCTGCTGGTGGCGCTGCTGGCGGCAGCCAAGACGCATTCCGGGCCCATCTACGGCGAGGCCAACATGCTGTACACGGCCCTGGTGCTGTATGCCGGCGCGGCCACCCTGTACATGGGATACGGCGTGACCGGGATTGAGCGCTACGTCAGCACAGCCTCGGCTGTTGACGGCGCTGGGATTTGCCGCCAACACCGCAGCGGTGGCACATCGCTGGGTGGTTGCCGGCCGTCCGCCGTTCTCCAATATGTACGAGATGCTGCTGAGCTTTGTCTGGACCCTCGCCCTGCTGACCCTGATCGCCGAGCGGGCCTACAAGGTGAAGATCATCGGATCGATCACCATGCCGATTACGGTGGTCTCGGTGATCCTGATGCAATTGCTGAATAGCGAGGTGCGTCCGCTGGTTCCGGCTCTGCAGTCCACCTGGCTGCAGGTGCATGTGACGCTGGCCATGCTCTCCTACGCCGCCTGCGCGGTCAGCTTTGCGTTGGCCCTGATGTTTCTGATTCAGGACAATATGAAGACCGAGTCCTTCCAGGCCATCACCTCGGGGGGAATGATTGCCGTCTACGCGTCGATCCTGGTCACCCGCTTCCGCTCCGGTGACCTGGCCGTTACCGCCTATTCACTGGAAGATAAAGCGGAAGTGATGGTTTCGCGCGGCCATCCGTTGTTCATCCGTATCCCCGACCTCGGCTGGCTCTACCTGCTGGTTTTGATTTCAACGCTGGCGCCCCTGCTGATCTACATCGCGGGAGTGGTCAAGAAGGACAAGTCGCTCTTCGACGTTGCCAGCAAAGGCATGTTTGTCACCATGCTGTTGCAGGTGGTCGGACTGGCCATCTTCATTGCTCGGGTCAAGAACGGGCAGTACGGTTCACCGGAGGCGGACAGTCTTTACCCGACGGCGCTGCCGGCCAATCCGTTCCTGCTTTCCGGCATGGTGGGCGGAATCGTTGCCGGCCTTCTCTATCTTCTGCTGCTGTGGAGGCGTGAGGGTCTGCAGAGGATGATGCCTTCGGCCGACGACCTGGACCGCGTAACCTACAAGATCATCTGCATCGCGTTCCCGCTGCTGACCCTGATGATCGCCGCTGGCGCCTACTGGGCCAACCAGACCTGGGGAAGCTACTGGAGCTGGGATCCGAAGGAAACCTGGGCGGCCATTACCTGGCTCGTCTACGCCGGCTATCTCCACATGCGCATTACTCGTGGCTGGAAGGGACGGCGCGCCGCCTGGTTTGCCATACTGGGCTTTGGCGTGGTCATCTTCACCTTCTTTGGTGTGACCTACCTGCTGCCCGGTCTGCACGCCTACGCCGCAGGCTAATATTCGTGGGTGTACATCCTTGGGTAACCAAGAGGCCGTTGCGCTCAATCGCGACGGCCTCTTTCTGTGTGCCGAGCATGTTTGACCGCTTGGAGGTTTTGAAGTCCTCTACCCAGCCTGATGGAGGTTCGCCGCTCAGCAGTCTGACGGCGTTCGGGCACTCGTCGGGCGGCAACGTGGCGGCCGGTGCGGCGCCCAGCCTGATCCATGCCGAAGAGGAATAGGCACGCACCTGTCGACACCAGTGTCAACCGGTGCCAAGACTTCGCAATGACGTTCTTCCGAGCTGCAAGTCCATCTTGAGCCGGGACGCCCCGGGCGACTCTACTCCGTTATTGCACCGTCAAAGTCACCGTTACGATCGTTACCGGATTGGGCTGCGCCCGCGTCGTTCCCTGAACCACAATATGGTAGGTTTCCGCTGGGCTGGTACAAGCCGCGGTCTGAGACTTTCCACCACCACCGCAGCTGACCAACAAAGCTAGCGGAGCGCAAAGCAGCACGAGCATGAGCCAGAGCCGGCGCTTCCGTCGTTTGTCCAAACCGACAAGCAGGATGCCGGCCGCAGGCAGAACGAATCCGAAGAGCCGGAACGCCATATAGCTACCGTTCGGTCTCTCCGCAGAGGCCGAGCATACCGACAAGTTGACCTTCAGGCTGAACGGGACCGCAGACGCCCCTGGCGTGATCGTCGAAGGCGTAAAAGTGCAGGTGGAATTCAGCGGTAACGAGCTTTGCAGGCATGACAACGTGATCGCTTCATTGGGATCCCCTGTCTTCGCCACGAGTGACGTCGCAAATGTCGCCGAGCCTCCTGCCGATGCGATCTGTGGGGCGGGTGAAGGCGCCACGGGTGCGGCCACGATCACGATAGGATAGGAAGCGGAGACACTCGGATTCGCGTCCAGAACTGCGATGATAACCACGGTCGCTGGAGTGGGAACCACGGTTGGCGCCGAGTAGATCCCCCCGGCCGAAATCGTTCCCACCGTAGAGTTGCCGCCGAGCACTCCGTTCACTTGCCAATCGATCGTTGAATCCGCGCTATCCGTCACACTGGCAATGAATGTCTGCGTTGTACTTGTGTAAACCGCGGTGACGGGCGGTTCGGCACTCAGGCTTACGGTAGGAGTTCCAGAGCCTGAAACGATGGTGATTTGAGCCGTTGCCGAGAGCCCGGTGGCGTTGTCAATGGCGGTCATCGTGACCGTTGCCGGAGAGGGAACGGCGGTAGGCGCTTGATACGAGCCTAATGTTGAAATCGTGCCGACCGTAAGATTTCCGCCGGTCACACCGTTCACCTGCCAAGTCACCGAGGTGTCGTTGACTCCGCTCACGGTCGCGGCAAACTGCTGCAAAGCTCCAGTCGGCAGAGTAGCTGCGGTGGGAACCACCGTGAACGTAGAAGTGAGCTCCCGGATCCGTGAATTACCCGTATCGGCGACAAACACATTGCCGGGTGAGGCACTTGATACGGATATTGGATTCACCAGCTGAGCGCTGGTAGCCGGTCCGCCATCGCCCGAGTAGCCTCCCGTTCCATTTCCGGCGATGGTCTGAATATCGCCGGTGACGGCTACCACCTCGCGCACCACGGAATTGTCGGTGTCCGCAATGAAGATGTTTCCCAGGCTGTCGACATACACGCCGAAGGGCTCATTGAGCTGCGCGCTGGTGGCGGGCGCTCCATCGCCGGAGTATCCGGCGGTGGTTCCGGCCACAGTTTGGATGTTGCCGGTTGCAGCCACTACTTTGCGGATCTTCGAATCGAAGGTGTCGGAGATGAAGAGGTCGCCCAGGCTATCCGCGGAAATGCTTGTGGGGAAATTGAGTTGTGCATTGACGGCTGTCCCTCCATCCCCGCAGCTGCTGGAGGCTGGTGCACAGACCGTGCCGTTCCCCGCGACGGTCGTGATGAACCCGACGGCAAGTCCTGAATTGAAGCAGCCTGTCGGGGTAGCGCCCACTACGCAGCGAATGACGGAGTTTTCGGTGTCTGCAATGAAAAGGTCACCCCCACTGTTCACAAACACACCGTACGGATACGAGAGTTCTGCGTTGGTGGCGAGCCCACCATCTCCGTAGTAGCCGGGCAAACCGGCGATCCCGGCGACGGTGGTTATGCTTCCGACGGCAAGTCCCGAATTGAAGCAGCCCGCCGGGGTAGCACCCACCACGCAGCGAATCACGGAATTTTCGGTATCCGCGATGAAAATATCTCCCAGACTATCTACGGAGACGCCATAGGGAAGATCCAGTTGCGCGCTGGTTGCTGCGGCCCCATCGCCAGAGTAGCCGGCAGTGCCGTTTCCCGCGACGGTTTGAATAAGATTGCTTCCTGCCATGATTTCGCGAATGGCGTTATTTCCCGCGTCTGCGATGAAGACGTCACCCAAGCCATCCACGAAAACGCCGGATGCATAAATCGATGCGTCCGTGGCAGCCGCCCCGTCGCCCGAGTAAGCGACCGTGTGGTTCCCTGCGAACGTTTGAATTGTGCCGCTCGACACCTCGCGAATGACGTAATTATCCGAATCCGCGATGAAGATGTCGCCAGAGCTATCCACAAATAACCCGAAAGGGAAATCCAGTTGCGCGCTGGTAGCCAGGCCACCATCGCCGGAATAACCGGCGCCCGAGGCATTGTTCCCGGCTACGGTTTGGATGGTCGCGGCTGCCGCGGCCACTTCTCGAACCACGGCGTTGCCTGTATCTGCGATGAAGATGTCGCCGGAGCTATCAACGGACACGGCACTCGGCAGGCAGAGCTGCGCAGTCGTGGGCGCGCTTCCGTCGCCTGAGAACAGGCAAGTGGGCGTTGCCGGGGTTCCATACGCGTAATAAGACCCGGCCACGGTCTGGATGGTTCCAGTTGCCGCAACCACTTCTCGAATGACCGAATTGTATGTATCGGCGATGAAGATGTTGCCGGAGCTGTCCACAAATAAACCGTTGGGAAGATTCAGTTGCGCGCTGGTGGCCGCAAGACCATCGCCAGAATAACCGGCGCCCAGGGCGGCGTTTCCAGCCACGGTTTGGATCTTTCCGGTGGCGGCGACCACCTCACGAATCACGGAGTTTTCAGTGTCTGCAATAAAGATGTCACCGGAGCCGTCGACGAAGACCCCGCCAGGCCGGCAGAGTTGTGCGCTGGTAGCCGGGCCGCCGTCCCCTGAATCATTGCAAGCCTGGTTGGACGGGTAATAGACTCCCGCCACAGTTGTGATCGTTCCGGTGCTGACCGCCACTTCCCGAATTACGGAGTTGTCGGTGTCTGCAATAAAAACATCTCCAGCTGCGTCCACGGCGACGCCTTCCGGAATGCCCAGTTGCGCACTGGTGGCCGGTCCGCCATCGCCGGAATAGCCGCCTTCGCCCCCGGTCTCCGAATCGTTTCCGGCAAATACCGTGAGCGTGCCCGTAGAGTCGATCTTGAAAACTCGATTTGAGTGGACATCTGAAATGTAAGTGTTGCCCAGCGAGTCATTCACGATCCCACCCGGGACCCCAATGCTCGAAGAGAGCGCGGGCAGGTTGTTTGGACCACCGCCGGCAAAGAGGTTGATCGCATACTGAGCGTTCAATGCTGCCGGGCTACCCAGCAGGAGCGCGCCGACGATGAAGAATGACAAGGAAAGCTTTTGTCTGAGCATGATCACTGACCCTTCCCGGTGGGAACGCGCTCCATTCGAATCGCCTGGGTGATACTGGCGCCTGTTTTGGATTGCATTTGCAGGATTGCTCTGGGGCTAAGCCCTTTTTGCCACTGGTCGAATTGCAACCGCGGGATCATCAACTCCTGCGAAATTTCTTGAGAAGTGCCTGGGGCCAGTGTAACCGGCGAAGCAAGCGGCCCTCCGCTCGGCGGGTAGCCAAAATCGGACAGCAGTATCCCCTGTACGGAGAGTGGGCTCTGGCCGCGGTTCGTCAAATGCAAGCGCACCAGAATTTTCGTTTGGGAGCCGACGTTGCTTTGTTGAATCACCTCGTACGAGCCGGAGATCGGGACGTTGGCTGCATTTGCGGGTGGCGTACCCAATGCGAACAGTAGTAGGACCACCGAAACGCAGTAAAGATCGCGGAACGTCCGGCAATTCATCTGAACTTGCTCCCTTCCTCGCAACTTGTCCATAGCTTATGCCGGGCTCCGGCCAAAGCTACGATGCTTGTGACGAATTCCAGAAAGCCAGCCACAGGCTCTACGAGGATTTCAAGTATAGTGCATATTGCGAACGGGTCAGATGTCCTGGGTCCGGAATTCTCTCCGGCTTCTACGCTTTTCAAATCGGACCGAATTTGTGCAGACGTCGAACGGCTGGCTTCCACCCGCCGCTGCGCCGCCCGCATCCCAATTGCCTGGTCATCAAAGTGCGAAAGCTTCCGTGCCCGCTTTATTGAGTTTGCTGCGAAGGGCTCGCGTGCTCTTCGATCTGGTGCTGCACTTGGCGGCGGAACTCCAAAGGATCGGCGACGTGGCTGAACGGTTCGTTGGTGCCACCGACGCCGCGGACGGTGATACTGCCAAAGCCCAGCATTCGTCCGAACAGAGTCTGCTCGACGCCGACGCTCTCCACCTTGGAAAGGAACAGTTCGATCGTCCGCTTGGTGAGGAACCCGACCTTGATGATGACGCGCCGGTTGGTCACCGCCGCCTCCCATGCACTGCGGCGGACCCATCCGATGGCCAGAATGAGATTGCCGATAAGGATCAGGGCGACCGCAACCATGCCGATCGTCTGCGCTTCGCCGCGCTCGGTGAGTTTTCCGCCAACGGCCCAGACCAGCAGGGCGATTCCCGCGCCGGAGAAGATTGCGTCCACCAGGATGGAGCGGACGAGCACGACCCAGTGCAGATGAGTAGCGTACAGAATGCGTTCGCCGAAGTTCAGATTGTTTTCAATATATGCCATGAGTACCTTCCGAGGATTGTCAGATCGATGGTAGCGCCTTCTGGAGAAAAATGCCGTGCGCAAAGGCGCGGGCCGCCGAAAAGGGGCGGCCCGGTTGAATCCCATGAAGAAGTTGTCTAGCCTCGCATCGCGGCAAAAACCTTGCCCGCGGCCGCGATGGTCGTGTCGATGTCCGCCGCGGTATGGGCCGTGCTGAGGAAGGCGGCCTCGAACTGCGATGGCGGAAGCCAGATGCCCGCGTCGAGCATGCCGCGGTGAAAGCGGCCAAACAGTTCGGTGTTGCAAGGAGCGGCGGTGTCCCAGTCGAAGACCGCGTGATCGGTGAAGAACCAGGTGAACATGCTGCCGACCTGGTTGGCGGTGACCGCGATTCCTGCGTCCTTGGCGGCCTGGGTCACGCCGCTGACCAACTTTGCGGCCAGGGTGTTGAGCGCGGGGTAAATCGTTTTGCGGCCGCTGCCGAGGGCTTTGAGCATGGCGAGTCCGGCGGCCATGGCCAGGGGATTTCCGCTGAGCGTTCCGGCCTGATACACCGGGCCGAGCGGCGAGATCTGGTTCATCAGAGCGGCGGGACCGCCGTAGGCGCCGACGGGAAGTCCTCCGCCGATGACCTTGCCCAGCGTGGTGAGGTCGGGCTTGATGCTATACAGTTCCTGGGCGCCGCCGTAGCTGACGCGGAAGCCGGTCATCACCTCGTCGAAGATCAGCAGCGTTCCCTCGCGCTGGGTCAGGGCGCGGACGGCTTCCAGATAACCGGGCTTAGGCGGCACGCAGCCCATGTTGCCGACCACCGGTTCGATGATGACGCAGGCAATCTGCCCTTTGAATTTGGCAAACGCCGCTTCCAGCGCGTCCACATTGTTATAGGGCAGCGCCAGGGTGAACTGCACGAACTCCTCGGGAACTCCGGCCGAGCCGGGGATGCCGAAGGTGGCCACGCCGGAGCCGGCCTTCACCAGCAAGGCGTCGCTGTGGCCGTGGTAGCAGCCTTCAAATTTCACGATGTACTTGCGGTTGGTGGCGGCGCGAGCCAGGCGGATGGCCGACATGGTGGCCTCGGTGCCGCTGGAGACGAAGCGCACCTTTTCCATCGAAGGGAAGGCCCGGATGACTTCCTCGGCGAGATCGGCCTCGGCCGGCGTGGAGGCTCCAAAGCTGGTGCCCTTGCGGGCGGCGTCGATCACGGCTTCGACGACGGCGGGTGCGCAATGGCCCAGCATCAGCGGTCCCCAGGAGAGCACGTAGTCCAGGTAGCGGTTGCCGTCGGCGTCGGTCATGTGTGCGCCGCTGCCGCTGACGATCATCGGCGGTTCGCCGCCCACGGCGCGGAAGGCGCGGACCGGGGAGTTGACTCCGCCGGGGAAGAAAGTTTCGGCGCGCTGCTGCAGGGAGTGCGAACGATCAAGTTTTCGGGACACGGGACCAACCAGGGCGGAGCGCAACGCAGTACGAAAGCTGCTCCGCAAAATGGAATTTAGCCACTCATCAACATAACAAAAAAACGCGCAGCACGGGTGCGTTCGTTGTTTTGGCCAAACTCGTACGGCACGGCGAATGCAGTGGCGGATGTGACCTCACTCGAAGTGGGATCGCTGTTACCCCGGGCATATGAGAGCCTCATGACGGGGATTTGGAATTTCGTTTTCAGACCCGGCGTACTTGTACAGAGTCATGATTGCGAGAGGCTGGGACTTGAAGAGAGAAGAAAGAAGTCTGTATCCTCGCATTGCGCCTTTATCATGCCAAATAAATCATTGTTTAACCTACTGTTTGCGTTGATCCTCTGCTGCGCGCTGCGGCCGCAGCTCTGTATCGCGCAGGAATCTGCAGTCCCGGCCCAGACATCCGCACAGGCCGAGAGCTTCAAGGAAGACCCTGCTCCTCGAAACGGCACTCCAGGTGCTCAGGAAAACCAATCACCGGATACTGCTCCAGTCGCTTCGGATACCGAGGCCCCTGCCGAAGGGCTACCGCAAAAATTCAACTTCCACGTCCAATACACCTTGGTCGGCATGGGGTATCCCTCCTTCTCAGCCAAGTACACGAACCCTAACTATACGTGGATGGGCACTGGAAGTACTCTGCCGACCCAGGGTCAGGCTCGCGAGACACAGTCGTTCGATATGTATTACGGGTATCGATTGGGGTGGGATACGGAATTACATATTGATGGGTTGATCTGGCAGGGCTATGGCCTGAACAACACTTTCGGCATTAACGACTTCCCCAACGGGGAAGGTTTCAAGGTGGGCATACGCTACCCGAACTTTAGCATTGCGCGGTTCTTCTTGCAGAAGACCATTAATTTGGATGGCAAGAGGCAGGAATTAGTGGACGACGATCAGCTGTCCCTTCGCGGCAAACAAGATACGAATCGCATTACGATTACCCTGGGCAGGTTTAGCGCGAAGGACATCTTCGACAACAACAGCTATGCCAATAACCCGCGCGAGCAATTCATGAACTGGGCCTTAATGGCCAATGCCGACCTGGGATTACCCGGCAGACCCCTTGGGCTTTACCACCGGAATCGCGATTGAGTGGAACAAGCCGAAGTGGACCCTGCGCTACGGATGGTTCCAAATGTCGAAACACAGGAATCAGTTCACTGCCGAAGGCGCGTACCTCACGATCCCGCCCGAGCAGGACTCAGGCGACGGTAAGATTTTCCAAGACTGGGCAATGGTGACCGAACTTGAACACCGTCACAGCATCGGGAATCATCCAGGAGCGGTACGCTTCCTGGCCTTTGACGACCATGCGAACATCGGCAGCTATAAGGCGGCGGTTGCTCTTGCCAATACCCCCGCCATCCTCGCAATTTGGGGCACGCCCGCAAATTTCCTCGCCAATGGTGGAATCGACAGTACGCACGCCTTGCGCAACACCTGGGGCTTCGGGCTGAACATGGAACAAGAGATTACCAAGAACATCGGCGCGTTTTCCCGCATCGGCTGGAACTGCGGCCAGAACGAGGCGTGGGAGTTCACGGACGCAAACTGGACGGCGACGGCTGGCGTAAGCATGAAGGGTGAGAAGTGGAAGCATCCCGACGACGTCATCGGCGCGGCCTTCATCGCGAGCGGCATTTCGCAAGCGAACCAGGATTTCCTGGCGGCGGGCGGTGTCGGCATCCTCACTGGCGACGGCGCTCTGAATTATGGTCCGGAGAAAGACGTGGAACTCTACTACGACCACAAAATTTCGAAGCACTTCCGCGGTACCGTGGATTACCAGTTTGTGGACGACCCCGCCTTCAACCAGGATCGCGGACCAATCCCAGGCATCTTCGCTCTCCGGCTGCATTTTGAGCACTAGACGCTAAGCAACGATTCACCGGGCGCTGATAGAATGGTGGCGAGATGATCCTACCGTTCGTCCGCGAGCTGCTCGCGGATGCCGAAGCGACCTCCAGTTTCCAGCGTGCTAGCACCCATCTAAAGGGAGGCGCGGGGCGCATTCGTGTCTCCGGACTGACGCCGACGGCGCGGGCCCTGCATTATGCGCTGCTGCACAAGGCGCTCGGACGTCCGCTTCTGCTGGTGGTGGGCGACAATCGCACGGCGGAAGAGCTGCTGCCCTTGCTGCAAAGCCTCTGCGAGATGACCGGCGCGGCCTCGCCGGATTCGGTGGCCTGCCTTTCGGCGCTGGACGTGCTTCCCTTTGAAAATCTCTCTCCGCATCCTGAAATTCAGGAGCTGCGCGCGCGTGCGCTCTGGCGCATCGCCACCGGTACGGCGTCGCTGGTGGTGGCGCCGTTTGCGGCCACGGCCATTCGCCTGCGCGATGCCGCCTACTACCGGGATCTGGCTCGCGTGGTGCGCAAAGGCGAGTGGCTGGAACTGGAGAAGCTGGTGCAACACCTCAACACCGCAGGCTACCGGCAGACGGACGTGGTGGAGCAGCAGGGCGAGTATGCGCGGCGCGGCGGAATTCTGGATGTCTATTCGCCGGAGATGGAGCGGCCGGTGCGCATGGAGATGTTTGGCGACGAGGTGGAGTCGCTGCGAATGTTTGATCCGGTGACGCAGCGTTCCGCGGCGGGGCTGGAGGAAGCCGTGCTGCTGCCCCTGACCGAGACTCCGGTCACAGCGGAGTTGCTGGCGGCGATCCACGCGCGCCTCAGCGGAAAGCGGGTCAGCGGTAGCGAAGAGGCGCTGGCCGAGGCGGCGCGTGCGGGCGGGCTATCGGTTTTTCCCGGCTGGGAGTTCTTCGCTCCGGTCTATGTAGAGAATGGCGCGGGCGCCGCCAACACGGTCTTCGACCTGATGCCGGATGCCGTCGTAGTGCTGGACGAGCCCGACCGGCTCGCGGCCGATCACGACAGCTGGTGGCAGCGTCTCACCGATGCGCACGAGCGCAGCGGCGTCGGCAACCTGGTGCGTCCCGAGGAGTTGTACCTCACACCGGAGGCGTGGCGCGCGCGCGTGGCCATCACCTGCGGTCTGGACGTGGAGCAACTCGGACTGGAATCGAGCGATGGCACCGAACTGGTGCAGTTCAGCTCCCATCCCACGCCGCGCTTCCACGGAGCAGTGCCCAAGCTGCTGGAGGAAGTGAAGAAGCTATCTGCGGCGGGCGAACGCGTGGTGCTGGCCGCTGGTTCCATGGGAGAGCTGGAACGGCTGGCCGATATCTTCAACGAATATCAGCTCCCCTATCGGCTGGGAACGCGAGGCCGCGCCGCGAGCGTCAGCGAGGAGGCCACCTACTTTAACGACGAAAGCGCGGCAGCCGCGCTGGTGCAGGGGTACGTGCCCGAGGGAGTGGCGCTGCCCGATGCGAGGCTGGTGCTGTTCGGCGCCAACGATCTGTTCGACGACTCCGAGGCGGGCGCGCCGCGCCAGCCGAAGCAGCGTTCCAAGACATCGGCGTTTTTATCCGACTTCCGTGACCTCACGCTGGGCGATTACGTGGTGCACGTGGAGCACGGCATTGGCCGCTACCAGGGCTTGCGGCAGATTCCGCAGGCCGATGGCTCGCAGGCCGAGTTCATGGTGTTGGAATACGCCGAGGGCGCGCGGCTCTACGTCCCGCTGACCCGCCTGGACCTGGTGCAGAAGTACCGCTCGGCCGAAGGCGGCAACGCGGTGCTGAACCGCCTGGGCTCGCAGCAGTGGGTCAAGACCAAGGCGCGGGTGAAGAAGGCCATGCAGGACATGGCCGACGAACTGCTCAAGCTCTACGCGCAGCGCAAGACCGCGCAGGGATTTCAATACTCGGGCGACACCCAGTTCATGCGCGAGTTTGAAGACGCCTTCGACTACGTCCCTACCGACGACCAGGTGGCGGCCGTCGAGGATATCAAGCGCGACATGGAAGGCGCGCAGCCCATGGACCGCCTGCTCTGCGGTGACGTGGGCTATGGCAAAACGGAGGTGGCCATGCGCGCCGCCTACAAGGCGGTGAACGACAGCAAGCAGGTCACCGTGCTGGCGCCCACCACGGTGCTTGCCTTCCAGCACTATGAGACATTCAAGCGCAGGTTTGCCGCCTTCCCGGTCAACATCGAGATGATCTCGCGCTTCCGCACTCCACGGCAGCAGAAGGAAATCGTCGAGAAGGTGGAGAACGGCAAGGTGGACATTCTGGTGGGCACCCACCGCGTACTCTCCAAGGACGTGAATTTCCCCGACCTTGGCCTGGTCATCATCGACGAGGAGCAGCGCTTCGGCGTGCGCCACAAGGAGCGGCTGAAGCAGCTGCGCAAGCAGGTGGACGTGCTGACCATGTCGGCCACGCCGATTCCGCGCACCCTGCACATGTCCATGCTGGGGCTGCGCGACATGAGCGTGATCGAAACCCCGCCGCGCGACCGGCTGGCGATCCAGACGGTGGTTGCGGTCTGGGACGAGAAGCTGATCCGCTCGGCCATCGAGCAGGAGCTGGAGCGCGGTGGCCAGGTCTATTTCGTCCACAACCGCGTGGAGTCAATCTATGAAATCGCGGCCAAGCTCCGCGAACTGGTGCCCGCGGCGCGCATTCTGGTGGGCCACGGACAGATGGGCGAAGGCGAGCTGGAGAAGATCATGCTGGCCTTCATGCGCCATGAGGCCGATATCCTTGTTGCCACGACCATTATCGAAAACGGGCTCGACATTCCGCTGTGCAACACCATCCTCATCAACCGCGCCGACCGGCACGGGCTGAGCGAACTCTACCAGCTGCGCGGCCGCGTGGGCCGCTCCAACCGGCGCTCGTATGCCTATCTGCTGGTGCCTCCGGACCGCGAGTTGAATGACGTGGCGCGCAGGCGGCTGGCGGCGCTCAAGGAGTTCAGCGACCTGGGCGCGGGCTTTAAAATCGCGGCGCTCGACCTGGAACTGCGCGGCGCCGGCAACCTGCTGGGCGGCCAGCAGAGCGGACACATCGAGGCCGTCGGCTTTGAGATGTACACCACCATGCTGGAGCAGATGATCCGCGAGCTCAAGGGTGAAACCGTGCAGGAGGTACCGGACACGGCGCTCAACCTGGGCCTGAACATCCGCATCCCCAACGAATACATTCCCGAGGAAAACCAGCGCCTGCGCATCTACAAGCGCACCGCGGCCGTGGAGGACGAAAAGCAGCTCAGCGACGTGGGAGCCGAGCTGCGCGACCGCTACGGCGAGTTGCCGCCGGAGGTGCAGCACCTGCTGCAGTATGCGCACCTCAGGCTGGAGTGCCAGCGCCTGGGCGTGGCCGCCATCGAGCGCAAACGCGACCAGGTCAGCATCAAGTTCTGTCCCACCGCCGAGGCCGATCCGCAGAAGATCATGCAGCTGGTGGCCCGGCACAAGGGCGTGGTCTTTACCCCGCAAGGGGTCCTCAAGTTTTCGCTCAAGGCGTCGCGTCCCGACGAGGTGCTGAACGGGCTGCGCAAACTGCTGGAAGGCCTGGAAGCGGAGCTCGCCCCCGCGTAAGTGTGTACGACCGCCAGACGAGCTCTGCTTTCAGTCTTTGCCTATCCTCCGGTGCCAGTGCGTGGCAGCGGCCGGTCGCTCTTGGCGAAGTCGGCAGACGCCTCCCCGGTCGAGGCAATATCCTGCGCACCGGTCTGACGCAGAACTTCCTTCGCGCGCTTCGTCCAGTCGGAACTATCGCAATGGACGGAAACCAGAATCCCTCCATTTCTTACCCGGCCTTCAAAGCGCTTGGCTTCGTATTCCGGAATTCCCATTCCGATCAAAGCCCCGGTCAGCCCTCCAACCACTCCACCGGCGCCGACACCGGCCAAAGCCGCAACGATGGGACCCGCCGCGATGAAGGGTCCCAACCCCGGAATGGTCAGCGCTCCAATGCCTACCAGCCAGCCCAGCGCGCCGCCCACCACGGCTCCGGTGCTGGCGCCCGCCGTGGCGCCCTCCGGTGCTTTGGTGTTTTTCTGGTGAGCAAAATCCTTCGATCCCTGGTTATCGGGAAATAACGCCGAAATGTCCGTGTTCCGGAACCCTGCCGCTTTCAATGCATCGACGCCACTCTCCGCACCTGAGTAGTTCACATAGATTCCAAATACCGCTGTGTTTTTTCCTGCCATGAGAAAATCCTTTCGTCTTGGATTGCGATCGGCATGGACTCGGCAGAACAACCTCTCGTCTGTCGATGTTGTTCTGCCCTTCGGATCGCCTCCTGCATCCACATTTCCTGGGCCCACTTCTTGAAGCCTCTTTCACTTTTGGCCCAATTCTCTGATGGAAAACGCCAAGCAGGGGATGTCTGCCGGAATGCCCGCAATGAGTTTGGCGCGTAACTCATCCGGCAGGGTATGCATCCAACTCTGGAGAGTGCATTCCAAGTAGTGCTGGGCAGTGCTCGCCGCGATACAATGATCTGTCCTCATCCCGACCGTACCGAGTGAAACGATGAACCTGAAAGTTCGCAAGGCGGTATTTCCGGCGGCGGGCATGGGCACGCGGTTTCTGCCGGCCACCAAGGTCATGCCCAAAGAGATGCTGCCGGTGGTGGATAAGCCGATCATTCAGTATGGCGTGGAGGAGGCCATCGCCTCCGGCTGCGACGAAATCATCATTGTGACCGGTCGCGGCAAGGTCCTGATGGAAGACCATTTCGACATCAGCTTCGAGTTGGAGCACTCGCTCGCCAAGCGCAACAAATCCTCCCTGCTGGAAACCGCGCAACAGGTGGCGCGCATGGCGCACGTCAGCACCTGCCGCCAGAAGGAGCCGCTCGGTCTGGGGCACGCCGTCTTGATGGCAAAGAGGCTGGTGGGCAACGAGCCGTTCGGCGTCATCCTGCCCGACGACTTGGTGGATTCGCCCGACAATCCCTGCCTGCGCCAGTTGATCGAGGTCTTCGATGAGAAGCAGGCCTCGGTCATCGCAACCCAGATCGTCGATGGCGCGGCGATCTCGGCCTACGGCGTGCTGGACGCCAAGCTGGTGCCGGGCTTCAACGGCCGGCTCTATGAGATCACCGACATGGTCGAGAAGCCGAAGTTCGAAGACGCTCCCTCGAATCTGGCCATCATCGGCCGCTATGTGCTCACCCCGCGCATCTTCGAGATGATCGAGAGCATAAAGCCGGGCGCAGGAGGTGAACTGCAACTGACCGACGCCATGAAGAGCCTGCTGAAGTATGAAAAAATCTATGGCTTGGTCATTCAAGGCAAGCGCCATGACGCCGGAGACAAGCTCGGCTTCCTGAAGGCAAACGTCGAGTACGCCTTGCAGCGCGAGGACCTGGGCCCGGCGTTCAAGGAATATCTGTTGCACCTGGATATCGAGAAGGTTTCGCAGGGCCAGGGTTGAACGGAAGCTGAGCCGTAAATGCAGGAAAATCCGTAGCACAGGCCGGGCCGATCACTACCCGCGCCGGAAAGGCATCTGAATCGCCATGATCTCTTTGCTCGTGAGATGGATTATCAGTGCGGTATTGCTTCTGGTGGTCTCCCGCCTGGTGCCAGGCTTTGAGGTGGATGGCCTGCGCTCGGCGCTCATCGCATCGCTGGTCATCGGACTGGTGAATGCCACACTCGGCCTTATTCTGAAGATTGTGACCTTTCCTCTCACCATCCTTACCTTCGGCCTGTTTCTGCTGGTCATCAACGCCCTGATGCTGATGTTCGTCTCCGGCCTGGTGCGCGGCTTCGTGGTGCGCGGCTTTGCGCCCGCATTCTGGGGAGCGCTGCTACTGGCGCTGCTGGGGATGTTGACCCGCTGGCTCACGCCCTCCGGGGCTTAGAGCGGTTCCCGATTCGCTGTATGCCGAACATTCTGCTCTCCCAGGTTAGCGCCCAACTTCAGGGCGCGGAACCTGGGGCACCCGCCAGTTCCGGCCGGGTGGCCCATATTTGCCTGCTTCTGGCAAATGTGGGGCTGCGGAAAAGCTTGCAGCGCAGGGGCCGGCAGTTTAGCGGGCTTGCTCTAAAGCAGGCGGAGCGAGCGGATCAGAGCCGGCAGATCAGAAGATTGCTGGAAGATGCGGATTCCTGCGATACCGGCTGCGCCTGCCTCGGCACAAAGCCGGGCGCGCTCCACGTCCACGCCTCCCAGGGCAAAGACGGCGAAACTCCTGCGGCTGTCGCCGGCTTCCACCCGCAGATCGGGACGCTGGTCGGGTTGGGTCGCGCGGCGCAGCTCGTCGAGCCCGATTCCATCCCTGATTCGAGTGGCATTTTCCGCGCTCACCTTTTCAAACACCGGCGCAAGCACCGCGAAATCCGCTCCATGCGCCTCGGCCAGCCGCACCTGTTCGGCCGAGTGGCAGGAGGCGGCCACCAGAAACGGCCGCTCCATGTCTCCCGCCTTTTGTGCCGCGCCATGTCCGGCGGCCAGCGCGCGCGCGTCCGAGGCGGCGATATCGAGGCCCGTCAGGTGCACGCCGTCGGCGCCAACCGCCAGCGCCACATCCGTGCGATGGTTGATCAGCAACCTCGAAGATCCTTCGCCGCGGACCGCCTGCAGGGCTTCGCGGGCGAGTTGCTCCAGTTCCCGGATCGAGAGGTCTTTTTCACGCAGCTGAATGTAATCGACACCCGCGGCGGCAGCTTGGCGAATGGTGCGGAGAAGCTGAGCCCTGCGCTCCGCTTCACCTCCCGCAAACTGGCTTCGATCCGTTATGTAGTAAGTGAGCACGGCTCTCCATCAGAGCGGTTCCCGAGAAGCCATATCCTCTCGAAATTGTGCCCTGCTGTTGCTCCCTGATGGTCGCAACAGCCCATGGCCCGCGGCTTCGGGACACTTCATCTCGGGAACCGCTCTAGCCCATCCGCAATCCGCCGTTCACGTCGAGCACGTGGCCGGTTATGTAGCCTGCCTCCACACTGGCCAGGAAGCGTACTGCGCTGGCGATGTCGGCGTCGGTGCCGTGCCGCCCCAGGGGAATCTGCTCGGTAACCGCCTGCTTCTGCGCATCCGTCAGCACTTCGGTCATGGCCGTGGTGATGTAGCCGGGAGCGACGGCATTGACGGTGATATTGCGCGAGGCAACCTCGCGCGCCACCGAGAGCGTGAGTCCGATCAGTCCGGCCTTGGAAGCGACGTAGTTCGCCTGCCCCGCCGCGCCGATCTCCCCCACCACGGAGGTGATGTTGACGATCCTGCCCCAGCGCTGCTTCATCATGCCGCTCAGCACGGCCTGGATCAGCAGAAAGGGAGCGCTCAGGTTGGTGGTCATCACATCGTCCCAGTCGGCGCGCTTCATGCGCAGCAGCAGCCCGTCGCGCGTGATCCCGGCATTGTTCACCAGAATGTCGATCTTTCCCAGTCCGGCGGTGATCTCTTTTACCGTGGATTTAATGGCTTCTTCCGATGACACGTCGAGTCGGAATGCCGCGGCCTTGCCGCCCTCGCGCTCGATCTGCGCCACCGCGTCCTTCAGCTTCTCTTCATTGCGCGCGGCCAGCGCCACGGTAGCGCCCGCCTTGGCCAGCGTTACGGCGCAGGCCCGGCCAATTCCCTGGGATGCTCCGGTCACCAGCGCCACGTGTCCTTGCAGGGACTCCATAGATCACCTCATGGTTCAAATGAAAATCAGTGCAATCGAAACCTAGCGGATTATAACTGACCGGCGTCAGGGGTTATCCCAACTGCCCGGTGACCTGTACTTCGGCGGGCTCCTCGCCGGCCGGTGCGCCGCCGCCGGGGCTGGCGGGCGCAAACAGCATCTTGAGAAACGGCGGCGGCACCATGATGGTCACGGCGGTCATAACGATGACCAGCGCGTAGGCGCGCTGCGAAATCATGTTCATCTGCAGGCCGAGGAGGGCGACGATGAGGGAGACTTCGCCGCGCGGCGTCATGCCGACTCCCACCTGCAACATGCTGCGCCAGCCCTCGCCCCACAGGGGCAGAGCGCAACCAACGATTTTGGTGACGATGGCCAGCAGGGACAGCGCGATGGCCACCAGCACGACCGATCGGGAAAAGACCGACAGGTCCAGGCGCGATCCCATGGTGAAGAAGAAGAACGGCGCCAGGAACTGATTAATGGCCTGGACGCGCGGTTCCAGGTTCCAGCGCGGCGAATAGTCCGCAAAGGCCAGCCCGGCAAAGAAGGCGCCGATGATGGCCGCCATGCCGATGTGGCTTGCGGCCACCGAGAGTCCGAGGCAAAGCGCCAAGGCAAGCACCAGGGGCGCATCCTTGGTCTGCATCTGCTGTATGCCGGGTTCCAGGCGGTTCACCACCTTGGGCGCGATGAAAATCATGAACACGGCGAAGCCGATGGCTTCGGCCGCAACCAGCCCAAGGTGTACCCACTCCACGCCGCCGCCGCGCACCGTGCTCACCAGGATGCCCAGCAACAACATGCCGAGGATATCGTCAAACACCGCCGCGCCCAGGATGATCTGCGCGGTGCGCAGCTTGTGCGCATGGAGGTCGCGCAGCACGCGCGCCGTGACGCCGACGCTGGTGGCAACCATGGCGGCGGCCACGAAGGCCGCCTCATGGGCCGGCTCGTCATGCCAGCGCAGGAAGAGAAAGCCCGCGGCGAAGGACAGGATGATTCCGGCCGCGGCCACGCGCAGGCTGAGCCTGCCGACGCGGATAAAATCGCTGGGCGAGGTCTCCAGTCCAACCGTGAAGAGCAGAAAGACCGCGCCGATTTCGGCGATGGAGTAGATCGTGTCGCCGGGCAGAATAAAGCGGGTGGCATAGGGGCCCAGCACTACGCCCGCGAGAATCTCGCCCAGCACCGCCGGCAAACGCAACCGCTCGAACAGCTCTCCAAACACCTTCGCCCAGACGAAGATGGTAAACAACTGCAATAGAAGTGAGTCGGCTCCATGAGGCATCAGTGGGTCATCCGTGGTGCAGCGCGAGCGACTGGCGCGGCGGGTTCAACCACACCATTCTCCGATACTCGTTGCGCATCCTGCGAGCGAAATCGAAGGCTGCCGCACGATTTTAGGTTTCGTTTAGCTCATGATCGCCTCGGAGTAGGTGTTTCAAAGTGGTACTTGTGCTCTCGATTTTTGACCAACCAGCTCTGGATCCATGCCATGGTAGGGGTGTCGTACAGCAGATTCCTTTCCGCAGAGAAGACACATGAAGACTAAGTTGTTTTGCACTCTGCAGTCCTGTCTCGGAATCGTTCTCAGCGCCCTGTGCGCCTTCGCGTTCGTCAAGCTTTTCTCCCGCAGCAATTGGAAGCTGGCGGCTCCGTTCCTGTTCGCTGCGGTGCTGGTGCTGCTGGCGGGCCGTTTCGGAGCGGCCATCAGCGTGGCTGGCTCCGTGGTGGGCGCGATCATCTTCGCGCTGCACCTGTTTGCCCCAATGCATACATTGCGGGTTGAAAATGACGCGGAGCGCGCCACCCTGGCCTGGATGATCCTGCTCTCGATCTCGGCGTCCTATCTTCTGTTTCCATCGCGCAGCGGAGGCGACGGCCTTTGAGTTAGCGCGTGAGTTGCACCCGCTCCGGGGCCCAGGTCAAAAGCTTGTTGCAACGGGAAAAATGGCAGAGGTCCGGCTGGAGCGGCAGGCTCAGCCCCAGCGGTTCGGCCAGGCTGTTGCTCTGCAACTCCACGCCGGCCTGCTGCAGCGGCCACGGCTGGTGATGCAACTCGGTGCGATACAGCTTTCCGCGGTGGCAGGAATACACGCAATAGCGTTCAATCAGAAATTCGTCGAGACTCCCCGGCCTCGCCCGCTCCGCCGTGCCCGCGGGGGTGTACGCCACATCGATGGTCGCCGGGCCGCTCAGTGCGGCCGGGCCATGCAGGCGGCGGGAGCGGAAGCGAATCATCTCCTCCGGTGCCCCACATCGGATGCAGTTGGCAGATGTGGGTTCGTGCTCTTGGTCGCCCGGCGCGCCTTCATGGTCGCGCCGCTCACCTGGATCGCCGCGTGCCAGTACGGTATCCGGAAGAAGACCCGGGCAAACCACACCGCCGATAGACTGGCTGCATCCGCGCTCAAATTGAAGGTCCCCGGCTTGTTGTCCCTGCTCACGCAGGTGCGCACATTCACCTGCGGAAAAAATGACAGCTTGGGCAAAGGCGGAACTCCACTGGGACGCAGGTGGCTGGTACAGAAGGGCGACAGGGTGAGCCACGCGACCCCGTCATAAAGCTCGAGGGTCAACGCCTCCGGCACCAGCGGCCGCAGCACGGTTGGATCCATCGCGAAGTGCAGCAAACAGCACGTCGTTCCAGCTCTGCGAGAAGAGCCACTGGCCGTCGGGCGGCAGCCATGGCCGGTGCTCCACCGAGTAAAGCAGGCTGCCCGCGGTGACGAATTGGGTTTGAAACTCCGGCTCCACGTTGTTTGCCCCAGACCTAAAAGCGTAGCCCAAATCCGCGCCGCGCTGCACAGGAATTCCTCCGCCAACTTCATTCTCGCCGGATTCCGCCGCTCCCGTCCGGGAATCGCGCCGAATCCGGGTTGGCAAATCCGGCGGCTTTGCGTCAAAATCAAGCGCATGACCGTTCCCGCCTCCGGCACTCCTCCTTCGCCCAGCTCCGAGCCTGTCGCCGCCGAAACGTCCACCGAATCGCCATCGCAGTCGTCCCTGGAGTCGTCCCTGGAAACCCAGGTCTATTGCATCCATGGCGCGGACCCGGAGGTGCAGGCCTACGCCATGGCCAAGTACTCCCGCTCGGCGCTTTCCATGAAGGAGTCGCTGGCCGAGCTCAACGAGCAGAAGGCGGAGAAGTTTCTCAATACCTTTTATTTCCAGTACGGCCACCGCTCCATTGCCGACCTGGCCCACGTGGCCATGGCCATCGAGCGGCTCTCCCTGCTGGCCGCCACCGTGGTGGTCGATGAGACCCGCTGGGACGGCCAGGAGCGCTCCACCCGCTATCAGGATTTCCGCAAGAGCGGCCACTACACGCCGCCGTTCCACGAGCCCGCCGAGCACCAGCTCTTCGAGGAAACCATTGAGTTCCTCTTTTCCGAGTACCGCAAGTTCAGCGAGCTCAACTTCGAATATCTGACCTCGAAGACGCCCAAACCGGCGGAGATGCCGCAGGAAACCTACGACCGCACCATGCGCGCCCGCGCCTTCGATATCTCCCGCTACCTGCTGCCGCTGGCCACCAATACTTCGCTCGGCCAGATCGTGAACGCGCGCACCCTGGAGACGCAGGTTGCGCGCCTGCTGGGCAGTCCCTATGAGGAGGTGCGGCAGCTGGGCGAACGCATGAAGCAGGCCGCGCGCGGCCCCGCCTGGGACGTGAACTCCTCCAGGCGCCGCTCGCTGGTGGACGCCATCGCCGCCGCCCTGGACGGAAAAGACGCTGCTCTCGGCGAGCGAGCCCGCGCCGAACTGCTGCGCGAAACCCATGTCTCGCCCACCCTGGTCAAACACGCCGAGCCCAGCGCCTACGAGCTCGCCTCACGCAAGGCGCTGGCGCAGGCCGAGGCGGAGCTGATGCTCGGCCAGGAGATTGCTCCCGCGCCCGAGGTCGATCTGCTCGACGACGAGCCGCTGGAAATCGAGCTGGCCACCACGCTGCTCTACGAACATTCGCGCCACCCCTACCGCCAGCTGCGCGAAGCGGTGGCCGCCCTCGGCTTCCGCCAGCGCGAGGAGATCATCGACCTCGGCATGCGCCATCGCGGACGCCACGACGAGCTGCTGCGCCCCTTCTGCGCCGGGCAAAAGTTCCGCTTTGACATTCTCATGGACATCGGCGCCTATCGCGATCTGCACCGCCATCGCCGCTGCGTGCAGATTCACCAGGAGTACAGCTTCGCCCACGGCTTCGACACCCCGCGCGAGATCCGCGAAGCGGGCCACGCCGCGCTCTACGCCGAGGCCATGCAGCGCGCCGCCGACGCCGGACGCCACCTTGCCGACGCCCTCGCCGCACGCGGAGAGACCCCGCACCCCGCGCAGTATCTGCTACCTCTGGGCTACCTAAAGCGCACCCTCTTCAAGATGGATTTTGCCGAAGCCGTTTACATCAGCGAGCTGCGCACCGGCGTCGCCGGCCACTGGAGCTACCGCAGCGTGGCCTACCAGATGTACGAACGCGTCGCCGAACGCCATCCCGCGCTGGCCAAGTACTTCCGCGTAACCGACATCCACGAGCCGGTGGACCTGCTGCAGAGATGACCGGTGTCAGAAGACCCAGTGTGCGCGGGTGGCCCACATCCGCCTTCCTTTGGCGAATGTGGGGCGGTTGACATCACCGCATCCGTTGTTCTCCTTTTCTTCGCCCTTTGCTCTGTGCTATTCTCTCGCCAGCCGTTCTCATCATTCGCTAAAATCATCGCAGCCCACACGCCACAAGGCGGCAGGCAAGGAGTGCTTCATGGCCGACGACCGGTCCCACGCAATTGATCTTGCGCTCTCTCAGATCGAAAAGCAGTTTGGCAAGGGTTCCATCATGCGCCTGGGCGCCAAGGGGCCCATCGTTCCCATCGCGGTGATCTCCACCGGCAGCATCTCCTTTGACGCCGCGCTCGGCGTGGGCGGAGTTCCCCGCGGACGCGTCATCGAGGTCTTTGGCCCTGAGTCCTCGGGCAAAACCACCATCAGCCTGCAGATCATCGCCGAAGCCCAGAAGGCCGGCGGCATGGCGGCCTTTGTGGATGCCGAGCACGCCCTTGACCCGGCCTATGCCAAGCGCCTCGGCGTGGATGTGGACAACCTGCTGGTTTCGCAGCCCGACTACGGCGAGCAGGCCCTGGAAATCACCGAAGCCCTGGTCCGCTCCGGAGCCATCGATGTGCTGGTAGTGGACTCGGTCGCAGCCCTGGTTCCCAAGGCCGAGCTCGACGGCGAGATGGGCGACAGCCACATGGGTCTGCAGGCCCGGCTCATGTCGCAGGCCCTGCGCAAGCTCACCGGCACGGTCAGCAAGTCGCGCACCTGCCTCATCTTCATCAACCAGATCCGCGAAAAAATCGGCGTCATGTTCGGCAACCCGGAGACCACCACCGGCGGACGCGCCCTCAAGTTCTACTCGTCGGTGCGCGTCGATATCCGCCGCATCGCGGCCATCAAGGACGGCGACCAGGTCGTCGGTTCGCGCACCAAGGTCAAGATCGTCAAAAACAAAACGGCTGCCCCTTTCCGCGAGGCGGAGTTCGACATCATGTACGGCGAAGGCATCTCGCGCGAAGGCGACATGCTCGATGTGGCGGTGGAGCGCAACATCGTGGAGAAGTCCGGCGCCTGGTACAGCTTTAATGGCGAACGCATCGGCCAGGGCCGCGAGAACACCAAGAACTTCCTCAAGGAAAACAAGGACATCTCCGCCCGCATCGAGCTTGCGGTTCGCGCGGCTCTGGGATTGGATCGTGCCGCCGCCGAGGCGCCCGCCGAACCGGCGCCCGTCTCGCCCAGGGAAGTCGCCGCAGCCAAAGCCGCCGTGCCTAGAAAAAGTAGCGAGGATCAAGGGCAGACAGTACTCGTGCTTAGGGTAGCCCAAGCCTAGGCGACGTAGCGATTTTGCGCTGGCTAAGATGGGATAAGCAGGCGCTAACCTTTAGAACAAGAGGGGCGGAGATCATCTCCGCCCCTCTTGCATCTCCGCCGCAGTTGCCGGGGAAATAGACCTGTTTGTTGTTCTCGGCCTCAGGCAACAGCCGCGTCGAGGCTGCTCACCGCCGTCGGCGCCGCAGGTGCGTGCAACTCCAAAAATTGCTCCAGGCCGGCCGCGTGGAGCATCTCGGTCAACATCGGGCTGGGGTGGATCATGTGCACCTGCTTGCCCTTCTCCACCGCGTGTGCCAGCACCGAGGCCAGGCTGCCCAGCCCGCCGCAGTCCGCGCTGCGCACTCCCGCTAAATTGATGGTTATCTTGTCGAACGCGCCCATCAGCAGCAGAGCGCTCCGCCGGAAGGCATCGCCTTCTTCGCCTCCGATCAGCTTGCCATGGCAGGCCATGGTCACCCGCTTGCGGCCAGTACGTACTTCCAAAATCAAATCCATAGTTCCGTCATCCGTTCCTTCGGCTGAACTCTCACTCTGCTTATCGGCTCAAGAGTAGGGGAAGACGGTTGCAGACGAATGAATAGCCAATGAAGAATGTGTGAAGGTGTCGATTGAGGGAGCGGAATCAGGTTAGATGCGGTCTCATCAATGGCTTGAGGCGTCTGAAGGGCGTTTCCCTCAGCGGCTAAAGCCGAGTGAAATGAGCCTTTCTTGCGGCACGACTGAAGTCGTGCCCTTTCAAAACGGTTGTGCCCTTTCAGAACCGGTTGATGTCCGGAAGCTGGGGTAGTCTCCGGGTGTTACGAGCCCTGTATCGGGCCGTCCGTACCTTCGCCCTGGCTGCGCTGCCGCCAGCGAATCCATAGGATTCGCGCCGCGGCCATCACCGGCACGGCGAAGTAGATTCCGACCACGCCCGCGATTTCCCCTCCGGCCAGCACACCGAAGATCGCCGCCAGCGGATCCACCTCCACCCGTCCGCCGAGCACGCGCGGCGAGACCACGTAATCCTGCAACCCGCGCCACAGCAGCAGGAACAGCAGCACCATCCCCAGATGTCCGTAGTTCAATCCAAAGCTGACGGCCAGAATTATCGCGGCCGCCACCACCGGCCCCACAAAGGGGATAAACTCCAGCAACCCTCCCAGTGCACCCAGCGCCCAGGAGTAAGGCACCCGCATCAGCGTGAGCGCGACCAGGTAGACCGTTGCGGAGATCGCCGCAAGATACACCTGCGCCCGCACAAAGTGGGAGAGCATCTCATCCAGATCTCCCATGATCTCGCCGAGCAACCGGCGGCTGTGAGGATCGTCGAGCAGGCTCTCCAGGCCCCGGGCAAAGCGGCTTTTTCCCTGCAGAAAAAATATCGCGAGAATTGGAATCAGCACCAGCCAGAGCGCATTGCCGGCGATCTCCGTAACCTTTTCGCCCTGTGCGCTCACGGCGCGGAAGACCTGGTCGCGGTGTCCCGCGATGAACTGCTGCACCCCCGCCTGCGTCTGCTGGCTCCAGCCCCGCGCCTTGCCTACCTGGAAGGCAATGTTTCCGCTTGCGACCTTGTTGTAAAGCTCCGGGCTGGACTCATACAGGTGTTGCCCCTGCTCCGCCACGCGCGGTCCCACCAGCAGTCCCACGGTAAGCAGGGCCGCCAGCATGGTCACGTAGGTTACGGCGATGGCGGTGCCCCGGCCGCAATGCAGCCAGCGCTGCAGCCGCGCCACCAGCGGCTCCAGCAGGTAGGCAAACAGCATGGCGAACAGGAACACCAGCAACGGTTTGCGCGCCAGCCACACAAAGGCGAGCAGCGCCGAGGTGGCCAGAATCGTGAACAGAATGCGCAGCGTGGTCCGGTCGAGAAGGCTCATGCCGTGGTTGGCCTTTTGCAGTGCGCCTCCATTGTCTCTCAAAACCCGGGGCAGCGCAGCGTTACCGGTAGCAGCCAGCTCCGTCCGGCAGCTCAGCTTTTCCGTGCCTGCCCCTGGCCGGGACAGAAAAGCCGGACAAAGTCAACGGCCCCACATCTGCCAAGGGCGGGCAGATATGGGGCACCAGCGATCAGGGGTTGCTTCGCCTCCGGAACGGGGCATAATATTAGCTTTGTTTGCGCCGCGTACTGGGGCAGTACCGAGCTTCGGCAGTTTCGAGGGACATTGAAGCGAGTCATTGCGATCTATCCTGGTACCTTCGATCCGCCGACCAACGGCCACCTCGACCTGATCCAGCGGGGAGCGAGGATCTTCGACGAGCTGATCGTCTCGGTTCTGCGCAACTCGGAGAAGACCCCGCTGTTCACCGTGGGGGAGCGGCAGGAGATGCTGATCGAGTGCACTGCCCAGTGGAGCAATGTCCGGGTCGAGACCTTTGAAGGCTTGCTTGTGGACTATGCTCGAAGCCTGGGCGCACAGGCGGTGCTGCGCGGCATCCGCGCGGTCAGCGATTACGAGTACGAACTGCAGATGGCCTGGATGAACCGCAAGCTCGATTCCAGCCTGGAGACGGTTTTCATGATGCCCGCCGGAGCGTATTCCTACCTCAGTTCGCGGCTGGTGCGCGAGATCGCCTCGCTGGGCGGCACACTCCACGGCATGTTGCCCGCCTCGGTGGAGAGCCGCCTGCGAACACGCCTCGGGGTGGCCGGGCCGGTTTCCAAATAAGTACCGCGTCCTGGCAAGGGATGGGACGCAATTCATAACGCACTCGATTCGAAAGGAATATCAATGGCATCTACCGTAGGAGCTTCCCCGTTCACGGCCCGCATCGGCCGCATCGAAATCTCGGCCACCATGGCCATCAACAATGACGCCACCACCCTCCGCTCGCAGGGAGTGGACCTGGTGGACTTCGGCGCCGGTGAGCCGCACTTCGCCACCCCCGAACACATCAAGCTGGCCGCGATCGACGCCATCCACAAGAATTTCACCAAGTACACCGCGGTGGCCGGAATCAAGGAACTGCGCGAGGCCATCGCCGCGCGCCACAAGCAGGACTTCGCCTCCAACTACAGCTGGGACGAGACCATTGTCACCACCGGCGGCAAGAGCGCCCTGTTCAACACCTTCCAGGTGCTCATCGACCACGGCGACGAGGTCATCATCCCGGTGCCGTACTGGGTTTCCTTCAAGGACATGGTGGAGTACTGCGGCGGCAAGTGCGCCTTTGTGCAGACCCAGGCCGACGAGGGCTTCCGCCTGACCGCCGCGATGGTCGAAAAGGCCATCACGCCGCGCACCCGCATCATTCTGCTCAACTCGCCCAACAATCCCTCCGGCGCGGTCGTCGCCCCCGAGGACCTGACCGCCATCGTCAAGCTGGCCGCCGCACGCGGCATCTACGTCATGAGCGATGAGTGCTATGTCTATCTGGACTACACCGGGCGCCCGTTCTCGCTGGGCTCGCTTACCGAGTACAAGGATTCGCTGCTGCTGATGGGCTCGCTCTCCAAGACCTATTCCATGACCGGATGGCGTCTCGGATTTGCCATGGCGCCCAAGGCGGTGGTCGGCCAGCTGCAGAAGCTACAGAGCCAGTCCACGTCGAACCCGACCTCGATTGTGCAGAAGGCCGGCCTCGCCGCGGTGACCGCCTCGCAGCAGTGCGTGGCCGAAATGCGCACCGAGTACATCCAGCTGCGCGACCGCATCGTCGCCGGGCTGCGCGCCATTCCCGATGTCAAGTGCAACCTGCCCGAGGGTGCCTTCTATGCCTTCCCCGACGTCAGTGCCGTAGCGGCTCGCGCCGGCATCGACACCACCACGCTCACCTCGCGGCTGCTGCGCGAAGGCCACGTAGTCGGCGTTCCCGGCGAGGCCTTCGGACTGCCCGGCCACATCCGCTTCTCCTACGCCACCTCGGCTACGGAGATCGACCGCGGACTGGACCGCGTGCGCAGCTTCTTCGCTTCGCTGTAATGGCAAAATCAGTCGGGTGCCCCAGGTTCCGCGCCGCGTTTTTGCGGCGCTAATCTGGGAAGCAACGCCCGGCGGACTTTGGTACTTGTTCTTGTTTCCACGCAAGGTGCCCCACATCTGCCGCATTTGGCAGATGTGGGTCTTTCGCAGTTCTTGAGCGGCTTACATCGCGACGTACATTAGAAGAAGTGCATCCAACATGTCGGCCTTGTATCCATTTCTCATGCTTCCGGAGTTTTACGAGCGGGTCTGGGGGACGCGCGATCTGCGTCCCTACTTCAACCGTGGTGTTGAAGTCGAGCCGATTGGCGAGGTCTGGCTGACCGGCGAAGAGTGCCGTGTCGCCAACGGCCCTCTGGCCGGGCAAACCTTGCGCGACCTGGCTCTCACCCACGGGGCCGCGCTGACGGGCGAGGCCGCACCCGAGGCGGCGCGTTTTCCGCTGCTCATCAAGTTTCTCTATCCCCGCCAAAAGCTCAGCGTGCAGGTGCATCCCGACGACGAAGGTGCGCGCCGCGTTGGCCAGGCGTGCGGCAAAACGGAATGCTGGTATGTGGCTCGCGCCGTCGAGGGAGCCCAGGTCGGTCTTGGCCTGCGTCCCGGCATCACCCGCGAAATGTTCCGCATGGCCATCGAGGCGAACCAGGCCGAGCACATGCTGAACTGGCAGGACGTGCGCGCCGGCGAGATGATCTACGTGGATGCGGGCACGATCCACGCCGTCGGGGCCAATTCCATCCTGGTGGAAACCCAGCAGAACTCCGACATCACCTATCGCCTCTACGACTACGGACGCCCGCGCCAGCTCCACCTGGAGGAAGGCATGGCCGCCATCCGCGAGAAGACCTGCGCGGGTTGGGTCGATCCACAGATTATGCCGCATGAAGCCATGCCGCATCCCGCCTGCGAGGTGCTGCTCTCCTCGCCGTGCTTCATCGTCGAACGCTACAAGGTCGAAGAGCCGCTGACGCTCACCGCCCCGCCGGGCCACAGCTCGGTGCAGGTGCTGGTCTGCCTGGACGGAGGCGCCGTGGTGGAGTGTGCCGGCTCCGGGCCGCTGTCGTTCATGCGCGGCGAAGCCGTGGTGGTTCCCGCCGCGCTGCCGCCCGTTACGCTGCGTCCGCAGTGGCAGGCGGAGGTTCTGCGCATGCGCTTGCCTTCCGCAAGCCGTGGAGGAGCCGCTCACCACGCTGCACACCGGCAACACATCCCATCCCTGATTCGAGGTGCGATCTTGGCGAAAACCCGTAAGCCGGAGTTTTACCCCATCATCCTCGCCGGAGGCCGCGGTACGCGCTTCTGGCCGCTCAGCCGCCGCAGCTTCGCCAAGCAGTTGCTGCCGCTCAACACCGCGCAATCCATGATTCAGGAGACGGTCGAGCGGCTGCTGCCCGTCGCGCCGGCGGAAAACTTCTGGATCATCACCAACGCCGAGCTGCGCCCCGCCATTGCGCGCCAGCTGAAAACGCTGCCCCGCAAGCAGATCGTCGCCGAACCCGTGGGACGCAACACCGCTCCCGCCATCGGACTGGCGGCCTTCCTTCTGCACCGCCGCAACCCCAATGCGGTGCTCGGCCTGTTTCCCTCCGATCAGGTGATCCAGAATCAGAAGCAGTTTCGCAAAGACCTGCAGACCGGCATTGCGCTGGCCGCCGCCGGAGAAAACATCGTCGTCATGGGCGTCAAGCCCACCCGCCCCGAGACCGGTTACGGCTATGTTGAAGCGGGCTCGGTTTATGAGGACGTGGTGCGAACCGGGCTGCGCGACAGGTCGCGCACTGGGGTCAGCCAAAATGATGTAACCCGCGTCCGCAGCTTTCGCGAAAAGCCGGACAAGGATGTGGCCGAGCAGTTCCTCGCCGCGGGCAATTTCTACTGGAACAGCGGCATGTTCCTCTGGTCGGCCCAGACGCTGGTAAACGCCCTGCGCCAATACTCTGCCGGAGACCGCCGCGCTGCTGGAAAAAATCGCCGCCGCCTGGGGCACGCGCAACTTCGACGCAACCCTCGCCCGGCTCTACCCCAAGTGTGCAGACAAGAGCGTGGACTACGGCATTCTGGAGCCGCGCTCCGCCGCCGGAGAGCAAGGCTCCAACATCTTCTGCATTCCCGCCGACTGGGGATGGAACGACCTCGGCTCCTGGGCCGCACACTTCGAGCACCGCCTGGCGCAACACGAAGCCCAGCGCCAGCACAAGGACAACGTCATCTCGTCTGCGGGTACCTACCTTCTCGATGCCCACGGAAACTATCTGCACGCCCCGGATAAATTCATCGCCGTCATTGGCGTCGAGGGCCTCGTCGTGGTGGACTCCGGCGATGCGCTGCTCATCACCACCATCGCCCGCTCGCAGGACGTAGGCAAGATCGTCAAGCATCTCGACCAGCAGAAGCAGTCCAAGCTGACCTAGCACCGAAAGCCGGGTGCCGGGTGCCCCAGGTTCGCGCCCCGTAGTTGGGCGATAACCTGGGAAGCAACGCCGGTCGCCTCTACAGGTTTTGCAGTTGTTCTTGGTCTAACGAAGAAGAAGAAAGCGGCGAAGAAAGACCTGATGACTGAGCCCATCCAGTTCGGCACCGACGGCTGGCGCGGCGTGATTGCCGACGACTTCACCTATGCCAACGTCCGCCGCGTCGCCCACGCCATCGCCCGCTATGTGCACCAGTACGAGGACTCCTCGCGCCCCGTCCTGGTAGCCTATGACACGCGCTTTGCCTCGGAGCTCTTTGCCGCCGCCGCCGCCGAAGCCATCGCCGCCAGCGGCATCCGCGTGCAGCTGGCGCGCGAGGTCACTCCCACTCCCGCGCTCAGTTACATGGTGCGAGAACTACGCGCCGCCGGTGGAGTGATGATCACCTCCAGCCACAATCCGTGGAACTGGAACGGGATAAAGTACAAGGCCAGCTACGGCGGCTCGGCCACTCCGGCCATCACCAAACAGATCGAGGCGCTCATCGACACCCCGGCCATCCAGGCCAAGGGCGGCGCGGTGGTGGAGGCCGACTTCAAGACCGCCTACATCGCCGCCATCATGGCCTTCGCCGACCTCAAGCAAATCGCCGCGGCGAAGCAGAAGTTCGGCATCGACGTAATGTACGGCGCGGGACGCGGCATCCTCGCGGGCATCTTCCAGCAGCTCGGCGTCGAGCACATCGAGCTGCACGGCGAAATCAATCCGCTCTTTCCGGGAATCAATCCCGAGCCGATTTTGCCGCACCTGCGCGAGCTGCAGCAAGCCGTGGTGGGCCAACACTGCGCCGCCGGCCTGGCGACCGATGGCGATGCCGACCGCATCGGCGCCGTGGACGAAGACGGCAACCTGGTGGACGCTAGTCAGTGTTTTGCGGTGTTGCTGGAGTGGCTCGTCACGCGCAAGCAGTGGCCTGGCGCCGTGACTCGCGCCTTCAACACCACCGGCATGCTCGACCGCATCGCCCGCGCCCATGGACGCCCGCTGATCGAGCACGGCGTGGGATTCAAGCACGTGGTGGACATCGTGCTCGGCGGCACGACGGTGCTCATCGGCGGCGAGGAGTCGGGGGGCATCGGCATTCCCCGTTTTCTCCCCGAGCGCGACGGCACGCTGAACGCCCTGCTACTGGCCAACGTCATGGCCGAAGAGGGCAAATCCCTGGGCCGCCTGGTGGAGGAGTTGCAGCAGACCTACGGACGCCACTGCTACGGACGGCGCGACCTGCACCTTTCCGATGCGGTGATGCAGCGTGCTTTGCAACGGGCCGCGGCGCGTCCCAGCTCTATCGGCCCATACAAGGTGCTGCGCACCGAGGATCTGGACGGCTACAAGTTCTTCCTCGACGCGCCCACCGGCGGCAACGGGGCCGAGGCGTGGGTGCTGCTGCGCGGCTCCGGCACCGAACCCCTGCTGCGCGTCTATTGCGAAGCCGCCGCGCCGGAGACCGTAAACGAAATCCTGGACGCCGCCGTGGCGTTCGTCTACGCGAAATAATTTTAGGCGGAACTCTAGAGCAGTTCCCGGTTTGCTGTATGCCAGGCAATCTGCTCTCCCAGGTTAGCGCCCCAACTACAGGGCGCGGAACCTGGGGCACCCGCAAGTTTCTGCCGGGTGGCCCACATCCGCCCTCTTTTGGCGAATGTGGGGTCGGAATCGTCTGAACGCGAGCGGCGCTTTACTGTTCGCGAATGGTCAGCTTGCCCACCACCAGTTCGTCGATCTCAATGCGCTTGACGTGCGCCGACCCAATCGCCAGGCGGCCGATGGCCAGGGCTCCAATGGCGAGCGCGCCCACCGCGAATGCGCCCACCGCCGCGGCCCCAACCGACGCAACGCACAACCACGCGCTGCCCACCGCCACCCTTTTCTGCACCACGATCTGGTTGCTGTGTCCCAGTCCGAACATCGAATCCTCCTTGCGATTCCGGGTTGCCCTTTATGTTGCTGTTTCTTTGGATGCCGGATGCCGGATGTTATCCTGAAGGGGTGAATAAAATGGTTTTCTCCAACCTGGTGCACCGGCCCTTGCGCACCTTGATCAGCGTCTTTGCGATTTCGATTGAAGTCACGCTGATTCTGCTCATCGTCGGCATCTGCCTCAGCATGCTCAACGACTCCGCCAAACGGACGGAGGGCGTGGGCTTTGACGTGATGGTGTCGCCGCCGGGCTCCAGCTTCCTCACCGGCATTACCGGCGCACCGGTCTCCATGAAGGTCGCCGACAAGATCCGCACGGTTCCGCACGTTACCGCCGTGGCTCCCATTGTGATGCACATGATTACCACCGGGGCGCTGGAAGTCCTCGACGGCATCGAGCTCGATCCGAAATCGCCCAACAACTTCGACAAGATGGGGCAGCCCTTCCACTACCTGGCGGGCGGCCCGTTCCAGGGGCCCGACGACATGATCGTCGACGACTTTTTTGCCGATCAGCATCATGCAAAAGTCGGCGATCACTTTGATGTTCTCAACCATACCTTCCGCATCAGCGGCATCGTGCAGCACGGCAAGGGCGCGCGGCGCTATGTGCCGATCCAGACCCTGCAGGAGCTGGTGGGCTCCGAGGGCAAGGCCAGCATGTTCTACGTGAAGACGGACACGCCGGAGAACGCCGACGCCGTGGTGACGGCCATCAAAGCCATTCCGGGCATGCAGGAGTATGTGGTGCGCTCGCTTACTGAATACGCATCTCTGATGACGGTAGCCAACCTGCCGGGCCTGGGGCCGTTCCTCAATATCGTCATCGGCATCGCCGTGGTGATCGGCTTCATCGTCATCTTCCAGTCGATGTACACGGCGGTGATGGAGCGCACGCGCGAAATCGGGATTTTGAAATCGCTGGGCGCAACCAAGATGTACATCGTCAACGTGGTGCTGCGCGAATCGTTCCTGCTGGCCGTTGGCGGAGTGCTGTTGGGACTGCTGCTCACCTGGCTGGCGTCTGCTGCGATCAACTACAGGTTCCCCACCCACAAAGTGGTGTGGGACAACTACTGGGTCATGCGCGCCTCCATCATCGCCGTCGTCGGCGCCCTGCTGGGCGGGCTCTACCCGGCGCTGGCCGCGGCGCAGAAAGATCCCATCGAGGCGCTGGCTTACGAGTAATGGTGCCAGAGATTCGCAAAACCCTGATGAATCATGCCCCGGACGCGATCCGGGGCATTTTATTTGGGGTGCCCGAGGCGCGCAAATTGGCACCACAGGTAGCCGCTCCATTTACCACGAAGGCTGGATGGCCTCTGCTTTTGGCCCTCGCACCCCGTGGGTTCCGTGTCTGCCGCATGGTATTCAGGATTGGACTGACCTGCACGCCCCGCCGCCGGATGGGCGGCAAGGCCCGGGATTGGGCTGTGGTATACTTTCGATGATCGGGAACAGGTTTTGAAGAGGGAGCCGAGAGCTTCCTCGGGTTCCCGCGCGCCTGCTGGCGTTGACATTAGACTCCGGCATGCGCTACCGTATGGTCTTTCGGCTGTCCTGCGGTTGCCCGCCTGACGGTACGCTGTCTCCGTGGATCGCATCGGCCTCACGGGCCGGGAAGTATAAGCGGTTCGGCTGACGGATTTTGTCCCGCACGCACGTGCAGAAGTCCCCAGACTAAAGTCCTGGGTCTTCATCTCCTTGGCGAGAAAGATCGCTGAGGGGCGTAGCGGTGCTTGTGGGGAGAAGGCGGATTGGGCCGGGACGGCCTTCTCAAATAGCCGGTATTTACATCTGGGAGAGTTTGGAATGTCAACCTATTTCCCCAAAGGGGAGATTGCGCGCAAGTGGTACGTGGTGGATGCCGATGGGCAGACGCTGGGACGGCTTTCGACGCGCGTCGCACGCATATTGAGCGGCAAAGACAACCCCCGCTACACGCCGTTTCTGGATACCGGCGACCATGTCGTAGTCATCAACGCCGGCAAAGTAAAGCTGACCGGGCTGAAGGCCAACGCCAAGGTTTATCGCCGTTACACCGGATTCCCGGGCGGATTGCGGGAAGAAGAATTCACCAAGCGCCTGGCGCGCAAACCGGAGCTGATTGTGCAGGAGGCCGTCGAAGGCATGCTGCCCAAGTCCAAGCTGGGACGTGCCATGGCCACCAAGCTGAAGGTTTACCGCGACGAGAAGCATCCGCACCAGGCCCAGAAGCCTGAGGCGATTGCTCCGGTGGCGTAACCGGCAGAGATTGCCGAAGATTTTTGACGCGCGTTTTTTGACGGGCGAAGGATTAACATCGCATGGCTGAACTGGTTCAATACTACGGAACGGGGCGCCGCAAATCGAGCGTGGCCCGCGTCTTCCTCCGGCCCGGCACCGGCATCATCAAGGTGAACGGCAAGGCATTCGAGGAACACTTTGTGACCGACGTGCAGCGGATTATTGCGCGCCAGGCACTGTTACTGACCGAGACGGCGAACAGCTTCGACGTGATTGCCAACTGCTCCGGCGGTGGGATCACGGCCCAGGCTGGCGCGGTCCGCCTGGGCACGGCTCGCGCGCTGCAGGAGTTCAACCCCGAACTGCGCGCCAAGATGAAGGCCGAAGGCCTGATGACGCGCGACTCGCGGCAGAAAGAGCGCAAGAAGTACGGCCAGAAGGGCGCCCGCAAGCGCTTCCAGTTCAGCAAGCGTTAAACGGATCTGCAGCCCCACATTCGCCAAAAGATGGCGGATGTGGGCCACCTGCCGAACGGTTTGCTGGCTTTGGTTTTTGTTGCAGATTGACGCTTTGCGCCGCGGGTTCCGGCGGCGCACGGCGGTTGCCGTTTGCGGAACCAAAGAATTTCGCAATGTTACGCGAGCGTACACTGCGAAAAATTTTCCCCCTCTCGCTAATACGGGGCGGGCAACGGGAATTGAATTGTCTGGCGCTCTCATGGGCGCAAGCAGGCAATGCAAATCCATCCAAGGAGGTTCAGTGGCCAATATCACCATGAAGGAATTGCTCGAAGCTGGTGTGCACTTCGGGCATCAAACCAAGCGCTGGAATCCGAAGATGAAGGAATACATCTTTGGCGAGCGCAACGGGATTTACATCATCGACCTGCAGAAGACGCTGAAGATGTTCAAGGAAGCGTCGAAGTTCGTGCAGGACAACGCTGCCGAAGGACGGACGATTCTGTTTGTAGGCACCAAGCGCCAGGCGCAGGAAGCGATTGCCGAAGAGGCGACGCGCTGCGGCATGTTCTACATCAACCAGCGCTGGCTGGGCGGATTGCTGACCAACTGGGTCACGGTTCAGAAGTCGGTAAAGCGGCTGAAAGAGCTCGACGAAATGGCGACCGACGGCCGCTACGAGCTGCTGCCGAAGAAGGAAGTGGTCAAGCTGGAGCGGGAGCGCAAGCACCTGCAGGCGAACCTGGCCGGCATCAAGAACCTGAACCGGCTGCCCGACGCGCTGTTCGTGATCGACTCCAACAAGGAGCAGATTGCGGTGAAGGAAGCGCGCAAGCTGGGCATTCCGGTGGTGGCCGTGGTGGACACCAACTGCGATCCGAGCGAAGTCGATTACATCATTCCGGGCAACGACGACGCGCTGCGCGCGATCCGGCTGTTTGCCTCCAAGGTCTCCGACTCGGTTGTGGAAGGCTCACAGGCGATGAGCGACAAGCAGAGCGCGGAACTGGCGGCGGGAATCTCGGCGAGCGAAGAAGTCAACGAAGCCGGGACGGAAACCGTTCTGGCCGAGTCCGCGGGCGGCGAGGATCTGAACATGGAAGAGGTGCTCGGCAAGGGCGTGCGCAAGGTCGAGCCAACCGTTCCCGACAGCGATGTAGAGGTGGAATCGCGGTAAGCCGCGGATATCTTGTGAACATCGGCCCGCGCTGCATACTCCGGCGCGGGTCGTTTTGCGAGAATCGTGACTGAGATTGGCTGCGCGCAGTGTTGCGGGCAGCGTTGCAAGCAAGCAGTGGAAGCAAGCAGTAACCCAGGAGCCTGGCTTGGCCCGGCGGCATTCATTCCAGAAAGGTTTTCGAATGGCAGAGATTACGGCAGCAATGGTTAAAGAGCTCCGCGAAAAGTCCGGGGCGCCCATGATGGACTGCAAGAAGGCACTCACCGAGGCCAACGGCGATGTAGAGGCGGCCATGGTGGTGCTGCGCAAACGCGGCATGGCGTCGGCGGCCAAGAAGGCGTCGCGCAGCACCAGCGAAGGCGTGGTCACCAGCTACATCCACGCCGGAGGCAAGATCGGTGTGCTGCTGGAAGTGAACTGCGAGAGCGACTTCGTTGCCCGCACGGCGGAGTTCCAGGGACTGGTGCATGACATTGCGATGCACATCGCTGCCGTCGATCCGCGCTACGTCCGCAAGGAGGACGTGACCGCTGCCGACATGGCGAAGGAAAAAGAAATTTACCTGGCGCAGGCCGTGGCCAGCGGCAAGCCGGCCAATATCGCCGAGAAGATGGTGGACGGCAAGATGGGCAAGTTCTACGAGGAAGTGTGCCTGCTGGAGCAGCCCTTCATCAAGGAGCAGAGTGTGACCATCTCGCAGCTGATTGCGACGGTGATCGGCAAGCTGGGCGAAAACATTTCGGTGCGCCGCTTTGCGCGCTTCAAGGTGGGCGAGGCGACGGAGACGGTCGCCGTTGCCAAACCGCAGGCAGCGGCAGAAGCAGCGGAGTAGCTGAGTAAGAGCGTTAAGACGAGCGGGGCGGAGAAAATCCGCCCCGCTTTTATTGTGAGGACAAGGACAAGAACAAAAACCCCGCCCTAACCAACGACAGGTTAGGACGGGGCACCCTCCAGTTTATTTTTGATCCAGAGTATTTGCCCGGGCCATCCGGCTGTGGGTGGACGAAGTGACCTTGGCGCGGCTCGCGATATTTGGGCGGCGCAGGGGGTCTTCGCGCCGCTCAGAATGACACCTCAGAAACAAATTCAAAGCGGGGCGTCGGGCTGACCGGACGGGGCCGGATCGTTTACACTCGATACGGAAATCAAACATGGCCGAACCCATTTACAAGCGCATCCTTCTGAAGCTTTCCGGCGAGGCACTGGCAGCGGGCCAGGGCTTTGGCGTGGATAACGACCGCGTGCACGAAATTGCCGCCGAAGTGGCCGACGTGCACCGGCTGGGAGTGCAGATTGGCCTGGTGGTGGGCGGAGGGAATTTCTTCCGCGGAGTCAGCGATCAGGCCAGGACAATGGACCGGGTGTCGGCCGATCACATGGGAATGCTGGCCACGGTGATCAACTCGCTGGCGCTGCGGGACGCTCTGGAGAAGCAGGGCGTACATACCCGCGTGATGAGCGCCATCGAGATGAACCAGGTGGCCGAGCCATTCATTCGTCTGCGGGCGATCCGGCATCTGGAGAAGGGGCGCGTTGCCATCTTCGCGGCCGGGACGGGGAACCCGTATTTTTCCACCGATACGGCGGCCTCGCTGCGGGCGATGGAGATCAAGGCCGATGTGATCATGAAGGCCACCAAGGTAGAGGGCATCTACGACTGCGATCCGGTGAAGAACGGCGACGCCAAGATGTTCGACAGCATCACATTCACCGAGGTGCTGAAGCTGGGGCTGGGCGTGATGGACGCCACCGCGATCAGCCTGTGCCGGGAGAACGAGCTGCCGATCGTAATCTTCAACCTGAATACGAAGGGGAACATCCGGCGGGTATGCCTGGGCGAAAAGATCGGCTCGACTGTGACGGCGTGAAAACAGCCACAGCGGGGCAACGGCAACGTCAACTACCCCACATCTGCTAAATACGGCAGATATGGGGCACCTGCAAGCCGCGAGATTTGGTAGAGTACCAACGTTGCATTGGGCGGCAGAGACACAGCAGTCAGAGGCCGGGGAAAGACTCGGCCCGCTTGAACGGAGTGTAGCGATGGCTCAGATCAGTATGGCGGGATTGCCCGCCCTCAAGGATATTTTCTCCCAGCTCAAGACGCGCATGGACAAGGCGGTCGAAGACTTCCGCCAGGAGCTGGCTTCGCAGCGCACCGGGCGCGCCAACGTGCACATGCTGGACAGCGTGCACGTGGAAGCCTATGGCTCGATGGTTCCGCTGACGCAGGTTGGCAACATCAGCGCGCCGGAAGCGTCACTCATCACCATTCAGCCCTGGGATGCGTCGCTGACGGGGGCGATCGAAAAGGCGATCCGCAGCTCGGACCTGGGATTCAATCCGCAGAACGACGGCAAGGTGATTCGCGTCCCGGTGCCGGCGCTGAACGAGGAACGGCGCAAGGACATGGTGAAGCACCTGAACAAGGTCCTGGAAGAGCATCGCACGGCGATCCGCAACATTCGCCGCGACGGCAACGATGCCATCAAGAAGGCGATGAAGGACAAAAAGATCTCCGAGGACGAGGAGCGCGGCTCGCTGGAGCAGATGCAGAAGATCACCGACGACGAGATCAAGAAGATGGAAGAGATGCTCAGGGTGAAGGAAAAGGAAGTGATGCAGGTCTGAGGGCTGCAGGAGTGCAACGACAGCTTGGGAAGAAGAAAGCCTGGGGAGATCGCCCCGGGCTTTTCTGCGTGCGGGGGGCAAAAGCAATTACAGAAGCGCGCAGGGATGGAGAGCACTGCGTCCCCACATTTGCGTCGAAAAGCACGACGCAGATGTGGGCCACCTGTCAGCACCCAGCCGTGTGTGGATGAAGTGACCTTGGTGCGGCCCGCGATATTTGAGCGGCGCAGGGGTTCTTCGCTGCGCTCAGAGTTTGTGACTTTATTGATTTTGTGGCGTTTTTCGCAACGTAAGTATCTGTATTTGCAACACCGATTTTTTGAGAAATCGAAAAAGTCACAAACTCTCAGAATGACCCCTCAGAAACCCGGCCGGAGGCGCTGGGGCTATAATTTCGGCATGGCACAGGTAGTTCACACGGCTTGCCCGCATGATTGTCCGGATGCGTGTTCGGTATTGGTGACGATTGAGGACGGGCGGGCGACGAAGATTGAAGGGAACCCGGATCATCCGGTGACGCGGGGATTTCTCTGCGGCAAGGTGGCGAAGTATCTGGACCGGGTGTACTCGCCGGACCGGCTGCTCTATCCGATGCGGCGGATTGTCGCCCAAAGGACAGGGATGCAGCGGCGCGGTGGCCTTCGAGCGCATCAGCTGGGACGAGGCGTTGGGGGAGATTGCGCGGCGGCTTGCGGCGGTGGCCGAGGAGTTCGGGCCCGAGTCGATTCTGCCGTATTCGTATGGAGGGACGCTGGGACAGATTCACGGCAGCGGGATGGACCGGCGCTTCTTCCACCGGCTGGGAGCCTCGCAGCTGGAGCGAACGATTTGTTCGCAGGCGGGCGGGGTAGGGCTGGAATCGGTGACGGGAGCCAAGTACGGCGTCCCACCGCAGGACTATCCGCACGCGCGCTACATTATCGCCTGGGGCGCCAACATTATCGGCACCAACATTCATCTGTGGCCGTTCATCCAGGAGGCGCGGCGCAAGGGCGCCAAGCTGGTGGTGATCGATCCGTATTACACGCGGACGGCAAAGGCGGCGGACTGGCACCTGGCGATCCGTCCGGGCACCGACGTGGCGCTGGCGCTGGGGATGATGCACATCTTCATCGGCGAGGATTTGTACGACAAGGCGTTTGTGGCCGAGCACACCACGGGCTTTGAGGAATTGAGCAAGCGCGCCGCCGAATATGGGCCGGAGCGGGTGGCGGAGATCACCGGGCTGGCGGCCGACGACATTGTGCGGCTGGCGCATGAGTATGCCGCGAACAGCCCGGCGGTGATACGGCTGAACTATGGGGTGCAGAGGTCGGAAAACGGCGGGATGGCGGTACGGGCCATCACCATGCTGCCGACGATCATGGGCGCATGGAAGCATCCGGGGGGCGGGATGTCGCTTTCCACCTCGGGCACGTTCGCGCTGAACAAGCAGGCGCTGCAGCGTCCGGAGCTGATGACCAAGACGCTGGGGCGTGCGGCGCGGGTTTTGAACATGACGCGGCTGGGCGACGTGCTGACGGATGCTTCGCTGGCGCCTCCGGTGAAGGCTCTGTTTGTGTATGCTTCGAACCCGGCGGCGGTGTGCCCCAACCATAATCTGGTGGTGGAGGGTTTGAAGCGCAAAGACCTCTTCACGGTGGTGCATGAGCAGTTCTTCACCGACACGACGGACTACGCAGATATCGTTTTGCCGGCGACGACCTTTCTGGAGCAGAAGGAGCTGCTGACATCGTATGGACATCTTTCGTTGCAGCTCTCCGCGCAGGCGCTGGAGGCGCAGGGCGAGTCGTGCAGCAATGCCGAGTTATTCCGGCGGCTGGCGGCGAAGATGGGTTTCGACGATGCGTGTTTGCAGGCCTCCGACGATGAGCTGATCGACGACGCGCTGAATGTCAATGCGACGGGCATCGATGCAAAGAACAAGGGACTTGAGTTTCTGGCGGGCATCACGCGCGAGGCGCTGGAGCGGGAGCACTGGATGGAGCTGCGGGTTCCGCGCAGCGGCGGAAACGCAAGCGGCGAGGGTGCGTACCTGCCGTTTGCCAACGGCTTTGCCACTCCTAGCGGCAAGGCCGAGTTATACAGCGAGGCGCTGGCGAAGGCGGGACTCGATCCTGTCGTGGAGTTTACCCCGCCCACGGAATCGCGGCATGGCGGACAGGGGCGCAATTCATCAAACAAGTTTCCGCTGGAGCTGCTGGGGCGCAAGCACGACAACTTTCTCAATACGACGTTCTGCAATGTGGCGGCGATGCAAACCCGGGAGCGCCGCTACGAGCTGCAGATGAATGCGGTGGACGCGCGGGCGCGCGGCATCGCCGAGGGGGACACGCTGCGGGTGTACAACGGCCGCGGCGAGCTTCGGCTGCGGGCGCGGGTGGATGACAGCGTGCCTCCGGGGGTGGTTGCGTCCTATCTGGATTGGGCACGCGGCGCGCCGGGGGGCAAGAACATCAATGCGCTGACCAGCGACCGGCTGACCGACATGGGCCATGGCGCAACGTTCTATTCGGCGCTGGTAGAGGTCGAGAAGGCGTAAAGACCGCGACGGATTTGCAAGCCCGGATAGCGGCAGAGAAGAGTATGCCGTTGGTCCATGGCGTCCAGAGCACCTGAACCTGTATAATTGGACCTTCCGCGCCGAAGATTTACGTAGAGGGTCTCGCCATTTTACGCTCTGATTACGCCTGCGCCACGCCTCGCCTGAGCCGCCTATTCGGCCGCGGTCCGATCTATTTGCTCCGCTTCTGCGTGGTGCTGATGCTGCTTGGCGGCATGGCGCTGGCGCAGGGTATCGTCGAGGACATCCGCATTCACGGCAATCGCCGCGTCCCGGCCGAGACCGTACGCTCCCGCATGTTTACGCGTCCCGGCGATGTCTATGACCAGGCGGGCATGGAGCGCGACTTCCACTCCCTGTGGAATACCGGCTATTTTGACGACCTCCGCATCGAGCGCGAGGAGAGCCCGAAGGGATGGATCGTCCACGTCTACGTGAAGGAAAAGCCGACGATTCGCGAGATCAAGTACATCGGGTTGAACGCGGTTTCGCAGAGCGACGTGCTGGACAAGTTCAAGGAACTGAAGGTAGGGCTGAGCCAGGAGAGCCAGTTCGATCCGACCCACGTGAAGCGGGCCGAGGTGGTGCTCAAGGAATTGCTGGCCGCCAAAGGCCACCAGTTTGCCACCATCACCACGGAGATCCGGCAGATTCCGCCGGCGTCCGTCTCCATCACCTTCAATGTGAAAGAGGGCCCCACGGTAAAGGTAGGGACGATCGCGTTTGAAGGCAACAAAAAGGTTCCGACGAAATACCTGAAGGCGTCGATGAAGAACCTGAAGCCGATCGGGCTTCCCCATTCGCTGATTCTGGAGAACCTGTTTGCGCGCACCTATGATGCCACCAAGCTGGGCGAGGACGCCGAGCGGGTCCGCTTCGCCTTCCAGGACCGTGGATACTTCAAGGCCATCGTGGAAGATCCGAAGACGAAGATGCGCGATGTGAATGGCGTTGCTTGGTACTTCCCGTTCGTGGCGCGGCACGGCAAGGTAGTGGACATCACGGTTCCGGTGGAAGAGGGAGATCGCTACAAGCTGAAGGAGATCACCTTCACGGGGAACAAGGCGCTGACCAACACGGCCGCGCTGCGCCGCCTGTTCAAGACCAAGGACGGAGACTGGTTCAACCGGACCGAGGTCAGCAAGGGTCTGGACGATCTGCGCAAGGCGTACAGCACGCTGGGCTACATCAACGAAACCAACATTCCGAACACCGAGATCGACGAAGAGCACAAGACGATCACGCTGAAGATCGACGTGGATGAAGGCAAGCAGTTCTTCGTGCGGCGGATCGAATTCTCCGGCAATACGACGACGCGCGACAAGGTGATCCGGCGCGAGTTGGCCCTCGAAGAAGGCCAGGTGTACAACTCCAACCTGTGGGAACTGAGCCTGCTGCGCCTGAACCAGTTGAACTATTTCGAAGCGCTGAAGCCGGAACAGGATTCGGAAGTGCACCAGAACATCGCCGAAAACACGGTGGACATCGACCTGAAGGTGAAGGAAAAGGGCAAGAACTCGATTGGCCTGAATGGCGGCCTGAGCGGACAGACCGGCGCATTCGTGGGATTGAAATACGAGACCAACAACTTTTTAGGATTGGGCGAATCGCTGCAGCTGTCGGCCTCGTTGGGCAACTACTCGAAAAACGTGACGGTCGGCTTTACCGAGCCGTACCTGTTCGACAAGCCGATTCAGACCGGCTTCACCGCGTATTACCGCACCTTCAAGTTTAACCAGGCGCAGCAGGCCGGCATCTCCAGCACCCAGGCGGCGACGTTGTCCGGCGCGTTCCAGAATGCGCTGCAGAACTATACCCAGTCGAGCCGGGGCTTTTCGCTATCGAGCAGCTATGCGGTGCGGCGTTCGTTCAAACGCTTCGGTCTCACCTACTCGTGGGACGACTCGGACATCACTCCCATCTCGCTGGCCTCCAAGGATTATTTTTACGAGCTGGCATTCCGCGACGTCTCCGGCGCGGATGCAGTGCACGGGATCATAACCAGCAAGCTGGTTCCGAGCTTCAGCAGCAGCACGATCGACAATCCGATGCGGCCGCACAAGGGGCGCAGCTACTTTGTGGGTATGGATATTGCCGGCCTGGGCGGCAACGTGAACTACATCCGTCCGATTGGCGAGTACAAAACGTTCATTCCGATGAAGGGTATCCATCCGAACAAGCAAGGGCTGCAGACCCTGGGCTTCCGCGTGCAGGGATCGTTCATCAGCGGATTCGCGGGCAAGACCGCGCCTCCGTTCGAGCGCTTCTTCCAGGGCGGTGACACCGATCTGCGCGGCTTCGATATCCGCACCGTCTCGCCGACCGCGGTGATTGCCGACCAGGTCGCCGTGACCCTGACCAACCCCGATGGCAGCCCGGTTCCCAAGGACCCGAATAACGCGCGTGCCGGAAACTACACCGTCAATGTTCCCATCCAGCGGCTGGTGTATCCGGGCGGCGACACCAGCATTGTTGGCAACGTGGAATACCGCATCCCAATCGCCGGACCGGTGACCATCGCGCTGTTCGTCGATACCGGCATGAACATGGCGGTGCGCGAGTCGCAGCTCCGGCTGAGCGGACAGCAGGTCAGCGAGTTGGATGCTGCGCAGTACGGCTGCCCGTCCTACGACCCGACCTACACCAGTTGCGTGGGAACAACGCAATTGAAGACCAGCCCGAACATTACTCCGCTGGCCCACACCAACTATGCTTTGCGCATGTCAACGGGCGCGGAACTGCAAGTTATGTTGCCGATGGTGAACGCGCCGTTCCGGCTCTACTACGCCTACAACCCCTTCCGGGTCGATACCGAAGCTCCGGTGGCAAACCTGATCACCCGGAGCATGTTCCCGGCCGGCGAAGCGGGAGAGTTTACCTATCTGAATACCATCGCGACCTATGATCCGGGATATCGGCTGCGGGAACCCAGAAAGACGTTCCGATTTACGGTGGCGACGACGTTTTAGGCAGGGGATGACAACTACGGAAAAAATAGGCTCAAACGGATAGATTGCGGTTTGACGCTGTTTTGCCCACAACCTATAATCAGGGACATCCGTCAGAGGAATTTTTTGGAACGGGGCTGGAGCTGGAAAGTTTTCGGCTCGCCCGCCAGCTGAAAGGTTTCTGCGGAATCCCCGTGAGCTCCGAAGAGGAGTCGAGGCAAATTTCATGAATCGCTACTTTGCAAGTTTGGTCCCAGCCGCGGCGCTGGCAATGATTTTCAGCGTACCCGCTTTTGCTCAGCCCGCTGCCACTGCTCCTGCCGCTGCTGCGGCAGTTCCCGCATCCGCCAAGGTTGGCATCGTCAACATTCAAGCCGCCATTGTGGGCTCCAACGAAGGGCAGCGTGACTTCGAGGAACTGCAGAAGAAATTCGACCCGAAGCGGCAGGAACTGGAAGGCCTGAACAAGGAAGTAGATGAGCTGCAGAAGAAGTTCAATGCCCAGGGCGACAAGCTGAACGACGAGGCGCGGGCCGATCTGCTGAAGCAGATTGACTCCAAGAAGAAACAGCTGCAGCGCAATTACGAAGACGCGAACACCGACATCCAGGCGCAGCAGAACGACATTGCCAACCGCATCGGCCAGAAGCTGGTGAGTGTGCTGGACAAGTATGCCAAGGCGAATGGCTTCACGGTCGTTCTGGATGTCTCCGGCCAGGCGAGCCCGGTCCTGTGGGCGGCCAGCTCGGTGGATATCACCCAGTCCGTCGTGGAGGCTTACAACGCCGAGTCGGGCGTTCCCGCTCCGCCCAAGAAGGCCGCCGCTGCGGAAACCAAGCCTGCGGCAGCTGCCAAGAAATAAAACTAACCGAAGAATGCAATCCAAGGCCGCCCACTCGCTGGGCGGTTTTTTTTGCGCTAGGGGCCTCTTGGTCCTGTGGAAATCTGGTGCAAAATTGTGCCGAAATGGATTGTGAACAACAGATTTCTAAGATAAAGCGGACGGCGAGCTCTCTGAATTGTCTGTAACTTATTGTAGATAAGGGACTTCAATGATTTTTCAAAATGTCCTTGACGGCGGCGCTTCGGAGCTCTGAAAAAGCAGTATCCGGAAGTTTTGCACAAATCCATACTTGCGAATGTTTCATGGGCTGTGATCCATGGATGGAAAACAGGCGGCTGAAGGGTGGGGCGAAGCCGGGTCGGGTAACGCTTCGCTGCCGGCCGCTGGCGCAAGGGTAACGCTTTGCTGCTGGCCGCTGGCGGGAAATCAGCTCTCGTCGCTGGAGACGCGCAGCACGGCGAGGAAAGCTTCCTGGGGAATGTCCACCTTGCCGATTCGCTTCATGCGGCGCTTGCCTTCTTTCTGCTTCTCTAGCAGCTTGCGTTTGCGCGAAATGTCTCCACCGTAACACTTGGCGATTACGTTTTTGCGCAAGGCCGCGACGGTTTCGCGGGCGACGATTTTGGCGCCGATGGCGGCCTGGATGGCGACCTCGAATTGCTGCCGGGGGATGAGCTCGCGCATCTTGGAGACCAGGGACTTGCCGCGATCGTAGGCGTAGTCGCGATGCACGATGATGGAAAGGGCATCGACCGGTTCGCCAGCGACGAGGATATCGAGCTTGACCATGGGCGACTCCCACCATCCGGAGAGGTGATAGTCGAGCGAAGCGTAGCCGCGTGAGACGGTCTTGAGCCGGTCGTAGAAATCGAGAACGATCTCATTGAGCGGAAGTTCATAGGTAATCAGGACGCGGCTGGAGCCGACGTACTCGAAGTTCTTCTGCTTGCCGCGCTTTTCCTCTACCAGTTTGAGAATGCCTCCGACGTACTCTTCGGCGGTGAGGATGGTGGCGGTGATGATGGGCTCTTTGATCTTGTCGATGAGCGTGGGGTCGGGCCAGCGCGAAGGGTTCTCGACCTGGAGGACCTCGCCGTTGGTGAGCGTGACGAAGTAGCGCACGCTGGGCGCGGTGATGATGAGGTCGAGATCGTACTCACGCTCCAGACGTTCCTGGATGATCTCCATGTGCAGCAGGCCGAGGAAGCCGCAGCGGAAGCCGAAGCCAAGGGCGGTGGAGCTTTCCGGCTCGAAGAAAAACGACGCATCGTTGAGGCGAAGCTTTTCCAGCGCATCGCGCAGCAAGCCGTGCTCGTGCGAATCGACCGTGTAGAGTCCGGCGAAGACCATGGGCTTGATGTCTTCAAAGCCGGGCATGGCCTCGATGGCCGGATGGTCGGCGTCGGTGATGGTGTCGCCGATCTTCACGTCGCCCACGGTTTTCATGGTGGCGAAGAAGAAGCCGACTTCGCCGGCGGTGAGTTCGCCGATCTCCTGCGCCTTGGGGGTGAGCACGCCCATGGAGTCGACGAGGAACGTGGTGCCTTTGGCCATCAGCTTGATCTTCTGTCCCTTGTAAAGACGGCCGTTGACCACGCGGGCGAGGATGCCGACGCCGCGATAGCTATCGAACCAGGAGTCGAAGATGAGTGCCTGCAGAGGCGCGTCGATGCTGCCTTTGGGCGGAGGGACCTGGTGCACGATCTGCTCCAGCACTTCGATGACGCCCGCGCCGGTTTTGGCGCTGATGGCCAGAGCATGGGATGCGTCGAGGCCGACGGCGCTTTCGATCATCTCCTTGGTGCGCTCTACGTCCGAGCTGGGAAGATCGATTTTGTTGATGACTGGAATGATCTCCAGGCCGTGGTTGATGGCGATGTAGCTGTTGGCAAGCGTCTGCGCTTCGACGCCCTGGGTGGCATCGACCACCAGCAGCGCGCCTTCGCAGGAGGCCAGCGAGCGCGAGACCTCGTAGGAGAAATCCACGTGGCCGGGCGTGTCGATGAGATTGAGCTGATAGGTCTGCCCATCCTTGGCCAGGTACATCATGCGGACGGCGTGGGCCTTGATGGTGATGCCGCGCTCGCGTTCCAGGTCCATGGCGTCGAGGACCTGCTCCTGGCCGGCCATCTCGCGGGCGCTGAGCGAGCCGGTGATCTCCAGCATACGGTCGGAGAGAGTGGTCTTGCCGTGGTCGATATGCGCGATGATCGCGAAATTACGAATCGAGGTGCGGTCCATGCTTTGCTTTCAAACGCCCGCACGAATTGCGAGGCTGCGCTGAAGTTATGTTTTCATTTTAGCATTCGCGCCGAGAGTGCGCCGTTGGCAACCAAGCCCGGAGAGGCGTGAGCGAAAAGGACGCGCTCACGGATGCGGCGTATTCGGGCGATGGAGATTGTTGACAAGCCAAGTGAATGCCCGAAGTTCGCAGGCGACTTGGCGACCCTGATCGCAAACTGTCCTGCAACTCAGGCGAGACAATTGGGTTCAAAGGTTAAAGAAGAAGGATTCCATTGCGAAATCTTCGGCAGAAGTAGAATGGGAGCCATGTTGATTCTGGCTTCGCAATCGCCACGGCGGGCTGAGTTGCTGCGCAACGCGGGGTACACCTTCGAGGTTCGTCCCGCGGATGTGGATGAGCGGGTGCGCGCCGGCGAACCGGCACAGGAGTATGTGACACGGCTGGCGCGGGAAAAGGCGCTGGCCGTGCTGGCAACGGCTCCAGCGGGCGCCGTGGTCCTGGGGGCCGACACTACGGTCGTGCTGAATGGTGAGTGCCTGGGCAAGCCGGTGGACGCAGCCGACGCGCAGCAGATGCTGGCGCGGTTGAGCGGACGCGTCCACCAGGTGATGACCGGCGTGTGCGTGGCGTGGCGCAAAGCGGCGGAGGAAGAAGCCGAGGTCTGCGTCAAGGTGGACGTGGAAGTGACCGAGGTGGAGTTTGCCGCGATGAGCGGCGAGGAGATTGCCGCCTACATTGCGACCGGCGAGCCAATGGATAAGGCAGGGGCGTATGGGATTCAGGGCGCGGCTTCGCGCTGGATTCCTCGCATACGGGGATGCTACTTCAACGTGGTGGGACTGCCGGTGGCGCGGGTAAGCGCGATGCTGGTGCAGCCGTTGGTGCCACAGATCTAAAAGACAAATTCAACAACAAAGATAAAGACCCATATTTGCGAACGACGGCAGATGTGGGGCACCTGCGCGCCTTGGATCTGATCGCGGGCCGCGAGAGATCAAGATCAAAGTCAAAACTAGAGTCAACTACCCCACTCAAGCCAAAGGAAGGCTTGAATGGGGCACCCCTGGAATGCGGCTATACCGTGGACAGGGAGTCCATGAGGTGAGCGAGGAGCGCGGCGCGGCGGGGCATCTGGCGGGCGAGGATGAATTCGTGCGGGGAGTGGGCGTGGTCACCGACTGCGCCCAAGCCATCCAAGGTTGGAATTCCGAGCGCGGCAGTGAGGTTGCCGTCGGAGCCACCGCCGACGGAGGCTTCGGCGAGCGAGAAGCCGAGCTGGGCGGCGGCGTGGTGGGCAAGACGATAGAGGCGCACGGTTTCCTTGGAGCGCTCGAAGGGCGGCCGCTCGACGCCTCCGTGGAGTGAAAGGCGGCAGCGGGAGTCGCACGGGCGCAGGCGGTGCAGCGCGGCATCGGCGCGGGCGGCCTGCGATGCGGTGCGGAAGCGGAGATCGACGACGACTTCCGCAAGGGCGGCGACGACGTTGGAGCGGCTGCCTCCGGAGATGAGTCCGGGGTTGAGGGTGAGTCCGCGTTCGGGGCGGGAGAGCGCGCTGATGGCGAGGACCTGGTGGGCCGCTTCGACGATGGCGGAGGCTCCGTGCTCGAAGTCGAGTCCCGCGTGGGTGGCGTGGCCGTGGACGCGGAGGGTGTAGCGGGCGACTCCTTTGCGCGCGGTTTTGCAGGCTCCATCGGCGCCGGCGGCGGGTTCGAGCACCAGGACGGCGCTGGAGGCGAGAGCCAGGCGGCGGGTGAGCGTGTGCGAGGCGGGGCTGCCGATCTCTTCGTCGGGCACCAGAAGCAGCGTGATGTGGCAGGGCAGCGGGCCGCGCGCGGCGAGGGCGCGCAGGGCAAAGAGCGCCTGCACGATGCCGCCCTTCATGTCGAAGGCTCCGGGGCCGTAGAGACGCGGACCGCTCTGGCGCCAGGGCATGGCCTGGAGGGTTCCGATGGGAAAGACCGTGTCGGTGTGTCCGAGGAGCAGGATGCGCGGGGCTCTGGTGCACGGCGGGTAACGCTTTGCTGCCGGCCGCGGGCGCACGGCGGAGAAATCGATTTGCAGAGCGGGGCCGAGGCCGGGAAATTTGTGGAGACGCAGGCGCGGCGACAACGTCGAGAAATCCGCGGCGATCAGCGAGACGAGTGCGGCGATGGCCTCGGGCGCGGCAGAGGGGGATTCGTGCTCGACGTAGCGGCGGAGGGTGGAGACCATCTCCGGGAGCTGCGCGGTGAGGGTGCGGAGAAGCGGCGATGGCGAAAGTTTTGGCATGGGCGTGAGCCAGCGGTGATGATTGTAACTTGGGGCGGAAAGCGGGAGAGGGACTTTCCTCGTGGCTTCGAGACGGGGCAGAGTGGAAAATGCGGTGCGTGAATCGAACCTGTTCGAAGCAGCGCGAAGGGGTGGGAAGGTTGAGATTAAGCTCCAGGGTTAAGGCTAAGGGTGTTAGGAAAGGAGGTTGTAGCGGCGTTTTGAGGGCGAAGGATTGCAGTCGAGTTATTCACGGAAGAATATTCGTTGGTGAGAAGACGCTGCTCGGTGTCCAATGCTATCGTTGATTGCCTCTTATCGTCGCGATGTTGGAGACAACAGAGCTGACGTGCGTAACTAAAATCACCGTAAGCGCTCCGCCGGAGATGGCGGTAGCGGAAAGGACCAACAATGGCTGATGTCAAGACTCCCGCCCCTGCTGATTTCACCAACCTCTTCCTGAAGGGAGTGGAGCAAGCGGCCGATTTGCAGAAGAAGTCGCTGGAAGCCGCCCTGGTGCAGAATGCCGAAGTGATCGCTACCTACAAAAAGGGAGCGGCGGCGTCGAATATGCCGAACGTGTTCGACTTGGCAGGCAAGGCCCTGGAAAGCTATATCGAAGCGCAGAAGAGCGTGATCGACCAGATTGTGCAGCAGACCACCGCGCTGGTGGAGAGCACGAAAGGCAGCGGCGTTTCGGCGCAGAAGGTTGCCGAGACCTTTACCAAGAACATCGAGCAGTCGATCGAGCGTACCGTGGAAGTGCAGAAGAAGGCTCTGGAGCTTGCGGTGTCGCAAGCCAAGGCATCCTTAGGCCGCAGCTAATCAACCCCACGGCGTCATAGCTGCGGCGCAGCTATGACGCCAATCACTTCCGGCAAGATCCCAGAAAACGATGATTGCGACGAGGCTGGCGCGGATCTGCGACGAGGCAGAAGCGGGCTTCTGCGCGTCCTTTCCAACGGCCATCGAGCGCAGGCTGCTATACTTTATTTTTTTGCAGGGGATTTTATCCCGGGACGGTCCATTGAGCGATTTTCACGACACAAACCTCACGCCTGAAGTGCTGACGAACCTTCCTCTCGACAGCGTAGCCATTCAAAAGATATTGCCGCACCGCTATCCGTTTCTGCTGATTGACCGGGTGGTGGAGCTGGAGCGGAAGAAGCGGATCGTCGCCATCAAGAACGTGACGGCCAATGAAGAGTTTTTCCGGGGACACTTTCCGGGGAACCCGATTATGCCGGGCGTGCTGATGGTGGAGGCGATTGCGCAGACCGGGGCCACGCTGCTGATGACCGAGATTCCCAACCGCGCCGAGATGCTGACGGTGTTTACCGGGATCGAGCGGGCGAAGTTCCGGCGGCAGGTGATTCCGGGCGACCAGCTGCGCCTGGAGGTGAACGTGATCGTGTGGCGCAGGACGGCGGTGAAGATGGAAGGCACGGTTCTGGTGGATGGCAAGGTGGTTTGCGAGGCAACGGTGACCTGCCAGCTGGTGAGCTTGAAGAAGCCGGAGCCGTCGGCCGAGACGAGCGCGGAGTAGGCAGATGGCCATTCATCCCAGCGCCGTGGTGGACGCAAGTGTGCGCGTGCCGGATTCGTGCACGATCGGGCCGTTCTGCCTGGTGGGCGCGCAGGTGGAGATGGGCGAGCACTGCGAGCTGGTTTCGCACGTGGTGCTGACGGGGCCGACGCGGCTGGGCAGCCATAACAGGATTCATCCGTTCGCGGTGGTGGGGATGGGGCCGCAGGACTTGACCTTCAAGGGTGAGCCTACGCGGCTGGAGATTGGCGACCACAACGAAATTCGCGAGTACGTCACCATTCATCGCGGAACGGTGAAGGGCGGCGGGCTGACCAAGATCGGCTCGAAGTGCCTGCTGATGGCCTACGCGCACATCGCGCACGACTGCTTTATCGGCGACAACGTGATTATGGCCAACGCGGCGACGCTGGCCGGACACGTGACCGTGGAGGAGTGGGCGGTGGTGGGAGCGCTGTGCCCGGTGCATCAGTTTGTGACCATCGGAAAGCACTCGTATGTTGGCGGCGGGACGACGATCACGCAGAACGTGATGCCGTTTGCCAAGGCTTGCGCGGTGCGCGACGTGCACGCCTATGGCGCGAATGCGATTGGGCTGGAGCGGAGAGGCTTCAGCAAGGAGCGGGTGAAGGCGATTCAACGAGCCTTCCGGGTGCTGCTGGCGGCCAAGCTGAATACCACGCAGGCGCTGGAGCGCATCGAGCGCGAGGTGGAGCAGACCGAGGATGTGAAGCTGCTGGTGGAGTTTATTCGCAAGAGCGAGCGCGGGATTGTGAAGTAGCAGGTTGCAAGGTTTCAGAGGTTTCAAGGTGCGAGAGCAAGAGCGAAAATCGTTTGGCGGTTGAAAAGCCTCAGGGGCTGCGCTGGGTATTTGGAGAGTGCTGGGGCCCTTCGCTGCGCTCAGGGTGACACGAAGATCTAAAAATCAAACCCCGATCAGGGTGACACGGAGATCTAAATCAAGTTCACAGGCTGAGAAGATGTGTGGACGATCGGGCGGCCGGGGCAGTATGCTCCGGCTTTGTTGTGGGGGCGGGACAAAAAAGTGGGGCGAGGAGCGCGGGATGGCGACACGGCTGGGATTGATTGCGGGGAATGGGAAGTTTCCTCTACTGGTGCTGGATGCGGCGCGCGCGAAGGGCTATGAGGTAGTGGTGGCGGCGATCCGCGAGGAGGCCGACGCGTCGATTGAAAAGCACGGGGCGGCCGCGGTGCACTGGCTGAGCCTGGGCGAACTGAGCAAGCTGATTGAGACCTTCAAGTCCGAAGGTGTCAGCGAGGCGATTATGGCCGGGCAGGTGAAGCACAAGCAGATCTTCAGCGCGATCCGTCCGGACTGGAAGCTGGCTAAGCTGCTGCTGAGCCTGACGACGCGCAACACGGATTCGCTGATTGGCGCGGTGGCCAAGGTGCTGGCCGAGGAGGGGATTCATCTGCAGAGTTCGACCACGCTGCTGGAGCCGCTGCTGGCGCCGGTTGGGGTGCTGACGAAGCGGGCACCGGGGGACAAGGAGCTGACCAACATTACGTATGGGCGGGCGGTAGCGCATCACGTGGCGCGCTTCGACATTGGGCAGACGGTGGTGATTGCCGAGGCGGCCTGCGTGGCGATTGAGGCGATGGAAGGCACCGACGAGGCGATTCTGCGCGCCGGGTCGCTGATGCAGAGCTTGCACGGCGAGGCCAGCACGCTGAGCCGGGCGCTGACCGTGGTCAAGGTGGCGAAGCCGAACCAGGACATGCGCTTCGACGTGCCGGTGGTGGGGATGCACACCATTGAGACGATGGTGCGGGCAGGCGCGAGCTGTCTGGCTCTGGATGCCAATAAGTGCCTGATCTTGGACCGCGAGAAGGTGATCGCGGCGGCCGACGCGGCGGAGATCGCGATTGTGGCCGAGGAAGCGGCGCACGTCGAGGCGCTGCATCGCCGATAGGCGGCAGAGGCGATGCGGGAATCCTGGAGCGGGTTGAGTTTGACGGAGCTGCGGGCGCGGATGGAGAGCGGGGAGGTTACCGCCGTGGAGGCGGTGCGCGGCTGCCTGGAGCGGATTGCGGCGGAGAACGCGGAGCTGCGGGCGTTTGTGAGCGTGGATGAGGAGCGGGGCGCTGCGCGAAGCGAGCGAGGCGGATGCAGGCGAGAATTCGTTGGGGCGTTGTGGGGAGTCGCACTCGCTGATCAAAGACCTGATCGACGTGCGGGGGATGCGGACGACGGCGGCGAGCCGGGTGCTGGAAGGTGCGGCAACGGCCGAGTGCGATGCGGAGTGCGTGCGGCGGTTGCGGGGCGCCGGGGCAATTGTGCTGGGCAAGACGAATCTGCATGAGTTTGCCTTTGGCGGCAGCGGGGTGGTGAGCGCCTATGGGGCGGTCCCGAATCCGCTGGACCGGACGAGGGTGAGCGGAGGGTCGTCGTCGGGCTCGGCTGCGGCGGTGGCGGCGGGGATGTGTTTTGGGGCGCTGGGCACGGACACGGCAGGGTCGGTGCGTTTGCCCGCGGCCTGTTGCGGAGTGGTGGGGTTTAAGCCGACGTGGTCTGCGGTTCCGGTGGCCGGGGTGATTCCTCTGGCGTGGTCGTATGACCATGTGGGGCCGCTGGCTCGGACGGTAGAGGACGCGGGGTTGTTGTATTCGGTGCTGGCGGGCGAGACGCCGGGATGGGTGCAGACGCCGGTACGTTGTGGTGTGGCGCGGAAGTACTTCTGCGAGGGTCTGGATGCGGAAGTAGAGGCGGGATTCGAGCGGGCGGTGGCGGCAGCGCGCGGGCTGGGATGGAGCGTGCTCGAGGTGGAGCTCGAGGTGAGCGAGGACCGGCGGGTGAGCAACGCAGAGACCTGGGCCTTCCACTCGAAGTGGTCGCAGGAGCGCGGGTCACTGTATGATCCGCGGACGCTGGCGCGGATTGTGAACGGCCAGGCAGTGAAGGTAGAAGAGTATGTGGAGGCGCGGCGCGAACTGGAATTGACGCGCGAGCGCTGGCGCGGAGGCGTGGCGGGAGTGGATGTGGTGCTGACGCCGACTTCTCCGCTGCTGCCGCCGACGATGGAGGAGATGGAAGGGCCGGAGGCTCGCGCGGTGGAGGTGAAGATGCTGCGCAATACACGGCCGTTCAACGTGCTGGGATGGCCGTCGGTGACGGTGCCGTGCGCCGGGATGGTGGGGGTGCAGGTGAGCGCCGGGTGGGGCAGGGACTGGGTCGCGTTGTCGGCGGCGTGGGAGTTGGAAAGGGCGATGGGCGGCGCGTAGGCGGGTGTGACGCCAACATCAAAGACATCTGGAGACAGGCGGCGTTGCTACCCAGGTCAGCGCCCAACGGCGGGCGCGGGACCTGGGGCACCCGGCTGTTTCCCTTGGTGGGGAAAATCGGTGGGTGGCTGAGATGCCTCCACGTTGCGGGAGGCCTCAGCGGCGCAGGGGTTCTTCACTTCGTTTGAATGACACCTTGAGACAAATCCAAAAACAAAGACTGCACAGGGGCAGAGTCTGCTTACTGCGGAGTGGTGTCGGAGGCGAGGGTGGCGGCAGGGTCGATGGGCGGAGCGATTTGGGGGAGGATGCCGAGTTCGCGGTAGATGGGGCGGAGGGCGCGGCGGATGGCGGGGAGAAAGGTGAAATAGATTCCGGCGGAGGCGAGGCAGATGATGCCGCTGAGGGCGAGCGCGCGGGGCGCGCCGAAGCGGGCGGCGACGGCTCCGGCGAACAGCGAGCCGAAGGGCATCATGCCCATGAAGGCCATGGTGAAGTAGCTCATGACGCGTCCGCGCTTGGCGGGTTCGGCGATGGTTTGCAGGATGGTGTTGCAGGAGGCCGAGAACTGCATCATGGCGAAACCGGCGGTGGCCAGCATGGCGACCGAGAGTGGAAAGCTGCGGGAAACTCCGAAGATTGAGACCGCGGCGCCGAAGAGTAGAGCGGCGAGGCCGATGCGGCGTCCCAGGCCGATGATGGATTTGCGGGCGGCCATGGTGAGGGCGGCGATGAGCGCACCGACTCCGGTGGAACCCATGAGCATGCCGAGGGTGTGCGCGCCTCCGTGGAAGGTTTGGCGGGCGAAGATGGGCAGCAGCACGGAGTAGGGCATGCCGAGGAAGCTGACAATGGCGAGCAGCAGCAGGATGGAGCGGATGGGGACCGATCCGGAGACGTAGGTGAAACCTTCGGCCAGCTCGCGCCAGAGATTTTCCTCGTCGCGGCGGCGGGGCGCGGCGGCGGCGACGTGCATGAGCAGGAGGCTGAGGATGACCGCGCCGTAGCTGATGCCGTCGATGGTGAAGCACCAGGCTTCGCCGAACCAGGCGATGATGAGCCCTCCAATGGCGGGGCCGATGAGGCGAGCGGCGTTGAGCATGGTGGAGTTGAGGGCGATGGCGTTGGAGATAATGGCGCGGTCCTCGATCATTTCGAGGAGGAAGGTTTGCCGTGCGGGCGTGTCAAAGGCGTTGATGATGCCTTGCAGTACGCTGAGCAGGGCGATGTGCCAGATGGCGATGTGTCCGCTGAACGCGAGGACGGCGAGGGCGAAGGACTGCAGCATGGAGAGGATCTGGGTCACGACCAGGGTGCGGTGACGGCTCCAGCGATCGACCCAGACTCCCGCAAAGGGGCCGAGGAGAAAGGTGGGGACCTGTCCGAGAAAAGAGATGAGGCCCAGCATCCAGGCCGAGCCGGTGAGGCGGTAGACCAGCCAGCTGGTGGCAATGCGGGTCATCCAGGTGCCGATGAGCGAGAGGCTCTGGCCGCTGAAGAAGAGGCGGTAGTTGCGGCGTCCGAGAGCGCGCAGGAGGAATCGCCAGCCGGAGGCGGGTTGAGGCGGGGAAGACATGATCAGCAGGTTCGATGATATCGGGAAAATGAGGAGACGCGTTCTGATAAGAGGCAGGAAACGTTGGGTATAGAACCGGAGCGAGATCAAAAGCAGAGTCAACTACCCCACCCAAGCCAAAGGATGGCTTGAATGGGGCACCCAGCGTGGCGGGTTGGGCGCTGTTGGACTACACTCGATGGACACATTCCTGGACGTTGGGTGCCGGGAACCTTTGGGTGGCGAAGGGGACTGGATGGCAGGGGGCAAGGTAGCCGAGCAGCGCACTGCGGAAGATAGGCGCAGGAAGTTTCCGCATCTCTATGACAAGTTCACCCGGGCGCAGTGGGCGGAGCTGCGGGCCAACATGCCGCTGGAGATCAGCGACGAGGACCTGGACATGCTGCGCGGGTTGAACGACCCGGTGACGCTGGACGAGGTGGAGGAGATTTATCTGCCGCTGTGCCGTCTGCTGAACATTCATATTGCGACGGCGAACGGATTGGGCCGGGTGAAGGATTCGTTTCTGGGGCTGCCCACCAAGCGTCCTACGTATGTGATTGCGGTGACGGGCAGCGTGGCGGTGGGCAAGAGCACGTTTGCAAGGGTGTTGGCCGGAGTGCTGTCGCACTGGTCCGATCATCCGTCGGTGGAGCTGGTGACGACCGATGGATTCCTGCATCCCAACCAGGTGCTCGAAGAGCGCGGGCTGATGGAGCGGAAGGGATTTCCCGAGAGCTACGACCTGCGCCAGATGCTGGACTTTATGATCGCGCTGCGGCAGGGTGCGCCGGAGCTGAAGGTTCCGGTGTATTCGCACGACAGCTATAACATTGTTCCCAACGAGTTCCTGGAGATCCGGCGGCCGGAGATTCTGATTCTGGAGGGGTTGAACCTGCTGCAGATGCACCTGCCGGGCGGGACGAAAGCGCCCAAGATTTTTGCTAGCGATCTGATCGATTTTTCCATCTACGTGGACGCCGCCGAGGAGCACATCCGGCAGTGGTACGTGGAGCGGTTCCTGCTGCTGAAGAGCACGGCGTTCCAAAATCCGCGCTCGTTCTTCCATCGCTTTGCCGAGATGGCGGACGAGCAGGCCCAGGCGTTTGCAGTCGACGTGTGGGAGCGGATCAACCTGCTGAACCTGGTGAGGAATGTGGCACCCACGCGGGAGCGGGCGCAGGTGGTAATGCAGAAGGGTGCGGACCACCGGGTGCAGGAGGTTTGGCTGCGGCGGGTGTAAGGGCGGAGCGGGATGAGCAGGCGGCCGGGGCAAATGCTCCGGCCGGTTTATTTGCGGCTAGTGCGGTCGCAGGGTTGATGTGTCCTGCTTTCCCGGGTCAGCGCCGCAAAAAGCGCGGCGCGGGACCTGGGGCACCCGTCATTTGTTTTGTGTCGCCGGCTAATTCGGGCTGCGGTGGTAGATGTCGTAGTTGTTGAGGGATTCGACGGGCGAGAAGTCGCGGGAGAGAAGCTCGATGAGTTGCGGGCGGAAGGCGATCGGCTCCTCCTGGAGTTGCAGGTTGCGCTTGACGATGAGCCACTGGACATTGCGCTGGCGGGCGAGTTGGGCGATCTGGGCCGCCGAGTAGGGGTTGACGGTGTTGTCCATCATGAGAACGGGGAATTGTGGAGTGCGTCCGGTGGTGAAATAGAACAGGTCTTCGCCGGGAATTGAGAGGATGGCGTCGCTGGGCGGGATTTCCCGATTGGTGTAGGCGACGAGTTCTTCAAAATCGGGTAGCCAGTCGCCGCGCATGGCGAGGCCTCGCAGTGGCGGCAGTGCGGAGTGGGCGAGAGTGTCTCCGGAGAGATCGACGTACTGGAGGCGCTCGTGGCTGAGCGCGTAGTAGGCCCCGGCGGCGACGAGTGTGAACGAAATTACGCAGGACAAAGTGATGAGCGGGAGGGTGCTGGCGGTGGAGTCCGGCACAAGGAATATCAGGATGGTTCCGATCAGGACCATCAGAAACGGCCAGAGGGCGTAGGTGCTGCCCCAGAGCTGCTGCGAGAGGAATGCTCCGTGGATGACGGCGAGGAGGATAAGGGGAACGAACTGCGCGAGGGTGCGGGCTCGCGGGAGCCGGCAGAGTGCATAGACGAGAGAGACCAGCAGCAGCACGGGCCAGAGATGCAGGAGCGCTTCGACACGGTCGGAGGCGTCTTCTTCTAACCAGAGCGCGGCGAGCGCCCAGAGGAATGGCAGCGAGAGCAGAGCGAGGGCGATCCAGCGGAGGCGTGTTGATTTGCCCAGAATTATGAGGCCGACAGCGAAGACAGGGAGGCTCCAGAGGAGCGTGGGATCGCGATAGACGCCGAGCATGATGGGCAATCCGGGGAGGCGTCGCGAGGCCGCGAACTGAATGGTCCAGTGGTAGTAATTGGCGAGGCCGACGGTGTGCTGGATGAGGGCGAGCGCGGAGGCCAAGCCGGTGGCGGCTCCGGCCAGAAGAAGAGCGGCGGCGCGTCGGTGAGTGGGATTGCGGATGGCAAGCCAGACAATGCAGGCTATAGCCGCCAGCAGGAAGGCGAGTCCGGTGTTCTGCTTGATGAAGGGCGGAATGGCGAGCAGGATTCCGCAGGCGAAGGTGCGAAGCGGAGGAAAGCCGCGCGTCTCCAGATGCAGGAGCAGCCAGATGCAGAAGAGGATGAAGAGAGTGCAGTCGGAGTCGTAAAAGGGGTGGGGAAAGATGCTGCTGGTACCGAGAACGATGAGCGGCAGGGAGAGCAGGAAGGCGATCAGGCGCGCGGGCAGCGGCGCGGGCGTCAGCAGGCGGAGCAGGATTCGCCAGGTGAACAGCGACGCGCACCCGGCGGCGGCGGAGGCGTAGAGGTAGTGATGCAGGACGGCGCGTCCGAAGAGCTGGATGATGGCCGCCTGGGTGAGAAAGGTGAGCGGCGCGTAGGGGAACGGGAAGTCTCGGTAGGGGAGCTGGCCAAGCGAGATGCGGGTGGCGTTTTCCAGGATGTAGCTGAGGTCCCAGAGCACGGTGAGATGGGTGTTCTGCCAGAGGACGAATGCGGCGGTGGCGAGGAAGAGAAAGGCTCCGGTGAGGAAGTCGAACGTGCGTTGCCGAGCTGAAGAATTGTGGGCGGACATGGGCAGAAGATCATTCTAAAGGCATGGGGGGTGGAGACGCTGCGAGCCCCACATTCGCCAACCACGGGCGGATGTGGGCCACCAGTCGAAGAACAAGGGCAAGGTCAGAGTCAACTACCCCGCCCAACCAAAAGAGGGCTGAACGGGGCACCCTCATATGTTCCAAGTCGCGGGCGCGGAACTAGCGCTTATCGCCGGAATCGTTTTTGGGGCGCGGCCGTTCCTGGCCGAGACCCTCGACCAGCAGCACGGCTTCCGAGACATCGCGGATGCTGCGGCGCAGTCGGCGGCTTTCGTCGCGCAGGCGCTGGTAGGCCTCTTCTTCGCTCAGGCCGAAGCGTTGCTGCAGAACTCCCTTGGCGCGCTCCACCATTTTGCGCTCCTCCAACTGCTGGCGCACCAGAACGGCTTCCTTGCGGAGTTTGACGTTGTGATCGGCGAGGTCCGAGTAGGCGATGGCGCCGCCCATCTGTTCGCCCAGGAAGCAGAGCACGGAGATCTCCTCGGGGGTGTGCTCGTGGGGTTCGCGATGATGGACATTGAGCACGCCGATCACTTCCCCGCCGCGGACCAGGGGAACGGAGACGAGGGCCTCGAAGGTGTCTTCGACCAGGGTGGTGAAGTGTTTGAAGCGGGGATCGGCGAAGGCGTGGTTGGTGAGCGCCACGGCCGATTTGTGCTGGGCGACCCATCCGGCGATGCCTTCGCCCGCGTTGAGGCGCACGGAGCCGATCTCGGCGTCGTGCGGCAGCTGGGAAGCGCGTAGTACGATGTCCCCGCTTTCGTGGTCAGGCAAGTAGACCAGGCAGGCATCACAGCCCGTCACCTCGACGGTAAGGGCGATGAGCTCCTGCAGCATATCGTCGATGGAGAGGCCGGAGCTGACGATTCGGCTTGTCCGATGCAGGATAGCGACTTGCCACGATGCTGCATCGTTCTCTGGATTCTGCATATTCTGTTCACAACTCTCCCCCGACCCCACGCGGGATTACGGCAATTAAGTGGAGAGTAAAGGGAAGCGCGTGGGGAAAGCCAATTGAAAGTTCTTATGCCGCCCATAATCAATTCCTTCGACGGTTGGTTCGGGATTACGGGTGGCTTGCGCTTATCGCCGCAATAAAGAAATTGAATTGGACTCCAGCTTTCATTTCGTCGTATTGTATAGCTCTACACCGAAACACTCAGTGGGAGACCGAGGCGTCGCCCAACTGGAGTGTCTCTCAAGCCGACGCGGCGCTGTAGCTCGCGTGTGTTTTACCCGCTCCCTGGTCGAGCCATTGTCCTTGCCAATTTTCAGCCGTGGCAGGACGGATCCCAAGTTAAGTCAAAGCTAAGTCAGATTTTGCCGCGTGGCGTGACGTGAACCGTGCATTCGTTCATGTGGCGCGGTGTACCCACACATCCACCCGGATGCCCGGACGAAGTGTACTCACAGCCTTCAGGCAACTCACGAATTACTTTTTTTAAGGAGCGTTCCCATGGCGAGAAGAAGCATTGCTATCTACGGTAAAGGCGGAATTGGAAAGTCCACGACGACCCAGAACACGGTTGCAGCACTGGCCGAAATGGGCAAGAAGATCATGGTGGTCGGCTGCGACCCCAAGGCGGATTCGACCCGCCTGCTGCTGGGCGGACTGATGCAGAAGACGGTTCTGGATACGCTGCGGGACGATGGCGACGAGGTTTCATTGGAAGATGTGATGCGCGAGGGGTACGGCGGTACGAAGTGCACCGAGTCGGGCGGACCGGAGCCGGGCGTGGGCTGCGCCGGACGCGGCATCATCACCTCGATCAACCTGCTGGAACAGCTGGGCGCCTATGAAGAAGAGCTGGACTACGTTTTCTACGACGTACTCGGCGACGTGGTGTGCGGCGGTTTCGCGATGCCGATCCGCGAAGGCAAGGCGCAGGAGATTTACATTGTGTGCTCGGGCGAGATGATGGCGATGTATGCGGCCAATAACATCTCCAAGGGCGTTGTGAAGTTTGCGCAGGCCGGCGGCGTTCGCCTGGGCGGCATCATCTGCAACAGCCGCAAGGTGGATAACGAGAGGGAGATGATCGAAGAGTTTGCCCGCCTGCTGGGCACGCAGATGATCCACTTTGTTCCCCGCAACAACGACGTGCAGCGTGCCGAGATCAACCGCAAGACGGTGATCGACTGGAATCCGAAAGCCGAGCAGGCCGATGAGTACCGCGCTCTGGCCCGTGCGATCGACAACAACAAGAAGTTCGTCATCCCGACGCCGCTGCCGATGGACGACCTGGAAAAGCTGCTGATCGACTTCGGTCTGGTTGACGGCGTTCCTCCGGGCACTGAAGTCGCGGTCTAAATCCGGGGGCATTCGCCCCGCAGACATAAAGATAGAACGCCCGATGAGGGCCAGCCAATATTCAGGGAGTGAGATATGTCGAGAGATCCGCGCGACGTCAAAGAAGAACTGATTCAGATCTATCCGAAGAAGCTTCGCCAGAAGCGCTCCGAGCAGATCGTTGTAACGGAACATCGTGAAGACGGCAGCGTGCCGGAGATCAAGGCGAATGTGCGCAGCAGCCCTGGCATCATTACCCAGCGCGGCTGCACCTACGCCGGCTGCAAGGGTGTGGTCATCGGCCCCAGCCGCGACATTCTCAGCATTGTGCATGGCCCCATCGGGTGCAGCTTTTATGCGTGGCTGACGCGCCGCAACCAGACGCGCCCCTACACGCTGGAAGATCAGAACTTCATCAACTACTGCCTGTCCACCGACATGCAGGAAGAAAACATTGTGTTCGGCGGCGAGAAGAAGCTGAAGGCTGCAATCAAGGAAGCCTTCGAACTCTTCCACCCCAAGGCGATTGCGATCTTCTCGACCTGTCCGGTTGGACTGATCGGTGACGACGTCCACGCTGTGGCCCGCGAGATGAAGGCCGAGCTCGGCATCAACGTCTTCGGCTTCAGCTGCGAAGGCTATCGCGGAGTCAGCCAGTCGGCGGGACACCACATTGCCAGCAACGGCGTGTTCAAGAACGTGGTTGGATTGAACGATACGCCGCACGATGAAAAGTTCAAGGTCAACATGCTGGGTGAGTACAACATCGGCGGTGACGGCTTTGTGCTGGAGGACCTGCTCAAGCGCTGCGGCATCAAGCAGATCTCGACGTTCAGCGGCAACTCGACCTATGAGACGATGGCGAACGCGCATACCGCGGATTTGAACCTGGTGATGTGCCACCGCTCGATCAACTACGTGGCCGAGATGATGGAAAAGCGCTTCGGGATTCCCTGGATGAAGGTGAACTTTATCGGCGCGGACGCGTCGGCGAAGTCACTGCGCAGGATTGCCGACTACTTTGAAGATGCGGATCTGAAGGCCCGCGTGGAAGAAGTGATCGCCGAGGAGATGGCGGTCGTGGAGCTGACGCGTGTGGGAGTGAAGTCCCGCTGCCAGGGCAAGACGGCGATGCTGTTCGTAGGCGGCTCGCGTGCGCACCACTATCAACAGCTGTTCAGCGACATGGGCATGAAGACGATTGCGGCGGGTTATGAATTCGGCCACCGCGACGACTACGAAGGGCGCAAGGTTCTGCCCGGCCTGAAAGTGGACGCCGACAGCAAGAACATTGAAGAGCTCGACGTGGTCCCCGATCCGGAGCGCTATCGCGCACGCAGAACGCCGGAGGAGATCGCCAAGCTGGAGGCCATGACGGAGAACGAATTCCGCGGGTACGTGGGAATGATGCCGGAGATGGACGACGATGTACTGGTCATCGACGACTTGAGCCATCATGAGACCGAAAAGCTGCTGGAGATCTACAAGCCTGACATTTTCTGCGCCGGCATCAAGGAGAAGTTCGGGGTGCAGAAGATGGGTATTCCCTGCAAACAGCTGCACAGCTATGACTACGGTGGGCCATACGCCGGCTTCGTGGGAGCGGTCAATTTCTATAAAGACATCGACCGCATGGTGAACATGAAGATCTGGTCGTTTGTGACTCCGCCCTGGCAGTCGAAGGCCACGCAGCAGGACGTAGTGGCCGCCGACTAGACGCGCAATTTAACTCCATAGCCAGCACGCAGACACTGCTCTTGAAGCAGAAGGGGAATGCTTTATGCTTTTACGCCACACTACGGACGAAGTTCTGGAACGCACCGCGCTGACGGTGAATCCAGCCAAGACCTGCCAGCCGATCGGCGCGATGTACGCCGCGCTGGGTATCCACAATTGCCTGCCGCACAGCCACGGATCGCAGGGCTGCTGCTCGTATCACCGCAGCACGCTGACCCGCCACTATAAAGAGCCTGTGATGGCGGCGACCAGCTCGTTTACCGAGGGCACGTCGGTTTTCGGCGGCCAGGCGAACATGCTGACGGCGATTCAAACCATCTTCGGGGTCTATAACCCGGATGTGGTCGCCGTTCACACCACCTGCCTGTCGGAAACGATCGGCGACGACATGGTGCAGATCGTGGCCAAGGCAGTGGGTGAGGGCAAGGTGCCGGAAGGCAAGCGCGTCATCCATTGCAGCACGCCCAGCTACCAGGGTTCGCACGTCACCGGATTCGCCAGCATGGTGAAAGCGATGGCCACCCAGTTGGCCGATCCCAACGCGGAGAAGAACAGCAAGATCACGCTGATTCCGGGATGGGTTGAGCCGAGCGACATGCGCGAGCTGAAGTCGCTGGCGGCCACGATGGGAGTCGAGATCATTATGTATCCGGACACGTCTGACGTTCTGGATGCGCCGCACACGGGCAAGCACGAGTTCTATCCCCGCGGCGGCACCAAGATGGAAGATATTGCGGCCTCGGGCGGCAGCATTGGATGCATTGGCCTGGGCCTTTCCGGCTCTTCGGCCGCGGTGGAAGCGCTGGAGGCGAAGTGCAAGGTGCCGGGCCAGTTGATGGAGCTGCCGATTGGTCTGCAGGCGACCGACCGCTTTATCGACGCGCTGCGCACCATGGCGGGAGTGGAAGTTCCGGAGTCGATCACCGACGATCGCGGACGGCTTCTGGACATGATCTCCGACATGCACCAGTACCTGGCGGGCAAGCGGGTTGCGATCTTTGGCGATCCGGACCAGCTGGTTTCGATGACTGAGTTTTTGAACCTGCTGGACATGCAGCCGGTGTACATCGTGACCGGTACGCCGACCCCGGTGACCGGCGCGCAGGTCCCGCAGTTTGACGTTCGCATCCGGGGAGCGCTGGGCGGAAACCTGCCCGATGCGAAGATTCGCTCCGGCGCGCAAGCCGACATGTATCTGCTGCATCAGTGGATCAAGCAGCAGAAAGTGGATGTGCTGATCGGCAACACCTACGGCAAGTACATTGCGCGCGACGAGGACATTCCCTTCGTGCGGTATGGCTTCCCAATCCTCGACCGGGTGGGACATTCCTACTTCCCCTCGGTGGGCTACAAGGGCGCGATGCGTCTGCTGGAGAAGATTCTGGGAGTCATTATGGACCGCCAGGATCGCGACGCTCTGGAAGAGAAATTTGAACTCGTGATGTAGTTTTCTCCACCGAGCAAGACCTAGCAAGCAACTGAAGTACGGCGAGGAATAGGCGATGGCGGATATTTTACGGGAGCGCGAGCGGCAGGTTTTCCGGAAGGGTCAGGAGGCGTCCTTCCAGATCGACTGCGAGAAACAGAGCGTGGCTGGTTCGGTGAGCCAGCGCGCCTGCGTCTTCTGCGGCTCGCGCGTCGTGCTCTACCCCATCGCCGACGCCTTGCACATTGTGCATGGGCCGATCGGTTGCGCATCCTACACCTGGGACATACGGGGTTCGCTGTCGTCGGGACCGGAGCTGCACCGGCTCAGCTTCTCCACCGACCTGCAGGAGCTGGACGTAGTGCACGGCGGCGAGAAGAAGCTGCACGCCGCGCTCTGCGAGTTGATTGAAGAGCACAAGCCGAAGGCGGCGTTTGTGTATGCCACCTGCATCGTCGGCGTAATCGGCGACGACATGGAGGCGGTGTGCAAGAGCGTGAGCCAGGAAAAAGGGATTCCGGTACTGGCGGTGCACTCGGAGGGATTTAAAGGGACCAAGAAAGACGGCTACCGCGCGGCCTGCGATGCACTGCTGCAACTGGTGGGAACCGGCTCGACCGAAGGCGTCAGCGCCAAGAGCATCAACATTCTGGGCGACTTCAACCTGGCGGGCGAGACCTGGATGATCCGCGACTACTACAAGCGCATGGGCGTGGAAGTGGTTTCCTGCATTACCGGCGACGGGCGGATCGACGACATCCGGCGCGCGCACGGCGCGGCGCTCAACGTGGTGCAATGCTCGGGCTCAATGACCTACCTGGCCAAGAGCATGAAGGAAAAATACGGGATTCCCTTCATGCGCGTCTCGTATTTCGGCGTGGAAGACATGTCGAAGTCGCTCTATGACGTGGCCAAGCATTTCAAGGACAAGGAGATGCTCAAGCTCACGCAGAACATGGTCCGGGAAGAGCTGCAGCGGATCATGCCTCTGCTGGCCGAGTACAAGAAGGACCTGCAGGGCAAGCGCGCGGCCATCTATGTGGGCGGAGCGTTCAAGGCGTTTTCGCTGGTGACCGCGCTGCGCCACTTGGGAATGACGACGGTGATGGTGGGTTCGCAGACCGGCAACAAGGACGACTACGAACAGCTGCGGCAGATCTGCGACGAAGGCACGATCATCGCCGACGACTCGAACCCGCTGGAACTGTCCAGCTTTCTGGAAGAAAAAGATGTGGACGTGTTTATAGGCGGCGTGAAAGAACGTCCCATTGCCTACAAGCTTGGCATTGGATTCTGCGATCACAACCACGAGCGCAAGGAAGCGCTGGCCGGCTTTGAAGGCATGGTGAACTTTGCCCGCGAGGTGCATGGCAGCGTGATGAGTCCGGTATGGCGGCTGACGCCACGCAAGCGGGCAAGCACGCTGGAGGTGTTGAAATGAGTACGCCGGTGCCTGCGACCAAGACGAAGACGAAGAAAGCTCCGCGCCCCAACTGGGTTTCCACGCGCAATCCCTGCAAGGCCTGCGCTCCGCTGGGTGCGGCGCTGGTGATGCGGGGCATTGAAGGCGCGCTTCCCTTTCTGCATGGTTCGCAGGGCTGCGCGACTTATATGCGGCGCTACCTGATCAGCCATTTCCGCGAGCCCATGGACATTGCGACCTCGGGCTTCAGCGAAGCGACCACGATCTTTGGCGGAGGAGAAAATCTGAAACAGGGGTTGGGCAACGTGACCTCGCAATATCATCCGGGGCTGATTGGCATTGCGACCACCTGCCTGACCGAGACGATCGGCGAGAACATGCACGGGATGCTGACCGAGTACCGCAAGGATCACACTGGGACGGACGAGCCGGTGCTGGTGCACGTTTCGACGCCGAGCTACAGCGGCACGCACATGGACGGCTTCCACGACGCGGTGCGGGCGGTGATTGAGCAGCTGGCCGAGTCCGGGGCCGCTCCGAGCGCCTATGGCGGCAGCAAGTTTATCAATCTGTTTCCGGGGCTGGTGTCTTCGGAGGATCTGCGCTTCCTGAAGGAAGTGGCGAAGGATTTCGAACTGCCGATGACGCTGTTTCCCGACTACTCGGAGACGCTCGACGGCGAGTCGATGATGAAGTACACCAAGATTCCCGACGGTGGCACCAAGGTTGCGGCGCTGCGCGCCAGCGGCTCGGCGGCGGGCAGCATCGAGTTTGGAAGAGTCTTGCGCAACAAGAAGACGGCGGCGTCGTTTCTGAGGGATCGCTTCCTGGTCCCCGCGGAAAGGATCGGGCTGCCCATCGGGGTGCAGGAGAGCGATGCGTTTTTTGAGGCGATGGAAGGGCTGAGCGGACACAGGACTCCGGAAAAGTACCGCCGGGAGCGCGGCCGGCTGGTGGACGCCTACGTGGACGGACACAAGTACCTGTTCGGCAAGCGGGCCATTGTGATTGGCGACGAAGACATGGTGGTGGGACTGGCGTCGTTTTTGGCGGAGACCGGTGTGGTTCCGGTGCTGTGCGCCTCGGGCGGCAAGAGCGGTGCGATGGCCTTGAGCATTGCGGAAGTCTGCGGCCACCTGCGCGAGCCGGTTGCGGTGCGCGACGGGGTGGACTACATGACCATCGCCGACGAGGTGGAGTTGAGAGAGTTGAAGCCGGACTTCGTGATCGGCAACAGCAAGGCGGCCAAGCTGGCAAAGTCGCTGGGCGTGCCGCTGATCCGGGTTGGCTTTCCGATTCACGACCGCATGGGAGGACAACGGATTTTGCATCTTGGCTACCAGGGTGCGCAGCGGCTCTTCGACTTGGTCGTCAACACCCTGCTGGAAGTGAAGCAGGAATCGAACGCAATCGGCTACAGCTATTTATAAGAGGTGAAAACCATGGCACTGGACCTGACTCAACATCCTTGTTTCAACGCGGACGTCCGTCACACCACGGGGCGGATCCATCTGCCCGTGGCGGCCAAGTGCAACATCCAGTGCAACTATTGCGACCGCAAATTTGATTGCATGAATGAGAGCCGCCCTGGGGTGACCAGCGCAGTGCTGGAGCCAAAGCAGGCGCTGGCCTACCTGGATAAGGTGCTGGAGCGCGTTCCGCAATTGAAGGTGGTGGGCATTGCCGGACCGGGCGACCCATTTGCCAATGCCGAAGAAACGATGGAGACCTTGCGGCTGGTGCGCGAGAAGTATCCCGAGATGCTGCTGTGCGTGGCCAGTAACGGGCTGAACGTGGAGCCCTATGCCGAGGAGCTGGCGAAGCTGCAGGTGAGCCACGTGACCATTACGGTGAACGCCGTCGATCCGGAGATCGGCGAAAAGATTTACTCGTGGGTCCGCGATCATAAGACGATTCATCGCGGCCCGGCTGCCGCGCGGCTCCTGCTGGAGCGCCAGCTTTCGGCGATCAAGACGCTGAAGGCGGCCGGCGTGACCATCAAGATCAACACGATCCTGGTGCCGGGGATCAATGAGGACCATGTGGAGGCCGTGGCGATCAAGATGCGGGAGCTGGGTGCCGACATCATGAACTGCATTCCTCTGCTGCCGGTGGCGGACACGCCGTTTGGCGAGCTGGGAGAAGTAGCGCCGCTGGCGGTGAAGGAGATTCGCGCCAAGGTTGCCGCGCTGCTGCCGCAGATGGAGCATTGCTCGCGCTGTCGCGCCGACGCCGTCGGCATGCTGGGCGCCGATCAGTCCTCCGAGTTTGTCACCCTGATGCAGGACTCCAAGAACGGATTGTTCGACGACCGCAAGGGGCGTCCGTATGTGGCGGTGGCCAGCATGGAAGGCATTCTGATCAACGAGCACCTGGGCGAGGCGGACAACCTCTGGATCTTTGAGTACGACGAAAACGACAGCGACGCGAGACTGGTGGAGATGCGCGAGGTTCCGGAGCCGGGCGATGGAAGCTTGCGCTGGCGTGAGCTGGCGGCGACGATCTCGGATTGTCATTCGATCCTGGTCAACGCCGCGGGCCGTTCGCCGCGCTGGATTCTGGAACAGAGCGGGCTGAGGGTGATCGAGGCCAACGGGCTGATCGCGCAGGCGATGGAAAGCCTGCACCGCAGCGGAGACGTTCCCGCGGCGATGAAGAGCAAGATGAAGGGTTGCAGCGGCGGGAAGACAAGCGAAGAGTCAAGCTGCCAAGGCAGCGGTACGGGATGTTCGTAAACCAAGAAGGAGATGTGCAATGCAGAAACCGACTCACCATATTTTAGTTTGTGCCAGCTTCCGCGTAGGCGGAGAGACCAAGGGCATGTGTTTCAAGAAGGACTCCGCGCAGCTGCTGCCGTACATCGAGACGGAGCTGAGCGACCGCGGCATGGAAGACGTCATGGTTTCCAGCACGGGATGCCTGAGCCGGTGCGATAACGGGCCGCTGATGATCGTCTATCCGGCGGGGTCCTGGTACGGCGAAGTGAACGAAGAGAAGGTCGACACGATTCTGGATGCGCTGAAGGAAGGCAAGGAAGCCACCGATCTGCTGTTGTGCTAAGCAGGCAGGACCCTTCGCAGGCGGCCACCTAATCAAGTCGTAATGAGTGAGGCGTGATGAGTGAGATCAGGGTGCGGATCATCGACTGCACGCTACGCGACGGCGAACAGGCGCCGGGCGTAGCGTTCAGCCGCGCCGAAAAACTTGCCATCGCCAAGACTCTGAGCGAGGCGGGCGTGCCCGAGCTGGAGTGCGGCATTGCCGCCATGGGCGAGGCCGAACGCGACGACATTCGCGCGCTGCGCGAGCTTGGGCTTCCGGCGCGGCTCACTGGCTGGAGCCGGGCGTGCCAGTCCGACGTGGACGCTACCGCCGGTTGCGGGCTGGAGGCGATCCACATTGCATTTCCCACCTCACAGATTCAGCTTGCCTCCATCGGCAAGTCGGAGGGCTGGGTGATGTGGGAGTTGCGCAAGATTGTCCGGTATGCGCTCGAACGCTTTACCTGGGTTTCGGTTGGGGCGCAGGACGGAGCGCGCACCTCTCCGCAATTTTTGCGGGAGTTCATCCGCGTGGCCGCAGAGCTCGGGGCGCATCGAATCAGAATTGCGGATACGGTGGGGCTGTGGAACCCTCTGCAGACGGCGGCTACGATTTGCGGGCTCAAGGAAGCGGCGGGAGATGCGTCGCTGGAGTTCCACGGACATAACGACCTGGGCATGGCTACGGCGAATACGATCGCAGCCATCCAGGCCGGGTGCGGGAGCATCAGCGTCACCGTGGCCGGACTGGGCGAGCGTGCGGGCAATGCCGCGCTGGAGCAGGTGGTGATGGCAATGCGGCACTCGCTGGGGCTGGAGCCGGGGATCGACTGCCGCAGACTGCAGGGTCTGTGCGAGCTGGTTGCGCGGGCTTCGGCGCGCGCCATTCCGGCGTGCCAGCCCATCACCGGAGAGGCAATTTTCCAGCATGAATCGGGGATTCACTGCCACTCGCTGTTGAAAGACCGGCAGAGCTTCGAGCCGTTTTCCGCCGCCGAGCTGGGGCGGATTGCCCCGGAGTTTGTCATCGGACGCCACTCTGGATCGGAAAGCGTTCTGTTGGCCCTTTCGCGGCTGGGGATCAAGACCACGCGCAGCGTTGCCAATCGAATGCTGCCGGAGATCCGGCGGCGCTCGGTTGCGACCAAGTCGCCGCTGAGTCCTGAGGAACTGATGCGGATCTTTCGCGGGACAGCGGGCGATCAGGCTGGAGCCGGAGAGGCGGCAGGAAGCGCGCAGGAGCGGACTGGCACCGTCGGATGACTGCCAAAACAATCTGAAGCACGTTGAACGGAATTCAAAAAAGTAAGCGGAACCCAATTTATCAGGAGACAAGCATGTTCAATCTGGTTGCCATCAATCTCCCCGATGCACATAAGAAGTATGCCCAGCATTGCCATAAAACGAAGTGCCCGAACGAGGGGCGTTACCAGCTTTATGCCGATATTGACGAGCAGGGGCTGCCAGACTGGGAAGGGAAGGCGATCTGCTCCCACCATCTGGTGGAGGAGTCCCGGCACCGTCCGGAGATCGTCATGTCGCTGATCGATATGCTGATCGACACGCTGGAGCAGCACCGGCTGTTTCCCGAGGAAGTCGCGCCGCAGGGCGCGGGAGGCCGGCAGGTCATTCAGTTCCATCGCTCCTAAACAAGGGGAGATCGGCCTGCGCCAGCGGGAAACCAAAACAGAGCTCAATCGCCGCGATTCCATGACAAAAGTCTTGCCATGGAGCGCGGCGCTTTTGCGTGTCCGCCGGAAGGCTTGGCTTATTTGCCCGGGACTTGGCTGCCGGTGAAGCCTTCTCCGAGCCGATAGATGAACTTGGGGGTGAAGGTCCGCGCCTTGCTTCGGATGGCGGGCTCAAACTCGTGGAAGACGTTCATGCCGGCGTTGCTGCCAATGGTGACTCCAAAATTGCCGACGACCGCCCCCCCGGTGCGCTGGTAATAGGGACGGTAAGCCGTGTTGACCGCAGCCAAGGCCATCATGCCGAAAAAATACGCGGTGTTCAGGCGGGGCCTTCCAGAGGCGCTATGGGTGAAAAATGTGCTGGAAGCCGCGTAGGTGGCGCGGCCCAGAAAGTTGCTGCTGGTGGAAGGCGCATAGGCCGGGTCCGGCTTGGGCGTCTGGAAGTCCATGTATTTTCCGAAGGAATCGTTGGTTTGATTGGTAAACCGCAGCCGGTAGGGATTGGCGAAGCCGGTCTGCGGCAGCCGAACAACGTTGGCGGGTTCGCTTTCCTGCGCGGCGCCGGCGCCGGTTCCCTGCGTTGGAGGCTGCGGACTCACCGGCACGGGAGCGTCCGGGAGCGACTGCCAGGAACGCGTCTCCGGGCGTTGCGCTTCCGATGGGGCTGGAGGGTCTGGCCGCGATGCGTTGTCAGCCGCAGGAGAGTTCTGGCACAGCGCCCCGCCGGCGGCGAAGAGAAGAATAGCGATGACCCGGATTGTCGCGGTTCTTTTCACCGTTGCCTCTTTCTGCGGTGCAGCAAACGTCTGTGATCTTGGGGGCCGCCAGGCGATGGCGCAGGAGGTACACCGTGCGGATGCTTTAAACAACTTGCCTCAGCCCCGATTAACCTTGATGAGAGAGCTGGTGAATAGTTTGTATGTACTCTGAATTTTTCTTGGCCGAGAGGCCGAAATGCGAAAGGCCCCGGGAATCGGGGCCTTTGCATGGATGGAACAAGATCGCTATTCGCTGGTGTAGTAATCGACGGTGGCCGGGCTCTCGAAAAGGGAGTAGTCGCGGGTGACGACGGTGATTCCGCTCTCGGTGACGAAGTACTTCTGGCGGTCGGCCTGGGTGTCATAGCCGATGACGGTTCCCTCGGGGAGGTGGACGTCGCGGTCGATGATGGCTTTGCGGATGCGGCAGTGGCGGCCGATGCTGACGTGGCTGAACAGGATGCTGGAATCGACTTCGGCGTAGGAGTTGACGCGCACGTCGGGCGACAGGACGCTGTCGCGGACCGAACCGCCGGAGATGATGCATCCGTTGCTGACGACGGAATCAACGGCGGTGCCGGTGCGTCCGGCCTCGGCAAAGACGAACTTGGCGGGCGGGTACTGGCGCTGATAGCCGCGCACCGGCCAGCTCTGATCGTAAAGGTTGAAGATGGGGGAGACGCTGGCCACGTCCATGTTGGCCTCGTAGTAGGCCTCCAGGGTTCCCACGTCGCGCCAGTAGAGCGCTTCCTTGTGGTTTTCATCGATGAAATTGTAGGAGTACACCTTGTAGTCATCAACCATCCTGGGAAGGATGTCATAGCCGAAGTCGTGGCGCGACTCGGCGTCCTCAGCATCCTTGAGCAGGGCGGGGATGAGGACCTCGCTGTTGAACAGGTAGATGCCCATGGAAGCCGAGATCATCTTGGGGTTGTAGGGAGAGCGCAGGTCGGTGGTTTTCGGCTTTTCCTGGAATCCGGTGACGCGGCCGTCCTGGGCGATTTCGACCACGCCGAAGCTGCGCGACTGGCTGGGATCGATGAGGATGGTGGCGAGGGTGACATCGGCGCCGGACTGCCTGTGCTGCTCGAGCATGAGCTCGTAGTTCATCTTGTAGATATGATCGCCGGAAAGAATGATGACGTACTTGGAGCGCTCGCTGCCGATGGAATAGATGTTCTGATAGACGGCGTCGGCAGTTCCCTTGTACCAATCCTCGCTGACCCGCTTCATGGGGGGAAGGATTTCGACGAACTCGCCCAGTTCGCTGGCGACGATCTGCCATGCCTCACGGATATGGCGGTTGAGGGAGAGCGCCTTGTACTGGGTGAGGATATAAATACTGCGCAGGTTGGAGTTGATGCAGTTGGAAAGCGTGACGTCAATGATGCGGTAGATACCGCCGAAGGTTACGGCGGGCTTGGCGCGGTCGCGTGTGAGCGGATAAAGCCGCTCGCCTGCGCCCCCCGCCAGCAGAACTCCCAGAGTGTCCTTCATCTTCTATCCTGAACGAAGAGTTCGACTGCCAATTGCCATCTGCAACGCGAGGCGCTCGCCCCGGACGCCGCCGAATTGCAACGCAATAAAAAACTGCGCACGGCGATTGAAAGAGGATGGTAGCACAGGACGGGCCGCGCTTCCGTGCTCAAAGAGGTACGGCACGTCATGGTTCCAGACCTCAGGCGGGTTTGTCGCGGTCGCGGCCGGCCGCCGGGGTAATGGAGATTCTCAGCGACTTGAGAAAGCGCGCATCCTGGACGCTGAAGTGCGGATCGGGTTCGCCGGGACGGGAGGGTGTGGGCACGTCCGGGGAGTGCTCGTCGTGCTGATTGAAGCCGACGGTGGCTTCCAGGACGACGAAGACGTCATATCCTCCGGATTTGACGCGGGCGATGACGTCGGCCACCTGCGCGGAGGAGGAGATGGACTCGTTGATGGCTTCCCCGAGCTGCCTCATGAGGTTTTCCAGTTGTGCATCCATCATCGCGCTCCTATGAGTGGTTGATTGGATGCTGGAAAGGCGCCGGAAGTTTTTCAGGCTACGGTGGCAGGGCAAAAGCGCGGGCCGGAGGTTTGTGATCCATGTCGTTGCCGGAGGCGCAGGGTGCGGCGTTACAATAAACGGCATGGCCGAACAACAGTCTTCGAGAGGACAATTCTCGCTGGGCGGAACGCTGGGCGCGGGAGCGGGGACGGCGTTCCGGATGCTGCGCGGCAAGCCGGGGCGCAATAAGAAGTTGTTTGGCGGCGTGCAGGCGGGCGTGAGCGGATTTATGAAGCCCGTGATGGCTGCCATGCGCGTGCTGTTTCTGGAACTCAGCGGCGTGATGTTTCTTTTCTTTACGCTGTCGGTGAGCGTAGCCTTCCTTCGTGAGTACAAAAAGTACCAGATGCATGAGGTTGGCTGGCACCATCTGGCGTTGGCCGGAGCGGTAGGCGCAATGTTTCTGTATTTTGGAGTGAGTTCCTTCTGGCAGGCCCGCCGGAAGCGTTCCAAGATGTAGGCCAGAGAGGACAGCCGTGTCCGACGAAGCGATGTCCGAACCCCAGTCCCAGCAAAACAAGTCCCAGCAAGCCCCGGCCGCGAAAAAGCCGGAAAAGGTTTTCCAGACCACATCGCAGATCGTTGTCCACCCTTTTTACACTCCCGCAGATCTCTCCCGTTTTGATTACGACAAAGAATTGAACGCGCCCGGACGCTTCCCATTCACCCGCGGGGTGCAGGCTTCGATGTACCGCGGGCAGCTGTGGACGATGCGGCAATATGCCGGCATGGGCGACGCCGGGGAGAGCAACCGGCGCTATCACTATCTGCTGAGCCACGGAACCACGGGGCTGTCGGTGGCCTTCGACCTGCCGACGCAGATCGGCTACGACAGCGACCACCTGTTGGCGCAGGGGGAAGTGGGACGGGTGGGCGTGGCCATCGACACGGTGGAAGATATGCAGCGGCTGTTTGAGGGCATCGACCTGGAAAAGGTTTCCACCTCGATGACGATCAACTCCTCGGCGGCGGTGCTGCTGGCGTTCTATATCGCGGTGGCGCGGCGCAATGGATTCGACTGGAATCGGTTGAACGGCACGGTGCAGAACGACGTGCTGAAGGAATACATTTCACGCGGGACCTACATCTACCCGCCGGCGGCGGCGCTGCGGCTGGTCACCGACATGTTTGCCTACTGCAACCGGACGCTTCCGCGGTGGAACCCGATTTCCATCAGCGGCTATCACATGCGGGAGGCGGGCGCGACGGCGGTGCAGGAGGTTGCGTTTACGCTGGCCGACGGGATTGCCTACGTGCAGGCGGGGGTGGACGCAGGGTTGGAGGTGGACCGGTTTGCTCCGCAGCTCTCGTTCTTTTTTGCCTGCCATAACAACTTTCTGGAGGAGGTGGCGAAGTTCCGTGCGGCGCGGCGGATGTGGGCGCGGATCATGCGCGACCGCTTCGGGGCGACCGCGGAAAAGGCGCTGATGCTGCGCTTCCACACCCAGACGGGAGGCTCGACGCTGACCGCCCAGCAGCCGCAGAACAACATTGTGCGCACGGCGCTGCAGGCGATGTCGGCGGTGCTGGGCGGGACGCAATCGCTGCATACCAACGGGTATGACGAGGCGCTGGCGCTGCCGACGGAGGAGTCGGCACGGCTGGCGCTGCGTACCCAGCAGGTGATTGCGTACGAGAGCGGAGTGACGGCGGTGATCGATCCGCTGGCCGGTTCCTACTACGTGGAGACGCTGACCAACGAGATCGAACGGCGCGCGCTGGAATACCTGGCCCAAATCGACGCGATGGGCGGAATGCTGCGGGCGATCGAGAGCGGCTTTGTGCAGCAGGAGATTCAGAACGCCGCCTACGAGTTCCAGAAATCGGTGGACAGCCGGGAGCAGGTGCTGGTGGGGGTGAACGCCTTCCAGGTAAATCCGGAGGAAGCGGAGCAGGAGACGCCGGTGGCGCTGCAGCGGATCGACCCGGAACTGGAACGGCGCCAGGTCGAGCGGCTGCGGGCCTTCCGGACGAGGCGCGAACCCGAGCGGGCGCTGGCAGCGGCGCGCCGGGTGGAGGAGCGCGCGCGCAGCGGCGACAACCTGATGCCGGTGATTGTGGAAGCGGTGGAGAGCGATGCCACACTGGGCGAGATCTGCGATGCCATGCGGCAGGTGTTTGGGGAACACAAGGAAGTGCTGGTGATTTAGAAGAAAAAACAAGAGCCGGAACCACAACTAAGAACTAGCGATGAGCATTTTGCTTCCCAGGTTAGCGCCGCAACAACGCGGCGCGGAACCTGGGGCACCCGGCGTTTTTTTGCGCTTGCCTCTGCGAACCCTGACGAATCAGCGGGAGCTCTCCGCATCGGCGGCGCAGGGGATTTCCTCGCCGGACTCGGAGAGGCAGACGGACGGGCGGCGGTCTTCATTCTTCACCTCGTTCTCTTCTTCTTCGCTCCCGCGCAGGGTCATGGAGAGGACGGCGCAGCGGACGTTCTTGGGGGCTTCACTGGTGCGCAGCAGGAGTTGGTCGCCAGCGAGCTTGATGTAAACGTCGTCGCCCAGCAGGAGCAGGATGGCGATGCGGGGACGGATGACGTAGCGGACCCGTTCGGTGAGCAGCACATAATCGACGCAATCGCTGCCGGGGGTGTCGGCGCCGACGATTTCGGAGAGGATTCCGTGGTGGCCGGGGCTGCTCTGGGTGTCCGCGCAGTGAGATTTGCGCATGGCTTGGACGACTGCTTTTTGCATGCCGCCGCTGAGGGCAAAGGCGGGGAAGCTAGAACAGAGCAGGGCGAGAATCCAGCAGGTTTTCATGAGAGGGTCTCCGGGAAAATCATCGGCAAATTGGGAAAAAGCTCCAGTGGGGCGGCGGTACGGGGCTGCGGATGTTTTTTGGGGGTGCGCTTGACAACGCGGGGCCCGCTCAGGTAAAAACACGACACGATGATGAACGCGATCCTCATTACGGCCATGGCCATGTGCATGTACATGATGTGCATGCCTACCGCCGTGGGCGCGCTCGAAGGTTCGCAAAGCTCAGTCCGGAAATAGATTCGGAATCACAAGCCAAGCGACATCAAGAGATTCCAAACGACCCACGGCAAGCAGCCGGGGTTTTTTGTTGTGAACGATATTTCAACGATTCCAGAAAAAAGGGAGCAGACGCAATGCCTGAGAACGAGAAGAAACAGCAGCTTGCCACAATCGCCGTCCACGGCGGCCAGAGCGTAGACAAGACCACGAAGGCACGCGCCGTGCCGATCTACCAGACGACCAGCTATGTGTTTGACGACAGCGCGCACGCAGCGCGGCTGTTCGGCTTGCAGGAATTCGGCAACATTTACACCCGCATCATGAATCCGACGACCGATGTGTTCGAGAACCGGATTGCGGCGCTGGAAGGCGGCGTGGCGGGACTGGCGACGGCCTCGGGGCAGGCGGCCGAGACGCTGATTATCACGACGCTGGCCGGGGCGGGCGACGAGATTGTTTCCACCACTTCGCTGTACGGCGGCACCTACAACCTGTTCCATTACACGCTGCCGCGGCTGGGCATCAAGGTGAAGTTTGTGGATGCCGACGACTTCGACGGACTGCGGGCGGCGATCAACGAAAAGACCAAGGCGCTGTACACCGAGACGCTGGGCAATCCGAAGCTGGATGTGGCCGACATCGAGACGCTGGCCAAGATCGCGCATGATGCGGGAATCCCGCTGGTGATCGACAACACTTCGGCCTCGCCGGCGCTGGCGCGTCCCATCGAGTGGGGCGCCGACATCGTGGTGAATTCGGCGACCAAATTCATCGGCGGACACGGCACGACCATCGGCGGCATCATTGTGGACGCGGGGAAATTTGACTGGGCGGCGTCGCCGCGCTTCAAGCGCGACTTTGTCGATCCCGACCCGAGCTACCACGGCATCAGCTACACGGCGGCGTTCGGCAACCTGGCGTTCATTCTGAAGGCGCGGGTGCAGGGGCTGCGCGATACCGGAGCGGCGCTTTCGCCGTTCAACTCGTTCCTGCTGCTGCAGGGCGCCGAGACGATTCATCTGCGGCTGGAGCGGCACTCGGAGAACGCGCTGAAGGTGGCCAATTATCTGGAGACGCATCCCGGCGTGGAGTGGGTGAATTATCCGGGGCTGGAATCGAGCAAGTATTATGCTCGTGCCAACAAGTATCTGCCGAACGGCAAGGGCGCGCTGGTGACCTTCGGGATCAAGGGCGGCTACGATGCGGGACGCAAGCTGATCGACGCGGTGAAGCTGTTCAGCCATGTGGCCAACATCGGCGACGCAAAATCGCTGATCATTCATCCCGCCTCCACCACGCACCAGCAGCTGACCGTGGCGGAGCAGGCCGACACGGGCGTGACGCCGGAGCTGGTGCGGCTCTCGGTGGGAATTGAAGACGTGCGCGACATTCTCGCCGACCTGGCACAGGCGATCGAGGCCGCCAATGGCACGACGCACACCCAGCCGGCTCCGGCTGGCCACGGAAAAGGAAAATAGCGATGGCGGCAAATCATGTGTACTCCACCGGAGACCTGGTTCATCCGGCGCAGCTTCACCTGACGCAGGGCACGGTTTCGGTGACGAGGCAAGGCCCCTTTGAGCTGGATTGCGGCAGGAAGCTGGCGTCGGTCAACCTGCGCTATGCGATGTATGGCGAGCCGGACGCGGAGTGTAGCAACGTCACCCTGGTGTGCCACGCGCTGTCGGGTTCGGCGCGCGTGGACCAGTGGTGGCCGGATGTGCTGGAAGGAATCTTCGACCTGGAGCAGGAGTGCGTGGTGTGTTTCAACATCATCGGCTCCTGCTACGGTTCGACCAGCGCGGCCTCGCTCGATCCCGCAACCGGGAAGCCTTACGGCGGGAGCTTTCCGCAGGTGACGGTGCGCGACTGGGTGCGCTCGGAGAAGATTGCGCTGGAGGAGCTGGGCATCCGGCATCTGAAGACGGCGATTGGTCCTTCGATTGGCGGAATGCAGGCGCTGCAATGGGCGGTGGAATTTCCCGAGTGGGTGGACCGCGTGGTGGCCATGGGCGCCACGCAGCTGAGCGCGCTGGGACTGGGGTTGAACCATCTGCAGCGCGAGATGGTGAAGCTGGATCCGGAGTGGCGGGGCGGAGACTATTACGACGGGACGGGGCCGTGCACGGGACTGGCGCAGGCTCGGGCTCTTGCGATGACCACCTACAAATCGGCAGGGCTCTTCCACGAGCGTCACGGACGCAAGGCCGACCGCAAGGGCGAGGCGCCATGGGTGAGCGAGAACGGCCGCTTCGACATTGCGGGCTACCTGGAGTATCAGGGAAAGCTGTTCTGGAATCGCTTTGACGCCAACGCGTACCTGGCCGTCACGCGCGCGATGGATTTGTTCGATCCGCAGCGCGACTGGAATGGAAAGGCCTGGGAGCGGGTTCGCGCCAAGGTGCTGCTGTTCGGCATCTCCAGCGACGTGCTGTTTCCGGAGAGCGACGTGCGCGCGCTGGCCGAAGAGATGCGCGCAGCAGGAGCGGACTGTGCCTACGAGTGCATCGACTCCGCGCACGGGCACGATTCATTCCTGGCGGAGCCGGCGAAGCTGGCGGGAATTCTGAAGGAGTTTCTGGCCAACCAGAGACCGGCGGAGGGATTGCTCAATCGGGATGTGACGCGGACGAGCGGGCGCGGATTTCTGGCATAACCGGAGGTTTCAAGGTTTCGAAGGTTTCAAGGTTAGAGGCAAAGGCAAAACACAGGGCGCAAAGAGGCGGGACGGAGTTTGTGGTTTCAACTTTGAAACCTTGAAACTTTGAAACCTGTTTTCACGATGCCAGTCGGGAAATCGCATCACAAGTGGAAGTCCCACATCTGCTGACTGCGGCAGATGTGGGGCACCTTCATTCCCGGAAGATGGACTTACATTCGTTTCATGTTGACGTAGCGCTCGATGTCTCCGCGAAAGAAAACCAGCGAATAGACGGCGGCGGCAACAGTTCCCCATTTCACAATTTTTGCGACGGACATTTCGTCTCCTTTCCGCGGCTAGGCCGCTGAATTTTTGCTGCGCACTCCGACGATTAGCGTCTCAATGATGCGGATGGCCTCGTCGATCGCGGTTTCGACGGGCAGGCTGAGGCCGAGGCGGCCGTTGTCATCCAGTTCAACGCTGGCGGGTTCGCAGCCGACGACCAGGATGCGGTCGAGATGGCCTCCGAGCTTGCTGACGAACTGGAGGACGGCGAGCGGGTCCAGGGAGTGGGCATCGAAGGCGGCATTCGGCACGGCAGTCCTGTGGCATCGCGGCTTCGATGGTGTACAGCGTGCCCGGCGGCTGGCCGCGCGAAAGCGCATCGACCAGGATCACTAGCTCCCATGACTCCATGAGGGCATAGGCGAGGTCATAGCCGCGGATGCCGAAGTCGGCGACCTGCACGTTGGGCGGCAAGGGACGCCGGGCCAGTCGCTGCACGACTTCGACCCCGAAGGCGTCATCGCCGTGGAAGATGTTGCCCACGCCCGCCACTAATATGTCATGGTTCATTCTCCACCTCTCCACTCGTTGAATTGCAAGACAGGGGTTCGACCTCTTCGGGCGAATAGAAAAAGCGGTGTCCGGGCTGGCGCAACATGCCCAGGTCGCGGCCCGGATCGTCTTCGACGACGACCGCCAGGTGCAGGCGGTCTTCGAGGTCGCGCTCGATGGCTTCGACGATGGCGATCTTGCCCTTCAGCGCCAGGTCGAAGATATCGGCTTGCTGCTTTGGATTCGATTGGGGACAGAGGCGGACGCGATCTCCGGGCCTGACGGGGACACCGAAGATGGTGACACTTTCGACCGGGGTGTATCCGGGCTCACCGGCCTGAGGATCGAGAGCGCTCCAACCAACGTTCCACTCCGTCATGGCTTGTCTCCCAGGATGTCCCTTGGCTCGTCTGTCTCCGGACGCAGGCTGCGGATGGTGCCGTGGGTCCGGCTCAGTTGCTGGCGCGCGCTTTGTTCGGTGCGCTCCAGAAGGTTGCGGACGTGGTCATCGGCGAGGCGCATGGCGTCCTTCTCCTCGCCGGTGAGGGTGAGCACGCGGAGGGTGAGCATCTCATCCATCTCGGTTGCGTCGTAGAAGGCATGGGCGCTCTCCGGGGCGATCTGCGGGTAGTCGTAGAGAATGATGGGCGAGCAGAGCAGCATGTCGCGCTCGGGCGCGGTGCCGACGAGCACCGGGAAATTGCCTTCGTTGCGGCAGCCCGCGGCCGCATCGCGCAGAGAGGCAGGCGGGTCCAACAGCGAGACGAAACTTCCATCCCTGGCGGTGAGGATGGTGTGGGCGGAGACCAGGGAGCGCAGCACGGCATCGTCGCGGTCCCGCAGATTGCGGGGCAGGGGCGTGGTGTTGGCAATGTCGATGGCGAGCTTGTAAAGTCCGCGGCTGAGTTCTCTCGCGGAGACGGAGATGGTTCCGGTGATCTCGTGCTGGGTTCGGCGTACGACTCCGGCGAGTTGTCCGGCGGGGTCGCGCAGCAGTTCGGCTTCGCTGCTGGCGGGAAAGCGGAAGACAAGCTGCTGTGGAGCGGCGAGCGCGGTCACATCGAAGTTGACTGCGCGCTGCACTCCTTCGTCCCAGGCTTCGATGCGGTCATTGCCGACGAGGAGCGAGGACACGGGCTGGAAGTTGCCCGCCGAAGTTTGGACGCCGGATTGTGCATTGGAGGAAGCGGCGGATTTTGCCAGGCGGCGGGCAAGCAGATGCAGGAAGCGGAGCTCGATCCGGACATCGGCCCGGCCAAGGCTTTCCAGCAGAATTTCCGAGTGCATGAGGCAGCGCTCGGTGCCGGCAGCGACCTCGGGATACTGGGGCGGATAGAGGATTCCGAAGCTCCAGCGCTGGCGGTTTTTGATGGCCGACGGGCGGTAGGGATAGAGCATGTAGCCTTCGTAGAGGACGGCGTCGGCAACTTGTTGGGCGAGCGCGCGATTCACGATTTGACCTCCTCGGCGAGGCCCAGCATGCGCTCGAAGGTTTGCTCCCAGGTTGGAATCCCGTGCTGCGATTTGAAGTTCTGGAGCTTGTCGAAGACATCGCGCTGCAGGCAGAGCCAGGCAGTGTGCGGATAGTGCAGGTCCATCATTTCTTTCCAGAGCTGAATCGGCAGACGATAACAGGCCTCGCGGTTCCAGGGCACCTGGGCGATCTGCAGGCCCATGCGGCCGCTGTGGAAGATGGTGCCGCTGAACAGCAGAGTGACCGGAATCTCGCCGGCGTCGAGACCATAGATGTACTTGGTGACCGCGACATTGAAGTCGAAGGTGCAGGGCACGGGGACATCGATGATGGTGCTGCCGTCGAAGGCCGGAACGTTGACGTTGGTGTTGGTCCACAGCAGCGGGTGCAGCGATTGGCTCCAGCGCTCGGGCTCGCCGAACAATTCGCGCAGGTGCTCCTGCTCGGCCGGAGTGTAGCGGCGGCAGGTGGGCTCGATCTGCGCCTGCACGCGAAGCGCGATGGAGTGAATGGGCTGCTTCTCTGCGTCGGTGGCGCGCACCTTGAAGGTGAGCAGCGGAGCGGCGGCGTTGGGCGTGGCCTCGACGCCTTCGATCTGGAAGCTGAGGTCAGGCACAGGGCTGCTCTCCGCTGGTGTGCGCGAGCTCGCCGAAGAAGCGGTCGATCTCCCGCCATACCTGCGTCCCGCCGGAGAGCCCGTGCCAGTTGGTGCGAAGGATGCCGGCGAGACGGAAGCATTGATCGATGGGAGCGCGGAAGTAGAGGTGATTTCCGGATAGGCGGTTGACGAGCAGGGCCTCGACATCGGGCTCGAACTGGAGGAGCACCGGATTGCGTTCGACGATGGCGCTCCAGGAGTGGAGGTCGAGCGAGGATTCCATCACGCCGCCGGGGCTGGGATACTGCGCCACCACGCGTCCGGCGGCGCTGCTGTAGGTGAAGAAGGCGAGGTTGATCGGAATCAACAGGCTCTCCCATTCCTGGTCGTCCATCAAGAAGCCGCGCAGCTGGCGCAGGTCGCGCGGAATGCGGCGGAAGCGCTGACGGGCGTTGCCGTCGAAGAGAATGGTGCAGGCGTCGCAGGCGCAGGTGACGCGCCGTTTGTCCAGTTCGAGCAGGTGATGGTGCTCCGGCGCTAGAGGCTTGGCGCAGAGTTCGCACACCTCGCCCTGCTGCTGGCGCGGTGCACGAACGAATTTGCGCAACGTGGCGAGCGATCCCTGCGCGACATGGCCGGTGGCTGTGCTCATGATGGGCTAGGCCGGCGGCAGGTTGGGCATTCTGGGATCGATGGGCCCGCGTTGTTTGGCGTTGATCCCGGTGGCGTCGCGGGCGGTGCGTCCTTGGCCCTCGCGTCCCGGCTCTTTGCGTCCTTCAAAGGCCCACTGTTCTCCTCGCTTGGTTCCGGGCAGGTGCTTGCTGAGGTCAGGCGGCGGATTCTTCATACTGTTTTTCCTCCTTGAGGGCTGGCTGGCTGGGAGCCGGCTGAATAAGGTTGAGTGGAACGAATCCGGAGGTAGCCTGGGCTGCGCCCGAGGCTGCACCTTCGACGGCAACCTCGACGATCTCGGGAGCAATTTCCAGAATGGCCTGCTCAACCATGGTGCGAAGAGCGTCAGGCGACGAGCCGCAGCCGTGTCCCGAACTCTGCAGCTTGACCCGGACTACGCCGTCGGAGACGCCGATGAGTTCGGCGCTTCCACTGTGCTTGCGCAACTGCGGGGCGAGGTTTTCAAGAGCGTGGGCAAGACGTTCTTCGAGCGGGATGGGATGAACTCCGTAGAGCACCAGCAGGCCGCAGATGAGTGGATCGGCACCCAACCGGACAAGCGAGGCACGGCCTGCCTCGGTGGCATCGAGCAGCTCGACGATGCGGGAGACTGCCGCTCCGTGGAGATCCATGACGGACTGCAGGAGATCGAGCGCGGTGGTGCGCGCCGCCGCGTCTTCGAGGGCGCCGGCGCGCTCCACCAGGCGCTCGACGCGCCCGGTGTAGGCCTGGAACTCGGTGTTGCCGAGGGCGCTCATTTGCCCCCCGCCAGGCCGAACATGGGGGAGTGCCGGGTTTCCAGCACCTTGCCCTCGCCCAGGAACATGTGCACGCCGCAGGGCAAACACGGATCGAAGCTGCGCACCGCACGCATGATGTCAATGCCCTTGAAGTTGGCGGGACCGTTCTCTTCGAAGATGGGAGTGTTCTGCACCGCATCTTCGTAGGGGCCGGGAGTTCCATAGACATCGCGCGGGTTGGCGTTCCAGCAGGTCGGCGGATAGGGATGGTAGTTGGCGATTTTGCCGTCGCGAATGACCACGTGGTGTGAGAGCACGCCACGCACGGCTTCGTGGAAGCCGCAGGCAATCGCCTCCTGCGGCACCTCGAAGGGCGTCCAGGTTTTGGCGTGCCCGGCGAGCAGTTCGTCCATTGCCTTCTCGCAGAAATACAGGGCGGCGGCCGCCGCGTAGGCCTGGAAGTAGGTGCGGGCGCGGTCGCGCTCGATGGCGTTGCTCCACTTCGGGATCTTCCATTCAAAGGTCGTCTCGGGCAGCGTGGCGCCCTTGGGCAGGTTGATCTTGACGCTGTGTCCGGTGGCCTGGATGTAGCCGATGTTGACCAGTCCGGAGAGCGCAGTGGACCAGAGGCGTGCGATGGGGCCGCCGCCGGTATCGAGTGCCAGATGTTCTCCGGTGCGCTTGTGGTACCAGCGCGGGGACATGACCCAGGTGTAGTTTCCGTTGAAGTCGCGCTTCTGGGGGCGCGGCGTGGTGGTCTGGTTCCAGGGATGGTGCTGATCGATGGCGTTGCCCAGAGGATCCTTTTTGACGAACGTCTCCTCGTTCTGCCAGTCCTCGTAGAACGAACTGCCGAGCAGAATGCGGAGGCCCAGGTTGATGTCCACCAGATCGTTGGTGATCAGTTCGCCATCGACGACTACGCCGGGGGTGACAAACATGGAGCGTCCCCAGGCCGACATGTTTTCGTAGCGGTAATCGCAGATATCCGGGTTGTTGAACGAACCCCAGCAGCCCAGCAGGACGCGCCGCTGTCCGACCTTTTCATAACCGGGCAGCGCCTCATACCAGAAGTCGAAGAGGTCGTCGTGCAGAGGCACGCATTTCTTCATGAACTCGACGTACTTCATGAGGCGGACGAGGTAGTCGGTGAACAACTGGATGGTGGCCACGGTTCCGACGCCGCCGGGATAGAGCGTGGAAGGATGGACGTGTCGCCCTTCCATCAGGCAGAACATCTCGCGAGTGAGGCGGCTGACCATCAGTGTCTCGCGGTAGAACTCCCCGGTGAAGGGGTTCAAAGCGGTCATGATGTCGGCGATGGTGCGGTAGCCGTGCTTGTCGGCGTGGGCCGCCTTCTTGTGCTGCGCCTTCTCCCACAAGCCTGGGTTGGTCTCCTTCACCATCTGCTCGCAGAAGTCCACGCCGACCAGGTTGTCCTGAAAGATGTTGTGGTCGAACATGTACTCGGCGGCTTCTCCGAGGTTGACGATCCACTCGGCGAGGGCCGGGGGCTGGATGCCAAAGGCCATGTTCTGCGCATAGCAGGCGCAGGTGGCGTGGTTGTCGCCGCAGATTCCGCAGATGCGGCTGGTGATGAAGTGGGCGTCGCGCGGATCTTTGCCTTTCATGAAGATGCTGTATCCGCGAAAGATGGACGAGGTGCTGTAGCACTCGGCCACCTGTTTGTTCTCAAAGTCGATTTTGGTGAAGATGCCGAGACTGCCGACGATGCGGGTGATGGGGTCCCAGTTCATCTCGACCAGGTTGCGTTTTTTGTTTGAGGATTCGGTTAATACCTCAGTGATGGTTCCCATGAGAGTTCATCCTCCCGCTCAGGCAGCCTTGCGGCGCGGCGTTGGCTGGTAGGCGCCGGGCTTGGGCTGGTAGCCGGTAATGAGTTCGCGGCCGCGACGCCGCCACTCGGGTTCTTCGTTGACCGTGCGGTTGGTGATGGCGCGCAGGGCGCGAATCATTTTGCCGTACACGGTTAGCGCCGCGGTGGAAAAGCGAGCGCCGGAAGGCTCGTCCATAAACGGCATGAACATATCCGGGAAGCCGGGCATGGTGCAGCCGATGCAGATGCCGCCGACGTTGGGACATCCGCCGATGCCGCGCATCCAGCCGCGCTTGGTTACGTTGCAGTTGACCACCGGTCCCCAGCAACCCACCTTTACCAGGCACTTGGGAGTTCCATACTCGGTGCCGAAGTCATCCTGCTCGTAGTAGGCGGCGCGGTCGCAGCCCTCGTGGACGGTTTTGCCGAAGAGCCAGGTTGGACGGAGCTGTTCGTCGAGCGGAATCATGGGGGCCAATCCAGCAGCCTGGAAGAGCAGGTAGAGCAGGGTCTCCATGAAATTGTCGGGCTGCACCGGGCAGCCGGGAACGTTGACGATGGGCAGCCCTGCCTTGGAGCGCCAATCCCAACCCAGATAGTCGGCCAGGCCCATGGCTCCGGTGGGATTGCCGGCCATGGCGTGGATTCCGCCATAGGTCGCACAGGTTCCCGCGCCCACGACGGCGAGGGCTTTGGGCGCCAGGCGGTCGATCCACTCGGAGGTGGGGATGGGCTGGCCAGTCTCGGGATCGGTGCCCATGGCCGCCCAGTAGCCCTGGGCCTTGATGGCTTCGTTGGGAATGGAGCCTTCGACCACCAGAACGAATGGTTCGAGTTCGCCGCGTTCGGCCTGGTAGAAATACTTCATGAAGTCATCGCCGACTTCGTAGGCGAGCACGGGATTGTGCAGATGAACCTTGGGAAGGCCGGGAATGGCTCCCATCACGACGTCTTCGAGACTGGGCTGCTCGGCGGCGGTGATCGATACGGAATCGCCGTCACAGCTCAGGCCTGCGGTGATCCACAAAATATGGACGTCGCTCACAGCGGGCTTGGTGCCGAAGGTAAGAACGTCTGCCGGCATGTCGCTCTCCTTTCGCAGTACGCCGCCTGTGATGGCCCGGAAAGGCGGGCGAGATGCCAAGAATTCGAGAGCGGCTGAATATCGCGGCGGAAGGCCGGGAGTCGCATGGTCGGGGATATTCGCCGTGCCGAAAACGAGGGACCGACCGTTGAGGGGCGCCTAACTGTCACCGCATAAATTCACGGAGGCGCGGTGCTGCGAAGATTGCGGTTGCGATATGATTCAGAGCACAGGCGGCCTCCTATCCACACAGGCCAGAGCCGAATCGAATTTCGAATAGGTCTGGAACCCATGTCAGAGCACACCTCAGAGCAGTATTACTGGATCGCTATTTTGCGCAGTGTCTGCACGGTCGCAGTTCTTGGAGCGGCCATTCCAGCGCTAGGCCCACAGGCTGCGGCTGCCACTCCGGCGAGCCTGGGAAGCCAGGCGGGAGCTGCGGCCAGCAAGGCGCGGCTGGTCGAGAGCTACGGCCATTTGCCGCTGAGCTTTGAAGCCAACCAGGGACAGACGGCAAAGAGCGTGCGCTTTGTGGCGCGAGGGCAGGGCTACGCGCTCTACCTGACCGGCGGAGGAGCGGTGCTGACCCTGTGCAAGCCGGAGAGAAACGCCGTCTCGAACGCATTGCAGCGCAAGCGGAGCTTTGGCCATTCGCTGGGAATTCTGGGATCGGTTACGCGAGGCAAAGGCGGAGCAGCGGGCGGCCGCTTTGGCGAGCGGGCAGCGGAGGCAGGCGGCGAGACCCCGACCGGCACTGCGCCAACCGATGTGGTGCAGATGCAGTTGGCGGGAGCCCGGGCCGGAGTGGAGCCGTCCGGAGTGGAGACGCTGCCGGGCACGGCCAACTATTTTGTAGGCAGCGACGCCTCGCAATGGCACACGGGTGTGCCCACCTACGCGCGGGTTCGCTACGCGGGGGTGTATCCCGGTGTGGACCTGGTCTATTACGGCAACCAGCGGCAGCTGGAGTACGACTTTGTAGTGGCAGCCGGAGCCAGCCCCAAGCCGATCCAGTTGCGCTTTGACGGAGCCAAGTCCCTGAAGGTGGACGGAGCGGGCAATCTGGTGATTGCGGCGGCCAACGGCGAGGTGGCCTTCCAGAAGCCGGTGGTCTATCAGATGGAGGCTGGCCGGCGGCGTCCGGTGGAGGGCAAGTTCCGGCTGCTGGCGCACAACCGCGCCGGTTTTGCGCTGGGATCCTATGACCGCAGCAAGCCGCTGGTGATCGACCCGGTGCTCAGCTACGCCACCTACCTGGGCGGCTCCGACTGGGATTACACGGCGGCGATCGCGGTGGATACGGCCGGCAACGCCTATCTGACTGGGTTTACCGCGTCGTTGGATTTTCCCGTGACAGCCGGGTCGTTTCAGCTGACCAATCCAGCCAGCTCCACCAATGGTTCGAGTACGGCGTTTATCGCCAAGCTGAACGCCTCGGGGACAGCGTTGCTGTATGCGACGTACCTGGGTGGCAGCGGAGTAAGCGGAGATGTGGAGGGCGACATCGGGAACAGTATTGCGGTCGACTCCAGCGGCAACGCCTACGTGAGCGGGTGGACCTATTCGAGCGACTTTCCGTTGAGCACCTATGCCTATCAGCGCACGAACCTTGCAGCGGCGGCCAACGAGGGAGCGACAGGGTTTGTCAGCAAACTGAACGCGACTGGAACCAGCCTGCTTTACTCGACGTATCTCGGCGGCAGCATCCTGGATTTCGCGACTACCCTGGTTCTGGACTCAAAGGATAACGCGTATGTCGCGGGGTTCACGTTTTCTGGCGATTATCCGACGACCAGCGGAGCCTATCAGACCAGCAATCACTCCTTCAACAATGGCGGCTGGAACGCCTTCGTCTCCAAGCTGAATCCTGCGGCCACCGTGGCGAAATCCAGCCTGGTGTATTCGACCTACCTGGGCGGCACCGGGGAGTCCGAAGATAACATAGCCTTCAGCGGGCTCGGGTATTATGCCGCGGAGGGCCTTGGCGTGGACTCGCTGGGGGATGCCTATGTGGCGGGCTTTGCGAATTCGAACGACTTCCCGGTGACCGCCAGCGCATATCAGAAAACCAACCTCGCCTACACGGAAGGCGGGACGAACCTCACGGTCTCCAAGTTGAATCCAACCGGAACTGGGCTGATCTACTCCACCTATATTGGCGGCAACTCACCGACCGGAGATTACAGCACCGCATTGGCGATCGACAGCTCGGGCGACGCCTATGTGACGGGCTTCACCTTCTCGTCCACCTATCCCACGACCACGGGCGCGTTCCAAACCCAGAACTCTTCAGTGGGAACCACAGCGTTTGTCACCAAACTGAATCCGGCTGGGACCGGCCTGGTGTATTCGACATTTTTGGGCGGCAGCGGCGGCGATTCCGCCTACGCGCTGGCGGTTGACAGCACGCTCGATGCATACCTGACGGGCGAGACCGGGTCGACTGATTTTCCGGTGACCGGCAATGCGTTCCAGTCCACCAATGCAGCCGCCCAAGGCACGGCGTTTTTGACGGAGTTGAATCCGGCGGGAAGCGCTGAGCTGTATTCCACATTTATGGGCGGCAGCGTTTCGGAGAGCGGCTACGGGGTGGCGCTCGGCAAAGCCGGAGCCGTGTATCTGACCGGCTTTACCGCCTCCCCTGACTTTCCGGTGACCCCGGATGCTTTCGAGACCATCTACGATTCGGCGGTCAGCACCGCGTTTGTGGCTGAGTTCGATCTGGGTACGGCACCGGCCACGCGAGCCACGGTGACGACCCTGACCTCAAGCGCGAATCCCCAGGCTCCCGGCGGCGCCGTGACGTTTACGGCCACGGTGGCTCCGGTCTCGGGTACAGGCATTCCGTCCGGCAACGTGGTGTTCAGCGTGGACGAGGGCGCGGTTACGAAGACCGTGGCGCTCAACAGCAAGGGACAGGCCACCTACCTGGATTCGAGCCTCGCTCAAGGCCAGCACTATATCCTGGCCAGCTACGCGGGGAACAGCACCTATGCGCCCAGCGGCGCCGGACTGAACCAGAGTATTGCGTATCCGCCGCCGGCGATCTCCAGCCTGTCGCCCTTTGTGGCGAATGCTGGCGGGGCGGGATTCACGCTGACGGTCAACGGGACAAGCTTTTACTCCGGGGCCACGGTGACGTGGACCACCACGACGGGCGCCACGCTGCTGACGACGAGTTACGTCAGCGCAACGCAACTGACCGCGCAGGTTCCGATGAACCTGATTGCAACCGCAAACTCGGCCGAGGTTACGGTCTCGTCCCTGGGCGGGACGTCGGCACCGTTCACGTTTACGATCACTGCCAGCACGGGCCTCCCGCTGCTGCTGTCGCTGTCTCCGCAGCTTACGCTGGCAGGCGGACCGCAGTTTACGCTGATCGTGAGCGGGGCGAACTTTGCGGCGAGTGCGGTGGTGCTGTGGAACGGGGAGGTGCGACAGACGACTCCCGTGAGCAGCACGGAACTGAAGGCGACGATTCTCGCCAGCGACATCCTGGCGGAAGGGACTGCTCTGGTCACGGTGGCCAATCCGGCGCCCAACGCGGGAACCTCGACGGCACTGCCCTTCGCCGTGCAATCGAGCACTCCGCTGGCGGTGATTACGGGGGCTTCGCTGGCGGATACCGCCGACGCCGACGGCAACTATGCATTGACCTTGACGGGCACCGGCTTTGTGCCGGGCTCGAAGGTGCAATTGCATGGCAGAACTTTGGCAACCACGTATCTGAGTCCGTACGGGCTATCGGCCCTGGTGCCGACGGGGGATTACCTGTTGCTGCCGCAAGTGGTGACGGTGATGAATTCGCCCACCAGCATCTCGGCTGGCCTGGAGTTGTATTGAGCGTTGCCGGCCGCCGAGGGAAGCGCGGATAGCGTTCGCCGCTGCCGGCGAACCATTGCACGGTTCTACGGCAGCGATGGAGCGGGAACTCCCGTTACGGTAGAGGCGTTCGTGTCCGCTTCGTTCGGACGCAGACCGCCTGCTATTGGCTGGCTGTTTGCAGCGCCGCAGCGACATTGCGAACCGCCCCGGAATCCACCTTGATCGACTGCTCCCAAGGCTCGAAGCCTTTTTTAACGATCCTCACGGAATGGGGGCCGGAGCTGAGTTTGAGTTGGTTGGGAGTGCATCCGATATAGGTGCCGTCCACCAGGATGTCGGCGCCGCTCGGCTCGGAAGATATTTGCACCATTGCCGCGTTTGCGGAAGCAGGCAGTGCAACCAGCGGCGCAGCAGAGGCAGGAGCGGGCGCGGAAGCAGGAGCGGGCGCAGGAGCAGAAGCAGGTGCGTGAGCGTGAGCGTGAGCAGGAGCCTGAGCAGGAGCAGACGGCTTCGCCAGTGAGCGGGCGGGAGCAGGCTGCTCAACCATAGGCGCGAGTGCGGGCGCACCGTTGGAGGTAGCCGCACCCTTGAGGATCACATTCATATTGTTCCAAAAGATGCTGGCGAGTCTCCTCTTCTCCTCTCCAACGCCAAAGAACCATAGGCCGTCTACCGTCAAGGTCACGCGGACCTGACCGTTGCCGAGCTCCTTGCAGGAGGCGATCCAAGATAGCTTATACGTGCCCGCGGATTGATAGCTCACCTGGCATTTCCCCTTATCCGAGTTCTTAATGGGCGCGCCGAATGCTTTCATCTCCGCTGCAAAGACGCGCTCCACCGGCTCGTTGTAAGTCAAAGACGCCGTCGCCTGCTGGTTCGCGGCATAGCTTACGAGACTTAAAAGGAATACGAATAAGAGAGTACCCACACTCTTGGCGAAGCGGCCCATGCTTTTCTCCTAAGGCAGGAATCCATCAAGCATAACCCGGATTCAGGAATGTGTGCTCGCCAGAGTGTTCCGCCCCGTGCGGCTCTGGCAAGAGTGAACGAAATGGAATGGGACGACACGAAACGAATGGGCGACCCCAGCGCCGAAACGGTGCGCCCCCGTTTTCCCGGAGGAAGACGGGGGCGCAGGTTCCTAATCATCGGCAGAGATTGCTGCTCATCCGGTGACGACTGGCTTTTCCTGTGAACTCAACGCCGGGCTCGGCTGGCCGCCGCTGCCGGCAAAGATGTCAAAGACATAGTCGTGCGCAGACAACGCTGCCGCGCTCAGGGTTCCGGAATTCACGCGCTGCAGGACCTGCTCGCGCGAAAGATCGAAGACCGCCTCCAGAATCTGCGCGCGTTCCTGGGCATTGGCGCGTCCCACCACAAAGAGCACACGGGCACTGTGCTGGATGTAGCGAGGCGAGAGCAGCTGCCGCTTCAACAGGTCCATGATTACGGCTGCTTTGCCGCGGTCGAAGCGCCCGGGATCGCCACGGCGATCCAGTTCCGCGAAGAACGCCTCGGTCCATTCGTTGTGGTAGGTCCACACCTTCTCGAACAGATCGTGCGTAAAGCGGGTGCCGGCCTTGATGAACTCGGCGTTCACCGACGGTTCCACGCCGTCCTCGGTAAGCGCCGGGCGTTTGAGATAGCCGTCCCTGGTGATGACAGCCTGGTGATGAGCCAGCGTCCACAGCCACGACGCATCGATCCGGTAGGTGGCCAGATCGTTCATGAATCGCAGCTTCAACTCGTAGTCGTCAATGGCCGCCGCGAAGTTTCCGTTGAGAATCTGGAAGCCGTAGTTCGCGCTCATGTAGAACGCATGCTGAATGTGCTCGATGGTGACGTCGCCCTTGGGCACGCCGTAGATGCTGTCCCAGAGTTGCGGGGTGAGAACTTTCTCCGGCGAATCAAGCGATTCTTTGGTGAGGACCCAGGGCGTGATCTTGCCCTGCGCATTCAACACCCCGCGGGAGTGCAGCAGAGCCCGCTCCGCTTCCGTGAGACCGCTGGCGGCGGTTGCCACCGCGCGGCCCTTCACGTCCACGGTCTCCTGTGGCGCATCGAGAATCGCCTGAACCTGCGCGAGATCGATTTGCAGGGGCCGGTTGCCGGCGGCTACGTAGGCCGGCTCCGGGCTGGCTACCCAGCTTTGCCGGTAGCAATCGTAAAGCCGTCCCTTCACCCGTTTGGCGAGTACGTCCTCCAGCGTTGGCGCCTGACCGGCGGGCACCCCGTCCTCGGGAACAAAAATCAGACCCAGCAGGCGCTCGCGCATTTTGTCGATCACCATCGCACGCATGGCCAGCGGGTTGTACTTGGAGCGTCCATAGGGATCGCCCGATTGGTAGAACATGACCGCAGCCATGCCTCCGATGGGAGCGCCCTGGGTGAGCTCGCCGTTCTTCATCCCGGCCATCAGCATCATGAGCGCGTTGTAGCGCTGGTAGGCAATCATGTTGGGCGACGCCATGCCGATGGACTGTGGATCGGGGAAGACGCCGTTCGGATCGCTCTTCCACATTTCGATGATGCTGCCCAGGTAGTCCCAACGGCCGACGTTGGTTCCCAGCAGCCTGCGCCGCAGGACCCAGGCGATGGCCGGCAAGGTCCGCCCCGCATTTCCCTCCTCATAGAGTATCTTGATTTTCAGGGTGCCGGCTTCGACGCCAATGATGCCTTCCAGCCGGCTCAGCATCTTCTCCACAATCAGCGCTTCCTGAGGGGTCTGCAGCTTGGGGATGTAGAGGTAGACGCCCGTACCGGCATTCCGCAAAGAATCGAAGTTATTGGCGACCCAGAGCACGGTGACGGCGACCAACCCGGGCGCCGGTTGGCCGTCCACGGTCACGTGGTCATAGCGCACGTGAAGGCTGGGTGGCCGGACAAAGCGGATTGGCCACTGCGCGGAAGGCTTATCGAGCTTGTAGGAGCGCTTGCCGCCTTTTTTGGGCACCTCATAGGGACGGTCCGACCATTGGCCCGCGAAGATCTCCTTGGCATTCTGCAGGGCGGCAAACGTTCCCACCGGCTCCGTGGAGGGTGTGCCATCCGGCTGGAAATGTGGCGGCGAGGCGTCCTCAAAATCCGGCATATTCATCGGCGCCGGGCTGTTCAAGGCATTGAAGGCCATGTCGAGCGGATTCCACGGCCCGGTGAGTTCCAGTCCGGGATTGGCCAGGGGGAAGGCATCCTTGGGGACCGGCACTTCGTCATTGAGCCGCCAGCGCCACTGGCTCTCGCGGCCTGAAAAGTTGTCGATCAGGCCTTGCACGATCTGGCGGAAGGTCCAGGGCCGGCCTGAGATCGGATCGGCATAGCTCTCGTCCCAGCTGGGCCATGCGTACTTCTTCGTGACCGGCGCCTCGGCCTGCAAAAGCAGCCGGCGAGCGGTCAGGGCCGCGGCGATATCGGGACGCAGCTCACGGGTGAGCGTGTCGATGGTCTGTTCGACATTGATTTCCCGGCCGTTCACCGGCTTGCTGCCGAACAGGTCCGGGAATTTCTGCAGAATGTCCTCACGGATCATGGGTTTGAAGCTCCTTAACGCTTGGTTGGTAACAGCGCGCCTGGCGGCCCGCGGTGCCGCATACATCAGAGCATCCGGCCGGGCAGCAGAGGGAACGACGAGAATACTACCACGCCGGCAATGCTGCCCGGATCAAAGAAGAAGTGCGGAAATTTTCTGACAATCGCCAAGGCTGCCCGGTCAGGGCTGGAAGGCGGCGATGGCCGACGGTTCGTCGTCCTGGATGTCAAAGACGGCGCTTAGCTTGGTGATGCGCAGCAGCTCGTGCACCTCGCGGGTGAGGTTGAGCAGTTTGAGTTCGCCGCCGGCGTGGCGCACGCTGGTGTAGGCAGAGATCAGCTCGCCGATGCCGGTGCTGTCCATGGCGGTGACGCCGCCCAGGTTGAGCACAATCCTGCGGCTGCCCTGCTGGGCCAGTCCCTTCACCGTACTTGCGCAGCATCGCGCTGCCCTCGTCGAGCGTGATGCTGCCGCTCAGATCGACGACGGTGATGCCGTCCACCTGCCGCGACGTGGTTTTCATCGTCACTGGGTAGCCTCCTGATCGTCCTTCGCGTCGTCTCTTGATTCCTTCGCAGAGCCGCCGGCCGGGGTGCGCAGAAACTTCGTCATGGTAATCTCGGCGCCGGTTGCGACGCTGGGAAAACCGACTTCATCCATGAACGCCCGGATAAGAAAGATACCGCGTCCCGAGGATTTGAGGAAGTTCTCCGGAGCCAGCGGGTCGGGAAGGCTGGCCGGGTCCAGCCCCGGGCCTTCGTCGCGCACCGCAATGGTCAGGCTTTCGGGGGTGCTCTCAAAACAGATGGTGACGTGCTTGGCGGGATCGTACCGGTTGCCGTGCAGGATGGCGTTGATCATGGCTTCGCGCACCGCGATGCCGATGCGGCCGCATTCGTCCGGGTCGAAGCCGGTCTTGGCGGCCAGCTCGAGCGCGGCCTGTTCAGCCGTGTTCACACTCCCCAGAGTGGACTCCAGCGTGTAGGAAACCCTGGTCGCATTGGCATGCATCGCGATCTACCGATCTACCGGCTTCTGCCCGCATCGTTCCGCCGGGATGCGCTTAGTGTGCCCGTTGCCATGCCGTCTGTCAACGGGCCGGCCATATCGCGCTGCCGGAAGAGTTTAAAGCCCGCCCAGAAGCGGGGAGCATTCGCACACCCGCTCAGCCGGTATTCGTTGCAACACCGAATGCACATCCGAACGTTACTTTTTCATATCATGCGCACGCTTCCAGTGTTGGTCCCTCCCTAGAAGCGATCTCATAAATGGCTTGAGGTACCTGAACGGCTTTTCCCTCGGCGGCTAAAGCCGCGTGAAAAGACCTTTCTTGCGGCACGACTGAAGTCGTGCCCTTTCAATACCGATTTCTGAGACCACCTCATAGTGTTGGCAGCGCGATTAGTCCTGCAACTTGCCTGAGAGGTATGCGTCATAGGCGGTCAAGTCGAGCAGGCCGTGCCCGCTCAGGTTGAAGAGGATGACCTTCTTCGTTCCTTGCTCGCGCGCCTTTATGGCCTCATCGACGACGGCGCGGATGGCGTGCGCGGACTCGGGCGCCGGGACCAGGCCTTCGCTGCGGGCAAACAGCAGGGCGGCTTCAAAGACCGCGGTCTGCGGATAAGCCGCGGCTTCGAGCAGTCCGAGTTTTAATGCGTGGCTGACGGCAGGCGACATGCCGTGATAGCGCAGTCCGCCGGCATGAATCGAGGGAGGCATGAAGTCGTGACCAAGGGTGTACATGGCCATCAGCGGCGTCATGCCGGCGGTGTCGCCGAAATCGTAGCGCAACTCGCCCTTGGTGAGAGTCGGGCAGGACGTGGGCTCGACGGCAAGAATGCGATAGGGCTTGCCCTCGGTGATCTTCTTCCGGATGAAGGGGAAGGCGATACCGGCAAAATTGCTGCCACCGCCGGCACACCCGACGATAATGTCAGGCTCCTCGCCGGCCTGCTCCATCTGCTGAATTGCTTCCTCGCCGATCACCGTCTGGTGCAGGCAGACGTGATTGAGCACGCTGCCGAGCGAATACTTGGTGCCCGGATGCGTGACCGTGTTCTCAATGGCCTCGCTGATGGCAATGCCGAGGCTGCCGGGACAGTCCGGCTGATCGGCGAGGTATTTGCGCCCGAACTCCGTCTGGTCGCTGGGGCTGGGATAAACCGTGGCGCCGTAGGTTTGCATCAGCAGGCGGCGATAGGGCTTCTGGTCATAGCTGACGCGAACCATCCAAACCGTGCACTCAAGCCCGAAGAGTTGGCAGGCCAGTGCAAGCGAGGTGCCCCATTGACCGGCTCCGGTCTCGGTGGCAAGGCAGCGGGTGCCGGCGAGCTTGTTGTAATAGGCCTGCGGGACCGCGGTGTTCGGTTTGTGGCTGCCCACCGGGCTTGCGCCTTCGTACTTGTAGTAAATGTGTGCGGGCGTATTTAGTGCCTTTTCCAGGCGAACCGCGCGAAGCAGCGGCGTAGGCCTCCAGAGCGCATAGACGTCGCGCACCGCTTCGGGAATCTCAATCCAGCGTTCGGGACTCATCTCCTGGGCAACGATATTCTCCGGAAAGATTGCGTACATGTCGGCCGGTGTGATGGGTTGACGAGTGGCGGGATGCAGCGGCATGGGCATGGGCTCAGGAAAATCCGCCGGCAGGTTATACCAATGAGTAGGAATCGAGGATTGTGGCAACGTGAAACGGGTCTGCATGGATCACCTGAGCATTGAGTCTGGATTGGACATTTGAGCGTAATCGAGTGACTCAGGCGGGTCAATGCTTTCATTCAGCAGGGGCGGACAATTCCGCCGGCAGGCGCGCGGGGAAGGACTTATCACGCCGTCCCGTGATTGCAGGCACAGACAAAAAACAGGATGAGAGTCACCGTGTCGCCCTATGGCACTGTTGACGGGAGTTGAAATTCGCAACTTCGGCATTCGTGGAAACTATTTCAACCAGCGCAGTCTTGCGTCCAGGCGTGCCCTTCACTCTTTCAAGCGAGAAGCCACTTCGGACTGCCCGGGATATCTGCCGCCCAGCGTTGACTTCGAGTTCGACGACGGCACCACGGGCACCATCGCAATCAGCGACGCCGATATTCCCGCCCTGTGCAACCAGGATTTCGAGAAGGCGAAGAAACATCTTTCGCTGATTCTGAATGCCCGCCAGGGCGACCCGGATGCGGTGAATCAGCTGTCATGCGCGGATCAGGAATACTCCTTGCGCGGGGCCTATCCGGTCCATCCGGCCGAAAGCAGGTTTGTGGTTCCATCCACCAGCTGCGAACCCCACTCGGAGCAGGAGATCAGCCAGAAAGCATTCATCCTCCTGAAGCTGAGCCAGCTGGGTTATCCGGTGCCGGACTTCGCCGTGCTTACCACGGAGGCTTACGCGGAGCGGGAGCAGCGCCTCGAAGAGCATCTGGCGGACGCAATCAAGCAGCTCGAGATCCTCACCATGCAGAGCCTGGACGATTGCAAGGCGCCTCTCGTTTTCGCAATCCGCTGTGCCACCGCGCACTACATTCCAGGACTGCTGGACACCTACCTCAACGTTGGGGTGACGGAGAGTTCGTTGCCATGCCTGGAAGCGATGTATGGCACGGTGGCGGCGCACAAGATGTTTCTGAACAATTTGAGAAACCTCTGCCGCTGTCTGGGCCGCGAGGAGTATGCAGCGGTTGCGAGCGGCATCCGCTCCGATCTTCCTCATGATGAAGTTATGCGGTTGACCGATATTTTATGCGGCGCGATCCGGAAAGCAGATCGAAGGCTGATCGAGGACCCGTTTCATCAAGCCACCTTTTTGGCCCGGCAGGCGTACAAGCATTTTGAAGAAAATCTCGAACTGGTGCTGACGCTATGCCGGGGAGCGGAACACTATCCCAGTCTTATTTTGCAGAAGATGATCTGCACGGTCCGGCATGACACGGCCTACGTCGGAGTGCTGAACAGCCGCCACACCCAAACCGGATTGGGGATCGAGCTGCAGACCGCCCGCAACCTGTTTGGCGAGGAGATGATGACTGGAACGGCGGAGAGCGAGTCATCGGTCTTTGAAAACAGAGATGCGATTAAGGATGTGTTTCCCGCGGTGCATCATTTCGTCCCTTCGCTGGAAGATCTGGAAAGAGAATTCGAGTCTCCGGTGACCATCGAGTTTGCCGTCGAGGCCACCACACGGCATCAGCTGTTCGCGCTTCTTCAACTGAATCAGACGGGAATGGCGGGCCGGGCGGCCATCATCTCCGCGGTGGACATGCACAAGGCGGGTACCATCTCGCGGCAGCGCGTCACCCAACTCATCCGGCCTTACCACCTCAAACAGCTTACCAGCGACACCATCGAGGAAGAGGAGTTCAAGGCCCTCAAATTCTTCTGTTCCGGCGTCTCGGTCCTGCCTCGAACCGCCATGTCCGCGCGGGTGTATTTCAGCTCCGGCGCAGCCTTGACGGCGAAGGGAAACGGCGAGAAAGTGTGCCTCTGCAAGCAGACGTTTTTGCCCACCGACTCCGCGGTCATGCGGGAGATGGACGCAATCATCAGCATGACCTCGGCCGCGGTGCATGTAGTCACGATCTGCCAGAGCCTGGGAATTCCCGCGCTGCTCAGCCTGGAGAAAAACGGGGTACAGTTGCAGCCCGAGGGTGGCATGATCCGTTCCGATGGGCACGCAATCCGGGAGGGGGACTGGATCACGCTCTCCTCGCGCCACGGGGCGATCTATGAGGGCGCGGCAAAGTTCAAGCCGGGCCGGCTGCTGCGCTACATGAAGGGAGAGCCTCTCGATCTGGATGAAGACGAACGGAAGAGCTTCGCCTCGATTGCCTACGCGTTCCGCTACTATCAGCAATTGAACCGCGGCATCGAGTTCGACCAGACCTCCACGCTCAGCGAAGTTCTCCGGCTGGTCAATTTTGAGTTGCGAGGAGAAACCGAACAGGCGCGCCAGCTGGTGAACGGCTGGTTCGACAACCACGAAGCCCTTTACATGGACGAGGTTCTCAAAAGCGATATCGGCGACCACCTGGGCCAGAGCAACGTCTTCGAAATGCTGACGCCGGAGCGCAAGATCCGGTTCTTCAAGCGGGCGCTGGCAAAGTGCTTCCGCGACCGCATCTCCGGATACGAAGCGGGTGCGTTCATGCTCGGACGTTTCTTAAGCGCGCGCTATCCGATTGCCTTCTGGCGGGCGCTTGCCCCTGCAGAAATCGGGCTGCTGGTGAATGAATGGGTGCTGTTCGAAAAATACATGCAGGTGCTGCACAACGTGGGCGAGCGGAAGGTTCTGCTGGCCCGCAAACAGATTCTGATGAACGGGCTCGAAGAGATTGCCGTGCATGCGGCCCAACTGCAGTGGTCTCTGATTACGCTGAAGCTGAGCGGCATGCCGCTGCAGCAGGCGATCGACTCCCTGCCCGCATGGAGCGATCCGCAGTCGGTGCATGTGATGGAACTTCTCCAGCAGCCCTACCGGATCTTCTACGATTTCAAGGCGTGCTGGTCCATTCGCCAGCTGGAAAAAATCTGCGAAGAGGAGAACATCCCGTTGCCGCGTCCGGATGACCGATAGACTTGCCTCGCGAACGGCCCGGAATGTAGAGTGCCGGGCCGTTCGCTTTACTCTTTAAGCCCGCGCCGCGCCAGCCGTGGCGGCAGTGGCTCCTGCCGGCCTCGCCGCCTCCACCCCGTACAGAGCATCGCGGTCGATCAACGGTTCCATCTCCCGCAGCACATCGGGAAGTTCCACTCCCTCCCTTGCGGAGATCAGGCGTCCGAAGGCGAGCGAAATGGAAAGCACCGCGTTCATGCCCAGGTTGGCTTTGCGTTGCATGATCTGGATTTTCTCCTCCGCCGAGGCGTCCGGGGCAATCTTTCCCCGCTTCACGGCCAAATCCAGTTCGAGCGTTAACAGCTCCCGGTCGATGTCGGCCAGCGTCCCCAGCGCGGAGATCTTTGCTCCCAGGAAACGCGGCGCTATGACCTGCGTAACGTTGTCCACCGCGTTGAGGCAGCCCTTGCCGCCGTACCTCTTAGTGCGCATCCAAAGGTCAGCCAGTTCGCTGTTCTCCCTGGCGATCGCATCCGCCTTGAGGCCGGGCGCAAAGCGGTAAGTCTTCTCCTTTTCGTTGAATGTGAAATAGCTCGGATATTTCCGCGTGAGTGGGTTGGCCTCGATGATGCTGTCGACCAGGTGAATGGCTTCATCCGTTCCAGCCGAGGTGCCGAGCGGTGTAGCGGCGGTAAATTTCATCCCGTTGTCGAGCATCACCACCACGCCCACCGTGGGGATGCCGGCGTTGGTAGGTTCTTCGTGAGCGGAAATATCGACGATGAGGCTATCGGGATCCAGCTTCCGCGTGATCCGGATATTCTTCTTCGCCAATTCCATCAGTTCGACGATCCTGCCGTACTTCACCAGGCGCTCCGTGTTGGCGCCGCCGCCGCACTTCAGGCCCAGCGCACCCACCGCAAAGCTGATGTCGGCTTCCATCACCTCGTTGGGCGATTTGGAGCGGTGAGAGACGACCAACGCAAGCCCCATCTCTTTGGCCGTGCGGGTCGCCAGCAGCGTTTCGCTCAGCGTCCCAATCTGGTTGGCTTTGATGAGGGCGGTGTTAATCAGGCCTTGCTCGGCGCAGCGGCGAATGGTTGTGTCCTTGGTCGTAACCAGATCGTCGCCGATAATCAGAATGTCTTTGTCGAGGGCGGCCATGAGTTTCTTCCAACCCTCGTAGTCGTCTTCGGCAAAACCGTCTTCGATGGAGACAATCGGATATTTCCGGACCCAGCGAATGTAGAGATCGACCATCTCATCGGTGGTCAGAACCTTGGGATCTTCTGCCCTCCAGAACAGGTACTGGCCCACCGAGCCTGTTTCGCCGGTCTTTTCGCGATAGGCATTGCTGAGCTCGCTGGCGGCCGGATCAATCGCCAGGCAAACATCGCGGTCGGGAACGAAGCCGCATTCCTGGATGGCCTGTACGGCGACCTTCAAGGCCCGCTCCTCCGGGAGTATGTCGTCCTTCTCTCTGGCGTAGGAGGCTACGATTCCACCTTCCAGACCGATGCCGACAAAGTTCAGTCCTTCGGTGTCCTGGATGATCTGAATCGCGCGGTTTTGCAAAAGGTTGGTAACCCGCTGGGCCTCGATGTAGTCGTGCGCGGTGAGCGGCAGGAACATGAACTCCTGGAAGCTCAGATTGCCTCCCATCTCTTCCGTGTGGCGCCCACCCATGATGGAGTTCCGGAACTCCCAGGGAGCGAAGACGATCTTGCCGTCCGGAAGCTTCAGCTCCTGAAGGCGATGCAGCCTGAGCTTGCGCCGCAGCTCAGAGGGTTTTCCGGTGCGCTCCTCCAGCGATGCCTGGGCCGGTTCGGCGGCTCTCACCTCGGCCGCTTTTGCCGCTGCTTCCTGCTGCCGCTCCTGGAAAGCTTTGTACTTTCCTGCGTCTGCAATCAGGAAGTCGAACAGGGCAACTACGCCGATCGTGAATAGCAGCCTGCCCGCGTAAATAGCCGCAGGCGCGGAGATCTTCAACCCGAGCAGGATGAGAACGATTCCCGGCAGAAAGCAGAGCTGGCTAAGCACCTTGCTCGCCGCGGGCCCTGCGGCGGAGACCGCCAGATTCTGCGTTTTAACCGCAGGATGGTAATTTCCCGCCTCTTTGTTCACCCCCTCGAAGGCTCCGTAAGGAATCTCGACGAACATTTCGAGGTACCAGAGCCAGCGGCCAAGCGCGCCCTGATTCATCTTTTGTTGGGCGCGGGCTGCAAGCTCGGGGCGAAGATTGTTGGTCTTGACCGCCGCAAGGTAGTGCCCGATCTCATGAATCGCAATATTGCAATGCCAGGCCGCATACCACATCAAGCAGGAGATCACGACCTCAACGCTTAAAAACATCTGGCGGATGACATCGAACCTCGATGCCACACTCGCAGAAATACTGAGCAGAGAGGTAAGGAACGCCGCGTGAAAGGAAACCAGTTTGTGATTGGCGATGATCCACCCGCGATCCAGTCGCGGCGCGTCGCTAGGCTGGGGAACGAACGTGGAAAAGAGGCGAGCGAACAGCGGTCCCCTGCGTGTACCGGAGGAATCAGTGATCTTCATGGCGGTCCTTTATATATACGACCTGTTGCGCAGCGGTGGCAGCGCGGTTCAAACACCATTGCGAATACGAACGCGCAGATTTTCCATCCTGCGTGACCGTCCGTCTGTGACCCCCATCACGGCAAAGAGGGTCACTTGGGCCTGACGGGAAGCAGAGCAGCGGTCGAGTCTGGTTTTCGAATCCCGCGGTATTGCGCAGAGGGTCGGGTCAACGGTCAGGAAAAGAAGGGGGTGCGACGCCAGGAGAAAAAGAATTTGAGAGGAATTTCCGGGCCGATATACGAAACAGAAATGCTTCCGCTATAATCAATCCAGCCAGTATTGCGGAGAGATGGCCGAGTGGCTGAAGGCGGCGGTTTGCTAAACCGTTGTACGGTCAAAAGCTGTACCGGGGGTTCGAATCCCCCTCTCTCCGCCAGTCAACTAAATAATTCCAATAAACTAGGCAAAATCAAAGCCCTCAATCACTTGGGGGCTTTTGCTTTTGCCGCTAATGTCTCTCTGTTCTCCGCAATTCCCTCTGATCCCCAGTTTTTTCGAGCTAAATTCGAGCTAACACGAATGACGAGCCGCCCCGGTGTCCAACCATGGCAGTGCCACCTGTTCATCCGGCGTTGCATCCGCATCTGCCGTGGGCGCGTCATCGAAAACCGATGCCATCGCACTTTTGGATGAGGTCGGGAACGCTGAAGTCTGTGAACTGTTCACAGCCAAAAACTTCATGGCGCACTTTTCCCTGAAGCAAGAAACCGACGAGGTTGACAGTTTTGTTCCGGTCGAGTTGGAAGGATTCGGCGAGGAGACCGTGGACACGCTCTCTGCCCGTGTGTATCCGGCCAACTTCAATGCTGCGATTGCCGCGCGGAGGATTTCTGTGAAAGTCGTACATCGAAGCCAGTCGGTTTGGCCTGGCGGGCCCAATTGGAGGGATAAGGATTGGCGCACGCTCAAGAGCTCCTCGAATCGAACAACTCTGTCGGTGGCGTTGGCATCTTGAAGACAATCAGCATCGGAAGGATTCACCATGTCCACTCTTCCATACCAATGTTCCGCGGTTCCTCTCAGCAGCAGTGGTTTCCAGGCGGCCACAACGTCGCTAGGAGTTGACTCGGCTACGGTGTGGGCGCTGTTAACGGTTGAGACACTTGGTTGTGGATTCCTGGCAGACCGGCGGCCGCAGATTCTTTTTGAGCGACACGTTTTTCATGCGCTGACCGGCGGGAAGTGGGACGCTGCTCATCCGGATATCAGCGGCGCGCAACCCGGAGGATATGGCCCCAGCGGAGCCGCGCAGTATGGAAGACTGGCCCAGGCCGTGGCGCTCGATGCGAATGCAGCCCTTCAGAGTGCGTCTTGGGGGCTCGGCCAGGTCATGGGTGAGAACTATGGCAGGACCGGCTTCGGCAGCGTGCAGGAGATGGTGACCGCAATGTGCGGTTCCGAAGACCGCCAACTCGGGGCGGTCGCGGCATTTATCGTTGCCAACGGACTCCATAAGGCCCTGCAGAGGCAGGACTGGGCGGCCTATGCCCGCGGGTATAACGGCCCCGACTATGCGAAGAACAACTACGATTCGCGGCTGGCGCGCTACTATGCGGACTTTTCCGATGGCACGGCAATCCCCGATCTGACGATTCGTGCGGCGCAACTGTGCCTGATGTTCCTGGGATTCGACCCGCAGGGGATCGATGGCAAAGTTGGGGCGCATACATTGACGGCGTTGCACACATTTCAAAGTGCAAGAGGACTTGCGCTGACATCCGCAATCGACGCGGAGGTGGCTGCGACCTTGACGGCAGCGCTTCCTACCGGCGCGAACCTGTCTCTGGCGTAAAAAGCGCCGCCTTCTGCGCCCGCGGTTTTCCGCACTCGATGAGCGTGGCAACATCCGGGATACAACTCGTTCTGCGCCTGGCTGAATCTATACCTGAACGCCTCCGGGAAGAACCGGGGAGCGGCTGCATTGCGATCCACTCTGTAACCAACTGAAGCACCTGACAGCGGACAAGCCGGATCCATAAAAACGGGGCGTGCCTATCCCGGCCCGTTACAGGTTCTGACTTTGCGAACTTCGAGAGGTTCATCCGATGGCGATTTCCACGCGGCCGTTTATGGGGGCGATTCCCTTCAACGATGATGGCGCCGCAGGCACCATGTTCCGCGTCTGGGCGCCGTTTGCCGGTGCGGTCCACGTGGCCGGCACCTTCAACGGATGGTCAGCCGGCGCCCATCCGCTTTCCTCGGAAGGTAACGGATACTGGTCGAGCGACGCGCCCGGGGTCTCCGCCGGCGAACAATACCTCTTCGTGCTCACCAACCCTGCCCTGGCATCGCCGTTGTGGCACATGGATCCCTACGCCCGCGAGATCATCCGGGATGGCAACGGTAACCTTAACGGCGTTATTGCGACGAATAACAACGAAGGCATCGCGGAGGTTCCGGGATACTCCACGCCGGCCTGGAACCAGATGGTTGTGTACGAAGTCCACGTCCGCACCTTTGCGAGCGGCGAGGCAACGGTGCCCGACGAGCATGGAATTCCCACCGGTTCATTCGACTCGCTGATCCAGAAGCTGGATTACCTGGCCTGGCTGGGAATCAACGCCATTGAAGTGATGCCGCTCGGCGAGTTCCTGGGCGACATCTCCGCCGGCTATAACCCGGCCTATATGTTTGCGGTGGAAAATGAGTTCGGAGGTCCGGACGGTTTCCGCCAGTTTGTGCAGCAGGCCCACCAGCGCGGCATTGCCGTGATCGTGGACGTGGTCTACAACCATCTTGGCGTGCCCGCGGCGGACATGTGGAAGTTCGATGGCTGGAGTGCGGTCCCCGAGCGCGGCGGCATTTACTTCTACAACGACTGGCGCTGGCAGACGGCGTTCGGCGACCGCATGGACTATGGACGCCCCGAGGTGCGGCAGTACCTGCGCGATAACGCCTTGCGCTGGCTTGAACAGCGCTACGCCGATGGTCTGCGCTGGGATTCGGTGGGCTCGCTGCGCAATGTGCACGACTCGGACTCCGACCGCGGAGCCGATCTCGCCGACGGATGGAGCCTGTGCCAGTGGATTAACGGTTTGATCGAACAGCGCCAGCCCTGGAAGATCTCCATCGCCGAAGACCTCAAGGACAATCCCTGGATCACCCGGGACAACGGCGCGGGCGGAGCCGGCTTTGATGCGCAGTGGGGGATCAATTTCTTCTGGAACCTGCACGCGGCCATGACGGCGGGGAACGATGCGGGGCGCGACATGAACGCGGTGGCATGGGCGATCGGCCAGGTGTACAACAGCGACGCCTTCCAGCGTGTGATCTACACCGAATCGCACGACGGGGTCTCGGCCCAGGCCACGCCGCCGATGGCCAGGGTGCCGGAGATGATCTGGCCGGGCAACGCGGACAGCTGGGCTGCGAAGAAGCGCTCCACGCTGGGCGCTGCCGTGCTGCTCACCTCTCCCGGCATCCCGATGCTCTTCATGGGACAGGAACTGCTTGCCTGGGGCGGGTGGGACGACAATGTCGTGATGGACTGGAGCGTCGCCTGGAAGTTCAGCGGAATTACGAACCTCTACCGCGATCTGATACGGCTGCGCCGCAACCTCAACGGCACCACGCGAGGACTGCAGGGGCAGAACACCAACATCTTCAGGGTGGACAACGACGCCAAGATCATCGCTTTGCACCGCTGGAGCGATGGCGGCCCCGGCGACGATGTCGTGGTGGTGTTGAATTTCGGCAGCCAGGGCCACTCAAACCTCACCATCGGTTTTCCAAGAGATGGCATGTGGCGGGTCCGCTTCCACAGCGACTGGGTGGGCTATGACGCCTATTTCGGCAACTGGTTCAGTTACGACACACAGGCGGGGGCACCGGGCATGGCGCCCATGCCGTTCTCTGCCAATGTGGGGATCGGTCCCTACTCGGCGCTGATCCTTTCCCAGGGGTAAATCGCGATGAACAACGTCAGCAAGGCAGCCGCGATCGTTCGACGCCGGTCGGTGCTGACGCTGCTGGCCTGCATGGGCGCGCTTGCTTTGTCTGGGGCGCATGGGGTTGCACAGACGGGATCGGGTGAAGGGATCCGCCGAAACGCCATCTACGCGGAATCGGCGATGATGGCAAAGCGGCCCGGCGCGCGCATGCCGAACCTGATCGGCAGAACCTGGGCGCAGACCCTGGCGGTACTGGGCTTCGAGGCGGACGGGGCTTCCAGTCCCTCCAGTGCGGGTCCATTCCTCTCGATTTCGCATGAGGGACCCACGACCGGAACGGTGGTGCGGCAGTCTCCTGAGGCGAACCAGCCTTTGGCGTCTGCAAAAACCGTGGTGCACGTGGTCCTGCAGGCCCCGCCGGCTTCCACGAATTTCCCCACGCACTCCTACCTGTCCATGCCCGACCTGACGGGCCTGCCGCTTAGCCGCGTTTACAGCGAGTTTGGCTTCACCGCCTCCGGCCAGCGCTATCCCGATTCGCGGCCCGTCTTCAGCGCGATTCTCTACACGGGGCCTGGCGATGGCGTGGTAGCCGAACAGAGGCCCGGTGCCGGAACGCCCGTTGACCCTGGCAGGGGAGAGCTTTCCGTCACCCTGGTGGAGCAGGTGGAAGTGCCGAATCTTATCGGGCTGACTGCGGCGCAGGCTCCGGTTGCGCTGCGCAATGCCGGCCTTATCTTTCAGGCCGCGCCGGGTTCCGAACAAGGCCTGGTGAGGGCGCAGAAGCCCAGTGGGGGCAGCCGGGTCAATCGCGGTTCGTCGGTGCAGGTGCAATTCGGGGTCAGCCGGGTTTCCGTGCCAAACCTGATCGGGATGCAGCAGCCCGGAGCTGGCGCCCGGTTGCAGCAAGCTCAACTGAGGCTGGGCCGCGCCACCGGTCCGTCCTCCGGCCAGGTGGTTGGACAGCAGCCGGAGCCCGGCACCTCCGCCGACCAGGGCTCAGCCGTCGATATCGAACTGAAGCTCGCGCAGGTGACAGTTCCCAACCTGCTGACCCTCACCACGGCTGCTGCTACGTATCGGCTGCAACAGGACGGTCTCCGTCTGGTCAGCGCCGCAGGTCCACAGGGAGGGCAGGTGATACGGCAGACTCCGTCGGCCGGAAACCCTGCCTTCGTTGGCTCCGGAGTCTCCATCGTCCTCGGGGCTCCGCCGGCGGCGTATGCGACGGTGCCGCAACTCGCCGGCGACTCTCAGTCCGACGCAATCCTGGCGCTGTCTGCAAGCAACTTGCGTCCCGGAACCATTGCGGGCGACGCAGGAGGCCTGGTCCAGGCGCAGGGCATCCCGGCCGGAACGCAGGTCCCGGCGGATACGCCGGTCAACCTGCAGATGTCGGCGCCCACCGTCGCCGTGCCATCGCTGCTTGGGCTGGACAAGGCCGCCGCTCTGCAAACGCTGGCCGCCGCGGAACTGGGCCCCGGTAATGTCGACGGCCCGCAGGACGGCACCGTACGGTCGCAGTCTCCGGGAGCAGGCGAGCCGGTGCAGCGGGGCAGCCAAGTCGCGATGACGCTGGGCGGGGCTGCACAGCCGCTCATCTCCGTGCCCGATCTCACCAACTTGAGCCTGAGCGCCGCCACCGGCGCGCTGTCCAGGAGCGGGCTGCGGCTTGGCCATCCGTCCGGCCCAGCTTCCGGCCTGGTGGTGAATCAGAATCCCGCTGCGCAGGCACAGGTGATCCGAGACTCCACCGTGGATGTCACGTTGACTGCGGAGGCAGTCGCGCTGGTTCCCGACCTCCGCGGCCTCTCCGATGAGGCGGCCGCGGCAAAGATTGTGGCCGCTCATCTGCAGGTTGGCCCGATTCTTGGCCAAAGCTCCACGAACGGTGATGCCTCCGCGCTTGTCGTCACGCAGTCTCCCGCGCCGGGAAGCCAGGTGCCCGCCGACACCGTCGTTTCCCTCGCCCTCGCCGTCCCAACCCGCGGCTGGCCCTGGGCAGCAGGCGGGGGCTTTGTGGGTCTGCTGGGTGCCTCGGCATTTTTTTATCCGCGGCTGCGACGGCGAAGCGTGCGCCAGGCGTTGGGCGGCGGCAACGGTTCCACCGGCGGCAGCACGAGCGCTCCGGTTGAGCCGCACTTCGCTGCCCGCGCGCTCACCGCCAAGCCGGAGATCAGGGTTTCGCAATCTCCCCATGTTCAACACGAGATGATGTTTCGCACCAGCCGGGGCAGCGCCTCCTGGATCATTGCGCAACCGCCCTCGATCATCGCCAGCGGAAAGCAAAGGAGACCATCATGATCGTGCCCGTTGCCACGGCAGGCGAGATCACGCTCAATCATCTGTTTCAATTGCCCGACGAGCGTTTCAACTTGAAAGTTGCCGGAGACGACCAACTCAAGCAGGCGGTCTCCGGCGGGGAGCAAGCTCTAGAGCGGATCCAGGCAGCGGGCTGGTCCCCGGTGCGGGCGGAGGTGGGCAGACGTGCCGGCGAACTGCTCGACCTCAGCGTTACCTCCATGCTCACGGGCGCGTGGAACCAATTTATGGAGCTGAGGCAGTACACCGACAAGAACGCCTACCCGCCCGGATATTCTTCGTTTGTCTCACTCTCCGATCACTCGTTCACGTTCTCTTATTCGCCGTCCATTCAGCTGCTGGTGGATGGAAGCGTGGTGAAGACGTTCGCACTGGAGGTCAGTGCCGACATCAAGGTGATGGCCCTGGAACTGGAGATCCGGGACGGAAAGATCATGAGTGTGACCTCCGGGGCCCTGGAGGGGGCCGGCGGCATCAGCGTTGGCAATGTTCTGGTGTGGACCAAGGACTTCGATCGGATCGATCTTCCGGGGACGGTACATCTGGGCGCAGGATTCGCTCTCCCAACGATGCAGGGTGCGAGTTGATGCACGGTTTCCACTGGGTTCAGCTCCATCCAGAATATTTACTAATGTAAATAGTTATAAATGTGAATAATCAAGCAGATTTGTTTATGTCAATGGTTGGTGAATTCCGCCGCGCCTTCCATCCTTCCGCGTACAACCTGCTCCCCCGGGGAGACATCAGAGTAGTCGCAGCCTTACTGCAAAGATGCAAAAAAGATGCAAATCACATTACAAGTCGAACCTACGCTGGCCGTTGCATTGCGGTCGCATGATAAGCGGCTGGAAGACGCGCGCGCGCGCCAGGTAATAGATCTGGTTCGAACGGCCCGTGCATCCCTGCAGGCGATGCATCCTGAATCGCAGGACGTCGATCTGGGGCGGTACTTCACCATTGATGTGGGGGACACCGAGGCGCCGGCGTTACAGGACTCCCTGCTGCAGTCCAAGGGAGTGACCGCTGCCTATATCCAACCCGCCGAAGAATTACCTTAATCCTCAAGCCGTTGCCGCTACGCGCAAGGAGATCTTGAATGGCAGACAATGACAACACTTATGATTCGCTGTTTGGTGGCGATTCGGTACTCATCGTAATCAAGAAAGCCACCGCAACGGTTGCCGATGCAGCCGCCCCTTCCGCCGATGGCGCCGCTCCCCAGGCCGAAGACGGAAGTTCGGACCTCGGCTCCCTTGTCGCCGCCGCCGGCGCGGAGTTGGCCAGTTTATTTGACGCGCTGGTAGGCGCTCCTGGCGCGCCGGACTCTGCAGGAACGGACGAGAAGGCTGCGGAGGGGCTGAACCTTGAGAACTTTTTCCAGATTGCGGCGCCGCTGGCAACCTTGGAGACCCTGGTGGATCAGTTACTGCAGCATCCGGATGTGGAAGCTGCCTATGTAGCGCCGCCCATGCAGCCGCCGATATGGGATCTATCGTCGCTGCCATCCGCTGCCGCGCCCTCGGGGGCGACGCCGGATTTTTCCGGGCGACAAGGATACCTCGACGCATCGCCCACCGGTGTGGATGCCCGCTATGCCTGGACATGTGCGGGCGGGGACGGTGCCGATGTGCAGATCATCGATATTGAGGGTGCATGGCAGACGAGCCATGAAGATCTGGCGGCGAATCAGGGCGGGGTTGTCGCCGGCACGCAGGTGGCGGGCCAAAGCTGGGTGAACCATGGGACGGCGGTGCTGGGCGAATTCAGTGGAGACGACAACGGGCTTGGCATTATTGGCATCTGTCCCGGCGCGAATGTGCGCATGGTCTCCCATAGCGGCAAAGACGGAAGCAAAGCGATCAAGCAGGCAGCCGATCTGCTCAACGAAGGCGACATCATGTTGCTGGAGATGCATCGTCCCGGCCCCGCCGCCAACTTCACGCCGAATGGAAATCAGAATGGCTACATTGCCGTCGAATGGTGGCCGGATGCCTATGCGGCGATCCGCTATGCCACCAACAAGGGCATCATCGTGATCGAAGCTGCCGGCAATGGGGCTCAAGATCTGGACGATCCGATTTACAACACTCCCGCCAAAGGTTTTCCCGCGGACTGGAGCAATCCATTCGCCCGCGGCGCGCGGGACTCGGGCGCCATCGTGGTAGGTGCGGGGGCTCCTCCCGCAGGCACGCATGGCAACAACAGTTATACGGACCGTGCCCGTCTTGATTTTTCGAATTATGGGAGCGTTGTGGACGTCCAGGGCTGGGGCCGCGAAGTGACCTCAACAGGTTACGGCGATCTGCAGGGAGGGGCCGATCAGAATAAGTGGTACACCGACCAATTCAGCGGCACATCCAGCGCATCCCCCATTGTCACCGGAGTGGTGGGCTGCGCACAGGGAGTCCGCCGCGCGGCCAAGCTCGCTCCGCTAACACCGTCCGATGTCCGCAACATTTTCCGAACCACTGGCTCGCCGCAGCAGGATGGGCCCGCTGGGCCGGCCACGCAACGGATCGGAAACCGGCCCGACCTGAAACAGATTCTTCCCCTGATCCTGAGCACAACGTTCAACGCCAACGATGGCGTGACGACGAGCGGGGATACTGTGGCTGTTTGAAAATAGGCGAGCGCGAGGGCCGGCGGATCGCCACTGTACAACGACGGAAGCAATCTCGTGCCGAATTGCAGAACCCTGCCCGGATTTCAGGCTGGGCAGGGTTCTGCAATTCGGCTGCAATATGGGTGAATTTATGGCCACGGTACCACGCTTCATGACGATCCACCCTCCCTTGCAGCCAACGCCTCAGTCTGCATCGCAATCGGCGTCTCATGCCGCCCAGGCTTCGCCCGCCGTGGCGGGCGAAGCGCGGCTCATCAATTTCCGGAACCCAGCGCTGGGAGGCCTGATCTGGATGGTCTCCCGGCCGCGCAGCGCCTTTGCCTTGCCGGTGCTGATCTCTCCCGCAGCCACGCCCACCGATCAGGCGCTGTTCGAGGAACCGCAGCCGGGCGGTCCGCAGCACTACCTGCCGTCCTTTAAACTGGCCGACACGGGAAGCGGGAACCAAACACAATTTGCGGTTTCACTGGCGGTCAGCAGTTCTGGCTACCTGCTGTCCGTGACCCTGGCGGATGCGACGGCGATGAGCGTGATGTCCAACCGGAAGCGAGAAATGCCTGCCACCCGGTACATGCTGCAAGCCACCTTGCCCGGCAGAACCGAGGAATGGGACTTCCCTAACGCAACGGTGGACGGCACATCTATTACGCTTACCATGCCGTTCTCCGATCCCGCGGTGCGCGACGCCATCTACACCGCGATGACGGACCAATCACTGCAGACGAAGTTGATTCTGCGCCGCTCCCCGGTTCTGGCGCTGCCGGTTCCGATGGCCGCGCCGGCGGCAGGCCAGCCGGCTCCGCAGCAGCTCTACCGCCAATCTGCGGTCGCCATCGACTCCGCGATCGACTTCTACTTCGACAAGAACCTCGACCAGAATGTCTTTGCCAATCTGCCACAGACGGGCGGTGGAAAGCCCTCCGCTCTGCACCCCACCACCGTTGCCTATGCTGCGAACGGGGCAGTCGGCGCCAAGTCGTATCCATACTGGCAGGACCCTCTGCAGACAGGGCAGATTTACTTCCTGCCGGATGCTTATGCGATTGCGCGGCTGGCGTCGAGTCCTCACTCTCCTGCCTTGAACATCACCACCAGCGGAAGCGATCCGGCCACGCTGAGCATCACCCTGACGTTTCTGGCCTTGCCCGTGTGGGACCCGGGCCGTGTCGCCGCCGCCGCCTCCGCACCCGCCGGCCCCTTGCTCTCCAATTTCGGTATCTCCAAAATCACGAGCCTTTCCATTCTGCCGGCCACCACCACGCAACTGGTGCTGAATCTTCCGTCCACCGACCCTTCGGCCGGGAACGCTCCGGTGCCCGTGGCCAATGCCACCATTGACACGGCGAACGGGATACGCGGCTCGGTTACGCTGTCACTGGCGCAGTTTCAGCAGGTTTACGATGCGCTGTTTGTGACGCCCAGCGTGCTGCTCTCCGGAAAGGTCAACGTAACCGTGGATCAGGATACGGAGCCGGTTCCTTTTTCCGGAAGCGCCTCCGACTTTGCCGGGAACATTCTCGATACGAGCTTGAGCTACGATCCATCCGCGAACCAGCTGAGCGTGGTGGCCACCAATGCGATCGAGAGTCCCATTCAGGTCACGGCGCTGCCGGTCACTCTGTCCCAGGGCGGCAGCACGGTGTCGATGAACGTGGCCAGCATTTCGCCGAACCTGCCGGTGACGCTGCAGCCGCTGCCACGCGCCAGTGCCGCAGCGCCCGCTGCTACGCCCGCCGACGGAGCGGAATCCAGTGCCGGGACGTCTGCTGTCGCCGCCACGCCGCCGCCCAGTTCGGTGACACTGGTTCTGCAATTGGCGGCGGGCCAGGCCATTGACCAGTCCAGCAAGGTTGAACTCAGCATGACTCAGGTGCGGGTGAATCCGGATAAGGCGGCGATCTGGGATGCGATTGTGCAGAATCAGGTGGTGGCGCCGGTTACGAAACAGATTACGCTGCAACTGCCTGCGGAGGTATTCCTGCCGCAGTCCGCTTCAGTAACCGGCGCCACCGGCAGCGCTTCGTCCACCTCTGCGGCCGGTTCCACGGCGGGCAGCGCCGCAGCTTCGGGTAGCGGCGCTCTGCTGGCCGTGCAGGTGGTGTTTGAGAACGGGCAGACGGTAACGTTTCTACCGTCGATGACCGCGACCGGAGGCCTGTACACACAGAGCATCGGGTTGAACGTCGATATCAAAAACTACGTTCTGGGACAGGGCGACAGCTCCAGCTATACCTACCGGGTGGATACCATCACCGGCAGCGGGACGCAACAAGGCGGCTGGATCACGACCAACGTGGACGACCTGTTTGTGACTCTGGGGAACTGAGCACGCGATGGCGGACCTGACTGGACTTCCGGACTTTGCCACCCTGATCACCTCTTCGGAGGCGAGCCTGATCGCGCCGTTCGGCAGCGGCAGTTACAGCGCATTGCCCCAGCAACTGCAACTGGCAACCAATTCCGACGGAAGTCCGAAATTCGAAATCGACTTCGCCAAGACGGTAGGCGACGCCAGTTCCACGGTGCAGTTTGCCGAACTCGACTTTTCGCTGGCCGGGGATTTTGCGCTGGATGCGGCATTGAACCTGGCGCGGACCATTGCCGCGGCGGCCACGGTGAAGCCGGCCGTGATCGATGGCGGATTCGGCAGACTCTACGCCACGGCGAGCGAGGTTCCACTGCCCGCCGAACTGCTGAGTCCCATTCCGCTGGGCTGGGGAACCAGCGACCTGGCGCACTGGGTTCAGCGCCTGTCCGGGGATGCGGGCGAGCTGTTGAAGGGAGCGCTGCAGGGGCAGAGTTCGCTGCTGCTGGGCGCGCGGGTGGAGATCTCGGTGCCTGGGGTCGCGCCGCGGATCGAAGCGTATGCGCAGTTTGATCCCACGGCACTGCTGGGGGCTCTGCTCTCCGGCCACGACGACCGCATGATTGCGCCCTCTGACGTGCTCTCGTTTTTCAGCGCGCCTCTGTCGAAATATCCCGTGACGCTGACGGCGGTGCCGGATGGCGCCGCTGCGGCCGTGGCGCAGATCCTGACCGACCGCGTGATCGCGTCGTATGCCGCGCTTGCCGCCGCGCCGGCCGTCACCGATCCCGCGTTTGTCCAGTTCAAACCGGTAAGCCAGATCGAGACTGCGGTCACGCGATGGGACCTGAACGAACCCACCCGGGTGATGCGTCCCTGGGTTTATCTGCTGGACCCGATCGGCAGCGTGCGTGCGCTGAACAATGCTGCCGTGCTCGCCAGCGTGGTGAAAGAGATCTCCTTCCCGGCGTTGAATCTGGGCTGCTACCGGGTGTACCTGACGGCGAACCTGCCCCAGAGCCGGACCGGGATTGCGGCCCTGGGAGCGCGCGTGGAAATGCCGCCCAATCCGCCGGTACGGTCTTCCAGCATCAGCAAGACGGTGTTGTTCAACCCGCCCGATGACAGCGGCTATGTGGAACTGGCATTGGGAGCCACGGAGGCGCTGACCTACTCGGTGAGCTGCTTTGGCGTAATCGCCGCGGGCGAGTTTGTGCAGCAGTACGATTCCGCTGCGCAGGCCCATGCCGGAAACTGGGTGCAGTTGTCGGGCGGCGACTTTCCGCTGATCTTCGCCCATGTGATTGCCAGCGCGCGGCTGCTGAGTCTAGCCACCATCCAAGGGGTGCTGGGTTACCAGGCGGGCACACACCAGGTGCAGCAGCCCTTCACGCTGGCCGCCAGTGGCGGAAACGCAGTCGACGTTACCGTAGGGGCTCCGGCGAGTGCAAGCAGTGTCTCGATTGCATTGCAGGCGGTACCGCTGGACGGCGGCGCCACAGTCCAGCTTTCCCCCGCGGCCGCCGGACGGATTGAGTTAGACCTGAATTCGTTTGCCGGCTATGGACCGCACACGGTAACGCTGCAAGGCCGGCTCGATGCCCACAGCGCGCCGCTGTTCATCGAACTCCTCCCCGAGCCGATGGTAACCAACCCGCAGGCGGTTCCGGCGAAAGTTGCGCTGACCGCCGAGCAACCCATTGCAAGCTGGGGATACGTTGCCATTTCCCCATTCCGTCCCGGTTACTGCTATCGCGTCGTGGCCGCCCCGGGGATTGCCGCGGCTCCCTGGTCCGCACCGCTTTCGTCCGAAGACGTGCTACTGCTCGAGGCGGACGGCACGATCGCACCGGAGGCCGCAAAACCGGCCTTGGGAGAAAGCCCGCCGCCGGACGCCGGTGTTTCAAGTCAGGCCCCCAGTCTCACGCATTAATTGAAATGAGGAGAGTGCCATGCTGAAGCTTAGCCCCACACAACTGATCCAGGGTCTCACGGTTTACGGCGACGATAGTGACTCCACAATGTTCTATGTCATGCCGGACCAGCCGAGTTTTCGGATCGATTCCAATACGGGGAAGCCGTCGTTCAAGTTCATTAAGTACCTGATGCCGGTGGACAGGCCGGATGGCAGCAAGGGTGGGGGCTTCCTGATCTTCGACTCGGTATTTGTCGTCTCACCGGATAAGCTGGCCGCAATTCAGAAGCAACTGACTCAGCAGATTAATGCCAGCGGCAAAGGATCGGCCACGGCGAAGATCGGCATCCCCAGCTTTACGCCAGACACGAGCGACCCCAAAAACCCCACGCCCACCGCGACGCTGACACTGCTGGACAGCGGTGGCGCGCTGGTGACGAAAATCGAAAGTGCCGGCAGGCCTTCGCTACTGGGCTCGCTGATCTGCTCGTTCACGGCCGAGCTATCGCCGGAGGGCGCGGCGGTGGTGGAAGGCGCCATGAAGGGCTCGGGCGGCGTGGTGCAGATCGCCTATGGTTTGAGCTACTGGGCTGTCCTGCCTCCCATCACCGGGCGGGTGTGGTTTGACGCTTTCAAGTTCGCCAGTTACTACCAGAGTATTCAGAAAAGCGGCGGACATGGATGGTGGTCTTGGCTGCTGGGCGGGAACAACACGGAAAACGAGACCATGCAGGAGGCCTTCGTGAGTGCAGATGCGGGCGGAGTGCAGTTTGACTTCAGCGGGTTGGACCCGAACGACCCCAATGCGAGCAAGCTGCAGACCGACCTGACAAACTGGGGCTGGCAGCAGTTGAACGTCGCCGTGCAGAACGTGCTGGGCGCCAGCGGGAGTTCCTCGCAGAACTCGGGTTCTTCCAGTGGCGGGACGCAGAGTTCGGACTCCTCCGGCAGTTCTTCCGGCAGCAGCGGCTCTTCGACGGGAGGGGTGACGGGACAGAACACGGGCAGCGACCTGGGCAGCGACCGCGGTGACGACGGCATGGACCACGTCACCCGCAATGAATCCAGTTGGTCGTCGTTCAGCTTCAACGAAACCTACAACCAAAAAAACAGCATTCTGTTCACCACGACCCAGCAAGGCACGCTGGAGAATATACCGAACTTTGACAACTATGCCGTTACCATCAACGCAAACGATCCATTTTTCGCACAGGTCCATGCCAGCGTCAGCGTGGATGCGGACTTCGCCAAGTTCTCCATTCAGAGCGTGGATGTAAACCTGATCTACGACCAGAGCAACCCGCCGACTGCCGGCGGATTCCATTTCACAAAACCGGACGACATCTACAAGTTCGATTCCGACACGGTGAACGGGGACCTGAGCTACAAGTACTCCGTGAATGTGAATTACCTGGACCAGAGCGCGCCGTACAAATCGGTGGCGCAGAGCACGAAGAACCCGGTGCTGACAGTCGATGTCGGTTCCATGGGCATCCTGTACGTCAACGTCACGGTGACCAACGTGGACTTTACCAAGACGCCGACTGTTCTGGTGGCCATGAAGTACCCCGACCCAGACTCGACGGGCGCCGCCATCAACCGCCAGTTCTCCTTCGACTCCACCAAAAACAACGCTTCACTGGTGGTTGTGATCATGCAGCCGTTCAACAAGCAGTACCAGTACCAGGTGACCTACGTAATGGCGGACGGTACGCAATTGGTGCGGCCGTGGCAGTCCGATAGCACGCAAGAGTTGTTTATCAAGAGTCCGTTCAGCCAGCAGACGGTGAGCTTCATCTCGGAGGGAGACTTCACCAACGACATTGACAACATCTTCCTGAAAATGACGTACGTCGATGCCGCCAACAATTATCAGCAGACCGCCGACTACACCTTCTCCAGCGCCAACCGGAGTCACGACTGGTCGTTCCCCACCATCGCCGGCAGTCAGGGCGTGGTCCACTTTTCCGGCGTGGTCTCGCATAAGAACCACACCACGGAAAACATTCCCGACACTACTTCGACCGGCAATTTGATCACGTTTGGCCCGCCGAACCAGGCCATCATCACGGTGACTCCGGACGCCTCGCTGCTGGACTTCACCAAGGTGAAGCTGGTCCAGGTGAACTTCTCCTACAGCGACCCGGCCAATAACATCGCGCTGACGCAGGAGGTGGTGCTGAAACCGACCGGCGCCACTCCGCCGTCGTGGACCTTCTACGTCAAAGACCCGTCGAAAACAACCTACACCTACCAGGCGACCTTTTTCACTGCGACCAATCCTCCCACCCAGGTGAAGCAGCCGCCTGCGACCAGCAGCGACACCGACCTTGTGCTCATGATGCCCTCGTCGTGAGGTTTGCTTCACCATCGCGTCCGCGAGGTAACCGATGCTCTATTTGAATCCGCCATATTTCGTGGTCAACGGCGTCTCGGTTTTTCCGGACGACGCCGACCCATTGCAGTTTTATTACCTGCCCATGATGCCGCATCTCACCATGGTAGCCGGACCCAGTGGGGCATCGCTTCCACAGCTACAACTCATCGAGTACACCGGCTCGGCGGGAACCGGTGGCTTCATCAATTTCGACTGCAACCTTGGCATTGGCTCCGACGTTCTCGCCGAAGTCGCACAGCAGGTTCAGCGGCAGCTCAACCTCAGTGCCCAGGTACGGCTCTCACCCGTAATGTTTGTGGACGGCACGGTGAAGCTGGTGCTGCTGGGGGCGCAGAGCGCAGATCCTCCTCCCGCTACCGGGCCGGGACCGAGCGCCCCAGCCAGCGCCGCCGCTCCGAGCGCGACTGCCGCCACCGCGGCGGCCAGCCAGCCGAAGTTCGTGATCAAAATCCAGAACGCGGCCCAGCCCGCGCTCTACGGGGACAATCAGGCCACCTTCTCGGTACAGCTCGACCAGTATGGCGCTTCCATTCTGGAGCAGGCCCTGAAGGGTGAGATGGCGCCGATCGCCGTCATCTACTCGCTCAACTTCCTGGGACTACGGCCGGCGTTCAACGTCCGCATCACGGCCGACTGGAATCGTGTGCAGACTTATCTGGATACCCAGTACAGCGGCGGTTTCCTGTTCTTCTCCAGCGACATTGAGAAGACGGTCGACAAACTGATCGAGAGCAAGGTGATCACCATCGACGAATCGACCTACACGACGGAAGCCGATCTGGGCACGGCGGCCGGCTCCGACCGCGACCGGGCGGTGGCCGAATGCTACGAACTGGTGAAGACCAATTTCTTCGAGTCCAGCCTGCCGCCGCCCGACCCGAACAAGCCCGACGACTGGGACAAAGCAGAGCAGGCCTACCGCAACATCAGCGACATGGCGTTGACCGGCGGAGCTGCCGGGGCGGCCTGCTTCTCCTATAAAAACACCGACCTGACGCGCACCGACCAGAAGTCGCTGAACTTCAATGTGACGGAGCGTACCACGGTGCAACGGACGATTTATCCGCAGGGCCATCTGTCGGGCCTGCTCAATGCGCTCAGTCAGAGTGGTATCAGCCTGGACCAGTTCATCGTCCGCGTGGACCTGGATAATCCGTATTTTCAGCGGCGACAGGTGAGCGTCACCACCCACGCCGACTTTCAGGGAGACTCGATTGCGTCGATCGACGTGAACATGACGTACAACAACATTGTGAAATCGGTGACCCTGACGGCCGCCGCCCCGCAGGGCAGCGCGGACTGGACCAGCCTGCTGGTCAACGGCCAGATGTCCATGCCGGTCTCCTACACCTACACCGTGAATTTCAAAGACGTGGATACCACGCAGCGCCCGGGGCAGTTGACCAGCGCCACCCTGGCGGCGGTGGGAAACATCGACATCGAGCCGCGCGGCCAACTCTACGATGTGACGGTGATCCCGGTGCGGGCATTCGGGTTGCCGTGGGACCGCTATCCCAGCGTCGAGGTGGAATGCCAGTATATCGACGCGGCCAACGCAATCAACCAGCAGCCGAGCGCCATCCTTACCGGCCAGAACACGGAGGTGGACTGGTCGCTGTTTCTGCGCGACACCACGCTGCGCACCTTTCAGTACCGGCTCACCTTCACGCTGGCTTCCGGGGGCACCAGCACCACCGCGTGGACCAAGACGAGCGATGCGACCATCAATATCCCAGACCCTTTTCCGGCCAAGGTCGGGCTCACGGTACTGGCCGCGCTGGACTGGTCCGTCTATACCCAAGCCCTGGTGTTCGTCGCCTATCCAACCAAGGAGAAGGCGACCGTGCAACAGACCTATACCCTTACGCAGAGCGCGCCTTCCGCCCCTGCTTTCCTGGCGGAGCGGCAGGATGCATCGCAGATTTTCATCTACTATGAAGCGCGGCTGATCAAGGCGAATGGCCAGGTGTGGACCATTCCGGGCTCGCTCACTTCCGACGCCTACCTCATTCTTCAGGACGGAATGAAAGGTCACCAGATGATCGTGGTGCAACCGGAGGCAATCGATTTTGCCGCCAAACACGTCACCCAGATCGGCGTGCAGTTCCGCTATGTGGACCCGGCCAATTCCATCAATGTCACGCAGTCGGTGGTGCTCAACAGCAAGGGCGACACGCACACGTTTGCCTATGACTATGTAAATCCACAGATCAGCGCGGAATATCGCGCCGACATTCAACTGGACAACGGACAAACGAAGAGCATCGATTGGACGCCGGCGGGCGGCAACGCAGTCACCATCCCACTCAGTCAACTCGACTGACATCGACTCAGCCAGCCCGTCTGGTTGCGGAGGCAATCATGCTTCTTTTTTCGAGCAATTCATTTACGGTCAATGGCATTACCGTCTTCCCCGATCATGCCGATCCCAACCAGTTCTGGTATTTGCCCGGGCCGGTGGGTCTGGAGACGATGGCAGGCAGCACGGAACCGCAATTTCTGCTCATTCTGTATGCGCCGGATGTGGCCACCGGAGGCATCCAGGGCAACGGATTCCTGAATGTCACCCTGGCTTTGAAGTTGAGCGACGACAACCAGGCAGCGATCATCGGGAAGATCCGGGTTCAGTTTCCGGAGGTAGCCAATCCGCTGCTGTCCCCCGTCTCCTTCGACGAAGGCACGGTGCAGATTGTCGCCCTCGATTTGCAAGGCAGCGGCGGCACCTCGGCGGCGCCGGGATCCAGTGGCGGCCAGGTGGTGGAGCACATTCTGGGCGCCTCCAACCCTGAACTGTTCGGCAACAACGATGCATTGTTTGCGCTCACGCTCAGCGAAGAAGGAGCCACCATTCTGGAGCAGGCTTTCCAGGATGGAATGGCGCCGGTGGGCGGGATTTATAACCTGAAGTTCACCGGAGTGCAGCCCGCGCTGGATGTAAAAATCACCGCCGACCTCAAGCGCGTTTACCAGTCGTTCAGCGTTGATCTGACCGTGCAGTACTATGCCCAGGTCGGCATCGACGCTACTTTTGAAAAGCTCCGCCAGGATGGCTCCATCCAGATCGAGGTGGTAAATCTGACGACGGACGCCAGCGGAACGGACCGCGAAAACTGGGCGTTGAATCTGTTCAAGGATCAAATCATGGCGCAATGGTTCCAGCCCAGCCTGTCTCCCGCTACCGCGCAGGCGGCCGATGCACAATCCGTCACTCTGCCTCCGCCACGCACCGGAGGCAGCACACCGACAACGCCGGCCTCGAGCGCGACCCAGCCGGCGCGGGCCGCCACCGGAATGGGATCCGGCGGAGGCACAAGCGGCATGACAAATCCGCAGAGCGCAACTTCCCAGAGCGCAACCCATCCGGCGACAGGCATGTCGTCCTCCGCGGGCGGTGCAATGGGCGCGACCACGGGGACGACCACAGGCACCGCCGCAGGTGCTGGCGGCGGTACGACGGCGCCAAAGCCCGCTGGAGCGGCTACAACCACAACAGCAACCACGACGCCTCCTCCCACCACGCCCCATCCTCCAACGCCAACCCCTCCGCCAACCCCGGCCACACCCGGCGGATCGCAGCCAAGTGGAAGCAGCTCCAACCCATTCAAATCCCTCCCCGGAACCGCTACGGCCGCTTCCCAGGCGGCCTCGCCCTTCGGTGCATCGCTGAAGCTCAAGTTCGTCTCTCAGGACGAACTGAAGACCGTCGAGTACGAGTTCAACCAGATGAATGCGGTGCAACGCACCTACTCTCCGCAAGGCTACTTCGGTCTTCTGCTGCAGGGCATCGATCAGAGTAAACATTTTCTCAAGGTCGACGGTACCGATCCGTTTTTCAATCAATTTGCCGTCACGGTACACCCACCCCGGAATTTCGCCAGCATTGGATTGCTGGTGGCACACGTAGCTCTGGATTATGGCGATCCTTCCAACCAGGCCGCAGTGAAGCACGGCGAGTTTTCCTTCGATCCGACGACGCAAACCGCCCAGACATGGGCTGTTTTCCAGGGGCTCATCCAGCAGACGCAGTATAACTACACGGCAGATTACAAATTCGATCCAGAGTCCGGCTGGGTAGGCGAGCAGACCGCCTACACACTGCCCACGGTGACGACCGAAAATCGCGACTTGAATCTCGACCCCTACGATTTTCTGGGATTCCTTTCGATCTCGGTTTCCGCAGATCGAATCGACCCGACCCTGGTGGACCGCATCGAGGTTCCAATGCAATACCAGGCGGCCAGCGGCTGGCAGACTTCGACCACCATCATCCTGCGGCCGGGTGGAGCGCCGCAATTCTGGAAGCTTCGCCTCGCCGACAAAGACGCGCGCACCTACACTTACTCGACCAATTGCTACCTGAAGGACGGCACGCTGATCAGTACGTCTCAAGTGAGTTCGACCGCGAGCGCTGTCATTGTGAGCGATCCATTTGTCGGAGCGATTAATCTGACCTTGCAGCCCGCATTCGATCCCACGGCTTATTCGCTCGCCATCGTTGAACTCTCCTACCAGGATCCGGCGCACAGCTACTCGTTCCAGACCACGGTCCAGATTCTGCCGGGAGCGGCCACGGCTCCCAAGGTGCATATTCCGCTGATTGACCGGACGCTCAACAGCTATCAGTACCGGCTCACGTTTATTACTACTGCGAATCAACAGCGGCAAGGCAGCTACATCACTGCAACCGACCCCCTATTGATTGTGAGCCCCGGCAGTTGATAGCAATCGTTCTGGCTTCGTTTCCGGTGCTGCGATTCTCGTGACTCGCGTGCCGAGTAAGTAAGTTGACCCCGAACAACAACGTCTAAGACGACGTTACGTAATTGATTCCGAATGAAATGAGACGCATTGACGCGTGCCAGCCATCCTGCCGATGACATCGTTGTCTTGTCTGCACTGGGCAAAGCTGGTCTATACTTAGCGGCGTGAAAGTGGCTCGCAATCCGTCCTTAGGTCCCAGGACATACTCAATGGCAGTCTCTCGGCAAGATGAGGAGATCAAATGGATTCCAAATGGAATGCGGATGGAACCTTTCATCTCGGCATAAATATGGCAGGCGCGGTTTCCGCCGGAGCTTACACGGCGGGTGTTCTCGACTTCCTCATGGAGGCTTTGGAGCAGTGGTATGCTGCAAAGGCTTCCCCAAATCCAGCAGTACCGCTTCACGATATTTGTATCGATGTTTTTTCCGGAGCTTCCGCGGGTGGTATGTGCGCGGCCATCGCGGCGGTCATGGTGCAAGGCAGTTTCCAACATATTCGTACCCCTGCTGACCCCACCGTAAAAAACACGACGAACAAGTTTTACGAGAGTTGGGTAAATAAGATCGACATCGAGTCGCTTCTGGAACTCACAGATTTGCAGGACGGAAAACCCGTTATATCCTTACTGGATTCGAACATTATCGATGAGATCGCCGATTACGCGATTGTTCCAGGGACAGCCACGGTACGCTCGTATATTTCGGACTCGCTCACTCTGTTCCTCACACTGACGAATGTACGCGGCGTTCCCTTTTCGTTGAACGGCACGGCTGCGGGATCCGCCGAAGAAGACATTGCGTACTATGCGGACTGGTTGCAGTTTGAGACCGTCCGCGGTACGACCACGCGCCCCCTATCCGGCTCCGCAAAGCCCCTGCCGATTGGATCCAATGGCGGAGCATGGCCCTTGCTCAAGGAGGCGGCAAAGGCCACAGGAGCGTTTCCCCTCTTTCTGGCTCCGCGCAAACTCGATCGCAGTGCGCAAGACTACATGAATTCTCCGTGGCAATCTATTTCAGCCAGCACCCCCACAGCTGTTCCTCCACACTGGCCTCTCCAGGGAAACAACACCTATGAAACTCTGAACGTCGATGGGGGAGTCACCGACAACGATCCCTTTCAGCTTGCTCACGACTACATGGCAAGCCACAACCCGCTTGCGACTCTGAACACAGAAACGGGCGAGTTGGAAAATCCTCGTCCCTCCGATGAGGCCAACTGCGCGGTGCTCACCGTCGCTCCGTTTCCCGCCGATGCTCTCTACGATCCCAACTACGATTTCGTTAAAAACAGTTCGGTCTTCGCCATGTTGCCGAACCTGTTTACCGCACTGATATCGCAATCGCGTTTCCAGGGAGAATCTCTGGCGGCGGTGACGAGTGGTACGTCATACAGCCGCTTCGTTCTGGCCCCGTCAGACACCGACAACCCAAATCAAGACGCGCTGCAATGCGGATTGCTTAGCGCTTTTGGTGGTTTCTTCGAGCGCGGTTTCCGCGCGCACGATTATCAACTCGGCCGTCGCAATTGCCAGAAGTTTCTTCGGGACCACTTCCGCCTTTCGGTTACCAACCCCATTATCGCTGCTGGTCTGAACAAACTCGGTGCCGCGGAGAGCGTCTCGGTGGTTGAATCGTTCGATCCACAGCGAAATAATACAGTCCCTATTATTCCACTCTGCGGAACCGCTCTTCCCGAAGTCCCAGCGCCGGATCGCGCGACGATCACCTCGGCGCGCGTCGGCAATATTCTGAATTGGATTGTGAAACGGCTGCAGGCAGTGGCTAAGCCATTGCTTGAGAACGCCATTGGTCCTGGTCTCAAAGACGCGGCTGCCAGAGCAACCATAGATGCGCTTATCGCGACGTGGGGCAGAGATAAGTTAAGAGATCTGCTCAATAAAAAACTAGAGGACGTAATTGTGGATTGAAGCGAATCGCTAGCTGCGTCCGCTGTCGAAGGTGGCTAGCTAGCAATATCTGCTCGGCGCAATTTGTGGATCCCGGTTAACGTGACTGGTCTGCTCAGTCGTGCGGTTATCTACCGTTGACGGGGCTGCCCGTTTGGAAGAAGATCATTCCGGAGGATAACATCACCTAACTGTTCACGCTCCGCAATAAGCAGATGGTGAGAACACCCGGATGCGAGGACATTTCTCCTTAGTTGTGCCGCATCAGACGACTATTTGGTCACAGTCAGGGTGAAGGGCATGGTTACGTTGTAGGCACCGGCCGAAATCGTGACGTTTATGGTGTAGGTATTCGCCGGAGTTTCATGCCTTCCCGAACTACAGCTGTTCACGCCGCCGAGCAGTATGGCCAGCGCGATTGCGAGACCCGCAGGGTAGGCGAACCTCGGCCTCTCTCGATTTCGCCGCGCCAACTGGAGCGCCCGCATCATTGCGAGGAGCAGACTCAACTCGAGGAACATCCGCGACGGCGTTCCGGTGAGCGGCGAATGATTCTGCAGCGGAACAATTCCGCCCGCACCGGTGGTCGTGATCGTTAAGGCCACCGAGTACAGGCCGCTCCGGCCCGTAACGGGCGTGACGGCCACGTTGCAAGTCGCATCCGCCGGGCATCCGCTGCTCACCGCCGCGGTGACCGTGTCGACCCCGACAAGACCGCTGGCAAGGCAGACGTTCCCCGTTAACAAGGCCTGCACTCCCGCAGCCACCGATTCCGCTTGAGGCGCGGGCCCGCAAGTCGTGAACTCCACAACGGTCTCTGTGAACAATGGACGAACGGTCGCGCTCCCGAGAAGCCCATTCGAACTCGCAACTGCATCCGGGGTGTACTGTGCCGACAGCGGCGTGCTGCCGGTTCCCAAACCATTAATCGTCAATGGACAGGAACCGATGCCGTTGCTGGCTGAGGTCAGGGTTCCCGGTGGCGTACAAAACTCCTCGAATCCGTCCTCCACAATGACAGTGCCGGTTGGGTTATCCGCTGTTGGTGCAACCGTGAAGTTCACGGTGATGGGAAGTCCCACCAGCGCGACACCCGGCGGCAAAGCGTAGCTCCCGAGGCTGGAAGTAGTCGACGTGATGGTCGTAGTCGTAGCGATGCCTGTGACGCCGGTGCCGGAGAGCGGCACGCTCTGCACAAAGTATGGACCGACCTGGGAGATTGGCAGGTTGCTTTCTCCCGCTCCCGGCCCGGCATTGTCCTCAAATGCGAGCTCATTCTGGGCGGGTCCCAGAGAGGTCGGATCATATTGCACCGTATACGTACAGGAGTCACCGTAATTTAAGGTGACCGGGTAGGAAGGGGTCGAGACCAAACCGCTTTGACTGCACGTGTATTGCGGGTCGGAAAAGGCGGTTCCTGTTATGTGGGGGCCCGCCACAGCGAGGATCAGCGTACCGGCGCCGGTATTGGTTACGGTCACAGGATAGGTGACTGGAACGTTTTCGGCGACGTTGCCAAAATTCACCTGCGTTGGCGAGAAGGTTGCAATCGGCTCGACTCCGGCGCCATCAAGAGAATAGCCCTGTCCGCCTCCCGGCAAATCGAGCGCGTTGCTATTGGTGGTGCTCGTTGCAACGGTAAGCGCTTCGGCCTGGCCGTTCTGCACCAACGTAGGAGCGAACTGCAACGTGATTGTGCACAGATCACCCTGCGCCAGAGATACCGTCATGGAGGTATACGGAGGCGAAACCGAGTTGCCGTTCCCGGTGCAGACGACATTCGTAACCGAGAATGCCGAACTCGCGCCTGACAGCGAGATGCCGCTGACCGTGAACGCGGGGCTGCCCGTGTTGGTCAGCGTGAGCGTATAGGTGGCCGTGCTGTTCACGTTCACCGACCCAAAATTAATCACATCTCCAGGAGCCGAGTACTGCGCATAGGGGCCCGTCGTCGTATTCGCAAAGACATAGGCCGCGCCCTGCGCAAGGCCGGACGCATTTGTAGCGCCATAGGCGCCGACTACGATCGTATTCCCGCTGATGCCCACCGAATTGCCAAACGCGTCCCCCGCCGCCGGGGCGAGCAATTCTTGGGTTTGTGTCGGTGGCGGCGTTGGTACCCAGCCGTCCCCGGGCTCGACGAACACATAGGCCGCGGACGCGCCCGTGCCCACGCCCCCGGCGGTGGAAGCTGCGCCGACTACGACCGTGCTCCCGCTTATGGCCACCGAGGTGCCAAACTCGTCGTCCGCCGCTCCGTCAGAGGCGGTTAGCTTGGCGTTAAAGGTCGGCGGCGTCGTTGGCGTTACCCAGTCGCTCGGGGTGGGCCCGGGATCGACGAATACATAGGCCGCGCCCTGACCAGCGTTGAGCTGACCAGTGTTGGAATCGATGATATTGGTTTGATAAGCGCCGGCTACGACCGTGTTCCCGCTGATGCCAACCGACCAGCCTAAATGGCTATCAGCCGTCGCGTCAGAGGCGAAAAGTTTGGCGTTAAAGGTCGTCGGCGTCGTTGGCGTTGCCCAGACGCCCCCGGTCTCGACGAACACATAGACCGCGCCCTGGTACTGGTTGCCCCCAGTCGCCGGTGGTGGTGGTATTGTGGCATCAATGGCGCCGGCTACGACCGTGTTCCCGCTCTCGTTGATGCCCACCGACAGGCCCAAGGCGTCCCCCCCGTATCCATCGGAGGCCTTCAATTTGGCGGTCTCGGTCTCCGAAGACCAGGTGGGAACGCCGCCCGGGGTGGGCTCGACGAACACATAGGCCTCGCCTATCTCCGAGTAGGGCTCTTCATTTACAGCATAGCCCAAAAAAGGGTTAAAAGGGGCGCCGACTACGACTGTGTCCCCGCCTGCGTCGATGCCCACCGACCAGCCAAATTCGCCGAACAGCGATACGTCGTCGGCGGTCAATTCGGCGTTGTAGGTCGAGGTAGTTTTCCAGGGCCCCCCGGTGGGTTCGACGAACACATAGGCCACACCCGTGGCCCCCGAGGCGGAGCCGACTTGAGGGGCGCCGACTACGATTGTGTCCCCGCCCGCGTCGATGCCCACCGAGAAGCCAAAGTCGTCGCCCGCAACTCCGTTGGAGGCGGTCAGTTCGTATGTCGAGGTCGCTGCCCAGCTGCCCGGGGTGGTCTGGACGAACACAAACACTGCGCCCTGAGCGACGCCCGCAACTGTAGCTCCAGGAGCGCCGACTACAACGGTGTTCCCGCTGACGGCCACCCAGCTGCCCGAGCTGCCGATGCCCCCTGTCAATGTCGAGGAGACGGTCAGTTCGACAGCTTGTACCCACGGGTCTACGAGGATGGGATAGCGCGCGCCGGTGGTGTTCACGCGCAGCCGGAGACTGCCATCCTGCACCTCCATCCACGACTCCAGCTCGCGGCCGGAAGCGTCGTAGGCCAGCAAAGGACCATAACGCAGCGTCTGCACGCCGCTCTGATCCCGCAGCGTGAGCGCATGTCGTCCAGCTTCAACCGCCGCGCTCAGATTTCCACCCAGGCGCAGTTTGATGTCCAACACGTCCTGCTGCGAATCCGGGAATGCAGCTGGCGGCTGCGAAATGGTGAAGCCCTGCTCAATCCCCAGCGGACCGTTGACGTACCACTCCGTTAAGGCTCCACGCCGGAATTCAACCCGGTTGCCGTCCACAACGGGTGCAACGGCGGCCGGATCTTCCTTGACCTTAGCTTTGCCATAGCCCCAGCCCTGAAACTGCAAATCCATAGAGGCATTCCGCCATCGAATTTTAACGCCGGCGGCGGCGTATTGGGCGGCCAGGTGATTGGCCGGGTTCTCCGTCGCGTATCCTTTTCCGGAGCTTTTCGCGCGATAAGCTTCATCGGCCTTCCCCAAGGTCGCCGAGACGACGGATTGAGCGCCTGCAGGGATCTCGGCTTTAGCCGTCAGGGAGGGCCGCGCCGCGGTCGAATCGACCAGTGCCGGTTTCAATTGCGCCTGGGTCAGCGCGGTGAAAATCAACGCCAGGGTTGCCACTGCGGCAAGGCCAGGAATTCTCTTTGCAAAAGGGGAGACTACCCCGTGGCTGAGTCGGCTGATCATTGGACGTTTCCTCTGTCCCTGCTTGGATTTCGTGGATATGGCCCAGCTTGCAAATCGCCCGAATCGTAGGGCGCATGGAATCAAAGACCGTCCTTACCCCTTCAGACGTGAGTACAGGGATGCGGGGCGCTCGCACAGGTTTGCTTGAGAGTCCGAATTTAAATGCGCATCCAGCACTTTAGACTCAGCAGAGGAAGTTCGAACGAGAGATCGAGAAGACCGGAACGATCTAGGCCGATTACCAGCTGGCCGAGACCGACCAGGTCAGCGGCTTTAAAATCCGGTTTCGAATACTCCAGGCCGCTGGCCAACGCCAGTTGCACGCAAGCCAAATGGCGGAAGGATATTTACGTCACGCCGCTGGTGATCGATTTGAGCCGATTAGTGCCGGTATGGAGCCCAAGGCGCTCAACCCGGTGGAGGCAATGCGCGAAATCGGGATCGACATCTCGGGGCAGAAATTCAAGGATGTTTCCACTCTGCTGGGCCAATACATTCCTTACGTGGTGACCGTTTGCGACAAGGCCAAGGAACGTTGTCCGATCTTTCCCGGTACTTGGAAGTTTCTCGAATGGAGCTTTGAAGACCCAGCCAAGGCCGGTGGCACGCCCGATGAGCGTCTCGCGGTATTTCGTCGGGTGCGGGACGAGATCATTGCACGCATTGACGAGCGATTCGTAAACGGCGACATCGGTCGAAAGCAACCATAATCATGACGAGTCCTGAACCACTCGATCTCTTCTCATCCGAGCCTGAGCTGCCCGAGCAGATTGTTTCACTCGCCGAAAAGGTTGCCAAAGAGGCGACCATCCTGCGCGATCTAGTTCGGGCGCATACTGAACAAGTCGAGCACACGGCAGATGAAACCGTCCACTTGCGTTTGTTTGGCCTGGATCACACCTCTTTTTCAGAGTGCGATCGAGAAGATTTGCAAAAGCTTGCATTCTGCCTGGACGAGATTCTTAAAAGCGTATGCGGAGCGCAGGATTGTGTGCTGCTTTACAATCTTTCCGACGCTCCGCCTTTCGCCGGAGAGCTAACGCGATTGCTTCACCGTCAAGCAGAGGAACTCAGGGCAGCGATCTCGCTACTCCAGAGGCGTGAGCATGTGTTTCAGCATTGTGCCATCATCAAGGTGCAAACACTCCTGGTCTCACTGTCAGCCGCATCGATCCGGTGGCTGAAACGCGCGCCTATACCGCAGAAGTTCTGCGCGAGTCGGGCGAGGGGCTGGATGAAAAGGGCCTTGCGCTCCTTGAGGAAGATTTGCGTTCTCCCTGCACGGAGGAGATTGCTATTTTCCGGGCTTTTGCCAAGATGGTCAATAAGGGGAACGACGGATTCGTCGTGATAGACACGGCCCCCACTGGGCACACGCTTCTCCTGTTGGATGCGGCCAACGCCTACCACCGGGAAGTCGAGCGCAATTTGACGTATATTCCCGATAACGTCCGTCAACTCCTGCCGCAGCTACGGAGTCCGAACTTCACAAAGATTCTGATCGTGACCTTGCCGGAAGCAACTCCGGTGCACGAAGCAGCGCGGCTGCAAGAGGACCTCCAGAGGGCCGGCATCACGCCGTTCGCCTGGGTCGTGAATCAAAGCTTTTATTCCACGGGCACGTGCGACCCTGTGCTTGCCGAACGTGGCGCTTTGGAGGTCCGCTACATTGACGAGGTGCAGCAGAAGCTCGCAAAGAGAGTCGCACTGATCCCATGGCAGATCAAGCCACCGGTGGGAACAGAACTGCTGCAGGAACTGCTCGAACCTGCAACGATGAGATGACTTGCGTTGGATATCGGTACCGTAGCTGTCGGAATGACCGCCGCAACCACCACGAAGAGGAGAATGCAATGCCGGAACCGTATAAAGTCTTGATACTTTGCACGGGCAATTCCGCCCGGAGCCAGATGGCCGAGGGGCTATTGCGCCATATGGCTGGCGAGAAATTCGATGTTGCCAGTGCCGGGACGCGTCCGGTAGGACTGAATCCGAATGCCGTCAGAGCGATGTCAGGGATTGGCATCGACATCTCGGGCGCACGATCTAAATCCGTGGATGAATTCCTGGGCCAAAAGTTCGAATACGTTATCACGGTTTGCGACAATGCCAAGGAGTCGTGCCCGATATTTCCTGGTGTTGGGAAGCAAGTCCACCACAGTTTTCCCGATCCGGCTGCCGCCGCAGCCGATGAACAAATCCCTCTCTTTCGCCAAGTACGCGACGAGATCCAAACGTGGCTCTCCGATTTCATCGCCACCGCTGGAAGGCAATAGCGCTTCAATCTCCTGCTTACTCGTATGAAGCATGAACCACTATGCCGGATCTACCATCGGGGTCAGTACAGGGAAACGCCCATCCGGCCGCGAATCGGGAGCCGACGAGGGCAGTTGGATACCCCGTCGCCATGCCGACTTGCGGGGACCTTCTGAATTTCGATGAATCACTCAGAGATGATCGCTTGCCAAAGCAAGAAAAACGGGTCTAATGCGCGTCAGGGCGCAGCATTCCTGCAGATTTGCGGTAACTGTCGGCAGATGAATCCTTTTCATTGAGTAGGGCCTCTTCAGAATAGAGGCATAGGCAAAGCAAAAGCAGAGGGCTGCTGACACTCCACGTTGGTTGTGCCCAGGAATCTGCCTGCGGATGCGCCCGAAGCCGCTGTCTAAGGTGCAAGGAGAACATATATGGCGAAGAAAGTTTTGATCGTTGGAGGCGTTGCGGGAGGAGCGTCCTGCGCCGCACGTGTACGCAGGCAGGCGGAAGACGCCGAAATCGTCGTTCTTGAGCGTGGCCCTTACGTATCGTTTGCTAACTGCGGCTTGCCATATTATGTGGGCAACGTGATACAGGATGAAAAGAAGCTGCTGGTAGCCTCCGCGGAACTCTTCCATACCCGATTCAATATCGAGGTTCGCACCGAAAACGAAGTTCTGTCCATTGACCGCGAGCGCCATGAAATTGAAGTGAAGCGCCTGCTTACCGGCGAGGTCTACTGGGAAAAGTACGATGCCCTTGTCCTGTCGCCGGGCGCCACCCCGATCCGCCCAGCGCTTCCGGGAATCGATCTGCCCGGAATATTCGCGCTTCGTACCATCCCGGACAGCCGGCGGATCCGGTTGTGGATAGAGGAACAAAAAGTCGAACGCGCGGTCATCATCGGCGGCGGTCTCGTCGGCCTGGAAATGGCCGAGAATCTGACGGCTCGCGGAATCGCCGTGACAGTTGTGGAGATGCTCGACCAGGTGTTGGCGCCGCTTGATCCCGAGATGGCAGAACCGGTGCAGACACACCTCGCCAACAGCGGTGTGTCCCTCCATTTATCCGACGGACTGGCTGGGTTTGAGCGATCTTCCACCGGCAATTTGGACGTCATGACGAAAGCGGGTGCCCACCTCCCAGCCGATCTGGTGATCCTGTCCATCGGCGTGCGGCCGGAAATCAAACTGGCAAAAGAGGCGGGACTGGCCATTGGAGAACGCGGGGGAATTCGGGTTGATGAGCAGATGCGCACCAGCGACTCAAGTATTTGGGCGGTGGGCGATGCCGTGGAGACGCGGAATGTGGTGACAGGCGAGTGGGCAGTCGTGCCCTTGGCCGGGCCGGCAAACCGCCAGGGACGAGTGGCCGCCGATTCCATATGCGGCAAGGATGCGGCCTTTCGCGGCGTGCAAGGCACCACGGTATGCGGCTTCTTTGGGTTGACGGTCGCCACCACCGGCGCAAACGAGAAGACACTTCGCCGGCTGGGAATCGCCGGCTATCAAAAAATCTACCTGCACCCCGCGCAGCATGCGGCTTATTACCCCGGCGCAAGTCCGATCCACATGAAGCTGTTGTTCGCCGTGGACGATGGCCGCATTTGGGGCGCACAGGCGGTGGGACGGGAAGGCGTGGAGAAACGGATTGATGTCATCGCCATGGCGATCCAGACCGGTGCGAGCGTATTCGACCTGGAAGAGGCTGAACTTTGCTACGCGCCACAGTTCGGGGCCGCTAAGGATCCGGTCAATATAGCTGGCATGATTGCCGGTAATGTGCTGCGCGGCGATGTTTCGGTGGCCGAGTGGGAATCGGTGCCCGGCACCGAGGCGCTGCTGGTGGATGTGCGCCAGCCCGAGGAATTCGATGCTGGGCACATCGCGGGCGCAATCAATCTGCCGTTGCCGGAGTTGCGGAGCCGCTTGGAGGAATTGCCCCGGAACCGGGAAATCTGGCTGAATTGCGGAGTAGGCCAACGCGCCTATTATGCTACACGCCTGTTGTTGCAGCATGGGTTTGCGGCCAGGAATTTGTCCGGCGGATTCACTACTTACAAGCAGTTTGGAGCGCGCTTGGTTGCGGCCGCTGGCGTTGGCTCAAGTTAGTTTTTCTGGTGAGCTTGGTAGGTGATCCACTCTCACTCCCTTACGTTTATGTTGCAACAGAATCCGGACTTAGAAAGGAACGCCAGATGTTTCGGTTTGTTTGCGAAAGAATCGCTTGGGCTCTGTGCTGCGTAGCCGTGGCAACATTGCCGCCGGGGTCATTCGCGCAAGCACAATCCGCTACCGCATTACCCCAGTCACAGCTGATTCAACCGGAAGAACTCGTCAAGATGCTCCAGTCCGGAATAACAAAACCTCTCATCCTCAACGTCGGCCCGCGCATGATCTACGTTCAGGCTCACATCCGCGGTGCGGAATTTATCGGCCCCGCCTCCGATCCAGAAGGGCTAGAGAAATTGCGCGTGCGCGTAAAGTCGTTGCCGCCTACCACTTTCATCGTTCTTTATTGTGGATGCTGTCCATGGACGCGCTGCCCGAATATCAATCCCGCCTACACGGCGCTCCACCGGATGGGCTTCAAGAATGTGAAGGCGCTTTACATCGCAGATGAATTCGGCACGGACTGGGTGGACAAGGGATATCCGACGGTTCGTGGCGGCCAGTAACTGGCATGACTCGCCGCACCGCAATTGGGATGATCGCGGTGCTCTTGCTGGCGGCTGCCGCAATCGTCCTTCTGCCGCGCCATGCTCAGCGCCGCCCGCCGCCCACTACCGTGCCAGACGTGGCAATGACGCAGCTGAACGGAGCGCCGCTGCGCATGGCTGACTATCGCGGTAAAGTTGTCCTGCTGGATTTCTGGGCCAGCTGGTGCTCGCCGTGCCGCGAAGAGACTCCACGCCTTGTGGGGTGGCAAACTGCCTATGAGTCGCGCGGCCTGCAGGTCATCGGCGTCGCGATGGACGACAATCCCGCAGACGCTGAAAAATTCCGCCGCGAGTTTCACATCAACTACCCCGTGGTGGCCGGCAGTGCACAACTTGCCGAGCGCTTCGGTGGAATCCTAGGACTACCGGTAAATATCGTGATCGCCCGCGACGGAGCCATCGTTGCGCGTCACGTGGGACTGGTGGATCCCGAGGTGCTGCGTCGCGAAATCAAGGCCCAGCTGGCGCGCTAGCGCGCCTTGTGCTTGCCCAGTGATTCGCCGATATGCCTCCAGATGGTTTCCGGAAGCACCTAAAGGTGAATCCATCCCATACGAATCAATACGAGAGTGCAAGGACCGATCAACGCCCAGAGAATCACTCCCTGCAACATCGGCCGGATGCCGACCTGACGAAGAGTCGCCTTGGATAGCCCCGTTCCGATCAGATAGAGCGTAACCGTCAGGCCGATCACACCCAAATGCGCCAGCACCGGACACACCGTACGCAAGACCGGCAGATACGTATTCACGACCGCGGCAAGGCAGAAAAACAGTATGAACCAGGGCCATTGAACTCTCGCCTTGCTTTTGGTGAAAACCGCCGTGCCCAACGATACCGGTACAATCCATAACGCCCTGGCCAGTTTCACCGTGGTTCCAACGGCAAGAGCAACAGCGCCGAACTTGGCGGTTGCGCCGACGACGGAGCTGGTGTCATGGATGGCCAGAGCTGACCACAAGCCGAACTGCTCCTGGGTGAGGTGAAGCGCAGAGCCGATCAGCGGGAATATAAGCAGCGCAATAGAGTTGAGCACGAAGATCGTCCCCAATGAAACCGCCATCTCCTCATCGTTTGCCGTGACGATGGGCCCAATGGCTGCGATGGCACTGCCTCCGCAGATGGCGGTGCCGATGGAGATGAGATAGGAAGAAACCGTGCCGACGCCGAAGAGTTGCCCGAGCGCCCAGCCCGACAACAACACGGCCGTAATGCTCATCGAGGTGTAGAGAAAACCGGAAGAGCCCGCGCGGAGGACCTGATGGAGATTCATGCCAAAGCCAAGACCGACGACAGAAACTTGCAGGAGGAGCCGCGAGAGCTTGCGCGCATCGACGGCATAGCAATGTTCGGCGGTCAGGCCGAACAACAGTCCACCGGCAAGCGCCAGCGGAGGCGGGACGAGGCCACTGGCCGCCAAGATGATTCCCATGAAGAAAATGTTCGTTGTCACAGACGCAGTTTGCACCAGCTGTGCTTCTGCAATCCAATCGTAAGAAATGATCGCCGATTGCAAATACTTATCGCCATGACCGCCTGTCGTGTGATTGCCGTCACGCTATCGGCAAAAGAAGCTTGCGTACGATAGGACACAACATGCACCAGGACTGCAGAATGGAAAATTTCCGGTTAAGGGTCTTTCGCTCGGTGTGCGAGCATCTGAGCTTCCGGCGGGCGGGGGAGGAACTGCATCTAACCCAGCCCGCGGTCACGCAGCACATTAAGGCGCTGGAAGACGAGTTGGGCACGCGGCTCCTGGATCGCACCGGTGGGCGCGTCGTGCTGACCGCTCCCGGTCGCGTTCTGTACAAGCGTGCTGGTGAAATGGCGGAGTTGGCTGCGCGCGCCCAGGACGAAGTGGCCTCGCTTGCCGGCGAGCACTCAGGTGTGTTGCGTGCAGGCTGCTCCACCAGCATCGCCCAATATGTGTTGCCGAAAATGCTCGGAAGCTTTCGCCAGATTCATCCGCTCGTGAAACTGCAGATTCGCAGCGGAAATACCGAAGAAGTCGTTGAATGGTTGATCGAGGGAGGAATCGCAATCGGTCTCATTGAAGGACCAGCGCTGCGCAAGGACGTGCGCGTTGAGCCCTTCATGCAAGATGAACTTGTGCCGATCTTTCCCACTGCGCATCCATGGACAAACCGCCACAAGCTGACCATTCAGGATCTCAAGGGCGAACCTTTGCTGCTGCGCGAGCGGGGCTCGGGAACTCGCCGGGTACTGGCGGCCGCGCTGGAGAAGGTGGGTTTGCGATTGAATGAACTCAATGTGGCAATGGAGTTGGATTCAACCGAGGCGATCATCTCCAGCGTGGAGTCTGGGTTGGGAATCGGCTTTGTGACTCGCGCGGCAGTGCTTCCGCGCCTGCCGCTGGGGAAAATCGCTGCAGCCCCCATTCAGGGCCTGCGGATCTTTCGATGTTTCTCGCTGGTCTATCCCGTAGGTCCCAAGCCGGAGGGGCTGGCGGGAGCTTTCTATCGCTTCCTGATTGAGCAGGGAAAAGGCGAATGCGCGAAACTTTCACCATCCTCTTAATCAATAGCCGTCGAGCATGCTTTGGCACAGTAGAGGTCAGAAGCCCCTGATCGCGGAGTTGGAAAGCCCGTCAAAAGCGGCGGGGCTGGCAGCAGAGCGACCTTGCTTCTTCTTCCTCTTCCTCTATACCCATTCCTCTCTATACCCAGAGAAGCTCCTATCCTGTCCTTTTCACCCCCTACCCGCACAGAGGCCACTCCCGCAGTCCCCCAGAACCCCCAATCCGCGGCAGCAGTCTTCAGTTCCCGGAAAACCATCATAAGCATATAAATCTAAACAACGTAAGTCCAGAACAGGCTCCAGGTCCTCCAACAAGCCTCAAAACAGCCTCCAAAAACGACCACCTCAATAATCCTGCGAGACTCCGTAGCCTTAGCGACTTACGCCAGTTCGAGCCAAACTTCACGGCAGCACCTGGGCATCGAGTTCGCCAGCTTCCGCGAGAACATCGACACCAGCGGTCCGCTGGGCCGCGCCATCGTCGTCATCATCGGCGCGATTGCCGAGCTGGAGCGAAACCTGATCGTCGAGCGGGTACGCGCCGGGATGCGCCGGGCTAAGCTGGAAGGCCGCCACATCGGCCGCCGGCCGCTGGATATCGACCGGGCTGCGGTGCTCCGGCACCGCGCCCAGGGTCAGAGCCTCGGCCAGATCGCCAAGACCTTCACCATCTCACGCGCCACCGCAAGCCGCATCCTTAAAGAAGAGGCGTAATTGTCAGGATCCGTCATCCTGCAGTCTTTGTGAAACGCGGTGACGTGCCGCGGAATATCCGGTGACACGCTGACCAGAAACTCCGCCAGACTAAGTGCCGCCGTTCGTGCCTCACCAAGAGCTCAATGCGACCGCAGACCAACCGGTTGAAGCGGTCGTGGTTCGCAGCGGTCAAGAGCCGATCGTCGTCAACCTTGATATTAAAAGTCCCGAACTGGCTCAGCGGATTCCGTCCACTTGCCGCGCTGAGCCTGCCTTGCTGCACCGGCTCAGACAGCGGCTCACGGGAGCTCGCCCAAATGCCTTCCGGCACGCCGAGAATGCGCAGAAGGACAGTGTCCTACCGGTGACGCAAGTGAGCAACCTGGCTCAGACTGCCTGATTGAGGGTAGCTAAGATCGCATCTGCAACGAGGTACTTCGGTCACTGGCCGAGAAAAAGAGGCGAATGAGAACACCGAGTAGTTACATGACCTGTTTCACGGCACTCCTACTATTTAGTTTCGCCACTGGATGCTGCAATCCGGACCGGAACCCGAATGCAGGAAATCCCGCTGCGCCCCAGACTCCGCCTACCGTGACGTCTGTAACTCCGCCAAATGGCTCTACTCCAGTGTGCCCCGATACCGCGCTTATCACCGCAACATTCAGCAAGATGATGAACCCCGCGACTATCAACAAATCTACATTTATTGTGAGCGCAGGCGGGACGAACGTGGACGGCACAGTCACCTACGTTTCGGCGACCGATATTGCCACCTTTACACCCACGGTTGGTCTTGCACCGAGCACCACTTTTACGGCTACGATTACCACCGGGACGGCTGACACGTTCGGCAATACTCTGGCGTCCAAGTTTGTGTGGACGTTCACGACCTCCGCTTCCTGTTCAGAACCGCCAACGCAACCGGACTCAGGACTGGGATCGGCATGCAGCTTTGGAATATTGGCCGGATCTACGGTCACCAATGTCACGGGCACGGCTACAACCATCAGTGGAAATGTTGGGGTGTGGCCGGGAAGTGCAGTAACCGGATTCGGACCACCGGCCTCCATCACAGGTGTGATCGATGCGGGCGATGCGGTTGCCCAGACAGCCCAGGGTGACTTGACGACTGCATATAACAATGCCGCCGGCGCAGCCGGAGGTGCTGTTCTCACCGCAGACATAGGAGGGCAGACCCTTCCCCCGGGCGTTTATCGGACTACCAGCGCCCAGCCCTCGCTGGGAATAACCGGGAACCTCACTCTTGATGGAAAGGGTGATCCAAATGCCGCCTGGATCTTCCAAGTCGTATCCACGTTGACCACGGCAGCCGGTAACAGCGAAGTCATCCTGATCAACGGTGCTCAAGCCCAAAATGTGACTTGGCAGGTTGGCAGTTCGGCAACTCTTGGAACAAACACAACCTTCACGGGAACCATTATGGCGGAGGCATCCGTCACGGCCACTACCGGCGCGACTCTGGACGGAAGGGCGTTAGCCTTGACTGGCGGAGTTACCTTGGACACCAACACAGTGGTTGTTCCTCCCTGTCAATAAGGTATTGCGGTCATGGGCCGGCTTAAGGCCTGTCCATGATCGCTTCAGTACCACCTAAGCCGGAGCAGCAGGATTTCACGTTATTAAAGTTCGGAGGAACGTTCGCAATGTCATCTCATTTTAAGGGCCCTCTTGGCCGAGTTATAGCGACGATTGCTGTGCTGTGTGCGTTTGGCACCCTGGCCATAGCGCAGTACCAGCCTGCTCCCAAGTGGGAGCTTTACGGTGGATATTCATTCTGGTATCCCGGCGCGGACGTACACGGTGTCCTTCCCTTGGGAATCGTTCCAATCACCAGCCGTCTGGACTCGAATCCGCGCGGAGCTGGTGCTTCCGTTACTTATGATTTCACCCGGCATTTCGGCATCACACTCGACGCCAGCGACCATTGGGGCATCAGTGAAAGGGGCACGCCGGGCGCCTGCTGCCGGGACGCAGATTTATCCAACCTCTCCATCGGTCCCAAGGTTACATTCCGCGGCGCACGCTTCTCTCCATTTCTTGAAGCCTTAGGAGGCGACCTGCGTCTATACCCGGAAGACTTCCACCATATCGATAAATTAGGACTTATGGCCGGCGGCGGTCTGGATATCAATCTGACCAGGCATATTGCTTTTCGGCTAATCCGGGCGGACTATGTAATGTCCAGCTACCGGTATGGTCCTTCGTCCTCGACTCCGACCACCGTTCTCTCGGGTGTGAGGCTCCAGAGCGGCATCGTGTTTATGTTCGGCGGAGGTCAGCCGAGTGCAACTCCACCCATGGCAGCCTGTTCGGTACAGCCGATGGAACTCTTTGCCGGCGAGCCTGTGACCGCGACCGCAAGCGGTACCAATTTCAATCCCAAGCGTACGGTCAAATACGATTGGTCCGGCAACGGAGTGAAGGTTTCCGGCAGCAATGCTTCGATTCAGATTGACACCACAGGACTGCAGCCCGGTTCCTACCAGGTCGTGGCCAGGCTGAGCGACGGCAGTCCGAAAGGAATTGCTTCCTGCAATGCCAGTTTCGCCGTAAGAGCGGCGCATCCGCCCGTAATCTCATGCACGCCTGATCCGGCGAGCATACCGATGGGCGGGACCTCGACGATCAGTTCGATTGCCAGCAGCCTCGACAATCGCAGCTTGACCTATAGCTACGCTACAAGTGCCGGAAGCATTACCGGCAATACCGCAACCGCGAAACTGGACAGCACGGGTGCACAGCCTGGGACAATCACCGTAACCTGCACTGCAACCGATGATGGCAATCCGCCGCTCACGGCTTCTTTTATAGCCGCGGTAATCATTCAAGCTCCCACTCAACCAACGGCGGTGGAGGTACAAGCTCCCACACCGGCGATGATCGCCATCGAGAAGAGGCTTGCGCTCCACAGTGTTTATTTTGCAACGGACAAGCCTACGCCGGAGAATCCCGATGGAGGCCTGCTTGCCAGTCAGGAGAAGACTCTTGCTACGCTCGCGAGTGATTTCCAGACCTATCTCCAAAGCAAACAGGATGCTCGCTTGACTCTTGAAGGCCATGCCGACACGCGCGGTTCCGCGGAGTACAATCAGGCGCTTTCCGAACGGCGTGTTGAACGCACCAAGCGCTTCCTGGTCGAAAAGGGTATACCGGCAGCAAGCATCCAGACCGAGGCGTACGGCAAACAACAAAACCTCACCGACGCCCAGGTAAGAAGTGCGGTTGAACGAAACTCGGAGCTAAGCACGGAAGAACGGCAGAGATTGCTCGATCATATCCATACGATCTTCCTCGCCAGCAACCGCCGTGTGGACATCACGCTGAGCAGCGCTGGTCAGAAGTCTCAGGAGTCAGTCCGCGAATACCCATTCAACGCAGCGGATTCACTGACCCTACTCGATACCCGCAGGACCAACAAGCCTTCAGATCCCGCTACGAAAAAGAGGAGAACCACGAAGAAAAACTAGCTTGGCGAGCTGCGTTATGACTGTGGTCCGTCGTCAAACGGCGGGCCACAGTTGTCAATTGTTAGCGACCGAGAGCTGGAAACAAACACCTGTCACCGCAGGTGCCCCACCCAAGACAAATCGCCGCCGGCTCGCCACAATCTTTGTCTGCCGATACCCCCACTTTCGCACTTAACGCGTCTTGGTGCTCTGCTGCGAGTATGAGTTCTGTGGAGCTGTGGATCGGATGCTTGGCCCCGAGGTGATGGATTCTATGACGCACGCCGCCCGTCTTGTGTGAGCTGGTGACTCCTGGCGCCTTGCCGGCGCCGTGGATCAGACCTAACTCGATGGATGAGGTAGAGATGAGCTGGTTCCGGAAGATCGTCAGAGGCTGGAGGGAGTGGAAAACTGCTGCCGTACTAGTCTTGGGACTATAGTGCCGGTCCGTTTACATTTCTTCTCCAAACTTTAAGCGAAATTCCTATGCTCACCTGTGCTAAGCTGAGTTCCCCAAATCCGCTCGCGATTGTGAGCGGAGCCATCTTGCGCTTTAGTACGTCTCTCCGTAAGCGAGATCGCTAACCAACCGTATCCGCGAGGTCAACGCGGCGACCGGCATCATCACCACCGTGGCCGGCACCGGCATCGGCACCTATGACGGCGACAATATTCCGGCCATCAGCGCGAACATCTGGCCAAACAGCGTGGTACTGGATGCAGCGGGCGATCTGCTCATCGCGGAGGCGTTCAACAATCGCATTCGCAGGATTTCAGCGGCAACCGGATTGATCACCACCGTGGCTGGCAACGGATATCTCGCAGGTGCCGGCGGATACAACGGAGATGGGGGCTCGGCCACCAGTGCAGAACTGAATGCCCCCGACAGTATTGCCTTGGATAGCTCCGGCAACCTTTATATTGCTGACGAATATAACTACCGCATCCGCAAGGTCGATGTTTCTGTTCCGCCATCGCTGACATTTGCCAGCACTAACGTCGGCGCAGCCAGCGCCCCGCACGACGTAAGCGTGCTGAACCTCGGCAACGCGCCTCTGAACATCGGACAAATCAGCACCGCCGCGAACTTCTCGCTGGGTGGCCCGGACACATCGTGCAGTTCGACTGGGCAGACGCTGGCTCCGGCCACAAACTGCGTGCTTGGCATTGAGTTTACTCCTGCGACAAACAGCAGCATAGGAGGCAGCGTGATTCTAAGTGACAACAGCCAGAACTCCAGCGCCGCCACGCAAACCATTGCCTTGCAGGGCACGGGAATGATTCCGCAGACCATCTCGGTAACCACACAGGCGCCTTTAAACGCCGTATACCAGAGCAGCTTTACGGTGGCTGCGACCTCAAGTTCGGGACAGACAGTTAGGTACTCTGTCTTGGGAGCCGTGTGTTCGATCATGGGTGCGACGGTTACGATGACGAGCGGCTCGGGAACCTGTACGGTCCAGTTCAATCAATCTGGGAACGGCACGTATAGTACAGCGCCGCAAGTGACCGAAAATATTACCGCGACGACGGCGATGCTCACCGTAACCGCCAACAGCGAGTCAGCGCTCCACGGAGCGCCGATTCCGGTGTTGACCGGGACGCTCACAGGCGTGGTTGCGGGCGACGGAATTACAGCCAACTACTCGACCACCGCGGTGCAGTACTCGCCTGCCGGAAGCTATCCCATCACCGCAACTCTCAACGATCCGAACAGTAAACTCTCCAATTACAGTGTCACGAACACGCCAGGTACGTTGACGATCCTGGTTCCCGTGACCACAACCCAACAGTCTGTGAACTTCGGCCAGGTGGCAGTGGGAGCATCGACAGGCAGCACCCGGCTCCTGTCCTTCAATATTCCTTCGGGCCTCACATTGGGCGGCATTTCGACCGTGACCCAGGGCGCGGCGAATCTGGACTTTACGGTGGCGACTGGCGGCAGTTGCACCGGTGGAGCCACGAATACGAGTTGTACGGTTCAGTTCAATCAAGCTGGCAACACCAACTACGCCGCAGCGACGCAAGTTACTGAAACAGTCACGGCGACGAGGGCCATGCAAACGATTACCTTCCCGATACCGGGAACGAAGACCTACGGCGTGGCTCCAATCACGTTGACCGCCAAGGCGAGCTCTGGGCTTGCGGTGAGCTATTCGGTGACCTCGGGGCCTGCGGCGGTGAGCGGCAGTGTGCTAACGATCACCGGGGCTGGGTCGGTGACGGTGCAGGCCAGCCAGGCTGGCAACGCCAACTTCGCTGCGGCCACAGCGGTGAGCGTGACTTTCACGGTCAACAAAGGCACCAGCACGACAATCATAATGTCCGAGACACCGAATCCTTCGATTACAGGCCAAGCGGTCGTCGTTGGCTTTACTGTATCGGGAGTGGGGATCGCTCCGACGGGAACAGTTACCCTGTCCGGAACTGGCGGTTTGACCTGCACGGGAACTCTGACTGCCGGTGCGGGCAGCTGCTCGTTGGCGTTTATCACCACCGGGTCAAAAACTCTGACAGCAGCTTACTCGGGTGACAGTAACTACAACACCAGTACGTCCGCAAAAGTGACGCAGAAGGTGCAACCATAGTCGCAATCGTCACTCGCGCCGCGCCCTCATTGCGCCCAACAAGCTCAGTACTTCAGCGAGAGGTCCTCGCGTTGAGCGACGACTTCTGGTATTCAGGGTGCGGTCCGTACGTCTCATTCGGGGAAGTTAGAGGCTGCGAACGCGCTTTGCGTCGGACTCCGAGTGGATGACGGGCTACACGCAAATTGACCTACAGGCCTCGCGAAGCGCGAGGTCCAGCGCGATCGCCACCCGGTGACGCTCGGAATGTTGGCGTCGAACGAAACGCTTGGACGAGAGTTTATGGCGGGCTTCCTTCTTAAACACATCGATCCGTACCTTCTCGCCGCGGTATTCCAGCCTCTGTGCATTCTCCAGTCAGTTCGTGAGGAGCAGTTAAAGAAGGCGTTGGTATTTGACCAAGATGATGAGCCGCTCGATGAGGCGCAGGTCCCGCGAACAATTGACATGCCTGGATCCCTTGACCCGGCAGTGTAAACTTCCTGCGATATATCGCAGGCACTTCCAATGACCTTGTCCGTTTTAGATTTTTTTCTTCTGTCGATGCTGGACCGCGGCGCGCAGTCGCCATATGAGTTGCAACGCATGGCTGGAGTCTCGCTCGGCGCTTCCGTTCCCTCCCTGCGTAGGCTCACTGCGAGCAAGCTAGTGACCCGGCAGGAGGGAACTGCCACAACCAACCGGCCGCGTCATGAACACATGCTGAACGGCCGCCGGCAAGCAGGCTGCCCGGACTGGTTGGAAGATCTACTTCCAAGAAGCTAGCACGGGCCTCGATCTTGATTCTCTACTTCGCATCGTGGACATGGCTTTCTATTCCGGCACTGAGAAGAAGATGATCAAATCGTTTCTGAAGCAAGCTGTGGCGGCCCGTGCGCTGATGGCGGAAAAAGCTAGCCTGGCCGAGAAAGGCTTCGCTTCCCCCGACATGGCTTCCTATATGAGGTAATTCATGCATTTAGAGTTTTCTATAGGTGGGCTCAGTCTCTGGAAGGAGTCCCACAGCCTCGATGAATCCCGGATATTTCTCGAGAAAGTCCGGAACGGTATCATTGCCTTCCGCAATGTCCCTCTGTTTTTCCGGCTTGATTCTACATTCGATCGCCCTTGTGAACATACAGGCCGACTCTGGCGGCGTCGGCTTTACAACCAGAGGCCACCGCGAACGGCGGCCTCTGGTTATGCGATGCGGTACAGAATCAATGAGTGATCGCCATGACTCCCGTAGCAGCGCAGTTGTTCGTCGTGTTGCTCTCCACCACCGAGTTGGGGCCGTTGGCGCAGACCAGCACGTAGTAGTTACCGTTAATGCTGGTCGGCAGCGTCACGTTGGTGGTCGCCGGGCCCGAGCTGGCTCCCGACGCCAAGGTAGGTACCGAGCGCAAGCTCAGCAGCGATCCCTTCGTACTGCCGTCCGTGGACAGGTAATAGTAGGTCGAGCTGCTGCCTGCGGCAACGATACCCTGATTCATAGCGGTATCCTCCACCTCAATTGTGGCACCGCTTGCTGCTGTGCCGCTATAACTAACGGTTGTCTCGATCAAGTCAGTGCCCTGCGCCCATACATATAGTGTGCCGGGATTGACGGTCAGCGCATAACTAGCCGCCGCCGCGCCACTCAACGTGGCCGTGACGGGATAGCTTGCGATCGGACTGCTCGCGGTCGCCGTGGTTGAGTAGGTGATGACCAGATTGCCGGTGTTGAGATCATTGTTCACCATGCCGGTAACCGTGCCGGTGAAGGTTGGGTTGGCAGTGCCTACAGCACGCGTGTAGCTGCTAGGCGAAACCGTAACCGCCAGAGGCTCGGCCTGAATGGTGAACGACGCCGTGTTGTAGGTGATACTGTAGTTGCTCAAAACGCCCGCCGGACTCAACGTCGCCGAAATCACATACGGTCCGCCATTGACGTGGATGCCGGGTGTGCGCGTGTAGACGGCCGTCACGTTATCCGCCGGCAGGAAGCCTGCAAGTACTCCGGTGAACGTAGGATCGCTGCTGCCGTAGAGCTTCGTCGCAGCGTTCGGCATCACTGAAGCCGGGGCCTGCGTGATGGTGAAGTTGGCCGTGTTGTAGGTGATGATGTAGTTGCTCAGCACTCCCGCCGGACTCAGCGTAGCGCTGATCGTGTACGGGCCTCCCGCCACCGTCTCGCCTGCTACACGACTGTAGGAAGCGGTGACGTTGTCCGCTGCCAAGAAGCCGCTTAGCGTTCCTGTGAACGCCGGATCGGTTGTGCCGTACACCTTCGTCGCCGGGTTCGGCATCGCTGAAGCCGTGGCCTTGTTGATGGAAACGGTGACTGCATTGCTCACTGCCGAGGCGTTGTAGTTGGTGTCGGCGGCGCGCGTAGCCGTGATCGAGCAGGTGCCTGTGCCGCTGGTAATCGTCAGAGCGCCGGTCGCGGCCTCCACCGAACATGCCGTCGAGCTTCCAGCGGAGTAGCTATACGCTCCGGTGCCGCCGCCGCCCGAAGCCTGCGCGGACAGTCCCGTTTGGCCGTAAGTTGCCGCAGCCGGGGCCGTGACCGTCACCACCGCCTGCGTATCTGGATTCACCGTGAAAGTCTGGTTGACGGGAGTGGCAGCGGCCCAGTTGACGCCATCGCCAGTTTGGCTGGCCGTCACCGTCACCGATCCGGCGCCGGTGATGGTCAGGATGTTGCCGCTCACCGCGGCCGTTGAGCTCGCGGACACCGTGTAGGCAATCGCAAGCCCCGAACTCGCGTTCAGCGGCAACGTGATTGGAGCCACTCCATAGGTCTGCGTCCCCGGATTCGGGAAAGTGATCGTCTGCGATTGCAGGCCAACGCCTGTTCCCTGCATTGCGATCGTCTGCGTGACACTGGCGTTCAGCGCATTGTCAGTCAAAGCAACATTGCCGCTGATGCTGCCGTCCGCCGCGGGGCTGAACTCAATGCCGAGCACGCAACTTGCCGAGGAGGCCAGCGTCTGGCCGGTTGAACTACAGGTAGTGTCCGCGCCGCCGAGCGAGAAGTTTGCGGCGGTGCTGATCTGGCTGATGTTCAGGGGCGCGTTGCCAAGGTTGAGCACAGTGACGTCCTGCGACGCACTCGCTTGGCCAACGTTGGTGCTGGCGAAGGTGAGCGAGGGTGCGTCCGCAACATCGACCTTGCGAATGCGTTGGTTTAAGGTGTCCGCAATGTAGAGATTCAGCCACCACTGCCATGCCATCGCGACGCCCCAGGGATACGAGAGCGAACGCATTGGATGCAGCGCCACCGTCTCCGCGCGTAAAGGTCAGGCCCTGCGTTATAGTTGCCTGCGATCGTCGTGATCGTCCCGGCCGGGTGTGACCTTGCGAATCAAGTTATTTTCTTGATCTGCGATGTAGAGATTGCCAGCTCCATCCACTGCAACATCGTATGGCCAGTAAAGTTGCGCGCTGGTGGCGGGCCCGCCGTCGCCGCTGTATCCGGCTGCGCCGATTCCCGCAACCGTTGTGAGCGTTCCGCCAGGCATAACCTTGCGAACTCGAAAGTTGTTTGCATCTGCGATGTAAAGATTGCCGGCTCCATCGACCACTACGCCTTCCGGAGATGCAAGTTCCATGCTGGTGGCCGGGCCCGTGTTTCCGCTGTAGCCATAAGTTCCGCTACCGGCAACCGTGGTGATGGTCCCTTCCGGCGTCATCTTGCGGATGCGGTTGTTGCTGAAGTCGGCGATGAACAGGTTGCCGAAACCATCCACCGCAATGCCTCCAGGATTGGCAAGTTCCGCGCTGGTGGACGCGATGTTGTCGCCGTTGTATCCCTCGGTCCCGGTGCCGGCAACGGAGCGAATGATGCCGGGACCGAAGGCTACCAATGGCCCGGTGCCGATGCCGCTCATTGGTACCGAGATCAGCGTGTTACCACTCTGGTCGGTAAGCACCAGCGCGCCCAACCGTATACCCACCGCTGACGGCAGGAACTGGACATTCACCGTGCAGGTTGTGTTTGTACTTCCGCTGGCGCAACTGCCACCAACCACTGCCGTAAAGTCGAGATTTGGCGCCCCCCGGGTCACGACCGAGATGCCGCCCAGCGTAATAGTCGACGGAATCGTGAAGGACAGTTCCTGGGTGTTGCCGGTTGCGGATCCAACTGCAACCGGGCCCAGGTTTACGGGCGATTGCGTCGTGGTAACCGGAGCTAGAATTGTCAGAATTCCTGGCGTGTTGGTGACGTTATAGCTGGACAGCTTGCTGTTGGGATCCTTGAGCGTTGCGGTGATGGGATAGGTTCCGGCAGGCGAGCCTTGTATCGCGGTGGTCGTGTAGCCGGCGGTGATGCCGTCGCCAGCCAAGACGCCCGTCAGCGTGCCGGTCAGCGTTGGGATAGGCGCTCCTAATGCGACCGATGTGCTGTTGGCCGCTACCGTCAGCGAAGCTGGAGTTACGGTGATGCTCACGCTGGTTGGTGTCGCAGCAGAGTAGCTGCTGTTGCCTGCCTGGGTAGCCTGAACCGTTACCGTTCCAGCCCCAGTGATCGTCAGCGTGCTGCCGTTTACCGTCGCAGGGCCGGAGGTCACTGCATAGCTCACCGGAAGGCCTGAGGTCGCGGAAGCGAGCAGACTGATCGGGTATGTGCCGTAAGTCACCGGCCCGGGATTCGGGAACGTGATCGTCTGCGAAGCCTGTGCGGCCCCGAGGTTAGCATGCAGGGTAATCGTCTGGGTGGCAGCGGCATTCAGCGAGTTGTCGGTCAGCACGATGCTGTCGTTGACGTCTGCCGTTGTATTGAGCAGCATTTTAAGGAGGCACTCTGCCCCTGCGCTCACTACTTGGCCGGTTTTGCTGCAATAGGGTGAGGGGCTGGTGATGAAACTAAAATCCTGGTTGGACGGAAAAGCGGGGGTGACAAACATCGTCGCATTGCCCAGGTTCATTATCGTGAGTAGCCCCGATCCCAAGCCGACAGGTGAGCCAAAAAGAAGGGATGGCGGGTCGGAGACATCCAGCTTGAGGGCAGCGCCATTGAGATTCGCAATGTAGACATTGCCGGACCCAGCCACGGCGACCCCGGTGGGTGAACTGAGCAGGGTACCCGCATATAAAAAACGGCGCGCGTCATTAGAGGCTCCCCAGGGACGAGATCTCGTCCCGCATGTGTGTGATTGCATCGTGCAGAAAGCGGAGGCGGCCCAGATTGTGCTCCGGGCGCTGAGCCTCCAGAGCCCACTCCACCTGGAAGGCCTGCAATGCCGAGCGTACGCGCTCGATCTGTTGGTTGAGTTGAGAACGAGTCGGGCGAGGGCGGAGGTGGCGGCGACGACGAGTCTGTTTCACAAGGGTCTCTGGTAATAGCTGAGATATATCTCAGTGTCAATAGAGTGCCACGGACACCCCTACGTGCCAAAGCATTCCCCCAAAACCTCCTGGTGAACCTCTCCGGCCTGGTGGGCTACACCGGCGGGCACGTCCTGGGAAACTTCAGCGTCACCAAGCAGCGCGGAGAAGCCGGCGGAGGATTCACCGCCAAGCTCAAAGATCTCCAGGATGGAATAGCAGCCTACCAGGTGGTCGTCGAGTCCGGCGGAAAGGTCATCCCCGGAGGCCGTCAAGCATTCATGTTCGCCGCCAAGGGCCTATTCGACGATGAACGTACGCCCGGCAGAACCTGGGTCGTGACCGGCATGGGCGCCAACGCCGAATCCTGCGAAAGCTGGTCGAGTACCGGTGGTCGCGGAAAGACGATGAAGTTCTTCCCAAAGTCGCCTTTGGGTTGTTTGGGTCGTTTTCTGTATCCCAAGTACCCAATGAAATTGATCGTTTTCTGGTTCTGAACCTAGTGTTCTTCGACGCGCGTCGGCGCCGAGAGTAAAAATCGCTGCCGCGATGTTTGGCTAGAACTGGCGTAAGTCGCTAAGGGCGCAGGGTTGCGCAGGCTCGGGTAGGTGGTCTTTTTTAGAGGCTGTTTTGAGGCTGGTTGGAGGGGTTGGAGCCTGTTCTGGACTTAACCTGTTTAATTTTAGCTATTTAGGTGGGTTGCCGGGGGTGGAAAACTGCTGCCGCATAGGTGGCAGGAATGATGGATGTAGGCCACTGGGTGTCTGGGGGTAGGGAGTGGTCTCTAGGAGAGTTCTGGGTTCCTTTGGCGGGTATGGGGTTGTGGATCTTCTGGATCTGGAGGAGGTGCTGGATTCTCTGCTGCCCGCCGCCCGTCTTGTATGGCGGGTGGTTCCTCTGGCGCCTTGCCGGCGCCCATGGATTAGATCTATCTCGAAGGATGAGGAAGAACTGAGCAGGCTCCGGGAGATCGTCCCGGCTGGAGGAGTGGACTACGGCTGCCGCAGGTTCCGGGGATTCTCTGGTGGATTTGGCGGGTTGTAGTTCTATGTGCGGGTACGGGGTGAAAAGGGGCAGGAGCTTCTCTGGGTATGGGAACGGGTTGGAATAGAAGAAGAAGATGAAGAAGATCAGGATCGCTCTGCCGCCCGCCCCGCCCGGAGCCACAAGAACTGACAGTTCGATAAGGTTAGCGCGCCCTGGGGGCGCTCTTCTGGATTAACCAGACTGCTGATGGGGAGGTGGTTTAACGGCTCTCGTTAGGCGGACCTCAGCCGATTACTTCCGAGTTGGCGACCATCCGCCCAAAAACATAGGTCGTGGCTGCACAGTGTAGTGCGACCACAAGAGGCTGAAGGACGAGTCGAAACGACATGAGTCTAAGCAGCTGAATTCAATGTTTCGTCAATCGCTACCATGATTTTTCCATCGACAACCTTCACCGGATACGCTGAAACCCCGTATCCGGGAGAGGCGAGCGTGCTTCCGGTCGTAACGTCATACTTCCAACCATGTCCGCGGCACGTAACGATCTTGCCGTTAAGATCGGAGGTTCCTAACGACTGTCCGTGGTGAAGACAGGTATCATCAATTGCGTAGATGGCTCCGTCAACATTGAAAAGGGCAATGTCTTTGCCGTCTACGGCGACAGTCGTGCCTTTTCCCGCGGGGAGTTGCTCCAGACTTGCCACCTCAACATAGTTCGCCATGGATCACGCTACCTTCCGGTCCGATGCATTGCGTTCGAGTTCCTCGGCCAGGATCGGCACGCCCAGGTTGAACGTCTGCACCCCTTGAACAACGCAGAGTTTCAACACTTCCATGATCTCTTCCATGGTCGCGCCAGCCTTCAACGCGTTCTTGATGTGCCGGCGCGTGCCTGGCGCATACATGTGCGTGACGGAAGCATCGAGGGCTATGCTGAGGAGTTCGACCTCCTTGGGCGACATGACTCCACTCTTGTAGACGCCCGCGCCCATGGCCATGAATTCGTCCGTAAATACCGGATCGAGTTCGAAGAACGGATCCCAGGCCGTGTTCCACTGGCCGATCTTCCTCATCGCATCACAGGCCGGAGTTGGCTCCGTGTTGGCTCGCGGAGTCAACTGGACGTTGGCAGCTTTGGCTTCTTCCAGGACAATGGGGGCGGCCAAGCTGCAGGAATGAATGGACAAGGCCGATCCGCACTTGAGAGCGAATAAAACCTCCTCGCGAGTCGCACCCGCTTCGAGCGCGGCCCGGATGTGGCGGAGCGTTCCGTCCGGGTTGAGATTTGTGCAGGCGGCGTTCAAGCTAACGCTAACCAGTTCGATAAACTTGCGGGGCAGAACAGAGTGGGTCCATGGATTGGTGCTCATCTTGAAGCAGAGCTCGGCCCACTCCGGGTCCCATTCGCGCAGCTTTTCCAAGGACGAATCCCATGGCCCGCTTGATTGAGTAGTCTTAGTTGTCGATTGCATATATTCCCTTCACCACTTGTCTCTGTGGATTCCCGACACACGGTCCCACCCCCATTAGAGGCGGGACCCGTGGAGTTTGGTTAGGCCACTTTTTTCTCCGGACCGGTTGCCATCTCTGGCGGCACCATGCAATAGGCCATCGGATGCGAATCGGACATCGACGTGGCGACACTCTTCTTTCCGTCGGTCGGCCAAACCATGAAGCCATGCTCGCCTCCCTCACGGTTGGGAGGCAATCCGAGGTTCCGCAGCGTCTCCTCAACGCTGTTGTAGGTGACGCCGATTTTCATGATGGAGCGCGCCTCTTCCGCACTCGCCACTTTGCGTCCGAATTGCTCAGACAAGCGCACAACCGCCTCGACCTGCTGAACCGTGGTGATGCGCTGCCGCTTGGAGTTCCAGAGGTTGTCCTCGTTGCCGACCCGCACGTGATGACCGAGGATGATCGACATTGGCTCAGCCACAGCACTGATGCGCATGGGCGCCCAGAACGTCGCGGTTGCGCCCTGTGGCGTGCGGCGGACGAACTCCATCCAATCGAACGGATTGTATCCGCACCCGCCCCCGCCGTAAGCGCCAATTGCTATGTTCAGCGGCCCCATGTAAACACCATGGCGGATCAACCGTTCCACGATCTCGAGTTGGTGCACGTGAGCCAGCGGAAAGTACGGCTGAATGCCGTGCGCTGCCAGACGCTTCAGATGCTCGAGGTAGAAGGCCGGGCCGGCGTCGGTATACATACCTGCCCATGCGGCGAGCACCTTGGGATTCTCCAGATGCGTCCCCTTGATATCATCCTGGCTCCACATCTGCGTGAGGTCCATCATGCAGGTGCCGATGGCCACCGTAACCATCTCCGGCGTTGGCTTCAGCTCGGCAAGCATATGCCGCGTGTCGTAGTCCAGCCACTGGGCTTTGGCTTCGTCCGTCTTCGGCGCAAAGGAGATTGAGCCGCCGACCTGGATGATCATCTTGGGCACGGCTTTCTTGATGCGGTCGAGCAAGTAGTTGAACTGGTCGAAGTCCGCTGACAAGTGCCCGGTGGCCGGATTGCGCACGTGAAAATGCAAAATGGTGGCGCCTGCGTTGTAGCAGTCCACCGCAGCTTGGACCTGCTCATCCCAGGTGACGGCGATGTCAGCGGCGTCGCCCGGGAGCCATGCGGGCCCGTAGGGCGCGGCGGTGATGACCAGCGGCGCCATATTCTCCGGAAGGAGTGAATCGTCGGTATAGTACATATCTCGGTCTCCTTTTGTTTTTGTACGGTTGTGGTTGGTCTTTCTGGTTCTTGACGTTAATCCGGCTCCGGCGGTGGAAATGCGGCCGGGTCGGCCTGCCAGATGCCGAAGATGTTTCCCTCCGGGTCGGCCACAAGCGCAACCCAGGCGATCTTGGGCACAGCCGTCTTGGGACGCAGTACCGATCCGCCCAGGTGCTGTACTTGAGCAACAAAGTCATCGAGCGATGGAACATTGACGTAATGGACCCAGCTGCGCGGTCCGGGTATGGGGCGGTAGAGCAGGCCGCCGTTGTAGCCGTTGGCGTCCGGCGCTCCGGTTTGAATTCGCCAGTAATCAACGCCGGGCGCCTGATCGATTTGCCAGCCGAAGAGGCTGCGGTAAAAGTCCGCCAGTTTAGCGGGCTCCTCGGCGAAGATTTCAAAATGGGTCATTTTCGGCGAACTCAAGAGACTCCTCCAGAGTTGACTTCGCGTTAATGTTTCGACGGTTTAACTCAGGCCAGTGCTGCCACTACAAAGCGATGGTTCAGTGAGAGTTGAACCAGCCTTACCTTGCTCTCGATCTGATGCCGGGCGGAGTGGCGGGATGCCCTGTGCGGAGGCCCAGTGCTGCTTTTTTGACTGGAGCTTCTGTTTCTTTCCGGATCAGTCATGGTGCGAATTAATGATCCCCTGCCAGACGCACTCATGCGATCAGGCGGATTCGTGAGCATGATCGCGCTACGAGAACTGGCACAACTTTCTTGGATTGCTTTAGAGTGGCGGGCTATGCGTCAGTTACCACCTGTGTACTACCCACACGGTTGTGGCGGGGAGGCAGTGTTGGGCATCGCGACAGTGTCGGGCAAAACAAGAACCTGAATATCGGCAGTGCTTTCTGCTCGTTATCGCTTCTTCCCGGATTACTCCCCTGAAGTCGGCATCGCGACTGGAATATCACGACCCGCCCGTCTATTGAAGATGGCCGGCCCAATGGGCGTTTCAGGGGACCGATCAGCCAAGTCGAGCCCGTTTAGCCGCCAGCAGGAATAACCTTCAAAGCATCGGTCCGGATGGCAGCACCTTGTACGGATTCATGATCCCCAAAGGATCGAGCGCCGCTTTGATTCGGCGCATGGTTGCCAGTTCCGCTCCGCCGCGCCATTCCTCCATCATGGAGGTCTTCACGCGGCCGATCCCGTGCTCAGCCGAAAAGCTGCCATCGAGTTGACGAACCACCTCGTTGACGGCGTCCATGATGGCTTCGGTTTGTTTCAGAAAGGCCGAGTTCTCGACGCCGGTTGCGGGCAAGAGATTAAAGTGAATGTTGCCATCGCCCATGTGACCGTACGGAATCACCCGGATCCCGGGGAACTGCCGTTCGCAATCCGCTCGGGCGCGGACGAGAAATTCCGCCACTTTCGATACCGGCACGGAGATGTCATTCTTGATTGACGCAGCCTCGCGCTTCTGCGCCTCCGACTGCTCTTCGCGCAAGCGCCACAGCGAGGCCCGTTCGGCCGAACCGCCCGCAAGCGCCGCATCTTGCACGAGGCCGGCATCCATAGCGGCCCCGAGGGCGCCTTCCAGTCTTTCGCGCAGCCCGGCGTTGGGCGAATCATCGGCGAGTTCTATCAGGACGTAGTGGCTGGCCGGATTCGTCAGCGGAAACCGCGTCCCAGAGACATGCTTTAGTACCAGATCAATTCCAGCACCGCACATGTACTCGAACGCTTGAATGGAGTTATGGTGGCGGCCCCGGCACAACATGAAAAGATCCAACGCAGCCTGCTCCGAGGGCACCGCGCAAAATGCGACGGAGACGTCTTTAGGACGCGGGACGAGTTTGAGCACGGCTGCCGTGATGATTCCCAGGGTGCCCTCTGCTCCGACGAAAAGCTGACGAAGACAATACCCTGTGTTGTCCTTGCGTAGGCGTCGAAGTCCGTTCCATATCTCTCCGTCGGGTAAAACGACCTCCAGACCGAGCACGAGGTCGCGTGCGTTGCCATAGCGCACGGTGTTGTTTCCGCCGGCATTGGTCGAAAGCGCGCCGCCTATCTGCGCCGATCCCTCCGAGCCCATGGACAGCGGCAGCATGCAATCCTCGGCGAGTGCTGCCTCCTGCGCGCCTTTGAGCGTGATCCCAGCATCGACCGTCAAAGTCAGGTTGACTACGTCGAGGTCGCGAACCTTATTCATCCGGGTCAGCGAGAGCACGATCTCATTCCCCTCGGCGCTGGGTGTGGCGCCGCTGACCAGGCTGGTGTTACCCCCTTGCGGCACGATTGGGATGCGCCGTTCCGCGCACAACCGAACCACTGAAGCAATTTCCTCGGTGCAGGCTGGACGAATAACGGCAGGCGTGGAACCTTTGTAAAGTTGGCGCCAGTCCTCGCAGTAGGGGGCGATCTCTTGAGGATCAAAGAGGCAATTGTGTTCGCCCACGATGCTAGTTAGCGCCGCTCTGAGTTCCGGCCAGGAATGTGAGGTAGCTATACCGTTAGGCACTGGTCTCCTCGCGCAACCCCATCCATCCTAACGCCGATCTGGTTACAGAGGTCCAGTTTTCGTCGATCAAGGGTAGCGACGATCGGAGGTTAAAACTTTTCGCGAACACTACTGCGTTCTTGCAGATAGTTCACCGGGAGCAATTCCGCGTCGCGCAGACCACCTCGTGCCGAGATTGGTTGTCTTTTTACCAACGACTCGTAGAGGTAGTAGGTGAAATTATTAGACTGTCCGGTCACACACCGGTATCCCCATCAATTTCTCGCTCACTGGTACTTATGCCAGTTTCCGCTTGATACGGCTGGCAGTAGAGTTCCCGTGACCAGTCGTTGGGCGGCATTATGGGCGTCGGCTAAGACGCTCGGATCAGTGTCTGCGAAAACGGGACGCTCGCTACGAGTCGTTTCGCCACCAAAGTCCATGCCGCGTGGAATGTTCAAGAACCGGGACTCTAACCCCCCTGTGAATTTAGAGGAGAGACCAGAATGGCACTCAAAGAATACAAACCAGGAACCGCGTTCAACGGCGTCATCGGACGGACGTTTGATGTGTCGAGCCCGGCTTGGCCCGAACCGCTGCGCGCTAAAGAAGGCGCACCCAACGTTTTGTTCATCGTGCAGGACGATACCGGCTTCGGCCAGATGGGCTGCTATGGTAGCCCCATCGAAACACCGAACATCGACGCGCTTGCCAAAGACGGCCTGCTCTTCAACAACATGCACACCACGGCGCTCTGTTCGCCGACGCGCTCCTGCATCATCACCGGGCGCAACCATCATTCGAACGCCATGTCCTGCATCACCGAGGGTTCCACCGGCTATCCCGGTGGAAACGGGAACATACCATTCGAGAACGGGTTCCTCTCGGAGATGTTGCTCCAGAACGGCTATAACACCTATGCCGTTGGCAAGTGGCACCTATCGCCAGCGGATCAGATCTCGGCCGCGGGGCCGTATGATCGTTGGCCGTTGGGGCGGGGCTTCGAGCGCTACTATGGCTTCCTCGGCGGGGATACGAACCAGTACTACCCGGAACTGGTTTACGACAACCACAGCGTCGAACCGGAGAAAACGCCAGCAGAGGGCTACCACCTGACCGAAGACCTGACGGACAAGGCGATCAGCTTCATCGCCGACTCCAAGCAGGTCGCGCCGAACAAGCCCTTCTTCATGTACTTCTGCCCCGGTGCGGGGCACGCCCCGCACCACGTGCCCAAGGAATGGGCAGACAAGTACAAGGGCAAGTTCGACGATGGTTGGGATGCTTATCGCGAAAAGACATTCGCGCGACAAAAGGAGCTGGGCATCGCTCCGCAAGATGCCGAGCTTTCGCGCCATGATCCCGACGTTCAGGACTGGAATACGCTCTCGGCCGACGAGAAGAAGCTGTATGCCCGCATGATGGAAGTGTTCGCGGGATTCCTGACCCACGCGGACTACCACTACGGGCGTCTGTTCAACTTCCTGAAGACGATCGGGGAGTGGGAGAACACGCTCATCATGTTCATCTCCGACAACGGCGCCAGCGCGGAAGGCGGACCGCACGGATCGGTGAACGAGAACAAGTTCTTCAACAACGTGCCGGACTCGCTGGACGAGAACCTGAAGATGATCGACGAGTTGGGCGGGCCGAAGACCTTCAATCACTATGCCTGGGGCTGGGCCTTCGCGGGCAATACGCCGTTCCGCCGCTGGAAGCGCGAGACCTATCGCGGCGGCGTCAGCGATCCGTTCATCGCCCACTGGCCGAACGGTATTAAGGCAAAGGGTGAATTGCGCACGCAGTATGCTCACGCCATCGATATGGTTCCTACAGTGCTCGAAGCGCTGGGCATCGAGGCCCCTACCTCCATCAAAGGGGTAACCCAGTCGCCGATCCAAGGCCTGAGCTTTGCCCATGCGTTCGATGACGCAAAGGCACCCACGAAACACATCACCCAGTACTTCGAGATGATGGGGCACCGGTCTGTGTATCACGACGGCTGGCGCGCGGTGTGCCCGTGGCCGGGACCGTCCTTCAAGGAAGCGGGTCTCCCGTTTGGCGCGCCGATCAACTACGACAAGCTGACCGAGCTGGATGCCAAAGGCTGGGAGCTGTATCACCTGGAGACAGACTACGCCGAGAACCATAACCTGGCCGCAGATAACCGAGCAAAACTGATCGAAATGGTTGGCACCTGGTACGTTGAGGCAGGCAAGTACGACGTCCTGCCCGTCGATTCGCGGGGCCAGCTGAGAGCGGCGGATCCGCGACCACAGATCGCGGTCGCTCGCACCAGCTATACCTTCTATCCCGACACGCAGATGGTGCCGGGTAACGCCGGCCCCAATGTGATGAACAGGTCGTTCAGCATCACGGCGGATGTCGAGATTCCCAAGGGTGGCGCCGAGGGAGTGCTGCTCTGCGATGGCGATGTCCAGGGCGGCTTTTCCTTCTACGTGCAGGACGGCAATCTCCACTACATCTACTCATACGTGGGCAGCCAATTCTTCCATATTGAATCCAGCGTCCCGGTTCCCGCGGGGCGCCATAAGCTGCGTTATGAGTTCGAGGTAACCGGCAAACTCGACTATCCGCACGGCAAGGGCGCTCCTGGACGCGGTCACCTCTACATCGACGACAAACCGGTGGGCGAGGGCGACATTCCTCTCACGATGGCGGTCCTTATCGGTCTAGCTGCAGGAATGGTGTGCGGCGCCAATACCGGCTCGCCAATTTGTGACAGATATAAACCGCCATTCAAGTTCACCGGTACGCTCTACAGCGTGACTGTGGACGTGAGCGGCGAGTCGATCAGGGACACAGAGGCCGAGATGCGCGTGCACCTGGCACGTCAGTAGGCAAAATCAGGACCGGCAGCCCAGCCGGGTTGCCGGGTCAGTTGTAAATCGGATGCCAGCTACGGTAGGCAGTCGCGGCTCTCTGACTCTGCAGGATTGTTGGGTTTGTTGGAAGGTGGCGATAGCTACAGTTGCGCACGGGACGAGGCCGACCAAATATCGTGCCAGCGCATCCAACACCAGAACGCGTTCGCTGGGAACGTTAGAGCCTAAATTCAAGTGGGAGAGAGACGGATGTCTTCGCAGTTCAAAGCTGGAGTCATGCTGCTTGCGCTCATCGTCGTGGGGTTTGCTTCGCCTGTGCTCGGTCAACAGAAGGGCCAGTGGGTGCCAGGACAATTCGGTCTCAATGCCGGTGTGATTCCCGATCCTGGCATCACCTATGCCAACTTGGCCTTGAATTACTCCTCCAGCCAATTGAATGGCCCTAACGGGAATCCGGTCTCCGCTGTTACCGGGACCTATGGGTTCTGGGTGGATGAGAACATTTTCTACTACGTTCCGAATCACAAGTTCCTCGGCGGGTATTTCATGCCCTACATTGCCCTCAACTACGCGACCGGCGATGTGGTAGCTGACATACCTGATGTCCCCGGGGCCCACCTCGGCGCGGGTGGATCGGGTTTCGCCGACACGTACGTCCAGCCGGCGAACATGGGCTGGCACTTTGGAAAGCGAGTCGACTTCAACGCCGGATACTCTTTCGTCGCGCCAACGGGCCGATTCTCTCCGGGAGCGAGCAACAACGTGGGTTCCGGTTATTGGGGTAACGATATCACCAGCGGCACCACGTTCTACATCACCAGGAACAAGGGAACCAGCGCAAACCTGGCCACCACTTGGGAAATCCACCAGAAAAAGAGTGGCACCAACGAAACCCCAGGTCAGGCCTTCACCATGGAGTGGGGAATCGGTCAGGTTCTTCCCCTCAAGAAGAACCTGACCATGCTGGCCCAGCTCGGTGTGGTTGGCTATGACCAGTGGCAGGTTTCCAACAACGGCGGAACTGTCGCTCTGCCCCCGCCGATCGGGGTCGTGCCCGCCAGTGCCATACCGTACTATTCGTCCCATGGCATTGGTGTTCAGGCCAATCTCATTCTCCCGGCGAAGAATCTGGTCGGTTTCTTTAAGTACTACGATGCATACCGGGCTCTGGCGAGTGTGCAGGGACGCACGTTCGTATTTGGCTTTTCGTACACGTTGAAGATTCCGAAGGCGCCTGCCCCCAAGAGTTGAGTTGATATCGAGCCTGCCGAGGTACCACAGGGGCTCTGATGTGGTGCCCCGTGCCCCGATTGCGGTCAAGTCACGGTAACCTCTACCCTTTCCGGCGTGTGAGCCAGTTGACCGGACCCCGGACCAGGAAGTACGGGAGCATTGCGAGGAACAGTGCCACCAACAATGCTTGGCCCGGGTAGAACCAGCGGAGGACCTTGAGCTGGTAGAGAGCGTCAAGAATTAGAGCAATGACGAAAACCTTGCCCACCGACTTCCAAGCGCTCAACAGCACCTGGCGCCGTTGCGCTGGGTCCGTAATCAATCGAAAAGGCTTCCGCTCTGCACGGCAGTCCCGTCTTCCGTCTCGGATGGCGAAGAGGACAGCCATGAGTGGCTGGAAGATGAATCGAAAATGCAACGGCCCGTCCAAACGCCCCACAAGATCCTCAAAGGTACGCGCAAGATCCTGCATACCCGTCCTCCCCTTTCATATCGGCCTGCGAGTCACCCTCGGGAGCTTCCCCATTAAGTCTCGATGACCCTGAAAAGCGAGTTCGATCCTGTAGCGAACCGAATCGCCTGGGCAGAGCATCTCCTTGGACGGAAAGAAGCGGTACTTGCAGTCCAGATTGCACGTAGCGCCCGTGGACTTGGCCAGAAGGTGAAACGCCGAGTCAACGGCATCGTGTTGTGTTTCATGGCGTGCTTCGCAATATCCCGGTGACCGGCATCCGGACGTGGGCTGCCGGACTTGGTGCGCCTGCCGCCTTGCGACGGCGGGCGCGCCTGGTTAGTCGTGCGTACCGACGAATGCCGTGTGCATTGCGTGGAGCTTGTTCTCATCTTCCGCGCTCAGATTCCGCGGCCCTAGCTCGATGTCAACGCGCTCGACCGTTCCGGTGAACGGAAACGGTGGTTTATAGGTGTTGCTGACGGGCGAGCCTGTGTCCGATCCCACGCCGAACGTGTCGATTCCGAAGCGACCGGGGACCGTATGGGCAATACGCGCCCGGCCCACCTCCTTGCCGTTGATTCCGATGACTGCCTCGCCGCCTTTTCCCAACCCACCGCCGTCGTATGCGAACTCCATCGTGACGGTAGACTTGCCCACGGGAACGGGAATGTTTGAGACAAGGTTCGTGCGCTCGCGCTCGAACCAGTTGTAATGGTAGACGAGCTTTCCGTCCTGAATGTATAGGGCAAAGCCAGCCGACATGCCTCCTTCCGCCAAAATCACCCCTTCCCCCCCGGCGGGCAGGTCGATCTGAGCTGTGATCCTGTGCGAAACGTTCTTAGTGTTCGGTGCCGCAGTCTCAGCCAGCCGAGAAACACCAGCGTAATAGGTGAATTTGGAGCGATTGGGATCTGAGCCGCCGGGCGACGGTTTCGGCACAAAAGCTCGCCCGATGCCACGGTCGTCAAGTGGATAAACGTGGTTCTTCTCGCACTCCTCATCGAACAGCGCCTTCAGCTCGGCAAGCTTGTCGGGAAATTTGCCCGCTAAGTCGTTGCCTTCGCTGAAATCCTCGTCGAGGTTGTATAGCTCCCATTTGTCTTTCTCCCAATGGGCTGGGGCTAGGTCCTGTCGCCAAGGCAGCGTATGCTGCGCGCAGGCGATCCAACCCTTGTCATAGATGGCCCGATTGGTGAATATCTCGAAGTACTGGCGCTCGCGCACAGGCAGAGCCTTGGCGTCGTGGAAGGTCGAAGCGATGGATACGCCGTCCATCGGTTTTTGATCGACGCCGTTGACGATTTGTGGGGCTTGGATGTGGGCGACGTCTAAGATCGTGGACGCGATGTCGATCAAGTGCGTGAATTGGTCGCGTACTCCCCCTGTGTCCTTGATCTTCGCGGGCCATGAGACCACCATCGGGTTCCGTGTCCCGCCCAAGTGAGAGGCCACCTGCTTGACCCACTGGAAGGGAGCGTTGCCAGACCACGCCCAGCCGACCGGGTAGTGCGGCTCGGTATGAGGCCCGCCGATGTCGTCGAGGATCTTCAGGTTGTCTGCCAAAGAAGATGGGATGCCGTTGAGGTTCATCACCTCGTTCGCTGTTCCCGAGAATCCTCCCTCGGAACTCGCACCGTTGTCGCCCACGATGAAGAAGATCAGCGTGTTGTCGGCGTCCGGCAGTTCCTGAACAGCGTCGAGCAGGCGACCGCACTCGTTATCCGCAAAGGCGAGATAGCCTGCGAAGTTTTCCATAAACGCCGCAAACAACTTTCGTTCATCGCCGGACAGCGAGTCCCACGGCTTGACCCACTCTGGACGCGGCGTCAGAACCGTATCGGGCGGGATGACTCCCAAATCGAGCTGACGCTTATAGGTCGCCTCGCGCACGGCGTCCCAGCCGACATCGAACATGCCCTTGAATTTCTCGCGCCAGTCGCGAGGCGAATGGTGCGGGGCGTGGGCTGCTCCTGGGGCGAAGTACATGAAAACAGGCTTTTGCGGCGCGACCGACTTGTTGAAGCGCAGCCAGTGAATCGCCTTGTCGGTCATGTCCGTCATGAAGTGATAGCCCTCTTCGGGCGTTTTATCCGGCTCTACAGCGACCGTGTTCTCGAATATCACTGGATAGTATTGGTTCGTCTCGCCAGCGATAAAACCGTAGAAGTAGTCGAATCCCAATCCTGTCGGCCAGCGGTCGAACGGGCCTGCGACGCTGGTCTCCCAGTCCGGCGTGTTATGGTTCTTGCCGAACCAAGAAGTGCTATAGCCGTTGCCTTTCAACACCTCGCCGATGGTCGCGGTGGTCTTCGGAATCATGCAGTTGTAGCTTGGGAAACCCGTGGCCCATTCGACCAGAAAGCCCGATCCGCAATTGTGATGATTGCGCCCGGTGAGCATCGCGGCACGCGACGGGCCACAGATAGAGGTCGTGTGGAAGCGGTTATAACGCAGCCCGCCCGCGGCGAGTTTGTCCAGCGCGGGAGTAGGCACCGGACCACCGAAGGTGCTGACCTGCCCGAAGCCCACGTCGTCCAGCAGAATGACGACGACGTTCGGTGCACCTTCCGGTGGCGCCGGAACTCGGGGCCAGTCCATTTCGGACTCAAGATAAGTTTTGCCGATCTTTCCCCGAAAAGGCAGTTCCGGCAGGGGGAGCTTTGAACGATCTCGGGCGTCGTCAGTGTTGGGTTTCTCGCTTGCCATGTTTTCGCTCCGAATCTCAGGTTTCCGGGGCACTCGTCACGCTTAAGTGCCGGACGCGGAAATCCTAGGAGGACCGCGCTGCCTCCGTAACTAACAGAACTGCCAGTGTGCTTAGAGATCGTCTGAGCGCGCGGAGTTGTTCCCGGATGACGGGCTACACGGAAACTATCGCCCGGCGGTAGGTGGCGATAACAGGCTTTTCCGTTTCTGTTCGCCCTTACTGTTTGATCGCTTCCGTACCAACCACTCTGTTCCATCCGTCGGCCGGGTTGTACTCCGTCAACGCAGCGGCAACCTCGGCAGTCTTTTCGCCCAAATCTTTTTGGTAGACAATACCGTCTTTGCCCACGATAAACGTCATGATTCCAGAGTCCCTGTATTCCTCGGGATAGGCAAGAAGGGCGAACCCACCTGTCATCTTTCCGTTCACGACGTAGTCCTTTGCGCCACCCTGTGCTCCAGTTCCTTGTTTCGTCAGTATCACGAAGTAGTACCCGTTGAACGGTTGCGGCTTTTTGCCAGCGTTGGTGTAACCCACGGCCTTGGCGAAGTCACCAAGCTCTCCCAGAGGGCTCGGAGCTTTACCCTCGGAAGCATTCCAATATAATCCGTTTTGCTTGCCCTCATCACTCACAATCTTCTGAGCGTATTGCTTCACCTTGTCGCCATCGTGAGCCTGCCGGAAGTATTGCTGCTCTGCGTCGGCCACAGCGCCGCAGGCAGCGATCGCGGTCAACTCGCCCTTGCCGATCCGCCGGGCAAGAATCTCGTCCTTGCCTGCGGCGGTGTCGAAGGACCAGCGGCCGGAGGAATCGCGCCCTAAAGGAATTGGAATAGGATAGTTGTCTGCCCCCACGTACAGAATCTCGCCGCCTGCTTTGATCTCGCGCCAGCGATGCATTTGGTCATACGCGGCAACGAAGTCCTGCAGCGAGTTCTTGTCCTTCACGGCATCTCCGGAGAACAGGACGTCTTTACCGTCTGGACCGAAGATCGCAAGTAATGCACTCTGGTTGCCGGACGTGGCAGCTTCCAGGAACGCTGCCCCTGCGTCGGCCGGGGACGCAAATGTCTTTTGAGCAGCCTTGGTGGTGTCCGGCTGTGCGGTCTCCGTCTTAGAGGTATTTGACTTGTTACATGAGACCAGCGAGATAAGCCCTGACAGCGCCACGAGTGTCACGAAACATGTCACCGGGATGCTTGACTTTCGATTCTGGTGAGACATATTCATTCCTCCAACCTGCTGTTTCATTCTTCTCCGAAGACCGGAATCTATGGAAGATCAGCGACGACCGCCGCCTCCGAAATGGCCGCCGCCGAAACCACCACCGCCGCCGCCGAATCGGCCCCCGCCGAATCGCCCCCGCCGAAACCGCTGTTGGCCATGCTCCCCCAACCGCGGCCACTCTCAGCTCGCGAGGACCAGCCGCCGGAACCGCCAAATCCACCGGAGTGCCCATCCATTCCGCTGAATGCGGTTGATCTTGCTCCGCTCGAATCGCCGTGCTGAGCCCAGGAATTGGAGGCGGAGGAACGATTGGCGCTCACATTGTTATTGTTAAAGGTATTGCCGCCACCTCTGTAGCTGTTGTTCGAGTGGTTATAGTTGTTGTAGTTATTTCCGTAATGGTTATAGGAGTTGTTGTAGCCATAGCCATTATGGTAGCCGCCGTTGTAGTAACCGCCGTGCCAGGCAGAGTTCCCGTAGTAGGCCCCGCCGTGATACACGACCGCGGTGCCGTGCCAACCGCAATTCCAACTGCTATATCCCCAGCTGCAACACCCACCGCTCATCATCGCCCCAACTGCGATTCCAGCCCCGAATGAAAGCACGCTGGCCGCAACCAGATCGCCGGTGGAGTAAACGGGCGCAACATATTCGGGAACCACGTAGGGATAGCCGTAAATCACCGCAGGGTTATACTCCGGAACATAGACGACCTGCGGGTTCGCTGATTGAACGACGATCGTCTGCGGCGTCTGTTGTACGACCGTGACCTGAGGAGTGGACTTGAGATTTCCTTTTGCCTTGGCTTGCGCGCGCAGGGTCTGGATGGCTGCCATCACATCAGCCGACTGGGCGTGATACGCCTCCCCTAGCGAGGAAGTCCAGGTGAGATTCTTCGCGAGGTTGTCGAGCACCGAGGGAAATTGTGTGAGCGCCTTCACGCTCGCATCCCACGATTGTTTATCGACGGCCTTCATCAGGGCCTTTCCGGAAAGGTCCTTGTTTTGCTGAAGCCAGTAATCGGCAATGGCAACTTGGTCCGGGAAGGTCGACGCCGCAAGAACCTGGGCCACCAAAGCGTCCGGATACAGCGCAATGGGAGCGACCAGCGCCTGCAGTTCGCTCGCGCTCCTCGGAGCGGCGTCCGTAGGATTCCCAGAGTCATTCGCAGGAGCTGCGTCCGAAGCTTGGTATCCGTACAGCAGCTGTGGTGAAACTGCTACCAGAATGTAACTCAGTACCACCGATAGGATTTGCTGAGCGTGTTTTGCGGTCATATGGATACTCCCAAATGTCATTCGCCGATGATGTCGATTCGATCCAGACGGTCGGCTGGGCTCTGCGATCGGGGTCAATTTCGAACCTTTTGGTGCAAACAACCCACGAGGGACTCCAACTAAGCCGCCGACTACTACAGCACGACTGCGGCCTGTAAGTGAACTGGCATTTGTAACAGATGCATTCGCGCCTGAGCGTAGTGTTCAGCCGATGAAATATCACTCCGGCCATTTTCGCTTTTTATGCGCTATTCTTCTCCTGAGTTCCGCATTACGAGCAAACCGGACCGAGCCCCTTTCAGATCATGGCTAAGTGGCACGGAGTCCACAAGCCATGAAGCAGAATCCTCGCTCCAAGGCCAACCAGAAAAAGACCAAGACCGTTTTGAGTCTGCCCGATCTCGAATGCGCCAAGGCAACTGCCCTCATCAGCCTCACTCAGCACGGCCGTGGTGGCGCGACTCGCTTATTGCCGCAAGCACCGATGGCCCACCGAAGGCTTGCGCATGGCATCACAGAATCGACTCCCATAATCTCATGTACACGGAGGCAGCCATCATGGTTAACGAAGTAATCGATGGAACGTTTCGGCAAACGAATTTGACTAACGAATCTTCTGAGTATCTAGCCAAGCGCGAGGAGCTTCGCATTGCCGAAGTCGAGCTTATGCGTCAGCGCGAACGCGTCGCTGAACTGCGCCGTAATCTTCCTGAAGGTGCGTCTATTCAGGACTATCAATTTGAAGAGGGTCCACGTGACCTCAACGCTGGTGATGCGCCTGTGCGCACAGTTCGCCTCAGCGAGCTCTTCACCAGACCCAATCGTTCGCTAGTCATCTATCACTTCATGTTCGGAAAAAGGCAGACTAACGCATGCCCCATGTGCACCGCTTGGCTCGACGGTGCTAATGGTGTCGCCCATCATCTCGCTCAGAATCTTAACTTCGCGGTCGTCGCTGCTGCCGATCTCCCGACCCTGCGTGCCCACGCTCGCGACCGGGGCTGGGACAAGCTGCGCCTCCTGAGCGCCGGCAACAGCACTTTCAAATACAACTTAGGCAGCGAAGACCGCGAAGGCGGTCAGGACTCAACAGTTTCCGTTTTCACGCGCGACGCCAACGGTATCCTGCGTCACTTTTACACAGCGCATCCCAGGATGGCGCCCGACATCCAGGAGCGTGGCATCGATCTGCTCACTCCTATTTGGCACTTCATGGACCTCACCCCCCAAGGCCGGGGCAGTTGGTACGCCAGCCTTGCCTACGGCACCAAAGCCACGTAGCTCACCTCGAGCCATGCTTAAAACAGGAACGAGCACATTTCTTAGCATGATCGAGCACAAGGAGCCCACGAACATGAAGCCAACGAACACGATCTGCCTCTGGTTCGATAAGGACGCGCATGAGGCGGCCCGCTTCTACGCCGTGACCTTGGGCATTCCCTGTCTCGGTCTCAACGGCGGCCCGGCGTTCAGGCACACCGAGGCCTTTTCCTTTCAGATCGCGACGGAGAATCAGGAAGAGACGGACCGTTACTGGAACGCGATCGTCAGGAATGGCGGCACGGAAAGCCAGTGCGGTTGGTGTAAGGACCGCTGGGGCCTCTCCTGGCAGATCACCCCGCGCGCGCTAACCGATTCGCTTGCGGCTGGTCACGGTGAGGCAAAGCGTGCCTTCGAGGCGATGATGACGATGAAGAAGATCGACGTCGCCGCCATCGAGGCAGCGCGGCGAGGCTGACGTGAACACGCCGACACGTTCTTGTTTGTCCTAGATGACGGGCAATCCGGAAGTCGACCCACCCCACGCCTGCGCCCTGAACACGGCACCTATTTCCGGTATTCCGCGTCTAGAAGAAATGCACCAGTCTCCAGGGCGCTCGGTCGCCATCAATGAAAAGGTCCGGACAGTTTGCGACGGCCTCTTCTATGGCTCGTTGGAGCATGAACCTGAACTTAAGTCCCAAGTTCACAGGGTCAATCATAATGAAGTCACCCCTGGTACCTAGCACAGAATGCGCCCGAGATGAGATGCATAGTCAGCGTGAGCGCGTAGAGATGCTCATCACTCACGGCTGGCCCTTATAGTAGGAGCCCCAAAACACTCCCTTGTTAATCAATGATATACAAACATTATTACTATATAGTCAACGCATAACCTACAGCTTCGCATCGTTGACATGGCTTTTCACTACAGGGCCGAGAAGAAAACGATCAAATCATTCCTGAAACAAGCCTCCGGGACCCGTGCGCTGATGGCGGAAACAGCTGGCCTGGCTGAGAAGGGCTTCGCTTCCCCAGACAAGGCTTCCTACATGAGAATGCGCGCGAGCTGCGACGCCATCCGCCTCCGTGCCGAGGCCGACGCTCTTTTGGGTCTTGCCGCCTCCATCGGTTCCCAGCGGCAAGTTGCAGTTCAACACTCGCTAAAGTAATTCCGGCAGTAGCCCAAAAGGCTGTTGAAGCCTTTTGAATTGCCCGCATGGATCATTCCTTCCTCGCTCCGCAGCCGCTTCCAAGGCGGGGACAATCCCTACCTGTACCTAAGAGACGATGTGCTCCGCCCTACCACCCTGATATTCCTCTCTCAATAAACTTTTGGGCAATTCTTTGGCAGGTGCAGGCCTGCGTGTCACCTTGGAAACAATTCAGCTGTTCATGGAGGTAAACCGGCAAACATCGACCGAGTCACCCGGCACGGGAGCGCCAGGTAGTCGCGGGCACGGCTGTGAAGCTCTCACACTTCAAATCTAAAGTCGTGATCAAGGTATTCATGGAGGTTTTTGGTTTTCAATCCGATGCTGTAATCCCCCAACCCCCGCCACCGGTGCAGGAGGACGGCTTTGATGCGCTCCTCACCGACGACGAAGCTGCCGAAGCGCTCGCTGTCGGAACGGACTGGGTACGTTCCCAGGCGGAAGAAATCCCCGGATTCTGTCCGCTGGGGATGTACTACCGCTTTCACCGTGCCCTATTTCAACAGTGGGCGGGAGGTCCCGAACGCCTGCTTCAGCCCGATGAGGTCGCAAAGCTACTCAAGGTTCCCAAGTCTTGGGTGTATGCAAACGCCGACCAGATCCCTGGGTTTCTGCGGCTTGGCCGTTACGTGAGGTTCCGTCCTGCGACCATTCGAGCCTTCCTGCGCGGCTCGCAGGCTTGCCAGTGATCGCCTTCGATGCTACAACCTATCCACGGCTGAAGCACCACGGAAAGGGAAAAGTGGTGCAACAGAAACATCAAGACCCCAAGGTGCAGGACCTTGGGGGAAAGTGGAAAATCGTGTACTGGGACTACAGCACGGGGGAGACACACAAACGCTCGAAAGTTTGGGCGAAGAGCAGTGTGCCGACGCTACGCAAGGCGCGAAATCTGGCCGACGAGTTCATGGTCGAGGTGAACTCACTACTTTGACGATTTCTTTCTTCCCGGGCTGGGGAACATTCCTCTCGACGCGCTGTCAACGGTCGAGTTGCAAGCGTTCTTCAACTCATTCTCCCCACGGCTTTCTTCGAAGTCGATCAAGAATATGCACGCAACACTGCGCGCGGCGCTTTCGCAGGCCATGGCGTGGGGCATGATCGACCGGAATCCGGCGGTGGGCGTGAAGCTGCCACGCGCAAAACCCGTGAAGCCTCCCGTGGTTCTCCTCTTCCCGCACATCCGCCAGATGATCGAGAAACTGGAGGACCCGACGAAGGCAATCGTGACGCTGATCGTCTTTGCCTCGATGAGAATCGGAGAAATTCTGGCGCTACGCTGGAATGACATCCTCCGGGATCGCATCGTGGTCGATGAGCGTCTCTGGGAAGGGGATCTCGACGTGCCGAAGTCGATCAGCGGCAAGCGCGAGATCCCGTTCGATCGCCGCGGCATCTTGCAGGAAGCCATCACCCGTATGTGGACAGGGACGAAGCACCGCAAGCCGGAGGACTTCGTCTTCGCCACACGGAACGGGACGCCGCTTCAGCGTCGCAACGTGCTGCGGCACGTAAAGATTGCTGCCAAGGCGCTCGGGCTTCCGAAGCAGATCGACTTCCGCAGCTTCCGCACCATGCACTCCAGTCTTATGGGGCGCGCTGGGGCGAGGCCGGAAGTCATCCGTGACAACATGGGCCATAGTGAAATTGACACCAGTCAGAATATCTATGGCAAGAGCTGGTGGGAAGAACGCGTCGATGCAGTCTCTGCCGCCGTGGATCTGCTCATGACGTCAACGGAGCCGAAGACCGGTGCGGAGAACGACCCGGAGGAAGATAGCCGCATGATGCTGTTCGCTTCTTGAGGGTAGCTTCAACTGGAGCCCCAGGTGGAGCCCCAGCACCAGTAATGGTGCAAGTTTAGCCTGGTATATGTTTGTAAGTGATAGAAAAGAATGGTCGGGGAGAGAGGATTTGAACCTCCGACCCCCTGGTCCCGAACCAGGTGCTCTACCAGGCTGAGCCACTCCCCGACTCTTGCAGAAGCGCCAATGAATTACACGCTGAAGGAATTATAACAGAGCAGCGAACGGCGCCAAAAGGAACGCGGTGTATTTCCTCAAATCCATCTTCGTTCTTCGTTAGACTCGCGCCGGCCAGTCGTTCAGCTTGCCAGCCGTCCCAGTCCGATTCCGATGACGTAGGTTACGACGCCTTCCACGGCGCCCACGGCAGTCATTTCAAAGCCGCTGCCCCACCACGAGCGCACCGTGATGAGCGACTTGGCCGCGCCAACCGCAAAGTGTGCCGCGAGCGAAACCACGGCCGATACAATCACCGCCGGGTATCCACTCAGGAAAAAGAACGGAATGATGGGCACAAAGGCGCCCACCGCGGTTGAGAGCGCGCCCGTGAGTGCAGAAGTGATGGGATTGCTGAGCGCCTCGGCGGTGGAGTTCAGGCGCTCGGCGGACAGCGCGCGCAGCATTTGCTCGGGGTCTTCGGCGATGTGTTCGACGACATGATCGGCGTCTGACTGCGGCAGGCCCTTCACCTGGTAATAGAGCGAGAGCAACTCGCGGGCTTCCGGGCCGTTCATCTGGATGGCCTCGCGCTCGCGTTCCAACTCCGCGTGATAGATTTCGGCTTCGCTCTTGGCCGCCAGATAGGCGCCGGAACCCATGGACAGGGCACTTGCGACCATGCCGGCGATCCCTGCCAGCAGCACGTAGTGCGAGTTGCCCAGGGTTGCGCCGGAGACGCCGGAGACGATTCCAAAGATTGCACCCAGTCCGTCGTTCACTCCGTAGATGGCGTCGCCGATCCAGGATGCGGCCTGTTTGCCGGAGGTGGGACGCTTGGACAGCAGCTCTGCGATCACCGCCTTCGGGTCAGACGTCACGGCGGCGACGGCCGAGGCCGGGTAGTGATCGCGGATCAGGCTCCCCAGCTTGTGGTAATGCTCCTGCTCCTCCTGCATTACCTGGTGCAGGATGTCGATGCTGGGTTGGTCTCCCAGCTCTTTCAGTTGTTTTCCGTAGCGCGCGATGTCGCGGCTCTCGTCGATCTCCAGGCGGCGCAGCGCCATGCCCGGGCCGCCAACGCGGCTTGCCAGCTTGTCGGCGTCGCCCGCGGCGCTACCGTCATAGCGCGGTTCGCTGCCGCCGAGTTCGACGATTCGCTTGCCCCACAGTGCGGCGTGCCGCGCCTCGGCCTCGGCCAGGTTGCGCAGAATGTGTTTGCGGATTGGGTCCGGGTCGCGCTCGGCGAATGCGTTATAAGTATGGTAGCCGCGCATCTCCGCTTGCCAGTTCTCGGAGAGCGCTTCCAGGATTTTGCGTCTAGCCGGGCCGTTCATCACCCGTCATCATACCTTCGCGCGGGCAGACAAACAATTGAGCTCCTCCTGCGCCGGGCAATTCGCCGTGCGGGGAAAAATGCACTGCGTCAATCGGCCGCGTCCAAGTGCGCCGGTTGACGCGGGTGTTCCTGCTCTGCCGTCTGGGGCATATAGCGCCGCGCAATCAGCGTGTCGAGGGCGAACCATCCCGGCCCAAAAATCAGCACCAGCACGGCGGCAAGGAGGAACGTAAACGGAAGCGCCTGATAGAAAGTTCCAGGATCGCTGAACACGTCCAGCAGCGCCGGCCGCTCCGCTGTCACATAGGCCACCAGCATGTTGCCGGTGAGCAGCACTCCCGCCAGCCGCGACGCCAGTCCCAGCATCAGCAGCCCGCCGCCGAAGAACTCCACGCAGGCGACAAACAACGCCGTCGGCCCTGGCGCGGGAATTCCCAGCGAGGTGAAGTACGCCGCGACGTGCGTCAGGTTATGCAGCTTTCCCCATCCCGCCTGCATGAATTGGAAGCCCCAGTAAAGGCGCACGAAGAGCAGCAGCGGCGACTGCGCCCGGGAAGCAACGCGGGCGAACCCGCCGTAGGCCTGAACGAATGTGCGCGTAATCGAGTCCATAGTAGCTCCTTACTTGTCTTCAAAAGTGTGAGGCGTCGAGTTGCACGGTGTTGCTTTGCAGAACCAGCCCAGCGCGGCAAACAGCGCAAAGCTGTCCTGCACATGCTGCCGGCATTGTTCCGCTGTAAACGCAGAATCCGCGTACGCGCTCTCGACGGCGTCGCCGATCGTGGCTCCCTGGCCCAGCATTTGCAGCAGCCGGAACATCTCGCCATCCAGTCTCTTGTAATGCACCACCAGTTCGTGGCGATGGATCGCAAGGTACACCGGATCCAACGCTCTGGCGAGCGCGATTCGCTTCTGCGTTACCGCGCGCGCCGCACCGCCTCTGCGTTTCATCGAGTTGCGGACCTCCAGCAGAAGCGTGTCAACCTCGTAGCCGGCTTGCATGGTTTGCAAATGCGGCTGCAGATGCAGTGTGCTGGTGGGTTCCAGTGCGGCGATTTCCGCGAGGCCAAGCCGCTCCTGCTCGGCGGAGTCAAACGATTCGATCTCCGCCCACTCCAGCCTTGCCATGTCGCGCGCAATCTCATCATTTGCGCCCACCAGCGCCCGGTTCCGCTCCATCCACGCGGCAAGATGTTTTCCCAGGTTGCGCATGGTGAACGACTGCGACGGGCAATCGTCCAGATAGCGGCGCCGTATTTGCTCAAAGCGTTTTGCGCCCACCACCGCGCGCACTCCCGGGAAGTCCTCGCCCAGAGCGTCCAGCACTCGCGTCCAATACGAGCGGTTGTAGATCTCCAATCGCTCCAGGCTGCTGAGGCGCGAGTTGGGCTTCACCAGCGCGACGCCGTCTTTGGTTCGGCGATCTGCGCCCCCGCGCTTCATGGAGTCGCGCAAGCTCATGGGCTGCATCACCGCCCGTGCCATGGTGCGCTGGAACTCCATCAGCGCGGTCATCGCTGCACTTCCGTAAGCTGCGGCTCTTCCCGCAACTTTTCCGGCGACAACCCTGCCGCGTCCGCAGTGCCGGTTACCTCGTCGAGATATTGTTGGGCCTTCAGCGCCTCGTTGTGCACCTCTTCAAAGGGCGGGATGCGGTCGTCCCACTCCAGCAGCGTCGCCATGGGTCCGGTGCGCCGCAGCGCGCGTTCGTAGAGCTTCCACACCGGATCGATCACCGGGTGATCGTGCGTGTCCAGAATGAAGCGCTCATAGCGCGAATGTCCGGCAATGTGAATCTGCGCCACGCGCTCGGCGGGAATGTAGTCCACATACTCGGCCGGATCGAACTCGTGATTGATGGAGCTGACGTAGATATTATTCACGTCCAGCAGAATGCCGCAGTCGGCGCGCTCCACCACCTCGGTCAAAAACTCCCACTCCGTCATCTGCGAGTCGTGGAACTCGGCGTAGCTGCTCACGTTTTCCAGCGCCACCGGCAGTTCCAGAAAGTCCTGCACGCGGCGGATATTTTCCGCGGCCACCGTCACCGCCTCCCAGGTGTAGGGCAGCGGCAGCAGATCGTGGGTATAGCGCCCATCCACGCTGCCCCAGCACAGGTGGTCGGTGAGCCACGGCGTGTTGGTGCGCCGGGTCAGCGCCTTCAGCCGCCGCAAATGTTCGCGGTTGAGCGGCTGGGCCGAGCCGAAGTACAGCGAAACTCCGTGCTGCACCACGTTGTACTGTTCCAGTATCTGATCGAGAATCGCCAGCGGGCGTCCGCCGTCGATCATGTAGTTCTCCGAAATAATCTCAAACCAGTCCACCACCGGCTTCTTTTTCAGAATGTGCTCGTAGTGCGGAATCCGCAGCCCGATTCCGATTCCATATTCGGTGAAGCCGTTGAAGCGGTTTGCCGGCATTAACAGCACCTCGATCAAAAGAATTAGGAGGACCGGACCAGGCCGGCCCTCTCTTGTGCGCCGCAATTGCGGCATGGGTTGCGCTTACTAAACCGCTTGCAGTTGCAGTTTGTTTGAGCCGTCGGTGGCGCAGCCGCCCTTGCCCTTGCAGGAGTTCTTCCCCTTGCATCCGTTGTCGCCGGTTTTACAGCCGCCCTTGCCCTTGCAGGAGTTTTGGCCTTTGCAGGAATGTTTATCGTCGAAGTTTGACGCGGATGCATGGCCCAGGGCGCGTGCAAAGCTTGTGGAGCCGGAGTTGCTGGTGCCGCTGGTGCTGGCCGAAACAGCGGTGGCGCCCGTCAGCAGGCCGCTCATCGCAGCCGTCATCAGCAGGGATTTCATGGTGTTTTTGGTCATTGGGTTTCCTTTCACATCAGTTTGGGTGGTTCCAATTGGTAGATGTTGCGTTGCTGGTGAGGCCGGCGCGCGCGGGCCAAATCTGTTTCGTAACCCCCATCTGACTCGCCGGGCGGATGGAAGTTACATGCGCAGATGAAATTCCTTTTCATAATTTATTTGCATGTCCCTGTAACTTTGTGCAGGATCATTGCGTCTCCCTGAGAGCAGGAGAATGGAATGCAGACAGGGGAAGCCCAATTCGTTAGCATGGTTTCGTAAGGTGGAATTCGTGAGGCCGAACCTGTGAGTGAACGCCTGGTGAAGCCGGCGTCGGACCCCGGCGGCGGGCAGTCGCCCGTGGCGGGCACTGCCGCGCCGCGGGAAGAACTGGAGCGCGAGGCGGCCATCATCGCCCGAATCCTTGCCGGTGAACGCGAGTTGTTCCACGATCTCATTCGTCCCTACGAGCGCGGGCTGTATCTTGCCGCCTACTCCATAGTCTTGAATGAAGCGGATGCGGAGGATGTCGCGCAGGATGCCGTGATCAAAGCATTTAAGGGCCTGAAAAATTTTCGCGGGGAGGCGCGCTTCAGCACCTGGCTGATGGCCATTGCCCTGAACGAGGCGCGCAGCCGGTGGCGTAAGGCCAGTGGTGTGCAGATGGATTTTCTCTCCGATTGCGAGGATTCCGGTGGCGACTACACTCCCGCCGTGCTGGCCGACTGGCGCTACATCCCCTCGCAGGAACTGGAGCGCAAGGAGCTCCGCCAGGCCCTGCGCGAGGCGATCGCAAAGCTCTCGCCCGAGTACCGCGAGGTGCTCATCCTGCGCGACGTGCGCGGCATGAGCATTGCTGAAACCGCCGCCGCCACGGGAGTCAACGAAGGCCTGGTCAAGGTCCGCCTCTTCCGCGCCCGGCTCGCCATGCAGAAGCTGCTCGCACCAACCCTAGGGCCAAAGCAGCGGGGATTCATGGGATGGCTCACCCGAAAAGCAGGTGGTCAATGACACTCGATTGCAAACACGTCTGGTCCCAGGTCTCCGAATACATCGACGGCTCGGTGACCTCCGGAAATGAGGGAAGCCATCGAACGCCACCTGGCCAACTGCCGTCATTGCTCGGCCATCTACGACTCCACGCGCAACATCCTCGTCCTCGTCGGCGACGAGCGCACCTTCGAAGTCCCCGCCGGCTTCGGCGAACGCCTGCACGGCCGCCTCCAGGCGTGGCTGGATTCTGCCGACTCCAGCAGCCTGACATGAGAGATGAAAATTTCGCAAGTACGACTTGCCCGGGTTACTGCTACTGCCATGCTAGGGATAGCGAGCTATATGCCCTGGTTTTCGCCAACAGTGTCGCTCTCGTCAGGGCGAGTAGTTGCAATTGCCCTTGCCTCCGAGGTGTCATCCCGTATGATTCACCTGTTCAAACTCCCCCGCTCATAGAGGGAGGCGGATTGCCCACACAAACGGTCGGCGTACTATTTCTCGCCACAGAATGACCCGGGCTCACCCGCATGACGTGCCAGCTCCGCGTACGTCCACTCTCTGCGGAGCATCCAGTACAACCTCACCGCCAGCCGCCGCGCCACCATTACCTTGGCCACTGCCCGGCTCTTTTTCGCCGCCAGCCTGGCATAAGCGCGGCGCAACGGCTCGTCGCCCCGTACCGCCGTCTGTCCGGCCTCCACCAGCAAAAACCGCATCAGCGACGAGCCCTGCTTGCTGATATGACCCAGCCGCTGTTTGTTTCCCGAACTGTACTCGCCCGGAATCAGTCCCAGATAGCTGGCCACCTTGCCGTCGTTTTTAAAGCGGCCCACCTCGCCCAGCGTCAGCACCATCGCCAACGCCGTCTGCGGCCCCACTCCCGGATGCGTCATCAGCCGCCGTGCATCTTCGCGCCCTTCGGCCTGCCGCCGCACCAGCACGTCCAGCTCCGCAATCTGCGAATCCAGCTCCATCACCGTGCGCAGCAGCTCATCCCGACGCCGCGCCGCGTGCTCCATCATCGGCAGCTGGCGCAGCTGTTCGATCCCCGCCGCAGACCACAGCTTCCGCCCCTTCTGCAGCCCCTGGTTCAGCGCCAGAGCCTGCAGCTGGTTCTTCACCTGGGTCCGCCGACGCATCCGGTGATGCCGGTCCATCAGCAGCTGCCGCACGTCGCGTTCTTCCTCCGATGGCATCCAGATCCGCGGGAACCGCTCCTCCAGCATCAGCTTCAGAATCAGTTCCGCGTCCCGCCGGTCGGTCTTCTGCTTGCGTGGCTCCGCCGCCCGAATCCTGGCCGCATCGCCCACCCAAAGCTCGTGCCCGCACTCGGCTAACAGCCGCCGGAACCACTGGCACGGCCCACCCGCCTCCATGCCCACCCGCACCGGCCCGCTCAGAGAGCGATAAAACTCCGCCGCCTGCTCCGGATGCAGCAGCTTCTTGTCATCTGGCAAAACTGAATGACCTCTGCAGGAGTCGAAAGACCCCTCACTGAGTCACATGTCAGCTGAGGACGCCGACTCAGTCCGGATGCTCTGGCGCGCCGGCAGATAAGTTCGCCCGAATGCCTGGTCGCGTCAGCGGCAAATCGGTAGGCCCGAATTCAGCCTCGGTGACGTGCCGGCGCTATGAAACCATTCATCCCCAAGCGGAGCGTGCTGGGGTTCTTCGCTGGCGCTCAGAGCCTTGTCTCCTGAGGGTATGCACTTCATTGATTTTGTGGCGTTTTTCGCAACGTAAGTATCTGTATTTGCAACACCGATTTTTTGAGAAATCGAAAAAGTCACAACTCTCAGAATGACACTTCCTGGGGACAAAAGCAAGGGCAGCTGCAATAACAAAAGCAAAAGCAAATGATCAGCCTGGGCGCGAGTGGCCGGCGACGATCACGATCGGCGAGATCGTCAAGCGTGCCGGACTGGTGGCGCCGCGCAAGAAGCGGCGGCGGACCGAGCCCTACAGCCATCCGCTGGCGCACGCCTTTGAGTCGAATCGCGTCTGGTGTGCCGACTTCAATGGGTTGTTCCTGCGCCCTGAACGGCGAGCGCATTGTTCCGCTGACGTTCTCCGATACCTACAGCCGTATGCTTCTGCGCTGCCAGGCGGTGGAGAAGATCGACACGGAGCGGGTGCGGGCGATCTTCGAGGCGGCCTTCCGCGAGTACGGCTTGCCGCAGTCGATCCGCACCGACAACGGCGCACCGTTTGCCTCCTCGGCTCTGGGCGGGCTGTCGCGCCTGGCGGTGTGGTGGATCAAGCTGGGCATCGAACCGGAGCGTATCGAGGCCGGCCATCCGGAGCAGAACGGGCGGCATGAGCGAATGCACCGCACCCTGAAGCAGGAGTTCGCGCTCAGACCGGCCCAGGACCGGCGCGCCTATCTGCTGGGGACAAAAGCAAGGGCATGCTGCCAATAACATAAGCAACAGCAAATTCCTAAAAGTCCTTCCGCAGATCCATCCCCTTGTACATCCCCGCCACAAATTCGCCATAGCCATTGAACATCAGCGTGTCGCGCTTGAAGATCTCGCCGATGCGCCGCTCCTTCGCCTGGCTCCAGCGCGGGTGGTCCACCAGCGGATTCACATTCGAATAGAATCCGTACTCAGTCGAGTTGGCGCCGCTCCACGTGGTTGTAGGCATCCTGTCCACCAGCGTAATCCGCACAATTGACTTGGCGCTCTTAAATCCGTACTTCCACGGAACCACCACGCGCACCGGCGCGCCGTTCTGGTTGGGCAGCACCTCGCCATACAGTCCCGCCGTAAACAGCGTCAGCGGATTCATCGCCTCGTCCATCCGCAACCCTTCCGTGTAAGGCCAGTTCAGCACGTCGCGCTGCTGCCCCGGCATCTCCTTGGGACGCAGCACGGTGGTAAAGGCCACAAACTTCGCCTTGGAAGTCGGTTGCACGCGGTCCAGCAGCACCTTCAGCGGGAACCCGATCCAGGGAATCACCATCGACCAGCCTTCCACGCAGCGATGGCGATAGACGCGCTCTTCCAGCGGAGCCAGCTTCAGCAGCCCATCGTAGTCCAGCGTCTGCGGCTTGTTCACCAGCCCGTCGATCTGCACCGTCCAGGGCAGCGGATGAAAGCTGCCCGCCAGCTGCGACGGGCCTTCCTTGTCGGTGGAGAACTCGTAGAAATTGTTGTAGTGGGTCACGTCCTGGTAGGGCGTCAGCTTTTCGCCGGTCGTGCTGATGGGGCTCGGCGTGGCCTGCAGCCGAGTTCCGGCAAGGGCGTGCACCGGCGGCCAGAGCAACTCCTCGATCTTCTCCGCCGAAAGCGCCAGCGCGCCGAATCCAGCCGCTGCGGCCAGAAAACGGCGGCGGTTCATGTACAGCGATTTCGGAGTAATTTCGGAGGACTTGGGCGGATCAAGTTTCAATTTCACGGGGGCTGAACCTCAGCTTCAGGCGTGCGTGTCCCCTGTTCGATTGAAAAGCCGCGGAAAAGTTACAACTCTGGAGAAATTCAAGAAAAGAAATACGGGTGCGGCTCAGGACTTTTTCAACTCCACCAGCACCTGCCGGGCGATTTCTTTCAGGGTCTCAAACACGCCCTTGCCCTGGAAGGCGACCGACTCGAAGGTGGGTTCCTGGCGGCGGCATAGCTGCCTTTTCATCTCATCCACGCTGAGCACGTTGGGCAGGTCGCGCTTGTTGAATTGCAGCACGTACGGAATGGTCGAGAAGTCGTAGCCGTGCTCCTGCAGATTGTCCACCAGGTTGTCCAAGGCTTCCACGTTGGCGTCGGCGCGCTCGGGCTGCGAATCGGCCACAAACACCACGCCGTCCACCCCACGCAAGATCAGTTTGCGCGAGGCGTCGTAGAACACCTGGCCGGGGACGGTGTAGAGGTGGAATCGAGTTTTAAAGCCGCGAATCGTGCCCAGATCAAGCGGGAGAAAATCGAAGAAGAGCGTACGATCGGTCTCTGTCGCCAGGGAGATCATCTTGCCCTTCTGCTGCTCGCCTGTCTTGTCAAAGATCTGCTGCAAATTGGTCGTCTTCCCGCCTAAGCCCGGGCCGTAGTAGACGATCTTGCAGTTAATCTCGCGCGCAGCGAAGTTGATGAAGCTCAATGAATCCTCTAGCCGTACCCTGGAACGGCGCCCGCAAACTGCAGGCTCCGCAACCGGTCGCAGCCCGTCAAAAAAAAGGGATGCGCAGGAAGTTCCGATTACCGCTGCTGCTGCCGGTACATTGCGGACAGAGCAGATACTTGGGTTATATCACACCACATTGAGCCGCTACTTCGCGATGTTTGTCCATCACGGCGCAAACGAAAGTGTAACGCCATCCCGATTACGAACGTAAGGCCGAATGGTTACCGTCCTCGCCTGGCGCCTGGCGCCTGCGGCCGGCAGCGCCGCGTTACCCGTCCTGCCTGGCGCCTGCGGCCGGCAGCGCCGCGTTACCCGTCCTGCCTGGCGCCTGCGGCCGGCAGCGCCGCGTTACCCGTCCTGTGCCCGTTTACTGTGCCTGCGGCGTCGGGTAGTAGCCCTCACGGGCGTACACCTTGAGGCTGGAACCGTAGCCGCTCACCCGCACCTCGATCTTGCGGAAGGTGGTGGAAGCCGTAGCCGAGGTGTTGTACGCCAGGGTGTACTGGCTGCGAGCCTCTTCCATCGAACGGCCGTAAGCCGACTCCAGGGCTTGCGGGGTGAACTCGGCAAACACTTCGCCGCCGGTTGCCGAGGCGTATTTTGGCAGAATATTGCCGTACGGCGTCTTTCCCAGGAAACCCGGCAGCGGCACGTGAAACTTGTTGATTTTCCGGTAGGCGGGAATCGCGTCCACATCGTTTTCCACGCCATAGACGATCACGTTGTACTTCAGCAGCACGTCCCTCACGTCCTTGTAGCTGGCGCTGGAGCCGAACTCCATTCCGTCGGAGAGGACGAAGATCACCCGGCGGCGTGCCTTCTCGCGCCGTCCCAGATCCATGGCGGCGCGCATGATTGCGTCGTTCAGCACGCTGGATGGAAACGCCTCCTTGGGGGGAGCCACATCGACCGGGTTGCGCTGCGTTCCCGGATCAAAAACCTCGCCGTTGACCGTCGGCCCCACTGTCATCGGATTATAGACAGGCGCTCCGCCGGTGGATCCCTGTATTTCTTCCAGGCGGGTCAGCGTGCGGGTTGTGGTGTCGCCCAGCGCCGCCAGGTAGTCCTGCCGCTGGTTCACCGTACTGCCATAGGTGTAGACGGAAAGTTCGTCAAACTGGCTGAATGAGCCAACCAGGGCGCCGAACGTCTCTTTGATCTTGCGCAGCGCGATCTCCGGCATCCCCACGTCGATCACGATGGCCGCCGAAACCGGGAACGGATCGCTGGTAAAGAAGCTGATGCGCTGCCTCACTCCGTCTTCATACACCGAGAAATTGTCCTTGGTGAGTCCGGGAAACAGGTGTCCGGCGGAGTCCTTGACCGTGACCGAGACCGGCACGGTGTTGACGTTGACGCGAATGATGCCCGACATCTCGTCGTATCCGCTGCTGGGCGCGTTGGCCGTCCGGTTGGAGGGCATCACCCGGCCCACGGGAGCCTGCGACGGCTCCGGGTTTTCCTGGCCTGCGCCCGTGTCCACCGAACTGGGCACGCGCTCCGGGGCTGGGGGCGGTTCACCCACCGATGGCGCCTCAGGCAAAGACTGCTGTGCACCCGGCTGGGGCTGCGCAGTGAGGGGAGGCGCCGCTTGGGGCTTGGGAGCCTCCGGCAATCCCTGCTGTGCCGTCGCCGCCACACAGAGCGGGAACAAGATCGACAGCATAATCGCAATAAACTCGCTTGCAAAACGCCGCTGGCGCTGCATTTGGAAGACCCTCCGCGACCACCGGTCGACAATTTCAGAATTGCTAAACCAAATCTTCTCCACACATTTTCATGCAGCGGTTACTCTGTTTCAAGCAACTAACCCTACGAGTGCGGTAATTCAATACATACCAGACTACGGGCCGGAGCGTCGAGGAGCCATGCCCAACCGGAACAGATCAGCCGTTGCCGCCGTCGCCGTCATCGCATTTGTTTTGATGTCGGGGCCTGCCCTCCAGGCGCAGCGCCCGCCCCAAGATCCGCCCAGGGCCTCCAATGCTCCCGACGACGATGATGGCTATTCCATTCCCGAGGGTCCCAAACTGCAGGACAGAACCGCGGCGCAGCCGCCCATTGCGACCCTTAAAGTAACCGTACAGGTTGTCAATATCTACTTCAACGTCAAGGATAAGCGCGGCGCCCTGATTCCGAATCTGAAAAAAGACGATTTCCAGGTCACCGAGGACGAAAAGCCTCAGACCATCAAATACTTTGCCTCTGAATCCAACCAGCCGCTCACCCTCGGCCTGCTCATCGACACCAGCGGTAGCCAGTTCCGCGTCCTTCCCATGGAGCAGGAGGTCGGCGCAGCCTTCCTGCGCGATGTCCTCACTCCCAGGGACCTGGCCTTTCTGATCAACTTCGACATCGCCGTCAATCTGCTGCAGGACTACACCAACGACGCCGAGAGGCTGCGGCGCGCCATGGAGCAGACCCGGATCAACGACGGCGGCGGCAGCGGTTCGGGCGGCATCGCCGGAGCCGGACAGGGCACCATCCCCGTCTCGCGCCCCAAAGGCACGCTGCTCTATGACGCCGTCTACCTCGCATCCCGGGAGAAGCTGCAACAGGAGTCCGGCCGCAAGGCGCTGATTCTGCTTACCGATGGAGGCGACCAGGGCAGCGACGAGACCCTGACCCAAGCCATCGAAGCGGCGCAGAGGTCCGAGGTCATCGTCTACGTGATCATGATCGCCGACCGCGCCCACTTCATGCCCGGTGACAGCGAGATGCATAAGCTGGCCAGTCAGACCGGCGGGCGTGTCATCGAAGCCGGCAACGACCCGAAAAAGCTGCGCCAGGCCTTCGACGAAATCGGCACCGAGCTGCGCAGCCAGTACATGATCGGCTACATTCCCGGCAACCCCGTACTGGACGGCAAATACCGCAAGCTCGAAGTCAAAGCGGTCGCATCCGACTACAAAATTCAGGCTCGCAAGGGGTATTACGCTCCCAAGGAATAGCCCGCCCCTACCCTTTGCCCTTCGGCGCGTAGTATCCCTTGCGTGTGCGGATCTTCACGTTGTTCCGGTTGGGCGCGTCAATCGTAATCGAGTGGTAGCTTCCGTCCGTCGCGAAATTCTGCGGTTTGTAAGCCACCACATACTGGCTGCGCAATTCATCCTGAATCTGGCTGAAGGCGCTGGCAACTTCGTTCAAAGTCAGCGGAAAGAACACCCGCCCGCCGGTGGCCTCGGCGTAGCGCAGCAGCACCTTGTCGCCCTTCTTGTTCGAGTCCGTAACATCGGTGTCGATCACGTAAACGATGACTTCGGCGCGCAGTGCGGCTTGGATCGCCTCCTCGCGCGTGTGCCGGCTCTGGTTGTCATCGCCATCGCTCAGCAGAATGATGGCCCGCCGTGCCGAGCCGCGAACCGGCGCCTTGGAGAGCTTTTCGCAGGCGTCCATCACCGCGTCATGCAGCGCGGTGCCGCCGCCCGGACGCAGCACCCGCACGCCGCTGGCCAGCGCAGCGGTGTCGTCGGTGTAATCCTGCGTCAGGTCAGTGACCGAGTCGAAGCCGATCACGAACGCCAGGTCCGACTTGGGTCGCACCACCTGCTGCAGAAACTCGACCGCCGCCTCCTGTTCGAAGCGGAAGCGGTCGCGAATCGAGTTGCTGGCGTCGATCACCAGGCCCACCCGCAGCGGCAGTCCCGTCTCGCTCTCAAAGGCCGCGATCTGCGCCGGCGGCTTGCCCTCGTCGAGCAGCCGTATATCGTCCTGCTTCAGGTCCTTGATGAAGTGGCCGTGTTTGTCGGTCGCGGTAAAAATCAGATTGACCAGATCGACTTCCACGCCAATGCGGTACTCGCCGGGCTCTTCTGCCTCCGCTGCGCCGCCCGCCTTCGGGGCCTGCTGTCCGGCAGTGGAGTTCGGTGCCGCGCCTGCGCTCTGTGCCGCCGCCGGTGGAACCGGGGCGGGCGGAAGCGTCGTCAGCGGAGAAGCATTGGCCGGAGGAGTTGCCGGAGCCGGTGCAGGCTGCGGAGGCTGGGCCGGTGCGCCTGGAAAGTGCGGCTGCATCGCCGAAGGCGCCGACGGCAGATCGTTCGTATTGCTCTGCGAGCTCTGTGCGCCAGCCGCACAGCTCAGCAGCAGCACGGCGGCAAACAAAGCTGTACCCAGCTTGATCATCTTCCAAGTGTATAACGGCGTCCCAAGCTGCCAAATGGATAAGCGACCGGCAATAAGCGTGCGTCCGCGACCAGCAGCGCAGCGTTACCTCAGCGTCCGTGACCGGAGCGGCATCCTTTGCCGCGTACCCGACCAGCATCCGCTCTTCACCCAACCGGCTCGGACAGCCGCCGCAATTTCTCCAGAAATGTCTGCAGGTCCGCGGGCAGCGGCGCCGTGAATTCCACCGCCTTGCCGCTCTTGGGATGGGTAAAGTGCAGATGCGCCGCATGCAGAAAATTCCGCGCCAGCGACAGCGTGGCCGCGCTCTCGCCGTGCGCCCGCGCCTTTTTGGCCTCGGTGCGCGAGCTGATTGCGTTTCCCTGGCGTTCGCGGGCCAACGTATTCGGCAGCAGAATCTGCGGCGCGCCATACAGCGTGTCGCCCACCACCGGATGCCCGATCGAGCCCATGTGCACCCGGATCTGGTGTGTCCTCCCGGTTTCGATCCGCACCTCGACCATGGCAAAGCGTCCGTACGGCGTCAGCAGCCGCTCCACCACCTTGTAGTGCGAAACCGCCGTCCGCGCATCGATCCCGGTGATGCTCATCCGCGTACGGTTGCGCGGGTCGCGTCCAATCGGATCGTTCACCGTCCCCTGCTCCGCCTTGGGCCAGTTGTGCACCAATGCGAGGTAGGTCTTGTGCACCTGGCGCGACGAAAACTGCTCCACCAGCTTGCGGTGCGCCACATCGTTTTTCGCCACCACCATCAAGCCGCTGGTGTCCTTGTCCAGCCGATGCACGATCCCCGGCCGCAACTCGCCTCCCAGCTCGCTCAGCTGGTTGAAGCGAAACAGCAGCGCATTCACCAGCGTCCCGCGGTTGCGCGCATCTTCGGCGCTGCCCGAACTGGCGTGCACCACCATTCCCGCCGGCTTGTTCACCACAGCCAGCTCCTTGTCCTCGAACACCACCTCGATGGGTATGTTCTCGGCGAAGGCCTTCAGCGGAGCCGCCTCGACCGTCCCGGTAATCTCGATCACCTCGCAGCCCTTCAGCTTCAGCGAAGCCTTGGCCGTGCGCTCGTTCACCAGCACCTTGCCCTGCTCCACCAGCTGCTGCACCCGAACCCGGCTCACATCCGGAATCCGGGCCACCAGAAAGTGGTCCAGGCGCAGCCCGGCGTCTTCCTCCGCCGCATAAAAAACGGTGGGTGCCAGGTATTCTTCGTGTAATTCGGGAATCGCTTCTGCTTCCGTCAATAGCTCTTCGGAGTCCAGCGGCTCGGCCTTTGCAGGGGTTGTAACTTTGCGTGCCATCCTAATGAGGATAGCAGGGTAACGCCAAGGGTGCCCCATTCAAGCCATCCTTTGGCCTGGATGGGGCCGTTGACTTGGAACCGGGTGGCCGGGCGGATGCCCCACATCCGCCTTCCTCTGGCGAATGTGGGGAGTCGACGCTGCCCGGTTTGCCTTAGACCTTGGTGTTGCCCTTAACTTTGAAACTTTGACGCCTTGAAACTCTGAAACCTGCAGCTGCTTACGCCCGCGACGCCGTGGGAGCTGTCGTCTTGGCCGCCACCGGGCTCACCGTGCGCAGCAAAGGCGTACGGCGCAGATAAATCACAAATCCACCGATCACCAGTCCCAGCGCGATCGCCTGGGTTCCGGATATCAACCCGCCCAGCACCTCGCCGCGCCCCCCATCGCCGCGGAAGAACTCAAACACAAAGCGTTCGATGCCGTAGACGATCATGAACAGCGCGATCACCTGGCCCTCGAACTTCTTCCGCTTGCACAGCCAGTACAGGAAGGCGAAGTTAATCACCTCGGCCACACACTCATACAGCTGCGTGGGATGCAGCGGCTGATTCAGCGGCGTGCCGCTGAGCTCGGCCGCCAAGGGATTGTGAAAGGTAATGGCCCAAGGCAGGTTGGTCGGCCGCCCATAGCAGCATCCCGCCGAAAGACAGCCGATGCGCCCAAAGGCGTGCCCCAGAGCAACTCCCGGCGCAAACACGTCGGCCGCCGTAAGAAACGGAATATTGTGACGCCGCAGATACCACCAACTGCAGGCGAGCGCCAGCAACAGCCCACCGGAAAACACTCCGCCCGACTGCAAGGTCGCCATGCTGAAGATGCGCCCCGGATCGGCCGCGTAGTCGCGCCAGTCATTGATCAGCAGCAGCAGCTTGGAGCCAAGAATTCCGCTGAATGCCGCGATGCCCCCCAGGTTCCACATCGTGTCGGGGTCGAGCCCGCGAAAGCGCGCCAGCCGGAAGATAACCGCTAAACCGCAAATCATGCCCAGCGCGGCCAGAAAGCCGTAGGTGGGCAGTGCAAACGAGCCAATATGAAATAGTTGTGGGTGCACGTCTCTATTGTAGATGGAGAGCCCCGCGCCTGGGTCGCAGGGAAGTGAAGAGATCGTAAATCCGGGGCCAGGAATAGCCAGCCGGAATCATTCCAGCGAAAAGGTTCCGGCCCGCTTAGCCGTGTGGGGTGGGGTTGCTGGAACCGGATCACCAAGGTGGGCGCCCTCCGTGGTTCTTTAGGCCGATCCAACTGGGGATCAGCACACCAAACCAATTGTCGAGTCGAGCACCCTATTTAGAAGTATCGGTCCGCAGTGGTGTTCCACCCCATCACTAACTTTGCAGGTCGGCACCTTTAGTGAAATCGATGCTATGGGAGAGCCGCCCGCAGCGCAAGCCTTCCAGCACGAAATGTTGGCAATCGGCGTGCGCTTTCGCAAGCCAAAGGCCATTCCCGTTACAGGAGAACAAAACCTTCCTCTGCGAATATTAGGAGTTCGCAACTTGTGTCAAGCTCGAAGCTGCTCTTACGCGAGAAAGCCGGAGGCTTCGATCGCAAAGCCGAAAACCTTGGCTGCGTTTTCCCTTAGATAGGCTCGCCGCGCCGCCGGGCTCAGTGGAACCCCCCTGGCAACCAGCACCGCCTGCGACCACTCCTCGGAAGCCGAGCAGAACAGGGCCCGGTCGCGCCCCTGCAACTCCAGGTACTCGCACAGGGATTCACTCTGCTGCAGCTCCTGGGGCCCCAGTAAAAACGACACCCGCGGGAACTGCTGCATCATCTGCACCATCACGCGGCTCTCGCTCTGCGGCGGCGCGGCCAGCAGAAGATCCAACTCGGGAAAATCCGCCGCCACTACCTCCAATTGCGGACGGTGATAGACCCAACGGTCGCGGCTGCCAAAGTCCACCACGACCGGCGCGCGCAGCTTGGCGCACAGTCCGTACAGCGGATACATTCGCGGCGCGTCCAGCCCGGTTACGCAGCACTCGGCCTGCACATAGGCTCCGGCCAGCTCGCCCTTGCTTACGGCATCGTCAATCCAGCGCAGACTCTCCCCAATGCGCAGCGGGTCATAGGCGGCCAGTCCGCGCAACTGCCGCGGATACCGCGCAACAATGCTGGCAATTTCGTGAGTCTTGCGGTCCGCGCAGTTCCATTGGTACTGGCAGTGCAAACAGTTGCCGTGAACCACCACCGCGCCGGCAATCCCACTGATTTTCATCCGCGGGGCTAGATCTTCAAGAAAGGGAATACAGTCGGCAATCTGAACCACCCGGCCCTTTTGGGGTATGGAGAAGAGAGCATCGATGATTGCGGCGTGTGTCATGGCACACACTCCTGTCACTGCCAAAATTACTGCTCCCCACCATATTTTTCAGTGACCGCAATCACCTCTGCAGGTATGCCGTGAACCCGGTGCCTGTCTCATCGCCGCGGCCATCCGCACAAACAAAGGGCGCGGCCATTGCGCCGCACCCCTTTGCAAACCGTATTTCCGCCCCCGATTCGAAGTTTTTAACTTACTCGGCGTAATGCAAGAGCGAGAACACTTCGTACGGAGCCAGCCGCCGCCGTCCATGCAGAAAGTCCAGCTCCACCACAAAGCTCAGCCCGCAGATGTCGGCTCCCAGCTTATTGGCCAGCGCGGCTGCTGCCTCAGCCGTGCCGCCCGTGGCCAGCAGATCGTCCACAATCAGCACGCGCTGTCCCGGCTGAATCGCGTCCTTGTGAATCTCCAGCGTGTCGGTGCCGTACTCCAAATCGTAGGTGTGGCTGATAATTTCTCCGGGCAGCTTTTTCGCCTTGCGCACCGGAATGAATCCCGCGTTCAGCCGGTAGGCCATGGCCGGGCCAAAGATAAAGCCGCGCGCCTCCATCCCCAGCACCAGATCGATGTTCTTGTCCAGGTAGGGCGAGGTCATGAAGTCCACCACGCGGGCAAAGCCGGCGCGGTCCTTGATCAGCGTGGTGATGTCGTAAAACAGAATTCCCGGCTTGGGATAGTCGGGAATCTCCCGAATCAGTTTTTTCAGGTCTTCGGCAGCCATGACGGCTCTAGTCTCAGGCAAAATGATCACCGCGTTTCTTCAATTTGAAATGTCTGGTATCCGCCGAACGGCGCGGCTTCGTCCACTTCGACTCTATCGATACGCGCCGCGCGGGGTCCTTCCCGCAACTTGTCGTAGAGCGAGCCCAGCTGCGCATCCGTTCCCGAGGCCAGTACTTCCACCGCCCCGTCGTCGCGATTGCGTACCCAGCCGCCCACGCCGATCAGCCGCGCCTCGCGCTCCACAAACCAGCGGAAGCCCACCCCTTGCACCCGCCCCGTCACCAGGTACCGGCGAAACATCCGGGCCATCGCTATCCTCCGGGAAACGCGCTCTGCGGGTGCCCCATCCTGGCCTTCCTTTGGCTAGGGTGGGGAGGTTGATCTTTAGCTGTTGCCTTGGCTTTGCTCCTGTCGCGGCAAGTCTTACGCGCGAGACAGGTAAGTGCCTTCCGCGGTGTCCACGCGGATGCGGTCGCCCTCGTTGACGAACGGCGGAACCTGCACGATCAGTCCGGTCTCGGTCTTGGCCGGCTTGGTCACGCTGGAGGCGGTTGCCGACTTCAGTCCCGGCTCGGTCTCCAGAATCGTCAGTTCCACGGTCTGCGGCAGATCCACGCCCACCGCCTTTTCGTCGAAAAACTCCACCGACACCTGCAGATTCGGCGTCAGGTATTCCACCGTGTCGCCCAGCACGTCGCGGTTCAGCGCCGTCTGCTCGTAGCTCTCGATGTCCATAAAGAAGTAGTTGTCGCCGTCGTTGTACAGGTACTCCATCTTCTTTTCGTCCACCACGATCTTGTCAATCGCATCGCCCGAGCGGAAGCGGTGTTCGAACATGGCGCCCGTGCGCAGGTTGCGCAGCTTGGCCTGGATGAAGGCGCGCAGGTTGCCGGGCGTACGGTGCTCCACGGTAAATACCGAGTGCAGCTCGTTGTTGTGCTTGATAATCATGCCCGGACGCATTTGTGTGGCAATAATCGCCATGAAAGTATTGCTCCAATCTCATCTCGAAACTTTATCGAAATCTAAACCCTGGGGTGCCCCATATCTGCCTGTTTTTGGCAGATGTGGGACCTTTGCGGCGAACAATCAATTTTACCTTGCGCACCCGGAGTTTGGGAATGAGACCATTGCCACGGGGCAAGCGGGCATCCTTCTCATCGCAGCCGGCGTCCAACTGGATGAATCCAGCCTAAATTCCGGACACAAGGACAGAGAAGATGGCAAAAATCCTCATGAACACTGCGCTCGCCCTTCTTCTGGGCGCAGGCATCCCCGCCATTGCGCAAGACGACCACGACCAGTCAAGCGGTGCCAAACAGGATATGCACGACGCCGGCCATGACATGAAGGACGCCGCTAAGGACACAGGGAAAGCGGTCCACCATGCGGCCCACGGTACTGAGAAGGGCACCAAAAAAGCCTACCATGCCACCAAGAAGGAGACCAAGAAAGTCGCGCACAAGTCCGCCGAGAAGACCAGCGAAGCGGCCCATAAAGTTGAAGGAAAAACGCAGTAGCAGCCGTCCTCTTTATTTTCGCCCGCTCGATCCGAACCCGCCGTCCTTGCGCCGGCTCCCGGCAAGTTCCTCCACCACCTCCACTGGGGTCGTCAGCACAGGGTAGGGAATCAGGTTCACCAGCTTGTCGCCCGCATGAATCTCCGCCGCGGCCTCACCTAGGTTTTCCATCAGCACCCGCACCTCGCCGCGATATCCCGAGTCAATCACCCCACCGGTGCAGGTCAGCCGCCGCGCCGCCATCGAAGACTTATCGCGCAGCAGCGCCCCCAGCGGCTCGCCCGCCGCCGAAGTCAATTCAATCGCCACTCCGGTCGCAACCGTGGCATTGCCGCGCGCAGCGATGGTCACTGCCTCGCTGGCATAGAGGTCATATCCCAGGTCTTCCCCCGGATGTGCAATCGTCGGCGCCTTGGCCGTCTCGGTCAGCAATTTCACTTTCAGCATGCGACGAATATATCAGCCCGTCTCACAGAAGTGTCATCTTGATCGCCGCCGGGTGCCCCACCTTCGGCGCGCGTTTTTTTGCGCGGCTAAGGTGGGAAAGCAACATGCCCATCCCGCCACCCGCCTTTGCTCTTGCACTTAACCTTGAAACCTTTTGAAACTTTGAAACCTGCGAAACCTTGAAACCTTATAATCAAAACCATGTCCACCTTCCGACCCCCTGATTTCCGCCCAGTGGCCGAGCAACTGGCCTACCTGCGCAAAGGTTCCGTCGAAATCATCCGTGAGAGCGATCTGCGCGAGCGCCTCGAAAAGTCTCTGCAAAGCGGCAAGCCCCTGCGCATCAAAGCCGGCTTCGACCCCACCGCGCCCGACCTGCACCTGGGCCACACCGTCCTCATCCGCAAGCTCAAGCACTTCCAGGACCTGGGCCACACCGTCATCTTCCTCATCGGAGACGGCACCGGACTCATCGGCGACCCCACCGGGCGCAACGCCACCCGTCCGCCGCTCACTCGCGGTCAGCTTGATGCCAACGCCGAAACCTACAAGGCGCAGGTCTTCAAAATTCTCGACGAGAAAAAGACCGAGGTCCGCTACAACACCGAGTGGCTCTGCAAGCTCGACTTTGAGGCCTTCGTTCGCCTGGCCGCCAAGTTCACCGTCTCGCAGATGCTGGAGCGCGAGGACTTCCACAGCCGTTTCCAGGAAGAAAAGCCCATCAGCGTCCACGAACTGCTCTATCCCATGATGCAGGGCTACGACTCGGTCGCCCTGGAGTGCGACGTCGAACTCGGCGGCACCGACCAGAAGTTCAACCTGCTCATGGGCCGCAAGCTTCAGCAGGATTACGGCTTCCCCCCGCAGATCGTCCTCACCATGCCGCTGCTCGAAGGACTCGACGGCGAGCGCAAAATGTCCAAGTCCTACGGCAACTACGTTGGCATCACCGAAAGCGCGCAGGAGATGTTCGGCAAGCTCATGTCCATCAGCGACGCCCTCATGTGGCGCTACTACGAGCTGCTCACCGACCTCACCATCCCGCAGATCGAAGACCTCAAAAACGACGTGGCCCACGGCCCGCTCCACCCCATGCGCGCCAAAAAAGATTTAGCTAAACGCATCATCAGTGACTTCCATTCCTCCGCCGATGCCGAGGCCGCCGAAGAAAACTGGGCCAAACAATTCCAGAAAGATGAAGTCCCCGAAAACCTCGAAGAGATCGAAATCGATCTCGCCGAAATTACTTTGGAACCTGATGACCTTGGCTCGGCGCAGCCACTTGGAGCTGCGCTGGAAGAAGTGCCGCGCTATCTTCGCCTCGATAAGCTCGTAAAGGAATCTGGTCTCGCTGCTTCGCGCTCAGAGGCAGTTCGCAAGATTAAAGAGAAAGCGGTACGACTGGATGGTCGGCTGATCGAGGGACCGGTTGTCTTCGAGGTGCCCAATAGCTTTGTTCTTCGTCTGGGAAAGAAGATGAAGAAGGTGCATCTCAAATAAACGACGGGTGGCCCATATTTGCCCGTTGTTGGCAAATGTGGGATGTGGAAAGCGTTGCGAACCTCCTCCGCTTATTTGCGAATGTGGGAGAGCAATCCATTCTCACCCTCCGCCCGCTTATACTTTCCCCATGTTCGCCCGCAAAATCCGCGTCGAGTACTTCCACGATGGCGTCCCCACTCCCGCGCCCATCCATTGGCTCGACAACTTCGCCATGCGCAGCTTCACCAACGACTCCGTCTTTGACGACACCCTCCCCGTCGCCGACGGACTCCTCGAAATCGGCGCCCGTGTCCCCCTCGATCTACTCGCCGACCGCCTCACCGACTGGTGCCGCCGCAAAGGTTACCTCACCGCAACCGCCTCCTTGCGCCTCACCGAACTCGGAACATCGATCCTGATGACGATCCCGGCGCCGCGCCCATGACCGCGTCCCTGATCGTGTACACCGCCCTGCTCTGGCGCGCGCTGCTGGCCGTCGCCCTGGTCGGCACGGCATCTTCCACGGTTTTTCTCGTCATGGCGTTGACGGCGGCCGTGCGTCATCTGCGCCTGGCCCGTGTCCAGTCGCTCGCCGTCGCCTCCATCGATCCCGCCTCGCTTCCCATGGTCAGCGTCTTCAAACCGCTCCACGGTGCCGAGCCTCGCCTGGAAGAAACACTCGAAAGCTTTTTCCTCCAGGACTACCCCGCCTTTGAAATCGTCTTCGGATGCCGCAACTCCGCCGACCCTGCGCTCGCCGTCGTCGAACGCCTGCGCGCGCGCCATCCCCAAGTAGCCACCCGCATCGTGCTCTCCGGCGAACCGGAGTGGCCCAGCGCCAAAGTCTGGTCACTCGACAAGATGATTGCCAGTTGCAACAACCAATATCTGGTCATCAGCGACAGCGACATCCTCGTCCGTCCCGATTTCCTGCGCAACGTTGTACCTCCGCTGCTCGATCCCGATACCGCCCTCGTCACCTGCCTCTACGCGGGCATCCCTGCCAGCGGCCTCTGGTCGCATCTGGAAGCCCTGGGCATGTCGGTCGAACTCCCCTCCGGCGTCCTCATTGCCGACATGATGGAAGGCATGCGCTTCGCCCTCGGCGCGGCCATCGCCCTGCGCCGCGATGCATTGGAAAAGATCGGCGGCATCGCCTCTACTTCTGACTACTACTCGGACGACTTCGTCCTCGGCCACCGCGTCCACGCCGCCGGATACCGCGTCCTGCTCTCGCACCATCGAGTTGGCCACATTCTCTGCGCCCAGTCGTTGCAACAAACATTTGCCACCCAACTGCGCTGGATGCAGAGCACCCGCTACTCGCGCCCTCGCGGACACCTCGGCACCGGCCTCACCTTCGCCGTTCCCTTCGGACTCCTCGGCCTCATCGCCGCCTTCGCGCTCGGCCATCCCACCCTCGGCATCGCCCTGTTGAGTTGGAGCCTGCTCAGCCGCATCGCCCAATCCGCCGCCATCGGCTACGCCGTCATCGGAGACCGCCGCGCCCTCACGTTGTGCTGGCTCTACCCCCTGCGCGATCTACTGGGCTGGGTCGTCTGGCTCGCCAGCTATTGCGGCGGCAGCCACTTCCGCTGGCGCGGCGAGCTCTACCGCTTCACCCCCGGCGGCCGCATCGTCTCCATCCAACGCGCCACCCACGCACAGCCAGACTGAACGCACGCGCTCGGTGCAGATGCGTAGCCACCGTAAATGTTTTGAGAGTGTCATCCTGAGAGTTTGTGACTTTTTCGATTTCTCAAAAAATCGGTGTTGCAAATACAGATACTTACGTTGCGAAAAACGCCACAAAATCAATAAAGTCACAAACTCTGAGCGAAGCGAAGGACCCCAGCACCGCTCAAATATTCTGTGCTGTTCCAAGGTCATTTCAGCCACCAAGAATATGGGGACTTGGTCTTTATGCCGGAAGTTTGAACCTTCCCTACGCCCTCGTCAGTTTCCCATCCTTCAAATGAAACTTCTCCCCGCGCCACACGATCGTATCTCCGCCAAAGCTGGCGAACCAGATCGCCACTCCCACCACATCTCTTGCCGGAATCAGCCACAAATCCCCCAGCGTCTGCCGGTCGTTCAAAATTAGTCCGCACAACAAGTATCCTGAGGCGAACCGCGCCGCGGTCACCGCCCCAAGCAGCACCAGAGACCACGCCGCACCGCCTGCGCACACCGCCGCCGCCATCGCCCACGGCAGTCCAAAGGTCAGCAGAACGCCCACGTAGCCCCACTTGCGCAGGTCGCGCACCGTCCGCGCCCAGCGCAGCTGGTGCTCGAACATCGCCCGCCACCCGTACTCCGGCAGAAACGTCTCCACCACTACCTCGCTCAGCACCACCTTGTATCCCGCCTCGGCGATCATCCGCCCCAGTTCATGATCGTCGGCCAGATACTCCACCAGCGCCTCCAACCCTCCAATCGCCTCAGCGGCCGCCCGCGGAAACGCCAGCGTCGAGCCCAGCCCGAAGTGCAGTCCGCCCTCCAACTCCACCGCGCACAGCACCCCTCCGGCAAAGTCGGTGGCAATCGTCACCGCCTCCATCCGCGAAGCCAAACTGCGCCCCGCCTCCGCCCGATACAGGCATGTAACCATCCCCGTGCGCCCATCCTCCATCGGCGCCACGATCCGCCGCAGATAATCGCGCTCTACCCGGATATCGCTGTCATTCACCACGATGTACTCGTACTTAGCCTCTCGCATCATCTGCGCCAGGTTGCTCACCTTGCGATTGCTGCCCATCGGCTCCGGACACACTACCAACCGAATCTCGTGCGCCGGGAATTCCCGCCGCAGCCGCTCCACCTCCGCCACCGCTTCGTCGTTCGCATCGTTCACGCCGAAGACGATTTCGTACCGTGGATAATCCTGCAAACAGTGCGAGCGGAAGCTCTCATACATCTGCCGGTCCGTGCCCCGCAGCGGCTTCAGAATGCTCACCGGAGGCGTGAATCCTCCCACTGCCTGCGCTCCCGCCGCGCGCCGCCGCTTCAAAAAGCGCCACTCGCTCCACAGCGAAAGCATCAAGTATCCCAGCCCGCACAGCGCCAGCAGTGCGAACCCATACGCCGCAAAATGGATCAAAGGTTTCAGCATGGTTTCCGTTTAGAGCTTACCGGAACAAGGCAACTTTTGAGAGTGTCTTCCTGAGCAACGAGCGCCGCGGCCGGAGCGGCGTCCTTCGCAGCGAGCACATTTTCTCAACGCAGAATCTTCTCACTTCCCGCCTCTTGTCATTTCAGGCATACTCACATGCATCCAAAGGGAGGCCCACATTGAAGCTGAAACCTTGGCAAGCAGTGGTGCTGGCCATCTGCTTCGTGGTCGCCGTCGCCATCTTCTATCGCGGCCATCAGGTCGCCGAGGGCCAGCAGGCCTTTGAGCATCTCAGCTGTCCCAGCTGCCACAATGCCGGCGGCGCGCCCTCGCTGGCGCAGGTGGGAAACAAATACGACCGCCAGACGTTCGTGGAGTGGCTGTCCAACCCGGAAACCGTATATGCCCGCCTGGGACGCAAGCCGCTCAATCCCGGCTATGCCACCATGCCGGCCCAGCCGATTTCGCACCACGACATCGAGATGATCTCCTATTTCCTCGCGGCGCAGCGCTAAGGAATTAGCATCGGGAATGAACCGCGGGTGCCCCACCTTCGCCGCGTTTTTTGCGGCTAAGGTGGGAGCGTAAAGAGCGAAGGAGAATACGTGCTTCGAACATTGAAATGGCTGATTCTCCTCTCCATCGCCGGGTTCGCTCTCTGGGCCGCCTATCACGTCTACGAACTCGATCTGGGCCAGCGAACTTTTGTTCGCCTGGGATGCGCCAGCTGCCACTTCTCCGGCGGCGGTCCCAACCTGGCCAACATCCTGCCGCAATATGACGAGCCGACCGTCGAGGATTTCATCCGCGATCCCGAGGCCGTTTACCGCAGGCTGGGACGCAAGCCGCTCAATCCCGGCTTCGCCATCATGCACCGCGTAAAAACCACCAACCGCGAGGTTCGCGCCATGGCAAAATATCTCAAGAGCTGGTAACCGATGGAGATACGAATTACACCGCAAAGAACGCGCACTAGAATCTCGCTGACCCTGGCCGCCCTCGCCGTTGCGCTGCTTCTTGCCTGCGCCTCCGTCTCCGCGCAGCAGCCGGCGCAGCCTGCGGCAATCTCGCCGCATGCCCGCCTCATGGCCGCCCACACCATTTACATCGAGCACTCCGGTGGACGCATCCCCAATGACGTCATCGGCGATGCCTTCCAGGGATGGGGCCGCTACGAATTGGCCGCCGATCCTGCCAGGGCCGACCTCATCGTCTCCATCAGTGCTCCCCTTTCCAACACCGGTGCAAGCGTCAGCAGCGGCGCCAACAGCAAGACGGTCGTCTCTGCCGACGTCACCCAGATTCGCCTGCTCATCCTCGACGCCCACGACCGCGCGGTGTTGTGGAGCGGTACCGAGCAACCCAAATCCTCCATGCACGAGAAGAAGAGCGAAGATCAACTGGTCGATGCCTCCCTGCGCCTCTTCCGCCGCTTCCGCAGCCTCATCGAGCCCGAGCCCGCGCCCTAGTCGCAAGTGTGATTGCCTGGGTTTTCCACACTCTTCCACAGCATTTCGCGGTTAGAAACAGCTTTGCCACAGCGTCCCTGCCGTTTTCCATTTCCCTCCTGCCCGCTCTGCGGCACTCTTGATTCAACGCAACCGAATGCAGCGGATGCGTGGTGCTTCCCGGCCAGGGAAACGGCGAAAGGCATTGCGAAGTTCGGTTGGAGGCGGATTCGGAGCCTTGGGTTCGCGCTTCGCGCAACCCAGGCTTTGCCACCGCTACGGCGCAAGCGATTGCAGCCGGCGGCCAAGCGTCAGTGACCGGAGGGCCATCAGGCCTGTACCCGTCGCTAGACCGGAGCCGCACTCCAACCGAGTTTCGCGCCTCCTAGGCAACCGGGCCGCTCCGCAGTCGGGAGTCAGTCACCATGCACACCGCTGCACAAGGTTGAAAGCCCGGAGAGGCGGCTGGCTTCTCCGGGCTTAAATTTTCGCGTTAGAATTTAATCAATCGCCGGGTGCCCCACCTTCACCGCGTTTTTTGCGGTTAAGGTGGGAGTCAATGCCCTACAAATCTGCAGCCTTCTGTCGTTGTGGTTGCTCTTGTTTTTCCACGCAGGGCAAACTCTCTGCAAGGATTTAGTCGTCGTACCTATGCCTGCAACCGATTTCAGTCTCGATCGCGGTCTTCCCGCCAGTCCAGAAGCCGAGCGCTCTATCCTCGGCGCCATTCTGCTGGACAACAACCTGCAGAACGAAGCGCTCTCGACCCTCAAGTCCGACCACTTTTTTCTCGACGCGCATCGCCGCATCTACCAGCGCATCGCCGAGCTCTCCGAGACCAACCGCCCGATCGACATCGTCACCCTCACCGAGGAGCTGCTGCGCTATAAGGAGCTGGACGCAGTCGGCGGCGCCGGCTATCTGGCTTCGCTCACCGATGGCGTCCCGCGCCGCTCCTCGCTCGAGCACTACGTCCGCATCGTGCGCGACAAGGCCATGCTGCGCGGCCTCATCCACGCCGCCAACTCGGTCATCTCTCAGGCGCTGGAGCAGACCAGCTCCGCCGCCGAGGTCATCGACGCCGCCGAGTCCAGCATCTTCAACCTCTCGGAAGAGCGCAGCGGACAGCAGCTCACCGACATTCGCAGCATCGCCATGGAGTCGTTCGGCGGCGATCTCGACAAGCTCTTCCAGCGCGGCGGCCGCGTCACCGGCCTGGAAACTCACTATGCCGATCTCGATGACATGACCAGCGGCCTGCAAAAGTCCGACCTCATCATCATCGCCGCCCGTCCCTCCATGGGAAAAACCGCCTTTGCCATCAACATCGCGGAAAACGCCGCCGTGCAGGGCGGCAAAAGCGTCGCCGTCTTCTCGCTGGAAATGTCCAAGGAAGCGCTGCTCAACCGCATGCTGTGCTCCCAGGCCCGTGTGGATGCCCACCAGATGCGCACCGGCTTCCTCGCCCGCGAAGACCTGGGCAAACTCCGCACCGCGCTCGACAAATTGATCCAGGCGCCGCTCTACATCGACGACACCCCTGGCATCTCGCTCACCGAAGTGCGCGCCAAGGCCCGGCGCAAAGCCATGGACAAAGACGGACTCGACCTGATTGTCATCGATTACCTGCAGCTCATGTCGGCCTCGGCCCCCGGCGGGCGCCGCTACGAGAACCGCACGCAGGAAGTCTCCGCCATCTCGCGCGGCCTCAAGGCCATTGCCAAGGAATTGAAAATCCCCGTCATCGCCCTCTCGCAGCTAAGCCGCGCAACGGAGACTCGCGGCAAAGACACCGAGCCTAAGCTCAGCGATCTCCGCGAGTCCGGTTCCATCGAGCAGGACGCCGACATCGTCATGTTTATTTATCGCCCCGAATACTACGACCGCCAGAACCCCGAGCTGGAAGGCAAAGCCAAAGATCATCGTCGCCAAGCAGCGCAACGGTCCCACCGACACCATCCAGCTCGCTTTTCTCAAAGGCTCTACCCGCTTTGAAACCCTTGCGCGCGAGGATTGGCTGCGCGAATAATCGACTATCGCTGGAGCAATCGTTGCGGGCAAGGGCTGCGGTTATCGCTGCGGAAGTTTGTTGCAGCTGAAGCGTTTTCCGAAAAGCTGCATCCCTCAAACACCGGCGGGTGCCCCAGGTTCCGCGCCGCGGGGTTTTGCGGCGCTAACCTGGGAAAGCAGGAAAAACCGATCTGGTAACAGCCTTAGTGCTGTGGCCCGTTATTTGTACACACGATTCTGCCTCGGCGCTCATCGACGATGGGGAGAACGAGTACGCAACGCCATCGCCACGGATCACCAAGCCGACTGCGTCCGCGGTCTTCGGCTCCAGTTGTAACTGCGTGTGTTTCGGTAGCGAACCCAATGCCTGCTCGCTCACCTTCACCTTCCCCACCACTTCCTCCTCATGCACTGGGAGTCCCGAGTCCATTACAGTGAAGTTTTCGAACTGGCGCACGAACTCCACCACCGGCCCACTCGCGGAGTCGATCTCCCGCACCTGGTAGTCTCCCGGCTGCAGCGCGATCCCGCCAACCTCCGTCTGCTCCGCAATTTTCAAATTCCCTTTCTTGTGTGAATGCCCTGACATATCCGCTGCGCTGGCAATTGTGGCGAGCGCGAGAATGGCCGCAAACACAACTGCGGTTCTGTGTCCGTGCTTGGCAATGGTGGGCTCACTCTGAATTCGGTTCATAACCATATCTCCGTCGGAACGGTCGCAGGGCTTGATCTCATCCATGCGCCGCCGTTGCCATCCATAACCGAATCGCCGCGGATTTATTCCCCCATTCGAGGGTGCTCCATAATCTGCCGCCGCTGGCAGATGTGGGGTCGTTGTCTTTGCCATGGCCAGCGCGAATCTTGCAAGCGGGTGCTATCATGCGGGCAATGGCAACCCCACCGCCTCATGCCGAGCCTCGTTGGCCTGTACTCATTGCGCTGAGTTCCGTGGTTGCGCTTAATTTCGCCCTGCCTGAGATGTTGAGCGTTGGCCCACGTTGGCTTCTTTCGGTGGTCTTTGTGGTGCTCGCAACCGCCGTTATGTTTTTTCATTCGAAATATGACGAAGAGAAGGCCTATGTCATCGGCCTGGTTCTCAGCGGGGCGGTGACCACTGCACTGGTTGTATCCCTCGCCCTTCTGATCCGTGCTTTGCCCGCCCATAAGCAGGCGCCGGTTCAATTGCTGCGCTCGGCCGGGTCCTTGTGGATCAGCAACGTGCTGGTGTTCGCCTCGTGGTACTGGAGGCTGGATGCCGGAGGCCCGCACCAGAGGGAGAAGGAGAGCTTTCATCGCAAGGGTGCATTTCTCTTCCCGCAGATGGCTCTGCATCCGGAATCTCCCATCAGGCCCGACATCTGGCATCCCCGCTTTATCGACTATCTCTTCCTCTCGTTCAACACCAGCACGGCATTGTCTCCCACGGATACGGCGGTCCTGTCGCGCTGGGCCAAAGCCGTGATGATGCTGCAATCTGCAATTTCTCTCACGATTGTCGTGCTGTTGGCCGCCAGGGCTGTGAACATGCTTTGAAGAACCAGGAAACTCCAGCGTCTCTAATTCATCTGGCCGGTTGTCGAAGGCGTATGGATCGGCTGCGGCGGTCCGGACTTCAAGAGCCCCAGCATGGACAGTACCTGGATGGTCTCTCTGGCCGGCCCGCGGAAGCCCCACGTGCAATTCTGGAAGTTGGTATTCACCCACTCCACAACTCCGCCCGAATAAAACAGCGAACACTCGATCAGGGTGCAATTCCGGAAGATGTTTTCCTCCATCACGAATGCTTTCCGCTCCAACGTGACGCCTTCATAAATATTGATTGGCATTGCCCATCCTCCGTGTAAGTTCGCCGATGATTGCCTGGTTTGACATCCTGTGCGGTATTTAGCAAAACAGCCGGGTGCCCCACCTTCGCCGCCGTTTTTGCGGCTAAGGTGGGAAGGCAAGATACCCAACTCCGCAGCCGGACTAATCCGCTGGCGCCTCTGCCTGCGGAGCCAGCCCCGCGCCCACCGACAACTCCTGGTCCTTGTATTGCAACTGATACAGCTTCCAGTACACGCCCCGCGCCGCCAGCAGCTGCTGATGCGTGCCCATCTCGCGGACCTTGCCCTTGTGCATCACGATGATCTTGTCCGCCCGCTGAATGGTCGAAAGCCGGTGGGCGATGATCAGCGACGTGCGTCCTTCCACCAGCCGGGTCAGCGCCTCGCGCACGCGGAACTCAGTCTCCGTATCCACGCTCGAGGTCGCCTCGTCCAGAATCAGAATGCGCGGATTGTGGGCCAGCGCCCGGGCAAACGAAACCAGCTGCTTCTGCCCGGTTGAAAGCGAATTTCCCCGCTCCCGCAGCAGAGAATCGAAGCCCTCCGGAAGCGAGCGGATATACTCGGCGACGTTGACCTCCTCGGCTGCCCGCTCCACCGCCTCACGCGTTACGTGCGCCGAACCCAGCCGTATGTTGTCGCCAATCGTGCCGCTGAACAGGAACGGGTCCTGCAGCACCACCCCGCAGCGCCGCCGCAAATTCTGCAGATTCATCTCGCGCACAGAAACTCCGTCGATCTTTACCGCGCCCTTCTGCACGTCGTAAAAACGCAGCAGCAGCGAAATCAGCGTGGTCTTGCCCGCGCCCGTGTGCCCCACAATCGCCACCGTCTCGCCCGGTTCTACCGTGAATGAAACCCCGCGCAAAACCCAATCCCAATCCCTTGCGCCAGCGGGTGGCCCATTCAAGCCTTCTTTTGGCTTGAGTGGGGCAGCCGCTGGGTTCATGCGCCGCTGCCGCGCCTTCGGTTTCCACCGGCACATGCCGGTAGGCAAACCACACGTCCACGAACTCGATCCGTCCCGCTCCCTGCGGCTCCCGCTCCACCTCCGGAGACTGAATCTTCGGTTCGGTGTCCAGCAGTTTGAAGATCCGCTCGGCGGCGGCCATCGCCGATTGCAAGAATGTTGAACTTCTCGCTCAGGTCCTGAATCGGACGGAAGAAGCGCTGCGCGTACATCATGAACGCCACCAGCACTCCCAGCTTGGTAACGCCCGCCAGCACGCCATGTCCGCCGTACCAGAGCACGCAGGCTATGGCGATCGACGACAACGCCTCCACCACTGGATAGTAGAGCGCATACGCCATGATGGCGTCTTTGTAGGCGTCCATGTGCTGCGCGTTCACCGCCTCGAATTCCTCGTACGATTTGCGTTCGCGGTTGAACAACTGCAGCGGAATGATGCCGCTGACGTGCTCCTGCAAAAAGCTGTTGATGCGCGCAATCGCCGTTCGAATTCGCCGGTAGCTATCCCGCACCGATTTGCGGAACAGCTGCGTGGCGATCACGATGATGGGCAGCACCAGGAAGGCGATCAGCGCCAGCCGCCAGCTCATCCACAGCATCACCCCGAGAATCCCGGCCAGCACAAAAACGTCTTCGACGATCGACACCACGCCCGAGGTGAACATGTCGTTCAGCGCATCCACATCGGTGGTTACCCGCGTCACCAGCCGCCCCACAGGGTTGCGGTCGAAGAAGGCGATGTCCATCCGCTGCAGATGCCGGTAGAGCTGGCTGCGCAGGTCGAACATCACTTTCTGCCCGGTCCACTGCATCAGGTAGGTCTGGGTGAATTCAAAGATGAACCCCAGCAGCAGCACGCCCAGAAAGATGCCGCTGATCTGTGCGATTCCAACCAGCGGCTGCGAACTCAGGAATCGCGCGAGAAACGAATGTCCGCCGCCGGCGTGCGACGAGAGATAGTCATCGATCGCCGTCTTCACCAGGTAGGGCCCCAGCACGTCGGCGCCCGCCTTCAAAATGATCGCGGACATGGCCAGCGACACCTGCAGCCGGTACGGCCCCAGGTACCGCATCAGCCGGCCCATCAGCCGGCTGTCGTATGCTTTTCCTAATACTTCTTCCTCGGCGGCCATTTTCTCCCGTTGCGTCGTCCTATCCTTCTATTTTAGATGGAACCAGCCCCGTCGAAGGTTCAACCGGAAAAGCCCAGGCGCTACACTAGACCAGCGGGTACCCTTTGAACTCCTCCGTCCATTCCGCGCTTTATCTTTCGGTCCCCTTCTGCCGGACCAAGTGTTCCTTCTGCAACTTTGCCTCCGGAGTTTTTTCCCGCGATCTTTTTGACCGGTACGTCACCCACCTGGAGCAGCAAATCGCGCACACACCGCAGCTTGCCCGCCAGGCGTCTGCGGCCGGCGGCGTAGCGTTATCCGGCGTGGGCTTCGATCCGCTCCTCGACTCCATCTATCTCGGCGGAGGCACGCCCAGCGTCCTCGCCCCCGATCAGCTCGACCGCCTCTTCGCCGCCATAGCTTCTGTTTTTGAAGTTTCGTCCTACGCCGAGATCACCGTCGAAGTCGCTCCCGGCACGCTCTCCGATGAGATTCTGGCAGCGCTGCTGCGCGCCCGCGTCAATCGCGTCTCGCTCGGAGTCCAGTCCTTTGTCGATCAGGAATCCCGCTCCGTCGGACGCCTGCACACCCGTGCTGTCGTCCTCGACGACATCGCCCGCCTGCGCGACGCCGGCATCGCCGAAATCAGCATCGACCTCATCGCCGGACTTCCCCACCAAACCGCCGAAAGCTGGGAGCAGTCGCTCGACCAGACCATCGCCCTCGCGCTCCCCCACGTCAGCGTCTACATGCTGGAGGTGGACGCCGACTCCCGTCTGGGACGCGAACTCATCGCCGGTGGCGCCCGTTACCACGCCCACCACGTCCCCGACGAGGCACTCACCGTCGCACTCTATGAGCGTGCCACCGAGCGCCTCAACGCCGCGGGTGTCGCGCAGTATGAGATCTCCAACTTTGCGCGCCCCGGCCACCAGTCGCGTCACAACCTGCGTTACTGGCAGCGCCTCCCCTACTACGGCTTCGGCGTCGATGCCCATTCCATGCTACCCGCGCCCACTCCCTCGGAGCCGCACCGCGCCCTGCGCCTCGCCACCCCCGACTCGCTCGACGACCTGCTAAGCCTGGAAAATCCGGGTGGCCCACATCCGCCCCGCCTTTGGGCGAATGTGGGAAGTGCGACCGAGCGCCAAGCGTCTGCGACCGGCAGCGCCGCGTTACCCGACTCGGGCGATCTCTACGAAGTCACCATCGTCACCGAGCGCCAGGCCATCGAGGAAACCTACTTCCTCGGCCTGCGCATGAACCGCGGGCTTGAACTGCTGGCCATCAAAGAAGAGTTCGGCATCGCCGCCGTGGACGACTACCGCGAGCCCATCGCCGATCTAGTTTCCCGCGGACTGCTGGAGATCGAAGACGGCTGGCTGCGCCTCACCGCGCAAGGCCGCATCTTCTCCAACGACGTCTTCGCCGCCTTCCTGCGCGACTGATTGACGATTCGCATCCGCTGTCGCGGAGTCAGCTCGCAGTTGTAATGGGGATCGGGAAAAACGAACCAGATACGGAAGGTACCAAGATTGCTGAACCGACGCACACTCGTCGAGTATGCCGAGCGATTTCCGTCAGCGGTACAGTTCTTTCACTCTGGAGTAATCGGGGCCGGACACCGCTGCCGGTTTCTGCGGCCGAAAGCGTAGGCAGACAAGAGACCGCCGATGCTGATGCTCAGACCGATCGACCGTTGCAGCAAAGGCAGGGGCGATGGCGCGAGCAATTCGTAGGTCAGCGTTCTGAGCAGCTCTCTCATAGCGATAACCTTACCAAGTCAGGATGAAGAGTTCTGAGCAATCGGGCTCACTGATGCGGTAAAGATGCAGGAGCTCTAGCCGTCAAGGAGGAATGTGTGCAGAGCTTTGTTCACGTGCAGGCTGCCGTTGTAGTCGATGAATCCCATCTCCCGGAAGCGGTTCATGAAGTAGCTTACCCTGGAGCGCGTGGTGCCCACCATTTCCGCAAGCGTTTCCTGGTCAACTTTCGGAAGCGCCAACTCCGGTTGAGCTTCCAACCCATAATCGGATAGGAGGAGCAGAATTCTGGCCAGCCGCTTCTCGCTCGAGCTGCAGACCTGATCCACCAGGTCTTCTTCAACCCGCCCAATGCGAAACAGCAGATGCGCAATAAAGAGCTTGGCGAACGCCGGTTCTTGTTTAAGGATGCGGACGATGGCCTGCCGTTTTACCTGCGTGATCGTGGAGTGACGAATCGCCTTTGCGGTCGAAGAGCGCACCGATTCACCCGTGAGGCAGCCTTCGCCAAAAAAGTCGCCGCACCGCAAAAGCGCGATGACGGCCTTCTTTCCGCCCTTGGAGACGACCGTCAACTTGGCATTGCCCTCCTTGATATAAAAGAGGGAATCGGCTTTATCTCCTTGTTCAAAGATGGCCTCTCCGCTCCGGTATTCCTGAGTGGTTGATTGAGTGCCAACGCTCTTGGATGAGCCGATCAAGTTAAACGCAAGAAGATCTTTTTCAGCCATGGCGGAGTCCTTCTTGGAGCGGCGACGTCGTTAACGCCCAGCATATTGTTCCGGCGACGGCTGCGATGGTCAATTTGGCTCACACTGGGAAATTATTTATCCCTGAGTCTTGGCTGGTTGCATCTCCGCGACTGTATCGGATTGCTCAGCGCGCCAGGCCAGGCGATGGGACACTCCAATTGCGAGCGCTATTGGCGGCTCGCCCGAAAGTTCTTCGTCGGCTGCATTCGCAATTCCAAGGCGGCAGCTTGACCCTCATGTTTTCTTACCGCAAAAACCGGAGATAGCAATGACCGACCGCAATTCCGTTGTAGCCATTTACGATACGCACGAGCAGGCCGAGCAGGCCGTTAAGAGCCTCCAGGAGGCTGGCGTCGACATGAAGAGCCTGTCGATTGCAGGCAAGGATCAGCATACCGATGAGCACGTCGTCGGCTATTACAACACCGGCGACAGGATGAAATATTGGGGCAAAATGGGCGCCTTCTGGGGCGGATTCTGGGGATTGCTGTTTGGCTCCGCACTGTTTGCGATCCCGGGCATCGGCCCGGTGCTGGTGGCGGGCCCGATGGTGGCCTGGATTGTTGCCGGCCTTGAAGGAGCCGTGGTTGTGGGCGGCGCTGGAGCCATTGGAGGTGCCTTGGCTAGTATCGGCATCCCGAAGGACAGCATTGTCGAATACGAACTCGCGCTGAAGACAGACAAGTTCGTACTCATCGTTCACGGCCCGCTGGATGCCGTCGCGAAGGCGAAAGAGATTCTTGCAGGAACGGAGCACAGCTCCTGCATATTGCATGAAGGGCCTGTGCTGGCACGGTAATTCCGAGCACAGTACGGTTGAGGAGAAGACAATGCCGCAGAGTATCCATAATCGAGCCGCAGAACTGCACAACCTGGCCATCCACGCCCATACCACCGCAGCCGCGGCGCACGGCCAGGGCGATCACCTGACTGCTCACGAACTCAGCAAGCAGGCGCTGGAGTATTCCAAGAACGCCCTTGAATTCGCCAAGAAGCTCGTTCCAGAGGGGCCTGGATCCGGCAAACCTGTAGCTTGATGCGCGGCGGCGTCCGGCCGGAAATCAATGATTGATCCGACAGGGATAGTGCAGAAGAGACAGGGTGTTTCCTGGCTCTGCTGCACGATCTCATGCTAACGCTTAATCGTGCAGCACGACGCTGACCAGCGAGCTGTGCACCTGCATGCCGTCGCCGTCGTACTTGATGAAGCCCAGTTCCCGGAAGCGATTGAGGAAGAAGCTGACGCGCGAGCGGGTGGTGCCGATCATCTCGGCCAGTGTCTCCTGGCTCATCTTGGCGATCAGCGGAATCGGCTTGGACTCCTGGCCAAAGTTCGCCATCAGCAGCAGAAGCCGGGCCAGCCGCTTTTCGCTGGAGTTGAACAGATGGTCCACCAGGTCGGCTTCCATGCGAATGTTGCGCGAAAGCATGTAGGCGAGAAAGCGCTCGGCAAATTCCGGGTCCCGATGGAGCAGGGCGAGCATCACCCGCTTCTCCACGCGGATGACCGTGCTCTTCTGCTCCGCGCTGGCGGTGGCCATGCGCAACGGCTGCCCGGCAAGGCAGCCCTCGCCGAAGAAGCTGTCCTGCGAAAGGATCGCCACCACCGCTTCTTTGCCGCGCTTGGATACAACCGTCAGCTTCACCCTGCCGCTCTGCACGTAGAACACGGCGTCCGCCGAGTCTCCTTGCAAAAAGACGGATTCATCCGCCAGATATTCCCGGCTCGTCTTTCCGGCAGACAGCTTTGTCAGTAATTGGCGGGGATCGAACGAAGCCGCCAGCTCCGGCGGCGCACTCATCTTCACCGAGCTCAACCGCGCGGCGCGCGAGGAAGCCGGGCGCACAGACTTGCGGCGGTCGCCCTGAATCCCGTGTTCTTTGCGGTTCATCCTTAAAGGCAGCTTTGCAGCCATCGGAATTCTCCCGCTCAGAGAAACCGCGTACGTAGAAATCCCTGAGTCATCAATCATACGCCTCATAAGGAAAGCCACAACATACCTTGGCAACTGAGCACTATAGCTCAGACTTCGCCTTCGCACGCCGCTAAGGTGGAATTACCTCCACCACGCTGCCAATGCGCTGGAAGCAGAGATGCTGCAGGGGTAGAAAAAGAGGCAACACCTTGAAAAAGTTTACGATATTCGTCGCATTGCTAAGTCTCACCAGCCTTGGCTTGGCCGAGTCCCACCGCGAAGCATCCACCGAGCGCCTGGATAAAGCCGGCCGAGTGATCAGCGAAATCATGAGCGCGCCCGATAAGGGCATCCCGGAAGAAGTTCTCGATCACGCCAAGTGCATCGCCGTAGTGCCGCATATGCTCAAGGGCGGTTTTGTCTTCGGCGCTGAAAATGGCCGCGGCGTTGCCACCTGCCGCACCGCCAACGGATGGAGCGCTCCCGCATTCTTCGCCATCACCGGCGGAAACTGGGGATTGCAGATCGGTATCGAAGGCATCGATCTGGTCATGATCATCCAGAATGAACGCGGCATGCAGCGGTTGCTCTCCAGCAACTTTGAACTGGGAGCCGATGCCTCGGCCGCGGCCGGACCGGTAGGCCGTCACGCCTCCGCCGACACCGATTGGAAGCTGAATACAGAGATCCTGACCTACTCCCGCGCTAGGGGTGCCTTTGCCGGACTCACCCTCGACGGCGCATCCATCCGTCGCGATGACGATTCCATGGAAGGCTTCTACGGACGCCATGTCTCGAGTCGCAACGTACTGAACGGCAAAGTAGCCGTTCCCGCCGGAGCCGAGCCGTTCCTTTCTGCAGTCCGCGAAGCCAAGGCGCAAGCCAGGGCGGCAAAGTAGAAAACAGTTTTCAAGGGCGCGTGTGTGCCCGGGAGCAAGTCAAGTCCCGGGTGCGCACGATGCGCCCCAAAGAGGTTCCCCATGCTCTGGACAATTTTCGTAGTTCTTCTCGTTCTGTGGCTTTTAGGATTCAGCCTTCACATTGCCGGCGGCCTGATCCACATCCTGCTGGTTGTGGCGGTGGTCGTCCTGATCTTTAATTTGGTGTCGGGACGCAGGTAAACGCAGTCTCGGAAGTGTTGGTGGGATCGCGGCCATCCGGTCAACCCACAAAGTTGTGACCACTGCCGCCGGGATTGGGCCGCACCAGTTCAACGCGCACGGTGACGATCTGAGCCAACGCCACCGCGCAGATGCCAACAGTAAGCCGCATGGGTAAACGTTGCAATATTTTCTGCTTCATCACGATCCTCCCCTGTTCTCTTTCGAGCCAGTTCCCTGGTTGTGATCTGAATCGCAAATACAAACTTACTCAACGCTCAACAAACGTTCCATCGGAATGCGGTGCCGATGTATGGCTCGGGGTGGGTCTGGTTCCTATGAGTGCTGCATAGTGCTGCCTCCTGAGTGCGGCACATTAAGACGCTGCGCAATAACCCACAAGCTCATCGAATAGCTTGACCCGTCCGTGTAGGAAAAACCCTACAGCGCGAATCTGGAAACGCCTACACGAATCACGGTTTTCGCTGATATAAATTTCTTTTCCTGTCCGGTATTGTGTCTTCAGGTCGAATAAATAGATGTATATCCTCATAGCAGATGATCACGCGAACGTACGCCGGGGCCTGAGAGAGATTCTGGCGGACGCCTTTTCCAGCGCTCAGTTTTCCGAAGCCGCCAACGGAGCTGAGGTGCTGACCCAGTTGGCCCTATCGCAATACGGCGTGCTTTTGCTGGATATCAACATGCCTGGGCGCAGCGGAATCGACGTGCTGCAGGATGTAAAACATCTGTACCCGCGGCTTCCTGTGATCATGGTGAGTGTCCAGCCAGAGAACCCGTATGCAGCACGCTGTCTGCGGGCTGGAGCCGACGCCTACGTCAACAAAAACAGCGCCCCTGAAGATCTGGCGCCGGCAATCAGAAAAATTCTGGGCTCTGCAATGTCCGCGCCAGACCAGAATTTTGACGCGTAGGAAAAGACCTACAAAGTTCACGCAACAAAGCCTACGTCAATCACAGTATTTGCTGATTCCGCCTTTTTTCTCAGCTTGTATCTTGGCTTTAGAAACATCGTAGCGTTTATCACAGGCGCATACGTTACAAGAATTGGAAGGTATCGAGATGGCCAGTAATTGCGCAACTATGACGAGTACGGCTCCCAGGTTTCCGGTCGGCCTATCCTTTCCTGCACGTTCGGCTGCCAATCATAACTTAAAGATTGCTTCAAGGAAGCTTGACCCACTCCAGGATCAGGGGACCACATTCGATTCGCCGACGCTGCTCACCAGGATTGTGGCAGGAAAAGCGCCGCGCGAATACCAGATGGATGACTCGATCTTTGCGCAAGGCGATCCGGCCGACGCCGTCTTTTATATCCAGACCGGCAAGGTGAAGCTCACGGTTGTCTCGACGAGCGGCAAGGAAGCCGTGATCGCCTACCTTCCGGAGAAGAGCTTTTTCGGTGAGGGTTCGCTTGCCGGCCAGTCGCTTCGCATTTCCACCGCCAGCGCACTTGAACTCTGCGCCATCGTTCGTATCGAAAAGACGGTCATGCTCGGCATGCTCCAACGTGAGCCGGGATTCTCCGAGCAATTTCTCACGCACATGCTCTCCCGCAACATTCGCATGGAAGCTGATCTGGTTGATCATCTGTTCAATTCCAGCGAAAAGCGCCTGGCGCGCTTGTTACTGCTGATGGCGAACTTCGGCCAGGATTCCAAGCCGGTACCGTTGATTGCGAAGATGAGCCAGGAGACCCTTGCCGAGATGATCGGTACCACTCGCTCCAGAGTGAGCTTCTTTCTGAATCGCTTTCGCGAGTTGGGTTTCATCGACTACAGCTGCAGCGGAATGCATATCAATAGTTCGCTGAACAGCGTTGTGCTCCACGACTAAAGAGCGGCTCAACCTGCTACGACGCCCCGGCCCCGTTCCCAGCACTGCAGGAGGGTCGGCCCATCCTCAAGGCGCGAAATCATGCGTCACGAATGACTGAAGATGATCGCGTACTACGTCGGAGACCTCGCGTTTCTCCCCATCCACGGCGTAATTCATGCGACGCATGTCGCCGGTTGAAATGCGGCCACTAAGCTGCGCCAGAGCCGCTCGCATACCTTCGATCTGCTGCAATGCCTCCGGCCTGACAATTGGAACCGCGTCATAGGGTGGAAAGTAATGCTTGTCGTCTTCGAGTACCGTTAAGCCCAGGGCGGCGATCATTCCGTCCGTATTGGAACCCGCGACCACATCCACCTGTTTCGCTTCAAGCGCCCGGTACAGTAATCCCAGATCCATAACAGCCGGCGGCGCGGCGAAGCGCAATCCATAGGTTCCGGCCAAGCCCACAAAACCATCCGGACGCTCCAGGAACTCATACCCAACGCCCATGCGCATCTTCGGCGCATCCCGGGCAAGCTCCGACAATTTCGTAATCCCCGCAGCTCTCGCATCGTCGCCGCGCATGACAATGGCAAACGTATTGTTGAATCCCAGCGAAGGCATGACAACCAGATTGAAGCGGCGCCGGTATTGCTCTCGCACAATTTCAAAGACTGCATTCGAATCCGAAATGACCGGCTGCTTGAGGATCGCGGCCAGAGCCGTGCCGGTGTATTCGACGTAGAGGTCAATTCGCCCGGCAAGAATGGCTTGCTGGCAGATATACGTCCCGGCCAGATAGAAGCGGCGCTCCACGGGAACGCTTATGCGATGCTCCAGAAGCTGAGCCAGGAGTTCGCCAAGCACCAGCTGTTCCGTAAAGTTCTTGCTGCCGATTGCGACGTGGCGCTCGTGACGGGTGCAACTCGCAAGCGACAGTGCGGCCATCCCGGTTAAAAACGCTCGACGATTCATCTTACCGGCGCCGCCTTCGTGACGCCCATTGCAGTGCTCCGATTGCTCCATCCGCCGCCAGCGCCATCAGCGCTGCCGGGATTGCACCTGCCAGAATAACGTTGTTGTCCACCATGGCCAGGCCGCGAAAGATAAACTCGCCAAGCCCGCCCGCCCCGATGGCTGCCGCAATGGTCGCAACTCCGATCGTAATTACGGTAGCCACCCGCACTCCGCCGAGAATCACCGGAGAGGCCAGGGGAAGCTCCACATGCCACAGAATCTGCCGCGCTGTGAGCCCCATGCCGGTTGCCACTTCGAGTACCGACGCGTCAACCCCACTGATGCCAATGTAGGTGTTGCGAACGATGGGTAAGAGGGCATAGAGCGTGAGGGCAGTGATCGTCAACCTGTCCGCTCGCGCGCCAAGCCAGGGCACCGGCAACAGAAGCCCGAAGAGAGCCAGGCTCGGGATGGTCTGAATCACATTATTCGTTCCCAATACAACCGCTCTCAATCGCGGCCGCCTGGCCAGAAGCACGCCCAGTGGGATGCCAATCAAAAGTGCAAACATCATGGACCACAGGACCAGGCGGAGATGCTCCAGCGAGAGCGTCATGATCTCGAGGCGATGCTTGACGACAAATTCCGGAAACGACATAGATGTCACTCGTTGAGCAGTTGGAAGCCGGATCGAAAGATCTCGACGTAGGCCTTGGCGTTTTCATCGGATGACCGGAGAAACTCTCCAGGCGTAAACACTCCAAGCAAACTTCCGCTCTCCATAAGAGCGATGCGATCACCAAGCAGGAGGGCCTCGGTTACGTCATGGGTAACAAACACAACGGTGGTGCCAAGGCGCTTCTGGAGCAGCTTCAACTCCCGTTGCAGTTCCGCGCGGGTCAAGGGATCGAGCGCCCCGAAAGGCTCATCCATCAGCAGGATTGGCGGGTCCGCCGCAAGGGCGCGAGCTAGTCCTACCCGCTGTCGCTGGCCGCCCGAGAGCTCATGCGGGTAGCGTCTCGCAAACTGCTCGTAGGGCAAGTCAACCAGCGCGAGCATCTCCCTGACTCGCGCATCCATACGGTTCCTGTCCCAGCTTTTAATCCTGGGAATCAGCGCAACGTTTTCTTCTACCGTGTAGTGGGGAAAGAGGCCGACTTCCTGAACCGCATATCCGATACTGCGACGCAACTCAATGGGATCCCACTGATCCGTCGCGCGACCTTCCACGCGCACCACTCCCCGGGTCGGAGAAGACAGCCGATTTATGAGTTTGAGGGTTGTTGTCTTGCCGGAGCCGCTTCTGCCTAGCAGGATCAGAATTTCGTGAGGATGTATCGCCAGATTGAGGTCAGAGATGAGGGAGCGAGTGCCGTTAACGCTGTAATCGACGTGCTCGAACTCGATGGCTATGTCTGAGTGATCCATGACTTTTCGTCCAGCCGCGCGCTTGACGGCAGAACTCCCGAAAGACATTCGAGCGCCCAGGCCCCAGCGTTTCCTCATCAGATGCGCCGAACGAAGAATTCTCCTGCCTGTGTGCTCTCCACTTCACCATGTTATAGCCGTACATGCCCAGACAGAAGACGTTCGCGGGAATGAACCCGATTTGCGCTGTTTTCAGACCGATCAGACAAATGATCGCGCTGTTCGCCCCGGCCACGATCCAGCCCTGCCACAATCGGCGGCCAACCAGAATGGTGGACACTACCGTCAGAAGACACGAGATGTAGTCGAGATGCAACATTCCCTACTACATAGATATCCTGAGCGGCTGCGAATTGGAATGGGCTAAAAGCCGTACCTGTACTGCTGTTTAGCCCCGGTTTTCTAAGGCCTTTCCTGTGTGCGAAGGGAGAAATCGACATGCAACATCCTCTACCTGATCTTGGCGAGTGGCCCGCACTCGAATGGGAACAATGGAAGGACACCGCGGAAACGGTGCATATGTACATGCAGATCGTCGGCAAGACGCGTCTGGGACTCACCCCGATACAAAATCACTGGTGGAACGTCGCGTTTTATCTCACGGCGCGCGGGCTAACGACCTCGGCAATGCCCGTAGATGGAGGCATGCTGCTCGACATCGAATTCGATTTTGTGTCCCACCAATTGGAGTTCCGCACCAGCCGTGGGGACATGCGCAAGATCCTGCTCCAGCCCGTTTCCGTGGCTCAGTTTTATGAGGAGTTCGTCAGGACGCTGGCTTCGCTTGGGGTGTCCGCTACGATTGACCCGATGCCGGTGGAGGTCGCAAATCCCATCCGGTTCGATCTCGATTCGGTCCATCGCAGCTACGACGGCGATGCCGTTGCGCGTTTCTGGAATGTGCTCAGGATCGCCGACACCCTTCTCAAGCGCTTCTCCACGAACTTCTACGGCAAGATCAGCCCGGTTCACTTCTTCTGGGGATCGTTCGATCTTGCGGTGACCCGATTCAACGGCAAGCGGGCTCCGGCGCGCCCCGGCGCCGATTCAATTGAGGCCGAAGCGTACTCCCATGAGGCCATCAGTGCAGGCTTTTGGCCGGGCAACGGCGGCTATGGGCGAGCAGCATTCTATTCGTACGCCGCCCCCGTTCCCGACGGACTGCAAAACACCGTGCTTCCGGGTAAAGGTGGATTTAACGCGAAGATGGGCGAGTTCATTCTGGACTACTCGGAGGCGAGAAATTCCGCAGACCCCGCCGATTCGGTTCTTGAGTTTCTCCAGGACACCTACTCAGCGGCGGCCGATTTAGCGAAGTGGGATCGGGCGACACTCGATCGGCGCGACGCGGTTGCCGATGCGATGCGGGTTAAGCATCCCCAGCGGCAAGGTGAGCCACACGGAGATCGGGCGCCGCGAATATTCCGAGTTTCTTGAGTCTAAGTTGCGGAACAGGGAAGGAGAAAAAGCCGTGAAGACGCTCATGGCGCTTGCCGTGGCGATTGTTGTTTTGTTCCCGGCTTGCCTGCGGGCTGCTCCTGCAAGGCCGGCGTTGGAAGTCGTGGTGCTGGGCTCTGGCGGACCACGTGCATTCGGCAGGGCCGGGTCCAGTTACATCGTGCTGGTTGGAGGAAGACCGCGGATTTTGGTGGATGCCGGACCGGGTGCGTTCTTGCGGATCGGAGAATTGAACCTGAACTTAGATAAAGTGGATACGGTTTTGCTGACGCATCTGCACATCGATCACAGTGGAGACCTGGCGGCGTTCTTCAACGCGCGAGCACTTACCAGTGACGGACCTGTCACCTACCGGGTGTTTGGCCCGGACGGGGCAGGCCTCTTCCCCAAAACATCGCGATTTGTAAATTTGCTGGTGGGAAAGGATGGCGCGTTTGCATATCAGACGACGTTTGGCGCGCACGAATCGTTTGCGGTTCGCGATCTTGCAATCAGCCTGGATTCCGCGCGCACGAAGATTGTAGATGAGGATGGTTTAGTCGTGGAAGAAATTGCGACGCATCACGGCGACTGTCCGTCGGTGGCTTACCGGATTTCTTATCAGAACGTGGTCGTGGTTTTCTCCGGGGACATGGATGCGTCAGCGTTGCCGAATCTGGTGCAATTAGCAAAGAATGCGGATTTGCTGATCTTCAATTGTGCCGTGCTTGACCCTCCGGGTTCACCCTCGCAACTGTACGATCTGCATACGCCGCCCAAAAAAATTGGCGAAGCCGCACGCGCGAGTGGAGTAAAAAGTCTGCTGCTGAGCCATCTTGCTCCAGACGTGGAAGGGCAGAAAGCCGCGGTGCGGAAATCGATCCGTGCGTCCTATGCCGGGCCGGTCGCGTTCGCCAGCGATAAGCTGCGCGTGCCCGTTGGGAATTAACCTGCGGAACCCGTTAGAACCAGTGAACCTTTTCCTTCTCCGGCACCAGCTCGGCGTTCAGTTCGAGAGGGCTGCCCTCAATTTTGATTCTGCGCCGCCAGAGCTGGTAGCCGGCCTTGCGCAGGGTGACCCAGTGCTCGCCGTGGGAGAGCGGAACGCTTATGGGCGTGTTGCCCACCGCATCGCGGTCGATGTCGATCTCGGCCCCGTCCGGGGTGGAGGAAACGGTGAGTTGGGCGCCGCTATGCTTGTCGACCGCAGGCTTGGCCACCGAGGTGGCGGCTGCCTGCTTTGCGGCCTTGGGCGCCGCCGTCCCCGAGGGTGCCGCCACAACCGCCGGAGCCGGGGCAGCGGCTCCGCTCTTGACCCGCCCCCCCGAGAGGCCGGCCTGCTTCATCTTCTCGGGATCGGAGCAGATTTTAATCCAAAACTCCTTTTCGGCGTTCAATCCGGTTGCGGCCGATTCCTTCGGAATGTCTTGGAGTGATTGAGACAAAAACCGTCCTGTTTTGATCCATCCTGCCTTTTTGAGCACCCCGGCGCGATTGGTTAAATACACCACAGGATTGTCGTCAGTTTTTGTCATGTACAGTACATCGCTAGAATCGTCGATGATGGAGATCGTCCGATGGGTATCAACATCCTCCAGAATATGAGCCGGTACCGGCGACATATCTTCAGAGATCCTGATAAGGCCTAGATCTTGCGCGAGGCTCTTGCTGATAGCTGAGCTGCGGCCTTCTTGTTGCACCAATCGCACAACGTCTTCCAACGTGACCGGAGCCGGTGGACTTTGAGGATTGGAAGAAGTATCGCTTGGCGCCTTGGCTGGCGAGGCCGCCTGCGGTGCCCCCGGTCCAGCGTTGCCAGCTGATTGCGCACTCATGGCTTCCCCGGCCAAAAGCAATAGGCCAGTCAGCAGAATAATCTGGCATGTAGGGAGAACCCGGACCCGAATCAGCATATGTCTCGCACCAGCTTAGTGATCGAACTCAGAATATCTTGATTCTACTTTCGATCTCAGCATTCAAGCAAACAATCCGTGCCAGATCGTTTGGGTGTGCATAAACTGCGGCTATCCGCGCCGGTCCGTTTGCGTCTGGACCCGCTGGGAATTTCGAGTTTACGGAGTTACGGCCTCCGGCAGGAAGAAAAACACGATCGCCAGGATCAGGTAGACCGCCAGAAGCAGGGCGCCTTCCAGCCAGTTGGATTCGCCGTCGGAAGTGATGTAACCGCTGATCAGGACGGCAAGAGAAATCGCCAGCACCTCGGCGGGCGTAAACACCAGGTCCATCGGCTTCGGTCCGATGACGTGGCTCAATATGACGAGGACGGGCGCGACGAAGAGAGCAATCTGCAAACTGCTGCCGATGGCGATACCGATCGAAAGCTCCATCCGGTTCCTGATCGCCATGATCACGGCCGTGCTGTGTTCCGCAGCATTGCCGACCACCGCGACCACAATCACGCCGATAAAGATCCGAGTCATCCCTAACGTCGCCGCCGCTTCCTCCACAGAGCCAACCAGTATTTCGCTTACCCATGCGATTAGCACCGTGGCGCCTAGCAGGATGAGAATTGCCTTCTTCACGCTCCATGCCGCCGCGCCGGCCTTGACTGGGATCCCTGCGAATAGCTGCTTGTGTGTGCGGAGCGAGAACACCAAGTGCGCCGCATACGCCAGCAGCAGCACCAGCGAGATTTCGAGGCTCAGGTCATTCTCCCGCCGCTGGCCGCCAGGGCCCGCCAGATAGTGGAACGCCGCCGGCATGATCAGGCCGATCGTCGCCAGCGTGAGAAGGGTCACCTGTGCCCGTGCGGCGGTGACGTTGAAGCGCTGGCGCTCGTGCTTGATACCTCCGGCGAGAACCGCGCCCCCGAGTACGAGAAGCAAGTTTCCGATCACCGAGCCGGTGAGCGATGCTTTCACCAACGGATATAGACCTTTTTGGACAGCCGCGACGGCAATAATCAACTCCGTCGCGTTTCCGAATGTCGCGTTTAGCAGGCCGCCGATTCCCTCGGTCGTGTTGTGGGCCAGTTCCTCGGTAGCACGTCCTAGCCAGCCCGCGAGCGGAACGATCGCGAGACACGCTGCCAAGAAGATGAGCAGGTGGGATGAAGGCGACAAGAAGCTCAGCAGGATCGCGGCAGGGACGAAGATCAGCAGTAACTTGAGCATGGCCGAGGGTGAATATAAATGGTTCGTCGTCAGGACCTCTAAGCCCATAGCTCCAAACACCTGGGAGCTTGCCCAAGTAAAAAACTAGCGGCTATTGAATACGGCAGCAGTTTAGCTGGCCCGCTCCCGTTTTCCTAATGCTAGTTTTGAGAGTAGGGGACTTGTCACACAATCACAATCTGCCGCATTACGATTTGCGGGCGGCTGTCTTGCGGGCGGTTGCGACCCGGTTCACTGGCCCGCGAACCAGCAGGTAGGGCACGATCGCCAAGGCGAATGCAACCAGAAACGCCTCGCCAGGGTAGAACCAGTGCAGAAAGATGACCTGGTATGCAAAGTCGAGGACCAGTGCCAGGATGAAGATTTTTCCGACCGATTTCCATCCGTCGCGCAGCATTTCCCGGCGATGGGCAGGATTCGTAAAAACGGCCCAAAAGTAAGGCGGCTTGCCCTCACGAGAGTCTTTCAGGCCACAGCGGACGGCAAAGAATATTGACATGACAGGCTGCAGGATAAACCGGAACTTCATGGGGCCCGTGACCCGGCTTATCAGGTTCTCCCACATTCGCGTAAACAGGTCTGCGTGCATTTGTTCCTCCAAGAGTGCCCGAGTTTAGATCATAAGCTTTATGAGCTGGTCGACGATTTGTTCCAGCGGCACCATCGTGAGAGTGAGTGGCAGCAGGGGCAAAATGACGACGATCGCCAAGCGAATGACTGTATCCTTTGTGAACGGCACAAGACGCATCTCGCTCACAACACTATAGGCGTTTCCCAAGTCAGCCAGTGACTGAAGATCACTTGTGCCGAGCAGGGGTTCGCCAACGGCCCCACGCTCCTGAATCCATTTGCGGTGAAAATCCTCGACGTATTCGCTTGCCAGGACGCCATACTCCCGCTTTGCCTTTCGTTTCGAGTTCTCCAGCCGGACTGTAAAAAAGAAGAGCGGTACGAACGTGATCAGCGTGAGAAAAATGACCGCGACCACGATCTCCATCTTGAAGCTTGGCAAGGTCGCACCGGCATGCCAGATTCGATCGGCGACAACTCCAGCAAGGATCATTGACTGGGCGGCGAGCACGGGTGCAAAGGCAAACACACTACCGGCAAGAAAACCAAGGCCCGCGGCACGATCGGGATGGAAGAGATTCAAATGCAACGGCAACCCGCGCACACGCCATAGGAAGTGATACCAGAGGCCGAGCCGGTAATACCAGCGGAGAATGATGAATCTAAGTATGGACGAGCTGACGAATTCATACCAATACCCAGCTTTTGTTATGTGTAGCGTGCCTGCTACCCCGCTGGCATACCAGGTAGATGCTCCTAACGTCAGGGTCTGCTTCAACACCAGGTCACTGATGAGGATGGCAAACAGCATCAATACAACTTCCACGAGCACTGAATTTCGAAGCCGCGCTGTTGAGGCAACGAGGGCGTCGAAACGCGGGCGCACTGCAGGGGTTATGATCCCCCGCTGCACAAACTCACGGACCATGGGGGCGAAGCGTTGGTGCGCCCAATACTCCGCGCCGATCAGTATCGGTAGCGCCGCCAGGAATCGTATGTGAACCCCGATATCGCGCGCGAAGGGCAGGGACACTCCACCGAAACCATGTCCTTCAATCAGGGCCAGCAGCAGGAGAGGAAGCCAGCAGAGCAGCGACATGGCGACGGTTCGTCTCAAAACCAGTTCGAGCGCAGGCCGTGCAAGTCTGGTTCGAAGATAGAGCTGAAACAGCGGCCCCCCAGCCACGAGCGAGAAATTAGTCTCGTCGGGAAGAGTCTGATCTATCGCATCGGTATTGAGGTGTTCTGGTTGCCGCATGTATTGGGCCTCAGGCGCCCGCCGCCGTTGCCGCCTCCTAACATTCGTTCAGTGCTGGATCAATTTCGTTCGCTTCACCTTCTACCTTGCGGCGGCTTGGGTCGAAGTAGACTCACGGGGCGTCTTCGTTGAGCTTGTCGTTGCACGTGTTGATCTCATGGCGTGCGGTTCAGACCACCACCCTTCGGATGGCATCGAGCACTTCGGCACCAGAACTGGTCTTACGGAAGTAAGCTGCGCAGCCAGCAGCCTCGGCCTCTGCGCGGGAGTCAGGATCGTCGTGAGCGGTGATGAAGATGACAGGGGTGTGACCACCTTCAACTACGAGCCGTTGGGCGAGTTCGATGCCGGACATTTCAACGAGCTGGATGTCGAGCACCAGGCAGCCGAACTGAGGATGCTTCGTGTCCGCGAGGAACGACTCTGCCGAGTCATACGCGATCGGTTGAAAACCCGCCGCACGCAGTAGTCTGCCAAATGATCGGCAAATACTTTCGTCGTCATCAACAATGGCGACGTAGATGGGTGTGATTTTTCTCATTCGAGATCCGATGAGCACTATATGCGCTGCGGATTCCGCCGAATACTACCCTTTGGGGAAGGTTGGCGTGGTTGCCGTAAGGATGCCCGCCTCGTCGGCCAGCCGCGTGAGTTCTGCGGCGGATTGCACGCCTAGCTTCGTCGTGATTGCCGTGCGGTGCAACTTCACTGTTCGCTCGTGGATGCCAAGCTCCCCAGCGATCTGCTTGTTGAGCCTGCCCTGCACAACGTGGGCGAGCACTTCGAGTTCCCGTTTGCTGAGCTTGTCGAAGCGGGCGTGCAGTTCCCGCTGCCGGGTACGCTCTTGGCGTTCGCGCGCATCGCGGGCAAGAGCACGCCTCACGGCGTCGAGCAGCGTTTGTTTCGGCGCGCGTTTTTCCAGAAAATCCTCTGCACCACCGCGCATCGCACGCACGCTCGATGGGATGTCGCCCTGGCCGGTGAGGAAGAGAATCGGCAGCGGATTGCGCGTTTGCGCGAGTGCCGATTGCAGATCGAGCCCGTTCATTACGGGCATCTGCAAATCAGCCAGCACACAGCCCGGTGCATCGGTGTGGTGCTGTGCAAGAAATTCACCGGCCGACGAAAACGTCTGTACCGCGAACCCACTCGCCCGCAGCAGCCGCGAGGTCGCGGTGAGAAAGGACGGGTCGTCATCGACGATCTGAACCATAGGTGCGGTTACGCTCATTTCGCGTTGCCCTCCTCAGCGGTTGGCAGCGTGAAATGAAACGTCGCTCCGCCGCTGTTGTTGTTTTCCGCCCAGAACCGCCCGCCATGTGCCTCAATGATCGTGCGTGAGATCGGCAAGCCCATTCCCAAGCCGTTCGGTTTGGTGGTGAAAAAGGGATCAAAGACGCGCCCGAGTTTGTCGGCGGGGATGCCGCTGCCGGTATCCCTTACGGCGATCTCGATGGTATGTGCTCCGCAGAGCAATGCACTCACACTGATCCGCCTATCCTCCCGGCTCGCCCCGTTGAGCGCGTCCATGCCGTTGAGAATAAGATTGAGCAAAACCTGCTGAAGATGTACGCGGTCGCCACGCACGGGCGGCAGATCGCCTGGCGCGTCCACCTCCAGCTTCACCTGCCGCGCCACAGCGTCGGCCCGCACGAGGAGCCTGACATCCCCAAGGAGCTCGCCTACATGGAGGGGCCGCGTATCGAGCGGTTGCCGCTTGAGCAGCCCGCGCATCCGGTCGATGACCGTTCCCGCGCGCTGGTCGTCCTTGCGGATGTCGGCAACGATCTCACGGATTTCGCCGAGGTCGGGGGATGCGTCCTGCATGATAAGCTCCGCCGCCTCCGCGTTACGCAGGATCGCGCCGAGCGGTTGATTAATCTCATGCGCGAGCGCCGAGGCGAGCTGGCCTATCATGGAGATGCGGCCCACGTGCGCGACCTCTTGCCGAAGCAGTTGTGTCTCCTGCTCGGCTTGTTTGTCCGCGGTGACATCGCGGGAGGCGCCGCATATCCGGACTGCCTGGCCAGTGGCGTCAAATTCGACAAGTCCGTGGGAAGAGATCCAGCGCAACCTGCCATCCGGCAAGATCAACCGAAAGTCCGTCTCGTAGTTACCTCCGCCGGCCAGTGCCTTCGCCAAAACTTGTTGGAGAGCCGCGCGATCGTCGGAGTGCAGCCTTTGCAGAAGGCACCCGATGTTCAACCGCTCCGATGCCGCGAAGCCGAACAACACCCGCCATTTGTCGCTCGCCCATATTTCGTTCCGAGGGAGATCTCGAATCCAGATGCCAAGGTTGGCGGCATCGACGGCCAGGCTCATCCGCTGTTCGCTCTCGCGCAACCTGGCTTCGCCCGCCCGTAACTCACAAACCAGCTGCGACGAGCGGAGCACGTCACGGCTTAACTCGTACCCCATAGCCATGACCACGCAGATGTAAAACAGACTCACCGTGAGCGGCATCTGGAGCTTTTCCCAAAAGATCAGGATGCTCTGAAGCAAGCCGACCAGTACGAAGAACACAACCGTCCCGCCGATCATCAACGCCTTCCGGCGGTCGCCCCGGCGCCAGGCGGTGACACTGGCATCCCCGACAAAGATGACGAGGGTCGTCAAACTCAGCTGGCCGACCAGCATCCAGGGATTCGGCACGCCCTCAGGGATCGAGATGGACTCTCCGAGAAACGGAATGTGTCGCAAGGCTGTGATATCACGGTAGTTGAGGTTCTGGCCGACCAGGAAATTAGGAAGCAGTGAGAACGTACGCAAGCCGCAGGTGGCCCAAGCGAGCCATGGCCGCCCGGCCTGCAGGTAGAGCCACACGAACCCAACGAGGGAGACGGTCCACAGCCATATCGACACCTGACCCCACCTCAGGGCGGTGCCAAATCCTACGGGCGTCTGCGCCATCATCATCGACAACTCGCAGAACGCGAAGCACGTCGCCGCCACGGCCGTCAAAGAAAAGAGCAAATTGGCCCACGCCAAGCGATTCCTGCACCAGACCAGCAAATAAATCGCCGCCAGTGTAAGACATGCCGACGCAATCATCGACCAAGTAACAGTGACCCAATCCATAAGGAGTCATGATCTTATAGGCACCCTACCTTTCCTCCTACTGTCAGAATAGACAGTGCTCCCGGAAAAGGTTTCCGGCCTGCGCGGGTGAACTCCAGTGGCAAACCGGCATCGCCGCGCGGCCAGATCCGCACGCCGGGAAAAGACAGTCGCGGAACTCAACGCGGTTGACGAGGCGGGCATCTTTACGGCACCACACCGACCTTCCCCAAAGGGCAGTAGTCGGCGGTATTTGCCGCGCCTATAGTGCTCCTCGGATCTCGAATCAGCAAATCACACCCATCTACATGGATTTGGATCCGGACCAGGGAGTCTCGGATCGACAACGATCCTGGCGTTAAAAACTGGCAATACCCAAGAAAGAGGAACCGTGACTAGAAATCGAGCGCTATTGCGGATATGCCGCACATTCGTACACAGCTGTTTCATTGTGCTGGTCTGCGTTGGAAGCGGTGTCGCACAAGATGCCACCCAGAAAGCATGGGACATTCTCAATAAAGCTGCCAGCGGTTCGAACGAACAGAATCGGGTGCAGGCCATTTCTGTTCTCGGTCTGATTAAAAACAATCCCCAAGCTCAAGCGCTCGCCTTGAAGGCTCTCACCACCGATGACAAGCCGGAAGTACGAGCGGCAGCCGCTACCGCGCTTGGTGATATGTCGGCGACGGCAGCGATTCCGCAACTGAAGAGTGCCCTGAAGGATAAAGACGTAAGAGTAATCGTTTCCGCTGCACATGCGCTGTATGTGCTCAAGCAACAGGTCGCCTACGAGGTTTATTACGCGATTCTCACCGGCGAAAGGAAAAGCGGCCAGGGCCTGATGAAGTCCCAGAAAGAAATGCTCAGTGATCCGAAAAAGATGGCGCAGCTCGGATTCGAAGTCGGCATCGGATTCGTACCTTTTGGTGGACTCAGTGTCGGTGTAATCAAAGCCGTCACCAAAGACGACGCATCGCCGGTGCGCGCCGCCGCTGCCAAGATACTCGCGAACGATTCCGATCCGCGTAGCGGAGAAGCTCTGGTGAAAGCTGCTTCCGATAAGAGCTGGATCGTAAGAGCGGCTGCATTGGACGCGATCGCCCGCAGAGGCGATCCCAATCTGGCTTCTCGAATCGTAAATCAGTTGGACGATGACAAGGACGTGGTGCAGTACGTTGCGGCAGCGGCAGTTATCCAGTTGAGCCCGAGGCATGCCGCGAAGGAATAGGTGAGCCCCGGACGACTTCCACGTCTCGTCGAAACCTGTGGCCCATCGGTCCGGATTCGCAACCCAAAGAATGAACCATTACAGAAAGGAACAAACTATGGCTGCAAAGAAACCCAACATTCTGATCATCTGGGGCGATGATATCGGCTGGTTTAACATCAGCGCCTACAACCACGGCATCATGGGCTATAAGACTCCGAACATCGACCGCATCGCCAAGGAAGGCGCGATGTTCACGGACTGGTACGGCCAGCAGAGCTGTACCGCTGGACGTGCAGCCTTCATCACCGGCCAGTCGCCGATCCGTACCGGGCTAACGAAGGTCGGCTTGCCCGGAGCGAAGCTCGGCCTGCAAGCCGAAGACCCGACCATCGCCGAACTGCTCAAGCCTCTCGGCTACGCTACCGGCCAGTTTGGCAAAAACCACTTGGGCGACCGCGACGAGTTCCTGCCGACGGTGCACGGCTTCGACGAGTTCTTCGGCAACCTCTACCACCTCAATGCCGAAGAAGAGCCGGAGTGCGAAGACTATCCAGACCCCAAGAAGCACCCCGATTTCACGAAGAAGTTCGGGCCGCGCGGAGTGTTGCACTGCTTCGCAAATCCGGACGGCACGCAGAAGATCGAAGATACTGGCCATTTGACCAAGAAGCGCATGGAGACCATGGACGAAGAGATCACGGCGGGCGCGATCGACTTCATGGAACGCCAGGTCAAGGCCGACAAGCCTTTCTTCTGCTGGTGGAACTCGACCAAGATGCACGTATGGACGCACCTGCAGGATTCAGCCAAGGGCAAGACTGGGCTAGGCGTATATCCCGATGGCATGGTCGAGCATGATGGCCACGTGGGACAGCTACTCGACAAGCTCGACGAGCTGGGCATCGCCGACAATACCATCGTGATGTACTCCACTGACAACGGCGCGGAGGAATTGAGCTGGCCAGACGGCGGGGTCACGCCGTTTCGCGGCGAAAAGGACACCAATTGGGATGGCGGCTGGCGTGTGCCGACCGCGATCCGCTGGCCGGGCGTCATCAAGCCGGGCACGGTTTCCAACGAGGTATTCTCGCATCAGGACATGCTGCCTACCATTCTGGCCGCGGCCGGAGATCCGGACGTCGTTGAGAAATGCAAGAAGGGCTACAAATGCGGAAACAAGACCTTCAAGGTGCATCTCGACGGCTTCAATCTTGGGCCTTATCTTAAAGGCGAAGCGAAAGAGAACCCGCGCCCAGGCTTCATTTATTGGGGCGATGAAGGCGACCTCATGGCACTTCGCTACGGCAACTGGAAGATTCATTTTGCAGTACAACGCGCCGAGGGAATGAAAGCATGGCAAGAGCCACTTACAGAGCTTCGGTTCCCGATGCTTGTCAACCTGCGAACTGATCCCTTCGAAAATGCGGAAGTCTGCGCTTCTCTCTTCTACGATAAATGGCGGGCAGATCGAGTCTTCATGCTGGCTCCGGGCGGCGCTCTTGTTGGGCAGTTCATGCAGACCTTGGCGGAGTTTCCAATCCGGCAGAGTCCAGAGAGCTGGAGCCCCGGCAAGGTGATCGAGAAGCTCCGTCAACACCAGGAAGCGCTGGAGAGCGGCTCGGGCGCGGGCGTTAAGTAAGCCGGCGGCCGTAAGCAGAAAATCGCCAACTAACCGGTTCCCCCGGCGGATGAGGGTCCGCCGGGGGTATCCGCAAGCGGAAAGGTTACTGGTGCCCTATGAAACGCAAAACATTTTCCCGTCGTGACTTCCTTGCGGGCACAGCGGCCGCTGGCGCGGCTATACTCCTACCCGGAACACTGTCCGCCGCAGCTGAGGAAAAGAAGATGAAGAAAACCTTCACTATTCTGCACACCAACGACATGCACTCGAACTATATCGGGATGGGCCCGTCCTCGGACTACACCCCGTTCACGCTCAATGACGACACAACCCGAGGCGGGTACGCGCGTCTGGCAGGCTTGATCGCGAAGAGGAAGGATAACCCAGCCCACCCCGGCGAGTATTTCCCCCGCACCTCTGGCATGAGGTTTCGCTATGACTCCTCGCGCCCGAAGTTCGACGTCGTAACGGCCATCGAGATAGGAGATCTCGACAACGGCTACCGGGCGATCGATATCAGTGGGAAGGACGAGCGCCTGTACAGCCTCACATGCCCCCTGATGGTTGGCACAATCCTTGTGGGTATCCCTAAGTACACCAAGGGCAAGCTGCCTTTGGTTCCCAAGAACAAGGACGGTCAGCCCCTCACGTCGAGGGTCGAGGCGCTCGACGACCCTCGCGTCGACACGCCCGACCTGCTGCCTCCGCCAGGCACGACGGACAAGTCCTCTGTCGCCACTGGCAAGAACGCAGAGGTGGTCCACGAGATCAAGGAGTGGCAGGCGATTATGGATCGCCTCCGTGCCTTGCCGGTCAAGAACAAGGGCGAATTACCCACGATACCAGTCGACGAGCGCGCCGCGGAGGTCCGCGCGATCAAAGTGGGCTGATGGGGTAGGACGCGATCATTGACCCGGCGGTTTCGGGAGTGCGCTTCCGCGCAGGCATCATTTGCGGGGCGAAAAGCGCCCCTGCTGAGCCGCTAGTTGGGTCTCCCCAGCCAGCCATACTGCCAGGCTACCGAAACGTTCTGGTAGTTCCCGCCGTACCGGACGATGGCGCCATCGCTGTAGGACAGTTTCAAACTCTGATGTTTGCTCATCGGGACTGAGACGGTCGCTCCGAGGCGAGAGCTGGTCTGGAAAGTATTGTCGTTTTCTACGCCGTTGAAGCCGGTACGACCGCCGAACCAGAAATTGCTGTCGACCGAGAACCAAAGGCGAGGCTTTACGTCGTAACTCAGGTGCCCTTCGACTGCGCCGATGGGTTCTTGCGACTGAGAGCGTAACCCGGGAAAGGATTGGTTGTGTGAAAAGTATTCCGGGTCTGTCGTGAAGAACCATACCGCTCCATACGCATCGAGCACCCAATGGCCCCAGCGTTCGGAATAGCCAAATTCGGGTTTGAAGGCCCAGCGGTTCGCACCCCAATTGATCAGTTTCGTCGGGTCGTATTGACCTGTGGGAGCCAACACCTTGAGACTTACGCCGAGCAGTGTCTTCTGCTTCCACTTCCTGAATTCCTGCGGCGACATGGCCGGACCGCCCTTGAGGTTCACGGAGAACCGAAAGGCTGAATCCAGAAGTCCGGAACGGTAGAGCTGTCCCTCCGCGCCCTGCACGGTTCCCTGGAAATTCCCCACTGCGTAGGGCAACGAGGCGGTGATACTGGCGGAGCGGCCCAAGACGCCAAACGAGTGAAAGAGGCTGAAGATCGGTACCTGGTAGGTCCCTGTGGCGCCGGTAATCGGAGTGCCGGTGAGGAGGATGCTGCCGTCGAAGAACGAATAGCTGACTATAGCCGCATTGTAGTGCAGGGGACTGATGACATAGGCCCGCGGAGCCAAATCCTGAGCGCAAAGCGACTCCAGCGAACATGCAGCGATCGCGGCCAATAACACGAGCTTGACGATACACCGCATTCTCGCGATTGTACTTGAACTCGGTCCGGTCGCTGGCGTAGCCATAGAATACGCTCATCTCGCGTGTCATCTGCAAGCGAACCGTGCCGATCTTTCGGGGTCGGTTTAGGGTCGTCCGGATAGATCCGTGTGAACTGCAAACTCGCTTGCGCCTGGCCGGCATGGATGGTCAAGAACGACCTTCCCCAAAGTGCAGTAGACAGCGACATTTGCCGAGTCTATATTGCACGTTGGATCTCGATGGGCACATTGCACCATGACAACGAAGGTCGCTGCATTTTTGGAAAGCGTCAGGAGGGTCGGATCCGTCAATTCTCCCAGGCGTACATAACGTAGAAAAAGGTGTCAAAACCAATGACGACGAAACGGTTTCAATCGAAGTTTCAAGGCTGGCAAAGTCTCGTAGCCCTTCTGTGCGCACTGGCGCTCGTTCCCGGTGACGCGCTGTATGCGCAACCGACGCCGCAAGATGCATCGGCAGAGCAGGCGGCTGCGAAAATTCCCAACGATCAATTGGACTCACTCGTTGCACCCATTGCCCTGTATCCGGACCCGCTGCTGAGCCAGGTATTGGTGGCCTCCACATATCCGCTGGAAATCATCCAGCTGCAGCAGTGGATGGAGAAACACAAGGATCTGAAGGGCGAGGCTCTGACCAGCGCGGTGGAGAAGGAGGACTGGGACCCCAGCATTCAGGCCATGTCGGCGCTTCCAGATGCTGTCAAGCAACTGGCTGACAACATCAAGTGGACAACGGACCTAGGAAACGCCTTCCTTGCGCAGCAATCCGACGTGATGGACGCCGTGCAGCGCATGCGCATGAAGGCGAAGAACGCCGGAAATTTGAAATCCACCGAGCAGCAAAAGGTGGAAGTACAGACGGTGGAGAGCAAGACCGTCGTGGTGATTCAGCAGACCAACCCACAGGTTGTTTACGTGCCCGTGTATAGCCCTGTGATGGTTTACGGACCGCCGGTTTACCCGTATCCGCCGATCTACTACCCACCGCCGTCCTATTATGCTGCCGGTGCTGTCATCGCGTTTGGTGTCGGCGTTGCGATCGGAGCTGCCTACCGCGGAGGCTGGGGATACAACTGCGGATGGGGGCACAGCAACAATATCAACATCAACGTCCGCAATAACTACGTCAGCCACTACAACCGGAACAACATCAATAACGGAAACCGGAACGGAAACAATAACTGGCAGCACAATCCCAAGCACCGCGGCGGCGCTCCCTATTCGAACAAGGCGACCGCAAACAAGTACGGCGGTACGACTCGCGGAGCTTCCGCGTCCACCAGACAGGCGAACGCGCGGCAGCAGCAAGCGGGAAGCAACAGGCAGCAGCAAGCAGGAAGCAACAGACAGCAGCCTGCCGCCGCCAACCGAGGCGGCAACGCAGCAGGCGGGGCCGGCTCGAACGCCGGTGCACGCCCGGCTAACAACGCCGCGAACCGCGGCAGCAGTAGCGGGGGCGGGAACAATATTGGCAACCGGCAGGTCCCGGGTAACAATGCGTCGCCGGGCACGGGCGCATTCGGAGGATCGTCCAGTAGGTCCAGTGCACAGACTAGCGGCGCGCGCGGCGCATCCAGCATGGGCAGTTCCCGTGGCGCATCCGGCGGGGGAGCCTCCCGTGGTGGTGGTGGCGGAGGCGGACGTCGTGGGCGGTAATCAAGTCATGGACAAGGGAAAATCAATGAAATTCACAGGAATGAATTCTCTCTCGGCAAAGATTCTCTCGATGGTGCTTGTGATTGCCGCATGCTGCATTTTGCCTGTCGGCCTGCAGGCGGCGGTGCAGCCACAACAGAAAACATTTGACACCCCGCGGAAGGCCGCGGATGCCATGATTCTGGCTGTCAAGAACGATGACGTGGCCGCTTTGCTGGAAATCTTTGGCCCCTCGGGCAAAGATTTTGTTGCCACAGGAGACGACGTGCAGGACAAGCAATCGCGCGCCGCCTTTGCGGAACTGGCAGCGCAGAAAATGCACGTGGATATCGATCCTCGTAACCCGAGCCGTGCGATTCTCTCGGTCGGCAACGAGGATTGGCCCTTACCGGTTCCTATCGTCAAGCAAGGCGGGAAATGGCATTTCGATTCGCAGGCGGGTCGTACTGTAATTCTTGACCGCCGCATCGGGGCCAACGAACTGAACGCCATCTCCATTTGCCGCGGCTTTGTGGAAGCTCAGGAGGAATATGCGGAGCAGATCCACGACGACTCCGGAGTGAATCAATACGCCCAGCGAGTCATAAGTACGTCTGGAAAGCACGATGGGCTGGCTTGGAAAAACTCGGACGGCAGTTGGGGTGGCCCCGTCGGAGAGACTGTAGCCGAAGCCCTCGAGGAAGGCTACGTAGATAAGACGAAGCCTTTCCACGGCTACTATTTCAAAGTTTTGAAAGGCCAGGGATCTGCTGCACGTCTTGGCCAACTCGACTACGTGGTCGAGGGAGCGATGATCGGCGGTTTTGCGCTGGTTGCGGTACCTTCAGAGTATCGCGTTACCGGCGTGATGACATTTATGGTCAGCTACGATGGAGTCGTCTACCAGAAGGACCTGGGACCGGATTCCCTTAACATCGTCAAGAATATGGAGCGCTACAACCCGGATAAGAGCTGGCATCGCACAAACGACGAGGAGTAGTGCGGCTCGTATTCCATAACTGAATGTACTTCGTAGTCGTCGTGGCTGTGGGAAAGTTGGAAAGCGGTTTTAGCTTTCCTGCTTTTCCATAGCCCGTTTTGGTTTGCCTGTGCGCTCAACCGGCCTGCTCTCCCCCTATGCGTAGATCCCTCTCGTCCGTATCGTCGATGCCACGCGGTCGATGGCCAGCATATACGCGGCGATCCGGTTGTTCACCCCATGCGCTTCGGCGTAACGCAGCACATCGTGGAACGCCGTAGTCATGATGTGCTCCAACTCGGCGTTCACGTGCGCTTCCTTCCAGAAGTATCCCTGCCGGTCCTGCACCCACTCGAAGTAGGAAGTCGTCACCCCGCCCGCGTTGGCCAGAATGTCCGGAATAATGAACACGCCCTTCTCCTGCAGAATGTCATCCGCGGTCGCCGTCGTCGGCCCGTTGGCGCCCTCCACAATAATCTTTGCCCGGATCTTCGCCGCGTTGTGCGTGGTGATCACGTTTTCCGTCGCCGCCGGAATCAGCACCTCGCAATCGGAGATCATCAGTTCGTTCGTATCGGCCGCCTCCGCGCCGGGGAATCCCGCAATCGTGCCGTGTTCGGCCTTGTACTCAAACAGCTGCTCGATGTTGATCCCCTTGGCATTGTGCAGTCCGCAGTCCCACTCGGCGATGCCGGTAATCTTGTACCCCTGCTCGTCCAGCAGCAGTGCCGCATACGATCCCACGTTGCCGAAGCCCTGCACGACGACGCGGGTATCCTCATGCGCCAAGCCGAGCTTCTTCACCGCCTGCCGGGTCACCAGCATCACGCCGCGTCCGGTTGCTTCTTTGCGCCCGCGCGAGCCGCCCAGCGCGATGGGTTTGCCCGTCACCACCGCGGTCACGGTCCGGCGCATGTGCATGGAATAAGTGTCCATGATCCACGCCATGGTCTGCTCGTCGGTGTTCACATCCGGTGCGGGCACGTCCTTGTCCGGACCGATCACCTCCATCAGTTCGGCGGTAAAGCGCCGCGTCATGCGCTCCAGCTCGCCGCGAGACATGCTCTTGGGATCGCAGACAATCCCGCCCTTGGCGCCGCCAAACGGAATGTTCACCACGGCGCACTTCCAGGTCATCCACGCGGCCAGCGCGCGCACCTCGTCCAGGTTCACCTCGGGCGCGTAGCGGATGCCGCCCTTGGCCGGGCCGCGCACAATCGAGTGCTGCACCCGATAGCCGGTAAACAGCTCGATCCGGCCATCGTCCATCTGCACCGGAATATGAACCGTGATCTCGCGCACCGGCTGGCTGAGAATCTTCCACAGCCCCTTGTCGAGATTGAGTTTTTGCGCGGCCAGTTCAAAGCGCGCGGCCTGCGCCTCCCAGGGATTGGTTTCCATCTGCGGGTCAATCGCGGTTGTCATACTGCTACCCACTTCCTTCCGGATGCACCGTCTGTTCTGCCTGCTTCGCGCAGAAAGCGCCGGCGGCAGACCGGCTTGAGTATAGGCACCGCGCGACGCAGCAAGCAAGCCAACGCTCGTTATGGAGTACCGCGGGTGGCCCATTCAAGCCCGTTTTTGGCTTGAGTGGGGCAGTTGACCCTGCCTTTGAATTTGATTCTGTTCCTCGAGCTGTCTTTTCCACGCAAAAAATCCTGACCTTCCAGCCGGCGCCGGGAGGTCAGGTTCTTTGCAGTTGCGACGGTGCGCCAGCCCACCGTCTGCTTTCGGCAGCCCTTGCGCGGTTGCCGAATCTTGCTACCGATTCTCGCCCTGCGCGGCCTTGTCCTCCGCAGCCGGAGGAGCCGCCGCATCCGCACCGCCTTTGCCTTGCCCGTCCATCGGGTGATGCGGCCCGTCATGCCGGAAGCCGTCGCGCGGGCCGCCCATCGGCGCAGGGAAGCTGTCGCGCTGTCTCCACATGGTGCGCAGCTTCTTCCACTGCTCGGGAGTCAGCACGCGGCGGATGGCAAAGGCCATCTGCGCGTTGGCTTTCACCAGCGCGGCGCGGCCGGCGGCGATCCGGTCGATGGCAGACAGCACGGCGTTCTCGTCCGGATTGTCGGCTTCGATCATCGGCTCCAGCTTGATCTCTTCCTTTTGCAGGCTGGCGTGGAGATCGACCAGCTTCAACCGGCTGTCCTGGAAGATCTGCTCGATCTTCTGGACCTGGGCGTCGTCGAGCCCCAGGGCTTTGGCCACCCCGGCCCGCTTCCACCAGCGTCCGGGAGCCATCAGCGGATGCATCTCCCCCGGACCGCCGTCTCCGAATTTGCGTTGGCCGTCCCAGCCCCGATGCGGGCCGTCCATACCCGGACCTCCGGCGCCGGGGCCGCCCTGCGGCATCTGCGCCATGGCGGCGCCACACAGAAGTACGATTGCGATCAGAAGTTTACGTATCATCAATTTTCCCCTTGCTTCACTGCTTGGTTTGCACTCTTGCGCTCTACCTCGCTGGCGATGCGGTTGCGCGCCACCGTAATCGCGCCCACCGGGGCCAGCGCCTGCGGCACCTCGTCGCTAAGATCGTTGTTCACCGCCTGCAGCAGTTCGTCATCGCTCATGGCCACAGGCTGCGCACTGGCCAGGGCGGTTGCGGCCGCAGGGTGAGACACAGCCTGCGGCGCAACCGGAGCCGGACGTACTTTCATCATCCATGCCGTCTGCGCCATCAGCAGCAGAGCCAGCGCCCCGGCGCCAACCCAGCGCAGCCGGTGCCACACCAGCGCCCGCGCCGGAGCGAATCCCTCCGCCAGCCGGGCACTCTGCGCTGCCGCCGCCTGCCGCCGAGTCGCCACGGCGTAGCGCGAAATTCCATCTTGCAGCGCGTGCGCCTCGGCGCGGCATTGCCCACAGTCGACAAGGTGCGTCTGCACCGCCGGGCCAGCCGATCCGTCCAACCACTCCAGCAGTTCGTCGTCCGTCAAGTGCTGCTTCGTCCGGTCGTTCATGGTGTATCCCTCCGCTGCCGCAGCGCGCTGACCGCGCGCGACAGGTGCGACTTCACGGTTCCGATCTCAATCCCCATCGCCGCAGAGACCTCCTCGATCGACATCTCTTCCAGAAAGCGCAGATGAAACGCGGTCTGCTGCTGCGGCGACAGCGTCCGCACCGCGTCCATCGTCTGCTGCACCTGCTCGCGGGCCAGCAACGCGCGGTCGGCGCCCGGGCGGGAGTCCATGGCGGCACTCACCGCCTGCCCGGCCTCTCGCGGATCGTCGCGCAGCAGACGCTTCCAGAACCTCTGCCGCTGGCTGCGCTGGTAATCGCGCGCCAGGTTCACGGCGATCCTAACCAGCCAGGTGGCCACGCTGGACTCGCCGCGGAACTCCGCCCGCCCGCGATAGGCTTTCAGGAAGCAGTCCTGGGTCAGGTTCGCGGCGGCTTCGTCGTCGCGCAACTCACACCACAGCACGCGGTAGATCCGTGCCTGGTGCTCGCGCACCAGGTCGTCGAATTCCGCAGCGCTCCATCCCGCCTCGCGCATCACCGGCACTGTCAAGGTTTCGTCCATCGCCGCCTACACCATTGGACGCAAGCCACCGCTCCAGGTTTACAGCGGACTGATTGCAACCAGACTGGCTTTCGCTCCGTCCGGTGCTACTGTACGCCCCCAATTCTCGGGCAGTTTCATTTGGGGCAGCAACTCAGCCTCAGAGGTTCAAGTTGGTATATAATCGAGGCGTCCAGGTTCCAGGCCGGCGGAGAAAATAATTTCTCGCCTGATCTGTGTGCAGGCAGTTCCAGAAGGAGGCCAGTCTTCAGCAGTAGCTGGGACAGCATACCGAAAGGAAGACCGCAAGCTCCCCGAATCATTGGAGATGCGGTGAAAAGCCTTCTTGCGGCCTTGTTTCCCTCCGACTGCCGAATCTGCCAGGCTTCTCTCTTTACCCTCTCGCGTCTTCCGGTTTGCCCCTCCTGCGTTGAATCCATCCAGCCGATCCAGTTCGCCCGCTGCAACGTCTGCGGAGACCTGCTGCCACCTGCCGATGCCGCCCTTGGCGATGCGCGCTGCGGCGGTTGCGCCGCCGAAGGACCGGCCTTCGAGCGGGCGGTCAACTATGGAGCCTACACCGGCGTCCTGCGGCAGCTGATTCACCTGCTTAAATACGAGCGCATCCGCGCGGCGGCCTATCCGCTGGCGCGGCTCACGGCTGCAGCCTGCCTGCAGCTGGAGGGCGATATCGACGTGGAAGAGCTGCTGATGATTCCCGTCCCGGTGCACAAACTGCGCATGCGCTCCCGCGGATTCAACCAGGCCGAGCTGATCGCCCGCGCCGCCCTGCGCGACATCGAGGACGCCACCGGCCGCCGCCTCACGCTGGACGCGACCGCCTTGCTGCGCGTGCGCTTTGCCGAATCCCAGGTTGGGCTCACGCTGGACGAGCGCCGCCAGCAGATCCGCGGAGCCTTCAAGGTCATCGCCCGCGAGCGCGTCAAGGGCCGCGAGATCCTTCTGGTGGACGATGTGCTCACCACCGGGGCCACCGCCTCCGAGTGTGCCCGCGAGCTGCTGCAGGCCGGCGCCGCGCGCGTCTGGGTGGTAACCCCGGCTCGGGCACTAAGTCGAGAACTCGTTCGCGACGCGCAGATCGAGGAACTGGGCAGCATCCGGTCCGCAATCGAGCCCGCGTCTCTACCCGCCACTTCACTCGCCACTTTACTCGCCACCTCATCCGCCACCCCGTTCTCGAATCGTTCGCTCCGTCCGTCCCTGCCTGGTTCGTCGTTCGCTTCGTCCCAGGCAGACGCAGCGCAGGCAAGCCTCCGCCCGCGCCGCGGCACGCCATCCCATGGAGGGTACCGAGTTGGCTGGCGCCCTATCGCACCCGCCCGCTCCGAGGATTACGCCAATGGACAGTCATAGAGCGTTCCGTTCGCACAACGATCACTCCGCGCGGGGCTATTCGGAGATGCACGCTCCGGTGCTGGTGCTGAACGCCTCCTACGAACCCATCAACATCTGCGCCGCTCGGCGGGCCATCGTTCTGGTGCTCAAGGGCGTGGCTGCAACCGAGGAGATCAACGGCCATTTTCTACACTCCGCGCGGGTCTCCATCCGCGTCCCTTCGGTCATCCGCCTGCTGGAGTACCGCCGCATCCCGCACCAGACGCGCGCCCTCTCGCGCAAGAACATCCTGCTGCGCGACCGCAATGCCTGCCAGTATTGCGGAGTCGTGCTGCCTGCCGTCGAACTTACGCTCGACCACGTTCTGCCGCGTTCGCGCGGCGGTCTCTCCACCTGGGAAAACCTGGTGGCGTGCTGCCATGAGTGCAATCGCAAAAAAGGCAACGCGCTGCCCCACGAGTGCGGCATGCGTCCCACCAAGGAGCCGCGCCCGTTCTCGCTGCACACCAGCCGGCACCTGATGCGCATGATGGGACGCAGCGACGCCAAGTGGAGAAAGTATCTATATTACTAACTTGAGCTGCTGGCCTTAGCCCCTCTCAGCGCTAAGCGCGGGCACTCCGGAGCCGCCAGCCATGCGGCTCAAACTTGGTTTGTCGTTTATTTACTACAATATAACCTTAACCCCCAGTTCTTCCCGCCTCCGCTCGCATCTAATTCAAATGTATGTCCTGCGATCCACATCCGGCACCCGCTGCAAATAAAGGCCGGGCGGGAGTTCGAATGTCAGAAAGTGGAATGGAACAGATCGCTGCCGAAATCAAGGGCAGGGGTTCCGAGTGGTATCCGCAACACGGCGAGGTGCGAGCCGTCCGCATCGTGGGCCGCACCCCCAAGCCCGACCATTACAACTACGACCTGGTGATTGACTTTGCCCAGGGCAGCGAGCGGCTGGCCGCAAAGATTTATTGGGCAGGCAAGTCCGGGGAAGCCGGAGCCCGCAGCACGGCGGCGGCTGAAACCGAACATCTCAATTTGATCTGGATCATCGCCCAGGCCAGGGGGCTCGCCGGGATTCCCCGGCCCCTCGGAGACTTCAGCGCGCTGGGTGCGGTGGTCAGCGAAAAACTGGTGGGCATTCCGCTGCAATCCATCATCATGAAGGCCGCCCTGCTTCCGGGCTATGAAGGCATGGGCCTGTTGCAGGGCGCGGCGACGGCCAGCGGAAGATGGCTACGCGGATTCCAGCGAATCACCGCCCGGCCATCCCAGCCACTGGACGGCGACCGGCTGCAGCGCGAACTGGCAACCGTGTGCAACAACTGCCGCGGCGAAGGTCTCGACGACGCTTCCATAGCCAAGATTCTTTCCGGCACCAGCGCCATTCTGGAGCGGGCACGCAATCCCCTGACGAACGCCGCAGCCCTCCACGATTTCATGCCGCTCAACGTGGTGGTGTTGGAGCACGGCGTTGGATTCAGCGACTTTGCCCGCATGGAGGAAGACGGCAGCATCTACACCGATCCGGCCACCTTCCTGGCCTCTGTCGAAGCCCTGGAAAAGTATCCCTTCTGCAACCACGCCATCACCACCGCCGTGCAGGAGAACTTTCTGGAAGCCTACGGCGCCAGCGCCGCCGAGCGCGAGATTCTCTGCGTCTACAAGATGAAGGTCCTGCTCTCCATGTTTGCCGCCGGCCGCGCGGTCAAGGAGAGCCCCGTCCGCAAAAAAGCCATGTGGGCAAACGTGATGAAGAAGTTCATCCAGATGGCCGCCGACCGCTCCATGCCCGACGCTGCCCAGACCGATTCCGCGGCCTAGCTCCGCGCGCTGGGAGAGCACCGTCGGGTGCCCCAGGTTCCGCGCCCTGTAGTTGGATGATGACCTGGGAGAGCTGCTTCGGCCTGCACTAAGCTGTCATTCCGGCGAAGCGAGGAATCCCTGCAGGGGTGCGAGTCTCCGATAAAACTCCACAGTTTTCCGGCTCGAACCGCCCCTGACGCTCTACCCCTTCGGCGCAATCCATTCAGGAACTGAGCAGCCTATTTCGCATCCGCCTTCTTAGCTCCGTCCGCGCCGCCCACTTCCTTGCCATCGTATAGAATCCTGGTCTTCGTCCCGAATCGCCGGTAGTTCTCATACTTCACCACCTGCCGGATGTGCACATCGCCCATCGAAAAGTGCAGGTTGTCATCCACCTTGGTATAGGTCGGGAACCAGTATTGACCGTCGATCTGCTCGCGCCACGTGGTGAAGCGCGGAAACAGGTTCTCCTCGCCCTTCTTGGGCTTGTACAAGTCGGGCACGTTCTTGCCGTAGGTCTTCACAATCTGGAAGTCGTGGTCGTCCACCCAGATCCGCCCTTCGAAATACCGCTGCCCCTTCTCGATCTTTTTCGGGCTCAGGTTGAAGACGTAGCAATTCAGCTCGTCTTCCTGCTGCTGTCCCAGGTATCCCACGTCATAGTTGGGCAGGTCGTCGATGGTCATGGTAAACGGCATGCGCTTCTCAATGTCGTCCAGGTCCTCCTGCGTAATCTCGATGCGGGTCAGCGTGTTCTGCGGAGCGAACTTCACCTGCTCAATCCGTCTGCCGCGGTCGTCGAAGAGCACGTCGAAGACCTGCTCATACTCCCCGTCCACCGTGCTGCTGCCCTCCAGCGTCTGAATCTTTACGCTCTGCGTCCAGGTGTACTGCTCGCGCGCCACCTTGAATTCCTTCTCCTTGCCGGCGAAGCGCTGGATCAGCTCCGCCACGGTGATGCCCTTGGGAGGAATGTCCCTGAGCTCGCCCTCCTGGGCGAAGAGCGGCCCGCCGCCCAGCACAGGCAGCGACAGCAGGCAGAGCACAAAAACTTGCACCGCACGGATCAACGAAGATTGCTTCATAATTCCGATTTGCTCCCGCGACTTGAATTCCATCACTTCGATGCGCCGCCTGCCGCTCTGGTTTGAATCGGTCTGGAGCTTACGCCGAATCGCCCGAGGGCGGCATGGTTTCATTGTTTCACGCTATGCGCAAGACAGAACTTAGCCCACCGCGAACCAACCAGATTCGGAAAACCATTCCCGTAAACGAAAGCCGGTCCCGAATACGCCGCCGGGTGCCCCAGGTCCCTTGCCCTGTGGTTGGGCGCCGACTGGAAGCAACGTCGCTCACGCTGCAGGCTTTTGGTCTTGCAGTCGCTCCAGTGATCCCCGCGTGAAGTCCTCCGCATGCGCGTATTACAATCGACTCCAGTGATGCCGGTTCAGCCTATGACGATCGCTTCCAACCTGTCGGAAATTCGCGAGCGCATGGCGCGGGCATCGCGCCGTGCGGGTCGCAACCCCGCGGAAGTTGCTCTGATGGCCGTCTCCAAAACCCATCCGGCCTCGGCCATTCTGGAGGCAATCGCCGCCGGGCAAACTCTGTTCGGCGAAAACCGCGTGCAGGAGTTCGCCGATAAGCGCAATGAACTGGGTGCGCTGGCCGGAGCCGCGAAGTTTCACCTCATCGGCCATCTGCAATCGAACAAAGCCTCGCGGGCGGCAGAGCTGTTCGATTCCATCGACAGCGTCGATTCGCTGCGCCTGGCCCAGCGCCTCAACAAAGAGGCCGAGCAGCTCGGCCGCACACTCGACGTGCTCATCGAAATCAACATTGGCGGCGAAGCGGCAAAGACCGGGTTCGGTTTCGACTCAACCGCCGAGTTGCGTGTTCTGTTGCAGGCGCAGCCCCGACTCCCGAACGTCGCCATCCGCGGACTCATGACCGTGCCGCCTTACACCGAAGACCCCGAAGGCGCACGCGTCTATTTCCGCCGCCTTCGCGTGGTGCGCGACCACCTGCGCGGTCTCAGTCCACTGCGGCTGCCCGAGCTTTCGATGGGCATGTCGCACGATTTTGAAGTCGCCATAGAAGAGGGTTCCACCTGCGTGCGCGTGGGCACCGCCATCTTCGGCCAACGGAGCTATCCTGCGGCAGACGAGCCCGCAGCAGACGAGGAGACATCGCGATGAATATGCTGGACGCAATCTTTGCCTGGGCGCTGGTTCTGCTCGGCTCCGCGCACTTCCTGGCCGCCTGGATTCCTAAGCTCGGCGTGCTGTGCGGCCCGTGGACGGCGGGCGCGGCGGTGGCCATCGTCTCCATGGGCCTGATGAACGCGGTGCGCTCGCAGCGCCCCAGCGACGGCTTCCTGCGCTGGAGCACCGCCGTGGCGACGGCGCTCACCGCCGGACTTTGCCTTCCGGTTGTCTACCACCTTCCCGGCAACGTGCTGCATCAGCCCGCGGCGCTGGCCACCGCGGTTTGCGTCATCTTTGAGCTGTTCTGCTCCGTGGCGGGCTAGCCGTGGCGTTCACCGTCCGCGACACCGCCCAGGGAGCGCAGTTTGCCCTGCGCGTGCAGCCGCGCGCCAGCCGCAACGCCATCGCCGGCGTCCTGGGCGAGGCGGTCAAGCTCGCCATCACCGCGCCTCCCGTCGATGGCAAGGCCAACCAGGCGGTCGTCGAGTACCTTGCCGAGCTTTTCAAGGTTTCCAAGTCCAGCATTGCAATCGTCTCCGGCGAGACCGGCCGCAACAAACTCATCGCCGTGCGCGGCCTGAATGCCGAGCAGGTGCGCAAGGCGCTCGGGCTCTGATCCAGCATCTTCGAGCAAGGCTCTTCGAACCGCGCCTTTTGGAATCCCGCTACAAACGATGGACTCCTGCAGCGGGACACTGTTCTCTCCGCCTCCGCTGTGCTTGAATGAATGGCATGGCCAAGCCCGTCGGCTACATTGCGGACCATCTTCGCCGCGTTCTCGTCAACGGCGCCAGCGCTCCCCACACGGCGGAGGTGCAGAAGTTTTTCAAGGATGAGATTCAGTCGCGGGGCTGGTACACCAAGGAACTGCGCAAGCTTGCGCGTCGATTCACCCGCGTAATCCGCGGCGAAGAAGGCCTCGACTACCTGGTGGCGGTGGCCGGCGATCTGTTCCAAGGAAGCGTGCTGGAGGAAAAAATCCTGGCCGTGCTGCTGTTGGAGCCCTGCGTGAACGATCTGACCGCGGCGCATTTCAAACTCTTCGATCAGTGGCTGGACCGGGTGAGCACCTGGGCGGACCACGACGCGCTGGTGCAATATCTCATCGGCCCCATGATCGTCGCCGACCCGCGCAGGTTGCGGCGGCTCTCAGCCTGGTCGCGCTCGCGCAACCGATGGCGGCGGCGCGCCGCGGCCGTGGCGCTGCTGCGCGGGACCAACCAGGGGCTGTTCTGGGAGCAAGTGCAGGAGATCACCCAATCGCTGCTGGAGGATCGCGACGACATGGTACGCAAGGGAGTCGCGTGGCTGCTGCGCGAGACGGCCCGCTTCGACGGCAAGCGCACCCTTCCGCTGCTGCTCTCGATTCGCGAACGTGCTCCGCGACCGCTGTTGCGCACCGCCTGCGAGCGGCTCTCGGCAGAGCAGCGCAAGCGTATTCTGGCGCGCTGATCGCACGCCTTCCGCGCGGCGCCTTATGGTTCGGAACAACCTTTGAGTGGAAGCTGCTGGAGAGCGAGTTTGGCCGGCTCATTTCCTTTGGCGGCTGCGGCGCTCAACAATAACCGCGCCTGATCGCAGTTCTGGGCCACGCCATCGCCGTCCGCATACATCCTGGCGAGTTCGACGGTCGCCTGTGAATTGCCCTCGCGAACTGCTTTCCACAACCACGCGGCGCGGAGCCGGACATCGCTGGCGTGTGCGGCCTGATACATCTCGGCGGCGCCGGGAGCCGACGAATCGCCGCCGCGTGCCAATGGAACGCCAGGGCGTTCAGCGGCGGACGATGGATTGTTCACGGCAGCGGGGCTGGCGCTTTCGGTTGGCGCTGCCGCTGGAGTCACTGCCGGTGGAGTCAGCGCCGGCGGAGCCACGGCTGGCCGCCTCGCCTGCCTCACTTCATTCTCCAGGTAAGGCACAACGGAATCGCGGAGGAAACTCCACTGGAAGGCCGCCAGAATCGCCGCTGCGCCCAGCACGACGGCGAGCGCAATCTTGCGCCGGGAATGGGATGCGCCTGTGTGCTTCCGGCGATACTGCCAAGCCCCGGCGGGACCGGCAGGCCGGGGCGCGGAGGCGATGCTTGTTGGAACAATGTTTGGTGGCTCGATGCTTGTTTGAACAATGTTTTGCGGGACCATGTTTTGTGCTGCGACGCTTTCATCCTTGGCCCGAGTGTCGCGCACCGGCGGCTGCAGCGCGGGCTCGGGGGCCGTCTCCACGCTGTTGCGGACGCTGGGAACGTCGCGGGCCGGTTCGCTGGCTGGGTCCTTGAGATTCCACGGCATAAAAATGCCGCGGCTTTCGAGTTCGATCTCCTTCCAGTGTGCGATCTCGGTGCGCCTCTTGCGTTCCGCCTCCTCTTTTGCGAGCGCGCCGGCCTCCGCTCTCGCTCTGGGGAGGGGCTGGTTCGGGATTCTCCGTGACGCTGCGCTGCAGTTTGGCCCCACATTGTCCGCAATAGAGGTTGGTCGCGGGATTTCCCAACCCACAAGTGAAGCACCTCAACGCCATCGCAACTCCTAGCGGTTAGATGCGATCCCCGTGCCAACGGCCCACCGGAACAATCGGCCGCTCACGGCGGCAGAAAAAGCCTAGTTGGTTTCCGGGAGCGGCGCGGGCTTGGCGACGCTGGAATCTCCCTGCCGCTTCTGTGCGTTGGCCAGCCAGAGTGCCACGCGCCAGCCCAGCAGAACGGCAAGGAGAAACAGATAGAGCTCCGGTTGCTGCTTGTCGCGCTTCACCAGCCAGTAGAAATGGATGGCTCCAGCGGTGGCCGCAGCATAGACGAGGCGATGCAGGCGCACCCAATGTTTGCCCAGAGCGCGGATCGACTTCCGGGTTGAAGTGAGGGCCAGCGGAAGCATGAGAAGCCAGCAAAGCGTGCCCATGGTAATGAAGGGACGCTTGACGACGTCGTGAGCAATGGAGCGGGGGCTGAACATCTGGTCGAGCCACAGATAGGTGAGCAGGTGCAGGCAGCCGTAGAAGAACGCGAACAGGCCCACCAGTCTGCGGTACTGGATGAGCCAGAGCACCCCGGTCCAGCGGCGCAGCGGTGAGATGGCCAGCCCAACCAGCAGCAGGGTGAGCGTGGTCAGTCCGGTACGGTGGGTGATGCGCTCTACTGGGTTTGCGCCCAGAGTTCCGGCAAATCCGCCGTAGACGAGCCACGCCAGGGGCAGCAGGCAGGCGATCCAGGCCAAAAGCTTGAGTACGTGGTTTCGCGTGATGGCGGCCATTCTAAGGATTGGACGCGGCCGGGGAGCGAAGGTTACAGGGATTGCTTGCCCCCGAGCGCCGAAAGTCCGGTTGCGGACGCATGGCAGAAGGCTCCATCTTGAGGCGGGTCAGCCGGATAGCCGCTATTTCCACAATGCACCATTTTTAGGGAATTGACCTGAGGCGGAAGCCGTTCTAGTCTCGCAACTACCAGCCGACATCGGAGCGTCATGCGCCCGGTGTGGGAGAGCTCCTAGCCGGCCTCCTCCCCCGAAATGGAATGGAAAAGAAGAAACACCTTTTGTAGCCGTGGTTTAGCCCGGATGGGCGGATGCTGGATTGGATCCGCGCCGAGCGAAATTGACTGCGGGACGACTTGGTATGCAATCTGGATCGCGGATTAAGTACAATATATTGTGGTATCAGCTTGACTGACACAACATAACGAGCTATTGTTTGCATCCTAGGCGTTTGAACAGGGTGGTGGATCTTCGGGGTTCGGAACCCTGGAGGTCGGTTCAGAAGGTTGATTGCAGGCCGTTGCGGGTCTAACCCCACAGCCAAAAAGGCTCCCGCCATTGCGAATGGCGGTGTGCCGGATGTTCTCTCTTTTTACGTTTGTTCCGGAGCGCTCGCCCTGAAATTGGCCAGTTTGCTTACGGACCCCAAGACCCGCCGGTGCGGATGGGGGCGAGCCGCTGGCATGTTGCGATCTCCGGTTGCAATCAGATGCTGCGACCTTGCCCTGGGCGAACTCATCCCTAGAATTACCGGCATCGCCCGCAAGCCGCCGGGCGGATGACAGTGCAACTGTACGAAGGAGTTATTACGATGGCCGAAGTAACCGAAAAGATCACGGCCCCCACACCGCAGCAAAACCGTCAGGCTCCCGGCCTGGCATTCACGCGCCACTTTTCCAAGGCTGGAGTTTCGCCTTACGACCGGCTGACCTGGGAGCGCCGCACGGCGTCGATTGTCGACAGCAAGGGGAACGTAATCTTCGAGCAGAAGGACGTTGAGGTTCCTCAGGACTGGTCGATGACGGCGACCAACATCGTGGCCAGCAAATATCTGCACGGGCAGCTCGGCACACCGGGGCGCGAAACCGGCGTGCGCCAGCTGGTGTCGCGGGTGGCGGAGACGATTCGCGACTGGGGATTCAAAGACGGTTACTTCCGCAGTCGGGAAGACGCGGACATCTTCCACGATGAGCTGGCCCACCTGCTGTTGAACCAGTATGCGGCGTTCAATTCGCCGGTGTGGTTCAACGTGGGCTGCGACCGCAGCGAGCCGAACTCCGACGCGCAGAACTGGCACTGGAGCCCGGAGTCCAAAAAGATTGAGCACGGGATCACCGGATATCGCTATCCGCAGTGCTCGGCGTGCTTCATCAACAGCGTGCAGGACACGCTGGACTCGATTCTTACCCTGGCCAAAACCGAGGGCATGCTCTTCAAGTGGGGCTCGGGCACGGGGACCAATCTGTCTTCGCTGCGCGGATCGATGGAGATCCTCTCGGGCGGCGGACAGGCCAGCGGGCCGCTGAGCTTCATGAAGGGCTTTGACGCCTTCGCCGGGGTGATCAAGTCAGGCGGCAAGACGCGCCGGGCGGCCAAGATGGTGATTCTCAATATCGACCATCCCGACATCGTGGATTTTATCGAGTGCAAGCAGAAGGAAGAGGCCAAGGCCTTTGCCCTGGCGGCACAGGGCTACGACGCCAGCGGGCCGGACTCGGACGCCTACAGCTCCATCTTCTTCCAGAACGCCAACAACTCGATCCGGGTTACCGACGAGTTCATGCAGGCGGTGGTGGAGGATCGCGACTTTGTGACCCGGGCGGTGCGCGAGCACAAGCCGGTGAAGAGCTACAAAGCGCGCGACTTGATGCACAAGATCGCCAAGGCGACCTGGGAGTGCGGCGATCCGGGCATGCAGTATGACACCACCATCAACCGCTGGCACACGGCCAAGAACACGGCGCGCATCAATGCCTCGAACCCGTGCTCGGAGTACATGTTCCTGGACGATTCGGCGTGCAACCTGTCATCGCTGAACCTGGTGAAGTTTGCCTCCACCGGCGTCTTCGACGTGGAATCCTACGAGCGCGCAGTCGAGATCATGATTACGGCGCAGGAGATTCTGGTCGATCACTCCGGCTATCCCGACCGAATCGATTGGCAGGAACTCGCACGACTACCGTCCGCTGGGCCTGGGCTATGCCAACCTGGGTGCGTTGCTGATGGCGACCGGGCTGCCGTATGACTCGGATGCGGGACGCGACTACGCCGCCTGCCTGACGGCGATTCTGTGCGGCCAGGCCTATCTGCAGTCGGCGCGGATTGCCGAGCAGTGCCCGACGTTGGCCTCGGCCACCGATTTGACGGCGCGAGTGGAGCACACCGACGGCGCCTGCCCCGGCTATTTCATCAACCGCGAACCGTTCCTGGATGTCATCCGCATGCATCGCGCCTCGGTGTCGAAGATCAGCCGGGCCAACGTGCCGGCCTCGCTGCTGGAAGCGTCGCAGAAGGCCTGGGACGAGGCTCTGCAGCACGGCGAAAAATTCGGCTACCGCAATTCGCAGGTCACCGTGCTGGCTCCCACCGGAACCATCGGCTTCATGATGGATTGCGACACCACGGGCGTGGAGCCGGACCTGGCGCTGGTGAAGTTCAAGAAGCTGGTTGGCGGCGGCATGATGAAGATCGTCAACAACACGGTTCCCGAAGCCTTGTTCAAGCTCGGCTACACGCCGGAGCAGGCCGAGGCGATCGTCAGCTACATCGACCAGAACGGGACGATCGAAGGCGCGCCGCAACTGAATCCGGAGCACCTGGCGGTCTTCGATTGCGCCTTCAAGCCGGCCAAGGGAGTGCGCAGCATTGTTCCCATGGGGCACCTGAAGATGATGGCGGCGGTGCAGCCGTTCATCTCCGGCGCCATCAGCAAGACGATCAACATGCCGACCGAAGCCACGGTGGAGGAGATCGCCAGCGCCTATCTGGAGGCCTGGAAGCAGGGCATCAAGGCGGTGGCCATCTATCGCGACGGCTCCAAGCAGAACCAGGTGATGACCACCAAGAGGGACGATGCCAAGCCGGCTTCGGCGGCGCCACTCGTCGAAGAAGACGATCTGGACGGGCCGCCGCGCGCACGCCGCAACAAGCTGCCGCCCGAGCGCTTCTCGGTCACCCACAAGTTCAAGGTAGGCTCGCACGAAGGCTACCTGACGGTGGGACTCTACAAGGATGGAACGCCCGGCGAGTTGTTCATCACCATGGCTAAGGAAGGCTCGACGGTCAGCGGACTGATGGACAGCTTTGCCTGCGCGGTCTCCATCGCGCTGCAGCACGGAGTTCCGCTGCGCCTGCTGGTCAACAAGTTTGCGCACACCCGCTTTGAACCCAGCGGATGGACGCAGAGTGCGGAGATCGGCTACGCCAACTCGATCATGGATTACATCTTCCGCTGGCTGGACCTGCGCTTCCTGACCGGAGAGCAGCAGAGCCTGTTCGACGATCTGCGTCCTCGCCCGCACGCGCATCCGGCGGTTCCACCCGCGACTGAAACCGTTCCGCAGATTGATGCTACTGCGCAGCCCGGACTCTTTGACCGGAACTCGAGGGCCGCCAGCGGACACGCCTCGGACGCTCTGAGCGAGGTGGTCAATCTGGGCGATGCTCCGAGCTGCCATCTGTGCGGCGCCATCATGACTCGCAACGGCTCGTGCTTCCGCTGCCAGTCGTGCGGTTCCACGAGCGGGTGCAGTTAAAGCGGCGCTGGGTTGGTCATCCTGCTTTCCCAGGTTAGCGCCGCAAAAAGCGCGGCGCGGAACCTGGGGCACCCGGCATTTCGGTATACAGCGACGGTAGAACCGGTCCAGCAAAGCAGCGGATATAGTAAAAACAAGATAGCAAGCGAACGGGCCCCGCCAATTCCTGACGGGGCCCGAATCGCGTTGAGCACTTCAACGCTGACGACTTAGGTGAAAAGATTGGGTATGCGGAAATTTGTGGTGATTCTGTGCGCCGTTTTTCTGGCTGCACTTCCAGCGGCGGGACAGGACGCATCGCCTTTGTTGCAGCACATCCGGCAGATCACGACGCGTCCGGTCTTCAAACATTCCATGGTCGGCGTGGAAGTCTATGACCTGACCGCGCATCAGATTCTGGTTGCGATCAACGAGGACAAGTTGTTTACCTCCGGCTCCACCACCAAGGTGATCACGGAAGGAACGGCGCTGGCTCTGCTCGGCGAAGATTACCGCTTCCACACGCGCGTCTATTCGACGGGGAACGTCACTGCTGATGGCACGCTGGAGGGAGACCTGGTGCTGGTGGCTAGCGGAGACCCGAATCTTTCCGGGCGAGTGGAGGACGACGGCACGCTGGACTTCACCTCGTTCGATCATTCCTACGCAGGGGTGCTGCCGGGAAAGTCCGTAACCGGCGACCCGCTGCAGGTGCTCAAGGAACTGGCGATTACCGTCTACCGGAGCGGCATCCTTCGGATTCACGGCAAGGTGATGGTGGATGCCTCGTTGTTTCCCTCCGACCACGTGGAGCCCGCCACCCACGCCACCGTGTCGCCGGTGGTGCTCAACGATAACGTCATCGACGTGAAGGCGAGATCCGGTCCCGCTGCAGGCGACCCGGTATCGATTGAAATTGCGCCCGAGTTGCCGTATCTGAAAGTGATCAACAAAGTCATCACCGGCAGCGCGGAATCCGAGACGGTGCTGCGATTCACCTCGGACATCGCCGAAGAGGATGGCTCCCACACGGTTGTGCTGGAGGGCAGTGTGCCCGCAGGCCGGCAGGAGGCGCAGGCAGCCTATAAAGTAAAAGACCCGGTGCTGTATGCCACCGAGGGATTTCGCGAAGCCCTGCGCTGGGCCCATATCGAGTTGGAAGATCCTGCGGCCGAAAGCTCCACGGCGCCGCTTGCCCGAGGCGAGGAAAGAAAATTGGTGGCCGAACATGTTTCTCCTCCGTTCAAGGAAGAGGTGAAACTCACGCTGAAGGTCAGCCAGAATCTTCACGCGGCGACCACGCCCTATCTGCTCGGCGCAATTGTCGGACACGGCTCCAGCGACGCGTTTGAGAAAGGCCTCGGGCTGGAGAAGCAATTTCTGACCGATGCCGGACTGGACACTGAGTCGGTGTCTCAACTGGATGGCGAGGGTGGAGTTGGCTCGGCCTTCTCGCCGGACTTCATGGTGCGCTATCTGGCGTATATCTCGCGCCAGCCGTATGGCGGGTGGTTCTTCGATTCGCTTCCGGTGCTGGGCCGCGACGGCACGCTGGCGGAGATGTTGACGGATTCGCCCGCCGCCGGTCACGTCCACGCCAAGACTGGCTCCTACGTGGTGTACAACGCGTTAGACCGTGGAGTGATGCTGCTGGGCAAAGGCCTGGTGGGCTATGTGGATGCGAAGAACGGACACCGCTTGATCTTTGCCGCCTATGTGAATCTGGTGCCGCTCCACAACATGGACGAAGTTGCCGGCGTCGGCGAAATGCTCGCGGAGATTGCCGGCATGGTCTATCAGTACGCGCCTTCCCCGGCGCCCATCGCGCAGAAATCCGCAAAAACGCTGGCCAAGACCCAATCGAAGAGACGCATCCAATAGGGCGGTTGCCGGGCTGCTGTGTCCTGCTTTCCCAGGTTAGCGCCGCAAAAAGCGCGGCGCGGAACCTGGGGCACCCAACGATTGCTGCAGGGTCAGCGGCGCGCCGGCGGGGTTGCTCAAGGCGATTGAGGAGTTGTAGGGCACGATCATCGAACCGCTGCTGCGGTCCACGTACCAGACGCGCCGGTTCGCATAATAGCGCAGCAATTCCTGGTTTGTCTCGGGCCCCATGTCGCGCGCCCACACCACCTTGGAGTTGTCGATGTCGGCGCGGTTATAGACCCACTCCACGCTCGGTACGTCGCGCCGGCTGTAGTGGACGATCACCAGATGCTGACCGGGCAGGCGGCTCAGCTGTGCCTGGATGCGCGCGCGGTCGATCTCCTTGGGCACGGCGGTGCGGTCGCTGACGCGATAGTTCTCAAACGCAAACGGATTCCAGAGCCGGTCGCTGATGGGCACCAGCATCCACAGGAAGATGGACAGAACGATCGCCCGGCTGAACCATTCCGGGTTGAACCATGCCCGATTCAGCGCATGGTAGCCGCGAAGCCGGCGCAGCGCCTGCAACCAGATCAGCAGTACGGCTCCCGCGCCCGGAGCCGCGTAGTGTCCGTGGGCCGGCCAGATTTGCAAGGTGAGGCCCAGCATCATCAGGAGGAACGCGAAGAAGACAATTCGCATCTCCGGGCTCCGCGCGGCCAGGATGAGGCCGGGAACAAAGAGCAGCAGAAGCGGCCACACCAGGAAGACGTAATAGCAGTAAAACTTCGTCCCCATCAGAATCTGCAGTCCCCAACTGCTGCGCGAGAGCAGAAGATCGGGATACTCATGAAACATGTAGAAGGTCCGCATCTGCGGATTGTGGTAGTGGGGAATGGGGTAGGGCTTCTGAAACAGGAACGGTCGGGTGATGTGGTAGGTGGCCTGGTTGAGGGTGTAGGGCATCTGCAGCGGATTGCCAGTGCCGCGCCAGTTGTAATAAAGCATCCCGGCCGCGGCCAGGCCCAGCAGGAGCAGGCCCGGCAGCACAATCTGCGCCAGCCGCCGCCGGCTCGGCAGCCCAGAGCGAAACACCAGCCACGCCGCGGCGAAAAGCATCGGCAGAGCGAACAGAAATCCCTCGAAGGGACGGCTGTTGGCCAGAATGACCAGGCCCAGGGCAAAGACCAGGCACTGCTGCCAGCTGAGCCGGCGTCGCAGCCGAGGCAGCGAGCCCAGCAGCAAGGCGCCGCCGATAGCGGCCACAGCTCCTCCCCAGTAGGAGTTGATCCAATAGGAAAAGATGCCATAGCGCGCCACCGCGAACAGGCCGCCGAGCAACGCCCACTGTGGCGGCATCCATGCCTGCAGCATCCAGCAGAAGACGGCGCACATCGCGGCCACGCTCAGCAGCACGCCGATCCAGGGTTCTCCCGTCAGCTTCTGTCCCAAGGCCAGCACCAGGCTCTGCGCCGGCGGATACATGGATTGATAGGTCGGCTGCATGTTGACGTTGAAGGTTTCAAAATGAATCCACATGGGATGCGGCGGATTGGTGAGACGTCCGGAGGCAAAAGTGTCTGCCCCCAGCAGGTAGCTGTACTCATCCAGCAGAACCGGCACAGGAATGGGGATCAGGGGCAGCAGCAGCGCGCGGATCGCGATCACCAGGCCGGCGATGCCCCAGACGCAAGCGGTGCGATGCTGGCTGATGCGGCGGAAGCCATCCTCGGCACGAATCAGCCAGAGCGGGCGGAGGAGCGCCAGCGCCGCCGTGAACAAAAAGAACGAGCGCCCAGAAGGCCATCTCCCAGGCTCCGGCCCAGCCGAGCGTAGGGTCCTGCCCCGGAGTCAGCAGGTAGTGCAGCAGACCTAGAATCTCGTCATGGCGCATAGGGTTCAGTCGATTCTATCGGAGCGCACGGATTCTGAGCGACATGCAACTGCGCCACAACCGGTTTCAGCCCTCTGCAATTCGGATTTGCCGGGCTTCTCATCGCAAAGTCGAGTTGGGTCTTGTCGAAGCGCGCAGCCGCAGTGTAATTTCTAGGCTCATAGCGGAAGACCAGATTCCAGCGATAAGGGCATGCCATGATCGACTACGCCGCGTTTCAGGCCATCTCCCCCACCACGTTTGCCGACACTCTCACCCGGGACCGCGTCATGAACATCGGAATCCGTCCGCTGTGGCAGGATATGCCGCGGATCGCCGGTCCAGCCTATCCGGTGCGCTGCCCGGCCGGCGACCATCTGATGCTCCACGCCGCAATCTACCGGGCGCTTCCCGGCTCCGTCATCGTGGTGGAGGCCGGCGACGTTGATTACGCGCTGGCTGGAGGCAACGTATGTGCCGTCGCTCAAAAGCGGGGCGTCGCGGCCTTTGTTGTGGATGGCGTAATCCGCGATCTCGCCGAGACCCGAAGCAGACGCTTCCCGGTTTTCGCGCGAGGCGTCATCCCCATGCCCGGAGGCAAGGACAAGATCGGGGTGCTGGATGAACCGGTGTGCTGCGGAGGCGTAGAGGTGGCCCCCGGCGATATCGTGGTGGCAGACGAGGAAGGCATCGTGGTGGTGCCCAAGCTGCGCTCGGCCGAGATCCTGAAGGCAGCGCAGGCGCGCGCCAAAAAAGATGCCGAACAGACCCTGGAGGAATGGGAGGCGGCGCATCGGGCCCGTATCGAAGAGATCCTGCGGAAAAATGGATTTGCCGGCTGAAAGCCAGGGACGAAATCAGTGGCGCTGCCTGGTACGGTGGAACGGCGGGTGGCCTATTCAAGCCTTCATTTGGCTTGAGTGGGGCAGTTCCTCGTGCCCTTTAGTATTTCAATCCCAGCGCCCTGGTTGTGAACTCGACGAGTGGCGCCATGGTTCGGCACGCCGTGGTGAAATGCCTCAGCAGTTGCGGGCTGCAAATCTGATCTTCGGTCAGTGCCGCCGAGGTCACAAAATCCTTCCGCTTCAAATCCGCAATATGCGGGTGATCGGGGGCAAATCCCTTCGGCGGCCGAGTCAGGCTCTCGCCTTCCAGTTCCAGTTTGCCGGCCACCTTCTTCCATTGCTCCGGCTGGCCGACAATTGCCGTTCGGATCTTGGTGAGGGCGCGGTTGTCCGGATGCCACACTCCTGCGGCCGCGAAGCATCCCTCGGGCTCCAGATGCAGATAAAAAACCGGCGCGTGGACATCTTTGCCGCCTTCGTGAGAGAAGTGAATTCCAATATGCGTTTTGTAGGGCATCTGGTCCGCGGAGAAACGCATGTCGCGGTAGATGCGGAATAGCGAGCCGCGCGTCGGCCTGGCGTCGGCGATGAAATGGGGGCTGAGCTTGGCCAGATTCGGGGCGAAGCCGCCGATAAACGCCAGTGCCGGCTCGACCACGGCCTGCTGATACCTGTCCTTGTTTTTGGCGAACCACTCGCGGTTGTTGTGGCGCTTCAGTTGACGGAGAAAGTCGAACAGCTCGGGTTGGAAGATGGCGGTATCGGGCATCACGGTTTCCGTTCTCCAATTTCTCCTGGGCCAACCTGCAGTCTTCATGAAATGGTACAGCGCCAAGTTCATCGCCTACGATAGAGGATTTGGGCGAGAGATGGCGAATCGCTGAAACCCGACAAGGCTACCGAGCGCTCCTGTGAGGTGTCACGTTCTACTGCTGAAACAAGCGGGCCGCATTTCGTGCGCCTGGATTGACGGCAACAAACAAAATTTACACCTTGCAACCCAAACCAGATCGTTGCGCATCTCTGCTGTTGGCAGAAATGGGTTTGCAGATGAGTGAAGCGCAGAGCGGGTTAGGGCATAACCCCGACTCCGCTTTGAGTTTTTCGAGCAGACCTGATTCTCAGATGTGAGCAGCGGGATCGGACCGAGCAAGCTTCCACAGGCACGATTTTTCCGGACAAATGAATCAGTAGTCAGAACTGGTTGTACCAAGGAGACTCCATGCGCAGAATCTGCGTCGCCCACCTCTTCGCTTTGGTTCTTTTCGTCTTTATAACCGCCTGCGGTAGCAGCGGCAATCCTGTGGTTATCACTTTGCCCAACGGCGTGAGCTCCACGGTTGATGCCGGCTCTGATTCGATTACATTGACGGCCTCGGGATCAGGAAGCACCGGGGGCGTTACCTTCACCCTCAGCTCCCGGCTGCGGCACGCTTGACCGCGATCCCAGGCTCGACAACGAGCGTTACGTACACTCCGCCCCCGGCCACGATCACCGCACCCTGCACGGTGACGATCACGGCGACCTCGACCACCAGTCCCTCGCAGAAAAAATCGATCACGTTGACGGTGAATCCGATTACGGTGACGCTGGCATCGAGCGCGGGCACCACGACGACCTTCGGCTCCGGCGCTCCGGCGATCACCCTGACCGCAACCGTAAACAATCTGCCACCGAATCTCGCTCCGGGTACGATCACCTGGAACCTCGTTTCCACCTTCACCGCCATCCCCGCGAAGGCAGGCAGAAGAGCAAGTTCGCGCCCCAGCGTGGCCCTGTTGCCCAGCACTACGTGCGGAAATCTCGTCCAAAGTACGACGAACCCGCTCCAGGCAATCTATACGCCGCCCAGCTCGATTTCTTCCAACTGCACGGCGGCGATTGAAGTCGAGGTCGGCGTGAATGTCGCTGGAACGGTAGTGACGGTTGCCACGGCGACGGACACGTTCACCGTCGACGAGATTGCGCTTACTACGGCTCCCGTAAGCTCGGCGAGCGTGGCCGAAGGACAGACGCAAACGCTGACGGCAACGCTGGCCAATGATGGCTCGGCGACCCCGAGCGCGACCTGGACCCTGGTTCCGGCAACCGGCTGCGGCGCGCTTACCTACAACGGAGCCGCGCTCTCCCCGGCCACTGCGGTTCCTTCGGGAAAAGCGGTTACCTACACGGCCCCATCGACGGTCTGTTCGGCGACGGCGACGGCCACTTCCGTGACCGATCCGACCAAGTCTGCCGTTGTCGCGCTCAACGTGACCGTGGCTACCGCCATTACCTTGAGCTTCACGCCGGCTCCGGTGAACATGGACGCCTCGAATGGCAACGGCACCAGCACGCAGCCAGTGATCGTGACGGTAGCCAACGATTCGAGCAACGCGGGAGTCACGTTCAGCCCGAGCAACTCGGCTTGCGGCTCCTTCGGTCCGGTCACGGCGGTCACCTCCACCATATATTCCGCCACATTCACGGCGGCTTTAGACAATACCGGCTCGCTATCCACCGGTACAAACTGCTCGACCACCTTCACCGCAACATCGAAAGCTAATACCAGCGTCATGGCCACCAGTGGGTCGATCGTGGTCTATCCCATCCTGGTCGCCATCGCGCCGCCCAGCGCTACTTACACGGCTGGCGGCGCGCCGACGGCCTTCACTGCGACCGTCACGCATGACGCGGTGGGCCCCGTGGGTCCCTCGAATCCTGGACCCGGCCCTTCGGGCGTGACCTTTACGCTGAGCGGCAGCTCCGCCTGCGGTACCACGGCGGCCAACCTGAGCAGCATCACCGCCACCGGCGCGACCTATACGCCTCCAGCGACGCTCAGCGCCTCGTGCACTACGGATCTGGTGGGCAATGCGAAGGCGGCCTCTTCGGGAGACACCGGCGCGTCGGGCTTTGCCAGTATCACGGTGAACCCGACGACAACCACAGGCAAAGTCACGTTCAATCCATCGGCAACCACCGACTACACCGCGATTGGCGTTCCCTCCATCATCTATCTGAACCCGTCGGGCGGCAATGGAGGCCCGTACACCTTCACCACCGGGAGCGGAGGCATGCCTCCGGGATTCATCTTTGACACTACGCGGCAAGCGATTGTGGGTACCCCTCCCCAGGGTACGGGCACCCCTTACGTCTTCACTGTCAAGGCCACGGACTCGGCAAACAACATCGGTGTCAGCGCGCCGATCACCATCATCATTCAGGACCCACTGGGGACCAACATCACCTCACTGATCGGCCAGTACACCTGTCTGTTCAAGGGACAGTATGACGACGTCTCACCAAGTTCGGGTGGGTACGGGTGGGCCATGGTCACGACCATCACGGGCGCGTTTGACATCACGACCGGAGCAACCACGTTCAACAACCCCAACAGCTCGGGCAACAACTACGACTACGCGAGCTATATAAACCCCACCACCAGCAACGCGGGACACGATTATCAGGGCGTCCTGACAGGCACCTATCTCCTCAACGATGGGACAGGAGTAGAAGCGAACCACGGCACTGCGACTCTTACCATGACGCCAAGCACCGGCAGCCCGGCCATCAGTCCGGCCACCTCCACCTGGGCGATCGTGGCCAACAACGTCGGCAGCGCACCGTCCACAGAATTCAACATGCTCGAAATGGATGACACGGAAGGCTCCACCGGACTCGGCAATCCGCCGACCATCGTGGCGCCCTCCGGCAGACGCGGCAGCGCTGAGTGCTACCTGGACACCCCCTCGGCGTTCACGGCCAGCAGCGCCACAACCGGAAGCTTCGCCTTCGGAACCTCTGGCTCCGCCGTGACTGGCGAGCCGGTGGTCAACGTTGGTGTTGCCAAGCTTAGCGGCGGATCCGTTACCGGCGAATCGGATGTATTCGACACGTACGAGAATTCCGACACCAACTACACCCTCTCCGGAACCTACGGCGCGGTGGACAGCCTTACCGGCCGCTTTGTGGTGACCTTCGATACGTCAGTGGGAGACTTCCAATCCATCGACTACATCATCGATGCCAACCGGGCGATAACGCTGGTAACCGCACTTCCCAGCGCCACCGTGGCCGGAGTCTTCGGCGGGGGACGCGTGGAAAGACAGACAACGTTGACGGGTGGCTACACCAACGCCAACGCTCTGAACGGCGACCTGGTGTTCTACTACCACGGTGCCGAGTTCACCGGCGCCAATACCAATAACTCAACGTTTGCAGTCAGCGACTACGTTTCCGCCCTGGAGCAGGCGTCCGGCAACGGCTCGACCGGGGTCACGTTTAATGTAAACGTCGCGGATGTGGAACCGGTTGGATCACAGTGCGGCAACACCAACAGCTGCGCGTTCACGCAGGGAACTACGGGGCAGACGAAGACCGTTGTATTCAACTCCAATGGCGACGGCCGGGCAACCTCCGGCAGTACCAGCGGAGTGATCTTGTATTTCTATGCCCCCAACTCGGCCTTCCTTCTGTACTACGACACCGGAGTGGATGGAGTGGGCCTGGGCGAGGCGGAGCCGCAGACTTCGACCACCGCTCCTGTGGGCGACTACATTCTCTACGACCTGTTCAACTCGGATGCGACCGGTGATGACGGCCAGGGATTGATCGCCTTCTCCAACGGCTCCATCAACATAGCTTCGGACAATTCGGGCCAGGAAAATACCGTGTACGACCAGCCGCAGCCTGTAATTACCTACACGCCGGGCTCGAAACCGAATGGCTTCTTCAACCCCGGCAGCAGCAGCACGGATTGCCTCACGGTTTCGACAGCCGAAACCGTCTGCATAAACGCGCAGAGCGTGCCGGACGTTACAATCCTGCAGCAGTAACCGGCTGCGCCAACCGAATGCCCCCGTTTCGGCGGGGGCATTTTCTTGCGTGGAAATGCGCCGCGTCAGGCGTGCAAGCGCCTTCAGAGGAATTGGAGTGCGCGGAATTTTTCCCGAACTCCGCGGAGCGACGCCCGTGTCGGTTGAGCAGCCATCAGGACAACTCCGTTGCCCGTTGCGAAACTTTCCTGCTAGTTACGAGTTAAAGTGAGCACGGTGTTTTGTCGCTGCGCATGATGCAGAAAGTCCGAATTCTTGGTTCAACACCTCCGTAGGAGCAGATATGAAGACACGTGTTCTCGTAGCGTTCTTTTTGGCCATGGCCATGGCCACCGGAACTTTGGCGGCTCAGAACGGCCCCGATGCCAACGTTCAAGTTGTAGAACCGCAGTACGTCAATAGCTTCTATGGTTTGACTCCGAACGGGAATTTCGTTGATCTGGAGTACAAGAACGTGGTGCTCCGTCCGAAGAGCTGGGCGGTGCCGGGTTATGCGTCGGTCAAGATGGTCGCCGATCTCAAGCCCGGCCAATCTCCGATTCGACTTCCAGGCTCGGCACAGTTCGTGGTTCGTGGGAACGTGAACGTCAATCCCGCGACCATCTATGAACTGCGCCTACTGAAAGGCTCGAAGAGTCATCGTGAATTCGTGATGAGCCAGGCGCATGGTTCGATCGTCGGCGGGGCGGTAAACCCGGAGGAGGGCGCGATCCCAATCCGATTTGAGGAATATGGCGCCTCTTCCTTCCGCGTTATCCCGGAGCAAGCGCTGACGCCCGGAGAGTACGCCCTGATGGTGCGCGGGCGCTATTCCCAGCTTTACTGTTTTGGCGTGGATGGCGGACAACAGTGACAACATTCGGCTCGGCCATACTGCCATAATCCGTGCCCGATGCGCTTGACTAACGTACACAGGCCGGGCAACGCCTCCGGCAGGGCGTGAATCCATGTCTGCGTTGCGGCGGCTCTCCAAACGGGAGCGCGTCAATCAGCAAACTCCAGGGCTACATGACAAACTACGATGCCATCATCATTGGAACCGGCCAAGCTGGCCCATTTCTAGCGGGACGTTTGGCTGGGGCGGGCAAGAAGGTTGCCATTATCGAGCGGAAGTACTTCGGGGGCACCTGCGTCAACACAGGCTGTATCCCAACCAAGGCGATGGTCGCCAGTGCTTATGCAGCCCATCTGGCGCAACGCGCGGCTGACTACGGAGTGGTTGTCAACGGAGCAATCGGCACCGATATGAAGGCGGTGAAGGCGCGGAAAGACGCCATTTCCGGACAATCGCGCATCGGGGTTGAAACCTGGCTGAAGGGAATGCAGAACTGCACCGTATATCAAAGTCAGGCACGGTTCGAGTCGGGGAAAGAGATTCGAGTGGGGAGCGAACTGCTGAGTTCGGATCTCATTTTTATCAATGTGGGTGGCCGCGCCGTGGTGCCGCCGTCTCTGCCTGGAGTGAACGAGGTTCCCTACCTTACGAATTCTTCCATGATGGCTGTTGATTTCTTGCCGCGGCACCTGGTGATCGTCGGGGGAAGTTACATTGGTCTGGAGTTCGGGCAGATGTTCCGCCGTTTTGGAAGCGAGGTAACAATTCTGGAGATGGGACCTCATCTGATTGGGCGTGAAGATGAGGATATTTCCAAGGCGATTGAAGAGATCATGGGTCAGGAAGGAATCAACGTCCGCCTGAACAGCAAATGCATCGGGCTTAGCCGGCATCCGGATGGAGTGAGAGTAACAGCCGATTGTGCTGAAGGCTCGCCGGAGGTGATTGGCAGCCATGTTCTGCTGGCGGTTGGACGGAGGCCAAACACAGACGATCTTGGCCTGGAAAAAGCGGGCGTAGCGACAGACCACCGGGGCTACATTGTGGTGGATGAACAACTCCGAACCAACGTGTCCGGCATCTTCGCGCTCGGCGATTGCAACGGCAGAGGAGCTTTCACGCACACCGCGTACAACGATTATGAGATCGTGGCGGCGAATATGCTCGATGGCGACTCGCGCCGCGTTAGCGACCGGATCACCGCCTACAACCTTTACATCGATCCACCGTTGGGCCGCGCTGGTCTTACAGAAACCCAGGCACGCACGTCAACCAGGAATCTGCTGATCGGCCAACGCCCTATGACCAGGGTGGGACGCGCGGTGGAAAAAGGAGAGACGAAAGGTTTTATAAAGATTCTCGTGGATGGCGACAGCAAGCAGATATTGGGAGCTGCAATCCTTGGAACGGGCGGCGACGAAGTAATCCATTGCCTTCTGGATCTGATGTATGCGAAGGCGCCGTACACGGTTATGCAACGCGCCATGCACATTCATCCCACCGTTGCTGAACTGCTGCCAACCATTCTCGAAGAATTGAAACCCGCGACAAGTGTGGCCCCGAATTCCACGCTGGCTGCTTGACCCGTGCAAGTTATCCACGATGACGACAATGCTTGCCCGCTTACTTTCCGTGAACGTCGGCCTGCCCAAGGATATTGACTGGCGCGGGAAAAGCGTCCACACCGCTATCTGGAAAGAGCCCGTGCAAGGCCGTCGGACGGTGAGGCACCTGAATATCGACGGTGACGGCCAGGGGGATCTTGCAGGCCACGGCGGCGAACATCGCGCCGTGATGGTGTACCAGATCGATTCTTATCGATATTGGGAGCGCTACTTCGGCAGAAAGTTTCCGGCCTACGGGCAGTTCGGCGAGAACCTGACCGTCGACGGCCTGCCGGATGACGAAGTATGCATAGGCGACCGCTATCAAATTGGCGGAGCCTTGTTGGAAGTAACCCAGCCACGCGTTACCTGCTACCGAGTTGGCATACGCATGGATGAGCCCCGCATGGCATCTCTGCTCGTGGCCCACCACCGGCCCGGCTTCTATATGCGAGTGCTCCAGGAAGGTGACATCGGGGCTGGCGATGAGATCGTGAAGGTCAACGCGGGCCCCGAGCAAATGACGGTGGCTGAGATGGATGCCCTGTTATACCTGCCCGGTCATTCGTACCAGCAACTGCAGCGTGCGCTGAAAATTCCCGCATTGCCCGCTGGTTGGCAGGCTTCTTTCAGGGCGCTTCTCGAACAGGAGCAGGGTGGAAAACCGCTGAAGGGAAATCCCGGTCTCGCAACGGATTCTGGTCCACTTCCGGCGTGGTCCGGATTCCGAAAGGTACGAGTTTCGACCGTCACTCAGGAAAGCAAAACTGTTTTCTCCTTGTATTTGGCCTCGGCGGATGGCGAACCGCTGGCTGCGGCGCGTCCCGGACAGTTCGTGGTCTTGCGAGTCCGCACTCAGCCCGATTCTCCACCTTTATTGCGCAGCTACTCCTTGTCGGATGCGCCCAGCACAGATCACTATCGGGTGAGCGTGAAGGAAGAATCGCACGGTGCAGTCAGCGGTTATCTGAAGAGAAGTGTGCAAGTCGGCGATGTGTTGGAGGTGAGCGCACCGCGAGGCAGCTTCCTGCTCCAACAGGATGATGATCCGGTCGTGCTCTTGAGCGCCGGCGTCGGGGCGACGCCGGTCCTGGCAATGCTGCACGCTCTGGCGTCCGCTGGGACAACCCGTCCGGTCTGGTGGCTGTTCGGGGCTCGCAATCGTGAAGATCACCCATTTGCGGCGGAAGCCCGAAGGCTCGTAAGCGTTTTGCCCAGCGCGAAGAGCTACATAAAGTACAGCCAGCCCGGCCACGACGACAGACTCGGCGCGGATTTCGATGCGTCCGGCCGGCTCACCATCGCCGATATAGCGAAGCTCGGTATTCCCGACAGCGCTCATTTTTATTTCTGCGGCCCTCCCGCGTTTATGGAGGACTTGAGTTCAGGTCTGCGGGCCAAAGGGATACCTGCGTCTCGAATCCACTCCGAGGTATTTGGTTCATTGGCGCCGATAACACCTGGATTAAAAAGAGAGCCTGCGCGGATGCCGCACCAGCCGCCGGCGGCGACTGAACAGGGACCGAGGGTAGCCTTTGCAAGAAGCGGCTTGACGGTCCGCTGGGCTCCGCGTTACCAAAGCCTGCTGGAACTGGCCGAAGCTTGCGACGTGCCGGCGAGGTGGTCCTGTCGAACCGGCGTCTGCCATACGTGCGAATGTGCTTTGATTGGCGGGGCCGTCAGCTACCAACCTGAGCCCCTCGATCGACCGGCGGAGGGAAATGTCCTCGTGTGCTGCGCACAGCCGCAAGGCGATATCGAACTCGACCTCTAGCGGGGCGCGTGGGGAGATCGAGTTCTCGCTAGGCAAGAAACGTGGCCCTCAAGGCCGCATGAGTTTCGCAAGCCTGCGTTTGCTGATCGGAGTGTTTGCAATTTCCGTGGTGCCAGTGCAACCCAATTCCTCCGGCATGCCACCTTATACGGGAGGGACCAGCAAAAGAAAGATCCTCCTGCTGAGTTCAATACTTCTGCTCTCGATGGTGTGTGCAAGAGCGCAGTATGACCGCGAGAACGGGCTGAACCAGCGGGCTTCGCCAGCGGGCTGGAGCGGCGGGCTCAACCAGGATGCTGCCGCGAACTGATCGCTTGGAGGTAGACGAGTGACGCCTTCTCCGAAACACGTTGTCATTGTTGGCGCCGGCTTTGCCGGGCTCGGTTGTGCCCGCAAGCTCGCGGGGCACTCTGACGTTCGCATTACCTTGATTGATAAAAATAATTATCAACAATTTCAACCGTTGCTTTACCAGGTGGCGACGGCAACATTGAGTCCTGATAACGCGGCTTTTGGATTGCGCAGTGTGCTTCGGCATCAGTCGAATGTGGAGTTCAAGATGGCCGAAGTAGCCTCCGCCGATCTCTCCAGGCAAACAGTCAAGACCACGGACGGCAGGGAATTCCAAGGCGACTTTCTTGTTCTCGCGGCGGGATCTGAAGTGAACTTCTTTGGCACGCCAGGGACCGACAAGCACGTATTCCCACTCTATTCGCTACGAGACGCGGAAATTCTCCGAACGCGACTTCTGCAGAGGTTCGAATCGGCTGATAGGGATCCGTCCGTAGTTGCGAAAGGGGAACTTAATGTTGTTGTAGTCGGGGCAGGTCCTACAGGCGTTGAAACCGCCGGCGTGCTTGGCGATTTGAGGAGAACTATTCCGAAGGATGTATTTCGGTCAGTGGAGTTGGACAGTGTGCAGATTTCTCTCGTGAACAAGGAGCCTGAGGTCCTGAGTGCGTTTTCGGAGAAGTCGCAGCATTACGCCGCCAAAAAGTTGAAGGAGCGTGGAGTTCAGCTGCGCCTGGGTGCGGAGGTGAAAGAAGTGACGTCCGAAGGAGTGCTGCTCGCCGACGGAACACGGATTCCGGCCCGCACTGTGATATGGGCGGGAGGACTGAAGGCCAGTTCCTTATCCAGCGCTCTTGGGTTGAAGCTCGGACGTGGCGGGAGAATCGACGTGCAGCCCGACTTTACCATCGCTGGTTTTCCTCGTGTCTATGCCTTGGGCGATTTTGCGAACATAGCGGGGAAAGACGGCAACCCTTTGCCTCAACTGGCTTCCGTGGCCCTGGAGGCAGGCAAGTATTGCGCGAAACACATTGCAGCCCGCATCGCCGGTGAGCAACCGAAGCCCTTTGACTACTTCGATCGTGGAATCATGGCCATGATTGGCCGGGGTGCTGCGATCGCTGAACTCGGCTCGCGTCGCCATGAACTCACTGGCCCGATCGCCTTTGCCGCATGGCTCGGAGTCCATGCTCTTTTACTGACCACGACGAGGGCGAAGGTGGAAACTTTTATCGAGTGGGCTTGGGACTACTTCAGCAGGGTGCCTGTTGATCCAGTTCTCGATCGTCCGAACATGCTCGACTGGAGCAACGACGACGAGGAAGACGATGTGATTCGCAAGGCTTCATGAGACTGGTAAAACGATAAAGCGAGCGCGCCTCAGGTGTGCTGCTGCTTTGAAATTCACAGCTTGATTAGCGCAGCGGTTGCAGAATCCGCGCAGGAGATCGTCATGGTAACAACCAGTGCAAACCTGATCAAAATCCTCGAAGACAAAGCCACACGTTTGCGAATCGATTCGATTCGCGCCACAACGGCGGCAGGCAGCGGGCACCCGACCAGTTGTGCTTCGGCCGCCGAGATTGTCTCTGCGCTCTTCTTTTCCGTCATGCGCTATGACCCAAAGCAGCCGCACAGCGCTGACAATGACTCGTTCGTGCTGTCGAAGGGACACGCTGCTCCGATCCTTTACTCTGCGTGGGCGGAAGCTGGGCTCTTCCCACGCGAGCACTTGCTGACTCTGCGCCAACTCAACTCCGATCTGGAAGGCCATCCCACGCCGCGGCTGCCGTACGTTGACGTGGCGACGGGTTCACTCGGACAAGGCCTGCCGGTCGGGATCGGCATCGCGTTGGCGGCTCGCATGGATAAGCGAGATCAGCGCGTTTACGTTCTGATGGGCGATGGTGAGTCTGCCGAAGGCTCGGTGTGGGAAGCCGCCGAACTCGCCTCGAACTATGGCATCGATAATCTCTGCGCGATCATCGACGTGAACCGCCTCGGCCAGAGTGGCCCCACAATGGTGCAACACCACATGGACGTGTACCGAGCGCGATTGGAGGCTTTCGGCTGGCACGCGATCGTCGTGAACGGTCACGACATACCAGCTTTGCTGAACGCCTTCGATGACGCGAAGAATACCAGCAGTAAGCCGACTATCATCCTCGCCGAAACTCTGAAGGGGAAAGGCATGGATGGCTACGAAGACAAGGAAGGATGGCACGGCAAGACGCTGTCCCAAGAGGAAGCGGCGCGCGTTGTTGGAATTCTCGAGAAGCGCTTGACCGGAGAGGGCGATCGCTGGACCCCAACGCTTCCTGAAAAGCGCGGTGACCGGCAAGCGCCCGCCTCGATTGGCGCTGCGCCTAAGTCTCCGTATACGCCCGGCGGAAAAGAGATGGCAACTCGCAAGGCGTTCGGGGATGCTCTCCAGGCGCTCGCCAAGGCGAATCCGCGCGTGGTTGCGCTCGATGGCGACGTGAAAAACTCGACGCACACGGACGAGTTTCTCGCTGCGGCGCCAGAGAGATTCTTTGAAGGCTACATTGCCGAGCAGAACATGGTCGGCATGAGTATGGGCCTGGCGGCCCGCGGCAAGATTCCGTTTGCGAGCACCTTCGCGTGCTTCCTTTCGCGTGCTTTCGACTTCATCCGCATGGCGGCGATCAGCAACTTGAACCTGAAATTTGGCGGAACCCATGTCGGCGTTTCGATCGGCGAGGATGGACCCTCGCAGATGGCCCTGGAAGACATTGCGATGTTCGGTGCCGAGCCGAACTTCACGATCCTTTACCCCAGTGACGCAACGAGTGCCTGGGCGGCGACGATGCTCGCAGCGGAGCACGTCGGTCCAACTTACGTCCGTTTAGGCCGGCCGAATACGGCCGTTATTTATGGGCCGGCGGAGAAGTTTCAGATCGGCAAAGCCAAGGTTATCCGTGAAGGAAACCGTGATCGTGTGCTCGTCGTCGCTGCGGGAATCACAGTGTTTGAGGCTCTGAAGGCCCACGACGAATTGAAGAAGAGCGGCATCGACATACGCGTGATCGATCTATTCAGCGTTAAACCGATTGATCGCGAAACGCTGGTCGCCTCGGCTCGTGCCGCCGGGAACCAGGTTATTACGGTGGAAGACCATTACGCCCACGGTGGTCTGGGTGACGCAGTGCAGTCAGCCCTGGCGGAGGAAGGCATTCCGGTTTACAAGATTGCCGTTACGGAGATTCCCCACAGCGGCAAGCCTCAGGAACTGATCGAGAAATTCGGAATCTCGTCCAAGGCTGTGATCGCGAAGGTGCGCAAGCTGGCGGAACAATCTACGCTTGCCGCCTGATTGTGGCGAGCTCGCTCTACGGGCTGACATTCTCAATTGGGATGCTGTCCGTCTCTGTGTGGTACACGCACCAGCAGCGAAGCACTTCGGCAACACTCCACGCCTGTGCACAGCACCCGCGTGGAGTGTGCGGCTCTTCCGCGTCGAAGACCTCGCTGATGGTTCCGATGCAGGCCTCGTTCAAGTGTTCGCTAAAGCCTTGCAGGAAGCGCCGGCTTCCAGAGACGTCTTCCGGGTACAACTTGACCCAGGCATCGATGAACGGCCCGATGAGCCACGCCCACACTGTCCCCTGGTGATACGCCGCGTCGCGGGCACGCAGATCGCCGAAATACTGCTTCTTGTAGTCAGGATGGCCGGGAGCGAGTGAGCGCAAGCCAACGCGCGTGAGCAGTTGGTCGCGGCAGGTGCGGACGACCGGTTCCCAGTACCTGCGGTCGAGAACGGGATTGGGCAATGAAATCGCAAACAGCTGGTTGGGGCGGCAAGCCGAGTCGTTGCCGCCTTCGCCCTCGATCACGTCCCAGAGATATCCGCCCTTCTCGTACCAGAACTTCCGATTGAAACTTTCCCGGGCGCATTTTGCCTGCTCGAATAAATGTTGCGCTTCGTTTTTCTGTCCGTACTGGTCAAGCCAGTTGGCTTGCAGGCATAAAGCGTTGTACCAGAGCGCATTGATTTCCACCGCTTTGCCGCGCCGGGGAGTCACTACCCAGTCGCCGGCCTTGGCGTCCATCCATGTCAACTGGTAGCCCTGTTCGCCCTGGATCAGCAGGCTATCCTGGGGGTCAACGTGGATGCCAAATCTGGTGCCGCGGAAATGGTGATCGAGTATGTCGGACATGAGCGGCAGCAAGCGCTCAAGCGTCTTGGCATCTTTGGCGTAATCGACATACCTTGAAAGAGCGTGAAAAAACCAGAGGGTCGCGTCGGCGGTGTGATAGACGCCTTCCTTTTCGCCTTCAGGAATGAAGTTCGGGATGAGCCCGTCGCGAACATACTGCGCAAACATGCGCAGGATCCATGCGGCCTCCTGAAAGCGGCCCGTGGTGAGCGTAAGACCTTCGAGGCTGATCATCGTGTCACGGCCCCAATCGGTGAACCAGTGATAGCCGGCAATCACGCTTCGAATTTCGTCGCCGGCCGCATGCGCGCGCGCGGCATCCTCGGCTCGCCCCACGGGACGAATGATGAACTGGTCGGCGGCAAGCACGAGTTCCTCCGCGAAGCCGGAGCACGTCGGCGGGAGCGAATGGTTGATCAGTCGCCTGCGCCGGTCGGTCTCGGCTTCCATTGCCGTGCTCGGACGAAGCGCCAGCAGCGTCTCCCAACTCTCGGTAGATGCGACGAAGGTGGCCGTCTGCTCGTGATCGAGGTCGACCCAGAAGTGACCGGGACTCCAGAGATCGCCCTTGTAATCGTAGCCGCGGCTCTCTTCTGTTCGGTAGATAAGTTCACTCGTCACGCGCGGGTACACGGTGAAGGAGCACTCTTTCCCATACAGAGCCATGCGCAGCGGCGGGTAATCGGATTTCTGTAAACAGACCTCATACCGCTCGGAGATGGCGGTGAACAGGTATTGATCGTTCACTATCTTGCCGACCGGTTCATCGTGTCCGCGAAAATGCAGCGCTGGACTGATGCGCAACGCAACCGGCTCCCCTTCCAACAAGCGGTACTTGACGTAGACGGTATTCTGCTGGTGAAGCATGAAGACACGCTTCTCCAGCAATAGTCCCTCGGCCCGGTAACGCCAGACCGGGAGTCCCAGTTCATAGCGAAACTCATCCATAGCGGCCGTGCAAAATCCGTCGCGATCTTCGCCACCAAGATTCAAGCGTTGCCGGTCGGAAAGTTTAACCTGCTCCGCAAGCTGACTCAGCATCATCGTGCGGCCAAGCGGAGGCGCAAGAGATGAAATCAGCAGTCCATGATAGCGGCGCGTCACCACCCCTGTGATTGTGCCGGAGGCATATCCGCCGAGCCCGTTCGTAACCAGCCACTCGCGCGTGTATGGTTCCGGCTCTTCGGGATTCGAGATCATTATGCGGACAGGATCATGCGGCATCGCGGAACTCAAGATTTGGAAGTGGGTGGAGGCGTCCGCGGGTTGGAGCTTGCGCCTCCCGCGACCGGCTGTGCTGACATGACGACGGTGGTCTCGCCCGGGATGCGCCAGTTATCTTCGGTCTCCAGCGGCGGGGTACCCGTACCTCCGTATTTTGGGTGCTCGCTTGACCAGAGCACGCACCATTCCGTCCCGAATGGAGGCGCCAGCAGCGGCTCGGGAGCGGGATTGAGGTTCAGATCGCAACCAAAATTTATCAGCACGAGGCGGTCATCCCCATTTTCGCCGAAGTAGCGCAGCACAAACGCGTGAGCCCCCAGGACGGCACCATCGACCTTGCCGCGCTCCTGCGCGCTGAAGCATCTGTCGGCGCGGCGAAGCGCCAGCAGATCCTTATGCAGGGCATACGTCGACGCATGCTTCTGCCTTTCGGACAAATCCAATTTGCAACGTTCAAAGGTGCTTCGCTCTGACGGTGTCGAGAGCAGAGAGAAGCCTTCGCATGTATTGATGCTGCGAAACTGCTTCAGGAAATCCTTGCGCCCCGCATCCACTACTTTGGATAATTCAGGAATGTGATCGGCGAAGTACAAAAACGGGGCGGATGAGGCGAATTCCTGCCCCTGAAACAGCATCGGCGTCTGTGGCGCAAGCAGCAGCAGCGCCGTCGCGGCGCGGTAGCGGCCCGGGCTGGCCAGTTGCCACATACGTCTCCCCGTCGCCGAGTTTGCAACCTGATCATGGTTTTCAAGGAAGTTCACGAACGCCGTTGGCGCAAGGTCCAGCGCGGGCGTGCCTCGGCGCTGTTTCTGCCACCGGTACCGCTGGCCCTGGAAAAGATAGCCATACTTGATTGCGGAGATGAACTCCTGCGGCGAGCCGAGGTGGTCCGTGTAATACGCTTCATTGTGACCGGTGAGTACAACCGCGGCGCTATGGTGGAAATCGTCGTTCCAAAGCGAATCGATACCATAGCCGCCCTGCCGGCTGGAGCGGACATGCTGCGTACGCTGCTGCTCGTTTTCCGCCACGATATAAGTTCCGCGCGTCTTTGCCGCCGAGCGCACCGCCTCCTCGATCTCAACCAGTATGTGGGGTTCCGAATCGTCGAAGATTTGCTGCGTAGCGTCGAGGCGGAGACCGTCAAAGTGAAACTCGCGGATCCAATACTTCGCGTTTTCAACAAAGAACTCGCGGACTCCATTGCAACCGGGACCGTCAAAATTGATGGCGTCACCCCAGTCGTTGCGATACTTCTTGGTAAAATATGTATCGGAAAAAAACGGCAGGTAGTTTCCGTCCGGCCCCAGGTGGTTGTAGACCACGTCGAGAATCACACCGAGGCCGCACTCATGCGCGCGGTTGACGAAGGCGCGCAGTTGAACGGGCGACCCGTAGAGCCGGGAGGGCGCGAACAGATTCACACCGTCGTATCCCCACCCAACTTCTCCGGCGAAATCCGCGACAGGCATGAGTTCCACCGTGGTGATGCCCGCGGCACTCAACTCCGCCAGTTCCCGCATCGCCGACGCATAGGTGCCCTCTTGGGTAAACGTGCCAATGTGCATCTCGTAGAGTACCTGCCCCTTCGCCGAGAGGCCCGGCCAATGGTCATCCGTCCATCGAAATTGCGATGGGTCGATAATCTGTGAGGGACCATGCGGTCCGGATGGCTGGAAACGGGAAGCAGGATCGGGATACAGATCGGGTGCATTGTCCAGACGGTAAGCGTAGAGAGTTCCTTCCGATACATTTTCCAGAAGTCCGGAGAAATACCCGTCCAGTTCCGGAGTGAGTTGGTGCACAATTCCGCTGTCGGTCAGCACTACTTCAACCCGACGGCACTTGGGCGCCCAGACGCGAACATGAGCTTCATGGCGGTTCGGCAGGTATTCAACACCGATGGGACCTTTACGGGAGACGTGCGTTAAGTGTGCGTCGGAGATTGTGGACATCTTATCCGTTCGCCTTCAAGAGGGCTTCGATGCGCCACGAGCTGCTGGCGTTGGCAATGCACCTTTCGTCATCCACCACAAAAAGTCGTTTCGCCATCGTCACTTCTCTCTTTCATGTGCTTTCAATTGTGGAGCGGTGGAATCGGTCTGCACGCCAACGCCGTCAAAGTTGCTGCTAACACTTTCGTCGCGACTATCCTCGGGTTGTCCTTCCAACTTCATTCCCTCACGGGGTACCTGGGATAAGGGAACTGTCTCAAAGCGGCTCCTGAGTTTCATTTCCTGCCTCACTTGAACTGAGGCTAGAGCAAAATTGACGATACGGGGACTTTTTCTTTGTCACTCTTTTTGGGGCAGCATAACGGCGCAAATCGCCATCGTATTTTTTTGAAGGATTGCTTAACGCGACGATAACGATACGTTAGCGGGGTGATTAAGATGGCAGAGAAGAAGGTGGCTCTGAGGCGAAACTTCAAGACAACGGCGAGAGCCAACGTGCCTAACGGCCGTAATGGAAAGCACAAGTACGTGGTAACGCAAATCGTGGATGACCTGAAATCTCTGGAGAACGGCCAGGCATTGAAGATACCCCTTTCCGAGTTGCCGGACACCAAGGTCAACATTCGCTCTGCGCTGAATCGGGCAACGCACAAATTAGGCAAGGCTGTGGCCACGGCCGCCGACGAAGAATACCTGTACGTCTGGAATTCGAAGGACGATGCCCCGAAGAAAACGAATGGATTTTAAAAAGCAGACGGGACCGGATTTATGTTGATTCGACTTGGCTACGATATTCGTTTCTGGCTCAACGCCAGTGCGTCCATGATCACGATGCTGAACGTTCATCCGTCGCGGGAGAATGACCTGGTGGAGCCGGACCGGCTGAACGTGCAACCCGAAATCCCGCAGACGGAGTTTCGCGACTTGTTTGGGAATCGCGGATGCCGGCTCTCCATCCCCCCAGGAGAATTGCACCTCAGGAACTCCACGCTCATCCGCGACTCTGGCGAGCCGGATCAGCAGGACTTCCATGCGCGCGAGGTGCCGGTGCAGGAGCTGCCAACCGAGACACTTCCGTATCTTATGAACAGCCGCTATTGCGAAGTCGATCTGCTTTCTCCGATTGCCGCACAACTGTTCGGCGGAGTTCCTCATGGGTATCAGCGGGTGCAGGCCGTCTGCAATTGGATCCATAACAACGTGGCGTTCGGCTACCAGTTTGCGAGTCCGACCCGCACTGCGCTGAATGTGTACACGGAGCGCGTCGGAGTCTGCCGCGACTTTCAGCACCTCGCCGTCGGCTTCTGTCGCTCTCTTAACATTCCGGCACGTTACGCTACGGGGTATCTGGGAGACATCGGCGTTCCACCATCGCCGAGCCCGATGGATTTCAGCGCATGGTTCCAAGCCTACCTGGAAGACCGTTGGTGGACCTTCGACGCTCGCCACAATACGCCCCGCATAGGACGCGTGCTGATGGCAGTCGGCCGGGACGCGACCGACGTCGCCATCACGACTTCATTCGGCGAAGCCAATCTGCTGCAATTCTCGGTAACCACAGAGGAGGTTTCCGAGAACGCCATGGATCAGCAACTGAGATCGGCGGCATAGATGGATTCACCGGAGCTATTTCTTCGCAGTACGCTCTTCGGGGAGCATGATAGCCGCCGCCGACTGGGCCGCCTCGGTCACCAGTTCGCGCATCGCATGCGCCACCGCGTCATGCACTTCTTCCCGGACGGCCTCTCGCACGCTCTCCGCCACCTCTTTCGGTTCGATGGGTATCTCGTTGCCGGCCTCAATCACTTTATCGAGCACCTGTTCTACCTTCGTCGCCACGTTCAGCCGCTTGGCAACCACCTTTGCAACTTTCTTAGCGGGCGCATCCAGGATTGCCAGTCCCGTGTTGGGAGTCTCCGCTGGGATAGCGTCGCTCCAATCCTTATCGAAGACCTTGGTCATCCGCTTCACAAGTTTCGCATCATGGAAGATGAGACCGATTTCCCGCCGAACGTCGAGTTCCAGCTTTCGTAAGCTCTGGCTTCCGAGGAAGGCGGAGCGGCCGTCGCGCAGGAACAGGCGTGCATGCAAACGCATGGGAAGGGCCCGGGTGGAAAGCGAACGCCCCGGCGCGGTCGTCTGTCCGATCAAGCGCACGTCTACTCCCTGGGAGACCTTTTCATCCAACAGCTTCAAAAACGCCGGGTCGCTGACTTTCATGTCATACATCAGGAGCTGCTTTTTGGCGCCCGCGATGAACCTGGTCAGTTGTTCACGCGCGTTGACGGGACTTACAACGAAGTCGTTATTCCCGGCCTTATAGGGAAGCCGCTTTACATCGCTCTCAAACAGTTTGATCGCTTCTGCTACGATTTTTGGCTCTCTCGTGCTCACCCCAAACGAACGGCTGAGCGTGATGTCCAAGTGGCTGAAATTGAATGCCAGGAGAAAGAGTTCCTTGCCGTCGATAATGATCATCTTGCCGTGGTAGCGGACCAGGTCATCGGCTGTACGGGTAACGGTGACTCCTTTTTCCAGGAGCTTCATTTCAAATCGGCGAAGGGTTTTCTCGCCGCCGCGGTTGGTGTAGGCCACCAGCGCCTGCACCGAAACTCCGCGCTCCACCGCCGCAGTCAACGCTTTCTCGATCTCGCTGCGATCAATCCGGAAGATGAGAATCTGAATACTCTTCTTCGCCTGGTCCAGGGCTTTGAGGATCGGTTCAAGTCCGTCATCGGGCTGCAGTACGAGCTTCACGCCTGAGTTCCCCTCGAAGGCGACGCCAGCCGCTATCGCCTGTTGAACAAAGATGCGCAACGATGCGAATCGGATGTTTGTACGGCTGAGGCACCAAAATCGGCCCTGCATGCTTCTAATTTCTACGCACACAACCTTGGAGGTGAATCCGTGGTTCGCAACCGATACTTGATCATCCTTACCGCTTTCGTATCGATGAGTGTCATGCCCTCTCTCTGGGCACAAACGGCTCCGAGTGAGACACCGCCGCCCGCCCCCGCGGTGGAGCCGGATGGCGCCCAGCCGCCGGCGGACAACCTGCAGGGGGCCCCCAGCCAGACGCCGCCGCCTGCCATGGCGCAGCCGGAAGAGAGCACGCCAGAGCAGGTACCACCGCCGGCGCAAAATCCGCAGGCGGCTCCCAGCCAGACATCACCGCCGCACAAAAAGAACAACCAGGAGGTTGCGGAAAAGTCTGAAAACAAGCAGAACAAGCGGAAGGCCGTAGAGTCATCCTCCATGACCAACCCGGTGATGTGGAAGATGCCGGAGAACATTCCTGCAATGAATCTGCTCTGGGGCCACGGAGGCCAGCAGCACCAGCCACAGCCGCCGTTTGTGTTTTTGCGTGAAGATCGCAACGGCACCAGTCCCAAGTGCGACGTACGGGATGCCAACCGGAAGCGCTGGCGCGTCAAACTGGGTCCGGAGGCCCGGCCCGAGGTGGTGGCCTCGCGGCTTCTCTGGGCTGCCGGCTACTTCGTCAACGACGACTATGTGCTCCCCCAAGCTCAGATCGACGGCCTGAAGATGAAGCGCAAGTCGGACAAAATGCATGGCACGCAAGTGACCGACGCGCGGTTTGCCCGCAAGCCGGGCGGCGCGAAAAAAATCGGGACCTGGCAATGGAAGGACAATCCCTTTGTCGGCACGCGTGAGTTCAACGGCCTGCGCGTCATGATGGCAGTCATGAACAACTGGGACCTGAAGGACTCGAACAACGCGGTTTACGCGGATAGCAAAAACAGCGCCCAGATTTTTCTGGCCAGCGACATAGGAGCCTCATTCGGCGCCAACCGCTACGGATTTTCAGGGTCTCGCGCCAAGGGCAATCTGGACAGCTACAAAGATTCCAAGTTCATCGTGCGCACCTCACCCACGGAGGTGGATTTCGGAACTCCGTCTCCGCCGCTTAATCCACTCGCGATGGCCGCTGGATTCGGAGAGATCATGTATGCTGCACGAACCCCGTTAGATTGGATTGGAAAAAATATTCCGGTCGAGGACGCGCGGTGGATTGGAAGCATGCTCGGCCAATTGAGCCACCAACAACTGATGGACGCGTTTCGCGCCGGCAACTTCCCGGAAGACGAGGTTGACGGTTATGTCCACGTGCTGGAAAGCCGGATCGGTGAATTGAAAGGCCTGTAGATTGGCGGGAATCATGCCGCGGGTGCGGTGGCAGCCTCGTCGGTATTGAATTGGATGTTGTAGAGTTCGCGGTAGACGCCGTTCTCTTTCTGCAGCAGTTCGGCGTGGATTCCGCTCTCCACGATGCGGCCCTGCTTGACGACATAGATGCAGGCCGCATTCCGGATCGTAGACAGCCGGTGAGCGATGACCAGCGAAGTGCGGCCCGCCATCAGCCTGTCCAGGGCCTCGAAGACGAGTTGCTCGGAGGCCGCGTCCAACCCCGAGCTGGGTTCGTCGAGGATGAGGATGGGACTCTTGCGGATGATGGCACGGGCGATTGCAATGCGCTGGCGCTCACCACCCGAGAGCGTTACGCCGCGTTCGCCGACTTCGGTGTTGAACTTCCCGGGCAACTTTTCAATAAATTCTCGCGCGTTGGCCGCCTCGGCTGCCGCGGCGATCTCCCGGTAGGACGCTTCCGGTTTGCCATAGGCAATGTTGTCCCAGATCGATCCGCTGAACAAAACCGTATCCTGCAAAACAAAGCTCATTTGATCACGAAGCGACTTCTGGGTCAGCGTGCGAATGTCGATTCCGTCAATCTTCACGCATCCGGCCGATGGATCGTAGAAGCGCGCGACCATGTTGGCGATGGTCGTCTTCCCTGAACCCGTCGGTCCGACCAGCGCGACGCAGGTTCCGGGCTCGATGTGGAGATTGATGTCGAAGAGAACCTGCTGCCCTGCCGTGTACGCAAAATCGACATGCTCAAAGTCGATCCTTCCCCTGAACGCCGGAGCCCTTCTTGCATGGGAGGCATCGCGCATCTGATCGTCAGTGCCGATGACCTCCTGAATGCGCTCATATCCCACGGCAGCTCTGGAATAGGAATCCATGATTTTCGAAATGTCCTGCATCGGCTTGTACATCTTGGCGATGTAGCTGAGAAACAGGACGATGGATCCGGCCGACAGACCATTCCGAAGAGCGCTGTTTCCGCCGAAATACAGAACGGCACAGACGCCGGCGGAGGTGACCAGGGTGACGATGGGGACGAGCCTTGCCTTCAGCGCACGGGCCCTGAGAGCGGCTTCTACGGTTTCAAGGCTCTCGCCTTCCAGGCGCTGCACCTCGTAATTTTCGCGCGCAAAAGCTTTGACCACGCGAATGGATCCGAGTACCTCCTGCACGACGGAGAGAAGTCTGCCCTCGTGCTTGCGGACTTCGCGAGAAGCCTTTTTCACGCGGCGCGTATAGCTGTAGATAATGGCAAACAAAATGGGCACCACGGCCAGCGCAACCAGGGTGAAGCGCCAGTTGATGTAAAGCATGACCCCGATCATGCCGGCCAGCGTGAGGATATCGACGAGTATGCTGAGCAGCCCTGAAACGATGAAACTCTGGACCGAATCAATGTCACTGGTCACGCGGCTGATCAGATCTCCTGTCTGGCGATGCTCGTGATAAGCCAGCGAGAGCCTCTGTACATGCGCATACAACGTCCGGCGAAGATCGTGCGTGACCCACTGGCCCACACTGGTGGTAATGTATTTCTCCGAATACGTACAGACGGCATCCAGCAGGGCGATCAGGCCGACCGAAATGCACGCGAAGAGCAGAATCTGATGCGGTTCCGTGCCGGCCGTGCGGCGAATGAGGGCGAACAGCCATCCATGGGAGCTCTTGTGCGTAATGACGTTGTCGAGCACGATCTTAAGCGGCCACGGCTCGAGAAGATCCGCGATGCTCTCGCCGCCGATTGCCAGTAGCCCCAGCCATAACAGCCGATGGTGGGGCCGCAGGAGTTGTAAGACCGTGATTCCGCTTGGGACGCGGTTCGTCGCAGGAACCATGGAGGGTTGGATGCAGGGGAGTTTCCAAAAGTGTCCAGGCGAGTACACCTCCGCCTATCACCGCGAGTCAGCCTGACAGTGAGAAACTTTCAGGGTAACTGCTGGCCGCCATGGCTCGGCTTTGCTGCTCCGCCTCCCGGAGTTGCAGGTGCGTAGGCATTGAATACGGGATCGTTCCGGAGAAGGCCCGGCAGCGACTTCACGTAGCTCTCAAGCTGCGGCAGGAAGAACGCATGGTAATGGTATTGGTGCATCTCGGCAACCGCTCCGTCTACCGCCGCATGCTCCACCGCAATGCGATACGCCGCCACCATCACGCCGGTACGGTCGGCCCCGGCCTTGCAGTGCACAAAAATCTTAGTGTCCGGATTGCCGCGGACCAGATCGAGGAATTGCGCGACCTGGCTGTTCGAGGGCATGTCGCGCCCGCTCCAGGGAATGCTGACGTACTTCATGCCGGCCGATTCGACCTGCCTTTGTTCCGAGGCGCTCTCATCGTTATCGTTGCGGAAATTGACGACGATCGAGATCCCCATCCCGCGCAGTGCGCTGATCCCCGCCGTAGTCGGCTGAGCGCCGCGAAACAGAGAATCGGAAACGCGCCCGAAATTCGGGAGGCCTTGCGCTTTATCGGATTGGGAACTGAAGCCCTGGGAAGTGCAGACAAAAACAAGACCAGCCAGTAGCGCGGCGAGGGCCACGGAGCGAAAGCGGATTGGAAGCATTCGACTTCGACACCTTGAACAGAAATTGCGGACTAAGATAGACCGCGAAAGCTATATACAAAGAGTTAATCTTTTTAACTTGAATTTGTCCAGCCGGTTTCCAGGCGCATCAAGCTGCATTTCGATACCCCATCCGGTGTAGTGAGCTGCACCAGCGAGTGGCAACTCCATGCGAATGTAATGATTAACATCTCTTTCTTTAGGACGGAGTTCTTCGAGACCCGCACGAACACGGCGACGAAGCGGCATCTCTATCGAAACTTTGAGATTCGGAGATAGCAATGTGGGCGCTCCTAGTTTCACCGGAACAAGCAGCCGTAGCGGAACTCCAAAGTCAACCGCGAAGAATGGGAGCTCCAAACGGAGCACCCGTGGCTCCGCCATCGACCATCAGTTCGACCGCGTTGACGTAGGAGGAATCCTCCGAGGCAAGGAAGAGCACGGCTTTGGCGAGTTCTTCCGGCTCACCCCAACGGCCCAGCGGAACTGCAGAAGAAAAGAACTCCGCCACCTTCGCGGACTCTTCTGCGGAAATTGAAGCGCGCGGGCCGCGCTTCCAGATAGGGGTCTTGATCGGGCCTGGCGCAACCACATTCACGCGGATGTTGCGCGGAGCAAGGTCGGCGGCGATGGAGCGCGCCATCGAGACGATGCCGCCCTTCGTGGCTGCATAAGCGGCGACGCCGGGTTGGCCGAGATAGTTATGTACCGACCCGTTAAAGACGACGCTGCCGCCGTCATTCAGCAGAGGCGCAGCTGAATTCACGGTGAAGAAAGCGCCAGTAAGATTGGTGTGGATCACGTTCTCGAAAATGGCCTCGTCGGTCGTGCCGGTAGGCGTCCGGCCGGTGATGCCGGCGTTGGCAAAGACAATGTCGAGCTTCCCGAAATCTTCGGCCAGAGCTGCGAAGAGCCGCTGGCGATCTTCCGCAATGGTGACGTCAGCGCGGTAGCCACGAGCGTTGGGTCCAAGTTCTGCAACCGCCTCATCCAGCGTCTTCTGGTCGCGACCGGTAATCGCGACCTGCGCGCCCTCCGCAATGAAAAGTCGGGCTGTGGCCAAGCCGATGCCGCTGTTCCCGCCGGTGATAAGAGCCTTCTTGCCTGCGAGTTTCATAGTGCCTCCTATTGGTATGACGGTCATCCAATATGATGACCGTCATGCTTGTTAGGAGGCTTCCCGCCTGTTCCGTGGACGGGGATTCGAGAACGTAAGGCGGACGAATACGGGGTTCCATGTCTTCTGACGATAGAGCCGGACTGTGTCTTTTCAGTCATGATCTCGCATTTCTGTTCAAGAAGAACGAACGATCGTTCTCGTATTGCGAACAACTGACGAGTTTGAAGATCATTTGCAAGGACTCTCCGAGGCGGAGAAACCCAGTCGCCCTGCTTGCGGAGATTGCCAGTCATATTCTACGCACGTCATTCTGTGAGTCCGTCACGACTGTTTCGTTGAATGATCGTCAGCGCGTGGTCCTCACCCGGTTGCTTGAGGGCTTTGAAGGAAAGATGACCACATCCAAGTGGGCGAAGCTCGCCAAGACCTCTCAGGACACCGCCGCGCGCGACATTGCTCGCCTGGTCGTATACGGAATCCTCGTGCGCAGTCCCGGCGGAGGCCGCAGTACAAGCTATTCGCTAAGGGTCGGCTCAAACTCCAACGCCCCGGAGAGTGGTTGATCATGCTTGAACGCCACATGGAGGAAGCAGTTGCAAACTGCCCAGACCTGTTCATAGAGCCGGGGCTCCAGCTCGCTCGGCGACAGGTCGTCACAAACGGAAGGCGTCCCAACATTTTGTTCAGTGACGCACTCTCGCGTCCGGTGCCGTCCCCTTTTCTAAACCTGAAAGTCACCTATGGCGGAGCCGATGGCTATTTCTCGGCATTGTTTTTGAAGCTCCGCATACACATTTAAAGTGTTCTGGATGGGTTCTGGCCAGGGACCGTAAAACGTGGTATCCGGGAGTTCAGGCTTGAACTCCTCGGACTCCGCGGAAATTGTCGCGCCTTCAAGCAATCGGGATAAGTTGCGAAGTCCCTGCTCCAGCACCGCATGCGGGTAGCCGGCAATTTTGTCCCAGTCAGAAGATTCGCTCGTTCGAGGCCACGTTAATGCCATGAGAAAAACACTTCCCGTGGTTGAAATGGCGTTCTGAATCTGCTCGCTAATGGCTTGGTCTTTTGCGATATGCCGGTCGAGTTCGTATGGGATCACTTCGGCGAAGGCGCGAATTGTTCCAACTATCTCATCGGCTTCCTCGCGTAGCGCGGGAACACTGTCGAAGCGCGCAGTACGCAGAAGATCCATTACCTCGGCTTCGATTGTAAGAAGCCGGGCCAGGCCATGACGCATCTTGTCCACGGTTTTTTCAGGATGGAGTTGATGAAAGATCGCCCACATCACGATTAGAGCCAAGAAGATGCCGATCAGTCTGTCACGGGCTGGGGTCATCAGAGTGGGTGCTGAAAATCCCTCAAAGGCTATAAGGTAAAAGGAAAATACAATCTGCAATCCGACATAGCCGAAGTGTGGGCTGCGGGCGATCCATGCTCCGATAAATGAGACGCAGGCAACTGCAACCAAGAATGGAATCGCTGTGTCGGCATAGGGAAAGACAAAAATAATGCAGCCGATCCCAAGGATGACGGCCCCAACGGCGGAGCCCAGAATGCGGAAAAGCATCCTCTGGTAAGTTGCTCCCGTAGTGGAAAGTCCGGCAATCAGAACCGTAAGGGTTGCAGTGGAGATTCCCGGCCAAGCGAGTGCGTTGTAGATTACATAGCAGAGCGTGGCGCACAGGCTCAGCTTGACAGCATAGACAACGTAGGCCGGATTGCTCCATGCATCTTTGTGCAGCCAGGGGGAACTCTTCCTTGTTTGTAGAGCGTTTAGATATTCTTCCTGCGATATAACATTGTCTGCGTGAGACATCGCGCCGGTGCTGTACAGAGTGTGCTCGATTTGACCGAGCACACTGTCTGCTACCTCCGGTCCCGCTGATAACAATGATTCGACTTCGTCCACGCGTCCACTTCGCAATGCAGCGATCGCCATTGCCAGCCGTTGGAAGCGCGCCTGCTGGCCATCATCCTCACGCCTTGCGTGGTGCTCGCCGTACGCCGCACCCAGGTCCAAAAGCCGGGCGATGGTTGGGATCAGGCTAGGTGAGACTACAAAGGCAGACAGATCCTTCGCGGGGTGGATAAGAACTTCTTCCAATAGAGCACGCATTTTTGACTGGCCGGCGAAGGCATAACGCCTTACACGTAGAATCTGCTGCTGTATTTCCTCCTCCGGAGCATTACCGGCGTACCGCCGGAAAAGTTCTTCCAAGGCTTCGAGGCGGGAGTCCATTTCGCGCCGCAGTGCATGCTGAGGATCCCGGCGAGTGAACGCATACTCGATGGCAACTTTGCACCCGACGGCCAAAGCTCCTGTCGCTATCCGCGCGCCTACGGGCTAAGCAAGGAAAGCGCCCTGAGACAGCTGGATTCTGCGTTCGACCTTTTCCTTCAGGGGAAGTAAACGGATGCTTGCTTGTGTCTGCGACTATCCGACTTTCGCCGTTAGCATGGAGATCGAACCGCCATCGAATCCTTCTACGGGAAACGAGAGGCCCTCCGAAGTCTGCCTGGTCGCCAGTACGTACAGTAAGGGCAGAAAATGGTCGGGCGTAGGGATCGACAGGTTCGCGTCCGGGCCGAGCCGTTCGTAGTCGATCAGCGGAGCGTATTCACCGGCGATCATCAACTCCCGCGCGATTGTCTCAAACCGGAAGGCCCAGTCATACGGATCAGGCATGGAACGTCCCCAGGTATACCGGTGTAAGTTGTGAACCAGATTGCCGCTCCCGACGATCAACGTGCCCTCTCCGCGCAAAGGCGAAAGCTTTTTACCGACTTCGAAATGAAATGCCGCCGGCTGTGTTGCATCGATACTTAGTTGCACGACGGGTATATCGGCGTCGGGATAAACGTGTTTGAGGACAGACCAGGTGCCATGATCCAATCCCCAGTTCTCGTCGAGAACCACCGGGACGGGAGCAAGCATCTGCTTAACGCGCTGCGCCAATTCTGGATCACCTGGGGCTGGATATTGCACTTCATACAGTTCTGGCGGAAACCCTCCAAAATCGTGAATGGTTTGGGGAGCGGTTGTCACGGTCACCCCAGTGCCTGGGACGTACCAATGCGCCGAGATGCAGACGATCGACTTCGGTCTTGCCATCTGTTGGCCAAGTCGTCGCCATGCCGCCGTGTAGCTGTTCTCCCGCAGGGCGTTCATCGGATTGCCGTGACCAAAGAAAACTGCGGGAAGGATCCCTGCCATCGTTTCACTTCCTCCAGGCCGGCTCGGCCTGCCTGATTTTGCGCTTCATATCCCGGCCTTGGCCGGTGTCTTTGTCTCGATTTTTGGTTGCGAGTCGGGCGCGGTCACGGTTTGAAGTTCGGCCGGGGCATCGGCCGCCGGAGCAGGTGACGTCTTGGCTTCTGGCTCAGGTGATGTTGCGGCTTCCGGCTTGGCCGCGGCCTTGGGTTCGGGCTTGGCCGCGGTATCGAGTTTGATTGCTGTTTGCGGCGTGGACATGGAATTTGTCCCTTCTTGCGACGGGGTTTTGGCAATAGGCGCAGATACGGCCTCGGGTTGGGATTTGGCAGTGATTTTGGCATCCGGCGGCGGGGCTTCGTCGGATTGAGACTTGGCCGTCACCTTGGAGCGGTCGAGAACCCAATAGGTCAGCAACTTCACACGGTCATTGACGAGGAACCAGACCAGCGCATAGCCCCAGACAAGCGCTGCCCAGCTCCAGCCGAGCGGCGTCATGAATACGCCGTAGACGGCGATCAGCGTTGCGAGCATTTGGGTGCCGAGCACGGCAATCCACAAAACCCGCGCCGGACGTTTGGACCAGAACGGCCCGCGCGTGCGCGTCAGGAAAATTGTCAAATGTCCGGCGACAGACAACTTCAGATACATCAGCGTCTGGATGTGAGCCCGGTCGAGATGAAACACACGTTCCCCAAGGTAAAACAGGCCGAATGCAGAGACGACGCCGAAGACGCCGAGAACCGTCGAAACGCCCAGTACAACTCGCATATTCCAGGCTTCGGGTTGGTCCTTGTAATGAACATTGTCGTAGGCAATTGACAGAATGGCGCCATCATTGAGTAGTGCCAGCATCACGATCATCACCGCCGTCAACGGATAGAAGTTGAAGATGAGGATCGATAACGTCATGAACAGCAGCACGCGTAGCGTTTCGGCGATGCGATAAATCGCGTAGCTATTCATCCGTTGAAAGATTCGACGGCTTTCCTTGATGGCGTCGATGATCACCGACAAACCCGGCGTCATCAGAACTATGTCTGCGGCGGCACGCGCCGCGTCCGTAGCACCCGAGACGGCGATGCCGCAATCGGCCTTCTTGAGCGCCGGGGCGTCGTTCACGCCGTCGCCCGTCATGCCGACGATGTGACCGCGCTTTTGCAGCACATCTACGATGTGGAACTTATGTTCAGGAAATACCTGGGCAAAGCCGTCGGCTTTCTCGATGGACTCCGCGACCACCGCGCTTTCCTCATGCTTGGAGTCGCCGAGGCTGCTGGCATCGAGAATGTGGGCGCCCATACCGAGTTTTTTGGCGGTTTCAATGGCGATGGCGAGCGCATCGCCTGTCACCATCTTGATTGTGACACCCATCGCGCGAGCGGTTGCGATAGTTGTCTTGGCGTCCTCTCGCGGCGGATCGAACAGGGGCAATACGCCGAGGAACGTCCAGGGCCCGTCGCCTTCCGCCCGCGCAACACCCAGCGCACGAAATCCGCGCGCTGCGAAATCCCCCACCGCCTTATCTACTGCGCCCTTCACCTGCGCCGCATCGGAAGCAAGTGCGAGGATGACTTGCGGCGCCCCCTTGGTGACCTTGAACTGCTTTCCATCGGCGCTTTTGACCGTGGCCTCGGTTCGCTTATGCACCGCATCGAACGGCAGGAAGTGCACCACCTGATAGGGCTTCAAGGCCTGATCATCCTTCAGGCCGCCGAGGACAGCGAGATCGATGGTGTCGTTGTCGTCCGCGCGAGACGCCAGCGCGGCATTGAGGATCACCTGTGCGGCCGTGACGTTGTTCACGCTGAACGGATCGCCGAGTGTCAGCTTGTTCTGGGTCAGGGTGCCGGTCTTGTCCGCGCACAGGACATCGACGCCGGCCAGTTCCTCGATCGCCACAAGCCGGCTCACGATGGCCTGCTTCTTTGCGAGCAGGCGCGCGCCGACGGCCATCGTCACCGACAACACCGTCGGCATCGCCACCGGAATCGCGGCGACGGTTAGCACCAGGGCGAACTGCAACGTGGTGAGGATCGGATCTCCTCGGTAGATCGCGACGGCAATGATTACCGCGACCAGCGCCACGGCGAGCATAATGAGGTAATTGCCGATCTTCAGCACCGCACGCTGGAAATGGCTGACGGTGTGCGCATCCTGCACCAGTTGCGCGGTCTTGCCAAAATAGGTATTCGCACCCGTAGCGTAGACCAGCGCGCCGATCTCACCCTGGCGGATGATCGAGCCGGAAAATATCGCATCTCCGGGTTTGCGCGTAGCGGGCAATGATTCGCCCGTCAGAGCGGACTGATCGACCTCAACCGGGTCGCCCTCCAGCAGCCTTGCATCCGCCGGCACAATGTCGCCTAGGCGCAAGCGAATGGCATCGCCCGGTACCAGCTCGCGGGCCGGCGGGTTGACCCACTTCCCATCGCGTTTGACACGAGCCTTGACCGCCAGCGTCGCTTTCAGGGCATCGATGGCGTTGCCCGCCTGGCGCTCTTCCCAGGATCCGACGACGGCGTTGGCAAGCAGCAGAAGAAGAATTATGCCGAAATCAGGCCAATGCCGGGCGGCTGCCGAGAGGATCACCGCCGCTTCGATCATCCATGGGATCGGGCCCCAAAAATAGCTTAGGAATTTCAGGAAGGGATTAGTTTTCTTCTCTTCGATCTCGTTGGGGCCATATTGCACCAGCCGCTTTTGCGCCTCGGCTTGCGTGAGACCGTCCGGCGACGATTCCAGTTTTTTCTCGACCTCTGCCAGCGGCAGGGTTTTCAGGTCGTCCTCCGCGGCAGGTTTAGCCTTGACTGCGGGTATTGATGCGATCGCCTTGATGTTGTCCGCTTTAGGGTCTGTCATGGCTGCTTTTTCTCTGCGACACGCTCGCTGCTATTTGCGGGAAAATAAGCGCGTGCGTGTGCTGCGCGATCATCAGTTCTTCGTTTGTCGGGATGACCCACACCGACACAAGGCTGTCGGCGGTGGATATTCGTGGACCGTTGGCACCGTTCGCCGGGCTGTCCAGCTTTATTCCGAGCCACGCCAGCTTGGCGCACAGCGCGGCGCGTACCGGCGCGGAATGCTCGCCAATGCCGGCGGTGAACACGAAGGCGTCCAGCCCGCCAAGCACGGCGGCGTAGGCGCCGGTAAACTTCGTCATCGCGTGGACGAAATATTCGATCGCCGCGACGGCCTCTTTGTCCTTGCTGTCCTGCAACACCCGCATGTCGTCGCTGATGCCGGACAGGCCGGCGAGGCCGGCGCGCTCGTAAAGCATCTTCTCCAGCGACGCCGTGTCAAACATCTTGCTGCGCAGCAGGTAGAACAAGGCGCCGGGAGGCAGGTCACCTGAGCGCGTCGCCATCGGCAGGCCTGACAGGCCCGCGAAGCCCATACTCGTCTCCACGCTCTTTCCATCCAGCATCGCGCACATGCTGGCGCCGCCGCCAAGATGTGCAGCAATCACGCGTCGTGCTTTGGGCGCGAACTTGGGCACCTGCCGGCTGATGTAGTCGTAGGAAATGCCATGATAGCCCCAGTGACGCACGCCGGCATCGCGCACGTCCTTCGGAAGCGCGTAAGTCTGAGCGACTTCGGGCATCGTGCGATGGAAGGACGTGTCGAAGCAGGCGACCTGTGGCAGCCCGGGAAACGCTTCCTTAAGCGCTCGCGCACCGCGCACGTTATAGGGTTGGTGGGACGGCTCCATGACCACAAGCGAATCGAGATAGGTCAGCACGTCCTCATCGATCCGCACCGGGGCTGCATACCGGCTCCCGCCTAGCACGATCCGGTGACCCGCCGCTGTGACCTTCAGGCCAGCGATGTTGGCTTCCAGCCATGTGATCACGAATTGCAGCGCCGTCTTGTGATCGATCGGCCGGTCCTTGCCCCAGGCATGGGTATCCCATTGCTTTCCGGAGGCATTTGAAACCGCGAAACGCGGATCGTCCTCCATGCCTTCGATTTCGCCCCGGCACAACAGAGGCGGTGAGTCGGCGCCACTCGCGGCGTAAGCACCGAACTTCAGGCTGGTAGAGCCTGCATTGATTACGATGATTGCGTCGGTCATAGTCACTTACTCCAATCGCTCTGGCAGAATGGTGGCGCGATCGCGCTCCAGCGCATCGGCGTACAGCACGGCGGCGGCGGCCGAGAAGCGCCGCGCATCCGGGGTATCGGCACGGCTCGTGAGCACGATTGGCACACGCGCTCCCACCACCAGCCCAGCCATCTGGGAATCCGCCATGAAGGCGAGATTCTTGTAGATCATGTTGCCGGCTTCTATATTGGGCACGACGAGCACGTCGGCCACGCCGGCAACAGGCGACACAATGTGTTTGATCTTGGCCGCCTCGGCATCGACCGCCGCATCAAGATCAAGCGGCCCGTCGACGATGCCGCCGACGATCTGACCGCGATCCGCCATCTTGGCCAGGATGGCGCCGTCGAGCGAGGCCGGCATCTTCGTGTTGACCATCTCGATCGCCGCCAGCACGGCGACTTTCGGCTGGTCGATGCCCAGCGCTCGGGCGAAACCGATCGCGTTCTGGCAAATGTCGCGCTTCTGGTCGGTGTCGGGCGCAATGTTGAGGGCGACGTCGGTAATAATGATGCGTCGCGCGTAGGTTGGAACCGACATGATGGCGCAGTGGCTCAGCAGCCGGCCGGTGCGCAGCTTGGCTTCCTTCTCCATGATCGCGTGCAACAGTACGTTCGTATGCAGGCTGCCCTTCATCAGGGCCTGCACTTCGCCGGCGCCGGCGGCCATCGCGGCCTTCAACGCCGAATCTTCGGGACCGTCTGTCGCCACAACACGCATGCCGGAAATGTCGAGTTTCGCGGCGGAGGCTATCTTGCGTAGTTCTTGATCCGGCCCAAACAAGACCGGCACGATCAGCCCGGCCGCGGCTGCCTCAACCGCACCGGCGAGCGCCTCGGCGCTGCACGGGTGCACCACGCCGGTGAGCATCGGTTTGAGATCGCGACAGCGCTCCAGCAGGCTGTCCAGACGATGCTCGGGCACATCGCGCTGAAGCCGCATCGTGGGCGCCACGACTTCCATCATTGCGCTGGCCACCGGTTGCCCCGTCGGCCCCGTACACTCTCCGTCGAGAATGACGAGCATTCCGTCCGCCCGTTTCTCGCGCACGACGACCTTCGTGGTGAGAACGGCATCGGTCGGCAAGGCGGCCTTGACCTGCACCGTGATCGACCGGACAGAGGAGCCCGGTCCGGGCAGGGCTGCCCCCACCAGGGCGGTGAAAAGCGCCGTGACAATCCCGGCCGTGCCGTGCATGGGTGCGGTCTCGGCCAGTGCGGCGGCGTCGCCAAAAGCGATACTCCAGGCGCGGACGTCTCGGCTTTGCAGCGTGCGCTGCGCGGACGCCGTATCGCCGGTTTTGATCTCGTCGAATGTCTTGTTCACAATCGTCCGCATCGCAGCGACTCCCATGGTCAATCTCCAAGTCGCGCAGCAGCAGCCAAAGTCCGGCGGGTCGCTGCCGGGGTGGCCGGTTTTTCAGCCGACTCTCCCAGCACCATCGAGAGTCTGGCCATTCGATCGCGTTCGGAGGCTATCAATGGTCCGCCCGCGCCGACGATCATGTGCAATTCCTTGAGCAGCTTCTCGCGCGCTTCGGCTTCGGGAACTAGAAGCCGTAGCGCTTCTACCGCACGCTCCGGTTCGAGCTGAAGTACGAAAAACTGATCCCGCACCGTGACCTTGAACGCGGCGAGCGACATGTGCATGAGCTGCTGGCGCGCGACATTGAGCGCGAGCGCGCAACGCTGGTCGAACATCTGCTCGGAGGCCGTGACATAGAGCACCGACCGAGTCAGGGCTTCGTTGAAGCCGCCGGTTGTCAGCTTCGCCGCGTATGCCGCGCTGCGAGCGTGTTGCTCGGCGATTTTACGGGGCGACGTGCTGGGCGACGGCCGCACCTTGCTGTCCTGGTTGATGCCGAGCAGCGCCTGCACGAAGGGAGAGCCGTAGATTCCAAAGAACATCTGTTCGGACATTTTGTCGCGCGCGTCTCGATACGAATCCAACCCGGCGATGATCTGCTCGGAGACTTGGTTTTGCGCTTCAAGAAACGGGTTGTCGGCCGCCACCGGCCGCCGGTAAGCCGCCATGCAGGCCGCCATGGTCTCGATCCCCTTCATCCATGGGTGGTTCTTGTCAGCGAACATTGTGTAGCTGAGCCGGAGCGGATTCATGGCCAGCGCCAAATCTGCCGCCGGCTGGCTGCCCAGGGCGCGCACCATGGGTTGCATCCAGTTTTGGTAGGCCGAGAGGGTCAGGTCCGACATTCGGGCCACTGCGGCGAAGGCGCGGTCGTCCTCCGGACTGTTGCGGCCGAGCACGCGAACGTCGTCGAGCGAACGGGCTTCGAAGCGAGCGATCCAATCGCCGGTGATAAATCCTTCCGCAGGCACGTCGGACGGCCTGGGCGAGATCACCATCTCGTAGAGGCCGGGCGGGAGGCAGTCGATAACATCCATCAACTGCACGAATTCCTCGTCCTGCTCCGCACCTACCTTGCTGGAAACGAAGATCGCGAGGTGCCCGATCTTATGGCTCAGACAGTAGACAATCGTCTGTCCGGCGGCGCGGATGTCATCAACATCCCGATACAAATCGAGGATCCAGCCCAGCGTCTGCGGCGGCGGGCTGATGTTGTCTTCCGTCGAGGTGAACACGATGATCGGCGACGTGATGTTGCGGAGATCGAAAACCGTGCCGTCGTGCGACCTCAGCTCGTTTCGGGTCAGCTTGTCGCCGATGAAAAGATTGTCCACCAGGTATTGCAGTTCGCCACCGTTCAGCAAGATGAAGTCGCCCCACCATTTCTCGAACTCCAGGTAACGCTCCGCCCCGGTGTCGATGTTGGTGTAGACCTCATACTGCTTACCCCACAGCCAGTTCGCCGGGTTCAGGATGTCGAAGTTCAGGATCAGTCCGGTACCATCGAACTTGCCGTTGCCAAGATCGCTGGTCATGGCGGTGAGCCAACTGCCGCCTAGCAGGCCGCCGGAATATCGCATCGGGTCCTTCCCGTGCACGCCCTGCCAGTACGACATCGGCGAGCCCGCGACCAGGCAGGGTCCGAACAGGTCAGGCCGCAACATGGCCACCATCAGCGTCTGGTAGCCAGCCTGGCAATTGCCGATGGCGAAGGGACGCGGCGCCTCCGGGTGAAGCTCGACCACCCGCTCGAAGAATTTTACCTGTCCTTCGACGATGTCCAGGAACTGCTGCCCTGGGGCCGGCATGGCTCCGAAGCCGATGAAATAAACCTGATGGCCTGCATTCAGCGCATCGCCGATCTCGCTTACGGCTTTGAAACCGCCGATGCCCGATCCCTGACCGGCTCGGGGGTCGATCACCACAACCGGCCGTTTACTTGGATCGATCTCGACCCCTGCCGGCGGCACGATGCGCGAGAGCGAATAGTTGATCGGCCGCGGCAGTGAGCGGCCATCCATCAGCACCTCGTGGTCAAAGCGCAGCACGGTCGCCAGCGGGCGCGACGTGATCTCGATCTCTTCGTTGCCGCGTCGCCGCATAAGATCGAGGAAAAGCACGCTGCGCTGGAACGCATCGACCGTGTATTCCAGCCAGGCCGCCATCGGGTTCCCAATCGATGCGGCGGCTCGGGTTGGTGGTGCGGAAACCTCCAAACCGATCGCGTCCATCGTCGGCGCCGGCGAGGATGATTTTAGTTCTGACCGTGACTCATTTGGCATTTTATGATCTCCAGAAAAAGGCTTCTGCCGCCGGCGCTTCACCGTCAGCGTGCAATGCTCCGTTGTTCGTATTCCGATAAAGGTCATGCCCAAGTGAGCTTTTCGTCACCCGGCCATGGCAATCACCGCCGTCATTACGGACGATCGTGCATGTGCCAGCACACCTTACCCGGAATATCCGCTTTTGATCGGGACTCATCCTACTCCCAATATCAGGCGCGCGCTCAAAGATATCTGGTCAATATTGACCGGTTTACGTAACATGGCCTCTCAAACGGGCCTGATCGCAATCGATGAATATCAAAAGCACAAGACAACGCAGTCCTGGCATCCCTCGGACGCACTTAGTAACAAAGCCGAGACAAGGAGTCACTGGACGACCGCGTCGTCATATTTGCTGAATCCTGCATCAAGCTTCACTGGGCGAGATTATCAGAACTTTTAACGCCTCTGTCTGCCGCGGAACCTTCGTCGATTACGTGCTTTGGGGCGACGATGGCAAGCCGCTGGGAGTGGTGGAGGCCAAGCTCGTTGCACCAGGGCAGGAACTTACGGCTGAAGAGCCCTTCGTAGTGCGCCATGTCAACAATGGACTCGCCCCGCTTGGTCTTCAGAAAGTCTTCAACGGCCTCGGCGATTGTTTTTGTGGTGGGAGCCTTGCGCTTGGAGCCGGAGACCGCACCGAACAGCGGCTTGTTCACCGGGTCATTTTCGGCGAGCTTACGCGCAAGAATCTTGCGCGCCTTTTCCCAGCTCGTGGTTCCGGTCGATTCCCGAATGCGCTTTCCGTCAGGCGCGCTGCCCGCGATGTACCTTATGCAGTTGCAGCGCCGGGATTGATCACGGTCCACGTTTATGCGGGCGAATTTACAGTCGCTGGAATGCCGGGTCCACAGAAAAGTCCCTCGGATCTCCCGCCCATGTGCCCGCTCCTTTGTGTTGGCTTCACCTCGAAGTTGACGCAAAGTTGCACACTTACAAGCTGCAATTTTTATGTTATTGATAATGCGGTAGATAATAGTGGTGGGCCTGGTAGGATTCGAACCTACAACCAAAGGATTATGAGTCCTCTGCTCTGACCGTTGAGCTACAGGCCCTTTCGGAATCTCCATGGAACGCGGGGAGAATAGTTGAACCTAGTTTAACGCAGCCGGAGCGCAAACTGCGTGGCCGCAACTTGCCCGGCCAACGCGGTGCCGTCTCCCTGCCTGGAATGCTAGCTGCTGGTGAAGGCCAGCGAAAGCAGTGTGCGCTGCTCCATCTGATGAGCCTTGGCCGAACCGGTGGCGGGGCTGGCCGCGGCCTGGCGCTGAATGGAGCGCACCGGAAGCTTGTGTCCGGCCAGGCGGCGCAACCGAGGCTTCACAAAAGCGAGTGCGCCCATGTTGGCCGGTTCCTCCTGCACCCACACCAATTCCTGTGCGTTCTGGTATAGCGCCAGGGCTTCCAGAATGTCCTGCTCCGGCAAGGGATAGAGCTGATCGAGAAACAGAATCGCCGTGCCGGTGTGCTGCAGGCGTTTGCGCTCGGCCAGCAGGTCGTGGCCCACCTTTCCACTGCAGAGCAGGATGTGCTTGACCTCAGCGGGATCAACCTCGGTGTCCGCTACCACGTTGCGGAATCGCGGCAGGCTGAACGCCGCCAGATTGCTGGCCGCA
>CAVUKX010000002.1:0-496450 GCA_963742165.1 uncultured Acidobacteriota bacterium | reverse complement strand
CAGGCCTTCCAGCAGCAAGGCCGTTAGCTGTCTTTGGTTTTGCGTCAGTAGGCCCCACTTCTCTTGCCGGGATGATATGGCGTCGTCGGGGTTATCCAGCGTCTGTATCCACGTCCGCCGCTCCCGTAGTGCCGCAATGCACTCCGCCAGATCAGTGGCTTTCGCCGTGCGGAACATGATTCCGCGAATTGCGGGTTGAGTCAGTAGCGGCAGGTATTCATCTTTAGGCTCGGCAATCCAGACCACGGTGCAAGAGAACTGCTGTGCGAGCTGCATCGCTTCCGAGCGCAAAGATATTTGACCGAGAAACAGAGTAGCCCCTGGGTTGTCGGTGATGTGACGTGCAAGTTCGGCCTCAGTGGCACAGTGGGCTACCTGTGTGGATTCTGGAAGTAGCAGGCTCAAGCGGGTTGATATCGACGCCTGGCATAGCGATTGGCGGTCGAATATAAGTATGGTTAGAGCGTTGGACCTCACAGAAGTTGGTTAGATTGTGCAATCTACAAAATGCTTCTCGGGGCGAACCTTTTAATCGTCCGCGAGGAAGGCCGGTCTAGAAGGCGAGGTTCTCCTTCACATCCTCGATCTTTTCGGCGGGACCGACGGGCTCAGGTGTGGCAATGCGAGAGTTCTCTGGATTGTATGGACAAGATGCTCACCGGGAAGCGGCCAGAGTTTTTGTTCTGTTTTCGTAACAAAGATCATCGTAGCGAACGCTCTAAGCTGCGGATTGCCACAGGGTTTGGCCGAGGAATGGATTGGCGGCGCCGTGCGCCGGCCGGTACATCGGGAGGCTCCCTTTTCCGGCACTGTCCCGTGGCGTCTTCGACGTACCTCCGTTGCGGCCCCTGAATTCCGGTTCCGTTCCGCTTTGACAGTTCGTCATCCCGGAAGCTTTCTATGAGCCGTTGGCTGTAGCGCGGGAACATGGAACTCCTTTGCAAAGCACTGTGCCTTTTCCCATCGTCTGCAATAATCGCATATCTTTACTATTAATGCTATATTTTTCGCTGCTTGTAGACACCCCTAACCTTCTGAAGCGAATGGCAGGCGGGACACAGTTTTATGGGCCCCAGCGACGGATCGTGGCACAAACACAGGCGCAGCCCGCTGTGACGTAGGCGCCACCCCAATGCGCTCCGTGAACGGCAGCACATTGGGGGCGGAATACACCACAAGACTTGTGTACGTTGCTTTTTGGGATTGTGCGGGAGTGCACCTTCGCAGTAAGGGCCACTCGTTTGGCGAGCATCCCCAGGTCACTCTTAGGTAGGGATGATCGTGGATTTCTTGACCTGACCAACGACGGCGAATTTGTTCTGGATCGCGAAGTAGGCGATCAATATCCGCACGGCCTCGCTTCGATTATTTGAACTGAAGAGATGTTTTGCGTAGATGAGGAGCAAAGCATTTTCCTCGGGAGTCCAGTCAAGGCGCAACTGCGAGAAGCGCTGTCCGCTCTCGAAGGAAAGATTGCTCCAGACCTCCTGGTGAAACTTCGTGACGTCCGCCAGCTTGATCTTTTTTTCGAGGGCGAGCCCCACGATCATTTTCGATGCGTTCACTTTGGTCAGGTGGAATTTGTGCCTGATCTTCTCAAGTAGGGTCAGCGTCAGCTCGTCCAGAGAGAGTACAAGCCTTGATGAGCTTTGGGGCGGTGGGGTCTTTGGTTCGAGGCATAATTGCGCTTCCTTGCCGAGTCATTTCGATTGCTAGTATACCTAGTATATGACCATAGTACACTACTCGAACGTTTTAAGCTAACCGCCCATGAGGGGGAGGGACTCATGGGCTTGGACTCTGTCATTTACATAGTGCCGTAACTATAAATCCCACCATTCGGGCGGCATTGCCTCGTATGCGGTGGACAGGGTCTGAAGCGTGTCAAGGTCCGATAACCGGACAAGTGTGCTCATGAGTCGCAGCAGGTGGATTTCATCAGACGTAAACCTGAGCGTCCCTTTTGACCAGAGAGTCTGGAGTTTGGCAGTGAGTGGTGCAATCAATGCCTCACGCTTCTCTTGAACGGTGAGTAGTTCGGCTTGTTGTTGATGTTCGGCGGTGCCTGGCGGATGCACAGACGTGCAAGGCGGTTGAGTCCTGCTCATTTACAAAATCTCCCCTTGTCGCGAATCTGCCTGTAACGGTTGAAGGATTCACGTGCTGCAATTGTAGACAGCAGATGAATCCTGCATAAGTTACCCGCGTAACGGGAAGCTAGATAGTTACAAATTAAATTGCAGGTCCAACATCAGCACGGGACCGATCAGCCAGTTCTGTGCGGGTGAAAGTCCACGTTATTCACTTTCCGTGACACCGTACACCCTGGCAATTTCCGCCAGAATGCCATCGCGTGTGCCGGTGCGCAGACCCAGGGATTTAAGATCAACATCCTCGCCGCGCATTCGGGAGATGAACTCCCGAAGATCCTTCTAGACGACCTCTGGGGCCGCTGGATCGATGGTTCGCGCCGGCGATCAGACCAACTATCTGCTGAGACGCATACTCTGCTGCCCGTCTCCGTCCAGGGAGGTCCGGGGAGGAACAACGCACCGCCGAATGGCATCTTCGGAGACAATATCACACTCATCGTGTGTAGACTCATAGTGGTCTAAACCCAAGCTTAGGAGTGTGGCGACACGCTCCGTTAAGTTCTCGATTTGGCTCCAGGTTGCGGCAACTCCGCGACGAGCAGGGCTATTCGGCGCGCAAACGGCTGCGTACCCCTCTCAATTACAAGCGGCAACCGCACCCGCTACATTCGAATGAGCCCTCACCCGCAGGAATCGCCAAGACATCTCTTCCGAACTGCCGGTCGACCCACCTGGCGATCGGTCCGAAGCTGATGGCGAGGATGCTATTTCCATAAACGGAACGCGCTGATTACAGGAGCAGGTTCGGACTCCCCAACGCGCATTGCAGTTGTCACACCGGTATTCGTAATACCGGATACCCGTGTAGACGGCGAGCTGCTCCCGAGCCTTTGTCAGATCGAACAGGAAGCGAGACAGTTCATTGCGGAGGCAGGTGTGCAAATTGGTAGAGGTGGGCCGGTCGAGCTTCTATCAGCAAACGTCTCCTCGAACAAAATAACGATCAGCGGCTGCCGGATGCTTGCGGACGTTTTGCGGAGCCAAAGGAAGGACATCTCCGCACGAAACCGTGAAACAAAGATCCTCCGGGATGCCGCGATCAATACCTACAAGACGGCAAAGGCAGGCGTAGGACTCGCGATGCTTATCGGAAAATGCGATACGGACGTGGAGGCGCTGCGCGAATTGAGGCTCTCGCCTCTTCGGGTATTCCAGAACACGCAGCTCACCGACGAGATGCAGAGACTAGCTGCGCGAGTGGCCAAAACGGAGTAGCAATCCCGCACTCGAAAGGAAGGCTGCATGTTGAAATTCATCGGGGCGATGGTCAGCGGGTTCGTAACGATGAGCGCGGCTGCTTATGTAACGGCGCGCTCGAGAAAGAGACGGAGGTAGGCCATGGGATGGTTTCTCAGGAAATCTTTTCGGTTGCTACCAGGGGTTCGACTCAGCTTATCGAAGAGTGGACCGCGCTTGAGTGTCGGCTTTCTCGGCGCGCGCGCGAGTGTCGGGCTCGATGGAAAGGTGAGGATTTTTTGCGGAAAGGGACCGCTGCGGTACCAGAAACAGATCAGCTTTTCGCCGAAACGGTCGCGCGGCACGGACTCAAGTGCTCCGGGGTAATCAAAGAGGAGTACTTTGCAAAGTTAATCTACTGAACGATTATATTCAACTATGCGAGGTGATACACTCTGGCAATTTCTGCCAGAATACCGTCGCGGGTGCCGGTGCGAATTGCTGACGGCTTCCCTCGTTTTCAGTTTCACCGACAACTTCTTCGGTGCGACCATTTGGACCGCCTTCTGTTGGGTCTTGCTCTTTACGCAGTAATGCTCAGAGTGGTGCCAATGCGACGTATTTTCGTCTACTTCCTACAAGGAGGGCTGATTCCCCCACGGCACCAGCCCTGATATTTACAGATGTAAATATTCCCACTTGTCGATCTTGGTAGCATTTTGGTAGCAAATAGCGCCGTTTATACCGGTTATTCGCCCCTCAACCGGTATTTAACCCCTTTAGAATCAGTGGCCGACTATCTCTTAACTTCCATGGCATGGAAGAGGTCGTCGGTTCGATCCCGACCAGGTCCACCAACAACTCCCAACAAATCAATCAGTTACACCGACCAGCGTTTTCCATGCTGCTGGATTTGGTGGCATTTGGTAGCACATTTTCAGAAAGTTTTCGCCGCTTCGGCTTTTCGCCTTCTTTCTGAGCTCCCGGTTGATCGCATCCCCCGTGCGGCAACGCCCCGAGGCAGCTCCTGCATGTACACATCGGTCGTGGTGGCCGTGCGCGAATGCCGAAGCAATCCCCGGAACATCTTTGACCGTTCCCTTCCTTTGCGCCAACGTAGCGATGCTGCGCCGGATGACCTGAAAGGTCAGCATGACTTAATCTCCCGGGCTGAGACACAAGGCGCGAACAACATCGAGAGCACAATGTAAGCGGGTAGGTTTTGGAGATGCAGGCTGAACATTAAATCCCGACTTTGCGGGAGGCGCTCGCCTCTCATCCGCGACGGCAAAGAACATCTAACGCAATGACGTGGTGGATAGGAAATTTGGCTCACGACGCGCTCGACAATCAACAACCTGTTCTGAATTCGTGACAGAAACCTAATCGCCTTGACCGTTGAGGAAATCCCACCTAGTCTCAGTCAACACATAAAATGCAGGAAAACATTAGAGCGTGCTAGCCTCGCAGCCTGATGTTCTTCCGGTAGAGCGCAGTCAGTTCGATGCTCCGCCTCTGCAGGTGCTCACGATGCAAGTCAGAATCGTGTTTGCAGTCTGCTAGCATGCAATATTCATTCGACAGAGTACTCTTCCATGAGGCTAAGGTGACCAATTACAAAGTTTTAATTATTGAAGACGATGTGCCATTGCGAGAGGCCGTTGCCGCCTTTCTTTCGATGAAGGGGTTTTCAGTCGCTCAGGCCACGACCCGCAAGGAATGCCATGAGGCCCTTCAGCGCAGTCTCCCCGATGCCGTTGTCATAGACTGCCATCTGCCAGATACCGACGGTCTACAGCTTCTTCGTGAAATACACGCCATTGACGCATCGCTTCCCGTGCTCATCATCACGGGTTTTGCGACGATCGATCTAGCTGTAAGAGCAATAAAAGAAGGGGCCGAGCAGTTTTTGGCAAAGCCTTTCGAATTGTCTTTATTGCTGAAGGTCTTGGAAAACATTTTCGAGAAGAGCCGCAGCGTTCGCTGCGAGCTGGCCGTAAGGAATCGCGCGGCGCGTTTCCCCAGGGATCCGTTCCTGGGTACCTCGGAGAGCATCGTACGTTTGAAATCCAAGGCGCACAGCATTGTGGGGTCCTCATTTCCGATCCTGATTCAAGGCGAAGCTGGTACCGGAAAAGGTGTCCTTGCCGATTGGCTCACCAAGCAAGGACCTCGTTCCAATGAGGCCTTTGTCGATCTGAATTGTTCTGGATTGAGCAGCGAGTTGTTGGAAAGCGAACTGTTTGGTCGTGAAGAGGGGCCGTTCGGCGGCGCAATTACTCAGAAAATGGGACTGCTAGACGTCGCACACCGAGGAACCTTGTTTCTCGATGAACTCGGCGACATGGACATTCACATCCAGCCGAAGCTGCTAAAGGTGCTTGATGAGGGGCTCTTCCGGCGAGTCGCTGGGTTGCGGGACCGTGAGGTGGATATTCATTTAATTACTGCCTCCAACCAGGACATGGCCACTCTGGTGGCGAATGATAAGTTTCGTCGTGACCTCTTCTTAAAGGTCAACACATTATCGCTCGTTATCCCTCCTCTTCGGGCAAGGATCAGCGACATTCCTGTGATTGCTCGGTATTTTCTGGAGGAGTTAGAAAAAGACCTGAGCCGGGGACGACTGGAATTTGCCAAGGGCGTCATGACCTCACTAAAGGGCTATGGCTGGCCTGGAAATATTCGCGAATTGCGCAATGTGCTCGAACGGGCGGCTCTGTTATGCAAGGACGGGATAATTCGTCGGGAAGATCTGCACTTCCAGATCCCCGCCTCTATTGCGACAAAGGGCTTTCAGTTTGTCCCTTGCAGTGAAAGCGAGGATAACGTTGTAACGCTGAAAGAACTCGAACGGCAATATATAGGCTTTGTACTCCAAAAAGAAAACGGCAGCGTTGTCCGAGCCGCAGCAAAGCTGGCGATCCCCCGAACTACGTTTTATGCGAAGCTGAGAGAGTACGACATCTCCACCCGTCGAGATAAGTAGTGCGATGTGATAGAGGAGTCTCGGTATTCAGAAAGTTTCTCGGTTTACCGAATTCGGTAAGCTGCTAGGCGCTTGCTAACCTTCTCGCGGGAAGTGGGTCTATCAGATATAACCTCCTGATGGCCCGCGGCGGACGGCGAACTTATCGATGAGAAGGCTCGGGAATAACGGTTACTCTGTCGAACTCCACCGCGATACCCGTCGCGGGAAATCTCTCCACTCTAACCACTCGGCCCCGTAGCTGCATGGGAATGGGTTGGGCAGACTCAGATGGAAGGGTGAGCGTTAGCTCAACTTGAGCTCCCTCTTCGATTGACGATTCCGTGTAGAGGAAGATACCCGTATCGCTCAAGTCTCTGCTGATGCCCGTGAACTCAAAGTGTCCATCGCGGTTATACCTTACCGTCACGGGCCGTTGTATGCAGACGCGCTTCGATTTACGGGGTACAGGATAGTCCACGTGTGCTCCTCACAAAAACTATCGGAGGACCGACCATTCATTATCAACGGTACTACATATTTGGAAGGGTGCTAAAGAAATGTGGGATCAGGAAGTGCCCGAAAAACGAATGCCCGTCTAATTTCGTAACAGATGCCAGCTAGCTTGTTAGGCATATAGGTAGCTCCGTAGCGGTACGCAGCACCCTCGGTCGCATTTCATCTCTTTGAGTAATTTGGCGTTCGTAGCGAGATTAGCAAGAGCAACATGTGTTCTGATTTCGTAACAGCACACGTAGGAATGAACTTGAGTTCCCAACCATTTACATGAACAAGCAGAATGTAGACGCGACCTGTTGCCTAACCTGAGTGGTTCCCAAACTTACCTTCACATCGTGCTGATTGATGTAGCTGAAACCACCCGCGTCCAGTGTTGATCTCGCCGACACGGCTACCGACACGGCTACGAGTGGCGGCGTTAAGACCTTCGGGTCAGAATTCTAAAGCCCCTCAGTCAGCCAGACTGGGGGGCTCTGTTGTTTTGCCAACCTGATGGCGGCCCCGCGCCCTACGTTTTGTTTGCAACGCGGCTGCGGAAAGTAAATTCAGGCCGCCGCTGCCCGCGGTTCTTCGACCTCGGCAGGAAAGCCCCGCTGGCCTCGACAAAGTGTGGTCTTAAAACCTCAACGATCCGGAACGCATAGCGTTCCGGTTTCAGTGGATTCGGAACGCACTGGATGACAACCTTTTGCCCCGGTTGAAGGTTATGTTCATCTGGTGCCAAAACCTGACGCTCTCCGACCGTTGGAAGCTCGATAGCAATCCGAGCAATTTCGATTGCTCCGTCAGTAGAGTGCGCCCGCACAGTTCCATTAAGGCAGACGCCAGATTTCAGGCTGGCGAGTATGTCTTTTGCCCTTGCACTTGTTGCGTTCATTTCAGTGTCACCCCCATTGAGCGCATTCTGCTTCTACTCGGCAAGGGCTGCAAGTTACCGATGTAACCAGCACCCATGGGATTCGTCTTTCCGCAAAACTCGCAGGATCTGCGCTCTTCCTTGGCCTGCGGCATCTGCGTCCATGGAGTTCTCCAGTTCGCGTAGAGGACCCTCCACGTGGGCAGCCGTTCCATCTACTATCAACCGGCTCTGCCGGATCGCTCTCTGCCCAACTGCCTACTTCAGTTTAAGAATGAAGAAAACCAGGGGAACCCAGAAAGGCGTCGCGATCAGGGCTGCAACAATTAATCCGTTGAAGGCCGGGAACCGCTCGGGGAATAAGGGCTGGCTCTCGCCATCGAGATTGGCCTTCCGCCCAAAATGAGCGAAATCTTTCCGGTAACGGGGATAATAATGTGCACTCATGCCAATGGATAAGCAAGACAGTAGCCAAATACAAGTAAGGCTACTAACTGCTTGATACTCATAGAGATCTGCGGTGGTTCCCCGGCGCCCAAATTATGCCGGGGAATGGCCAGCTTCCCCAGCATTCTGGATTACTTGTCCGGCACTTGGAAACATAATGGGGAGATCATCCAAATTGCCGGCGAGTGCGGGCTGGCATTTCGGAAGTCTGCGGGTGAGTTTTACTGTAGACTTGTGGCTCATGATCACGTTACGAAATACTTTAACCCCAACATCTGCGGCGATTGGCGCAATACGCAATGTCTGAGCTGCAGGTACTGGTCGTGGACGACGACGAGGAGCTACGGGGAGCAATTCGCGCCTATTTAGAGACGAAAGGCTATCTGGTACGGGAGGCCGGCAACGGGCAGGCCTGTCTCTGGGCACTGGAAGCGAACTTGCCAGATGCCGTGGTGATGGATTACGAACTCCCGGACACAAACGCCTCGAAGTTGCTTCGAGAGGTACATGCAATCGACCCATCTCTGCCGGTGATCGTCATCACGGGCCACGGTACCATCGATCTGGCTGTTCGCATCATCAAGGACGGAGCTGAGCAGTTCCTTCCGAAGCCGGTGGAAATGTCGGTACTTTCCAAGTTGCTGGAAGGCGTGTTGGAAAACCGCCGTCAGAAGCGAAAGCAATTGGCCGGACAAGTCAACAGGCAGAGATATAAGCGAGACCCGTTTCTGGGTGCCTCTGTCGCGATCAGTAGCCTGAAAAACGCGGTGGGGCGGCTTCTCAACTGTAATCGCACTATTTTGATTGAGGGTGAGACAGGGACAGGTAAGGGCGTTCTGGCCTCCTGGATGCACGAGAATGGGCCGCGTGCCAACGAGCCATTCGTTGATATGAACTGCGCTGGGCTGAACCGTGAGCTATTGGAGAGTGAACTGTTCGGTCATGAAAAGGGGGCGTTTACCGGAGCCGTCACGGCTAAGCTCGGCATGATGGAAGTAGCTCATCGCGGAATCATGTTTCTCGATGAAATTGGCGACATGGATCCGTGCATTCAGCCGAAGCTGTTAAAAGCACTGGAAGATAAACAGATTCGCAGGGTTGGCGACGTGCGAAACCGCATGATTGACGTCCAGCTCATTGCCGCCACGCACCGCAATTTGGCCACCTTGGTGGCCGAGGGCAAGTTTCGTAGCGATCTGTACTTCCGTATCAACACCATCCAGTTGAAGATTCCGCCGCTCCGCGAGAGAGTGGAAGACATTCCAGTCCTCGCAGATTGGTTCCTCAAGCATTTGAAGTCCGACCTGAAGTGCGACAGCCTGGCTCTGGCAGACGGCGTCATGCACTCCTTGCAGAACTATAGCTGGCCGGGGAATATCCGTGAGTTGCGCAACGTCCTGGAGAGAGCCGCATTGCTGTGTGATGGCGGGGTCATCCGTTGTAGCGATTTGAGTTTTCAATCGATTGCAGCGCCGAAGATACAGCCTGAGATGGAGTCCGGAGGCGATCTGACAATCGAGGAACTCGAGCGCCGGCACATTGCGCTTGTCCTTCAGCGTGTAAACGGGAAGGTGGATCAAGCCGCACGCAAGCTGGGGATTCCTCGCAGCACACTCTACGCGAAGATCAAGCAATACAACATAACGCTTACAACATAACGCCTCGCTCGCCTGCCCTGTCGCTCTCGATAACCTACGTGAGAACCAGGCGCTCTGTGCGGAGCTTCGTTTTTGCCGCCGCGCTTTTCGAGAAATACCTTCGGTCCTGATTCCAGAATACAGATAACGGCTGCCCCGAACTTGTTCGGGACGAAAATCGGAACAACTCAAAGTTTCAATCAAAACAGCTACATACGTTTTTCATGCCTTTGGCATGTGCCGTGCAAGTGATAATGGCATGGCTTCAGCCCCAGCGCCCCTCGTCAATTCGCAACCTGCCGCCGCGGATATGCTCTTGGCGACACCGGCGCTGATTACCGCGATGGTAGACAGTTCACGTGGATTAAGCGACTTGATCTTTTCCCCTGGGCGCTTGCCACAGGTGGAAAGAAATGGCCGATTAGTGACTCTTGGCATCGCCGGACTGAATGTGCTCACGCCAAATGACACGGCAAGAATCGCCGCGGACCTGCTAGGAGACAACCGCATTGCGGCGCAATCGCTGAAAGACGAGGGCTCCGCCGACCTCTCCTACAGCATTTCTCAGGTAGGCCGATTTCGCGTGAATATCTTCCGGCAGAGAGGAAGCTTCGCGATTGTGATGCGGGTCATCGCGAGCAACATCCCGACATTTCAGGAACTGCAATTACCCGCGGAATTAAAGAAAATAGCACTGCTCAGAACGGGTGCCGTGCTGGTGACTGGCCCCACCGGGTCGGGAAAGTCCTCGACGCTGGCCGCGATCATCGACTTAATCAACTCCACGCGGGCCGACCACATCATCACCATCGAAGATCCCATCGAGTTTGTGCATCCTCACAAGAAAGGGACCATCCACCAGCGCGAACTCCACACCGACACGTTCAGCTTTACCTCGGCTTTGCGGGCGGCCCTGCGGCAGGCGCCCAAGGTGATCCTGGTGGGTGAAATGAGGGACAAGGAAACCATCGAGATCGCGCTGACAGCGGCGGAAACCGGACACCTCGTGCTTTCAACGCTGCATACCATTGATGCCGCAAAGACCGTGGAGCGGATCGTCGGCGCATTCCCTCCTTCCGAACAGGGACCAATTCGCACCCGGTTGGCAGCCACGTTCCGCTACTTCATTGCGCAGAAATTGCTTCCACGAAAGAACAAAGAGGGGCGGGTTGCTATCTTTGAGATCTTGAAATCGACGCTGCGAACCCGCTCCTATGTCGAACAGGGGGAACGCGATGGGAAAAGTTTGTTGGATGCAATCCGGGATGGAGACATGGATGGAATGCAGTGCTTCGATGGAGAACTGGAAAAGCTAGTTCGGGAAGGCAAAGTCGAGTTGCGTACCGCACTGCAGTACGCAACCAACGAATGCAACCTCCGGCTATTGCTTGCCGATTGCGAAGAAGAGCCTCTTCCAGATGCGGAATAGTGCGCGCACGAATCAGCATTCGTCGCACGACGCCATGAGATGCCGGAGCTTGTTTATTTGGCCGAATTTCCGGCCGAGGAGGTACGATGCATCCCGGTCCTAAAGTTCTGCTGGTCGATGACGAGGATGCAGTGCGATCGGCGGTTGCCGGTTTACTGTATGGCTACGCCAGCAATATTGTGCAATGTAGCAGCGTCAATAGCGCTGTTAGTTTCCTGGCTGAACACGACTCTGACATTGTGATTTGCGATATGTGCATGCCGGAAGTGCACGGACTGGAACTGATCAAAGAGATCCGCAAACAGAAGCGAGACGTTGCCTTCGTTGTCATGACAGGCAAGCCCGACCTTCCGGATGTGATTACAGCGCTTCGTCTGCAGGCCGCCGGCTTCCTTCAAAAGCCCTTCACCCGGGCAGAACTTCTGGATGCCATGGACACGGCATATAGAGCATTAAGGAATCAGCGGCGGATTGCAAAGCGCCTGACTTTGATGAGTTCCGAAGTCGAGGAGAAGTCCCTGCGGTTACGCGAAGCGCTGGCCAAGTTGGAAGTCACCGAGCGATCAAGTCTGGAAGCCCTGGTCGCGGCTCTGGATGCACGCGAGCATGAGACCTGCGCGCATTCCTTCCGCGTACGCTCCTATACCGCATATCTAGCCGAAGCGGTGAAATACCCGGTCGAACTCATGACCGAGCTTGAGAGCGCCGCCCTGCTCCATGACGTCGGCAAGATTTCCGTTCCGGACTCGATCCTGCTGAAGCCGGGCAAATTGACCGCAGAAGAGTTTGAGCAATGTAAACTGCATGCGGTCGCCGGCGCTCGCATCCTGGGTTCAATTATCTCTCTGCATGGAGTGGCGAAGATTGTCAGGCATCATCACGAACAGTGGGACGGGAGTGGCTATCCCGATCATCTGGAGGGTGAGAACATACCTTTGGGCGCTCGTATTTTTACAATCGCTGATACTCTAGATGCCCTCATCTCCGATCGTTGTTACCGCGCGGCCACTTCCTTTGCGAATGCCACGAAAGAGATTATCCGCTGCACCGGCACTCAGTACGACCCTGCCGTAGTCGAAGCATTTCTCCGTATTCCGGAAGAACAATGGTTGAAATTGCGGGTCGCTGCAGAGGAAGAGTTTTCCATTGGTGCATCGTTTAATAGCCAATTTGGCGAAGGTGATAGCCAGCTTCAGCATTGCGGGGCCTGAGTTTGAAGTTGTCCGCTAGACCAGTTGAAATGTAACCAGGAGACCCAGTATGGACAACCAGATCAGCATACGCAGGGCGCAATCGTGCTCGACTGACGCGCGCCAAGCGGCCCGCGAATTTCACGCAGGGGTGACGCAGCCTGACATGGCGCTGGTTATCTTCTTCTGCTCCAGCGAGTACGATCTGAAGGTGCTCGCGGAGGAAATGAGTTGTTTGTTTACCGGAGTTCAAATCGCAGGTTGCACCACGGCCGGGGAAATCGGGCCCGCCGGTTACCGCGAGCACAGCCTTACCGGAGCGAGCTTTCCAGCCAGCAGTTTTGACGCCGCATGTGGCCGCATCGGAAGTTTGCAGCAATTCACAATCGCCACAGGTCAAACCTTCGTTCAGGAGATTTTGCAAAGGCTGGACAGCCATGCGCCGCATGCCGAGCCAGACAATAGCTTCGCGTTGTTGCTGATCGATGGATTATCGATGCGAGAAGAAGTGATAACGCGCGCCTTGCAGAGCTCGTTGGGAAGTGTCCCCATGGTCGGAGGCTCGGCAGGGGACGACGTGAAGTTCGAGGGTACCCATGTTTACTTCGATGGACGCTTTCACTCCGATAGCGCCATCCTGATACTGGCCGCCACTCGATTGCCGTTCACACTATTCAAGACACAGCACTTTGTCGCCACAGGCGAAAGGCTGGTCGTCACCGAGGCCGATACTACCCATCGCATCGTGAACGAACTTAACGGGCTGCCGGCGGCCCAGGAGTACGCGCGAATCCTGGGCATTGATGTGCAGGATCTCGCTCCCAGACGGTTCGCTGCGTGGCCGGTCGTGGTGCTGATAAATGGCACAAACTATGTGCGTTCCATCCAGAAGGTCAATCCCGACGGTAGCTTGACCTTTTACTGTGCCATCGAGAACGGGCTGGTTCTTCGGGTGGCCAAGGGAGTGGACCTGGTGGAGAACCTGGAGCAAGCCTTTCTGCGGGTACGCGCAGAAATTGGCCCGCCGCAGTTCGTTTTGAGCTGTGACTGTATTCTCCGCAAACTGGAGATCTACCAGAACCAACTAAAAGACCGTGTTGACGAGATTTTTCTGCGAAACAACGCCATCGGATTCAATGCCTACGGCGAGCAGTTCCAAGGCGTGCACATCAACCAGACGCTCGTCGGAATTGCGATCGGCGCAGATCCAATTGAGGCGGAAGATGCCTAACCCAATGTTGCCGGGCGCTAGCCCAGATGAGCAAGCTTTTCGCGCTGAGATCATTCGCCTGAACAAAATCATCCGGGCGCTCATGGATCGTGCCGAACACAGCACCAGTGTCCAAAGTTCCGACTTCAGCCTGTTTCAGACCGCCATCACACTGGAGGAGCAGGTACGCAGGCGCACCGCGGATCTGGAAGCGGCACTGCGCGAGAACGAGAAAATCACTCACGCAGTGCGCGAATCCGAGGCCAGGTTCCGCGGATTTGTGAGCCAGTCCCTGGTCGGCATTGCCATCAGCAAGGATGGGAAGTTCAGTTACTCCAATGCGAAGTTTGACGAGATTTTCGGATACAGCTCAGAGGAAATCCGGGCGCTGGGGCCCTTCGATTTCGCGACCGAGAATGATCTCCCGATCATGGCAGAGCAAATCCGCAAGCGGCTCAGCGGCGAGGTGGAGCAGGTTGAGTACGTAATCCGCGCGTTACGTAAGAATGGCGCCGTGATCGACGTCGAAATTCAAGGCAGCGCCATGGAAATCGGCGGCAAGACGGAGCTGATGAGTTTAGTCATGGATGTTACGGAACGCACCCGCTCCGAGCGCGAGGTGCAGGCCTTGCAGGAGAGACTGCGTGAACAGGCGACGCATGACGCGCTGACCGGCCTCTACAACCGCCGCTACCTGGAGGAATCACTGGGTCGGGAGCTGATCTTAGCCGCGCGCAATGGACATCCCGTCAGCGTGATCATGGGTGATCTCGATAACTTCAAGGCAATCAATGACCGCTACGGACATCAGGGTGGTGACGAAATATTGCGAGCCTTCGGCGATCTTTTGAAGCGGCAGGTGCGCGGCAGCGACATCTACTGTCGTTACGGCGGCGAAGAGTTTCTGCTGGTTCTGCCGCAGATGTCTGGAGAAAACGCGACCGAACGGGCTGAACAGTTGCGTGCCGAATTAGCTGCCGCTCCAGTGTCCTACGGCACGTCACTGATCGCGGTGACGGCGTCATTTGGGGTTGCGACTTTTCCTCAAGGATGGCCGGACCGGCAACGAACTGATGGCCGCTGCCGACAAAGCACTGTATGCAGCCAAGGCAGCTGGCCGCAATCGAGTCAACATACACTCCGAATCCTTCGGCGTGTCTCTGGAGCCGTCCAGAGAGTGCCGGAGCACCGATCATCCCAAGAAACTCGGCACAAATCCAGAGATCCGCTCTTTTCGTTAACAACAATCTCTCGCCGCTTCAACTTCACAACATCTGCGCTGCGTTCCCCTAAGAGGCTGAAAGAGTCGGTTGCACCACGGCCGGGGAAATCGGGCTTGCAGGTTTCGGTAGACACAGCCTTGATTGAGCGAGCTTTGCGGCCGGCAGCTTTAACACGGAAGGACGCATTGGCACCGGGTTGTCAAATTCAGTTGCGATGTGAACCACCCGCCCTACAATGCAGGAGGTAAGCGGGTTCTTCCTGGCAACAGAGATGAAATCCAGCGGGTACTCGCTTCGATCAGCGCGCAGACATAGCAAGTTGTCCATCATTTCTGCCCACCGAACCATGACCGCCTTGCCCTTGCGAACCAGGTACAGGTTCGGCTGTCCAGACAACGAGCAGCAATACCTATCTACCAGAAGGACCGAGCCCTTCTCGAATCTCGGGTACATCGGCGCGGCCAGTGCCGCGTCCGCCCTGAGGGCAATGAAGCGAATCCACAGCGCGCGCGCTTGGGTTGGTTCCACGTTGAATGGTCGCACCAAACTCTTGGCGTATCCCAATTCAGCGAGAATCTCATCCTTGCCGAAGGCCGGATTCATCGCCGCCTCGTGCCGTACAAGCGGTACACTCTCCAGCGTAGTTGAACAGTTGTTTTGAGACGGCGTCGTATGCTCAGATATTGCAATTAAGCTCTTTACGTCGAGCCCCAGCGCATTAAGGATAGCGTCCATTCCATCAAGGCTAAGACGGCGTCTGCCACGAACAAAGTTTGAAATGTGGGCTTGGCGTATCCCAACAAGCTCTCCCAAAGCGCGTTGTGTAATCTGCCGAGATTTTATCGCGGCTAAAACATGTTGTCGGGTTTGTTCCTGTAAATCCGCAACGAGCATTGAGGACTTCTCCTGAAGGGGAAGGACAAGCTAACAATAGCCCATCCAGAAATACAATCATCCGTAGAGCCGTGTCCTGACATCGTCGCGCCGATTCAGGTGCTTTCGCCCCCTGCTCCTCACCTCGACGGGGTCGCGAAAAAGTGGGCGCAGTCATCGCTGACTGCGCCCTTATCAGGAGGCAACCTGCCCACATCTCTTACTGTCTTTTGAAAACCACCTACAACTTCTGGACCGACATCGTGAGCCGCGGCCATCTGTTCGTCAATGGTCGGCTGAGAGGTCTTAACACGATTGCTCTTCGCGGACCTCTTGGTAGTGCCCGCAACTCTCTTGGCGTCGCGTTCCATCTTCGCCCAGTTTGACTTCGAAAGCACCGAGGCCATCTGGGCGTCAGAGATCGCGGCGGACTTTGCGGAAACGGAGTTAGCACTAGCATTTGTCATCGCGCCCCTCATCCCAAGTTTTTTGAGAATATTTGGTTTTCCAGGAGTCACGACCCAACCGCTATGCACCGAGATCCTGGGCGTCCGGGCAGAAGAGAATGCCATGCGCCTCGTCCCTCCGATTCTCGTGACCCATTTGCAATCGGCTTTGCACTACGTTCACCTCCTCTCATGAAAATCTATTAGACGAGATGTTCTTGAGGGAGAAGTTCATTCGCTTCATTTCCAGCTGACTCAAGTGGAATAAGCGTCCGGACTTCGGGGTCCGACTTGTTTCGCATCCTCTCCTCTATCTCCCTGAGCTTCTCCCACAGATTCCCGTCTGGAGGGCAAGTACTCAATGTAAGCCGCAATGCCAGCTTCCACTTTTCGTTCGAAATGTTCCAGTGGTCTACCTTGTCGATCAATCGACTTAGAGCAATCTGCGCCTGCTGCTCGTTTGTATCCGGCAGAACCACAAGGAATTGATCGGTGGAGTAGCGCACAACAAAGTCAGAACCGCGAAAATTCGACCGAAGGATGAATGCCGCCTCGATAACAAGCTCCTCTGCTGCCACTTTCTGTTCGTTCGGAAGCACCTCAAACAGCGATAATGTGGCCGACTTGCCGCTACGGTTTACCCACTTGAGCTGATGATTGAACAATTCGTCGAGGTATCTCCGGTTGAACAACTGAGTTGGCAAATCAATCAGGGAAATCTGCTCCAGCCTATTGACATACGAACTGGCGGCGATCAGGGCCGTGGAGACTTCGCGTAGTAGTCTTCTCTGTGCGGCAAGGTGCATACTGAGAATCAGAGCCAAAACGACGAACCCTATCAGCACCTGCGGGAGGAACCTGAACTCGTTGCGCCACTGGTTGAATATTCTCGGCACAATCACAGCGATTACTTCCGTGAACATCAGAACCAAGAGAAGAAGCCGTAATCTCCGAATTTCTCGGTCACTCTGATTTACTTCTGCTATTGCTGGTCTCAGAGGGGTCGTTCTTTCCGGAATTTCGTCGGAATCTCTCATAGGCCGTCCTTGTTACCTTCTGGATGGTTTATTGCAACAGTTGATCGGCCAGAAATCAGATGCACGCCATTAGTGCCTTCGATTAATCGCGAGCGACCTGCGGGTGACCTGCACGGTCCATTCTGTCGCGGATTTTCTTGGTTGCAGATTCTATGCGCTCTATGTAGTCCGCTCGAGTCTCCAGAGAAAGATTTCCCATTGCCAATAGCTCCGCATGTCCCAGAATTACGGTGAGAAGATCGTCGCAATCGTGACCGATTCCACCCGCGATCTCATGGTCATCCTGACCTATCACAGACAACTTTGGTTGTGGAGTGCGCATTCTCGCCGGCTTTTCTTGTGCATAGCTCATGTCATTCCTTACTCTAACTTAGCAATTTCAACGCCATTCCAACTCCGTCTCAAGAAGCAACTCTAAGTGCTGTGATTTGTACTAACTCGACTCGGTTGCCGTTCTCACTTATTGCAGATGGCCTGCTGATCAGTTACCAAATCCGTACAGGAGTACAGAATCTGGACCAACGAAGAGGTAGGTTCTCCGGGTTTCCTATGGAGGATGACCGTCTCCGGCAGAATTCCGCCTTATGCGATGAGCACTCAGCAGGTGACGGAACTTGCCGATGATCGTTACGCCCCTACGGGGCGTTGCCGAGATCGATCTAAGCGAAGAGAAGCAACCTGTTCCGATTTCGTAACAGAGCCGAAAAGTGCGTTGTTTTTCGTGGGAATCTGGCCTAGCATATTCGGCGAATACACATGCGAAATATTTCAGAGCATGTTCATCTTCCTTTGTCATTTAAGACCAGTATTTAGTTGGTAAACACTCCTTCCTTGGCACACGCGAAGGGATAGTTGGCGAGCACAGGCCAAAACGGCGGATCTCGCTGACGAGAAGAGGCCTCATGAGCGAACAACGGGGTGCGTATGCATTAGCGCGACTGGCCGCCATCATTGAGGGCTCTGAAGAGGCCATTCTCGCCTACACGTTGGACGGAATCATCACCGATTGGAATCCCGGAGCTTCGCGGCTGTATGGATATTCGGCAGAAGAGGCGATTGGGCAGAATCTTTTAATTACGGTGCCCCCAAATTCCACAAACGAAACAAAAGAGCTTCTAGCCGCTGTTGCTGCTGGCGAGCGAATCCGGCATTTTGAAGCTCTTCGGCGGCGGAAAGACGGCACCCTAATAAATGTCTCATTCAGCGTTTCGCCTCTTGTCGGGCAAGACGGGACCATCATCGGCGGTTCGAGCATCGTGCGGGACATTACCAGTCGCAAGCATTTGGAAACGAGACTGCAACAGAGCGAAGAGCTATACAGTCTGGTGGCACAAGCTACCAAAGATGCTATCTGGGATTTGGACATTCGGAGTGGCCAGGTATTGCGTAGCAAGAGTTTCTGGGAGCACCTCGGATATCCACCACGAGACGCGGAGCCCGACATCGCAGCGTGGAAAGACCTTATTCACCCCGAAGACCAGGATCGCGTGTGGAAGGGATTTCAGACGGCACTGTCACAGCGGTCCGATTCTTATGAAGTCGAGTATCGCCTTCGACGGGCAGATAACTCCTACGCAACAGTCCTGGATCGCGCATACATCATTTATACCGAAACTAAACAGCCGATACGCGCCATCGGTGCCATCACTGACTTGAGTGATCGTCGTGAACTGGAAGAGCAGTTTCGGCAAGCCCAGAAGATGGAGGCTGTGGGACGACTGGCGGGAGGCGTTGCGCATGATTTCAATAATGTTCTGATGGTCATCAAAGCTTACACCGAGATCATGCAGGAGCAACTTGGCTCCGGAAACGGATTCCGCAACAATTTAGATCAGGTGCAACATGCCGTGGAAAGGGCCGCTGCCCTGACCCATCAATTATTGGCATTCAGCCGCAAACAAGTTCTCTTGCCGCGCATCATCGACCTGAACGCCGTGGTTGAAGACAGTTTGAAGATGATCCGGCGTCTGATAGGCGAGGACGTTGAACTGGACGTCATACTTGATAAATCCTTGTGGGCAGTGAAGGCCGATCCAGGACAGATTGTTCAGGTTTTGATGAACCTATGCGTGAACGCACGAGATGCAATGCGTAGTTGTGGCGAGTTGACGATCCTAACCCAAAAGGCCTCGTTCAATATAGAAGCCGTGAAGACACGGCCTGACTTTGTTCCCGGCCATTACGCTGCACTGATTGTGCGCGACAACGGAACAGGTATACCGAAGGAGGTTCGAGCACACCTCTTCGAGCCGTTCTACACTACCAAGGAATCGGGAAGGGGAACCGGGCTGGGACTATCGACGGTATTCGGCATCGTCAAGCAAAGCGGAGGATACATTTTGGTCGATAGCGAATTGGGCCGCGGCAGTTCTTTCGCCATCTATCTGCCTGCGGTCAATGCACCTTTGACGACAATTATCACGCCAAAGGTCAAAGATTCTGAGGGACAAGGGGAAACCGTCCTGCTCGTAGAGGATGATGAAGCATTGCGAGAGTCGATTTCCACTTACCTCGATCTGCATGGATACAAGGTGTTGGAGGCCGCAAATGGGGCCCTGGCAGTGTCCATCGCAAACCAGCACGCAGAATCCATTCAGGTTCTCATCACGGACATGATTCTGCCCAAAATGAGCGGAGCAGAAGTCGCTCGGGAGATCGCAAAGATGTCTCCGCAGGTAGTGATGCTCTTCATGACCGGCTACACTGACCGTGAATTGATTGATTATGACCCGGCGAGTTTAACAACTGGGTTCTTACAGAAGCCCTTTGCTCTCCAAACTCTCCTGCAAAAACTACGAGAAATGATTACGGCGCGAGGGTGACGGCCTCGAGCGTGTCGCGCACTTTGCGCGCAAGCACCTCCAGGCCAAACGGCTTCTGCAAGAAGTTGGCAGCTTTCTCGCGAATACCGTGTCGCAATACCGCATCATCAGTGTAGCCGGAGATGTAGATTGTTTTCAGATCAGAATGTAGACTCCCTAGAATTTCTGATAATTCTCTCCCACTCATCTTCGGCATCACAACATCTGAAATTAAAAGATCGATATGCCCCGCGCGTTCGCTTGCTAACGAAAGAGCCTGGTGGCCTGAGCCGGCTGAGAAAACCGTATATCCTAAGCTACGCAGATAGCCACTAATCACCTCTCTCAAGGAGTCTTCATCCTCGGCGATCAAGAGAGTCTCCGTGCCACGTGGATGCGTGCTGGCTTTGGCGGACTTATCGGAAGCGATCGCCCCTTTTGCCCGTGGCAGGTAGATTATGAATCGGGCGCCTTGTCCAGGCTCACCATCGACCCATACGAAGCCGCCGCTTTGTTTTACGATGCCGTAAACCATGGAAAGTCCCAACCCAGTCCCCTTGCCAACCTCCTTCGTCGTATAGAAGGGTTCGAAGACCTTGTTTTGCTCCTGCTTGCAAATGCCCGCTCCGGTATCGGTGACCGAAAGCTCCACGTATTCCCCAGGCGCTACGTATGGGGCACGGTCTATACTTTCTCCGTCCCCTACGGCGACATTTCGAGTTCCGATTGTGAGCGTGCCACCTTGGGGCATTGCATCCCGGGAATTTACGCAAAGATTCATCAACACCTGGCCGATCTGATCAGGGTCGGCCTCAATCAGCCATAGTGATTCCGCCGACTCAACCAGAAATTCAATGTCTTCACCGATGAGCCGCTTTAACATCTTTGCGGTTTCATTTACCGCCGTGTTCAAATCGAGTATGACGGGAGAGGTGATTTGCTTGCGGCTGAACGCAAGCATCTGGCCAGTGAGGCTGATTGCTCGCTTGGTGGCCTTCATGATCTCCTGCGTATTCTTATGGAGGGTGTCATCGATCGGCAAACGTTCTTGCAGCATTTCCGTGTAGCTTTGAATGACCATGAGGATGTTGTTGAAGTCATGGGCAATGCCGCCTGCGAGCCGGCCCACGGCTTCCATCTTCTGCGCTTGATTTAACGCCCGGTTCATCGTCGCCTGTTCCGCTTCGTGACGCTTCTGCTTGGTAATCTCTTCCGCAATTCCGACGATCCGAACCAGTTGCCCGGCTCCGTCCCGGATGGGATAGGCACGGCTGTGGATCCATTTCTCCCGCCCGTCAGGGGTTCGTATGCGGTATTCCATTTCGACAGACTCTCCCGCCAACTGCCTCGCGGCCAATACGCGAGCCTGTTCCTGGTCCTCGGGATGGATGGCATCCGCCCAGGACATCGGGTTCCGGTAGAGGCTGTCGCGGCTCCGGCCCCAAACCTGTTCGTACGCAGGGCTGATATAGAGCACCTGATCGGCGGTCGGCGGCATCATCCAAAAGACTTCGTGAATGGTTTCTGCCAGCTGGCGAAATTTTTCCTCGCTGCTCTGCAAATCTTCCTCGCGTTGCTTGCGAGCGCTGATATCCCGAAAGAACCACACCCGCCCCAGGTACTCAGCTTTTTCATTCCGCAGGCTGGTCGAATAGCGTTCGAGTGTCCTGCCATCTTTTAACTCAATTTCGCAATGGTCGGTTGCATCTGGGTCGTTGTAAAGTTCACGGACTCGTTTCAAAAAAGTTTCTGGATTCTTCACGCGCTCAAGGTTCGCTGACAACACTGAATGATCCGGAATGGCCTTAAGGGTATCGGGCAAAGAATCAGGAACAGTGGTGACTGGAAGCCGCCAAACATCGAGAAATCTTTTGTTATGTGACACAACATTACCGTCGCTATTCACGACAAGAATACCGTCGAGTGACACCTCATGTATGGCGCGAATCAGAGAGTGTTTAAATTCGCTATGTTTAGAGTCCGCCTCGACGTCCTCTTTCGCTTTGAGCAGGGTTGCACTGATCCGGCGCACTATGATGAAAGCCAAAACAGAAACAACAAACGCAAGATTGAGCAGACCAAACGAAGCGTTTCGGCTCTGGCGGAATTTATTTGCCGCTCGATCCTTTTCTTGCTTCAGCGAATCCAGTTGCATAAGCTGGAAGTTGTCCGTAATGTCGTCCAGTTCGTGGTACAAAGGCATTGCCTTATCGGCTTCGAGATAGCTCGCTGCTTCCACATCTCCCGCCGCGCAAAGCCGCTCCATCTCCCGGAAACTTTCTTGCCATGCAGCATTGCCGCGGACCACAACCTCCACGGCGTGCTTCCCTTCCTCAGTAGAGATCAACGGTTTGAGTTCAGCAATGTCCCTTTCAATCAGCACAACACGATCGGCGAACAGCTTTTTGCTGGCTTCAACCTGGGTAGCATTCTTTTCGTGCGTATACAGCAACACACCGCGATCCGCTGCGATCATGTCGCTTACGGCCATATTGATGTCGCCGGCAAGCCATATTTTTCTGGCCGTCGAACCAACGGCAACGCTGAAATTGTGGTTCATAGCTGCAAGGCTGTGCACCGATACCCAGCTCTGGATTCCGATCACGAGAAGGATGGCCACGAAACACGCGGTGATCTTGTGTTCGACTTTTCGGAGTTTCATAGGGAGTACCAGAGGAATTCGTACCCATTCGAACAAAACGAGCACGGCGAAAAGGGCCCAGCAATGCCAAAGCAGCTATTGCGTGGAGACACCCCGCATGAGTTAGGGCAATTTTATGCCCATTCGGGGGACCGGGCCGGAATAATTTGGTCGAGGCGTTTGTTCACCTGGATAGTCGGTCCTAGAGTCTTCCATGCGGGATCGTGCAAATCGTAAATTGGTAAGTCTGAATTCTGGAATCGAGAATACATTCGTCGTATAACGAAAAGGTCGCTGGAGGCGCCGAATGCTTCGGCTCGTGAACCTGGGCAGCCTTAGTCGTCACGCTTACGCGGCTCGTTGTTTCAGAATCCACGCCTCTGGGGCTACCGCAGGCTGCCGAATCCGCGTGGTTCTTCCCTCGCCGCCCCGCACAGGGGAGAGCTTGGAAGTCCTCCGTGTGGCGGGCAGCGAGCTTCGCTGGGATCAGGTGCGAGCTTCGGCTCGCGCACCGTATTGGTAGGCTGGCTGGTAAGCCCGGCTCCGCAATGCTGAACACCTGTTCCAGCGCGAGAGCGCGTGATTACTTGGCATTTCGCGCTGGCCCCGCTGATGATTGCCGTGCCGTGCCTTTTGGCGCTAAGCCGCCTGATGGAGTGTTGGGCGCTGGAAGAGTAGTCGATTCGAGAAGCCACGTTTGCCTAGCTGAGTCGTAGAAGTATGGGTGCGCTTTATCCGTGGCATAGTAAATCTGCCCAGGACTAAGATACCTCGTTGGTGCGTTTGCCAGCGTCCCCTGCTGCCTGTCTGCACCTGGTACTGCAAGAGAAGGTGTATATCCCCAAAACTTGTTGTCTGCCATAAAATTGAAGTTCTGCGGTAGCAGCGTAGCTCCGAATCCGCCCCCGGCATAGTTGAACGTCCAATTCGATTTCTCGATACTGAAAATACACGTTGTGCAGTCGGCAGTGTTGGTCTGGAAATGGTTCATGCGTCCGAACTGCACCCCAATGACGTTTAATGTGCCGAAGTATTGGCCTAAATCGAAGCCGAAGTTACGATGGGAGGCCTGAGTGTTGGTTCCCTGTACTTCGCCACCAAAGATATTGACGTAGGTAAGGTACGCTGCCGTTGAGTAATCTTGTCCAATTCGAAAGATTCCGTAAGAGGCGTCCCTTGAGGGCACGTTCTCAGTGTAAGGCGAGTAGAAGTCAACCGTGTTGCCTTTGCCAACATTCACTGCATTCTGCGTTACCGTCTCTATGGTCATACTGTAGACGTTACAGCCAAGGCACGCATCGCCATCGAACACAAGGCCCGTAGTAACGGAACCAGCGGCCCCGCTAATTACTATCTTATTCAAGTCTGTAGTCGTCGAGAGACTACCCTTGGGAGTTGATTCAGCCCCCAGAAACCGTATGCCTGTGGACATGGTTGTCCCGCTCGCCGTGTTGATGACGTTCGCATGGTCAATCTTCATATCTTGCACAGCACTTACTAGGATGCCTGCCGCCCCGAACGGCCCCGCCGCCTGAATGTCTACGATCTCACCACCTACTATGTAATTCAGGTACAGCGCAGCGCCCGATACAGGGTAAGTCCCGCTTACAAACGAGATGCCTTTTATTTGGACGTTATTGGTTGCCGTTCCTCCTGGAGTCGCTACGATGTTGACCCCCGGATTTATGGGAGCGTGCGTCCAAACGGTGCCGTACCCGTTGCTGTGATTCATCCCTCCGGTACGGCTAAGTGACCGCAGCAACGAGTTGTCTCCAAGCGTGAGTGTTCCAGATGTGCTCACGGCCGGTGGAAGATCGCACCACGCCACCGAGTTCCTGCAGGCCGCAAGCGCCGACGCAAGCGTGGAATCCCATGAACCAGAACCCGAATACCACCACCCAACATAGATGTCTGCTATCACCCCTCGTGTAAAGGTAACCCTGCCGCCTCCAAAAAACACCTGAAACAACCCTGCTTCGAACGGCCCGTTGATGGTGAGCGACCGGCCGGACAAGACGTTAAATCCGCCGCCGTTTTCAATTTTGAGATTAATTGAGGCTGGAGTTACGTGCGTACTTGACACGGTAAGCACTCCACTTACTACGAGCGTGCCGCCTGACGGGAGCGCTGCCTCTGCCGCACTCAGGCTGCCGCTCTTCACCTGTACCGTAGCCCCCCTGACGGTGGAGTACTGCGCATGCGCCGGGTGCGCATACCCCAGGGCCACGGAGAGCAGAAGTATCATCCATTCGTAGCGCAGTGTCTTGCCGCTCATGAGAGAGTTCCGGTGGTCAAACGTGTCGTTATGAACCACATCCGACTTGGTGGGTTCATGAACCCGTTACCGTTTGCGGCAAATTTGTGTTGGCGAGGCCGCGGTACCAGAGGATAGTGCGGCGCAGACCTTCGTGGAAGTTTACCTTGGGTTCGTAGCAGAAGGCGGCGCGAGCTCGCGAGATATCGGCAAGAGAGTGGGCAATGTCTCCGGAGCGCGCGGGTGCGTGGTCGACGGGGCCGGTGTATCCGGTGAGCTGGCGCAAGCTTTCGACCGCATCGTTAAGTGTGATTTGCTCGCCGGTAGCGACGTTGAAGACGCAGCCGGAAACTTTTTCCGCAGGAGCGGCCATGGCGCGCAGGTTGGCGTCCACCACATTATCGATGAAGGTGAAGTCGCGGCTTTGGGTTCCGTCGCCATAGATGACGGGAGTGCTGCCACGGAGCATGGCGAGAGAGAACTTGGCGAGGACGCCGGAGTATTGCGAGGACGGGTCTTGATACGGACCAAAGACATTGAAGTATCGGATGACTACCGTTTCCAGTCCGAAGACGCGGGTGAAGCTGCGCATGTACTGCTCGCCAGCGAGTTTGCTGACCGCGTAGGGAGAGATAGGATCGGGCACCATGCCTTCGTGCTTGGGCAGCGTGGGCTGGTCGCCATAACACGAGGAGGAGCCAGCGTAGACTACGCGGCGGGCACCGGCATTGCGGGCGGCGACCAGCAGATTAAGGGTGCCGTCCACATTGGCGGAGTTGCTGGCTACTGGGTTTTGGATAGAGCGCGGAACACTGGCGAGGGCGGCCTCGTGGAAGATGAACTCGACGCCATCGCAGGCGCGGGCGCATGTATCGGGGTCTTCGATTGTGCCCTGGATGAAGTCGATGCCTGCTAAGTCATCGAGATTGGCACGCTTGCCGGTGATGAAGTTATCGACGCCACGCACGGCTGCGCCTTGGGCCACGAGGGATCGGGCTATGTTGGACCCGATGAAACCTGCAATTCCGGTAACTAAATAGGTCGTCATAAAGGATCCGCATTCCTTAAACTTTTCAATACTTCACAAGTTAGCAGTGGATGGCGCCGCCTGCGGCGATACCCTTGGTCGCGTTGAGCAGAGCAGCGTTTCGGCGATAAAGCGACGAAGCCGTTAACTGATGGTGTCGGTATAACAAGCACGGCATCGCACTTAGCTCAGAACTGGAAGCCTAATCCGGTGCTGAAGTTCTGAAACAAAGAGGAAGAATGGCGCGCCCACGGAACGGGCTGAGCGGCCCACTGTCCTACTCGCCAGTACCATCGCGGAGTGAGTTGATAGTCGGCTCCGGCCCCGAGTCGAAGAGTCAAGGAGTTTACCGCGCTAGCCTTGCTACTCGAGGAATCTGCAGGATGCAGTTGATCGGAGTCTTGGTTGGAGACGCCGAATTGTGCCATGCCGTAAGGACGAAAACGCCCAGTCAGGAAGTTGAAGCGTGGCCCCGCGGTGAGTTGCCACTGGTCCCGATTCGTGGCAATCGTGTGGCTTCCGGAAACAGACAATCCCCAGCGAGCGTCGTGATTTAGCGTGTAGGCTAGTTCAACCCCCTGACAGTTATTGGGGGCTGCGCGGGCACCATAGTCGGGGACGTTTACCACGTATCCGACGTACACATCGGAGCTCGCTATTCTGATAGAAGGCCCTGGAGCCTGACCAAAAGACACGGCCGCCGACAACAGTACCAGAGTTGCGATGGGATACCTCTTCATCTCACATTTGTCCTCAGGTCGAACTTTCTGCCACTATCTGTTCGCTCCACGCTAGCAGTGGACGATGTTGCCACCAACGATACCCTTGGTGGCGTTGCGCGTATCCACCACAATCCGTGACTCGGCCACGATGCGGCGGTAATCGTAGCTGGTGTGGTCGGTGACGATGAGAACGGCGTCGTACTGGCCAAGGTCGTCAAGCGGAGTGCAGGTCATATTGAGATCGTAGTGGCGTCCGCGGCCCACCGTGGGGAAGAATGGGTCGTTGTAGGCGACCTGCACTCCAGCCTTGCGCAACAGTTCGATGATGGTTAGCGACGGGGACTCGCGGAGATCGTCGATGTCGCGCTTGTAAGCCAGCCCGAGCACCAGGATGCGCGCCCCATTCAGGCACTTTTTGTGGCCGTTGAGGGCGAGGGCGGTCTTTTCAATAACGTAATAGGGCATGCCCAGGTTGACCTCGCCCGCCAGTTCGATGAAGCGGGTGCGAAAGTCGAACTGCTTGGCCTTCCAGGAAAGATAGAACGGATCGATGGGAATGCAGTGGCCGCCCAGTCCTGGGCCGGGATAGAAAGCATGAAAGCCGAAGGGTTTGGTTTTGGCGGCGTCGATTACCTCGAAAATATCGATGTCCATGCGCTGGCAGAGCTGTTTGAGTTCGTTCACCAGGGCGATGTTAACGCAGCGATAGATGTTTTCCAGCAGCTTGGTCATCTCCGCGGCGGCGGGCGAGGAGACCGGCACGGTGCGGTTGAAGATGGTGCCATAGAGCGCCGAGGCCAGTGAGGTGGCTGTAGCCTCCAGGCCACCGACGACCTTGGGAATATCGCGCCTCGCGACCGTTTCATTGCCAGGATCTTCGCGCTCGGGCGAGAAGCCGGCGTAGAAGCCGCGTTCGCCTGCCTGGCGAATGGCGCGCAGGCCGAACCGGTTACCGGATTCCAGAATGGGGATTAGGATTTCTTCGGTGGTGCCGGGGTAGGTTGTGCTCTCCAGAATCACCAACTGTCCCTCGCGTAAGTTGGGAGCGATGGCACGGGCTGTCTGCTCGATGAAGCTGAGATCGGGCTGATGGTATTCGTCCAGCGGAGTGGGCACGCAGATGATGATCGCGTCCATCTCGGCGATGTCCGCGTAGGCTCCGGTGGCGCGGAACCCGGCTGTCTTGGCCTTGGCAATCTCCTCCGCGGGAATGCGCACAATGTAGGATCCGCCCGCGTTGAGCTGCTCCACCTTGGACGCGTCCACGTCGAAGCCGGTCACGCGGAAGTCCTGCTCGCTAAACAGAAGGGTCAGCGGCAGGCCGACGTATCCCATGCCGATGATGCCAATGCGGGCGGTTCTCGATTCAATTTTAGACTCTAGTTCTGGGCACACCTGAGTAGTCATCATTCTCCATTGCGAACGTGCGCAAGTTCCCCGTGCAGCACAAGCTGTCGCGTTGCGCCGAGCAGCGAAAGTTATCGGTTATCCAGATCTGAGGACAGTCGATCCCAGGCGTCATCGGCGAGGATATCGAAGCCTGTCCCCGACAAACTTAGTGATGGACTCCTTCACTGCGCAGGACCCGGACAGCAGTCATGCAGAGAATCCGGAAGTCCATTTGAAGGGAATGTCGTTGCAGGTATTCGTAATCGAACCGCACCTTGGCCGGAATGACAAGTTCGTCCCGGCCGTTGATCTGTGCCCATCCGGTAAGCCCTGGTACCAATGAGTGAATTCCCAATTCTGTCCTGAGCGCAATTAGGTCGTACTGATTGAACAGAGCCGGGCGCGGACCAACGAAACTCAAGTCACCCACGAGAATGCTGAACAACTGCGGCAATTCGTCGAGACTGGACCGGCGAAGAAAAGCTCCGATGGGAGTGAGATAGGCCCGCGGATCCGAAAGCAGATGAGTGGCAAGTTGGGGAGTGTCAATCCGCATGCTGCGATATTTCGGCATGCGAAACATCCGATTGTACTTCCCTACCCGATCGGACCAATGGAAGACCGGCCCCTCGGACGTTGCCTTGATCAAAGCGGCCAGTATCAACAACAACGGCGAAATCAGCAACAAGAGCAGTTGCGCCACCACGATATCGAAAAGTCGTTTTGTCCAGGACATGTCAGAGTTGTTGTAAGACTTAGAGATCAAATCCTGAGAAGTGTTTCTCAGGGTTGCTTCGGGCCGCTTACAGTTTGCGTTAGATGTCTTCAGCGGCTGAGGGTGAGAGAATCGCGTCGAACTGGTTGAAGACTGACTCGGGAGAGTACTTTCTTTCGGCTGTCTGCCGTGCCCGCGCACCCATCTGCAAAAGCAGTTCACGGTTCGTTTTGGCCTCGAGGATCGCCAGAACGGTATCTTCCACAGCCCCAGGCTCGACGACCCATCCAATCCCTTCCTCACGGACGACCCTTGCCACCTCTGACGATTCCGAGACTAATGCAATGATTGGCTTACCCGCCGCCATCAGGTTATAAGTCCGGCTCGGCACTGCCAGGCCTAGCATCCCACCCACGAGCGATAGAATCGCAACATCACAGGCATTGAGGAATTCGCTCTGAGCAGACCGCGGACGTGGAGGCAACACCGTAATATTTCGGGCGCCGCGAGCCACCATTTCTTCGAGAATTCTCTGCTTCGGCCCGGATCCCAGGAAGATGAAGTGGATCCCGTCATCTTCCTCCAGAACCTTTATTGCCGCAGCAAGAGTCTCGATTCCGTGGGGATATCCCATGTTTCCCGCGTAGAGCACGACCATCTTGTTCGTCAAGCCCAGTTGCAACAGTAGCGAATTACGGTCTCGTGGCGAAGGCCGAATCTCGTGGCAATCGGCCCAGAGCGGAATTACCTTGATGCCATCACTGTTTCCCATACCGCGGGCAAGGGCGAGATTTTCCGACATGTCACGCCCGATGGGAATAATGTGCTGGGCTCTTCGTAGAACTAGCTGCTTAATTCTTTTCAGAAGTTTGTACGAGATCGAGTTGCGCGAGGCCATACCGCATGCCGCGATAATGTCCGGGTACACGTCATGAACCACCAAGGAGTACGGCACTCGAAGGATGAAAGAAAGTAGAGCCGCCAGCATTGGCACCGATGGCGGATTGGTCGCTGCCAGGATTGAGTCGCCGCGCCGGATCCGAAAGAGCGCCGTGACGAACATCGAGAGGGTGATCGAACTCATCCGGATCAGACGTGCCGTAATCGACCCCTTGCGGAGGAGAAGCGAGCGACAGCGGAAGATTTGCACTCCGCGGCGAGTTTCGTTGCGGGCTGCAGTGACTCCAGCTTGCGAGTATGCCGGCTGAGCGCATAACGCCGACACCTGCCGGCTCAGCGCAAGGTGTTCGGCAATTCGCGTGATGTAGTACCCGGTTCCAGTTTCCTCCGGGTAATAAACTTCGCTGAAAATCCAGAGCATCGTTTGTCTTTCGGCGGGGTCGATACGAAACGGTCGCGAACATGCCTGCACAGAAGGCGAGAAGGGCTGGAAGTACTGAGTGGAAAAGAGGCCAAACGAGTCCAAGCCTCTAGGTTTGCTCCACCTTGTGCCAGACTACCCGATTGATGTAGTCAACGTAGCTGAAGATGATCCGCACAACTTTTTCAGAAACGTTGGGCATGTTGTAATCCGCCACAATCCGCAACGCCCGTTGTTCACCGACCGGCTGCCCATCGAGCACCTTCAACGCATCCAGAACGCGCTCAGTATTCAGCCCGGTCATCATGACGGCTCCTTCTTCCATGCCTTCAGGACGCTCGTGGGCCTCGCGGATATTCAACGCGCGGAAATTCAGGATCGAAGATTCTTCCGTAATCGTGCCGCTATCCGAGAGCGTTGCTCTTGCTTTCATCATGAGATGAACGTAATCAGTCAGGCCCATGGGCTTCAACAGACGAATATTGGCAGAAAAACTTACGCCCTCCGCGTCAATCCTCTTTTGTGTTCGCGGATGTACGGAGACAATTACGGGCAGTTGATATTTTGACGCTAAAGCTTCCAGGACCCTCACGAACTTTCGAAACTGTCGTGGAGGATCGACGTTCTCTTCGCGATGGGCACTCACCATGAAGTATTCGCCTTCGGTTACTCCAAGGCGCGCCAACACATCGGAGCGATCAATCTTCTGTCGATAATACGTCAGCACCTCGTACATGGGGCTGCCAGTCTTGATAACCCGATCCGGGGCCAAGCCCTCGCGCAATAGATATTCGCGGGATATGTCGCTGTATGGCAGGTTGATGTCACTGATGTGATCGACAATTTTTCGGTTGATCTCCTCCGGAACCCGCTCGTCGAAGCACCGGTTCCCGGCTTCCATGTGAAAAACCGGGATCTTCATTCGTTTGGCCGCCAGCGCAGCCAGGCAACTGTTCGTATCACCCAGAATAAGTACTGCGTCCGGTTGCACCTGGGCAAGCACTTCGCTGGACTTGGAAATGATTAGTCCAATTGTCTCGGCGGCAGTTTTTCCAGCAGCCTGCAAAAAGTAATCGGGCCGACGAATTTCAAGATCCTCAAAGAAGACCTGGTTCAGCTCATAGTCGTAGTTCTGCCCGGTGTGGATCAGGACGTGATCCGAACACCGATCCAACGCTTCGATCACCCGCGACAACCGGATGATCTCCGGCCGGGTGCCAAGAATGGTTGCTACCTTCATACGAACTCCAGTGACAATGACTTGCTCGGCTCCTCAACATCGACGGGTAAATAGTAAGTATCCGGGCGATTCGGGTCGAACATCTCGCTTGACCAGAACAGGGTCACCATTTCTCCATCTCCCACATTTGTGATCGAATGGGTGAATCCCGGCGGAATATCGATCACCTGGTATGCGTTTCCCGCCACTGGATACTCCTGAACTGGACCTCCCTCCACCGCTCTCATCCGGATCAGGCCAGTTCCCTCCACGACGAAGAACTTCTCAGTCTTGGTGTGGTGATAGTGGTTCCCTCGCGTCACCCCGGGATTGGTTCTGGAGACGAAGATCTGTCCAAAGTGCCGCGATTTGATGAATTCCGCCAGACTGCCGCGTGCATCGGTTTTGATCTCCAGGGCGTTCCGTCGCGCCAAAGACGGCACATAAGAGAGATAGGTTGCATAGAGCGCACGGTTGAACCAATCCGCCAAGTCCGGCAACGTCAGCGTGCTCCGCATATCGTGAAACGCCTGAATTCTGCCGGCCAGGTCACCAAGTTTAATTATGTACGATAGTATCTCCGCTCCCGCATTGACACCAACATGGCAACCGTCGATCTCCGCGAGAAAGGCCGCGACTACATCGTCAACGTAGCTCAGTTCCACTTCGCGCGCTGGATCAGAAACAACAATCGGTAAATCCTTCGCAATGTTGTGGCAGAAAGTCGCAGTCACCGAATTGTAGTTGGGAGCACACCACTTGCCAAAGAGGTTCTTCAGGCGATAAATGCGGAGCTGCGCTCCGGTTTCCGAGGCGAATTTGCGGAGCGTATTCTCCGACTTAGCCTTGCTCGCTCCGTAGGGATTGTCAGATTCAGCTTGAATAGAGGAACTGAAAATGATCTTCGGCGAACGCTTACCCTCGCGCAGGAGACGGCAGATATTTTCTGTCAGACGGGCATTGCCCTCTTCGAAGCCGCTCGGATCCGTGGGTCGGTTGACACCAGCCAAATGAAAGATAACGTCGGCTGCAATAAGCCCGGCTCTGAGTTTCTCGTCCGAATCCTCTCGACCCACGACGGTCGTCTCACAGTCCTTGCGTTCAATCAGGTGGGAGGCCAGATTTCGGCCCAGGAACCCCCGTCCGCCGGTTATGAGAATCCTGGTCACGCGAGCACCGCCTTGCCTTTGAGTGCTTCCTGCACGCATTGCAGCTTCAGCAGCAGCTCCATCATCCCTTCCACATCCAGCAACTCCGTGTTGTGAGAGTTGTAGTCGATAGCTGTGGAGACCTCGGTCCGACCTTTGCTAAAGAAACTCGAATAGTTAAGATCCCGCGCGTCTGCCGGTACTCGATAGTAATCGCCAAGGTCCTCCGCGTAGGCCATCTCTTCCCGGTTCAAGAGTGTTTCATAGAGTTTTTCGCCGTGCCGGGTGCCGATGACCCGAATCTCATTCTCGGCCTCCAGCAACCGGAGGAGCGCTTCTGCCAGCGTTCCAATTGTGGCCGAGGGAGCCTTCTGTACGAAAATGTCTCCCGGAACACCATGCATGAAGGCGTAAAGCACCAAATCCACCGCACCCTCGATGGTCATCATGAAGCGGGTCATATCCGGATCCGTCAAGGTCAAGGGCTCCCCTGCCAGAATTTGATTTAAAAACAGCGGAATTACCGATCCGCGGGAGGCCATCACGTTGCCATATCTCGTCCCACAAAACACAGTAGAGCTCTCCCCGTACATCCGAGCCTTGGCTGCCATGCACTTCTCCATCAGCGCCTTCGACATTCCCATTGCGTTCACGGGATAGACGGCTTTATCCGTGCTGAGCACAATCACCTTGCTCACATTGAAGGAGAGTGCTGCTTTCATCACGTTCTCGGCGCCAAGTGTGTTGGTCTGCACCGCTTCGATCGGAAAAAACTCACACGATGGGACCTGCTTCAGCGCCGCCGCATGGAATACGAAGTCCACTCCGCGCATCGCCTGTGAAACGCTGTCATAGTTTCGCACATCTCCAAGATAAAACTTCACCGAGGCGTTTCTAAGCCGGCCCCGCATGTCATCCTGCTTCTTCTCGTCGCGGCTAAAAATCCGGATCTCGCCAAAGCCTGCCTTACTAGCCATATCGACGACAGCATTGCCAAAGGTGCCCGTGCCGCCAGTAATGAGAAGGGTTTTTCCCTTAAATATGTTTGCGTCTATTTCGCTGGTCATTTTCCCTCATACTTTCTCCCGGGTGCCTTCTTTGGCGCGAGTAGTCCCCGGGGTATTGCTCCGCTCTCGCACGGATACATCTTTCGATCGCACGACCTATTGAATTGGACCGCTTGGAGTTATCTTCAGGAGACGAGATTTCTATCTTGTCGAAGCAGACATTCTGGAGCTTCGGGGATCACTCCCCTAACGTGATTGCCGTCAGCTTCACACTTCCAGGTTCCGAGGCTTTCACCACCAACCTGTTTTCGCCCGACCTCAGTACCGGCGCACGATTGGTGGGTACAGTCCGAAGCAGAACACCGTTCCGGTCGAAAACACGTATCGTTCCTTTTCCCCAATACTCGGCGTAATCTCCCGTCCTCATTTCCCCGGGAATCACAACCTTCACCGACCCAGCCGAAATCTCAACATCCGTTAACACACTGCTCCGCTCCTCGAGTGCTTCCACCAGACCGATCCGGCATCGTACTCCGCTGCCCTTGGCGTAACGCATCCAGCGCAGGTTGAGGGCAGCTACGTTCCCGTAATTGAAACCGTACATGGCCGCCTTGTAGCGATAGTTCGAAGAGACCGGCGGGAACTCAGCGAGCATCCTGCTGGTCCCAGGCTCGGGCAGGATGACCGTTTTAGTGCCCCGAAAATTCAAATCGATGTAATAGTCGCGATAGGTTGTATCCCCGGTTTCCAATTGAATGTTGAGGACCGGTGTTTGGCCTGAAGCTTGCTCCGGCCCCTCGACCTCCAGTCGTACTGCCAGGGCGCGATGCGTTCTGAGGTCAACTGCCTTCCCCGTCGTCCGGTCACTCGCCCCAACCATGAACACGCCGCCAGAGTTCTGCGCCGCTTTGCTCAACGAGACGCGCTGCACGAGCGCCCCAGGCATAGCATCTTGAGCGCTCGGCGGCCCAACTTCAACCAGCGGGTGCCCCCGCAGCAACGGAATATTTGCCGGATCGCCCATGGCCGCGAGTTCCGGCTCCACCTGCAGTCGAAACCTCAGCGGCTGCTCATCGAATTCGTTTTTTACGGTGATCTCTCCCGGTATCGCCATCCGTTGCGCGTCGTACCGGATCGGATGGAACTCTCCGCGCCTGCTCATATGCCACTCGCCCAGCGCCAACTTGTCGCGTACCGCCTTCGGCACTGCGCCACTGAGCCTCAATTGTTCATATTCGCCCAGCAGCTTCAGCATCTCCTCACTGCGGCCATTTGCTTTCAGCGCACTCAGGTCTGTCTCAAGAGACACGGCCGAATCCAGCGCAAGCATCCGCACCGCGTAGTACTCCAATTCATCAGGGGTGGTAGCAGGGTGATCTGGTGTATCTTGGAGGAATCCTACCCAGCCTAGTTCCGCGGGAAGAAAATTGTTGTGGTGGAGGAGCCAAACGTCGGCGATCTTGTGATCGTCTAAATATTGCTTTGCGGCCACCGCCGCAAAGTCGTCGCAGGTGCCACGGGAAAAGATATGCCACGTCCAAGGCGTTATCCCCGAACCCTGTACGAGCAGGTCGCGCGTCGACCGCTCCCATATCTGCATCTGCTGCACGCCTACCCAATACCAGAACGGCCCGTCTGCAACATTTACTTCCCCACCGTCGAAATAGATCATGTCAAAGCCGACTCGGTTGACCACTCCAGAGATGCGATCGGAAATCGTCTCCGCCAGCGGTGATCGAAGATCCGCCAAGTATGAGTTGTATCGCTCGACCAGGTGCTGGACGATTGCGCCAGCCAAGTGCGGCTCGGGCTTCGATCCCGCAAACCCGCGCCCACACCGGACCAGTCTCGCGCCGTCGATCTGGTCGCAGTGAATGATCTCGTGGTCGATAACGAAGTCGGAGGAACCCGCTGCCATCAAAGAACCAGCCAAGATCGACGTCGCTATCAGTTCTGTCGCACTCTCGCTCACATCCGCCGAGAGCGTCGTCTGGCCGTCCTTGAGCAATCCAGGATCCGGCGTCGGATGTACCAACGGATCGTTCTTCCCCACGAAGCTCGTCAGCATGTGCATGCCAACTTTGAGTCCCGCAGCATGACACTTTTCGATTACTGACTTGAGGCCCGCCTCTCCGTGGGGAAAGTTCTTCAAGTTGATCGGATAAGACCCCAAAGACGAGGACCACGTGCCAACATAAATGAGGATGTATCGGAATCCACCCAATTTCGCGCACCGAATCGTCTCGTCTGCGTTGGCTTCACTCAGGTCGGTAAAGAGATAACTGGTGCGTGCATCCATCGAATGTTTGGCCCATTTGCCGCCTATCGTTGGATTTGGAAGTTGAAAATCCTGCTCCACTTTCTGAACTACATCTAGGAACCGGGAAGTGGGCACGGCGATGATCGCAACGCTTTGGCCCTGCATAGACAACTCAGAATAGACAGAGGCCCCTAGAACCTGGCCTGTGATGTGGGAGTTGACCTGTTGGCTTAAGCCCATGAGGCCGGCTGCAAATTCGTCATCCCATTGCACGCCGAGCACTCCACCCGAGTTCGCCAACGTTGTGCTGAGTTGCATCAGACGAACTTCTTCGATGCCGTCTCCCTGAACTCCCTCGAGTTTGACCACTATGTACTCTGCCGACGAAGTGATGCGGTAATCTGCAAACACGCCGGAGGTCCCGAACGTGACGTGGAGCATGACACCTTTTCGCTCCATCGCCGAAGATGAGAACAGCCGGCCATCTTTCCTGACCGCCGCAAATGGAAGTCCCTTCGGTCGCAATAGCTCTTTGCCATTCTGCTTCTCGATCAGGTTGAGTGCATCGCCATTCGACCCGATCACCAACCGTGCCGTGCTGCTCTCGAAGACGAAAGACTCCGCCTTTGCGGCATTTGCTGCCGCAAAGGCTAGAAAGAACGCAAACAATAGTCGCATCGCCATCAGCTTTCCAGGAAGGGCGCAAACCTCGATCTTGCTCAAGGTCAAAAGGATTTACCTTCGGGACTGTGCGGCGAGGAGAGATGCATAGAGGAGACACGCTTGTTCGGCAACCCCATCCCATCCGAAGTGCTCACGCACGACGGTCCTTGCGTCACGTCCCATCTCCTGCAAACGCAATTCGGAAGTGCTCATCGCATCGAATAGTGCGGAATCGAATGCGCGCTCCTCCACTGGGACTCTCCAACCAAATTGAGCGCAGGTCGTTACTGGCAACGTCCACCCCTCCGTAAGCAGGAGGGGCTTACCATATTCCATTGCCTCCAGAACCGCGATCGGTAGCCCTTCGCTGTGTGAGGGCAGCACAAACAACGACGACGAAGTGAACGCACATGCCTTTTCTCTTCCGGAGACCGGCCCGATCAGGCGTACTGACTTCTCGATCCCCAGCTCGTGGATCAGAGCCTCAACCTCGTGGATATGGCCACGTTCATCACTGCCTGCAATCATCAACATCCATTCAGGACGCGTCTTCACGTTTCTCGAAAACGCCCTCAGCAGCAAAGGCAGGTTCTTCTTGCGGGCAATGCGGGAGAGAAATAGCATCACTTTGGAGCCCGGGGCAACATCGTGCTTTTCTCGAAATCTGGCAACTTCCTCAGCGCTGCACTGGACCGCGCGGTTCACACCATTCGGTATGACTGCCACCCGGCCGGTAAACCCATAAGCTCGAATCGATGTCTTCTCCTGCTCAGTTAGTGCCCACAGGGAGGACGCCCGCGTCATATTTCTCCGTCCATAAAGCAGAGAAGCAAGCGCCTTCTTCTTTGGAGAAATCGTCAGCGCGTAAGGCTCCAGCTCGCCATGAGGGCTCAACACTAGCGGGCACTGCCGCTGCTTAGTAAGCTCCCCCGCCACACAAGACGTATATGTCCATATCCCGTGCGAATGCACAATCAACCTGCCATCGTTTGAAATCCTGGACAGTTGGCGAACCAGTAATGGCGCTAGCCGTAAGCGTGAAGGCCCTATCAATGATCCGCGAATAAACCTATCTTGTGGGAACCCGGCTTCCTCGCACGCTTCATATGCAACCTTCCGTTCGTCCACCGAGGCCAAGAAGACATTTACGCCGGCACGCTCGAGCGCAGCTGCCAAGCCCAAGGCTGCGTAACCCAGCCCAAACGACTCGCGCGCTATTGACGGCACCAGTTCTATTACAGTCGCGCCGCCAAGCAGCTTCCGGCCAGGCAGATCCTGGTTAGACATGATCGTTCACCTATCCCTGCGAGTTTAGCCATGCTGGAGATTTTTTTTTATACTTCCGCGGAGCATGCCACCGATAAATTGCCTGAAGTTCATCGGAATCAGCCATGTACCAAAGTACATAGCCAGATGAATTGTTCGCGGGCTTCCTTTTCGGAAAGCAGAAACCAGGAGCGGAGCGAAAGCACTCCAGTCACCCTGCTTCGACGCCGAATGGCCGAGATTGGTTAACAGGAATGCGGCATACGTCTCAGGCGCAAGATACGACTGAATTTTGTTTACCCAGTTGAGTGAATCGCGCCAATCTGAGGTTCCACTCACGCTTCCGCGACTCTCCTCAAAGTGACAAATCACCAATGGCTCACTAACAAACTCCAGTCCAACCCCAGGCAGGTCAAAGGCACGAATTAACCAGTCCCAATCCTGATGCCTGCGCAGCCCACTTGTGAACGGGCATTTCCGGAATAGCGAAGTGGGTCCTACCAGCGTTGGACAGTACAGCGCACCTTCGCCGCGAAACAAGCTCCTCCGCCCCCAGACGTAATCCGCAAACGGGAGGAATGGTTTCGTTCGTGGCGCTATATAATCCGCGGTAGGTGTTCTCCCTATAATCTGGCAAGAGATCACTGGAAAACGATGCGAAGAGTCATTGCCCAGTGCCAATTGCTTTTCAAGCTTCTTGGGTATCCATTCGTCGTCGTCGTCGAGCAGCGCAATCCATTCTCCTTTCGCGCCTTCAATTCCCGCGTTGCGCGCGTCGGATCCCCCAACGTTTTGAGGCAAAGGTAAAACGCGCAGACGCGCGTCGGCACTCCGGATGTCCTCGAGAACTGACACGGTGCTTGGATCTGGGCCATCGATTACAACGATGACCTCCAAATCAGTGATTGTCTGCAGCAGTGCACTCCTGACCGCGCGCCCCACCAAGTCGGGACGGTTGCGCGTCGGAATGACAACTGTGACCATTGGATTGCGGTTTTGCATTTGCTCCTTGCCATGTCGATTGGTCATCGTCGAACCTGCATACGTATGACAGTGGTAGCTATTGGAGGACTGGGGCCCTGCAGCGTGTGGCCGCTGCCGTGGGATCCGATGGATTGATGAATCGCCTAAGATTGGGGCTTCCTGCTCGCTCCCCCCCAAGCTGCCTGGGCTATCACTTTGCGAAATTGCTCTCGGACGTCTTCGGCTTTGAACTTCTGCTGTGCGACAATTCGGGCGTTGGTTCCCAATCGATGGCGTAGGTCCGCATCCCGGAGTATGTGGCGCAGAGCCGCGACCAGTTCCAATCGGTTCTGCATGCCGACCACAAGGCCGCACTCGTTTTCCTCTATGAAACGGCAGGAGCACACTTCACCCGGCCCGTAGCACAATAGTGGCCGTCCCGCCGCCATATATTGTGGGATCTTTGTCGACATGGACAACCGGGTATATTTGCGAATGTTTTTTTCAAATGACTCCACATGTACCAGGATATGTCCTTCCTTAAGCACACCCGACACTTCCTTCTGTGCGATGGAACCGACAACTTCCACACTTGGTCCAGCAAGCCGGCCGTTAAATTCGGCTATATCCTTGGCCGGGGCATAAATGAACAGCTTTCCCGGAATTCCCTCTGAATTGACGTACCGCAGGGCCTCGCCAATCTCTTTCAGTGAACGCCATCGGTCATGGCGGAGACTACCTGCGTATATCAACCGCGGTCCGGCCGTTGGGTCGGGCGCGGCGACTGGCGTTGTATCTGGCGCTACAGACGTACAGTTCATGAAGCTGTGAAAAGGAACCCCGTATGTTGAGTTGTATTCCGCCGCCATTAATTCCGAAATACCCATCCCGACAGGTGCCGCTTTTATGATTCTTCGAACCGTCCTCAGAAGAAGGCGGCGTTGGATGACCAGGTCCAGTCTCCCGGCATACATGGTCGACTTCCAGTCATCCATAAAGTGTGGAATAAGGCCGATGTTGCACAATTCGGCGCAACGTAATGCCAAAACAGGAACCTGAATGTTTCCAAGGCAGGTATGCACCACATCCGGGCGAAATTGCACAATGGCTTTCTTGATCTGGTCCGGCAATTCATATGGAAGTAAGTCCAACCACTTGCGCAGGCCTGGAAGCACGGCATCTCTTATCTGTCTATGGCCGGTTTCCCCTGACTCTTCTGTGGACATTCCTGCGCCCGTTCCCGCAAATCTCATGCGGCCCCGCAGCCATAGCAGACCGAGCCGTTCAGTCGGACGTAACTGATACTCGATATCGCTTCGGCGCTCATGAGGAATTGAGGACGTGAACACTTGAGCCAGTTTTTCGGTCGGCCATCCGGCAAAAAGGTTGCTCATAGTGATGCCTGTTGCGGTGGCGGCCGATATGGGCTCACTATTCACCAGTAGGACATTTGGATACCGATGTTCGGAGGTCTCCATTGTGAATCACTATCCCTTGGATTGAATCCACCACAACAAATAAAAATAGAATACGAACACGGTATCCGCCGATTGGAATATTTGCGCGTTCGCAGAGATATAGAAGACCGTCAAACAAGTCAGGCAGAAAAGTACCACCGCAACCGGATTTCGTCCGAGAGCGTCAATCCATGTGAGTCCGAGCAGGCGACCGAGCAGAAACACTACAACAGGCACTCCAAAAAACGTTACATCGCCAGCGAGCCACGAATAGAGAGTGGACCACTTTATCTTAGAGTCCCAACCAAAGTCGCGACCAACCCGTGATGGGTAGGTTGTGTCCTGAATTGAGTATTGTCCACCCATAACTTTTTCCGTAAGCCAGGTTAAAATGCGCGAATGCCCCACTCCATAAGTCCAGATAAACGGCTCCTGCATAGCAAGAGACAGGCCATAGTACCCCTGCCCAACATAGGAGGCTAACGCCGTGTAGCCAACCCCATAGAGTTGTGCGACAGGACTGTCGAACCCCAGGGCCTCGAACGGAGTCGCCCGAATATGATCTCCTTTACCAATACTTATGTTTTCGGTGGACGACGTGCCATTTCCGCGGCCTGCGATGTTGATGGCGAAGTATGGCAAAAATACAGCAAGTGCCAGGACAATCGAGAGGCAAAAAAGAAGGACGCGCTTCGGCTTGAGAATAGCGGACGAATCCCTGCTTCGGATGACAAGAAGCCAAGGCATCAAAAGCATGATATCGACATTACGTTTGTTTGTTCCGATCAGAAGATAGATAAACGCTCCTCCAAGTATCCCGACAACTGCGAGGCTTCTGAGCAGGGAGCTGAACTTATTCCAGAACACGATTGTTAGCGCCAGCAAAGGCCAGATCAATAAGGAGAGAACCATGTTGACGTACTGTACGATTGTCGGGGCAGCCACGGCCGCCGCATAGTTAGTGTCGCCGTAGGCTTTTCCGGGATCGCTCAGTGCTCGGGCTATATTAATATCCCCCCAGTTTCCACAATCATGGTCGGGATAAGCATCAGAAGCGTAGCTAAAGCGCCAAGCCACGCTAGTTCGGTCAATGCCAGCGGGAGACGGAATGACGATGGCGAACGCCCGCTGACGCCGCTGACATAGCCGATCAAAAGCGCAAGTTGGTTAATAAAAAGGAACGAATAGAGCTCGACAGGGTTCGCGACTGGCCAATCCCATGGGCCAAGCGCAAAAACAGCGACCGTCATGAGGAGGAACGCTTCGAAGAAAACAATAGGAAAAAAGCGAACGGCATTCGACAACCAAATCTGCTTTTTCGCCATTTCTTTCGATTTCGCGGGCATCAACCCTGTCCTTCGATTTGTGCGGCACTCAGGATGAGCCGCCGCGTGCGGTTCGTAAGCGCCGTGGCGTTGAGCAGTACGAAAGGCAGGAGGAAAACGCACGCAACGGCGGCTCCGAACCTGACTGCCGAGAGCAAAGCCGTGAGCCTGTCAGAGTTCGCTGTGTAGGCCGGCATCAAGGCTCTCGCAACGGCCACCACTGCCCCTACATAGAGCAATGCCCCAACACTGCGGTATGTCCCCTTGAGCGGCAAGTCGAACCGCCGATGCAGCAACAGGACGAAAAGGACCGCCCCGATCGACCATGAGACCGTCGACGCAATCACTGTGCCAATGGCTCCCACCGCGAGTACAAGTGTGATGGTGAGGATGATGTTCAGGATTAGGCCCGTCACAACATAAATAGTCTCGATCTCCAGCTTGCCAACCCCTTTGCAAATTGAGGTGCCCGATCCGGTCAGTATCACTGCGATAGCGTTTCCCGCGACCACCAGAAAGAGAATCGGAGCAATCCCCGGCACACTTCTTCCTAGCCAAAAGACGGTTAGACGATCGTACAGGGAGAGGACGAGTACGCTAACGAGTCCAGCCGCTACGGGAAAGACTGCCCCCATCGTGACGTAAAGCCTTTTTATGCCCTCCCAATCTCCGTGACCGTTCATCGCGCCGCTCGCGGCAATGGTCGGGTTGTAGAAAAAGTTGCTGGATTCCATGACGACCGAGGCCATTTTTGCCGCGATGGCGTAAATCCCCACCCAGGCCGGGGAAGCAAAACCGGCGAGTACCAGCTTGTCCGTCTCGCCGCGCAGAAGCGAGGAGAATGAACCGATGGAGAGACAGCCCAAATAGCGGCGCATCGCCAGCACGTCCTGCCGCGTGGGCAACTTTGGACGAATATCAAACCAACCGTAGAGATAGGAGGCCCGCAGGTAATATCCGATTCCGGTCGTTACAGCCGCAACGCTGTAACCTGCGAGCAGGCTCCAGAGCCCAGCGCCCCTCGCCAGGCCGGTCAGGAGGACTCCGGCGTTCATGAAGCCGGCCAACGTTTGGATGACGGAGGTGTAGCCAGCTTCCTGACTTCCTCGCAGTACCGCGGCAAGCGACTCGTTGATGCCTCCCAGAACAGTAATACCCACGATGCAGGGAAGGATCACCTCTGCGCTCAGGCGCAATTCAGGAGGGATGTGAAAGAACTGGACCAGAAAATGCCTGCCTGCAAGAACAAGTGTTAACGTTACGGCAAACATTATCAGGGTGATCGCGACCCCGAGGCCAGGAAGGCGCCTGATCTCGGACTTGTCGCCCGCGCCATAGGCCGAGGACACACGCCAAAGCAATGTTCCTCCTATAGCGTTCTGGAAAATCGTAGTGATCGTTGAAACCGACAACAGAACTTCCCAGCTTCCGTATCCTAGCAACCCCAGCCTGCCAATCACGAACGGAACGGTCACGAGCGACACCAGCATGGCGGCGATTCGGCACGCCATCATGAGAGCGCTGTTCTTGAACAGCCCTGCCCGAAGCGCACGGGAGCCCGTAGGCCTCGCCGAATGCGGTGAAAGCTTGAAATCAGGAGCTGTAGTCGTCATGGTCAGTATGCCTTAGCGCGTCTCTTCAACATGTCTCTGTTATGCAAGCCAGTTATTCAACTCAAAACGCGTAGATAGACGCTGACGTTGCCGCGGCTAAGATTGACGCACCGTTCGTTAAGGTTACTTTGACTTTGTCCATGGGTACATACAAAACATCGCTCGGTTGTAATTGCACGTCAGCACTTCGCCCACGCATCAACTTATCTAAAGACAGTGCAATGTCGACCAATGCGCCATTGTCATCCCGGCGAAGTACGTGAATCTCACGTGTCTTCGCCGCTAGCATCGTCCCATTCGCCAGCGCGATGGCTTGCAGCACGTTGAGCGTACCTTCTTCCTGCATCACATACCCGCCCGGTCTGGCCACCGCTCCCAGCACGTACACGATGCCTGCCCTCTTTACCAGAACAGTGTCGCCGGGATTGACGATCACTTGCTTGACCGCGTCTGGATCTGTGGCGCGAGAGTAGTGCACCATAATGGCACGCGGGATCGGCGCCGCATTCTCACTGCCGCGCGTGACCTGGACTTCATTGCCAGCGGTTAACGTAGTTCCTCCGGCGAGCGCCAAAATATCCACCAGTGTGCGCGGAGCCAGCAACGGATATTGGCCAGGGCTCACCACCTCACCGACGATCGTCACTTCAGGTGCCGTGTATTCCAGCACCGTCAGGTTGACATCAGGATTCTTCAGAATCTGATCATCCAGAAGCTTCTTCTGAATTTGCAATCTTGCTGCGGAAACAGTCTCACCGGCGACGTGAATTATCCCGAGAATGGGCAAGGCTATGTCGCCTTGCTGGTCAACGCGAAAACTTCCTCCGAAGTCGGGGTCGTCGAGAACTCTCAGCTGCATCAGAAACCCTGGGGCAAGAGCCAGCTTTGTAAAGTCTTGAGGCACCGCTATTAATCCGGAGCTGCGCATTTCGGCGGCAACATTTGGCTGGTGTGCGCCCATAGCCGCAGAGGAGAAACTCCCGTTCGGGGAACTGGGCATTTGCTGCAAGCCAACCTGGGCAATGCCTGCTTCCGCGAACGACAACAGAAGCGCGGCTGTGACAAGCCATACATTCGGACTTTTATGCTTCATTTGGATTCTTCTCGACATAGTAAGAGCCACGGTACTCGTATCCGTAGCCGTGTTGGTAGTCAGCAGACCGGCTGTTGATTCGATTCAATACGAACCCAATCACCGGCATTCCATTGCGTTCGATTAATTCCGCCGCGCGAGCGAGCTGCGGCCTGGTGGTGACGCCTGGCCGAGTCACCCAGAGGACGGCGTCTGTCCTCTTTGAGATTACGACAGCATCTGTTGCCAGCAGCGCCGGAGGGCTGTCTATCAAGATAATGTCGTAGCGTAAGCTGAGCTGTTGCAGCAGTTCGTCGAAAACCGTCGATCCCAGCATCTCGGACGGCATTGGTGGACGCGGCCCCGGCGGCAGGACATCGAGTGAGGAGACATGTACTCCTTGGAGAATAACCTCATCGCTTCTAAGCATGCCAGCCAGCACATTGCTGAGCCCTACCCGATCGGAATTATCACCCTCGTGTTTAGCCCGTGACCGGCGCAGATCGGCATCTACCATCAGCACCTTCTTTTTCTGCTGCGCGAAGGCGACGGCCAGGTTTGTTGTCACGGTGGTCTTGCCTTCATCGGGAACACAGCTTGTTACCAAAATGATTCTCGAACCCTTCCTTACACGGGAGAGCATGATGGAGGTTCGCAGCGACCGGAATGCCTCCGCTCCGATAGAGTCGGGTTGACTCAGCATCCAGATCGGCATTCCGGCGGAAATCTCTTTCGTGATCGTCGTGCTCCTGTTCCTCAATAGACGCTCCCCATACGACCTAACCGGAAACTCAAATGCCGGGATGATTCCTATCGTGGGTTTTCTGGTGATTTCCTCCACCTCAAAAGGAGTAGTCACTGTCATATCAAAGCTATCGGCGCCAAATGCAGTCACGAGTCCTACGAATATTCCAAGCAGTAATCCCATCACGATGTTATTGATATGCTTCGGGCGGATGGGAATGGATTGCGAGCGTGCCGGATCTACAATGGTGATATTCGTAGCTTTGATGCCGGCGGAAACATTCGCTTCCTGCAGCTTTGTGTAGAGGTCTTCATATAGCTTTTTGCGCGAGAAGGCTTCCTGGCTCAACACTGCGAATTGAACAGCCTTTTCATTGAGCTTGCTAGCTGTACCCTGCTGCTGCTCGAACTGCCTGCGAATTTCACTTTCCGTTTGCTGTGCCAACTGGAAATCAACTTGCGCGCGCTTGATGATCTGCTGGACCTCATCATTGATTTGATCATCCAGAGAGAGCATTGCGGTTTGCATTTCCTTGAGGTGACGGTTATTCGCCCCATACGTTGTTGAAGACTCCGCAAGATTGATCTTCAGTTGATTTTGCTGTTGTCGCAACTGTTGCAGGTTGGAAAGTCCGCCTCCTTGCGCGAGCACCATTGAGTTGCTCTGAGCGGCCAGAGGATCATTTCCAAGACCAAGAATCACATCGGCACTCCCGGTTTGCGCAAGGCGATAGATCGCTTCCTTCGAGATTCGATTCGCCTCAGCCACGGTCAACTCGGCATTCAGCGCGTCGAGCTTTTGGATCACAACACTATGGATTTGGCCTTCGCCTGTGGAGTCCTTTTCGGAACCTGTCAGCGGCATCGCGTTAAAACTGAGGATCCCGCTCTCTTTTTCGAAATCGGTGAGCTTCTTTTCCGAATCTTCGACGTTAGCTTTGAGGTCTGACAATTGCTTCGTCAACCAGTCCGACGTTTCAGCGGCCGCACTATAGTGGGACTGCCGGTACTGATTCTTGTAGCTATCAATTAAAGAATTTGCGATTTCTGCTGCCTGGTTCGGATCGTGACCCTCGTAGGTGACTCGAATCAGGCGGGTTCCATGCATCGGCTGTACTTTCAGATGCTGTCCGAACACCTTCAACAACCATGACCGCGTCTGCGGCGCCTCTTCGAGCGCCATGCCCTGCTCGGAACTTAGTTTGCGTGCCATGGCGCCCGTGGCTACGAATGGGGGCTGCGAGGCTAGTTTGAGTTGCTGGATCACCGCCAGGGCCAGCGAGTCACCTTGGAGGATTGAGGTCTCCGTCTGCAGATCTGTCTGAAGACCTTCCCCGCCCTGGGTCAACTGCTCGGACAAGTCTCCGAGTCCCAAATCCATGGAGCCGGAGCTGCTCTTGTTCAATTCAATCGTTGCGGTTGCCTCATATGTGGGCTTCATCATCAGAGTGACGGTAAGGGCCAGCAGACCACAGATCACGATCGAACCAATGATCCATTCCTTGCGTTTCCTCAACACCCGTACAAGATTGTGCAAAGTGGGGGTGTCGATTGATGAATGGCAGGGGGAAATCACCGCGGAGTTGAGAGGCGTTTCACTTCCCGCATGAACAGGTACTTCGTAGTTACTCATTTAACATCCTTAAGGGTCCGAATCCAACCGGTACATGGCGACTGCCAATTTAGCTCGCCGAGAGAATACGCACCTAACATTTGGCTGCGCAGAACAAAACCCGCTCCCGCACACATCGTGTGCCGCGACCCATTAACCTTACTTATCGCATGTTTTCCATTAGCTGCCTTAATTCGTGGGCAGAACAATTTCCGGCCAACGGGCCAGATGCGGGCGGACGCTTTCCGTCAATAGGGTTGGTATCGGACTTCCAAGCGGCTCTACAGTAGGGGACTTGATCGCCAATGCAACCATAAGAAGCTTTGAATCCGGGTTGTATTCTGGCACCAGGCCCTTCAGCAAGAGAACCAAGCTGGCCACGTCGCGCCGATCAATGATCTCTTTAAGGTTTCGCAGGCTCGCGTCAAGGTGCGATGCATTAACCTCGTTGGGGCTCACATAACTTCTGATCTGAGTATGCGAGGTTGGCTCAAGGCATTCGTCCTGCAGATTGAGTTCTTCGAAAAGCTTTTCTCCGGGACGAAGACCGCTAAACTCGATCTTGATATCTCGGCCAGGCTGAAGCCCGGAAAGCAGAACGAGATTTGTCGCGAGATCCACAATCTTGACAGGCTCACCCATATCAAGTACGAAGACCTCCCCGCCCTTGCCAATGGCGAAGGCCTGCAAAACAAGTTGGGATGCCTCAGGGATGGTCATGAAATATCGACGCATCTCCGGATGAGTGACCGTGACGGGCCCTCCGGCAGCAATCTGCTCCTTGAAAATTGGAACGACGCTACCGTTGCTTCCTAACACGTTTCCAAAGCGAACCGCCACAAACTTCGTCGCGGTTTTCCTCTGCATTGCCCGAATCAGCAACTCAGCGACCCTCTTCGTTACGCCCATCATGCTCGTAGGACGAACAGCTTTATCGGTGGAGATCATGACCATGTCTTCAATGCCGTTCGTAACAGCTGCTTGGGCAACGTTCATAGTTCCGAAGATATTGTTTTCAACCGCGGCGAAGACATGGCGTTCCATCATAGGAACGTGTTTATACGCTGCGGCGTGATAGAGAATTGTGGGCCGGTACTTCTGCATGACGCGGTGCAGGGTTTCAGGCTGGGTGATATTCCCAATTTCCGGATAGAACGTTACTTGCGGAAACCTTGTGCTCATCTCCCGATCAATCTGAAAAAGCGGCGTCTCTGCGGCGTCAAATCCTACGATGGCCTTCGGATCAAACTTGGCGATCTGCCGGCAAATCTCCGAGCCTATCGAGCCCGCCGCGCCCGTTACCATTACAACTCTTCCTTTGGTTTTTTCCCGGATGCCGTCTACGTCCAGTTGCACGGGCTTTCTGTTCAACAGATCTTCTACAGAGACATCTCGGATCTGCTTGCCCAACTCCGTACCTTGGATCAATCCACCGAGACTCGGCACCATCTTGTATTCCACGCCGGCATCGACCGCAAACTCCAGTATCCGCACCATTGCGGGTCCCGCTGCAGAGGGAATGGCGATCAGCACTTTTGTTATGGCGTGCTTCTGTGCTATGGCTCTCAGAGCGTTTCCCGATCCAAGCACCCGCTTTCCGTGGAGGGTGAGGCCAACCTTCTGTGGATCGTCGTCGATCATGCCGATGACATCGATCATCAACGACTGGTTACTCCGAAGTTCGCGCAACAACGCCAGCCCGGCGTCCCCGGCACCATAAATGAGGGTTCTCGTCCGTTTCCCTTTTGCCTTGGACGCGTGTATTGCACTGAAGGTAGTGCGGACGAGAAGTCTGTCACTAAGGATCAACACGCTTGATACCAGCCACTCCAGTAAGTAAATCGAGCGCGGAAGGCCGTCCTTTCCCAGCAGAAGCGAGATCATGACCGCACCCAGAATGGAGCCAACAGAGTTCGTTGCAACCAGTCGGATTGCCTCGTGAATTGAGGTGTACCGCCAATACCCGCCCCTCACTCCGCCACATATAAAGGTAAGCGACTTTGCACCGGCCCAGAGAGCCATAGCAAGCAACATTGAGTGCAAGTAAACCGCTGGCAACGCCCCATCGAAGCGCAACTCAAACGCCACAAGCGCCGATGCAGCGAACGCCGCCAAGTCCACGATGTACGCGATTAGATATCCCCGCATTCGTTGCGGAGTGACGTGTCTGGGCTGCAGTGAATTGGGAACCATACGCTCCTACTTGAAGTGGATTCTTGTCGCCGAACTCGGGAGGTCAGAGTCCATTTTGTTACTGTGCACGGTATTTCGCTGAGAGGTGAAAGTACTGGGTCGAGGAATCCATACGACTTAAATAGCCGTGCCAAGATTCGTAATTTTCTTCTGACTCGTGTTTTGACTTCCGAGCGGTGGCAGTCGTAGGTACTGTTCTGTGGACAATTGAAACTTCTACTCTACCGTCACCGACTTGGCGAGGTTGCGCGGCTGGTCCACGTCGCAGCCCCGGCGCACTGAAATGTGATAGGCCAGCAGCTGCAGCGGAACGATCTCCAGAATCGGCAGCAGCAGCTCCGGCGCAGGGGGAATGAAGATGACGTGGTCGGCCGCCTCGGCAATGTCCTCGTCGCCCTCGGTGGCAATGGCAATCACCCGCCCTGAGCGCGCCTTGACTTCCTTCAGATTGGAAATCGTCTTCTCGTAGCGAAGCACCGAACCCACATCGTTTTTGTCCTGCGTGGCAATAATGACCACCGGAAGATCCTCGTCGATCAGCGCGTTGGGGCCGTGTTTCATCTCTCCGGCCGCATAGCCTTCGGCGTGAATGTAGGAGATTTCTTTCAGCTTCAGCGCACCCTCCAGCGCAATCGGGAAGTGAATGCCCCGTCCCAGGAAGAGGAAGTCCTGCACCCGCTGATACGTCTTTGCCAGCTCCTCAATCTCCTCTTCGCGCGAGAGCACGGCTTCCAGAGCTCCGGGCAGCCGCGCCAGTTCCTGCGTCAGCTTGATCGACTCTTCGCCGTTGATGGTGCCGCGCACCTGCGCCAGGTACAGCGCAAACAGAAACAGCGCGGTCAGCTGCGCGGTGAAAGCCTTGGTCGAGGCCACGCCGATCTCCGGCCCGGCATGGGTGTAGATGGTGCCGTCGGCTTCGCGGGCAATCATGGCTCCCACCACGTTGCAGATGGCCAGCGTCTTGGCTCCGCGGCTCTTGCATTCGCGCTGCGCCGCAATGGTGTCGGCCGTCTCGCCGGACTGCGTAATCAGCAGCCCCATCTCGTTGGGGCCGATCAGCGGATTGCGGTAGCGGAACTCGCTGGCGTAATCCACCTCCACCGGAACCCGCGCCAGCCGCTCGATCATGTACTTGCCCGCCAGTCCGGCGTGCCAACTGGTGCCGCAGGCGGCAATGTTCAGCTTGCGCAGGTTGCGGAACTCTTCTTCGGAGACATCCATCTGCTCCAGAAACACTTTGCCCGTGTCGAACGAGACGCGCCCCATCGCGGTGTCGCGCACCGCCCGCGGCTGCTCGTAAATTTCCTTGAGCATGAAGTGCTTGAAGCCGCCCTTTTCCGCCATGATGGGGTCCCAGGTAATGTGCTGCACCTCGCGCCGCACAGGTACGCCATCAAAATCCGTAAGGGTCACGCCCTCGGGGGTGAGCACGGCAAGGTCGCCATCGCCCAGAAAGAACAGGTCGCGGGTGTGATACAGAATCGCGGGCACGTCGCTGGCCACAAAATACTCATCCTTGCCCAGCCCGATCACTGCCGGCGGCCCGTTGCGCGCCGCAATAATCTTGTTGGGTTCCGTGCTGCAGATTACCGCCATCGCGAACACGCCGGTCAGCCGCTTCACCGTCATCCGCACGGCTTCTTCCAGCGAAATCTTTTTGTCCGGATTCTCCAGGATGAAAAACTTTTCGATCAGGTGCGCGATGACTTCGGTATCGGTCTCCGTCTTGTAGGTGTGGCCCTCTTCGCGCAGCTGCTTCTTCAGCGCCAGGTAGTTTTCCACGATCCCGTTGTGGACAACCACGATGGTTCCGCTGCAGTCCCGGTGGGGATGCGCGTTTTTCTCGGTCGGACGCCCATGTGTAGCCCAGCGGGTGTGGCCGATGCCATAGCTGCCTTCCAAGTTGTTGTGGCGGATCACCTCTTCCAGGTTGCCCAGCTTGCCTTCGGCACGGCGAACCTGCAGGCCATGTTCTCCACCGGACACAGCGATGCCCGCCGAGTCGTAGCCGCGATACTCCAGCCGCCGCAACCCGGCCACGATAACCGGCACCGCTTGTTTATTGCCGACATAGCCAACGATTCCGCACATACGCTACTCCTTGGTTGGAAACAGAAACATCATCAGATGGAACCGACGTTGTGACGATTCTTCGAGCCTCAGGGCTTTCGAGAAATCACCCAGCACCACAACCTCGTCCGCGAAATCGAAGAAGCAGGTACGGAGGTCTAACTGCTTGCTTTTTCCGGAACGGTTGAATGGAGAGATGAGAATGCAGTGGCGGACGCGTCGGGGTCTGGGGTAGGAAGCCTGAAAGCCGAAGCGCCGGTTGTTGGCTGCGTCACCAGTACCCCGCGCCACAAAGCGGCGTTGGAGGAGATAGTGATTTCGTTCACCTTGAACGGCGACATCGATCCGGCAAAGGCCGGGAACAGATCCTGCAAGAACATTCCCGTGGCAATGAAAGAGAGAACCGTAAGCCTCGGATCTATTTCGGAGAGCTGGCCGTCATGAGACCATCTTTGAATACTGTTCGATAAAAACTCGACAGAAGGTTGGACATGACGACGAAAGAGCGGCTCCATGTCAGTCCCGAACTCCATGGCGCTGAAGTGCAGCAGGCGAACAAGTTCCGGCTGCTCCACCATAACTTCACTAATCAATTCGAAGACGGATGACAGCGCGCTGTTAGCGTCATTTGTGTTTAGCGCGAGCACCAGTGCGTCGGCGCAGCCGGTCACTTTCTTCAACTCATGCTCGATCGCGCACAGGAACAAATCGCGCTTGGTCGGATAGTAACGAAAGATATTGCTCTCGCTTACATTCGCTAGTTCGGAGACTTCCTTGGTCGTTGTTCCGTGGTATCCCGAGCGGGCAAACAGATGTACAGCAGCCACCATCATACGTTCTGCGCTATTGAGTTTATTCTTCACGGTGAGGAGGGGTGTCGATTTCCTATACGGTCTACAATTCGCTGTTGCCCGCCGTTATTGGATAGACTCAAGATTCCATTGTTCCACGTCTACGATTACGCTCTGCATGATCAGTTGAACGCTGATTACGACGCGCAGGTCCTTGCCCATGCGGAGAACAATTCCGGTCATCCCTTGGAGGGGCCCCGAGTGAATACGCACTCTCTCGCCGCTGCTCAAGTAGGGATGCGGTTTTGTGTGCTCAAGCTCGAGCGCGGAACGGAGCGCTTTAATTTCAGTTTCAGGAATTGTAGGGCGCTGAATCCCGAAGCCCACGATCGAAATAACGCTTGGCACTTCGAGCAGCCGCGCATGTTCGCTCCAGGCGATTCGCGCAAATATATAGGTCGGAAACACAGGTACGCTCAACTCAGCCGTACAGCGATTGACCCTCCGCCGTTTTACGGAGTACGTCGGCAAGTAGCACTCGATATCGCGCGAGGAAAAACCATCACGCACCGTTTTTTCGTGGCTGTACCGTGTGTACACCGCATACCAGTTCCGGTCGGTTACTTCACAAACTGGATGGGCAAGTTGGTTTGCGCTCAAGTTGTCCTCACGTCGTGCCAGATATTTCGTGTGCCGCAGAGAAGTGGTGGAGTCAAAGAAGCTGCACTTCCGACGTTTGAGACAAGGCTTCGCCATTGGCAGGAAGCAATGCCTTTTTTATTTTGGTCTGAACTCTTATTTTCCGCTGTGAACAATGAATGATGAGTCCCGAGTGATGACTCACTTCTTCATTAACTATTTCTAATCATTGCAATGCAGTCGCCATTCCGGCCCGCAGCCACCAAAAATAATAAGTTGTGTGACACGTGTAAGATACGGAAGCTCACTCCGCTGTTCAGCTCAATCAGTACACATGCGTTTCTGAATGAGGTACAAAGCGGCTCCGAGTTCCGGAATCTGGACGTGCCGGTCACAATGATCCGCCCAGCCCTGTCTCAGAGCCTCTAAACGAGCGCATGCCGCTCTCTACAATGACGATATCGTGGCTGGGATCATCGAGATGGAGCGTGTCTTGAGAGACCAGGGGTGATTGCTGAAGGCTAAACGGCGTGAATCAGGACCAGGCCCATCAGGATAGCTTGGCTCCGTTGGTTGCGCCCCATTTCCAATGGCGGATTTCCGGCAGGTCTTCGCCGTATTTATCAATGTATTGCTTGTGCTCGATCAGTTTGTCCTTGAGCCTCTGTTTCAGATAGATGCCCCGGTCGCCGGTCTGCGGCAATCGGTCGATGGTGTCCATCACCAGATGGAATCGGTCCAGACCGGCGGCAGGTAGACACGGGCAAAGTCCGAGCATAATACAGGAAGACGCGAACTCCAATGTGATCCAATTTGACCATCCCCGGCCACGGAGATGCGTATATAGTCTACACAGCACGGCTTTCAGGATGCCCCAATCCGTGTGGAAGGTTTTCATGGACGTCAACAACCGCGCCGCCTTGGTGTTTCCGGCCGAAGAGCCTGTCTTCTCGCAGGGAGACCCCGCGAATGCGGTGTTCTACATCCAGAGTGGCAAGGTGCGGATCGCCGTTCAATCGGCTGACGGCGAGCAGGCAGTCCTCTCCGTTCTTCCCCAAGGCAGCTTCTTCGGCGAATGCTGCCTGGCAGGTCAGGCATTCCGCAGCGCCACGGCGAGCGCGCTCCTGCGCAGCACCATCGTGCGCATAGAGAAGCAGGTCATGATAGAACTGCTCCGCAGCGATCCGGAGTTTGCTGAACAATTTTTCGCTTACATGCTCTCCCGCAACCTCTGCATGGAAGCGGACTTGGTCTCTTATCTACTCGAGTCCAGCTACAAGCACCTCACTCGGATGCTGGGGATGAAGTCCAAATGTCGCACCGAATGGAAATCCATCCCGGTCACTACCAACATGAGCCCGGAGTCCCTGGCCGAGATCATCGGCACAACCAGTTCCAACGTCAGTTCCATTCTCGACGGTTTCCGCAAACTCGGCTTCATTGATTCCAGCGGCGACCAGATGCTTGTGCATGGCTCACTGAAGCGCATAGTGCAGCATGACAATGGAAGATGCTGAAGATGAAATGAGCAAGCTCTTGATCGGAGTCTCAAAGTTTCGCAAGTCCGAGGAGTGATCGTTACGACGGAATACTCGAAATTCAAATCGTTGCTCCGCCGGGTCATTGTGGTCCCGATGCTCGTTACGGCAGCTCTTGCGGCAGTTCTTCTCTGGGAATCCTTTGACTTAAATCGAGCCTTGCATTGGGTTGACCACACCGACCAGGTTCTGGACCAGTCCGCGCGTCTTCTCAAGTTGCTGGTAGATGTGGAAACCGGCATGCGCGGATACCTGATAACTGGCGACACCACCCTCCTGCAGCCCTATCTGGAGGGCACGAAGAGATTCGATTCCGAATACCAGGCCTTGTCTAAGTTGGTGGATGACAGTTCGCCGCAGAAGCAGCGGCTGGAGGAAATCCATGCCGGCTATAGAGAGTGGGTTGGGTATACCAACAACGTGATCGCCCTACGTCAAGCGAGAAAAGCTGACGGTGCTGTGTACGAGAGCATGGTAGGGAAAAACAGAATGGATGCCCTTCGAGAACAGATCTCGAAGTTTCAAGGTGTGGAAGAAGGATTGCGCGGCCAGCGCATTCGAACCGCTTACCGGCAATGGACCTGGATGGCCACCAGTTGCATTGGCCTTGGCTTGGGATTTGCAGTCTTTCTCACGCTGTTCACCCGATACCACATCGAACGATTGGGCACCAAGCTGTTGCAGAGTGAAGAGCGATGGACGGCTACTCTGGGCAGCATTGGCGACGCCGTGATAGCCACGGACAGCGAAGCTCGAATCACATTCCTCAACTCGGTCGCCGCCGCTCTAACCGGGTGGGAATCGGAGGAGGCGCTCAATCAGCCGCTCCAGGACGTATTCAAAATCGTCAACGAGCAGACCGGGGAGGACGCCGACGATGAAGTGCGCCGGGTTCTCGAAGAGAGACAGAGTCTATCCGTGACCAATCATGTGGCTCTCATCGCAAGGGATGGCCGCGAAATTCCGGTCGAGCACAGTGCGGCGCCAATCCTGGCAGGCGAAGGAAAAGTCATCGGCGTAGTGCTGGTGTTTCGCGATGTCGCCGAGAAGCGCAGGGAGCGGGAAGCGACCGCGGAGCAGGCCGCGCTGCTCGAACTCACACAGGACTCCGTCTTCGTGATCGACATAGATGGAACAATCCGTTTTTGGAGCCGCGGTGCGGAGGCGATGTTGGGATACTCCAAAATCCAGGCCTCCGGGAAAATCTCGCACGATCTGCTCCGTACCGAATTTCCTCAGCCTCTGGAGCAGATCATGACGGAACTCATGCGCATCGGACACTGGGAGGGAGATCTCACCAAGACGGCTCAGGACGGAACGCGCATTGTGGTTTCTAGTCGCTGGGCATTGCAGTGGGGCAAGCGCGACCAGTTACCGCGCGTGTTGGTGATTAATAGCGACATCACGGAACGTAAGCGCGGAGAAGAGTCGCTCGTACTGCAAAAAGAACAGTTGCGGGCGTTGGCTGAGCGGTTGCAATGGGTGCGCGAAGAGGACCGCAAGAGAGTCGCTCGTGACCTGCACGACCAGATCGGGCAAATCCTGACCGCGATCAAAATGGATATGACGTGGATGACTCGTCATCTGCCGGCGTCGGAAGGCGATGTGCTTGCGCGACTGAAAGAATCGATTCAGTTGATCAATGATGGCGTCACTTCCGTGCGCGCGATCTGCAGCGGGTTGCGGCCGGGAGTCCTGGACGACCTTGGCCTGGCCGCTGCGATTGAATGGCAGGCCAGCGAGTTTGCGGCTCGCAATGGAGTCCGCTGCCAAGTGTCTGTTCCCCCGGTCGATTTGCATCTGGATGGGGATCGAGCCACAGCGGCTTTCCGAATTTTTCAGGAGTGTCTGACCAACGTGATCCGGCATGCGCAAGCCAAGTCGGTGAGCATATCCTTATACCAGGAAGATGAGAACATCCGTCTAATTGTAGAAGACGACGGAATAGGCTTTTGCGAATCCGATTTGTCTAACTCTCTCGGATCGTTGGGACTCCTGGGCATGAAAGAACGCGCACAGTTCTGCGGCGGCAATGTGCACATCTCAAGCTCACCCGGCCATGGCACAACCGTCACGATTCGCGTTCCGGTGGACGCTCCCGGCGCCGAGAGGGAGCCCGCATGCACATACTAATCGCGGATGACCATGCCGTCGTACGCCGTGGCCTCAAGGAAATCCTGGCCGACGCTCTTCCGGACGCCGACTTTACCGAAGTTGGAAACGGGGATGAGGTACTTGGCAACCTGGGTAAATTTCACATTGCCATGTTGGTGCTGGATATCAACATGCCGGGACGTAGTGGGATGGACGTGCTGCGGGATGTGAAGCATACCTACCCGCGTCTGCCGGTCGTCATCCTGAGTTGCCAACCGGAAGAACAGTATGCGGTGCGCTGTTTGCGGGCTGGCGCCGCCGCCTACATCAACAAAGAGAGCGCATCGGAAGAACTCGCGCTGGCGGCCAAGAAGATTCTGGGCGGCGGCCGCTATGTCAGCGCCAGTCTCGCGGAAAAACTGGTTGCCAATTTGGACGAGTCGGTCGACAAGCCCCTGCATGAGCTGCTCTCGGATCGTGAACACGAAGTGATGAAAATGATTGCCTTGGGCACACCGCTGACGGACATCGGCGAGAAACTTCATGTCAGTGTAAAAACGATCAGTAGCTACCGAGCGCGCATCATGGACAAAATGCGAATGAAAAGCAACGCCGAACTTACCCGCTACGCCATAACTCACAAACTCATCGATTAGCCCGCCCCGTCCGCGTAGGGAAACCGCTGTGAATTCATTCGGCGGGCGGATAGACAGGCGAATCTAAATCCAACACCTCGCGTACTTTCCTTGCCAACTCATCCCGCGTGAACGGTTTCTCAAGAAACGCATGGTCCGATGCATGCGTGCCGGACTCGAAAACTGCGTCGACGGAACATCCTGAAGAATAGAGGATCCTCGTCTCCGGTCGAATGGCATTGAATTTTTCGGCGAGACCGGGGCCGCAGAGTCCGGGCATCATTACATCGGTGATCATCAGAGGCAGTGGGCCTGCGTACTGCTCTGCGATGCGAAGAGCTTCGGATGGCTGCCCCGTATCGAGCACGGTGTATCCACAGCCCTCGAGCAACTGTCGCGTCAGTCCGCGCAAAGTATCGGCATCGTCGACCAGAAGAATTGTCTCCGAACCTCCGCGCGGGGGCGCGGCCGTCGCCCATTGAGGAACAACCTCGGCCTTTTCACAGCGCGGGAAATAGATTTTGAATGTTGTTCCCTGACCGGGTTCGCTGCGAATGCAGATTGCGCCGGCACTCTGTTTGACGATACCGAAGACAGTGGACAAACCGAGCCCCGTACCCTTACCCGCCTCTTTTGTGCTGAAGAACGGCTCGAACACACGGGATTGGGTTTCCTTGTCCATTCCCACGCCGGTGTCGCTCACGGCCAGCATTACGCACGGTCCGAGCTTCGCTGCAGGGTTGTGCCGAACCCACGTTTCATTGTCGTTCTCACTATCTGGGATCTCTACGTTTGCAGTCTCGATGGTGATTCTTCCGCCCTGAGGCATCGCATCGCGGGAATTGATAGCAAGATTCATGAGGATCTGCTCGATCTGAATGGGATCGGCCTTGACCGCTCCCAAGTCGCTGCCAGGCACTGTTACCAATTCGACTTCGTCTCCGATCAGTCTGCTTAACATCGAATGGAGGCGAGTCACGGTCGCGTTCAAGTCCAGGGATACGGCATGCAACACCTGCAGGCGGCTGAATGCGAGAAGGTGCCGCACAAGATCCTTGGCAGATGTACCTGCATCGTGAATATCCGTGACCATCTTGCGGGCTGGACCCGACACGTCCAGCTGTTTTTCCAACATCTCGCAATATCCAAGAATCACGGCCAGATGGTTATTGAAGTCATGGGCGATCCCTCCGGTGAGCTGGCCGATCGTTTCCATTTTCTGGGCTTGCCGAACGAGTTGTTCGGACCGCTCGGCACGCCTGCGCGCAGTAATGTCACGTATATTGCACTGGATGACGTCCTTGCGATTCACCCTGTAAACATTGCTTACGAACTCCACGCTGATGAATAGCCCATTTTTGGTCTTGAGCGGAAGATCTTCATAGCGGATATAACCGTTGGACTTTAATTCCAGAAAAGCCGACTTGGAGGCCTCAATGTCCCGGAACAGGCCAATCTCCCAGAGCGCCTTGCCGAGAAATTCCCCACGCGAATAGTCCAGGCGCTGCATCAAGAAGGGGTTCACGTCGGTGATCAATCCTGTCTTTGCATCGAGGATCAAAATCCCGTCCTGGGCTGTTTCAAACAGGCGCCGGTATCTGGCTTCAGAATCCTTCAGTACACGGACCGACGGCGCGCGTTTCCTGACAACGTGTATCTTGCTCTGCACAGCACTGCCTTCACTCTGCACGATGTCTCTGCCTCCGCCGTGAGCAGAGTATGCGCTCTTGCGAAGCGCCGTGCCGTGATGGGTGACACGCAGTATGGTGACGTCGTGAGACTCTGTCCCAGGGCGCGGTTACAGAGCCGCCAGACGCGGATCAGTGGACACGCCACCCAATCCCGTAGAGGTGGTCACTTTTGACCAGCTTGCGATGCGGAGAGGTTCAATACTATAGCTGTTGAGATTATCAATGCGGCAGTGAGTACTCCCAGCACGAAATGCAATATTACAAGCGGCCGGCGGGGGAAAACCTCTACCTCCGCGATCATCGCGAGCACCGAGGGAATGGAATGGCGAGAATGAGCCACAGGGTGGAACAGCCGAAGCTTTTGCTAGTGGACGATAACCAGGAAATGCTCATGGCAATGGGTGCGACGTTGGGAGCCGGCAAGTTTCAGGTCACCACGGCCAACAGTGCTGCCGAAGCGCTGCATCTCATCGACACCCAACCCTTTGATGTTCTCTTGACCGACCTGCATATGCCAGAAGCTGGAGACGGCTTCACCGTTGTGAGTGCGATGCGGCACACAAACCCGAGCGCGGTCACCTTGGTGTTCAGCGGATATCCCGCGTTGCAGGATGCGGCGAACGCAATTCTGTCACAAGCTGACGACGTTTTACTGAAACCAATGCCCCCACCTGAGTTGATTGCAATCATCCGTGGGAAATTGGAGAAACGTGAGCCGCGAAAAATGACCAACACTGAACGCGTAGCCTCGATACTGGAACGTGACGTCTTGATGACCATCAAGGACTGGCTCGGCCGGGTTGACGTCGAGAGCGAGTTGACATGCGTGCCCCTCAGCAAGGAGGAGCGCACCGGGCACCTTCCGAAGCTGCTTCAGGAGGTTGTGCACCGTTTGCGGGTACCGCGAGAGCTTGGAACGAAACAGGTTTCGGAGGGAGCTGTCCTGCACGGTAAAGTTCGCCAATCACAGGGCTATTCGATCCCGATGATCATTGAGGAATCGCGCATCCTGCAGGTCAGTATATTTCACACCTTGCAGAAGAACCTGCGCAGCGTGGATTTCAGCTTATTGCTGCTCGACGTAATGACCATAGCCGATGAATGTGATTCGCAACTAAAACAGACAATCATCAGCTTCACGGAACAGGCCGCACAGAGTGCGGTGTAGGTCGATTCAGTTGCCGGGAGGACACCGGCATCAACGAGTCGCGCAGGACGATTCTCAGAACTTGATGAAACCTGCACAACTCTCTCAGTACAAGCAAACATGGCTGTTTATCGCTCTACCCTGTTAAGCGAGGAGCTCTTGGGGCGTTTGTATTCCCGGTCTGCTCCCATCATCAATAACTCAGCGGCCTTATTGCATCTTCGCAGAGATTCCTCGAAGTTCGCGACCACACTGTCAAGTTCCGCTTCTATAAATGCCTTTGCGTCAGAGTTTGTTTTTGGACCGAAGGTATTCACCGTTGTATGCCCTCGCTTATAGAAACGCGGTTATGCTGGGATCAATTTGACTGCCCCTGCCAACTACGCCTTCACAGCTTTGCTTTGGCACTCCGGATGAACGCATTGGCATGCTGGTTTTGTGGCGTTCTTTGCATCCGCGCAGGCATCACTGCAATGCTTTTTCTCGGGGACAGCTACGCAATGGCAAGCGGGGTGGGCGCATTTCGACGTTGTATTCATGAAATCTCCTTTTGAGTTGCGTGTTCTTCCTTTTTAAGGATGAGAACAGGATAGGGAGCAGGAAACCTGCAAGCCACATCGAGGGAGTGTCTGTACTACGCTGAGCACATCACTCCATCACGCTACAAGAAGCATCTCACTTGCGGATGTAGCGGGCTGTCCGTTTTTGCTCACTCCCTGGGTATTTTTTCGTCGGCCGTTCAGTGAGCTGGATTGACCAGTCTTCCTCTCCTGCCGGTGACAGACTATCCATTGAACGGGTGCAACCGTCATAACGGAGGGATTCAATGCCGCAAAGCATTTTAGAAAAAGCTAGTGAGCACATCGCTGATTCGGTTCGCGAGGCTTCTCGTGTAACTGCAGCGGTGGCAGACGCGTTCGAGGATGGCATGGGAGCAGCCAAGCGCGCAGCCAAACAGAGCAGCGCCGCTGCCGAAGATTTTGTGAACGATTCAACGCGGCGTATTCAGCGAAATCCGCTGGCCACAGTAGCACTGACGTTGGCCGCAGGCTTTGCAGTGGGACTTGTGACAGGTTTGGCGATCAGGCGCAGGTGAATATGAAGGTAACATCCAAGCTACGCGCAAGCTTCTCTCAGGACTTCGGGAAGCATATGAAAGCTTGCCGAGACATCTCCAGGTACGCGTCACATACATATTGCGCGAGAGCGCCACTCCTGAGGACGAAGCAAGAACCGCGCGACCGGACATTTCGTGTATCCGGCCAGTCGTGAGCATTCTTTAAGCATCGCAATCGCTGAAGCTTCGGAGGGGCGGCTTCCGGTTCCGGGCTGGAAGCCAACCTCAGGGTTTGCTCTTGGCCTTAGGCTTCCCTGGGAGTACTTCTTCCTTTTTGCCGGATCGGTTCAACCGCTCCGGAATCCCCGTAATCAGATGTTGGTAGTCCTTGAGACGTTCGCCGTCGATGACCATTCCCTTGGAGGTGATTTCATATTCGCGGATGTCCTGGCTGTGGCTGCCGCCCCGCATTTTAATAATCACCAGGATCTTGCGAAGCTGGCCCTCGATCGATACGTACCGCAGCCGGATAATGTCATCGGTGAGAAAAGAAATCGAGTAGGTACTGAAGGGGAATTCGGTGAAGGATTCGTCCACCTCCACCGTACTTAGAATCGTCACACCGATTCCGGTCAATGTAAAGATCATGCGGTAGAGAGATTCGCGAAAGTCTTCCCGGAATCCGGGCGACAATGCCATTTCAAATCCAGCCAGCGAATCGATCACCAGGCGCTTAGCACCGATTTTCTTGACCGCATCAAGAATCTCGTTCATGGTTTCGTCTACCGAGAGGTCCAGCGGACGAAGGTAGAGGATGAGAAGCGTTCCGTCCTTCTGCGGCGCCTCCAAATCCAGACCGAAGGTGCCCGCCCGATCCGTGTAAGCTTGCGGACGCTCTTCAAACACCGCCACAATACCCGGCTCCCCTTGGCTTATGCCCTCCGCTATAAACTGGGTCGCCAGGACCGATTTTCCCGTTCCCGAGGCCCCCGTTACCAGGAGACTATCGCCTTCAGGAATGCCCCCTCCCATCATCTTGTCCAACTCCGGAATACCGATGGAAAGGCGCCGCTGGCTCGGCGGTTTGCTTTTGTGTCCGCTCAGCCCAAAAGTGCGCGAGAAAGCTTGCAGTCCGGCATCGGTGATGCGGAAGGTATGCAGGCCTGGAACAGAAGCCTGCCCTCGCAGCTTTATGATCTGCAACTTTCGCACAATGGAATTTCGTTCCGCAATTTGGCTCAGCCACAAGAGGCCATCGGCCACCGTAAATATGGGGTTGTCGCGCAACTCGTCCTCGGCATATTCGCCGATCAGAAAGGTCGTAGCTTGCCAGCTCGCAAGAAACAACGCAAGTTGCTGAATGAAGGATTGCAAGTCCATCTCGCTGGGGCTGCCGTGCGGCTTCCGTACCATCGTGCGAAAAGAGTCCACGACCACGACGGCGGGGTTGGCTTTTTCCACCTCTTTGATAATCTCTGCTAGAACCGCGTCCAAATCCTTCTCTAGTACCACCTGGCTCAAATTGATGAAGCGGATCGAATTGGGCAACTTGGCCGAGTCGAAAAACGTATACTGCTGCTGGTATCGCAGCATTTTGATAGCGGACTCACCCAATACGGTGAAATACAGCGCTGGGCGCTCAGGGGTCGCATTGGCGAATACGAACTGGTGTGCGAGGGTGGTCTTTCCGCTTCCAGGGGCGCCCGCGATGATATTGAAAGAAAATTCAGGGAGTCCGCCGCCCACGATTTCATCGAGACCGGGCACACCAGTCGGCAACTTGTGAATCGTCACTTTATCTCGCGCGCTCATGCTCTTCTCCATCCTCAGAATCGCAATCATCGAAGACTGCATTCGGCCACACATCCTGCAGAAGCCGCAACGTTAACGCTTCGCCAATAAACGCATGAAGCAGCCCGATTAACTGCCCGAGCAAAATGACTCCACTCTCCCCAACCGCGAGCTTATCGCCTTCCGAAGCTTCGCTGGGCCCTTGCAAAGAACCGTCTGCGGTGACCTGCATCGCGCTAAGACTGGGAGCTTCCGCTTTGGCCAAGGTCAGCGCACGAGACGCGAGTGAGCGAAAACCGGCAGCTCCTGCGAGTGCACAGAGGCTTCGGCGGAGCTTTTCATAGACGCGAGAGATCGTAGACCCCCCTGTCAATGAGGTCCCGTCAACAGCAGCTTCTTCAGCAAGAAGCCGCTGGGCCCAATCTCGTGTCCCTAGTGGAAGCATTGCTCCGTTCCGTGAAATGCTCCGCCACACCTAGGCGTGTGACATCGGCACTAATGGTACGCTAATTGCCCGGACAGAGGAACGCCTGAAAAAACTCGAAGTAAATCTTTTGCAGTACCGTCTCAAGACCGAAGGAAAGCCCGTTCCTCGCAGGGGTCACATCAAATAGCGCTCTCGTCGTTGCTTCGGCGCTCTCTTTTCCGGCTCGGATGACTTGCTTCTGATGAGAGCGAGAACTTCCAATGCAGTCGCTGTGTTGCGGACATTCCCGGAGACGCTCATAAGAGCATCTTCCATGGAAGGATTCTGGTCTGCCAACGACTCAAGGCGGTCGCTGACGCCGTTGAGCTGGTTGACCTCCTTCAGAATGTCCTCAAACGGCGTGACCGTGCCCGCTTCGGTCGTGACCGTAAGATTTGGAAATACACCCTGCACCAGTTGGAGCGTCACGGCTGCGCCGAGTAAAGACAGAAACAGTCCAAGAAACTGGGCGGTGAGAAGGACATCGCCTTCGGAAGCCCGATAGCTGTCAATTTGTGACGCAAGCTCTCCGAGGCCCTGTAAGTACCCATTGGCCGCGACCTGCAAAGCGCCAAGACTGGGAGCTTCCGCCCTGGCTAGCGTCAGAGCGCGAGCAAGGATTGAGCGATAGCCGGCAACTCCCGCCAGCGCACAAAGGGGCGCGCGCAGCTTCTCACACACTCGAACGGCCGCAGGTTCGGTTGGCTCGGAGGCCTTGCCCGCAGCGGTCTCGTAAGCGAGAAGGCTGCGAGCCAGATCCTTTGTTTCTGGCGAAAAGGTCATTATATGTCCCGTGTAAACCCAGCCACTTACGCAAAAGCGTATGTGGTCTGGAAGAGAATGCTACACCCTTTGGCGCTGCCCCAGATAGGCGATTGTTTTCCCGCTCTCCAGCAAGCGACTGGAGGCACCCACGTTTTCCAGGGAAGCACCCGACCCCAGAATCCCACAATCGAAGTCCCGGGGCTGAGCCGTTTTGACCATTTTCCAGAAAACAACACGCAGATAATAACGAGAGCGGGGGCACTTTCCGCAAACAGGCTGCTCGCTGAGATATACGCCTACGCCCTCGGCCAGTCATGGATGGTCTTACTTGCCGGACACCACGATCAAAGAGGGCTAGAGGTGGTCTCATAAATCGATTTTGAAAGGGCACGACTTCAGTCGTGCCGTAAGGAAGGCTCATTTCACGCGGCTTTAGCCGCTGAGGGAAAGCCTTTCAGACGCCTCAAGCTATTTATGAGACCGCTTCTAGGCTGTCTCTATCTCACGCAGCGTGGTTGCGTAGATGAACAATGTTGCACCAACAAATCCGGAACTGAGCAAGGAAGATAGTCAGAAATTGCTTCGATCCCATGAAGATGATCGCCCTCGCCAGCAACCGCCGTGTGGACATCACTCTTAGCAATACTGGTCGGAATCCTCCGCAGCTGGTCCGCTAAATAAATGAACATGGTGAATTTATGATTGAACGTCTCAAAGAAACTGGAAAAATCGCGTTCGGCTTTCGTGTGAGCGGAAAACTGTCGGACGAAGAGCTCAAAGCATTCGAACCGCAGCTTGAGTTCTTCATCGCGCAGCGTAAACAGCATCCGATCGGCATCCTCGTGGACTTGACGGAAATGAGCGGGGCCGAGTGGAAGGCGATCTGGGAGGACATGAGGTTTCTCCAAAAGCACACTGACCATATCGCCCGCATGGCTGTTGTCGGAGCACACGGTTGGGATGAGTTCGCGGCCATACTCACCTCTGGAATCGCGATTTTAGAGTCGGAAACCCGTTACTTCGATTCCTGTGAACTCCAGCATGCCTGGCAATGGGCGAGAAGCGCGAAATACGATGACCAGGTGCCAGTACGCGTAATTTCGGCGGCAACGGGAATCTGGAAGGATTATCGTCCTGAGTTCATGGACGTGTGATGGCAATAGCTTGCGTGAAAGAGATAACCAGGCGCGTGAACGCAATTGCGGGCGAGTCCTTCCACAAAGCGCAGGCAGAGCTGCGTCTGCTGTTTTGCGACGATTGAAGGAGGTCAAATTTGCTCAGACGGAAAACTCAGATGTTGGTATATGTAAGAAAGAAACAAAGATGTGAGGAACATGATGAGCGACAACATAACGAACCAGGGTAACGGCAATCGAGCGAATCTGACAATTATTGCATGGAATTCGGCACCTAACCGCGAGGAACTCTACCCCATCACTTGGATGCTTCACTCGGCCGGACATGCCATACGGTTGCACGTGGCGCATGACCTTGCATCGCATCCGTATATCGAAGACCGGTGGGCCGCTTAGCGGGTTCGCCGCAGCGCTATAAGTATGAGGCAATATCGCTGCCTTTGGCGATGGCCGATCTAACGCTGGCATCTTGCGAGACGGTCGCACGCCGCATGCTCCTGATTTCCCAGAACCAATGCTCTCAGGCCGAATACCTGAGCATGTTTAGCGAGAAGGCTGAAGCGGCGATGGCGACAGGGCTTACGCTGATGTCCAGCTATGGCCAGGCATCGCTTGCCTCACAGATGGCACCTTGGCTCAGCCAGGCTACCGCCGAAGTCAATCGCCTCCGAAAGAAGTAAACGTACCTGCCCCCTGTCGCAATTGCTGAGGCCTTACAATCGCTGAGATATGGGGCCCGCTATAGCACTGATTCGATCTCGAAACCCCACGCCTCAAGCAGAGATTCTGGAATGTACTTCGAGTTCTTATTGCGACTCGCCCACTCACGAAGCCGAGTTGAGCGGATGTACTGATGAGGTTCTAGCTTGAATTCGTGAGTGACCCGCTCGAATTCAACGATTGGTGGTGGCCCTGCTATCTCCGGCTTTCCCCAGTTGGGATTGCCGCGTCTCTTTGCCATATTTTCAGTTCTCCATCTGCGATGAGTTCGATCAAACCTGGAGTCGCGGGTTTCTCAATGGCATGCAGGCGCCCAGCAGCTTCGAAGTTAACAGGTGCCGATGAGGAGGTATGTTCAATTGTGCTCATCCACGCTGTTTAAGCAACCTCATCCCGACATTCTCCACCATTATCCGGAAACATCCCCATACGACTTCGCGCCAGTGGTTGTCGCAACTCCAATCGGCTTATTCCAAACCAACCCGCGCCCCGGTCCTCGACTAGCGCTGGCTCCGTTTGGCCTGAATGAACTTTTAGACCTTTTGCCCGAGTACTCTGCCAATGTCTAATTTGTGCAATTCTCCTGTGAACATCTGCAAGGAGGAAAGCGCACGGCCCGCGTCACTGTCTGGATTAGGCAGCGCGCCACCATTTCGCTCTTTGAATCCCTTAAGTGTGCTGCACAGCCGTTCGAGTTCATCGAGGGCTGCTTGCAGTTTCAAGTGTGTCATCTCAGGTTCCTTATCCTCGGGATCCGGTCCCGATGTTCTGCGACTCGGATACGCCGGCCTCACCCACCGCTTATAAGAATTGCGCGTGCTGCCGATGGCGCATGGTTCAAATTCGACCGAGCAGGACGAGAATGAGAACGATCACGAGAACCAGACCTAATCCTCCGGTCGGGGCATATCCCCAGCTTCTGCTATGTGGCCAGCTTGGCAGCGCGCCGATTAGCGCTAAAACCAAAATCACGATCAATATAGTTCCGATCATCTCTGACTCCTTTTCCGTGGCTGGGTACCTCGATCGCACTCAGCCAGCATGTACCGGTGCGAGCCCACCGACTGGGCCCGCACCAAATTATGAAGAGAACGGACTCTTCTCTAAATCGCCCCCTAACCTGCTAGCGGGCGTGAGTTTCTTTCCCCTCGGAATGAGGCGCGCTCTGAGCACGTGCCTGAGTCTGAGGCCGCGGCGCAGATTCCTGGCGGGCGGCGGGTTGCGGGCGCGCTGCGGGCTCCGAGTGAGACATGCTCTGCTGCGCCTGGGGCCGTGGCGCGGACTGCTGACGGGCCTCAGGCTGCGCGCGAACCGCCGCTAACGGACGATTCATTTGCGACTGAGGCCACGGTGCAGACTGACGAGCGGCAGGCTGCGTATGGGCTTCAGGTGCCGGACGATAGTTGCTCTGCGCGTGAGACTCAGACCTTTGCGCTGTCTGTGGACGAGACGCCGGCTGCGAGGGTGCTGCAGCGCGTTGCGTATTCGATGCAATGGGCTGATGAGCGACGTTCGCTCGCGTCGCAGGATCGCTGCGCGTGGATTCCGTACGAACGGCGCTGTTTCCAGATCTTGTGGTGGAGTTTGCCGCCGACGGAGCGGCTGTGCGATTCTCAGCAGCTTTGTACGGTGCTCCTGCCCGCCTGGCTCCAACCACCCCATGACCGCTCAACTCCCCGGGCTTTGCAGTTGCGGCGATCGCTGGCCGCCCCTGGTTCACGGATGCCAGTAGTGCACGGTTGCCACGGGCTGCTTGCACATGCTGAGTTTGCATGGCGGTGGGCTGCTGGTGTTGCTGGTGCGAAGCAGTCTCTTCGGCCTGAGTGGGACGGGCGGAAATTCCTCCGCGGCCCCCGTTGTAGCTGACATGGTTGAATGCAATGTTGTGGACGGTCCGGGAGTAAACATTGTGAAAGTTGCCGCCGCTCACGTTATTAACCGAGCGATTGTAGTAGAAGGAGCCGTGATTCCAGTATCCGCCTTCATACCCCACTCCACCGTAGCCGAAGCCATAATCCACGCCGCCGTAAAAGCCGACCTGTGTACCCCAGTAGCCCTCGTTCCAGGCGTAGCTATTGCCACCCCAACCCCAATAGCCGGGAGTCCAGAGCAAACCAACTTCGGGAGCCATTACCCACGTACCCGGCACCCAGAAGTAGCCTTCATCGCCATAAGCCCAGTAGCCTGGCGTCCATAGATAACCGTCGGCCGGCGCCACAGGCTGGACGTAAACCGGCAGTGCGGGCGGAGCGATCGAGATGGACACGGCGAACTGTGCAAACGATGTGGCCGGTATGGCCAGTATCAGAAGTGTGAATAACAGCAAACGGATGACACGCATTTTGATTCACCTTGCCAGATCATTCCTGACGATTGCCCGTTAGTGCATTGCTGCTGCGGGCTTCGCGGATTAGGTCCTACAACAAGATTCCACGGGATGTGCCGGCGAGTCTGAGCATTACTGCTCACCCCGTCTGAATGTTCCCACGAAATCTTGGGAGCGCGCTTTCTGACATGACACTGCGCGGGTGCAAAAAAACGGTGCGAGTCCCGAGTGGACCCGCACCGATAATGAGGAAAAGTAGGCTGCCCCTCCGTGCTTGCCGGATGGGACGCTAGAGCGTGATACTGAGCGCAAGGTTCACGCCCGGATACATCGGGTTGCACAGGTAATACACACCATTGATCTCAACCACATAAACGTCTTGCGTGTAGAGCCAGTTTCCTGGCCAAGCATCCACGAAGCCGAATGAATAGCCGCCGTATTGGAAGCGGTGATTCCCATAGTCGCCTTGGCTGACGTGGAACGTGTGCTGCCGTCCGAAATTAGCCTTGAAGCGGTCGTCGGGAATGCGGCCACCACCGGCATGCTGCGCCTGCTTTTCAGGCTGTGCCTGCTTCGTGTTCTGCTGAGCGCTCTTCCCTTCCGGCTTGGCATTCTTCTCTGGCTGCTGTGCTTTCTGCTCTTGCGGCTTGGCGTTCTTATCTTGCTGTGCCGCGGGTTTTTGCGATTGCTTCGCTGACTTCTCCGGCTGCGCTTTCTTCTCTTCCTGTTGAGCCGGCTTGTCTTTCTGCTCCTGTTCGTGCTGTTCCTGCGCCCAGGCAGGAGCAGCAACAGCCAGAAGCAGGGACAGAACAGCTGTGCAGGTTATTCCAAGTACTTTCATACGTGTTACCTCGATCCTTTTGGTTCAAGACGCCTGCGTTAGCGCAGACTCCCTGTCGTTACGTTGGCCGAATCTCCGATGGCTTCTCCGGATACCACGAGCTCCACTCTCCGGTTCTGCTGCCGACCGGCGGAGTTATCGTTGGAAGCAATCGGCATGGTGTTGCCGAACCCTGTTGCGTTGACCGACCCTGTGGCTACTCCCTGGTTCACCAGGTAATCACGCACTGCTCCGGCCCGGTTTTCAGACAGTGTCTGGTTCATCTCATTGCCGCCGACATTGTCCGTATAGCCGCCGACCTGGATGTTCAGCCCGGGGTAGGCGAGCAGGATTCCGGCAACCTTCGCCAGCTTCTCCCTTGCACCCGGCTTCAGTGAATATTTGCCTGTGTCAAACAAAACATCCGACATGTTAACAATCAGCCCACGGGCGCTGTCGCGTGTCTCAAGAATGGAATTCAACTGCACGGAGAGCTTGGTGCGCAAAGCGGCCTTGTCAACTTCCGCCTGTTGCACGCCCTGCTCTGCTTGCTGTGCCGCCAAGCGTGAACTGTCAGCGTCCGCCTGTGCCGCCGAAAGCGCGGTTGCAGATGCAGCCTGGGTGTTTGCCAAGTCTGTGTTCGCCTGGGCGGTCGCTGCCTGTGCATCGGAAGCGTTTTTCCGAGCCGTAGCTGCGTCAGCCTGTGCCTGAGAGTTGGCGGCCTGTGAGTTCATGGCATCCGTTTCAGCCTGAGCCTTCGCTGCTTCTGCATCCGAAGCCTGATTCCTGGCCGTGGCTGCGTCAGACTGTGCCTGAGTCTTCGCGGCCTGTGAGTTCATGGCATCCGTTTCAGCCTGAGCCTTCCCTGCTTCTGCATCCGAAGCCTGATCCCTGGCTGCGGCTGCGTCAGACTGAGCCTGAGACTTGGCGGCCTGTGCGTCCATGGCATCGGATTCAGCGCGAGATTTCGCCGCTTCCGCCGCTGCGGTGTCAATCCGAGCTTTATTTTCCTGGAGGAGCGCCTCATCTGCCTGCGCATGCGACCTCGCCTGTGCGTCAGCGGAAGCCTGCTGCTCGTTCGCCAAGCGCAGTTCGTCCATCTTCTTCACAGCAATCGCGCGTGCGTCCTCTGCAGTCTGCACTTCCTCGCGCGCCACAGCGATCAGTTGCTTGCGCTCGATGTGTGTGCTGATCGCATACTCGTCCACCTTGCTCATCAGTTCGACGGCGTGCTGGTAGCTGTCGCTGGCATAGGTTTCGGCACCCTCTGACTGCGCGATGCGCAAGGCATTGCGTGCTTCGAAGAATTCCAACGGCAGCCGGGTATTCAGAACCACAGGGTCGAATTTGTACCCGGTGGGGATATAGCCGCCGCGTTGCATTAGCTCATAGTTCGCATTTACCGATTCGGTCGTGCCCTTGGTGTCATCGCGTACTATGTTCTGGAGGACGATTACATCGCTCGGCTGGCGCACGGCATAGTAAGGTTCGGCGGTAACGATCAGGGCAAAGGCTTGCAGGTCGGTAGTGACCTCAAGCTTGCTGCGGTGATTATCGCCAACTAGAACTTCACCCAGGTTCACTGCCCGTCCCTCGGGAGATATTGCCCAGAGGACATACGTCAGATACTCATTTCCGAACGACTTTGGGCTCTGCAGTTCGCCGAATTCTGCCCGGATCTTAATCGACCCACGCTCGCTTTCGACCTTGGCTTCGCCGCTGGCGGAAGGCATCAGCTCCGTGCCTGAAAAATCGACCTTTGTCGACCCGCTGCGATGCCTGTAGTTGACGGCCGTCACACTGCGGCTTATTACGGTAACCCGGAAGATGGGTGTGTCGCTGCGAGATTCTGCCTTGATGGGACGCGAATTAGTTTGAGCAAACGCGCTCACACTGAGGAGTGTTCCGGCTACTAACAAATATTTGATCTTCACAGTAACTCCAGCGGCAGTTGTCCGCTCGTATTTTGATGTATGGCTGTTGGTTGAATGCATTCACTCTTCCTCACCGAAGGATGAGTCACTTTCCAATGCGGATATTGGAGAACGAATGAAGAAGCCCCGAAACATTCAAAATCCACACAACGACGGCAATCACCACAACGGCATTGAGAATGGACTTGATGGTACCCTGCATTGGGATGAAGCGATTTACCAGCCAAAGCAGAACACCCACGACGATTAAGACTTCCACGAGTTGAATCAACGGCATAATTCTGACCTCCGATATATCGCGAACCAACGCCACTGATCCGCCGTGAAGTTCTGCCCGAATCTCTTACTCTCGAATCAGTCGGCAGGATGCCCCTGCAACACACGCGAATCAATGATTCCAGATCAACTGATGTCGCCGCGTAGCGGGAAAGCTCCAAATCAGAAGCTTCCACGCTTTCGACACAATCAGACAGCTAGAGAATGACAGGCGCGGCGTTCTGGGGCTGAGCAAGATAGCTCACATATAAAAAACAGGACTGCGCGGCTCGGTCTTTTGGCACTTCTGCTTCGGTTGCACCGGCAGCGGGGCGAGGTACTGCCTGCGTGGGAATGGTTGGTGCAGAAGTATCTGACTCATCGGGCTTCGCTATTCCCAGTGGTGACGGACTGCGCCTGCCGTGAGTGGATGCGAGGCACGAATGCCAGATCATCGGTCATCACATAAATCATCATGGCCGTAAGCATAAGTACCAGCGCAACCCAAAACTTCCAGTCATGATGCGCACGTTTCCAGTAGGGATGATGAACATGATGGCTCTGATCCAGTTCTTCTCTGACATTCATATTCGCCTCCATTTCAAAAGACGGAATTCTGAGCAAATCTCGTCTATCGCTGACCTTACCAAGGCAAAATGAAGAGTTCTGAGCAATCTGGCTCAATGGTGCGGCAAAGTCGCAGGAGCTCTAGCCGTCAGGGAGAAAGCGGTGCAGCGCTTTGTGCACGGGCAGGCTGCCGACCGACGCATAAATCCCTCCGCGAGGCGGAGGGATTTGTAGTAGCTGCAGGCTTTGGTTAACGGCCGGCGCAGCGTACGATCTACGGCCTGATGACGATGGTGTCGTGATGATGATGATGGTGGTGATGGTGGTAGGCAAAAGCCGGCATCGCGGCGCTCAGCAGCAGAACACCAGTCAGTAGTGCGAACAGTGATTTCTTCAAGTCGATCCTCCGGCGAACGCCTCGGACCCTCAATGGGCGCTCGCAAGTTCAGTGTCCCATCTCTCAATCTGGCCCGCTGAGCAATCCGATACACTTGCGAAAATGAAACGGTTCTGCGGATGGTGCCGATCATCTTGGCCAGCGTCTGCTGGCCTCGTAAGAAAGCCGCAAACATACCTTGGCACCTGAGCACTATAGCTCAGACTTCCCCTTCGTGTGCCGCTAAGGTGAAACTACCTCTCCACGCTGCCAATGCGATGGAAGCAGAGATGCTGCAGGGGTAGAAAAAGAGGCAACACCTTGAAAAAGTTTACGATATTCGTCGCACTGCTAAGTCTCACCGGCCTGGGCCTGGCTGAATCACACCGCGAAGCATCCACCGAACGCCTGGATAAAGCCGGCCGAGTGATCAGCGAGATCATGAGCGCGCCCGATAAGGGCATCCCGGAAGAAGTTCTCGATCACGCCAAGTGCATCGCCGTAGTGCCGCACATGCTGAAGGGCGGCTTTGTATTCGGCGCTGAAAATGGCCGCGGCGTGGCCACCTGCCGCACCGACAACGGATGGAGCGCTCCCGCATTCTTCGCGATCACCGGCGGCAACTGGGGATTGCAGATCGGTATCGAAGGCATCGATCTGGTCATGATTATTCAGGATGAGCGCGGCATGCAGCGCTTGCTCTCCAGCAAGTTCGAACTGGGCGCCGACGCCTCGGCCGCAGCCGGACCGGTAGGCCGTCACGCTTCCGCCGACACCGATTGGAAGCTGAATACCGAAATCCTGACCTACTCCCGCGCTAAGGGTGCCTTTGCCGGACTCACGCTGGATGGCGCCTCGATTCGCCGCGATGACGATTCCATGGAAGGCTTCTACGGACGCCATGTCTCGAGCCGCAACGTACTTAACGGCAAAGTAGCCGTTCCCGCCGAAGCCGAGCCGTTCCTTTCTGCAGTCCGCGAAGCCAAGGCGCAAGCCAGGGCGGCAAAGTAGAAAATAGTTTTCAAGGGCGCGTGTGTGCCCGGGAGCACGTCAAGTCCCGGGTGCGCACGATGCGCCCCAAAGAGGTTCCCCATGCTTTGGACAATTTTCGTAATCCTTCTCGTTCTGTGGCTTTTAGGATTCAGCCTTCACATTGCCGGCGGCCTGATCCACATCCTGCTGGTTGTGGCGCTGGTCGTCCTGATCTTTAATTTGGTCTCGGGACGCCGCGGCGTGGTGTAAAGCCGGAAATACCAGGGAGCTATTCATCATGTCGTCAGATCCAATCCCGTTCCATGAGAGCGCATCTCTGAGCAAACCGCTGGCTCGACTCAAAGCGCGTACGCTGATGCTCGAAGAAAAACTTGCGGCGACGTTGCGGATCAAGACCACCGCTTCGCTGCCAAGCCGCATTGCGGTAATAGGAAACTATCTGCCACGGCAGTGTGGAATCGCGACTTTCACTACAGACTTATGCGACGCCATCGGGGCAGAGTACAAATCTGTACAGATCATGGCCGTTCCGGTCAACGATCCTGGATCGCACTACAACTATCCGCCACGCGTCCGATTCGAATTGATGGAAGGCGACCCGTCTTCGTACGAGGATGCCGCGGATTTCTTGAACTTCAGCAATGTTGATTTGGTTTGCCTGCAGCACGAGTACGGCATCTTTGGAGGCCCAGCCGGCAGCCACATTTTGCGCCTGCTGCGACGCCTGAAGATGCCGGTGGTGACGACGTTGCACACGGTTCTCCGCGAGCCTGACGCGAATCAACGCATCGTCATGGACGAGGTTGCCGCTCTTTCCGACCGTTTGATTGTGATGAGCGAGCATTCCTCGCAGCTCCTGCAGGAAGTCTTTGGCGTCCCCGATGAGAAGATCGACGTGATCCCCCATGGCGTGCCCGACCTTCCATTCGGAGATCCCAACTATTACAAAGATTCTACGGGGACAGAAGGCAAGGCAGTTCTCCTCACCTTCGGACTACTGTCGCCGAACAAGGGCATTGAGCGCGCGATTGAGGCTCTGCCGCGCATTGTTGCCGAACACCCCGAAGCCGTGTACGTGATCGTGGGCGCGACCCATCCCCATATCCGGCGCCGTGAGGGCGACCAGTACCGGCTTCAACTGCAGGCCCTGGCGAGGCAGCTTGGCGTCGAACGCAACGTGATCTTTCACAACCGCTTCGTCAGTCCAGAAGAGATGGCGCAGTTCGTCGGCTCGGCTGACATTTACATTACCCCGTATCGTTACGAAGCCCAAGCCGTCTCCGGCACTCTGGCGTACGCTCTGGGCGCGGGGAAGGCGATCGTCTCAACGCCGTACTGGCACGCCGCTGAACTGCTGGCAGATGGGCGCGGAGTGCTTGTTCCGTTTGAAGACCCCAATGCAATCGCGGCAGCCGTAATCGAACTTCTGGACAATGAAGTAGCGCGCCATGCGATGCGAAAGCGCGCCTATCTCTACGGGCGGGATACAGTCTGGAGCAAAGCCGCTGAGTCCTACATGAGTACATTCGTACGCGCCCGCACCGACCGCATGCTCACCCCACGCATTGCCTTCTCAGACTTGAACGCCGAGAGAACGCTCGACAGGCTCCCTGCGATCAAGCTCTGTCATCTCCATCGGATGACCGACCAGACAGGTCTTTTGCAGCACGCCATTTTTTCCGTCCCGAATTACGGCGAAGGCTACGCGACCGACGACAACGCGCGTGCATTGATCGTTGCGGCGTTGATGGAACAGCTCGGGATGACCGCGCTCTCTGAGTCGGCGAACCTTGCGTCGCGCTATCTCGCCTTCCTCTGGCACGCATTTAATCCAGCGACGGGCCGGTTTAGGAACTTCCTGAGCTACGAGCGTCAGTGGCTCGAAAAAGAGGGCTCAGAGGACAGTCACGGGCGGTCATTGTGGGGGCTGGGAACCGTTCTGGGACGCTCCAAGTTAGCCGATCTCCGTGGCACGGCGGGACGGCTGTTCGAATTAGCTCTTCCGGCAGTCCTCAGTTTCAGAAGTCCTCGCGCCATGGCCTTCTCTGCCCTGGGGCTGCAGGAGTACCTGAACGGGTTTCCGGGAGACAGGGCGGCTTTGCAGACGATGGATGAACTATCGCACCGCTTGCTCGACATTTACGGCTCGACTCACTCGACTGGGTGGCAATGGTTCGAGGATGTCCTCGCATACTCCAACGCCCGATTGCCACAGGCGCTGATTGCATGCGCCATGCGCACCTCGGACAAAGTGATGCTAACGGCAGGTCTTGAATCTTTGGACTGGATTCTGACCATGCAGCGTTGTGAAATGAAGGGGCATTTTGTGCCCATCGGATCACAGGGCTTTCATCGTAAAGGCGGCGAGAAGGCACGCTTCGACCAGCAACCCGTCGAAGCCGGAGCCACCGTATCGGCTTGCCTGCAGGCCTTCCGTGCAACCGCCGATGACCGTTGGCTCAAAGATGCGTGGTCCGCATTCAACTGGTTCCTGGGCGACAACGATCTCCAGATTGTGCTGTACGACTCAAGTACAGGTGGATGCCGCGATGGTTTGCATCCCGACCGGGTCAACGAGAACCAGGGCGCAGAGTCCACGCTTTCGTTCTTGATGGCGCTGTTGGAGATGCGCCTTCTGGAAGATGCGGAAATGGCCTTTGCTAAACGCGATGCACTCGCCACCTCCGGCAATGTTCTGAATATCCGTACTCCATTGGAGATTGTATGAGTGTCGTACTTCATGTTGAGCCACTGTTGCACCGCCATGAGGCGAACCCGATCCTGAGCAGCAAGGACTGGCCCTATCCCATCAATAGCGTCTTCAACGCCGGCGCAACTCTCCTTGAAGATGGATCGACTTTGCTTCTCTGCCGGGTGGAAGACCGCCGTGGCCTCTCGCATCTCTGTGCGGCACGTTCCACAAACGGTGTGGATGGATGGCAGATTGATCCCACTCCAACCCTTATGGCGGATCCAGAGAACTACCCGGAGGAGCTCTGGGGAATCGAAGATCCCCGTCTGACCTATGTGCCGGAACTGAAGCAGTACGCGGTCGCCTACACCTCGTTTTCGCGCGGCGGTCCAGGCGTCTCGCTCGCTCTTACCAAAGACTTTCGCAGCTTCGAGAGACTTGGGGTGATCATGTCGCCCGATGACAAGGACGCAGCTCTTTTGCCGCACAAGATCGACGGCCGCTGGGCGCTCATTCATCGTCCCATGACGGCGCTGGGCGCTCACATTTGGATTTCATACTCGCCCGACCTGCGGCACTGGGGCGGCCACAAGATCATGCTGGAGGCTCGCCGCGGCGGGTGGTGGGATGCGAATAAGATTGGGCTCTCTTCGCCGCCGATTCAAACCGATCGAGGTTGGCTGATGCTCTACCACGGAGTCCGGCAGACGGCCTCGGGAAGTCTGTATCGACTGGGCCTTGCGCTCTTCGACCTTCAGAATCCGGAAAAGTTGTTACTCCGGGGCGATCAATGGATCTTTGGCCCCGAAGCCGACTATGAATGCCGCGGTGACGTTGACGATGTCGTGTTCCCCTGTGGAACCACGATGAGCGCCGACGGCGACACGATTAATGTCTATTACGGAGCGGCGGACTGCTCGATTGCCCTGGCCCGGACGAGTGTTCTTTCTCTCCTGGAGTGGCTGGATGCCAATGGAGATTTCGACCGCCGGCAGAGAGCGCAGGATTTATGAAGGCCCTGCATCGGGTCTTCCAGTTTGTCTTCGAGTGCCATCACTGCGAACTGAGCCGTGTCTTTACCATCGAAAACCGAACGTACCAGGTCTGCTTCGCGTGTGGGAAAAAGCTCAATTATTCTTGGGAGCTCATGCAATCCCAGTAATCCAATGCTGCTAGCGGCGGTTTCGAAGAAACCAAAAGCCTCGAAGGCCAAAGTGGTCTAGTTTGACCAGACTTCTGTCCTAGCCGGACCTAGGATTGCTACGTAGTGAAGAAGTGATGCGACAGTTACCAAGGCTATTCCCGCTTCCTCTTACAACTGAGGGGTAGCCATGAGCATGTGGCGCGCGGTCAATATAGTGAGCCTGGCATTGCTGGTGATCGGCAGCACGGCGCTGACCTACACTTTGCGTTATCAACACGACAAGAATCATTTCCTATCCGCACTCACTGCGCAGGGCAATGAACTTACGCAAACCAAACTTCAGCTGCAGAAAACCAATCAGCTTCTCGCAAGCGCAGAAAACAAACTGGGGTTCCTGAACCAGCACAAAACGGCTGTGCAAGTGACAGCGTTTACAGGCCAAGGTAGTTTTGCCAATGGCCTGAAAACGGCACAGTCTTATGCTGTTCCCGATCACATCTTACCGGAAGACAAGGTGCTCAACATCGCCCTTTCACCGACCGCGCAGCAAACTTTGCATGCACGAATGAATGACTACATCGTGCTGCTCACCAAAAACCAGCACAAAGCAAGACTGGCGCATTTTGTGGATACCACATCGGCAGATGAGCTTCGCTCGGTTGTGGACGTATTTTTCGCCAAGCCGGCAGAAGCCCGAACCTTCGGGCGGCAACACTATCTTGCGGTCAACATCTCAACCCAAGACTCACCATTTCGGGGACAGTAAAAACAAGCAACAGCGTTGAACGAAGAACATATCCGGATTGGTCCGGGGAGCAGTCTTGTTCGGCCGTCCCCGATTCCACTTGTCAGTGACACCATGATCCAGTCCGGATGAATGCCGCCGCCATTGCTATTGCTTCTGCACTGCGGCGTTGTCAGCAACAGGAACCGGTTGGTCCGGGATGTGTGTCGATGAACTCACTGCTTGCGCCTGCTTGCCATGCGGGATCTCCGCTCCCGGAGGATAGATGAAGATCTGCACCGTCCCCCAGTCGCCGTCTGAATTCTTGGTAGCCTGTTTGCCCATTCCCAGGGTCTTGAGCTGGGTATCATCAAAGCCGAAGTTTTCGACCAGATATTCGCGCACGACCATGGCGCGCGCCTCAGTTAGCTGCATCTCTTTCTGGGCGTCGCCTTCTTTGCCGGCCGATACCACAATCACCGCGAATCCGAACTGGTTGTTAGCCAGGAACTCGCCCCCATCATGTAGAGATTTCTGATTTTTCAGCTTGGCGGAATCCTGCTTATCAAAAAGCTGCTTCGATGAGTACGTAAATTGCTTGACGGGCGTGCCTTCCGGCATCCCCACGATTTCATTCTTGCCCACGTCGACGGTGTCTTCGTATCCGCGGTTCTTGAAGTACCCGCGCAAGAGAAAGTTGTGCTTCAGGGCTTCCATATTTTCCTGAAAGTCGGTAACGCCCGCCTGCGCCTGAATCATGGTGGCGCGCAAGGTGCCTGTCGTCTGTTCAAGGTCGTTGTAGAGCTGCCGGTCGTTCACCAGCGCGCCTACGGTTCCGTCGCCACGATCGATTTTGGCGGAAATCGAGTCCAGGTTTTCCGTTGCCAGTGTGGCGTTCTGGATGGCTTGCTGGCTGCTATCGAGAAGGCCGCTGGCTTTCTTGAGCAGGTCTGTCATTTCGAGTGGTTGTTGGCTGGCGAGCAGTCCGCCGTCCCGCACGTTGGGAGAAGTGGCAGAGCCGAACGAGATTGCCAGATACTGGTTTCCCAATAATCCCTCGGTTTCGATCGTGGCCACGGAGTCCTGCTTAATGATCTCGTGCGTTGAATTGCCGAGGTCCACCACTACTGTGACTTTTTCGCCGGGCTTGTGCGGCAATAAGATGCTGTGCACCGTTCCACTGTGGACTCCGCCTACCCGCACATCGCCGCCCGCATCCAACCCAGCCACATTATCGAACTGCGCTTTGACCTGGTAAGTCGAACTGAAGAGATACTGCTTGCTTCCAATGATGAAGACACCGGCCACGAGAATGGCCAAGGTCACGATGATGAATGCTCCCAACCGCGCTGCTCTTGACATAACCTTCTCCTACAAATCCTTTAAAAACTCACGAACAAACTCGTCGGAGCTTCCCTGAAGTTCTTGAAAAGTGCCTTCGGCCGTAACCTTGCCATGATTCAGAAGGATCAGACGGTCTGCAATTGTTTTGGCGCTGTGCATATCGTGAGTTACTACGATGGAGGCCATGTGATGTTCCGCCTGTAGCTTGAGAACCAACTCATCAATCTCGGCGGAACCGATGGGATCGAGGCCAGCGGTGGGCTCGTCGAGTAGAAGGATATCCGGATTCAACGCCAGCGCCCGTGCCAGCCCCACCCGTTTCTGCATCCCACCGGAGAGATCGGAAGGCATTTTTTGGAAATGCCCTTCCATGCCAACTTCCGCCAGCAGTTGTTTGACGCGATCCGCCTGCTCAGAGCGCGACATATCCTTCCGGTGGTGCTGCAAGGGAAAAGCGACGTTCTGCTCAACGGTTAGCGAGTCGTACAGCGCGGCATGCTGAAACAGAAAGCCCATCTTCTTCCGGATTACATTGAGTTGGTCGAGAGACAGTGTGGCGATGTCTTGTCCGTGGAGGCTCACGGATCCCGAGTCTGGTTGTTGCAGTCCGATGATGAGCCTCAGTAATACACTTTTACCGGAACCGCTGCGCCCCAGTACCGCCAGGGTTTCTCCGCGGCCCACGGTGAGGCTGATCCCGTTCAAGACTTCTTGAGCGCCGAAGGACTGGTGCACTTTGTCGACTGCAACCACAGGTATGCAGCCGTCTTTGCTGGCGTCCAACTTCATCGGGATTTGTTCGGTGCTGGCCATAGTTTGTCCGTGAAATGCTTGAATCTTCGCTTATGGGAAAAACAGGAGAATGAACTTTACCAACACCACATCTGCCAGGATCACGAACAGCGAGGACACCACCACCGAACTGGTGGCTGCACGTCCCACACCCTCGGCGCCTCCGCGGGTGCGCATCCCCTGGAAGCAGGCAATCAGCCCAATGATCAATCCAAAGACGGCGGTCTTAAAGGTGGGTGGCAGGAAATCGTTGAAACCTGAGCCGTTAAAGCCGCTAACAATAAACTGATGGAGCGTGAGCGGTTCGACCATGGTCAGTGCGATCCAGCCCGTTAGCAAGCCGCACGCGTCGGCAGCAAGAGTCAGTAAAGGGAGCATGAGAGTACAAGCCAAAATGCGTGTTGCCGCGAGCAGCCGGTACGGGTTTACCGCGGACACCTCGATGGCATCGATCTGCTCGGTCACTTTCATCGACGCCAACTCTGCGCCAATTCCTGCGCCGACACGACCACTTACTACCAGGGCCGTGATAATTGGGCCTATCTCATGGACAATGGAATACACCAGCGCCGCCGGAAGCAATGCTTTGGCTCCAAATCGGGTCATGCTCTGAACGGACTCCAGAGCAAGCACAACCCCGATTGCCGCACCCGCCAATGCGACCAATGGCAGCGACTTCGATCCCACTTCGTCCAGTTGCCGAAACAACTCACCGAACTCAAATGGGGGAGTAACTCCGGCCCGCAGAACTTGCCAGGAATATATGCCCAGTTCGCCGAACCACTCGAGAAACTCGGTGATCACCCGCTTTGAGCAACCCGATTCCTCCGACACGAGCGAGGCTGGTTGCTCAGAAAGCGGGGAAGCCATTCCTGCGACCGCAAGCAGATTGCGCTCACTCACCGGGCTGCCCTGGCGCCAGGTGTGCGTTAGTGAGGTGCATGCTGGTGAGCATTGGGTGCGGCTTCCTGTGGAAGAACTCCAGTAGGATATTCTCTCCCAACTCTCCCAGCAGGTTGTAATTGCCCATCCGTAGCGCGGACTTGGCGCCGTAGCTGCCGGGATACCAGGCGTACACAGCGGTGATGGTGCCCGCATATGGAGCGGCGAACGCAGAAATCGAAAAGGCCCGGTGGCCGTCATCGCCGTGGCGTGCCGTCACCGTCGAAACCACGGCGTGGCCCAACCTCGGGAATACTCCTCTGCACTCACAGGGGTAATACAGTGTGTCCTCTTTAAGGGCTTCCGCCATGGCATAGCGCGTGGTCGTGGTGATCGCTGCGATGCCGAAATCCGACCCGAAGCGCTTAGCATAGCCGGAAGCACCCAACTCCCACTCCGACGGGGAATGATCCACCTGGCCGATGCCGGCTATAGCCGCCGAAGCGACGATGGGATAGGGGCCGAACGTGTCAAAGAGGTAGTTGTGAAGCTTGATTGCCGGTGTCGGGCGCGTGTACGTCAAATCGATATGCGCCGGGACGGCGATCACATCAATGCTGGATGAATCTTCCGCAGCTACCAGCGATTGCGCTTCGACCCTCAATGGTAGCGTCGTGAGGATGGCGATTACTGACAGCAGGAGCGCAGTTTTGAGCGTCTTCACCGGAGGGTTCTCCTTGGTAACAATAGAATTCAGCGCGCGTTCCAATGCTGCACGTCTAGCTTTGAGCACCTTAAGCATTCTGGCAGAGCGGAAACTGACAAAGCTGGTCACTATAGCTCACAACTGCTAATTGCCCTGAGATAGGTCAAAGGCTTTCACTTTCGCCCTACGTTTTTATCTTTGGTGTGCACTCGACCGGAGCAGCTAACCCGACTATGGATTCGAGGCAATCGATGCTGCTCTGTGCAAAGAGTGGTCAATTATGGACAGATAGGCGCGCGCTGGTTGCCTTATCTTTGAGTCTCGGCTGGGTCCAAGACGTGGCTGTTGCAACTCGATGCACCGTTCACCTATATTCTGACTCTTTCGTGCCGATATCATCCCCATCTCGATGGATTCAAAGGCTGCTGAAGGCAATCGGTCCTGGCGTGATTACCGGAGCCGCCGACGACGACCCGTCCGGCATTGCTACATATTCCGTTGCGGGCGCGCAGCTTGGAACCAAGCTCCTCTGGACTGCGTTCCTGACATGGCCGTTGATGGCCGCAGTCCAAATGATGTGTGCCCGCATTGGTAAGGTGACCGGCAAAGGGCTGGCCGGCAATCTGACGCAAAGATTTCCAAGTTGGCTGGTGCGTGTTTTCGTCGTGGCCCTGCTTGTGGCCAATACGATCAACATCGCAGCGGATCTCGCCGGAATGGCGGATGCAGCCCAGATGATGTCGGGCATCAATTCACATCTGTTGGTTGTGGGATTCGCACTCATCATTTCGTGGGCAACCGTCCGACTCCGTTATCAGCAGATCGCTAACGTTCTCAAGTGGCTGGTGCTGGTGCTCTTTGCCTACCCAGTAACCGCATTTGTGGTGGGGGCCGACTGGGGCCGGGTATTGCGCGATACCTTTGTCCCTTCCCTGCCGCGCAGCAGAGACGAATGGTCGATGCTGGTGGCGATTCTAGGCACTACGATCAGTCCGTATTTGTTCTTCTGGCAGGCAAGTGAAGAAGTGGAAGAGGAGAAGGCCGCCGGCCAAAATACTCTTGCTCAACGAAGAGGTGCGACCGAAGAAGAACTTGGATTGCGGAACATCGACGTTGGCGTAGGAGCGTTTTTCTCCAACTTGGTCATGTTCTTTATCATTTTGACGACGGCGATCACTCTCAATCAGCACGGCATCACGCACATTGAGACTTCGCGGCAGGCAGCCGAAGCGCTTCGTCCCTTTGCCGGGAGGTTCGCGGCGACCCTGTTTACGATGGGTATTGTCGGCGTCGGGTTTCTGGCCATTCCAACGCTGGCGGGATCAACTTCATACGCCTTCGCGGAAACCCTCGGGTGGCGTCAGGGCCTGGACAAGGGATTGAAGCAGGCCCGCGCCTTTTATGCTCTGATTCTGCTCTCAATGGTTGTTGGCGTCGGGCTGGACTTCTCGGGCATCAACCCGGTGAAGGCGCTCTACTGGACCGCGGTCATTAACGGCTTGTTGGCCCCTTTTCTCCTCGTCGCGATCTTGCTTGTTTCTGCGGATAAGAAGCTCATGCAGAATCAACCAAGTTCTCGCCTGGGATGGACCGTTGTGGCAATCACTGCCGCCGCAATGTTTGTCGCAGGTGTGGCGATGTTTATTGTGTAGTCGTGGAGCTTCACCGCTGTTACTTGGCTGGGACCGCCTGGCCGCCGCTTTTAGCCGGTTGTGTGGTGTTCTCCTCCGTCTTTACAGTGAAGTCTACTTCCGCACTGCCATCCGGCACCGGGTTGCTATTTGCGTCCACCTCCGTGACGGTAAGTACATGATGCCCTGAACGTATTTCCGTAAAGGTAAATGCGGTTTCGGAAGTATTAACGGGATCGCGGCCGTCCAGTCGAACCACGAAGTTGTGATCACTGCCGCCGGGATTGGGGCGCACCAGTTCAAAGTGCACGGTGACAAAATTGTTTGAGAGTGCCTGCCCAGGGCGCGGCTTTACAATTCTGATAGAGGAAGTGCTTGGCTGAACGACATTGTCATGGCCAGGGCTGGAGGCATCCTGTTGAATGGGAGGTTGATTCTGAGCCAGCGCCACCGCGCAGAGGCCGACAGTAAGCAGCATAAGTAAACGTTGCAATGTTTTCTGCTTGATGACAATCCTCCGCTGTTCTCTATCGAGTCAATTCCGAAGATCGTTGTGATCTGAACCGCAAATACAAAGCGGCGAAGCCATCAGCCTCGCCGCCGTTTTGTTCACGTTCCGGTGAAGCCATCGCCTACCGATGGCCACCGCCGCCGTGCGATCCGCCGCCGCCACCGCCGTGCGATCCACCACCGCCGCCACCATGCGATCCACCGCCGCCGCTATTGTGGGACGAGCCACCATGCACTGCTGAGCTATGAGAGGCACCGTTATAGTTGCCGCTATGCACAACTGTAGTGTGCGAACTGCCGTGATAGCCGCCACCATGCGATCCGCCGTATCCGTGAGCGACGTAGACCCCTCCACCACCACCGTTGAAGCGATGACCGCCCCAGCCGTGGCTATAACCCCAGTTACCCCATGGGCCCACGCCCAGGAAAATTCCGCCGTAGAAATAGCCGGGGCCGTAAAATCCCATGGGTGCGCAGGCATAGGGTTGATAGTCGTAGTAGCCGTAGGCACAGACGGGCGGAGTCAGGCTAATCACAACCTGTGCGCTAGCCGTTGGCGCCAAGGCCATTGTCGCCAACAAAATTGCGCCGGCCATAACCAAACCACGTGTTACAAACTTATGAGCCCAAGGGGCCATGTCTTTCACTTTCCGCATTTTGTTGTCCTCCGGAATTTCCGCTTCATCATGGAAGCCGTCCGATCCTCAGTATCCGGCTCCTACGCCTGGATTACTGGTCAATATTGACCGGTTTGCGCGATACTCTTCTTTATCTAACCACTGTCCTATCGGAATGCGGTGCCTATATATGGCTCGGAGAAGTCTGGTTCCTGATTCGTGCCGCCTCCTGTAGTGCGGCACATTAAAACGCTACAATCCATTCGCCCACGCTGAGCTGTATTGACCATCTTCTGGCGCACCACGGGTAGATACTGACACTGGCAGGTAAATAAAATGGCGTTCACCGAAGAGTCTTCGTCCCTTGTGGATACGCGAGTCATCGATTGCGGCGATAACCTAGAGCAGCTGAAGAAGTTGCCCGACAAATGCATCGACATCGTGTATATCGACCCTTCTTCCGATTCGAACGGGACGCGGAAGTATTTGTGGAAAGAATTGAAGGAGACGCTGGCTTTCACGGATCGTCCCGAATCCACGCAAGCTTATCTCGACGTCATGCGTCCCCGATGCGTGGAACTCGCCCGTGTTTTGAAGCCCACCGGGAGTTTCTATTTTCACTGCGACTGGGACGCCAAACACTACATTGCGGAGATGCTCGATGGAGTATTTGGCCAGGGCAACTTCATCAATGAGTTCAGGTGGAAGCGGCAGGCAGACCCCAATGATGCCACGTACAATTCCAAGCGCCTTGGCCGCGTTCATAGCACTCTTCTGCTTTATAGCGGCGATTCAAGATGCTATTTCGAGCACCTCTACCACCCCAGCGATGACGATTACGTGGACAAGCTATACACGAATGCGGAGCCTGAGACGGGTCGCCGGTATCGGCTCGGTAATCTCTTGGCTTCGGGTACGTCTGCTGCATCCAATGGGAAGCCAGAGTACGAATTCCTTGGGGTGACGGGCCGTTGGAGATTTTCAAAAGACGACATGCAGAGGCTCTATGCGCAGGGCCGCATCCACCAGACAAGCCTCGGAGCAGAGCCCCATTTCAAACAGTATCTCGACGAAGTTGCGGGGGTTCCGGTCGGGTTGACGTGGGACGACATCCCGGCACTCCAGAGCTATAGCGCGGAGCGTCTCGGAGATTTCACTCAAGAGCCGCTGAATCTGCTGGAGAAGATTATTGAGATCGCCTTGCAGGCGAGTGGTGGTGATCGTGATGCACCTGGGGGCTGCAGTACGGCTCTGGTAGCCGCACTGGACTCAAAACAGCAGTGGATTGGAATTGGACACTTCACCAACGTTTTGCCGCTTCACCGCGAGTTCGCCTCTGAGGGTGCTGAAAGAAACGGACAAGACAACGTGCACGTCTTGCCTGAAATCGCGTAGGGAAATCTATCCCGTATCCGATTTCGATCAGCGCGCCGCCAACATCTCCGTCGATCACCCAAAGGTTATGGAGAACTACCGCTCCGCGCACGAGAAAACGACGCGCGTTGGCAGCTCCGAAGCTACGACCGATGAACTGCGTGCGGCCATGACTCGCTACCGGGCTCTGTTCGAGGAACACATGGAGGCTACGTCGGTCGTGCGACTGAAAGCGGCATCGTAAGCTGCGAATGAATTGTTCGGAAACGGAAAACAGGACGCTGAACCTCGGCGCCCTGTGCTGCCGTGCTGTGGCGTGTGCGATTGTCCCGCCGTTACTCTCCAGTTGGGTCCTTCTGTCGGGTCGCCTTCACGCCCTTCAGAATCCCGACACCAATCATTACGATAGCGCCCACTGCGATCCAGTGTGCGGGCATGTGCAGCAGATTCGCCGCATAAATCAGGCCACCGATCACAATGGCGAATCCAATCGAGTAAAGACCAAACGACATAGCATCTCCCTGCCTTCGCAACTCTATTGCAATGAACTGGCTTTCTGGAACTTGACTTGCCGATCATTCACGGTTGTTCGCTCGTCACGGTTTTTCAACGACCCTCTGCACCTGCCCAAGCTTGTCTTGGATGTGTCCGGCCAGATTCTCCGTCGTGCCTTCGATTTCCAGTTTGGGATTGTCTGTGAGTTGGCCCAGTTTTTCCTTGATCGTGCCCTTCACCTGGTGAATCTTGCCTGTGATCTCATTCTGCGTGCTTGGCCGTGTCATGTTTTTCCTCCGGACGAGCCTTGGATTGCTTCGTCAGCTTTCATAATAGGAAAAACGTGAACGGATATCTGGTCACTTTTAGACACTATTGAGTCTTAATGTCGCCCATACTGGCGAACACATACTTTTCCGGTCATGGAGCGGCAGGCGGTGGCGGCACAGGATAGCCCTTCAAAGTCCCACGAACACCGCCAACTAGTCATGCAGGACGACGCTGACCAGCGAACTGTGCACGCGCATGCCGCCGCTGTTGTATTCAATGAAACCCATCTCCCTGAACCGATTCAGAAAACAGTTGACCCGCGACCGGGTGGCGCCGATCATTTCGGCGAGGGTTTCCTGACTCATATTTGCAATGAGCGGTATGGGTTTCGATTCCCGGCCAAAGTTGGCCATCAGCAAGAGGAGTCGGGCGAGGCGTTTTTCGCTGGAGTTGAAAAGCTGATCCACGAGGTCGGCTTCCATGCGAATGTTCCGGGAAAGAAGATAGGCGAGAAAGCCTTCGGCAAACTCCGTGTCACGATGAAGGAGGGCGACCATCGCTTGCTTTTCCACGCGAATCATCGTGCTCGGCTGAACTGTGCTGGCTGCGGCCATACGAAGCGGTTGACCTGCCAGGCAGCCTTCGCCGAAGAAGCTGGCTTCCGGCAGGATCGCAACCACGGCTTCTTTGCCACTCTTGGACACAACCGTGAGCTTCACCTTGCCGCTCTGGAGATAAAACACCGCGTCCGCCGGATCACCTTGCGCGAAGACCGATTCCTCAGCCAAGTACGCCCGAGTAGTTTTCCCAACGGAGAGTCTCGTCAGGAGGAGGCGTGGATCGAAGGTGCCAGTCCGTTCAGGTCCTCCGTACAGCGGATTCAATTCCACCACACGAGCGGACGCCAGAAGTAAGGCTGCGCTGCGGTCAGTGGGCATTTTCCTCACTTTCTTCTTCGTGACGACGGCGCTCGTGACGGCCACGGGAATCTCCTACTCGGAATCTACACGGCCCCTCCCGAGTACGGAGATTATAGTCCCGAGCGGAAACTGGAAACGTGCAACTTAGAAGCAGGACTGTTCAATTTTGCTCAGATTCGGGAAAACCATGAGAGTACAAAGGAAACACTCCCAAAGCCGCAATCCAATCGCTTTGGGGGATAAGTTATTGCTATACGCCAGTTTGCAGTCAATGGTATGCAGGTTTATGGGAGCGACAAAAAAAGCCCCGAGGAGGAAACAATTGGCCACCCCAAGAATGATGCTGGCATCGGGAATGTCAGAAACTGAAGCCGTCGAAGGTGCCAAGCAAGGCCACGGTGAGTGCTTTGAATTTCTTTACAATCTTCACAAAAAGCGGGTTTACTCGTTATGTCTCCGCATGATTCGGGATGTTGACGTGGCGGAAGACCTCGCTCAGGAAGCCTTTCTCCAGCTTTATCGAAAGATTGCACTTTTTCGCGGAGATTCCGCTTTTGCCACGTGGTTGCACCGCCTCACGGTCAACATTGTCCTCATGCGCTTACGTAAGCGCGTACTTCCGGAAGTGTACATCGAGGACACTCTGGAGCCCGCAGAAGACGGTGGCCCAAGAAAAGATTACGGCTCCGAGGATCGGGTTCTTGCCGGTTCCATCGACCGTGTAATTCTGAAACGCGTCATCGAGAACCTCGCTCCCGGCTATCGCATCATTTTTGTGCTGCACGACGTTGAAGGGTATGAGCACAACGAAATTGCCGAGATGCTGGGCTGTTCCCTCGGCACCAGCAAATCGCAGCTTCACAAAGCGCGATTGGTTTTGCGCAATCAGCTAAACATAACCCGCGCTGAAAATAGCCGGCGCCCGGCCCTGCGAAAGATGAAAACTAAGCGGGAAGCTACGGCGCCAACAATACGGGGCTCCAAAACTGCGGCCACCGCCGCCTAGACCTCAAGAGCAGCGGCTACGGATGCCTTTGGCCCGCGATTGCGAGCAAACATAAAGGGATCACGCCCCGGCGCATCTTCGAACCGAATGATTCCGCGGGACGCCGGCGAATCTCCGGGGTGTGCAATATGGAACATACGCAACCTTCCGCCTGCGCTAGAGTTTTGTCATCCACTTCGCCATTGCGCCAGACATCCTTGGCCGTCGCGGATGAGAGGCGAGCGCCTCTCGTAAAGGCGGCTTCCATGTTCAGCCTGTATCTCCGCAACGTACCATTTTGCATTCTGCTCTCGACGTTGCTCATGCCGTGTGTTTCAGCCCAGGAAATGAGTACGGTTCCTGCCCGCTTGACCATTCCGGATGGAACTCCCGTCCAGCTCCAACTTGCCGAAAGTGTTTCCTCTGCGCACGCGCGCGTGGGAGACCTCCTGGATTTTGTCGTGGTGCGGGATGTGAGCGTCGAAGGCTTCACCGTGATTCCGGCAGGAACCGTGGCGCGCGGTTCGGTCACTGGAGTGAATCACAAGCGGTTTCTGGGAATGGGAGGCCGCGTAGCCCTGAAACTCGATTCGGTAGAACTGGTCAATGGCGATCGGGTCGGGCTGAGTGCCCGCATGGAAGTGAAAGGACGCTCCCGTACCAAGTTGATGGCGGCTGCGATGATCGCCACCGGAGCGCTCTTCCTGCCTGCAGCGCCGGTTTTCATGCTCATCCGTGGCCACGACAGCACTGTGTTGAAAAGTACGGAACTCACGGCCCATATCGACGGAGTCGCGTCGGTTCTATCCGCGGGGTTACAACGCTCACCAGAAAGCCCTTCTGAACTCGATGGGATGATGGATTATCTGCCGCCGCGAGTGTTCAGCGGCGAGGGCCGCGAGGGCGACATGCTCAACCTGGTGTTTGTCGGTCAACAGGAAGACATACAGAAGGCCTTTGAGCGCGCCGGTTGGGTCAAGACTGACAAATTTAAGCCGATATTCGTCTGGCACCTGTTGTGGCATGGAACCAACGACGCGCGGCTACCGATGTCCAGGCTTTTTCTGTTCGGAAGAGTGCAGGATTACTCGTATGCCTTACCGGAGCCAGGCGCGGCTGCCTCTCGGCGTCACCATATTCGAGTCTGGAAAACCGATTACACGATGGATGGCACGCCCGTCTGGGCGGCTTCGGCCACCCACGACATTGCGGTTGAAATCGCGACGCGAGGGCATCTAATCGGCCACAGGATCGACCCTGCGGTCGATGCCGAACGTGATTTCGTTGGAGCCGACCTGACCAATACATCGTCAGTCAGCCGGCAGGAATATTTGCATTCCCCCGATCCGGTGTTACAGGCGCTAACTGCGTCCGGCGAGACCTATCACTCCGACGGCAGAATCCTTTTATTGGATCTCCATCCGGTCACTCCGAGCGAGATCACTGTAGCCGGTAAGCCATCGGCCGTTGTTTGGGCAACGCTCCCTATTGCAGCCACGTCGGAGTCCTTCCAGAGCAATCTTACGTCGCCTTTTTGAGGGCTCGACCTGGGAAGATCGTCGCCTTGTGGGTATTCGTTTCAGGAGTCCACGAGTGATGGCTAGGAATTTGAATTCGTGCGCAAAAAACGATCCGATCGTCAGCTTACGCGTCCAACAGGTTGATGACCGGCACCACCAAACCCGGCGACAAGAAGCAAATCGATCAATGTCCAACCGAGTTGAATACTGAATCCCATCAGCCACAACACCAGAAGCACTATGTAAGCCGTCCAGAGCACGTTAGCCTCCTGTGTCTCTTTATCACTCCACCACCTTCTCACTTCCAAAGTCCTGCAATCTGTTCAATGTTGCTCAACTTGGGCATATATCGGGCTTCTGCGGCACTCAGCCGACTCTGCTATGGCGTTTCCTGTCATTTCTAAACGCCAGACGGCATCACGCCGAAGTCCGCCCTGGCCTGCTTTTTCCACGCGACATGCACGGCGCACCACAGAAAAAGTCCCAAGGGGCTGAACCCTTGGGACTTCGTTTTTGTGGCAATCCTGGGAACCTCCGCGACTACGGCTTGGGAGCTGCCGACTCAGCAATCGGCGTGGTAGGCAGTGCCTGGGCTTCCTTGCGCAGTTCCTCAAACAGAACCGTGCTCAGGTAGCGCTCGCCAAAGTCAGGAATGATGGCGACGATCAGCTTGCCCGCATTCTCGGGTCGCTGTGCGACCTTCAGCGCCGCAGCAACCGCGGCTCCGGAGGAGATTCCAACCAGCAAACCTTCCTCCTTGGGCAGGCGGCGCGCGAAGTCGAGCGCCTCATCGTTGGTAACCTGGATGACTTCGTCGATCAACTTGGTATCCAGCACGCCGGGCACAAAACCAGCGCCGATTCCCTGAATCTTGTGCGGACCCGGCTTGCCGCCCGAGAGCACTGGGCTGTCTGTCGGCTCGACCGCAATCGCCTTGAAGCTGGGCTTCTTCGCCTTGATGTAGCGCGCGACGCCGGTCAGCGTGCCGCCCGTACCTACGCCGGAGATCAGGATGTCTACCTTGCCGTCGGTGTCGTTCCAGATCTCGGGGCCGGTGGTCTCAAAGTGAATTTGGGGATTTGCGAAGTTATTGAACTGTTGCAGAACGTAACCGTTCGGAGTATTGGCGAGAATCTCCTCGGCCTTGGTAACTGCGCCCTTCATGCCGTTGGGGCCGGGAGTGAGCACGATCTTGGCGCCGAATGCCAGCATGAGCACGCGGCGCTCCAGGCTCATTGTCTCCGGCATCACGAGGATTAGCTCGTATCCCTTCACCGCTGCTACAAATGCGAGTGCGATACCGGTGTTGCCGCTGGTGGGCTCGATGAGCACGGTTTTGTGGCCAGTCTCCGCGAAGAGGCTGGCCTTTTTCTGTCACTACCTCTTCCGTTAGTACTTGGGAACGGACGGATCGACCTTGTCGGACCAAGCCAGGATGCCGCCGGTAAGGTTGGACGCGCGTTTGAAGCCCGACTGGCGCAGGAAATCCACGGCCTTGGCGCTACGTCCGCCGCTCTTGCAGTGCACCACGATTTCGCGGCTGGAGTCGAGTTCATGGATGCGCTTGGGCAGATCGCCCAACGGGATTAGATAGCCGCCGAGGTTGCAGATCTGGTATTCATGCGGCTCGCGAACATCGAGAACGAATAGATCTTCCCCGGCATCCTGACGGCGCTTCAGTTCCCCAACCTGAATCTCTGGAACCTTGGCGTCCGACGGAGCATCTTCTCCGCGAATGCCGCAGAACTGGTTGTAATCGATCAGCTCTTTCACCGTCGGATTGGCGCCGCACACCGGGCAATCCGGATTCTTGCGGACGCGCATCTCGCGGAAGCGCATGGCCAGCGCGTCCACCAGCAACAGGCGGCCAATCAGCGAATCGCCCGCGCCAAGAATCAGCTTGATGACCTCGGTCGCCTGGATGACACCGAGCAGTCCCGGAAGCACGCCAAGCACTCCGCCCTCGGCGCACGACGGCACCAGTCCGGGCGGCGGCGGCTCCGGATACAGACAGCGGTAACAGGGGCCATCCTTGGTGGCAAAGACGCTGGCCTGCCCTTCAAAGCGGAAGATCGAAGCATAGACGTTCGGCTTACCGCTCAGCACGCAGGCATCGTTGACCAGGTAGCGCGTAGCGAAGTTGTCGGTGCCGTCGGCAATAATGTCGAAGCCGCGGAAGATCTCCAGCGCGTTCGCGCTGGTCAACATCGTCTCGAAGCGCTCGGTTTGCACAAAGGGATTGATCGCGTTCAGCTTGTCGATGGCCGAGTCCAGTTTGGGACGGCCCACGTCGCTGGTGTGATGGATCACCTGCCGTTGCAGATTGGTGTAATCCACCACGTCGAAGTCGACCAGGCCCAGGGTTCCCACTCCGGCGGCAGCCAGGTACAAGGCCAGCGGCGAGCCCAACCCGCCGGCGCCGATGCAGAGCACACGGGCGGCCTTTAGCTTCAGTTGGCCCTCCATGGCGACCTCGGGCATGATCAGGTGCCGCGAATAGCGCAGAATTTCATCTTTGTTCAAGGTTGCAGGAATGCTTTCGTTCAATGTTGCCACTGCCATCTCCGGTACTACGGTTTGGTTAGATTCCTTTGCAAGGTGAGCCGATGCAGGTCTAGAGGCCTCCGGCAACCGAGGGCACAATCGTAATGGTGTCGCTCTCACTGGCTGGCGTAGCGTCTTTCGCCAGGTAGCGAATGTCTTCATCGTTCAGGTACACATTGACAAAGGAGCGCAGCCTGCCGTCTTCCGCAAACAGGTGCTTGCGCAAATCAGGATGCTGGGCGACCAGGTTGTTCAAGGCTTCGCCCACCGTCTTTGCGGTCACTTCAACCGTGGACTGTTTCCCGGTATAGGGGCGGAGCGGCGTAGGAATCAGGACTTTGATCGGCATGTTCTTCCTTTTCGAAATAGCTCGGCTTGTTTCGGCTTGCATTGTTTTCTAAACCACTTCGATCGCTTCATCGTCAAAGTGCTTGGCTTCTTCGCTGCCCCGCAACAAAAAAGAGTTGGTGACAACGGCCTTTCTGTTTTCGACGCTGGTAATCACGTACGAGCATCCCGTCCAGTGCGCCTCGGCCAGATCGGTACTGGATGCCTGCGCGGCGCAGTCCGGATGCGAATGATAAAAGCCCACGATATCCTGGCCCGCCAGTCCGGCCTCGCGCTGAATGCGCACCAGTTCCGCAGGACTAATATGATAGCGGTTCTCTGGTGAGTCGGTACGCGTGTTGCCGCATCTGATAGCGCTAACGACTGTACGTCCATCCGCCTCGCCAAACTCGCCCACCAGCACGCCGCAGCACTCGTGCGGGTAAGTCTCTTCTCCGTGCTGCCGCAGTTGTTCGAACAGCGTCTTCTGAATTCTCAGTACCATACCTGCCCAGCTCCCTTACTTTGCAGTGCTGTCTTCCCAGAAATGTTCGCTCAAATACTTATCGCCCGAGTCGGGGAAGATGGTAACCACCACCGACCCCGGAGAGGCGCTTCGTGCAACTTGCAGCGCTCCCACCATCGCGCCTGCGCCGGAAACGCCTACGAGCAACCCCTCTTCCTTCGCCAGTCGCCGGCACATCTCTTCGGCTGCTTCGGTGCCGATCCCCAGGTCCCGGTCGGCGATCGTTGGATCGTAGATCTTCGGAACGATCGAGGTCACCATGTGCTTCGTCCCTTCAATGCCGTGAAAGGGCGAGTCCGGTTGCAGCGAGATGCAGACGATCTTCGAGTTCAGTTCCTTCAGTCTTCGAGACGTACCCACAAACGTTCCACTGGTTCCGAGCATGGCGACAAAGTGCGTCACCCGGCCGTCGGTCTGCCGCCAGATCTCGTCTGCGGTTCCGTTGCTGTAATGCGCGCGCCAGTTGGCCTCGTTGGAATACTGATCGGCGTAGTAATACAGCTCCGGATTGTTGGCAGCCATCTCCCGCGCTTTTCGAATTGCGCCGTCGGAACCTTCGCCTGAATCGGTATAAATGATCGTCGCGCCATACGCTCGAAGAATCCGCTTTCGCTCTACCGAGACGTTCGACGGCATGCAAAGTGTCACTGGAATACCTTGCGCCGCGCCCAACATGGCGTAAGCAATCCCAGTATTTCCGCTGGTGGAGTCGAGCAGAATCTTGCCTGCTCCCAACTTCCCTGCCCGCACTGCCTCGGCCACGATATTCGAAGCCGCTCGGTCCTTCACCGAGCCGCCAGGGTTGTTCCACTCCGCCTTCGCCAACACCAGCACGCCATCGAGTTCCGCAGCCAAATGCTCAAGGCGCAGCAACGGCGTGTTGCCGATGCGCTCCGTCAGACTGCTTCCCAATACAACCATGCTGGTCGATTTCAATTTTTCAAGTAATCCGATTTAAGCTTTCTCGATCAACACTGACCAGTGATTGCCACTCCTGGTTTGCTCCAGCACTTTGTGGCCTTCCTGAGCAGCCGAGCGCGGAACGTTTTCGACCGGGGGGCCGTCATCGAGAAGAACCCGAACTCTCTGGCCTCTCTGCATTTTGGAAAGATCGAGCTTTAGTTTTACGAAGTTCATGGGGCAGGCAACGCCGCGATAATCCCGCTCAACTTGAACCGGACTAGGTGCCGCAGAGCCAGCGTTTGACATCGTCTCCGCCGGGAAGCGCAGCGAGTTGTCCATGCTGGCATACAGTGTCTTGATCTCTTGAGCCAGCGCGAGAACGTCAGCCTCTCCATCACGGAGCGCACCGAGGTCTTTGGATTGTGCAGCGTTGATTACGCTCTGAAAGCGCGCATTTACCAATCCAGCTTGGATAAAGTGCATGCTGAAGCTGGCGAAGATCGCCATGTCGGAATGCGCTTCGATGCCGCGCGTCACCAGCAACATTCGAGCCGAGCAAAGCGCGAGTTGATAGAGCGCGTCCTCTCTCTCTTCTCCAGACACGCCGCCGGATAGCTTCTTTTCCAGCGATTGAATCTGCTTCAAATCAACTTCGATCAAATCGAACAATCCCGCCGAGCATTCGCCCAGGCCTTTGCCAACCAGTGAGAACGCCTCTTCGGCTCCCCAGTCCTGATAGTAGCTCTTGTCGTCTTCGAACTCGGGAATCTCACGATAGCGATCGCAAAGAGTCCGGATGTCCTGTGCTCCCTCGCCAGCTACGTACTCGTCGAATGAGCCGTAGCGCAGTTTCTTCTCTAGATAGATTTTGAGCAGGTCCACCACGAAGTCCGGCAGATCGCGCGAACTGATCCGGTCAATGTGTGTCGCCAGACGCGCTTTGCCATCGCCGATCACAGCTCCGGCAACGACGCCGTATGCGGGAAACATGAGCTGGTCTTTCCGCGCAACCTGGCCATAGAAGCCCAGATCGGCAAGCATGTGCTGACCGCATGTGTTAGGGCAACCCGACAGGTTGATTTTAAAATCTGCGAGCTCATCGAGATTCAGCCCGGATTGCGCAAGCTTGCGAGCAATAGCCGCGAGGGCTCCCTTGGAGAGACAGATACCCAGTTTGCAGGTGTCGGCACCGGTACACGCAATGGAATTGGCGAGCAACGCCGGGGCCGATGAAAGCTCCGAAAAACCGCTGACAAGTTGGTAGACGTTCCCCAGATACGCTTCGGGAATGTTTCGAAGGCGAAGGTTCTGGCCAAAGGTTGCGCGCAGCACGTCGGCGCCAAAGCCATTTAAGAAGTCCGCCAACGCAATCGCATCTTTCGTCCGCAGGTTCCCCAGGAACACCGGGATCAAAACCGAATAAAGCCCAGGCTGGCGCTGCACTGTCGTGTACCGCCGCTTCCAGATTTCATACTCTGGAGTTTCAACCTTCACCGGCGTTATGGCAGGCGTCGAGAGCCGCGCTTCAGCTTCATCCACGATGAAGGCCGCTGGCTGCTGAGCGCGAATCTCGTCCAGCTCATTTTGGTAAAGCTCGCGGAAGCGCGCCTCACCCAGCTGATTCCATAGAAAGCGGAGCCGTGCCGCATGTTTGTTCTTTCGGTTGCCGTGCTTATCGAAGAGCCGCTTGGCCGCCTCCGTCACAACGTAGGTGTCGCTCCACGGGATAAACTCGTGCAGCAGGTGCGCCACTTCAGGCTTGGCCCCCATGCCACCGGCAACATACACCTTGAAGCCTTTTACCCCGTCCTTGATCTTCGCCACGAAGCCGAGGTCATTGAACTGGGCGTAGGCGGTGTCTTTGCCGGAGTTGGAAAAGGCGATCTTGAATTTGCGCGGAAGCACCCACGAATCGGCTTCCGAGATGAGTCGGCTGGTCAAAGCAAAAGCATACGGACTCGGATCGAAGACCTCTTCCGGAGAGACGCCGGCATCGGGCGAGATCATGATGTTCCGCACGGTGTTGCCCCCGCCGCCGCGCGTGGACAGGCCCGCGGAAAACAGCTCGCGCATCACCGTGATCACGTTCTCAATCGCAACCTCATGAACCTGGAATTCCTGGCGAGTGGTGATATGAATCATATCGCTGCCGTATTGGTCGCAAACCACAGCGAGAGACCGTAACTGCGCCGGCGTAAGCGCTCCGCCGGTGGTACGCACGCGCACCATGTACGTGCCATCTTTACGCTGTTCGTAGCAGCCGAATGGAACCCGCCGCGCTTTCAGCGAAGCCGCATCGAGGGTGCCCGCGCGGTATTTCGCAATCAACGATTCCAACTCGACAAGCTCTCCCGGCAATGACTCCGGAATTTCGTAGGACATCAGAGTTTCTCCTAAACCCTCACTACCATGATAATCACAATCAGCTTTTGCCCCGTACCGTTTTCAAGTCGCACTCGGGCTGCTCTTCATCCACCAGTTCGAGAATCGTGGGTTGTTCTCCACAGACCGCGCACTTTGGATCGCGCTCCATCGTCACTTTGTCAAAGCTCATATCCTTGGCGTCGAAGATCAGCAGAGAGTTGGTGAGCAACTTCCCCACCCCGGTGATGAACTTGAGCACTTCAGCGGCCTGAATCGTACCCAGCATCCCTGCCACCGCACCCAGAACTCCAGCCTCGGCGCAGGATGGAACTACGCCTCTTGGCGGAACGGCGCGGAAGACGCATCGATAGCAGGCGGACTCCCAAGGACGCACGGTCATGGTCTGCCCGTTGAATTGCAGAATACCGCCGTGGGAAAACGGCTTGCGCTCCAGCACACAAGCGTCATTGATTAGAAACTTGGTAACGAAGTTGTCGGCGCCGTCGACCACAAAATCGTAGTCGCGGATCATCTGCCGGATATTGGCCGCGCGCACCCACTCATGGTAGGTGCGGACCCGAACGTCGGGATTGATGGCACGTATCTTCTCTGCTGCCGACTCCACCTTCGGCTTTCCGACATCGGGCGTGTGATGGATCACCTGCCGCTGCAGATTGGAAAGCTCGACGCTGTCCGCGTCCGCAATGCCAAGCGTGCCCACCCCGGCCGCCGCCAGGTACAAAGCAACCGGCGAGCCCAGACCGCCCGCGCCGATGATCAGAACCTTGGCGTCGAAAATCTTCATTTGGCCTTCGACGCCAACGTCCCGCAGCAGAATGTGCCGGCTGTAACGCTCCAACCGCTCTTCGGTAAATTCCAACTCGCTCATACCACCGATCTCCGCATCAGCTCAGGCCAGATCTCAATTTCCATAGATCTGATCAAATATACCGCCATCGGAGAAATGTATCTTCTGCGCGTTTTGCCAGCCGCCAAAAACTTCGTTGACAGTAAACAGAGTCAACTTGGGAAACTGCGAAGCGTACTTTTTGGCTATCGATTGTGCGCGCGGACGGTAATAGTGACGCGCCGCAATTTCCTGTCCTTCGTCGGAGTACAGGTATTCGAGATAGGCCTTGGCGACCACGGCGGTGCCACGTTTGTTCACCACTTTATCCACCACCGCAACCGGAGGTTCGGCCAGGATGCTGTAGGAGGGTACAACGATTTCCACCTTGTCTTTGCCCAGTTCCTTCACCGCAAGAAATGCTTCGTTCTCCCATGCAATCAGCACGTCGCCGATGCCACGCTGCGCAAACGTAGTGGTCGAGCCCCGCGCGCCTGAATCCAGTACCGGAACGTTTTTGTACAACTGCGTGACAAACTGGCGGGCCTTGGATTGGTCGTTATGGTTCACGTGTAACGCATAGCCCCAGGCCGCCAGATAATTCCAGCGCGCGCCGCCTCCCGTCTTTGGATTCGCCGTAATGACGGAAACACCGGGCCGGACAAGATCGTCCCAATCCTTGATGTGCTTCGGGTTTCCCTTGCGTACCAGAAACACGATGGTGGAAGTATAGGGCGTGCTGTTGTTGGGCAGCCGCGCTTGCCAGTTCGGGGCAATCAGGCCGCCGTTGGCGCTGATGGCGTCGATGTCATAGGCCAGGGCCAGCGTAACCACGTCGGCGGGAAGTCCGTCGATGACCGCCCGGGCCTGTTTGCCCGATCCGCCATGCGATTGATTGACCGTGACATCCTGCCCGGTCTTTGCCTTCCAGTAACGCGCGAAAGCGGCGTTGTAGTCCTGATAAAGCTCGCGGGTGGGATCGTAGGACACGTTCAGTAGCGTCACGCGCTGCTGTGCGAGTGCGTTGCCGAGTACTCCCAGTAAGCAAAATGCGAGAACCACGAAACGGGAGACGTTGGCCTTTGCCTCTTTCTTGTCCACAGTAAGCTCCTCATAAAACATCGAATGTCATTTTGCGTGATTTGCATAAGAAAAAGCCCACTCAACATGTCTGGTGAGTGGGCTTTAACCTCTTGGATAAGATGATGACTTAGCTGTCGATCAATCCGTCCTACTCGCCAGAACATAGTTGTGCGCCAGCCGACAACAGCACATGTTCTGAACACGGATCTTCATGGATCAAATGTATCTTTCGGCGAACAGAAAGTCAACGACTCGCAATGAGCGACTTATTGGTTGAATCCGCGGCCGCTTGTGACTTCCCGGACGTAGCCGGCGCGAATGACGAAATCTCCGAAATGCTCGTCCGTCCGTCGTTCGGCCCCATACGTACGGAGCATTGGAGCGAGCACCTCGAGAATCTTTTCCTCGCCAACGTTCTCGAGGAACAACCGATTCAGTCGCTGGCCGTGAAAGCCGCCGCCCAGATAGAGGTTGTAATATCCCGGCGCGCGCCCGGTGAAGCCGATTTCGGCGACATACGGCCGCGCGCAGCCGTTGGGGCACCCAGTCATCCGGACGATGATCGGAACATCCTTCAGGCCGCACTCGGCCACAATGGCTTCAAGCTTGGTGATCAGGCTGGGCAGGTAGCGTTCGCTCTCGGCCATGGCAAGCCCGCAGGTCGGCATCGATACGCAGGCCATGGAGTTCTGCCTGAGCACGCTCAACTGCGGCCGCTCGGCAAGCCCGTACTCTTCCAACAGCACCTGGATCCGCGACCGTTGGTCTGCCGCAATATTGGAGATGATCAGGTTTTGGTTTGGCGTAAGACGGAAATCCCCTGCGTGGACGCGCGCAACCTCGCGCAATGCACTCATCAGGCGCAGATTTCCGTTGTCCTGTATGCGGCCATTCTCGATGAACAGTGTGCAGTGCCACGCACCGTCGATCCCCGAGGTCCAGCCGGTGCGGTCGCCATTGGTATCGAAGTGAAACGGCCGGGCATCTTTCAGGCCCCAGCCCAGGCGGCGTTCCAACTCAGCTTTGAACCAGTCGATACCACGATCATCAATGGTGTACTTCATCCGCGCATGCTTACGCTCCGTGCGATCGCCGAAGTCACGCTGGATGGTAACGATCTTTTCCGCAAGCTCGATCACCTGTTCGGGTAGCACAGAAGCCGATCACATCCCCTAGCCTGGGATAAGTGGCAGGGTCGTTGTCCGTACGTCCCATTCCTCCGCCCACGCATACGTTGAAGCCAACGAGTTCGTCGCCATCGGCGATCGCGATGAATCCGATGTCCTGGGTGTAGATATCGACGTCGTTGACGGGCGGAACCGCGAAGGCAATCTTGAATTTGCGCGGGAGATACGTGCGGCCATAGATGGGCTCTTCTTCTTCCCGAGCTGGACTGCCTGCCACTTGTTTTTCGTCCAACCATATCTCGTGATAAGCACGGGTCCGTGGCAGCAGGTGCTCGCTCACCCGCTTGGCAAGCGGATACAAACTCGCATGGATCGCCGACTGCGCAGGATTGGGTGAGCAAAGAACGCCGCGGTTCACGTCTCCGCAGGCCCCGATGGAATCAACCAAGGCCGCATTCATCTCCTGGATCGTACGCTTCAGGTGATTCTTGCGAATGCCGTGGAATTGAAAGGTTTGCCGCGTGGTGAGGCGCAGGGTGCCGTTGCCATAGCGGCGCGCCAACTCGTCCAGCGTAAGCCATTGCCTGGGTTGGCACACGCCCCCAGGCAGGCGCACCCGGATCATGAATTGGTAGTCAGGTTCCAGCTTCTGGCGGCGGCGTTCGTCGCGGAGGTCGCGGTCATCCTGTTGATAGGTGCCGTGGAACTTGAGAAGCAGCGTGGCATCGCCGGGAATCGCTCCCGTCAGCGGAGCCTGCAATCCCTCGGCGATGGTTCCCCGTAAATAGTTGCTTTGCGCCTTTACGGATTCGCCCGGATTCAGATTCTCGATGGGCGATTCGGGGCCGCCGCCTGCGTGGTCCGAGTTAGTTGGATCTGCCATGATCAATCCTGCTCATTCGATGTCGTCGATTAATAAACGTCGCGCTGGTAGCGTTTTTCCTGTTGAAGGCGTTTGACGTACTCGTCCGCTTGTTCGCGGCTCATCCCGCCCTCCCGCGCCACGATTGTGAGAAGTGCCTCGTGAACATCGGGCGCCATGTGATTGTCATCCCCACAGACATAAAGCGTGGCGCCGTCTTCGAGCCAGGCATAGACCTCTTTTCCCTGCTCCAGCAGCCGGTGCTGCACATAGATCTTGTTTTCCTGGTCACGCGAGAACGCCACGTCCATGCGGCTGAGCGTACCGTCTTTGAGGAACTGCTGCCATTCGAGCTGATAGAGAAAGTCAGTTCGAAAATGACGCTCACCGAAGAATATCCAGTTCCGTCCGGTGCTACCTGCGGCCTCACGCTCTTGAAGAAAGGCGCGGAAAGGTGCGATCCCGGTGCCGGCTCCCACCATGATGATCGGCGACTCACCGTTCGCGGGTAGCCGGAAGTGTTCGCTGCGCTCCAGAAAAACCGAGACGGTGTCATCGATGGAACGCCGCTCGGCAAGATAGGACGAAGCCACACCCTTATGGATTCGGCCGTTGTTTTGGTATCGCACAATGGCAACCGCAATGTGAGCTTCCTCGGGATAAGCCGCCTGGCTCGAAGCCAGCGAATAAAGCCGCGGCTGCAACTTGCGCAACATGGATATAAAAGCCTTGCCGTCGAGTCCGCCGACCGGAAACTCCTCTACCAGATCGATGATATGCCGCCCATAGAGATAGGCGAACAGATCGGTCCGATTCTCAGGCCGTGCGAGGTTGCGGAGTTGAGTAGCATCAGCGATTTCCGCATAACGCTCCACAAAGCGGGGAGTAATCGTGGTGATCTCGTAATGGCGGGCCAGCGCCATTGCAAGCGATACGTCCCCTGTTCCGTCCGGCACCGGCTCTTCTGGCTTTAGACGGAGCGCTTCGATCAGTTCGTTCACCACCGCCGGATCGTTTTCCGCAACCACTCCCAGCGAATCGCCAGGCTCATACACCAGTCCCGAGCCTTCCAGTGAAAGCTCGATATGCCGGGTCTCCTTATCCGAGCCGCGACCATTGAGAACGATGCTGTCAAGAATCGGGGCCGGGAAAGGATGCTCGGAATCGATGAGCTCAGAACCGCCCTGAGTGGCAGGGACAGACGACACATCGACTGCCAAGCTGCGCAATGTCGCCGAGCTTCCGGCACCTTGAATCTCTTGAGAAAAAATCCCCAGCACGGCTTCGATCCATGCGGCGGCCTCTGCCTTATAGTCCACATCGCAGACGGCGCGCTCGCGAATGCGTTCCGCCCCCAGCGCCTCCAGCCGGAGATCGAAATCCTTTCCGGTCTGGCAAAAGTTCACGTAGGTGGAGTCGCCGAGCCCCAGCACGGCAAACTTCACTCCTTCCAACTTCGGTGCCTTGCGGCTGTGGAGGAATTCGTAAAAGCTGGCCGCCGAATCGGGCGGCTGCCCGTCCCCGTAGGTGCTCACCAGCAGCGCGAGTCGCCTGACCTGCTTCAGCTCCTGCGGCCGGAACTCTGCCATATCAACGGCGCGCGCGGCAAGGCCGTTTTGCCGGGCGAGCTTCTCCATGTGCTTGGCCAACTCGGCCGCATGGCCGGTCTGCGAGCCATAGAGAATCGTAATCGGATAAGCTGGCGGGGCAACTACGGCCGGGACGGCCACCGGCTGCCGAAGCTGCCGGGTAACTCCGGCCAGGTAGCCGCTGACCCACAACAGTTCCTCGGCAGACAAGGTTGCCAACAGCTCTTCGAGCTGTTGAGCATGTTCGGGCGTGAGCGGTGTCGCGAGGATGCTGAGTGCTGGCATGATCTCCGTTGCTGCGCTTTGTCCAAAAAATAAAACCCACTACCGTCTGGCAGTGGGTTCGACAAAACTTGAAAACTTGTCGGCTAAACCCGAATGCCAGAACAAACGCGTGCGCAACAGCAACACGTACTGGCGCAACAGGCGTACATCGGCATCAGGCGACTCATGGAGTCCTACATTAGTTGAATTGCAGGGTGCGTGCAAGTGATTCTTTCAGGAGAACGAGAGGCGCGACAAACGGCATCTCAAGTCAACCCATCGAGTGCGCGACCCAGATCCTCCTTCAAATCGCTTACATCCTCCAAGCCAATATTCAGCCGCACGATGCGGTGCCCATAATCCGGACGTCCAACCGTAGCGTGAAAATCGTACGCAATCGCCAGGCTCGTTACTCCGGCCCAGCTGTATCCGATCTCAAACAACTCCAGCTTGTCCACGAATCCCTGGACCTGCGCTTTGCTGAACCTCGGGCGAAATACGATCGAAAACACGCCGGTCGATCCCGAGAAGTCGCGCTTCCAGAATTCATGTCCCGGACAGGAAGGAAGCGCCGGGTGCAGAACACGTTCGATCTCCGGGCGCTCACTTAACCAGCGGGCTAAGGTGAGCGCAGCGTCTTCAATCGCTTCCAGCCGCACCGCCAGCGTCTTTAGCCCGCGCAACGCCAGACTGCAATCGTCCGGAGAAGCCGCGCATCCCACCAGTTGGTGTGTAGCCCCCAATTGCCGCCACGATGTTTCTTCCCGCGTCGTGATCGATCCCAGAAGCAGGTCGCTATGCCCGCCGGCGTACTTTGTGAGCGCCTGCATGGTCACGTCCGCGCCGTGCGCGAACGCGTCAAAGTACACCCCGGCCGACCATGTGTTATCCAGCACGACCATCGCTCCGGCACGATGCGCCGCTTCTGCAATCGCTGGCACGTCCTGCACCTCCAGCGTGATCGACCCAGGACTCTCGCACCACACCATCCGCGTGTTCTTCTGAAATAAAGTCTGAATCCCCGCACCCGCCTCTGGCGCGTAGAACCCCACCTCGACACCGAATCTCCGCAGCACCTGTACCGCGAACTTACGATTCGGCGTATACACACTTTCCGGGATCAAAACGTGATCCCCTGCTTTCAAAAACGCGAGATTGATCAGCGAGATCGCGCACTGCCCGCCCGGAGTGATCAGCGTACGGAATCCGCCCTCCAACTCACATACGCGCGCGGCCAGCTCAAGCGTCGTCGGCGTTCCATAAAGCCCATACGTGTACCCCGCCTCATACTGATCCCAGTCATCCCTCACCGACGCTGCATCGGGAAACAGGACCGTCGAAGCACGGTGCACGCCCACCGACAAAGACCGGAATCCTTCCGGGATCGTCGAGTCCGAATGAATCAGCTTCGTCTTCCAGTTCTTAGCCATACCCAAGAGTTTAAAGTAAATGGTGCCGCATTCCAGAACGGAGGAGCCTTCATGGCATTTACGGTGAACCAGGGAGCCAGGATTTACTGGGATGAACTTGGGGAGGGAGACCCTCTCCTGCTCATCATGGGGCTGGGCTATGCGTCCTGCGCATGGCATCGCACCCGGCCGGTTTTATCCAGGAAATACCGGACCATCGCCCTCGACAATCGCGGCGTTGGCCGCAGCGATATGCCTCCAGGTCCCTACCCGATTGCCCTGATGGCGTCCGATGCGGCAGCCGTGCTCGAAGCCGCCGGCGTGGAGAGCGCGCATGTATTCGGCTTCTCCATGGGAGGCATGATAGCGCAGGAGTTCGCTCTGCAGTACCCGAAGCAGGTGCGTTCCTTGATTCTCGGCTGCACCTCTGCCGGCGGTCCACACGCCGTGCAGGCCGCGCCGGATGCGGCACAGATGCTGCTGTCGCGCGGCGACATGACTCCGGAGGAAGCGGCCCAGGCAGCAGTGCCGTTTATCTATGCCCCTTCAACTCCCCGCACGTTAATTGAAGAAGATATCGGCGTGCGCAGGCCGTGGTTTCCAAAACCGGAAGCCTACATCGCACAGTTGCAGGGTATCCTCGCGTGGGAATCCTACAGCCGCCTGGCGCAAATCCACTCGCCCACCCTGGTGATCCACGGCGAATCCGACCGTCTCGTGCCGGCAGGCAACGCAAACATCATTGCGGAGAAGATCCCCGGTGCACAGCGGGTCCTGCTCCCCAATGCCAGCCACATCTTTACCACCGACCAGCCGGAAGCAGCCCGCACGGCGATCCTGAAATTCCTGGAAGAACAGTAGGAATAAATCCGCTCGCTCTGAGTTATTCTCGTTAAGCCGTGGCTGACAGACAAAGCGATTCCGGGTCTTTCGAAGAGCTGGCGATGCCGCTGCTGGCGCGGCTTTACAATTTTGCGCACTGGCTTACACAGGACCGCAGCGAGGCAGAGGATCTGGTTCAGGAATGCTGCATGAAGGCTCTGAAGGGATTTTCTTCGTTTCGACAAGGGACGAACTTCCGCGCCTGGATGTTCAGGATTCTCCGGAATACCTTCCTCACCTCGCGAACCGGACTCCGCATCGCGACCATCTCGCTTGACAGCGACGAGGAGCCGCCGGTGGAAGCGGTCGCCAGCGGAACTCCGGAGTCGATTCTGATTTCCAGCCTGGATCAGCAGTCGATTCAAGCCGCGCTGGCAGCGCTCCCGGTGCACTACCGCGAGGTGATTTTGCTGTGCGACGTGGAAGAGATGCGGTACCAGGAGATTGCCGAGACGCTGGCAATCCCGGTCGGCACGGTGATGTCACGCCTTTCGCGCGGGCGAAAAGCGATGCGAGATCTACTGAGCGATGCCAGCATCCGGAGCGCGTCAGGGAGTAGAAACAAATGACCTGCGAGGAAGCACGGGGCAAGCTGATGCCGTTCGTCGATTCCGAACTCCCTCCGGGTGAGTTGGCGGAGATCAACTCGCATCTGCGCGGTTGCGCCGCCTGCGCCGCCCAGGCGCTGGAACTGCTGCAAGCCAAGCTCGCAACCCGAGCGGCGGCCAACTGCTATGCACCATCGCCGGAGTTCCGCCTGCGCATGCAGCAGAGCCTGAACACCCGCAGCAAGCCTTCATGGTTCAACATCCGCTTCCCCAGGCTTGCCATCGCGGCCGCCACTGCCGTTTTGTTGATCGCCTCGGCCACCTTCTGGGCGCATCGCTCCGCGCGCGAGCAGGCGCTCACCGAGATTGCCGATCTGCATGTGACGGAGTTGGCCAGCGCCAACCCGGTGGATGTCGTCTCCACCGACCGCCATACGGTGAAGCCATGGTTCGCCGGCAAGCTTCCTTTTTCCTTCAACCTTCCGGAGATGCAGAACTCGGCGTTCACTCTGGTGGGCGGACGACTGGTTTATTTTCAGCACAGCCCGGGAGCACAGTTGCTCTTCGGCGTGCGCAAGCATCAGCTGTCGGTGTTCATTTTCAAGGATGAGCCGGGAGGTTTCGGCGCTCAGCTGGGTACGGCGACCGCCTCGCGGCTCGCACTGAACATGGAGACGTGGAGCGAAGCCGGGCTGCGATACTACATCGTAAGCGACGCCTCCGCGCAAGATGTGCACGCCCTGAGCGAGCTGCTCAAAAACGCAGCCCGCTCCTGAATTGCCGGATTATGGATGGGTTGAGTTCGAAGCGGCGTTTTGCGGCGTAGACATCGTCTTCAGAAAGCGGATAATCTCCGTACGCTCGTCGGCTTTTGGCACATGGAAATCCATGTTGTTGTCCTCCACCAAAGACTGCGTGTCGGTGAGCCATTGTTGCAGTCGCGGCTCATCCCAGACGAAGTGCGCCGAACTGAGCGCCTCTGAGTAATTGAAGCCGGGCGCCGTTCCCGCAGGTCTTCCGTACACTCCTCTCAGGTTCGGCCCCTCTTTATTGCGATCTAGGGAATGGCATCCCGTGCAGCGTTTCTCAAACAGTTCTTTGCCCCGGTCCGCCTCTTCCGCCGCGCGGCTGATTTTGGGAAAGACGACGAGCGCCAGCAGCAACAACAAGCCCGCAGCGGCGGCAAAGCGGGCAGCAGAGCCGCCCGCCATGGTCTGGAATCGTTTCATAGTATCTTCACCCTCCGTTGAATTTTGCCGGGAGACGCGCTATGGAGCGGTTTCCGACAGCAGGCGTTTTCGTTCTGCCTTCGTCCATTCAAGCAGCAGCTTTCTCTCGGATTCGGAGAGCCGCGCCTCCGGATGCAGCAGCAGGTATTGCTTCAGCGGCATCTTTTTCTGGCGCAGCTGCGTGGCCATCTTCGCCAGCAGGTCAACGCGGGCGTCGATGCTGTACATCTCCCACGAGGAAAGGTTCATGTGCTGGCGTCCATCGTGCACGTCGTGCTCCACCAGCCACGAAGCAGGCGCGACCCTGCTGTAGAGAGGCCACCGCGTATTGGTGGAGTGGCAGTCACCGCACTTTTGCCTGAGCGCCTCCCGTACCGGTCCCGGCACATTGGCTCCTGCGAGGATGGGTCCGTCGCCGGTGTGCAGGTTGCCCCACGGATGAATCAGCGACAACCCTGCCACCGCAAGCGCTGCTACGGCGGTTCCGGTGTAGAGAGCGCGCGCTTTCATCGCAGCCACCTATGCCGCCGCAGCGGAGGAATCCGCCAGGGTCGAATCCACCACCGCAAGCTCGCCCTTTTGTGCGACAAAGTGAACCTCGGTGAGCCCGAGCACGCTCCGCAGTTTATCGTCCGGCACTTTCATCGGCCCAGGCGAAGCTGCCGTTCCCGGAGCCGGTTGCGGAAACGCCGTGGACATCGCGGTGTGGAAGGTAATATTGCCCTCCACCTTCTGCATCACCTGATGAATGTGTCCGTTCAACACCGTGAGCGAGCCGAAGCGCTTCAGCAGAGCCAGCGCCTGCTCGCTGTCCGAGGTGGCCCAACCCCAATCCGGATAAAGCGCCCACAGCGGAATGTGGGCGAAGAGCACAACCGGCGTGCTGCTCCCCAACCCTTCCACATCCTGCTTGAGCCATGCAAGCTGATCGTTGCCCAGCTTCCCCATTCCTTCGAGTTGCACTACGTTGACCAGCCCCACGAAGTGAACGCCTTTGTGGTCGAAGCTGTACCAGCCGTTTCCCGCAGTACCTTTTCCGTAGCGTTCCAGGTAGAGCTTGCCGTCATCCACCGACGTGTCATGTTCGCCCGGTACGTAGAAGATTTTGTGATTTGCCGCGGAGAGTACCTGGTCCATGGTGTCGAACTCGGCGGGCTTCGAGGTATGCGTAAGGTCCCCGGTATGGATCAGGAAATCAGGCACACGGGAGGCGGCGCGAATCCTGTCCACGGCCTTTTGCAATGTGCCTGTGACGTCCGGATTGGCCGGTTTGCTAAACCCAATGTGGCTGTCGCTGATCTGGATAAAGCTGAAGTCCGCGGCGCTCTGTTTGGGCGGTGTGGCGCCAAAGGCGCTGGAAAACGGAATCCCTCTGGCAAAGCTCCATACAATGCCGGTGCCTGCCCAGGCCATGCAGTGCAGAAATCCGCGGCGGTCAATGCCGTCGGAACTTACCGGCGATGGGATGGCGGCTTCGGGATGACTTACTCCTGCATCGGCCAGCGGTTTTAGTTTGCTCATGGCTCCTCCTTGTAGGTCCTGAACCTATAGCTACAAGAACTGAGCCGTGCATTTTTTATTCCTGACCGGCAGGCACAAATTGAAAGGCTACTGCATAAACCAGCCGTGGCTCACAACCAGAGACTGGCCGCTCAGCGCGTTGGTTTCAAAGGCCGCGAAGAACAACGCCGTTTCAGCCACCTCCTGGACAGTCGTAAATTCGCCGTCCACGGTTTCCCTGAGCATCACGTTCCTGATGACTTCCTGCTCGGAGATGCCAAGCGCCCTGGCCTGCTCGGGAATTTGCTTATCGACAAGCTGGGTGCGCACAAAGCCGGGACAGATCACGTTACACCGCACGCCGTGCTCCGCCCCTTCCTTGGCCACTACTTTGGCCAGGCCCTCCAGCCCGTGCTTGGCGGCAACATACGGCGCCTTGAGCTTGGAAGCCTCTTTGGAATGCACCGAACCCATATAAATAATGCTGCCGCCGGCGCCCTGCTTGTACATGTGCCGCAGCGCCGCGCGAGTGGTGAGAAACGCTCCATCCAGATGCACGGCGAGCACCCGCTTCCACTGCGCGAATTCAAACTGGTCGATGGGCGCCACGATCTGGATGCCGGCGTTGCTCACCAGAATGTCGATCTTGCCGAAGGTCTTGACGGCCCGGTCGATCCCGTCGTCAACCTGCTGCTCGTCGGTCACGTCCATGGCGACTGCGACGCACTGGCGGCCGGTGCTGTCGAACTCCCTGGCAACGGCGCTGGCCGCGTCCAGGTTGATGTCGGCGATGGCGACCTTTGCGCCTTCACGAATGTAAGTTCTGGTAATTTCTTTGCCGATGCCGCTGGCTGCTCCGGTCACAACGGCAACCTTATCTTTCAGGCGCATGAATTCCTATCCTCGTCCTTTTTCTGGTGAAATTACTGGGCCAGATCCGCGGCAAGCGGCAGCCAGACATGAAAGCGTGTATCTCCGGGCTTTGAGCTGAACTGGATATTGCCCTTGTGCTTCTTCACGATTCGCTGCACCGTGTCGAGTCCGAGCCCGGTCCCTTCGCCAACACCCTTGGTAGTAAAGAAAGGTTCAAAAATGCGAGGCTGGACATCGGTCGGAATTCCCGGCCCGCTGTCGCCGATCTCCACTGCGGCACCCGCGTCGTCGCGATAAGTCCGAATCCGCAGCTCTCCTTTTCCGCCCATCGCATCGATCGCGTTGTCGATAATATTGGTCCACACCTGGTTCAACTCGCTCCCAAACGAGTTCACCAGCAGAGGCACCGGATCATAATTGCGCTGCACTGTTATGCCGCGCTTCAGCTTGAAGTTCAGGATGGTCAACGTGGTCTCCAATGTCTTGGTGATGTCCACGTTGAGCACCGGCCCCTGATCCATGAACGTATATTCCTTGATCGCATGGACCAACTCCGAGATACGAGATGTGCTGCTCTCGATGGTCGTCAACAGCTCTGCGATCTCCATCGAACATTCAATCCTGACCAGCGCCGCCCGGGCCGTATCCGCGTCGAGGCTGTCGAACAGCGTGGCCAACTCCTCTGGCTTAGCGTTCCTCCGCGCAAGACCAGCCGAGAGCTGCCACAGGTCATTCTGGCCGTGGCTGCGCAGCAACGAATCAATCCGGTCTTCCAGGCCGCTGACGGTCAACGCATCCGGCGGAGGCCCATCCGGTTGAGTAAGGGATGCTTCCATCCGATCGACTTCGGATTTCTGTGCAGGGCTCAGAACACGCCTGCCCAGCTCTTGACTCGCGTCCCGTATGCATACCAGCATCTCGCGCAGCTGGCTGGCGGCGCGCGTTGCGGCAGAGGCAGGATTATTCAGCTCGTGCGCCAGTCCGGCGGAAAGCTTGCCCAGAGAGGCCAGGCGGTCGCGCTGCTGTTCGATGCGCGTAGCCTCGCGAATCCGATCGGCCATCAGGCCCACAAGCCGCCCGGCCAGTTCCGGCATCTTTTGGACCAGCTCCGGAAACCCCGAGGCCGGAAACTTCACGATGCGGCTTTCCATGGCGGCCCGACCGGTCAAAGTAAACTGCTTCAACCTGGAATACGGAAGCGCCCCGGTGATGTTGCCCGGAACCAGAGAAAATGCGACAGGCTCGCCGCCGATCTCGCCGCGGACATCCAGTTGACCTTCGAGGACCACAAACATCGTATCCGCGGGTTCTCCCGGCCGCATGTACGTCTCGCCCGCCTGGAGTTGGAGATCCTGCGCCTGGCCGATGAACCAGGCGATTTGATCGTCCGGCAAATCCGCGAATGCGGGAACGCGTAGGAGTTCAGATTGGTCGATCATTTAAACCTTGCTCAGGTACTGATGAATGAACTGTACGGCCACCGATCCCTCGCCGACTCCGGAAGCCACTCGCTTCACCGAGCTGTGCCGCACGTCGCCCACGGCAAAGATGCCCGGAACATTGGTTTCCAGCAGGAACGGATCACGATCCAGCGTCCACCCCTTGGGCCCGCGGTCGCCAGAAATCAGATCGGGCCCGGTCAAAATGAATCCCCGGTCATCGCGCTCCACCACTCCGTCCAGCCAATCGGTCCGGGGTAGTGCCCCGATAAAGATGAACATGGCGCTCGCCGGCACGCGCTCCACTCGTCCCGCATCCGAACACAGCACCGAAATCTCTTCCAGGTGCGTCTCGCCATGGACCTCGGAGACGCTGGCGTTGGTCCAGACCTGAATGTTGGGCGTGGTCTTGATCTGGTCGATCAAATATTGGGACATCGTGGCCGCCAGCGAAGCGCCGCGCACCAGCATCACCACGCGCTCGGCATACTTGGAAAAGTTTATCGCCGCCTGGCCGGCGGAATTCGCACCCCCCACTACATAGGTAAACTCTCCCTTGCACGACAGCGCTTCGGTCGCGCCGCCACCGTAGTAAACCCCAGCCCCCTGCAGGCGGTCGATTCCGGGCGCTTCCAGTCGCCGCCACTGCACTCCGGTCGAAACCATCAAGGCATGGCAGGAGATCTCGTTGCCGTCGGCCAGTTGAATGATCCGGTACGGTCCCTCAATGCGCACACCGGTGGCCTCCAGCGGCGCCAGAATTTCCACCCCGAAACGCTGGGCCTGCACCACCGCGCGGCGAGCCAGATCGCCGCCGCTGAGCCCGGCGGGAAATCCCAGATAGTTCTCGATGCGCGAACTCATTCCGGCCTGGCCACCGGGCGCTTCCCGCTCAATCATCACCGTGTGCAGGCCTTCGGAGGCTCCATACACCGCCGCGGCCAGGCCCGCCGGTCCGCCGCCGATGATGGCCAGATCGTAGAAATCGGTTTGCGCGCGGGTGCGCAGCCCCACCCGCTGAGCCACCTCCGCCGGCACGGCTTCCAGCAGCTTCGTCCCGTCCGGAAAGAGCGCGACAGGAATCTTGTTCGCATCCGCACCCAGCGCTTCCAGCAGGCGCTGGGTCTCCGCATCGTTGGCCGATTGCTCAATATCGATCCACTGATAGGGCACGTGGTTGCGCGCCAGAAAATCCCGCAGCTCATACGACCGCGGCGACCACCGCGTACCCAGAACCCGGATCCCTTCGAAGGCCGGCCGATAGCTCGCACGCCAGTCATCGAGCAAGTCGTCCAACTGCGGATAAAGATGCTCCGTGGGAGGGTCCCAGGGCTTCATGAAGAAGTAATCGATGTTGGCCTGGTTGATGGCGTTGATCGCCGCACCGGTGTCGGCATAGGCGGTGAGCAGCGCGCGCTTGGCCCCCGGAAAAATCTGCCGCGCCTCCAGCAGAAAACCGACTCCGTCCATCTGCGGCATCCGCTGGTCTGCCAGCAGCAGGGCCACGCCGTCATTACGCAGCTTTAATTGATTCAGAATTCCCAGCGCGTCGATCGGGGAATCGCTCCCAATCACGCGGTAGTCTCCCCCATACTGCGATCGCAAATCGCGCTCGATCGCGCGCAGAACATCGGAGTCATCGTCCACGCTCAACAGTATCGGCTTTGCCATGATGCTCCTCGGGCCCAGGGTTTAAGCCGCAATTTCACCCGGCATGATCCCGTCCACATAGCACCACATCCAGTTTTCTCCCGGCTCAATGGAGCGCATGAGCGGATGCTGCGTCCGATGAAAATGTTTGGTGGCATGTTGGTTCTTCGACGAGTCGCAACAGCCGACGTGTCCGCAGGTAAGACACATGCGGAGGTGGACCCACGTATCGCCGGTTTTAGCGCATTCTTCGCACTCATCTAGGTTGGTTTCCCGCACCTTGATTTGATCGAGATGTGTACATTTGCCCGCCATCGTATGCTCCTATTCCTGCTCAATACGCGGTGAGCAGGTTTTCCGCAAACGGCCATTCTTCGTCAATCCACTGCGCCTCGCAGCGGAAGCCGGCGTCGCGCGCCATCCGGTCAATCTCACCTGCCGAATACTTGTGGCTGCTTTCCGTCCAAATGGTCTCCCCTTCCTCAAACTGCACTTCGAGCTCCGCCGCCGCAATGCTTACTTTCTGCTTCCGCCTGGAACGCAGATGCATCTCCACGCTTCGCGCTTCGTGATTGATTCTCGCCAGATGAGTAAACTGTTGGAGATCGAAGTCCGCATCCAGTTCGCTGTTGATGCGGGCCAGCAGGTTGAGGTCAAACGCAGCCGTCACTCCGAGTTCATCGTCATAGGCTCCGAGCAGCCGCGTGATGGGTTTTTCCAGGTCGGTTCCCAGCAGCAGCGCGTCTCCCGGCTGCAATGTCTGCCGAACCTCGCCCAGGAATTTCACCCCGGCTTGGCGATCGAAGTTTCCAATCGTGCTCCCCAGAAACAGCACCAGCAGGTGCTCGCCGCTCTTGCGCTGCGCGGCCACCTCCAGCAGTCCATCGAGATACTCACGCTCAAAGCCAACCATGCTGATGGAATCCATATCGCCGAGTTCCCGCTCGCACATCGCAAGCGCGGTGCGTGAGATCTCCACGGGGTAATAGAACGTTCGCTGCCGCCGCGAAAGCTCTTCGAGGATCCATCGGGTCTTCTTGCCGCTGCCGCTCCCCAGTTCGGCCACGGCAACCGGCTTGGGCAAAAGCTCCACGATGTTGCCCGCATAGCGCCGCAGCAGCCGCTCATCGGCACGGGTCAACCCGTATTCCGGCAGACGGCTGATTACCTCGAACAGCGCCGACCCAACGTCGTCGTAAAGATATTTCGATGGCAGTGTCTTCTGCCCCGGCCCGGTGAGCCCGGCGCGAACCTCGCATGCAAAATCATAGGTGGCATTTACTGTAGCCGCGGGAACAAACATCTACCGCCTCCAATCAATGGCTTACGCAGCGGAATCCCGCGTACACGTATTGGTAATGCGCCTGGAACCAGTTACGAAATGTGCGCCGAAGCATACAAGCCGCGGTGCGCGCCGAGCCTCCTTTTAAGACGAAGTGCTTCCCGTCGAAAAAATCAGCCGAATATCCCCGGTAAAACGGGAACGGCTCAAAGCCGCGAAACGGAGCGAACACCGAGGATGTCCATTCCCATCCATTGCCCAACATGTCACAGACGCCGTATGCGCTCTGCCCCTCGGGAAACGCATTCACCGGCGTTGGCTCCCAGCGGCAAAAATCAAAATTGCCCAATCTCGAACCGGGCGCCGCATCTCCCCACGGATAGCTTCTTTCCCTGCCATCTTCGCGGCCGTACGCGGCGCGATGCCACTCGGCCTCCGTCGGAAGCCGCTTCCCTGCCCATCGTGCATAGGCGTTGGCCTCCGCATGACTTACATACACCGGCCAATCGAGCGGAAGCGCCACATCCGCGAACATCGTCCGGCACCTCCACTCATCGCCTGCCTTCTTCCAAAACGCCGGTTGCGAGATTGCGTTCGCGCTCCTCCAATCCCAGTCTTCGCCGCTCCAGAGAGCACCGTTCTGGTAGCCGCCCGCCTCCATAAATTCGAGGAACTGCCGGTTCGTCACTTCATACCGGTCGATGGCAAACGCCGGAACCTCCACTTCGCAAGCCTCATACTCGTTGTCCCAACCGAAGGCCCCGGAGCTACGGGGAAGGCCAAGCGTCGCCACTCCCGCGGGCACCGCAACGCTGCGGTGAATCACCGCACCTGTGTCAAGATTCTGAAAGTTGCCCGGCCGCTCCTTTTTTTCAGGCGGCAGCCGATGCAGCATGTAGCCCAGCGTCTCCACGTGCATCAGCCGGTGCTCGATGGCTACGTTCAACAGAGTCTCCAGCGAAAAGCCGTCGCGCCCGGAAGCCTGGAACGCCGGCGCCCGCTCGGCCAGCCCCTCATCCGTGGCGCTCCGAACCTTGTCCACGTAGCTCTGCACGGCACTCAAAGGCGGCCAATCGGAGGGAAGGTCGCTGGGCAATCCGCCTCCGACCGGATCGATACCAAAAGCAAAGAGCCGGTCGAATTCGGGATGAAAGCTCCTCACTCCCAAAACATTTTCGTGCAGCAGATTCCAATCGAACGCCTCCAGATGCCCCATATAGAAAACGATGCGATGGCGCTCGGGGATCGGACGCTCGTAGAGGCAATCGGGACGCACAAGACGAAACGTCTCGTCGCTACGGCGCCGCGCGTCGTCGAGCCTTGTGAGCAATTCCCGGCTGGTCGTGCAATGTTGTGCGTTGACATGTTCCGTGGTCGGCATCGGCAGTAACCCTCTTAATCTTTTTGACGTAGCACAGCGCTAGAGCTTCGATTGACGCGATCGATGGGACTCATACCTTCATTCAACTCGGTTGGATGACAACTCGTGGAAAGTGGTCGCCCCTGATTGGGCCTTCGCCAGAATTGCAATAATTCGTTCTCCGCTCACAACTGCAAACCAGCGCCAAGCGTCTAAAACCGCGTCCGGCGAGAAGTGTCTTTGAGGAGAATGCCCATGAACAAAAAGCAAAACGACAATCGTAGTACCGAGTCCATCAGCGCCCAGCCCCGCCTTCATCAACGTGCACGTGAGCTCCAGGCCTACGGAACAGTCACGCACCAGCTCCCGCTCGAACTCGAGGAACCGGTTCGTCTGGAAATGACCGAGCAGCTCAACCAGCTGCTTGCCGATACGATCACCCTCCGCGATTTGTACAAGAAGTCTCACTGGCAGGTCGCCGGGCCAACGTTTTATCAGCTCCATCTGCTCTATGACAAACATCACGATGAGCAGGACGAGTTGGTTGATTCCATCGCCGAACGGATTCAGTTGCTCGGAGGCGTCAGCATTGCCATGGCTGCCGATGTTGCCGAGACAACACAGATCGAGCGCCCTCCGCGCGGACGCGAAGAAGTTCCTGTCCAGTTGTCCAGGTTGCTGGACGCGCACCAGACCGTCATCGGTGAGTGCCGGACGCTGGCGCGCCGCGCCTCGGACCTGGGCGATGACGGAACCAACGACCTTGTCGTCAGCCAGGTTCTGCGCACCAGCGAGCTGCAGGCATGGTTTTTGAGCGAGCATCTGGTCAACATGCCGTTGGTGAGGGCAAAAGATCCTTCGGCAACCGCGGATGCGGCATAACCAATCGCAGCCGGCTGAATCGGCCGGCTGCGGCACTGCATTCAGTCAAGGGCAGGGCACGTGCATTTAGTCAGGTCAACGATGTTCGTCTTTCAGCGGTGTTCAGTTCGGCAACTCTCGGCACCGGCACTGATATGGCTCACTCTCGCGCTCCCTGCTGCTGCGCAAACCAGCCAGACTTTTTATCCACAGACCTCCGGAAGCGTCCCCAGCGGTCCGGCCACCAGCGAGGTACTGCACCTCACCCTTCGCGATGCAATCCAGATGGCTCTTCGTTACAACCTTGGCGGGATTGAGAGCAGCGAGAATACCCGCGCTGCACGCGGTCAGCGGCTGGTTGCGCTCAGCAGTCTGCTGCCGCAGGTAAGCGCGGGAGCGGCCGAGAACGTCGAGCAGTACAGTACAGCGACATCTGGGAATCAAGATAACGGGTGTACCCGGTGTAATCGGGCCATTCAGTTACAGCACCGTGCAGGCGAACTTGAGCCAGACCTTGTTCAGTTACCAGTCGATCCAGCACTTCCGCGCCGCGCGCACCGCCGAGCAAGCCGCCCAGCTTTCCTATGACGACATGCTCGACGTGATCACGCTCACTGTCGGCGTCGCCTACATCGAGGTCATCGACACCATCTCGCGCATTGAAGCCGAGGAGGCCCAGGTGCGCAATGCCCAGGCTCTCTACGACCAGGCTCTGGACGAGTTTCAGGCCGGCACCAGTCCCAAGATCGATGTCACGCGCACCGGGGTTCAACTGCACACCGAGCAATACAATCTCAGCATCGCGCGGAACAACTTTGCCATCGCCAAGCTCAACCTTGCCCGTGCCATCGGACTGCCTCTGGGCCAGATCTTCGAATTGGCGGATCAACTCCCCTATGCCGATCTGACTCCGCAGAGCGTCGATGATGCGCTCAGCAGAGCCTACAGCTCGCGCAGTGATTTCCGCGCAGCCCTCAGCTCCGTCAAGTCCGCCGAGCAACAGCTCTCCAGCGTCCGCGGGGAGCGTTACCCGGTCCTGGCCGTCAACGGCGACTACGGACTGCAAGGCGCAACGTTTGATCGCTCCCACGGCGCTTTCACCTTCCAGGCAGGAGTAAGCGTTCCAATCTTCACCGGCGAACGCATCAAGGGCGAAATTACGGAGGCGGAGGCCGACCTGCGCAAGCGCCGCGCAGAGGCCGAAAACATTCGCGGTCAAATCGATTACGACGTGCGCACGGCGTACTTGAATCTGCAGGCGGCGAAGGAACAGGTCGAAGTGGCTCGTCAAAACGAGGATCTGGCGAATGAAAACCTCGGTCGTTCCAAAGAGCGCTTCGCGTCGGGAGTTACCGATAGCGTCGAGGTGGTGCAGGCGGAGCAGTCGTTGGCCAGCGCCAACGATCAGTACATCACCAGCCTGACCAGCCACAACGTGGCGAAGCTCCAGCTGGCTCGCGCGTTGGGCATCGCGCGAACCGATTACAGCCAATACCTGTCCGCAAAGTAAGGTGACTTTCATGAATGACGATCCTCCCGCATCGGCGCTGCAAGACAAGGAACCGCCATCCGGGGCCGCGCCCGCACAGGAGCCAGTGTCGCAGCGCGTTGTTCCCAGGCGGCCGCCGCGCTCCAAGCGCGGCAGAATCATCGGGCCTCTTGCTCTGCTCATTCTGCTGGCGGCCGGATACTTTTTGTGGCGCTACCTGGAGAGCTACGAATCGACCGATGACGCCCAGGTGGACGTTCATCTCTCTCCCGTCAGTGCGCGCATCTCGGGCTACGTGATCAAAGTATTGGTGGATGACAACCAGTACGTCGAGCAAGGCACGGAACTGGTGGAAATCGATCCCAGGGATTACCAGGTCGCCCTCGATAAGGCGCGGGCCGATCTGGCGAACGCCGAGGCGACCGCACAGTCCGTCAACATCACTGTCCCCATCACCTCGGTCAATACCACGAGCCAGTTGACTTTTTCCGCCTCCGACATCGATAACGCCAACGCCGGAATCATCGCCGCTGAAAAACAACTCGCCGCCGCACACGCGCAGGTAGAGCAGGCCGAGGCCAACGACATAAAAATCCAGGACGACCTGCAACGCTACAAACGCCTGGTCGAAAAACAAAACGTCTCGGAGCAGACCTACGACCAGGCGCTGGCTGCCTCCAGAGCCAGCATCGCCAACGTATCTGCCGCCCACGATAATGAGGCCGCCGCCCAGCAAGCGGTGAAGCAGGCCAATAGCCGCCTTTCCCAAGCCGAGGCGAACCACCGGGCCGCCCAGACCGGGCCGCAGCAGGTCGCCTCCACCCGTGCTCGCGCTCTGTCCGCCGCGGCAGACGTCCAACAGAAGCGCGCCGCGGTGGAGCAGGCCGAACTCAATCTGGGATACACGAAAATTTTTGCGCCGGTCAGCGGCTTGGTGAACAAGAGCGTCGTCGTTGGCATTAATGTCGAACCCGGCGAGCAAATGCTGACCGTCGTACCGCTCGATCAAGTCTGGATCACCGCCAACTTCAAGGAGACCCAGCTCAAACACATGAAGACCGGGCAGCGGGTGGAAATCACATCGGATTCAACCGGCCGCACCTACAAGGGGCACGTAGATAGCATCGCCGGAGCCACCGGTCCACTCTTCAGTCTGCTTCCACCGGAAAATGCCACCGGCAACTACGTCAAGATTGTTCAGCGTATTCCGGTAAAAATCGTTCTGGAGCAAGGAGAGAACCGCGACCACCTGCTTCGCCCCGGTATGAATGTCGAACCGAAGGTGTATCTGCAATGAGCCCCGGCGTTGAGACTCCTGCCCCTGTCGAGGCCCCGTGGAAGCCCAAGTACAATCCCTGGCGGATCGGCGTTGTGGTTTCCATGGCGGCGTTTATGGAGATACTCGACACCAGCATCGCGAACGTGGCGCTGCCCTACATTGCCGGGGGTCTCGGCGCAAGCAACGACGATAGCACGTGGGTGCTCACCTCTTATCTGGTCTCCAACGCCATCGTCCTCCCCGTCAGCGGCTGGCTCGCCGTTCGATTTGGACGAAAGCGATTCTTCATGGCGTGTCTCGCATTCTTCACTCTGAGTTCGCTTCTCTGCGGAACTGCGCCGAGCCTTGGACTCCTTTTGCTATTTCGCGGGATGCAAGGCGCCGGAGGAGGCGGACTCCAGCCGATGGCACAAGCCATCCTGGCGGATTCGTTTCCGCCACAACAACGGGGCACGGCATTTGCACTGTACGGCATTACGGCTGTCGCGGCGCCTGCCATTGGACCAACCCTTGGCGGTTGGATCACATTCAATTACTCCTGGCGCTGGATCTTCTATATCAATCTGCCGGTCGGCCTGCTGTGCCTGTTCGCGGTGAATCACCTCATCGAAGATCCTCCCTACTTGAGCCGCCTCAAAGCTGCCGGAGTCAAGCTGGATTACATCGGAGTCGCCCTACTGACGCTCGGCATCGGCCCCCTGCAGGTTTTGCTGGACAAGGGCCAGGAAGACGATTGGTTTGGGTCACACTTCATCACGACTTTAGCCGTCATCGCCAGCGTGTGCCTGGTTTCGCTGGTCATCTGGGAGTGGTTCCGGAAGGACCCCGTCATCGATGTTCGCCTATTCAGGAATTTCAACTACTTTGGCGCGAACTTGATGATGTTCACCTTCGGAATTCTCCTGTTCGGCAGCCTTGTGAGCATGCCCCTGTTCCTGCAGACCCTGCTTGGATATACCGCCGAGATAGCCGGCATCGTGCTTTCCGGAGGCGCTGTTCTTGTGCTGCTGACCATGCCGATCATCGGCAAGCTCACAACGAAGGTCCAGGCACGCTACCTTATCGCCTTTGGCTGGCTGTCATTAGCCCTCGCGATGTTCTATTCGACCATGCGCATCGATTTACTCATCAGCTACAGCTCGGTCGCGTGGTTACGCGTCGCCCAGGTTGCCGGCCAGGGTTTTCTGTTTGTGCCGATTACGCTGGCAGCCTACATCGGGATACCGGTTGAGAAAGGCAACTCCGTCGCCGGCATGATCAACTTCATGCGCAACATTGGGAGCAGCGTGGGAACCTCGATGGTTACCACGCTGATTGCGCGGCGCTCGCAATTCCATCAGGCAAGGCTGGTGCAAAACGCCAGTCTCGGCAATTTCAACTTCCGGAACACGGCCAATGGTCTCACTCACATCGTGGCCAACTCCGGTTTGAGCAAGCACGACGCGAATATGCAGGCTTACGCCAGGATTTACCAGGCCGTGCAGGCGCAAGCGGCGACCCTGTCCTACATCGACACTTTTATGGTGCTTGCGGTGGGGTCTGCCATAATGTTCGTTCTGTCTTTCGCTTTGAAAAAGAATGACCCGCACGCCGGCGGCGGCGAAGCGGCGGTTGGCTAGGCCTTTTCCGGTGGATGCACATCAGAACTGGCGGGTGCCCCAGGTTCCGCGCCCTGAAGTTAGGGCGCTAACCTGGGAGAGCAGAAGGCCGCGGCATACGGCAAATCGGAAACCGCTCTAAATTGAGTTGGACAAAAAGCAAGGCGCATCTTACACCTGAGAGGGACCGTGATTCGAATCATCACCATTGAGCGTGAGTACGGTTGCGGGGCCGCTGCAATTGCCCGCAAAACAGCCGAGCGGCTTGAATGGAAGCTGTGGGATGAGTTGCTGACCCGCGAAATTGCCCACCTTTCCAACTGCGAGCAAGCCGAAGTGTCCAGCCGCGAAGAGCGCGTGGACCCTCTTTACTACCGGCTTTTCAAATCCATTTTGCTAGGCAGCTTTGAAGGAAGCCTGAACATGCACCGCATGAAGATGCTGGATGCCGATAGCATTCTGCGCATCACCCAGCAGGTGGTTGACCGGGCGGCAGCCAGCGGCAACTGCGTCATCGTCGGACGAGGCTCGCAGCACTTCCTGCGCGACCAGCCCGACACGTTGCGCATCTTCCTCTATGCTCCGCGCGACTCCAAAGTCCGCCGCCTCATCTCTGAGGGCATGAGCGCGGCCGATGCCGAACATCTGGTGGATACCGTCGATGACGAGCGCGCCGCCTTCGTCGACAAGTATTTCCATATGGAGTGGCCGCACCGGGCGATTTACCACGCCATGTTCAACACGGACTCGGGCGAGGAAGCCGTGGTGCGCGCCATTCTCGACCTCAAGAAGACCATGGAACAGCAACCCGCTTGAGCCCCAGGAACTCGCATATCACTTCAACCCCTGCCGGGTGCCCCAGGTTCGCGCCGAGCTTTTTTCGGCGATAACCTGGGAAGCAACTCCCTTCCCCCGTGCATGCCTTTGCAGTAGTTGTTGTTTTACCTGCTCCGGCCTCCGTCACTCCAGCCCGAGCAGGCGCAGCGCAGCTTTGGAAAACCATCCCCGGTTCGGGTTGGTCACAAACAGCCAGGTCAGCACGCGCACGGAAGCCGGCAGCTCCGCTGGATTCAGCGGCTGTTGCCCAGGAGAAAGCAACTGCACGATGGTCTCTCGCGGATGTTCGCGTATCTCATCCAGGAGCGCCGTCTGATGCACGCAGTTGATGGTGCATAGCGGCGCGCAACTCTTCACCGTGTCGTATTCGCGCTTCAGGTCCGCGGTCGAATATTTCTCCAACGGAATTCCAGGGTAGCCGCGCTGTTGCGAGCACCAGTGCACCAGTCCGTTTTCGCAGATATACAAAAACCGGCTCCCTGCGTGGCACTTCCAGTCGTTCGGAATTCCGCGCACCAGGTTTTCCTGGAAGCGGTTATAGCGAAAAAAGGAGAATAACGGCTTTCGCAACCGCGTAATCTCGTCGAGCACCCAACGCTCGTGCTCGCTCAACGCCCGCAGTTGCCCGCAGCCGTCGTGGACCACGCCGGTTGTAATGCCGAATCCCAGCGCCAGCGCGCGGCGGGCGATCACCAGCGCATCTTCCGCCCTTTCGATTCCCGATCCCACCACGGCGTTGATGTTGACGTCGAACTCCGCATACTCGGCCAGCCAGCGCAGCCTCTGGTCCAGCACCTTCAGGCTCTTCTTCGAGATTTCGTCCGGAACCACGTTGTCGATACTGATCTGCAACTGGTGCAGTCCCGCCCGGTTCAACTGCTGGATTCGCTTCGCATTCAGCAGATACCCATTGGTAATCAGCGTGGCAATCATCTTGTGCCGGCGTATGCGCGAGACGATGAGATCCAACTCGGGATGAAGCAGCGGCTCGCCTCCGCTGATGGTGACGATCGAAGTACCCAGCGCGGCCAGCTGGTCCACTCGCCGCAGCATCTCCTCAACCGGAACCGGCTGGGAGACATGGTCGTACTCATTGCAATATCCGCAAGCCAGGTTGCAGCGCCGCGTGGGGATGATCTGCGCCAGAATCGGGTGATTGGCTGAGCGCATGGCCTTGGCAAACATGCGCACCTCGCGGAAGCGGCGCGGCACTGCGCCAATCTTCCGTCTCACGGCCGCCAGATTCATGCGTTTTCTCCTTCCGCCGAAGCGCCAGCGCGATTCTCCGATGCATATGAGAACTGGCGGGTGCCCCAGGTTCCGCGCCCTGTAGTTTGGGCGCTAACCTGGGAGAGCACAAACCTCGCCATACAGCAGATCGGGAGCCGCGCCGGCCTTGCCACATTAGTTGAGTTCCATCCAACCCATGTTGCCTAGGCCTTATACTTCCTATATGGCCTTTCCTGAACTTCATCCCAGCTTGCTGCGTGCCCTTGCAGCGCGAAACTATACCGAACCTACACCCGTCCAGCAAGCCGTGCTTCGGCCGGAGGCAGCCGGGCGCGATCTTCTCGTCTCGGCGCAGACCGGTTCGGGCAAAACCGTGGCCTATGGCTTCAGCCTGGTGGAAACCCTGCTCGGCGAGGAGCCGCGATTTGGGCGGCCCAAACGTCCCCTGGCGCTGGTGGTGGCGCCCACCCGCGAACTGGCGCTGCAGGTTCATCGCGAACTGGGGTGGCTGCTGGCCGAGGCCGGCGGGCGCATCCTCTCCTGCGTCGGCGGCATGGACATTCGCCGCGAACAACGCGCGCTGGCCGCCGGAGCTCACATCATCGTCGGTACGCCGGGCCGCCTGGCCGACCATCTCGATCAGGGACATTTGGATCTCTCCGACATCCGCGCCGTGGTGCTGGACGAAGCCGATGAGATGCTCGATTTCGGCTTTCGCGAAGAGCTCGAGCTGCTGCTGAACGCAACTCCGCCGGAGCGCCGCACCCTGCTGTTTTCGGCGACGCTGCCCAAGGCGATCCTCGGCTTGGCCCGGCTCTATCAGCGCGATGCCCTGCGCATGGCGCTGTCTTCGGAGAACGAGCCGCACGCCGATATCGAATATCACGCCTACCGCATCGCTCCGCGCGACACCGAGCACGCCGTCGTCAATACGCTGCGCTATGTCGATGCGCAGGGTGCGCTGGTCTTCTGTTCCACCCGTGAAGCCGTGCGCCATCTGCACGCCAATCTGCGCGAGCGTGGCTTCTCGGCGGTCGCGCTTTCCGGCGAACTTAAGCAGCACGAGCGCACCACCGCCTTGCAAGCCCTGCGCGACGGCCGCGCCCGCGTCTGCGTGGCAACCGACGTGGCCGCGCGCGGATTGGACATGCCCGACCTCGGTCTGGTCATCCACGCCGACCTGCCCCAGGACAAGCAGGCGCTGTTGCATCGCAGCGGCCGCACCGGGCGCGCCGGACGCAAGGGACTTTCGGTGATGATCGTGACCGCGCAGCATCGCGGAGCCGCCGAGCGCATGTTGGCCTCGGCCAAGATCAACGCCGTCTGGAGCGCAGCGCCCTCGGCGGATGCAATCCGCTCCCGCGACGAGGACAATTTAGTTCGGGAAATCATCGCCATGGCAGAAGCTCCGGCGGAAGACGATTTGGCCGCCGCACGCGTCCTGCTCGCCGAGCGCAGCGCCGAGCAACTGGCTGCCGTTCTGGTCCGCATGCGCCGCGAGGTGTTGCCTGCGCCTGAGGTGCTGGTAGATCCCGGCGCGTTCAAAAAAGAAACGCGCCTCAAGAAGAAAACTTTTTCGCCGGGCAAGAAAACCTATGCCGCCAAGCGCCCGTGGACTGGCAAGAGCAAAAACCAAGGCGGCAGCGCCCCGCCGAAGCCGAAGAAGAAGCGCTACTAATCCCTCGGCGCGGCGCAGTTTCCCCTGCGCCGCGCCGCAGCTACGGACGGGTGGCCCACATCCGCCTTCCTTTGGCGAATGTGGGATTGCAGAATGCCGGAAGCTAGAGCAGTGTTTTCCGTTCCACACCTTCTCCTGCGCCGGGTGCCCCACCTTTGACGCGCCGCCTTTGCGCGGCTAAGGTGGGAAGCAACACCGTCTCCCCTGCAGTCTTTTGTATTTGCGGCTGCGCTTGTATTCTCCGAAGGGCACTGTCCGTAAAACCGTTCTACGGATGAAATCCGAGCTCTTCCAATTCCGCCCGGATCGACGGCTCGCGCAGCAGTGCCAGAAATCGTTGCACCGGCGCCCGATGCAGCCTCGTCCTGGGCACCACGAAATCGTACTGTTCGGCCTGCAGCGGCAGGAACCCCAACCCGTATTGCCGGGCCACCGTGCCGATCGCCACGCCCCAGTCGGCCACCGACTGCGCCACCGCCACCGCAACCCCATGGTGCGTCTTCGCCTGCTTGGAATAGCCCGCCGGACGCGCACCCTTCAGCAGCCGGTCGATGACGATCCGCGTGCCGCTCCCCGCATTGCGGTTCACCATCAGGCACCCGGAGTCCGCAACCGCGCCCGCAATCGCCGCCTCCGCCGTGCGCCCCTCGAATCGCGCATCGCCCGGACGGAAGACGATTCCCTGCAGCCGCCCATAACCTGGAATCAACTCCAGGTCCGCGGTCACAAACGGCCGGTTGTATTCGCACGTCGCCGGGTCCATCAGATGAACGCCTGCAATGTCGCACTCGCCGCGCTTGGCCGCAGCCAGTCCGCCCGTGCTTCCCAGATTCAGTGCCCGTACCGTCAGTCCCTCGCCGATCAGCTTCCCAATCAGCACATCCAGCCCCGCGCAATGGCTGCCGATAATCACCAGGTCGGCCACCTTGTGCCGCGCGCCGATGATCGAAACTGAGACCTCCGCGCCCTCCGGCAGCGTCTCCGTCTGCGGCCCAATGGCAAAGAATCCATCCGCATGTCCAAACGTGGTCACCGCGCCCGACCCCTTTGAAATGGGATATGCAGCCAGTCCGCCGCCCTCGCGCTCCACCAGTGAAACCAGCACATACTCGGTTCGTCCGCGCTCCGAGCCGATCCGCAGCGGCAGCGTCGCCCGCACGCTCTCCCGCCGCTCCGGCGGAAGTCCGGCGAAGGCGCGAATCACCGGCGCTACAAACTCGTGGAAGGTAAAGATTGCCGACGTGGGAAAGCCCGGCAGAATCACCACCGGCTTGCCGTCCGTTACCGCCAGGCAAATCGGCTTGCCCGGCTTCAGCGCCACCCCATGCACCACAATCCCCGGATTCTTCAGCCTTCCCACTACCCGCGCCGCCAGATCTCCGGCGCCCTTGGAGGTCCCGCCGCTCAGCAGCACCATGTCGCTCTCCAGCGCCTTGTGCAGCAGCGCCGTAAGCGCCTCTTCGTCGTCGCGTCCAATCCCCAGCGGCACCGCAACGCCGCCCAGTTCCTCCACTGCGGCGGCCAAAATCGCGCCATTCGAGTCGAACACCGCTCCCGGCGCGCGCTGCCTTGCCCGGCTCGACCGAACCCGGCGCAATCAGCTCGTCGCCGGTTGAAAAGATCGCCACCAGCGGCTTCCGCCACACCCACACCTCGCCCAGCCCGACCGCCGCCAGCACTCCAATCTCTCGCGACGTCAGCACCTGCCCGGCGCGCAGCACCATCTCTCCGCGTGCAATATCGCCGGCGGCGGAGGCAATCGCCTCACCGGGCGCAACCGCCCGATGCACCTCAACCTGCAGTTCGCCAGTCTCCTCGAGCACGTCGGTGTATTCCACCATCAGCACCGCGTCGGCGCCCCGCGGAACCATGCCGCCCGTGGCAAGAATCGTTGCCGTCCCCTGCGCAACCGCCTCGGCGGATTCCACTCCCGGCGTCAGCACCTCCCGGTTCAACCGCAGCAACCGCGGGCGGTCGTCCGACGCTCCAGCCGTATCCGCCGCGCGCACCGCAAACCCGTCCACATTCGACCGGTCGAAGCCCGGCACATCCACCTCGGAGACAATCTCCCGCGCCAGCACGCGCCCCAGCGCCTGCGCCAGTCCCACCCGCTCCTCACCCAGCGGCCCCATCCGCAGATGCGCCCGGAAGCGCTGTTCCGCCTCGTCCCGGCCCACCACTTCCAGGAACTGCTGCTGCCGCGCCGCCCGCACCAGCGCCGCCTTCAATTCATCCTTGCTCGCCATTCTCTCCTCAATGTCTGCGAACTCTCGGGAACGCTGACGGGTGCCCCGCCTTCCGCCGCGCGGTTTTTGCGCGGCTAAGGTGGGAAAGCAGAATGCCCCAACCCTGCACCCGTTTGATTGTCCTTTGCTCGATCTAGACCCCACTGCCTCCATACACGTACACGCTCACCCGCGCTCCCGGCGCATATCCCTCCAGCGGCGCGGGAATCACTACAAAGCCATCCGCCCGCACGGTCGAGGCTAGGCCGCCCGATTCCGCCGTGCCAATGGCCTCAATCTTTCCGCCCTCCAACCGTACCCGGCACACATCCACCACGCCGATCATGGAAACGATCTTGCGCCCGACCTCGGCCTCCACCACCGCAAACGGAAGCTCCGGCGCGCGCCCACCCAGCCGCCGGATCATCCGCCCCGCCAGCATCTCGTAGGCGCACAGGCACTCCAGCGGATCTCCGGGCAACAGCAGCACCGGCGCCGTGCCCACCACGCCCATCCCAGCCGAGCCTCCCGGCCGAAGCGCAACCCCATGCATCGCCATCTCTCCGACCTCGGCAATCGTCAGCGCCGCAATGTCGTCCCAGCCCATCCCGCTGCGCCCGGCTACCAGCATCAGATCCGCCTCGTAGGCGATCGCAAAGCCGTGCCTCTCCGACGCCAGCGCCACCACTTTCACCACGCTTCCGCCGTCCCGCTCCACCAGAGCACGCAGCATGGGACCATTCGCATCTCCCTGCCCGCCCGATTCGCCACACCGCTTCGGCTCGCCCACCAGAATCCCTACGCGCGGCCTCTGCGCCACTTGTATTCGCTCCACGCCGAGCGCCGCCAGCAGCCCAATGTCCTGCGGCAGCAACTCCCGTCCACGCTCAAGCAGCTGGGTCCCAGCCTGCACCTGCTGCCCCTTGCGCTCCACGCCAAAACCCTCCGCCACCGCGCCGAACACCTCTAATATTTTCCCAAGCCCTGCAGCCGGCAGCGTTGCATTACTCGTAGCCCCTTTCGTCCGCGCGAGTTCAAACGGGAGAATCGCATCCGCCCCGCGCGGCAGCGCTTCACCGGACGAAATCGACACGGCAGCCGCCGCCGGCAGCTCATCCGCTTTCACCAGCGCAAGTTCCAGCGGATTGTAGTCCCCCGCCCCAACCGTATCGGACGAACGAACGGCATACCCATCCGCCCCGGCACGGTCGGCAGCTGGAATCGCCCATTCCGACGCCACGTCGACGGCAAGCACCCGCCCCGCGGCCGCGCGCAGCTCGATCTCCTCCGCCCTCAGCGTTGCGCTGTGGGCATCGATCCACTCGGTCGCCGCCTCCAGCGATACGCGATCGGAAAATCCACGCCCACGCATGTCTGCTTTCACGCTTCGCCGTTTCATTTCATTCCCATCCGACAGAATTGGACATAATTTCAGGTGCCCCCACATCGGCCGCAGTCCGCAGATGTGGGGCTTTTGCAACCGCTCAATTTCCCAGAGGCAACTTTGCAATCCGCAGCAGGGCCGTGTCCGTAGCCGACGGCGCACCGCACCCGGCTTCGCTCCGGCGCTCAATCGCAAACACCAGTTCCATCGCCGCCTCCACCAACCCCGGATTCCGCCGCAATCCCCTTTCCGTAATCTGCGGCTTCATCGCCGTCCATTCCGCGGCAAGGCTCTGCCCGGCTCCTGTGTTCTGTCCACCGGCAGCGATCTGCCCCGCAGCCGCATTCGATCCGCTCCCGTTGGCCGCCGCCGGACACACCTTCAACCGCTCCCCTGCCGCGGCAAACGCCTCCATCACAATTCCGCTGCGCTCGGTAAACGAAATCTGCCGCCGGAACGGATCCATGGCAACCGTCAGCTCCGCCTCCTTCAGCTCCCCCGCCAGCCGAGCATCGCCGGGCGTCACCGCCAGTGCATCCTCAAAGTACTGCTCCGCCTTTGCATATCGGCCCAGTTCGAAGGATGCCCGGCCCGCTCCAGCCAGCGCCGCCGCATCGTGCGGCTCCGCCTTCAGAGCCAGCCCGTACTCCGCCAGCGAATGTTCGTAGTCCCCCGCCTCTAAAAACAGCTCTCCGGCGCGCGCGTGCTGGGCAGGGTCGTCCTCCAGGTTCGCCGCCAGCGCAATCAACTCCGACTGCGCCTGCACCCGGTCTCCAGTGCCCAGCAGAAATGCCACCAATTCCAGACGAGCCTCCCGCCGCTCCACCTCCTGGTCGCCGCTCCACGTCGCGTACATCGCGTTGTGATAGTACCGAATCGCCTGCTCGCGGTCTCCGTTCCGCACCGCAATGCGCGCCAGATCCAGATTCACCAGCCCGTTTTCCGGCTCCCGCTCCCACAGGTTCACCAGATACGCCGAGGCTTCGCTGTTGCGCCCCTCGCCAAGCAGCGCCTCCGCCAGTTTGAGCTGATACGCGTAGTCGTCGCGCGAGTACAGCAGCGCCGTCCGGAAGTCGGAGACCGCCGGTTGATAGCGCAGCGCCTGCAACTCCGCAACACCGCGGGCAAACCACCGGCTTCCCAATGACTCCTGCTGGGCAGAAAAGGCGTGCGACAGCCCCGTCACCGCCACAAAAAACAACACTGCCAGCACCAAGAGCACCGTCAGAATCACCGGCGCTCGACGCAAATAGGACCGGCGCTCTTTTCTTCCGTCGTTCATTGTCTTCGTCTTCCTTCCGGTGCAGCCTCAGTCCCGCTTCGGATTTCTCCTTACGCCCCCGCCCCAAGCATCGGCAGCCGTGCCGCGCCATACAATCCTCCGTCGCCGCCCAAAAGCGCCCGCCGAATCTGGGTAGTCCGCGCTCGTCCGCCAACGCCTCCGCCATTCTCTGCCGTCGTCCCCGCATAGACAAACGAGCGCCTGCGCACCTCGGCGAACATCGCCGGAGCAAACGCATCCCAAGCGCTAGATACCCCGCCACCAATCACATACAACGGAAGGTTCAAGATATTCACCATGTCTGCAATGGCTATTCCCAGCGCCCGCCCCACCCGCTCAAAGACCCTCTTCGCCTCCGCGTCTCCCTGCATCGCGCACTCATACACCGCCTGTGAGGTCAATCCCCGCGTCAGTGACCTGAGGGCCGTCTCTTGGCCCGCCAGCGTCTGCGACCGGAGGGCCGCTCCCTGGCCCGTACCCGACTCCAGCGCCTCCCGCGCCATCCTCACCACCGCCGTTGCCGAAGCATATTGCTCCAGGCACCCCCAGCTCCCGCAGCCGCAGGGGTGGCCCTCGGGCTCCACGTTGCAGTGTCCCAGCTCACCGGCCATGCCGTTCCATCCCCGCCAAATCCTTCCATCCAGCACCAGCCCGCCGCCCACGCCGGTCCCCAGCGTGTACATGCACAAACCTTCCACCCCGCGTCCCGCGCCCAGCCACAGCTCGCCCAGCGCCGCTGCGTTGGCATCGTTTTCCAGAATCACCGTCGTACCCAGCCGCCGTTCGATCTCGCCCTTCACGTCGTAGTCGTTCCACCCCGGCAGGTTCGGAGACTCCAGCAGCCGTCCGCTCTCGCTGTCGATCAGCCCCGGCACACCCACGCCAATTCCCCTCAGTTCGCCTCCGCCGGAGCGCTCCCGCATGTCGTGGACTACCGCTTGTGCGGCGCGGCACAGCTCGCCGATCACCTCGTCCCGTCCCCGCGAAACCTCGGTCGGCAGCTCGCGCTTGAGCAGCATCGTGCCGTCCTCATCCACGGCGGCAACCCGCAGGTTCGTCCCGCCCAGATCCACCCCAATTGCGTAGTCGCCCATCGTTCCGCATCCCTTTCCCATCCGGGGCGGGTGGCCCATTGAAGCCGCTTTCGGCTTGAGTGGGGCCGTTCCTCCGGAATCATGCAACAGGCCGGGTGCCCCACCTTCGACGCGCCGTCTTTGCGCGGCTAAGGTGGGAAGCAACAGTTCCATCCCTGAGGCACCAGCCGAGCATTTTCTACCGCTGGCACTTCGGACAATAATGGCTGCTCCGACCCGCCACCACCACCCGTTGGATGCCCGTCCCGCACACCAGGCACGGCTCACCCGTCCGCCTATAAACCCTGTGCTGCAGCTGAAACAATCCGCTCTCGCCGTCCGCGTCCACATAGTCGGAAACCGACGATCCCCCCGCCTCGATCGCCTCGCCCAGCACCTCCTGCAGCGCCTCATACAGACGCCCCAGCTCCGCCCGCGTCAGCCGCGCCGCCTGCCGCCTCGGCCTCACCCCCGCCCGGAACAAACTCTCGTCCGCATAAATATTGCCCACCCCCGCCAGCAGCTTCTGGTTCAGCAGCGCGCTCTTGATCGGCGTCCTGCGCCCCTTGAACAGCTCCACAAAGCGCTCCCGCCCCGCCGCAATCGGCTCATCCCCCGGCGCGGCAAACTGCCGCCCCTGCATCACCTGCAGCCGGCCAAAACGCCTCGGGTCCACAAAGCGCAGCTCGCGTCCCGACCCCAGCGTCGCAATCAGATGCGTATGCTTGGCCCGCTCCACCTCCGGCTCGCACACCACGCAGCGCCCCGTCATCCCCAGATGGATCACCCACTGCGCCGCCCCCGCCGCCGTCTCCAAATCGCCCACAATGTGCTTGCCCACCCGCCGGAACCCTGCGATCCGCGCCCCGCGCAGCACCCGCTCCATCTCTCCCGCAGAAGACTTCAGCACCTCTTGCTTGCTGCCGATCCAAACCGCCTCGATCCGGTCGCCCGCCAGCCGCCGGTCCAGTCCGCGCGCAATCGTCTCCACCTCCGGTAGCTCAGGCATGTCGCCCAGTGTAAACGAAGGGCGCAATCGAAGGTTTTCCGGATCGCGTTACATTTCCTGTACTACAATTTTGCTCGGATTCACAATACGGTGCGGATCACTCCTGCAATGGCTGCCGGAATTTCCGATCACGTCTGGAGTATTGAGGAAATCGCCGATCTGGCAAACTAGCGCTATGGTGCAGCAGATAAAGGGGAGAACGACAAGATGGCTGGACCGATCATCTCTGGAGGTAAGCCGCGCCTGGAAGCGCTGTTTTTCATTGCACTCGTTTCGCTTTTTGGTGTGTTATTGAGCCCCGAGCTTACATCCATGGTCCTCAGAAAACTGCCGTGGCTTGCACCCCTCTTTGACTGGCTAAATCATGCCTTAAATTCAAAGTGAGACACTACGGTTTTCGTCCCCGCTTTGCTCCACGCCGCGAATACGTTAAACTTTGATGTACGCAGCTTGACTAGGATTCCTTCCGGCTCTTCCGCCTGAGACTTTCAGCCTAACGCCTGTGTACGACTTCGACGCAGCCTTTGTGTCTGCGTCTGTGCCTGGAGACAAGAGTGAGCAAAGCCAACACTGCGGTGGTGCTCGGAGCCCAATGGGGCGATGAGGGCAAGGGAAAAATCGTCGACGTTCTGTCCGACAGCTTTCAAGTGGTCGCCCGCTATGCCGGCGGACACAACGCCGGACACACCGTCACCATCTCCGGCAAAAAGTTCGTCCTCCAGCTCACTCCCTGCGGCATCCTCCGCCAGGAGTCCCAGGCCGTCATCGGCAACGGCGTCGTGCTCGATCCCTTCGCCCTGATGAAGGAAGTGGACATGCTCCGCTCGGCCGGCCTCGAAGTCTGGGGCCCCGGAGACCGCGGCGCCGCCGCCAATCTCTTCGTCAGCAACCGCGCCCACGTCATCCTGCCCTACCACCGCATGATCGAACTGGGCGCTGAAAACGCCCCCGGACGCGTCAAGATCGGCACCACCTCGCGCGGCATCGGCCCCACCTACGAAGACAAGTCGGCCCGCCGCGGACTCCGTGTCGCCGACCTCCTCGACAAGGAGCTGCTCAAAAAGCACATCCGCAACGCCTGTCAGGAAAAGAACACCATCGCCCACGCCCTCTTCAACGGCTCGCCCATCGACGCCGACGGAATGTATGAAGAGTACGCCGCCATCGCCGACCGCATCGCCCCTTTCGTGGCCGACACCGCCCTGCTGCTCAACCGCGCCATTCGCGACGGCAAGAGCGTCATGTTCGAAGGCGCCCAGGGAACCATGCTCGACATCGACCATGGCACCTATCCCTTCGTCACCTCGTCCAGCGCAACTTCCGGCGGCGCGTCCATCGGCACCGGCGTTCCGCCCAACTCCATCTCCACCGTCATCGGAGTCACCAAGGCCTACTGCACCCGCGTCGGCGAAGGCCCGTTCCCCTCGGAGATCGAAGGCGAGATCGGCACACAGATCCAGACCAAGGGCAGCGAATTCGGCGCCGTCACCGGACGCCCCCGCCGCTGCGGCTGGCTCGATCTCCCTCTGCTGCGCTACTCCAACATGATCAACGGAACCGGGTGGCTGGTCGTCACCAAGCTCGATGTGCTCGACGAGCTCGCCGAAATCCCCATCGTCACCGGCTACAAAATCGATGGCAAAGCCGTCGAAGAGATCCCCGCGCAGGACTCCGGCTACCGCAAAATCGAGCCCATCCTTACCACCCTCCCCGGCTGGCAGCAGGAGACCTACGGAACCACCGAGTACGCCAAGCTCCCCAAAAAGGCGCAAGAGTATTTGGCCTTCGTGCAGAAGGAATCCGAAGCCGCCATCGGCATGATCTCCACCGGCCCCGACCGCGACCACACCATCTTCGTCGACGAGTTCTCCGCCATCCTGAGGAAATAGGAGCACGCCATGATCGTCTTAATCGTGCACATGACGCTCAAGCCCGGCACCGCCGACGAGTGCATTCGCCTCATGCATGCCCAGGCCGAGGCGAGTCTCAAGGAACCCGGCTGCCTTCAGTTCCTCGTCCACCAGTCCATCGAAAATCCCTTGCACTTCGTTCTCTACGAGGCATACAAAGACGAAGCCGCTCTCGCCGCCCACCGCGCCACGCCCCACTTCGCCCGCTATATCACCGGCGGCATTGACGCCCTGATCGAATCCCGCACCCGCGAGCTCTTCCAGCAAGTCGGCTAGTCTTGCTCTTGCCTCTGATTTGCATTTGCTCTTGCCTCTGCATTTGCATTTGCTCTTGCTCTTGCTCTTGCTCTTGCTCTTGCTCTTGCTCTTGCTCTTGCTCTTGCTCTTGCTCTTGCTCTTGCTCTTGCTCTTGCTCTTGCTCTTGCTCTTGCTCTTGCTCTTGCTCTTGCTCTTGTCTCTTGCTCTTGCTCTTGCTCTTGCTCTTGCTCTTGCTCCTTGCTCTTGCTGCTCTTGCTCTTGCTCTTGCTCCTTGCTCTTGCTCTTGCTCTTGCTCTTGCTCCTTGCTCTTTGCTCTTGCTCTTGTTTGAAGTGTCATCCTGAGAGTTTGTGACTTTTTCGATTTCTCAAAAAATCGGTGTTGCAAATACAGATACTTACGTTGCGAAAAACGCCACAAAATCAATAAAGTCACAAACTCTGAGCGAAGCGAAGGACCCCAGCGCAGTTTAAATATCCACAGCCGCGCCCAGAGTCATTTCGGCCACCATCGATTTCCCACATAAAAAAGGTGCGGGGATCTCCCCCGCACCTTTCCTTGTTCCAACAAGAATCTACTTCGCCAGCTCGTACCCCGGAAAGAAGAAGCTCAGCTCGAAGCGTGCCGTGTCTTCCGCGTCCGATCCGTGCACTGCGTTGCGCTCGATGCTCTCGGCGTGCTGCTTGCGGATCGTCCCTTCCTCGGCGTTGGCCGGGTTGGTGGCGCCCATCAGCTTGCGCCAGTCGGCAATCGCGTTGGCTTTTTCCAGCGCCAGCACAACCACCGGTCCGGAGGTCATGAACGCGCCCAGCGAATCGTAAAACGGCTTGCCGGCGTGGACCGCGTAAAAAGCCGCCGCCTGGGCCTTCTTCAGGTGAAGCATCTTCACGCCGAGGATGCGGAATCCATTGTGTTCAATGGCCGAGATGATATCGCCCGTGGCGCCCTTGGCGACCGCGTCCGGCTTCACAATGGCGAGTGTGCGTTGCAACGTTTGCATAAGAATTGTTCCTGACCTGTCTGTGGTTTGCGTTGCGCGCGGATGGCCTCCCGGCCAGCCGCGCGTCTGTTACAAGCTTATCAGCTTCGCCCTACCTTTTCGCGCTCAGCGCTTCCACCAGGGTTTCGCCCATCAGCGCCGGAGATTTCACAATATGCACGCCCGCTGCCTTGAGCGCCTTGAACTTCTCCTCCGCCGTGCCCTTGCCGCCGCTGATGATCGCCCCTGCGTGTCCCATGCGCCGTCCCGGAGGCGCCGTCTGTCCGGCGATAAAGCTCACCACCGGCTTGGTCACGTTGGACTGGATGAACTCCGCCGCCGTCTCCTCGGCGTTGCCGCCGATCTCGCCGATCATGATGATCGCCTCGGTCTCCGGGTCGGACTGGAACAGTCCCAGTGCATCCACGAAGTTGGTGCCGATGATCGGATCGCCGCCGATGCCGATCGCCGTCGATTGCCCCATCCCAAGCTGCGAAACCTGGTGCACCGCCTCATAGGTCAGCGTTCCCGAGCGCGACACAATCCCGATCTTCCCCTCGCGGTGAATGTTGCCCGGCATGATTCCGATCTTGCACTTGCCCGGCGAGATGATTCCCGGACAGTTCGGCCCGATCAGCCGCGACTTGCGGCCTTCCATGTAGCGCCACACGGTCACCATGTCGCGCGCCGGAACCCCTTCGGTAATGCAGACAATCAGCGGAACCTCGGCGTCCACGGCTTCCATGATCGCATCGGCCGCAAACGGCGGAGGCACGAAGATCACCGTCGCATTGGCGCCCGTCGCGCTCACCGCGTCGCCCACCGTGTTGAACACCGGCCAGCTTTCGTGCACCGTGCCGCCCTTGCCCGGTGTCACGCCGCCCACCACCTGCGTCCCATAGGCCGCGCAACCTTTGGCGTGGAACGTGCCTTCGCGGCCGGTGAGGCCCTGCACGATCAATTTTGTGTTCCGATCCACAAGTATGCTCATCGCTTATCTCCCCGCCGCCGCGGCAACCACTTTTTCCGCCGCGTCTTTCATGGTTTGCGCCACAATAAAGTTCAGCCCGCTGGCCTGCAGAATCTCCCGGCCCTTTTCCACGTTCGTGCCTTCCAGACGCAGCACAATCGGCAGCTGGATGTTGGTCTTGCGCGCCGCCTCCACCACTCCGTTGGCCAGCGTGTCCACCCGCAGAATGCCGCCGAAGATGTTGATCAGCACCGCCTTCACATTCTTGTCGGCCAGCAGAATCTCAAAGGCGTGCGTCACCTGCTCGGCGTTCGCGCCGCCTCCCACGTCCAGAAAATTCGCCGGCTCGCCGCCCGCAAACTTGATGATGTCCATGGTCGCCATCGCCAGGCCCGCGCCGTTCACCATGCAGCCCACCGTGCCGTCCAGCTTGATGTAGTTCAGGTTGTACTTGCTGGCCTCCACCTCGAGCGGATCTTCCTCGGTGATGTCGCGCAGCTCCTTCTGCTCCGCATGGCGGTACAGCGCGTTGTCGTCGAAGTTCACCTTCGCATCCAGCGCAAACACCCGCCCATCGGTCGTGGTGATGAACGGATTGATCTCAAACAAAGTGGCGTCGGTATCTTCATATGCCTTGTAGAGCGCCATCATGAACTTCACCGCCGGCGCGATGAACTCCGGCTTCAGCCCCAGCTGGAAGGCGATCTTGCGCGCCTGGAAGGCCTGGAAGCCAATCGCCGGATCGATATACTCCTTGATGATCGCCTTCGGGTCCTTGGCCGCAACCTCTTCGATCTCCATCCCGCCGGCCTTGGACGCCATGAACACCGGACGCGAAACCGCGCGGTCCAGCACAATTCCCAGATACAGTTCGCTGGCAATCGGCAGCGTCTCTTCAATCAGCAGCCGCCGCACCTTCTTGCCCTCCGGCCCGGTCTGGTGCGTCACCAGCTGCATCCCCAGAATCTTTCCCGCCAGTTCGCTGGCCTGCTCGTAGCTCTTGGCCAGCTTCACGCCGCCGCCCATCCCGCGGCCTCCCGCGTGGATCTGCGCCTTCACTACGACTCCGGTGGCTCCGGAACTCATTAGATCCTTGGCGGCGCGTTCAGCTTCCTCGCGCGACTCCACCATCGTGCCGCGCGGCACCGCCACCCCATACTTCGAGAGAATGGCCTTTGCCTGGTACTCGTGAATTTTCATGGATTCTCGATTCGATAAATTCGAAAACTTAAAAGCCTTGAAGCTTCGGCCTGCGTTTTCCCCACTGCCCGCAGCCGCGCCGCAATTATAGTAGCCGCCGCCAATTTGCACAAAGAAGTTCGCTCACCAGTTTTCTCTACCCCGCGGGTGCCCCATATTTGCCTGCTTTTGGCAAATGTGGGATTGCAGAGAGGCCGGGTGGCCCATTCAAGCCATCCGTTGGCTTGAGTGGGGCAGTTGACTGCACAGGTTCCCAAATCTGCCGCTGTTAGCGGATGTGGGTCGTTGCCCTTGCCCTTGCCCTTGCTTTTTCAAGTGTCATCTTGAGCGCAGCGAAAGACCCCTACACTGCGCAAATATCTCCCGCGGCCAAGGCACTCCAACCGCCGCACTTCGGCCTCTACGAACCCTGTCAAGCGATCTTTCTTCGCAATTCCTCGCAATGGCATGATTCCACATCACATAGAGATCCGCTCCCACTGAGGGTTTTCCCCTCCCGCTTTGCTATCCTGAAATTAGGAGGAGTTTCCCGGCTTTATGACTCGTTGACGCCTCATAACTCCTCTGCATTCAAATTTTTGCCGGGAAATATAGGGGGAGGGGGAGTATCTCGAAAAACCGCTCACTATGCAATCGAGCCCGTGCTTTTTGCCACACTCGCGCCAGGCAATTTCCACTTCTTTCCACGTGCTATCCTGAGAAGACAGGTACAATCTCAAGTTCTCAGTCTGGGAGCACATACATAGATGGCAAATAGCCTCGAAGGGCGCACCGCGGTAATCTTCGGCCTCGCCAACAAACGCAGCATCGCCTGGTCCATCGCGCAAAAGCTGCACGCCGAAGGCGCACAGATCGCAATCACCTATCAAAACGACCGGCTCCGCCAGGAAGCCGAGGAGATGATCGCCGCCCTGCCCGGCGCGCAGGGTTTTCAGTGCGACGTCACCAGCGATGAGGAGATCGAGCAGGTCTTCGCCAAGATCGCCGCGCACTACAACGGAAAGATTCACACCCTCGTCCACTCCGTCGCCTTCGCGCCCGCCGACGAGTTGAAGAACGACTTCCTGCTGACCAGCCGCGAGGGCTTCCGCATCGCGCATGACATCAGCGTCTACTCGCTCATCGCGATTTCGCGCGCCGCCGCTCCGCTGATGACCGAAGGCGGCAGCATCATGACGCTCAGCTTCCTCGGCTCCGAAAAGGTCATGCTGCACTACAACGTGATGGGCGTCGCCAAGGCCGCGCTTGAATCCACCGTCCGCTATCTGGCCGCCTCGCTCGGCTCGCGCGCCATCCGCGTCAACGCCATCTCGGCCGGCCCCATCAAGACGCTGGCCGCCCGTGGCATCGGCAACCTCACCGAGATGCTCCGGCTCGCCGCCGACAAGTCTCCGTTGCAACGCAATATCGATCCCCTGGAAGTCGGCGCTACCGCCGCATTCCTCGCCAGCGACGGCGGAGCGGGAATCACCGGCGAGGTGATCCATGTCGATTGCGGCTATCACATCATGGGCTATTAAAGAGCTTTCCGAGCTATTAGAGAGCTTTCCGAAAAGCCGTATCCTGCAACAACGATCGGGTGCCCCAGGTTCCGCGCCGCGTTTCTTGCGGCGCTAACCTGGGAATGCAGGACGCATCAACCCGGCATCCGCCTTAGAAACAGGACCAGCCGGCAAGAGTTCCAGGAAAACAAATCGCCGCGCTCGCATCAGCCATAGTTGGCAGATGGGCGCGGCGAAGTTATTTCGGGGGACTCAATCGATTCCCGATTTGCTGTATGCCGAAGCATTCGGCTCTCCCAGGTTAGCGCCCCAAATACAGGGCGCGGAACCTGGGGCACCCGCCAGTTCCGCCCTCAGCCCGTCGTCAGCCGCACCGTGCGCTCGTCGTGCTCCACCCGGCGATATGACGATCTCGGCGTCCTTCTGCTGCACGATGCGGGGAAACTTCTCTCCCCACTCGATCAGTAGAACGTTGCGCTCTTCCTGCATCAGGTCTTCCAGGCCCAGCGAGTCCAGCTCGCCAGGCTTCTCCAAACGGTACAGATCGATGTGGAAGACATCCTTGTCCGGTCCGTGGTACTCGTGAATCAGGGTGAACGTCGGGCTGGTGACATCGTCGGCTTCGGCGGCGCCAAAGCCCTCGGCAATCCCCTTCACCAAGGTTGTCTTCCCTGCCCCAAGGTCGCCACGCAGTAGCACCACGTGCGCGTTCTGGAGTTGGGCCGCCAGCTGCCGTCCCAGCTCAACCGTCTCCTCCGCGGAGTGCGAGGTGAAGTCACGCGTCATGGCCCGAATCATAGCATTGCAGAGCCGCCTTCGAGCGCAGAATACCCTCAGCGAAGGCGAATGTTTTTCCCACGGGCGCGCTGCCGCATTTTTCGGAACGCCACCGGCAGATAGCGCAACAGGTCCGTGGCAAGCATGCACTCCTCGCCCAGATGCTCCGAGGCGGCGTCTCCGGCCAGCCCGTGCAGGAACACCGCAGCCCGCACCGCCTCCTCCAGATGACCTGGAAACTGGCCCACCGCTCCGGCAATCATTCCGGTCAGGATGTCGCCGGTTCCTCCGGTCGCCATTCCGGGATTTCCCGTGGCCACCACCCACACGTCTCCACCGGGATAGGCGATCACCGTGCGGAATCCCTTCAGCACCAGGATGCAGCGATGCCGCCGCGCAAAGGTCCGCGCCACGCCAACCCGGTCGGCTTGGACCTCGGCTACGCTCTGTCCGGTCAGCCTCGCCATCTCTCCCGGATGCGGGGTGAGGATCAGCGGGCGGCTTCCACCTTGCAGGGGTTCCGGCGATCCGGCGTACGCATTCAGCCCATCGGCGTCCAGCACCACCGGGCAATGCGCGCCCTTCACCATACGATGCACGAACTCCTCCACCCCCGGACGCCGCGAAATGCCCGGACCAATGGCAAGCACGTCGCGGGATTTCGCCAGTTCCAGGCAATGCGCCGCATCCCCAGGGCTGGCGTAACGGGAGCCGTCTTCGCCAAGCCCCTCGGTCATCAACTCTGCCGCGAACCCTGCAATGGTTGGCATCACGGATACCGGGGCGGCCACGGTTGCCAGTCCGGCGCCGACGCGCAAGGCGGCCATTCCGCACATGGCGGCCGCGCCGCTCTTGCCATGCGAACCTCCCACCACGAGCACGTGCCCGAAGCGGCCCTTATTGCTATCCAACGCTCGCGCGGCAAACAGTGCGGAAACCTCTTGCGGAGTCACGGCGTAAAGATTCTGCGTGGAAACAATCGCAGCCTCCGGCGTGCCGATGGCGGCAACTTCGATTGCGCCGCGCGTCAAGGAAGCAAACATATGAGCCGGCTTGGGGGCGGTGAATGTGATCGCGGCGCTCGAGCGGCACACCTCGGAGGGCGCACCGGAGGTTCGATCCGCATCCCATCCCGACGGGAGATCGACCGAGAGCACCGGCGCAGAAGCCGCATTGATCGCCGCAATCATGCTCGCGGCCAATGCCTGCGTGGGCGATGGATCTTTGCGCGGCGTATAACCGGTACCGAAAATCGCATCGATGATGAGGTCGGCCCCCGCCAGGCTGCGTGCATGGTCCCGCGCAACATTTTCCGCGCTGGCCATCACAACCGGGCGCAGAGGCAAGCGCGCCAGCATACTGGCGGCATCCGCTTTCAGTCCCTCAGCCGCACCGAGCAGCAGAACCTCCACCACCTTGCCGACAGCGTGCAAACGCCGGGCGGCGACTAGCCCATCACCGCCATTGTTGCCTCTGCCGCAGACTACGGTGATCCGGTTGGCGGCCGGCCAATGCTCGCGCGCAAAATCAGCCACCGCGCTGCCGGCGTTCTCCATCAGCGTCAGGGAATCGACGCCATGCTGCTGGATGGTGGCCCGGTCGATAGCAGACATTTCGGCGGCGGTGGTAATCTTCACTTTTTTGCTCCGGCCTTTTCTTCCAGTTCGCGCAGCCGCGAAGGCTCTCCCATCACAATCAGGTGGTCGCCCGCACTCAGCACGGCGTCCGGCGCGGGACTGTACTTCATCTCTTCGCCTTCGCGCTTGATGGCCAGCACCGTGATCCCTAGATCGTGCCGAATTCCGGAAGTGCGCAGCCCCTGGCCAACATAAGCCGAGGAAGGATCGATCGTCAATTCTTCCAACTCCAGTCCGAGTTCGGAGCTGCGCTGCAGGGCCACTTCAAGAAAGTTCATGACGTGAGGACGAAGGAAAGCCTGCGCGATGCGAAAGCCCGCAAACGCGTAGGGTGAGATGACCTGATCGGCGCCTGCGGTGCGCATGTGCTTCTCGGCGTCCTCTTCGCTGGCGCGGGCAATAATCTTCAGCGACGGATTCAAACTGCGGGCTGTCAACACAACATAGATGTTGGACGCATCCGTGGTGGTTGCGGCCACCAGCCCGGCGGCCTGGTCAATGCGCGCGGCCAGCAGCTGCGATTCCTGGGTTGCGTCGGCATGAACGATGAGCCAGTTGGTCGATTCGCGAATTCTCTCCGCTTTGGCCTCGTCGCTTTCCAGGATGATGAACTGCGCCGGATCGCTTTCCAGCTGGCGAGCCACGGCGCGGCCCACTCGTCCGGCGCCGCAGATGATGTAGTGTCCTTGCAACCGCTCGATCTCTCGTTCCATTCGTCGCCTGCCAAACAAATTATTGAATTCAAATTCCAGCAGCGCCTGCCCCAATGCCCCCAGGATCAAGAACACCAGTCCAACACCGGCAAGGATGATACCCACATTGAAGTACCGCCCCACCGGAGACAACGGATGAACCTCTCCGTAGCCGATGGTGGTCAGCGTGGTGAGCACCATGTAGAAGCCGTCAAACCAGCTCCAGTGCTCGATGTAGTGGAAGCCGGCCGTGCCAATCATGGCCACGCAAAGTAAAGCCGCCGATAAAAACCTTACATTCCGCAATGCTCGCATATCGCTCTGGCGGCGATTGTACCCGGACAGAACACTTCGCGGAAGTTGCAAACCAGTGTCTGGCGGCGAGGAAATATTCTGCGCAAGAAAAACGCCCTCCCGCAGGAGAGCGTTTCTTATTCATCACAGCAGCCCTTGTCAGCCCTTAGGACCCTTGATGGTGGTATCAATCGGCGCAGCGGGACTGCTGGGCGGAGCATCCGGGTCCCCAACGGCAGGGGCGCCCAATCCATGTGCCCCAAGTTCATGTTCCAGGTGGCGCTGTTTGGCCATGACGCTGTGGTGGCGCCCGTAGAAGAAATAGATCGCGAGCCCGATCAGCAGCCAAACAAATAACCGATACCAATTGCCTACCGGCAGGGAGAACATGAGCAGCAGACACATCAGAATGCCCAGGATGGGCACCAGCGGGACCAGCGGAGCACGGAATGGCCTCTTGGCTTCCGGGTGCGTTTTCCGCATGACCATCACCGCGGCGCAGACGATCACAAAGGCGAACAGGGTTCCGATGTTGGTCATTTCGGCCAGGATACTGAGCGGCAGGAAAGCCGCCGCCGTGGCGACGAAGACACCGGTCAGAATCGTCGATTTCCAGGGCGTGCAGAAGCGCGGGTGGATCGCGGCAAAGAAACTGGGCGGGACAAGCCCGTCACGCCCCATGGCCAGCAACACGCGCGGTTGGCTGAGCATCATCACCAACAGCACGGAGGTGATGCCCGTCATGGCGCCGGCCGCCACGAGATACTGCATCCAGGTGAGCCCCACACGCCGGAAGGCGTCCACGACCGCCGCATCGCGATCGATTTGAGGGGTGGGCACCATGCCGGTGAGCACGGCGGTGACGGCAATATAAAGAATGGTGCAGACAACCAGCGAGGTAATGATGCCGATGGGAACATCGCGCGCCGGATTGCGGGCCTCTTCCGAGTGCACGGAAACCGAGTCGAAGCCGATGTAGGCGAAGAAAATGATGGCCGCGCCGGCGAACATCCCCAAAGGCTCGCCGCTGAGACCGGTTTTGCCCATCAGGGTGTGGCCGAAGAAACTGATCCCCGAGTAGCCATAGGGCGCAAACGGATGCCAGTTGGCGGGATTGATGTAGAAGACGCCGACGCCGATCACCAGCAGCACGATGGCCAACTTGATGGCTACCATTACGGCATTGAATCCGGCACTCTCTCGAATGCCTTTGACCAGAACCACCGTCAGAACGAGCGTGATCACAATCGCCGGCAGATCGAGATACGACCCCGTCCTGACAAACTGTCCGGTCGCGGGTATGTAATCAAAGGTCGCTGTGGAGAAAGCCTTCGGTACGTGCAGTCCGAACAGGGGAATCAACTCCCGGAAGTGCGCCGACCAGCCATGCGCGACCGTGGCAGAGGCAATCGCGTACTCCAGCACCAGGTCCCAGCCGATGATCCAGGCGAAGATTTCGCCGAGGGTGGCGTAAGCATAGGTATAGGCCGAGCCGGCAACCGGAACCATGGAAGCAAACTCCGCATAACAAAGCGCGGCGAACACGCATGCAATTCCCGATACCACAAAGGAAAGGATCAAAGCCGGGCCAGTGCGGTCATGGGCTGCTTCGCCGGTAAGTACGAAGATGCCGGTGCCGATAATCGCTCCGATGCCCAGGGCGCTCAGCTGTACCGGCCCCAGCACCCGGTGCAAACGGTTTTCGCCGGCCATTTCTTCCAGCAGCAAGCTGAGCGGTTTGGTTGCGAGCAGTTTGCTAGCCACTAACGTTCCTCCAGATCATCACCCTTTTTTTCGTGACGCCAGACAAAATAGACCGGGATGCCAAGCAGAACAATCACCAGGCCCGGCCACGTGTATTGCGGCTTGTAGAGCAACAAGACTACATCGATGAACAACGCCATCACAATATAGATCGCAGGCAGCCAGGGGTAGCCCAGCGCACGATAGGGACGCGGCGCATCCGGGCGCGTGCGGCGCAGAACAAACAGTCCCGCCAGGGTAAGGATGTAGAAGAGCAGCACGGCGAAGATCGTGTAATCGAGCAGTTGCCCGTAGCTTCCGCTGAGGCACAGGACGCTGGCCCAGATCGCCTGCACCATGAGCGAAAGGTGCGGCGTCCTGTAGCGCGGGTGCAACCGGCCAACCGAGCGAAAAAACAGTCCGTCGCGGGCCATGGCGTAATAGACTCGCGAGCCGGCCAGGATCAGTCCGTTGTTGCAGCCAAAGGTGGAGACCAGAATCGCAAACGCCATCAATTTGGCGCCGCCCTGTCCCAGGATCTGCTGCATGACGGCCGTCGCCACGCGGTCCTCCGAGGCATACTGAATGCCGCGGCCGAGGACGGTAGCGGAGGCCGGATCGCCCCAGAGCGGAAGCACCAGCAGGTAGATGAAGTTCACCGCGATGTAGATCAGGATGACGGCGCCGGTTCCGACGGCGAGCGAAAGCGGCAGGTTGCGTTGCGGGTTGCGGACTTCGCCGGCGGTGAAGGTGACGTTGTTCCAGGCGTCGGCGGAGAACAGAGATCCGACCTGCGCCACGGCGATCACCGTAATGGTGGACACCAGCGCGGTCGCCCCGCTCGACTCCAACCGGAATCTTATGCAGCGCGCCCCACCCCGCATGGATCCAGAAGTTCGCGCCGAAATTTGCGCGCAGCGCCTCCGAGGTGCTCCCGGCCCAAACGCCGAGCAGGATGAGCCCCAGCAACCCCGCGACTTTCGCGGTGGTAAACACCACCTGCACGATGGCTCCGGTTTTGACGCCGAAGATGTTGACCGTGGAGAGCAATACGATGATGGCGATGGCAACCAGGTTCTGGGTGTTCAACCCGACCTCCATGTTGCCCAGCACCATGGGACCGAGATGTATCGGCGGAACCTTCCAGAGGTGAACGATCCAGTTTGAGGAGGAAACCGAAGGCAGGAAGACTCCGAGAAATTTGCCAAAGGCTACGCCGACGGCGGCAATCGTGCCGCATTGAATCACCAGGAAGAGCGTCCAGCCATAGAGGAATCCCCACAGCGGCCCAAGCGACTCGCGCAGGTAGACGTATTGGCCGCCGGCCCGCGGCATCATGGCCGCCAGTTCCCCGTAGGAAAGAGCCGCCACTACGGTCATGAAACCGGCCACCAGCCAGGCCGCGATCAACAAGGCGGGCGAGTCCACGATGCGCGCCATGTCGGCGGCCACGATGAAGACGCCCGACCCGATCATCGAGCCCATCACCAGCGTTGTGGCGCTGACCAACCCCAGGCCTTTTACGAATTCCTGGTCCGCCGCGGGTTGAGATGCCGTATCAGGCTGACTCGCCGTTCTTCCGTCCATAGGGTTGAACAGAACTCTACATCATCAGGCGGAAAAATTCCTTCGCGGATTCGCGCGGAAAGCGCGAAAGGCCACCAATGACCGCCACCGAATCCGCCCCGGCCTTCAGGACAGCTTCGGCATTCTCGAGTGTGATCCCGCCGATGGCCACCAACGGCAGCGCGCGCCCGGATTCATCCCGCAAGCGCCGGGCCTCGGAGACACCCGCTAACCCCACCGCCGGATCGGCATTCTTCTTGCTGGCGGTTGCAAAAACAGGACCGATTGCCAGGTAATCCACCGGCTTCCCCAGTGCCTCGACCATCTGCGCGGAGTTATGCGTGGAAAGGCCGACGATTTTCTCCGGGCCCACCACGCTCCGCGCAGATTCCGGTGAAAGATCTTCCTGTCCAACATGCACCCCATCGAAGGCCGCAGCCACACAGAGGTCGGCGCGATCGTTCATGATCAGCGTGATCCCCGGAAGCAGCCGCCGCAACTCCCTTGCCTGGACCAGCGCCTCGCGTGCATTCAGATCCTTGGCGCGAACCTGCATCAGGGTGCAGCCGGCCTCGGCCAGGGCCAGCGCATGAGAGCAGACCGCTTGCAGCAGGCGATCTCCGCCGCAATGGGCAATCAGATTGTCCGCGTCGAGGATGGGATAAAGAAGTGGAATCCGCATGGGTCAATAGTTCTAAAGCTAAAAAAGGGCGGCCATGAGCCGCCCCTTGGATGTTTCCGTTTCCCTACTTCTTCGGCATAAAGCGTTCCATGAACTTCGTGGTGACGTTTCCGTCGATGAAGTCCTGTTCCGCCAGAATGCGCTTGTGCAGAGGAATCGAGGTGTGAATGCCCTCCACCACAAACATGTCCAGCGCGCGATTCATGCGGGCCAGCGCCTCGGTGCGATCCTTGCCGTGGACAATCAACTTGGCAATCATGGAATCGTAATAGGGAGACACCACGCCTTCCTGATATTGCACGGAATCTACCCGGACGCCGATTCCGCCGGGAGGATTGAAGGCGGTGATCTTGCCGGCCGAAGGGGTGAATTTCTCCGGATGCTCGGCGTTGATACGGCACTCCATGGCGTGGCCGTTGAGAACGATCGGCAGCTTGAGGATGTCGGTGAGCTTGGCTCCGGCGGCGATCAGAATCTGGCTCTTCACAAGGTCCACGCCGGTGACGAATTCGGTGACCGGGTGCTCCACCTGGATGCGGGTGTTCACCTCCATGAAGGTCAGGTTGCCGGTATCGGTGTCGAAGAGGAATTCGACCGTGCCGGCGTTCCAGTAGCCAACCTCCTTGAAGGTCTTTTCGAGCAGCCCCATCATCTTGGTGCGCAGCTCGGGGGCAAGCCCCGGCGAGGGCGATTCTTCGATCAGCTTCTGGTTGCGGCGCTGCACCGAGCAGTCGCGTTCGCCCAGGCACAATGTGTTGCCATGCTCATCGCACAGCATCTGGAACTCGATGTGACGCGGCCGCTCGACGAACTTCTCCATGTACAGGTCGCCGTTGCCGAAAGACGAGGAAGCCTCAGAGGTAGCGGCGTGGAACTGGTTGGGCATTTCCTCGGCCGAGCGGACAATGCGCATGCCGCGTCCGCCGCCGCCCGCCACCGCCTTCACGATGACCGGATAGCCGACCTTCTTGCCCCATTTCAGCGCCTCTTCCACGTCCTTCATGATGCCGTCAGAGCCGGGCAGAATGGGCACGCCGCCCTTCTTCATGGAGGCGCGAGCGCGGTCCTTTTCGCCCATGGCGCGGATGACTTCCGACCGCGGTCCAATGAACTTGAGGCCGGAGGATTCACAGACATGCGCGAAGTTTGCGTTCTCGCTCAGCAGTCCGTAGCCGGGATGAATCGCATCGGCGTTGGCGATTTCGGCGGCACTGATCACCGCCGGAACATTGAGATAGCTCTCCGTGGCGCGCGCCGGCCCGATGCAAACCGCTTCATCGGCAAAGCGGACATGCAGTGAATTGCGGTCTGCTTCGCTGTAGACCGCGACAGCCTTGATGCCCAGCTCTTTGCAGGCGCAGATGATGCGGAGCGCGATTTCACCGCGATTGGCAATTAAGATCTTCTTGAACATACCTTGAGTGTGCTCCGGTCGGCACGGCCGCCGTCCGGCGTGGCCGCGCCCATTCCATGTGCATGACGGTGCGGTCGCACGAGATACGCAGAGCGCCTTCGATGCGCCGCAGAAGATTGTGGAGCCGGACCTGGTCCGGCTCCGCTGATTTACTTGGTGCGAATCTTAAACAGTGGCTGGCCGTATTCGACCGGCTGGCCGTTGGAAACCAGAATCTTTACAATTTGGCCCGCGGCATCCGATTCAATCTCGTTCATCAGCTTCATGGCCTCCACAATGCAAAGCACCTGGCCGACGGCAACGGTATCGCCTTCTTTCACAAAGGCGGGCGATCCCGGAGACGATGACTCGTAGAAAGTCCCCACAATGGGAGACTTGATGATGTCAACGCCCTCCTCTTTCTCAGGAGCGGCGGCAGCCGCGGCAACTGCCGAAACAGCTAGCGGCGGCGCGGCAACCGGCGCGACAGGCGCCGGATAGGAAGCTGCCACTGGGGCAGGCAAAACAGCCTGGGCACGCTTGATGCGCAATTTGACATCGCCGCGCTCCATTTCGAACTCGGCAATGTCCTTCTCAGCGAGAAATGCAACCAGTTCTTTGATTTCGTTCTGATTCATGGGCTGCCAGAAGCGCCGCGAACTTGGCGGCGCAGCATTGGATTTACCACCTTTTTGAATTTACCCGCACTTCAACACTTCAGTTTAGTCGTTCCGCTCAGTTCAGTTCAATCCACTCTTTGGCAACCGGCGTTAGGACTTCATATCCACGCTCGGTCACCAGCACCATGTCTTCAATCCGTATTCCACACTTCCCCGGAATATATACCCCGGGCTCAATGGTTATGACCATCCCCGGCTGCAGTACCGCATCGTTGCCTGCCGCCAGCCTCGGTACCTCGTGAACTTCCAGTCCTACACCGTGCCCGGTAGAGTGAGTAAAATAGCGATCCAGCTTGGCCAGCTTCAATTCGTGCCTTGCCGCACGGTCAACCTCTCCTGCAGTAACTCCGGCGCGCACTACGCTGATGGCAGCCAGTTGTGCGTCTAAAACAGCGTGGTACAGCATGCGCGCCTCGCCCGAAGCCTTACCAAGATGAATGGTCCGGGTCATGTCACTGCAGTATCCGTCGAGTACGACACCGTAGTCTAACACCACAAATCCTTCCGCGGGAAGTTTTGTAGCGGATGCAATTCCATGCGGAAGCGCCGACCTTTCACCCGAGGCAACAATGGTCTCAAACGACATCCGCTCCGCGCCGGCTTTCCGGGCCATGTATTCGAGTTTTCCTGCGATTGCCGATTCGGCGACTCCGCTGCGCATGGATCTTAGCAGAGGCCGGAACAGCCTCGACGACAATTGCACGGCCTGGCGCAGCAATTCAATCTCAGCCGCATCCTTCTGCGCGCGCAGAGCCTCGACCACCCCCGTCAGGCGGACAAGTTTGACTCCCTTGCCCAACGCCTGCTCCAGGGCTCCGAGCTGAACCACGGTAAGATGCTCGGACTCGATGGCCACGCGTTTGAGTCCCAGCTTGGCGCAGGTCGCGGCCACGGCCGGCAGCGCGCCGCCCCGCACAATGGAAATGCGCGCGTCCTGAACCTGGGACGCAGCCTGTTCCGCATACCTTCCGTCGGTGAAAAATACCGGACGCCGCGCCACCAGCAGAACTCCCGCGCTGCCGGTGAATCCGCAGAGATAGCGCACGTTCGGCAGATGCGTGACCACCAGGGCATCCACCTTCCGCCGGTCCAACTCGGCGCGCAACTTCCTCAGCCGCCCATCACAGTCCGTCGGGCTCATCGTGACCGTTCCAAAACAAAATGGACCTCAAAGAGGCCCATTCTGCCACAAGCAGCATGGCACTGGCTAGGTTTGAATGATCTTCGGCGTGATAAAGAAGATCAGCTCATCGGTCTCGGTCGAAACGTGGCGCTCCTTGAACAGATTTCCGAGCCAGGGAATATCGCCCAGCAGCGGCGTCTGCGTGGTGCTGACACTGTTGGTCGTCTGGATGACGCCCCCGATCACGACCGTGGCGCCGTCGCTGACCAGCACCTGAGTGCTAGCCTGCTGGGTAGACAGGACAAAATTGCCATTGCCGTTAGCCTCGCCTTCCGGCTGCGTATTCTCCACATTCACGGTCAAAAAGATCGTATTGTCCGCCGTGATCTGCGGGGTGACCGTAAGCCGTAAGACCGCGTCGAGATAGCTGACGCTGGCATTGGAATTGGCGGTGCCTGCGGTGTAAACAGGAAGCTGCACACCCTGCTTCACTTCGGCCTTCACGTTGCTCTGCGTCACAATCCTGGGCCGCGAGAGGACCTTGGCCAGGTTGTGACTTTCGGCGGCCGTCAGGATCGCGTCAATTCCATAGTTACCCGTGATGTTGCTGAACGAAAGACCCGTCGTTGCTCCGGGCGCCGGAAAGTTGGAGAACAGAGGCACATTGCCCGCGGCGCCGGGGAGACCGGAAGTTGCGCCGTTCGGATTGGTGCCTGCGATGGTGCTGACGCCGTTGCCCCAGTTAAAGCCCAGCTGAAATCCAAGGTCCCGGCTGAAGGACCGGGTTGCCGAGACAACGCGCACCTCGATCTCCACCTCCTGGGACTTTTTGTCCAGCTGCGAGATCAGGCGATCCAGATTCGGAAGCACGCTCGGAATATCCGAGATGATGAGGGCATTGGTGCGTTCATCCGAAATCACGTCGCCGCGCGCGGTGAGGAACTTCTTGAGGGTGGGCACAACGTCCTTCGCCTTGGCGTAGCTAAGCGAGCGCGTGATGGTCTGGCGATCCACGGCCAGCGCGACTGCCTCGGCCTGGGCGCGGCGATCCACGGCCTCGCGGCGCAACGTATCGGTGGCGGCGATGCGCAGCACGTTCCCCTGCAGTTCGCGATCCAGCGAATTGTTCTTCAGCACGATGTCCAGAGCCTGGTCCCAGGGCACGTCGTCCAGCACCAGGGTTACCGTTCCCCTCACGCTGGGATCGAGCACGATATTCAATCCGCTGATCTCGTGAATGAGACGGAAGAAATCCTTCAGATCCACGTCCTTCAAATTCACCGAAATCGGTTCGCCCGTGTATTTCGGTTTTGCCGGAGCGGCCAGGGAAGAAGCCGACGCAGCGCCATCGGGCATTAGGTCGCCGGGCGGCGGGTTCAAGCGAGCCATCTCGACAGCCGCTTTCGCCGCTGGCGATGCGGGAGCCGGTGCCTCGGAGGCCATCCCTGATGCCATGCTGGGAGCGCCGGCCGGTTGATCGTGGGATTGCACAGTGTTGGCAACCGCAGGCGTACTGCTGGCCACAGGTGTGCTGCTGACCGCAGGCGTACTGCTGGTCGCTGGCGTTTTGCTGGCCACGGGCATCGTCGCTTCCTTCAAGGGATTTGCGACTGGCAGCGCGGCGTTGGTTGTGACCACCGGCTGCGCACTGGGCTTAGCGGGCTGTTGCGCCACCGCCGGCACCACAGCGGGCGCCGCAGAGGCCGGAGGCCGAGCGGACGGCGTTGCGGTGGCTTCCGCCTTCACCCGCACGACTACCCGATCGGCCGAAGGTTGGACCTCATAGGCGCGGGGGCCGCTCAAGTCGATCACCACGCGCGTCACCGGAGGCGCGGCCTGGAACCGGCCCACGCGAACCTGCCGCACATCTTTGGTATTCACCGCGATGGTCTTTCTTACGGTGGGTTGCATCACGGCATTGTCGAAATCGAGCACCACGCGATCGGGATTCGTCAGGAGATATGGGTGCGCCGAGCTGGGCCCGTCCACAATGACATCGAGAGTATCCTGCCCGCGCCGCACAGTGACACTTCGAACCACGGTGGGAGTCCGCTCGCTCCGTTTCTTACTGGTCTCGGATGCAGGCGCCGAAGCATTCACCACGGCAGCCGGCTGTGACCCGGTCTTGGGTGCAGGCGGCACAGAGTTTTGCGCAAGCGCATGGGATGGATTCGCGTTTTCCTGCGAGGCCGGCTTCGGCGCGGCAGCCGCAGCTTTCGCGGGAGCGGGCAGCGATGAGCCCGCCGCGGCCGACGCGCCGCTGGCTCCGCCGCCGGTCAACAGAATCTGCAGACCATTGCTGGCGTCGATCACGTCCGCGGTTACGTCGTCCCCTAACGTGATTTCAACGCGGGTCACTTCGATGCCCGCGGCGCTGGTGTAGCTGGAGAGCGTATAGCTTTTCAGCACGGGCGAGCGGAACGCCATGGTACGCACCAGCGATGGATCGCTGGTTACGCCGCTCAGGTCGATCAGCAGCAGGTGCCCGTCCGGCCTGTACTCCTTATGGGCGAACGAACCGGTAGCCTGCAGGCGGACTGTCGCCGTGTTGTCCTTTGGCGTGACCTGCACCGAATTCAGTTGTGAAGCCGCCGTCGCCGTGCCGGCGCAAAACAGCGCCATAAGTAATGCCGTCAGCAGTCGCTTGAACTTCATCGTAGCTCTCCCCGCTTTGCCTGTCGCCAGGCTTGGCGCGTCCATCCCTGTCGCTTGCTTTCCAGGTTCCGGGCCCATCTTCAGCATTGCGTTCCCACCCCGGGTGCCCGCCTAAACCGCAGGCACGCCAAGTTTTTTGATCACTTCATGCACCGACGGCCGCCCCAGAATATCGGTCGAACGTTGGCGCAACGTGATTGCGTCTTTGCTAATCCTCGCCACGTCTCCGTCGGCAAGAGGATCGTTGTCATGCAGAAAATACGTATGATCGCCGCTGGTCACCACGGCAACGTAGCCGCCGGTATAGCGCACTACGCCTTGCAGAACAATGTCGCCGACCAGCAGGCACTGCCGGCCGTTGCCGGTGCAGTTCGCCCCGGTGCGCGGCCGCTCGATGATCGGACTGACAAACGGATCGCGCTGTCGCTTGCCACCCGGCTTGCTGTTCTCTACCGACTCGCGGGCAGGGGGCCGCTCTGCTACGAGGCTTTTGCCGTGACGCCTGGCCGGCGATTGCGCGGGCACCTCGGCGGGACTGGCCGCCGGCTTCTGTGGCGTTGCCGCGCTGGACTTCGCCGCAGCCGGAGAACCTGGCTGCTGTTTTGGCGGAGGAGCCTGCGCCCACGCGCTTGCTGCAAGCCATATCGCCAGAATCAATGTGCTGATCTTCATGGCTCCCTCTACCTCTTCGCCTTGGCCGCGGCAGGCGGCGTTGCACTCTTGGGATTGCTGTAATAGGTCGTCAATACACAACTGGCGCCTACCGTTTCATTGGGCGACCACGTGTAGGACCTCTTGGTCCCCGCTTTTCCGCCCTTTAAAGCACCCATCGCGAGATGGCCGACGTTGACGATGCGTTGCAGTTTTTGCAGCCGGTCAAAGAAATTCACCACCGCGTAGAACGGCCCATCCACATCGACTTCAAACGGGACCTCGGTGTAGTACTCCTTCGTCGAAGTTTCCTTTGGCGTATAGCGCCGGACTTCAACCCCGGCCGCCACCGATTCGCCTTCCACCTGAGTAATGAAGGCCGGAACCGCCTTTTCCTCAGGCACGATCTTCTCCTGAGCTTCCATCTGGGCCTTCAATGTCTCCGTCTGCGCATTCAGCTCGGCCAGCTTCGACTTGTACGGATTCAACTGCGCCACTTCGGCCTGTTTGCTCCTCAGGGTGAGCGCGTCCGCCTGATTGGCCTTCGCCAGCGGTTGCAGGGCGTAAAAGTAAGCCCCGGCCGCAAGCAGAAGAATCACCAGCGCCACGATTCCGATTTGTGCCAGATAAGGCAGTTCCTTGAAGTTCGCCATGTCTTTTACGCCTTCGACTTTTCGCAAACCAGGCTGAAACTGAACGTCTGTATCTTTGGGCTATCTTCCTGAACCGTGTCGTGCAACTCAATGTTCTTGAAGTAGCCCGAATTCCGCAGATTGGTCATCAGGGTTGCGACGTTGTTCGGCCCCAGGGCAACCCCGTCCAAAGCCACGGTGGTTCCATCGTCGCGCAGGGTCAGCAGCCATACCCCGTCGGTGGAATTCACCGTTGCGCTCACGCTGTTGAGCAGGGCAACCGGGCCTCCCTGCTGGGCGCGCAGCTGGTCGATGATGTCAAAGCGCCGTTTGAATGCGTCGTAATCTTTCTGCCGCTCCAGATAGGCCTGCTTCACCCTCATCATCGAGGCAATCTGCCGGTTTGCGTCCGCAATCTGGTTTTGCAGTTTGTCGTGCGTGCGTTCCAGTTGCATGTGATACAGAAAGATTCCCGCGCCGGCAAATACCAGGATCGCAAGTCCAGCAATCAAGGGAGAGGGCCCTTCCATGGTGAGTTGCGGCATGGTGAAGCCGCGACGCCCCTTCTTCCCTTTCTTCGGCTTTGCCGTGCCCAGCAGATTGATCCGGATCATAATTTTTCAAAGCTCCTCAGGGCCAATCCAACGGCCACCGCCAGCTGCGCCGAGTTCCGCTCGATCAAGTCGGCGCCTTCTCCGATGGGCGGCACGATCTTCAGAAATGGATTTAACGGGTCCACCGGAATCGAAAATTCCTGCCGCAGCGCTTCCACCAGTCCGGGCACCTGCGACGATCCGCCCGCAACGTAGATTCGTTCAATATGCTCGCCGCTGGCGGTGGCGCGGAAGAAATCAAACGTCTTCTGAATCTCCAGCACGATGATTTCGGTTACCTGCTGCAGGATCGGCAGCTTGGCGTCTTCGCTGACGGTTCCAACCTTTTGGCCGAGCTTCAGGGCTTCGGCATCGTCATAGCTGAGATCCAGTTCCTTCTGCAGCGAGTCGGTGTACTGGTTGCCGCCGACGCTCACATCGCGGGTGAACAACGGCACCGAGCCCCGCACGATGTTGATATTCATCACGCTGGCGCCAATGTTCAGCAACGCAACCGTTGAGTTTGCCGCCGGAGAGTAGTTGTATTCGTAGCAGTTCTGCAGGGCGAAAGCGTCAATATCGACAATCGCCGGCTGCCGCCCGGACAACTGCAGGGCATTGGTGTAATTCAACACCTTGTCCTTTTTCACCGCGACCAGCAGCACGTCGATGGTGGGGCCATCCAGACTCTCGCTCAGAACCTGGTAGTCCACGTTCACGTCGCTCATGTCGAACGGGATATATTGCGCGGCTTCGTTGCGCACCGCTTCTCCCAGTTCCGGCTCGTCCATGGTCTGGATCGAGATCTTTTTCACGATTACGGAGTGGCCGCTCACCGAGGTCGCCACCTGCTTGGCCTTGAAGGCCTGCTCGGAAAAGATCTTGCTGATCGCACTGGCCACGCTGCCGCTGTCCACAATCATGGAATCGACCACGATGTCGCTGGCCAGAGCTTCCAGGCCCACGTGGCTCACCATGACCTCGCCGCGCCGGCGCAGCAGTTCCACGGCCTTGATGCTGTTCGACCCGATGTCCAAGCCAACAATCGTTTTATTCGATCCAAAACCAAACATAAGCGGACGCCCTCGTTACCCCACCGCGCTGTTGCGAACCCCTCGCGGCTTCTTCTTCAGCGTGACTTCTCCCCCGCTGCTCTTGCTCTCCATCCAGCGGTCCAGCAACGTCTTTTTGAACTTCCACCGATTCCCCAGCTTGAAGGCCGGGATTTTGTTTTCGGACAGGTACTTGTAGAGCGTGTCCGGGCTCACGCCCAAATATTCGGACGCTTGCCGTATGTTCATCACTTCAGGTGAATCGGACATAACTCGTCGCCCTTTCAAACCGCAACCTGCAGAGACTCACTTCGAACTGCGCGCCCGGAGCGATGCATGGTCCGCTGGGAGCAGAGTTCCTCTACTTTCTTGGGGGAGAATACTAGACGCTTATAGCAGAGTTCAGGGCCACCAAGTCAACCATAATTCCCGGAGAACTCCGGTAGATATCCGGTAACGTCTGGTTATTTCGGCACTGAACCAGCTTCATTTCGCCATAGTTTGTAGCCATGTTGAACATATACCACAAGATCGTGGGGCAGTTACACAATCGGTGCAGGCGATGACTCGAAGGGATTACGAAGGGCCGTAGCCGGCCAGAAGTCGGGCACGCAGCGTGCAGTACCTCCGCAGATTGACTTCGTGCGCAAGGGCTGTGCCGTTCGCTTTTTACCGGTCTGCGGAGGCGGAATGTTGTTCGAAAAACAAGGAGCCCGCCATCGCTGGCGAGCTCCTGTTGCCTTGCTGAAATCTGCAACCGGACAGGCTAGTAGTTCATATCGAACTTTTCCTGATGCAGTTGCGCATCGCTCTTTACCAGCACGGGATGGCCCAGCAGATCTTCCATCTCCTGCAGCCATCTTCCGTTGCTGCCCTTCAACTCCTTGGCCACTTCCGGATTCACGCGAAGGATGACTTCCTTGCTCTCCACGTGGCGGCGCACCTTGCGCATCTCGACAAAAATCTCGTTGCACACCGTCTGCACCGACTTAACAAAGCCGGTGGCATCGCAATAGGGGCAGGGCGTGCCGAGCGTGCGCTCCAGCGACTGCTTGACCCTCTTGCGGGTGATGGCCACCAATCCGAAGTCGTTAAACTGCAGGATCTTCGAAGGCGCGCGATCGGCCTTCATGGCTTCTTCCAGCGCCTGCATCACCTTCTGGCGATTCTTGCGCTCGTCCATGTCGATGAAGTCGACCACGATGATGCCGCCCAGATCGCGCAGGCGGATCTGGCGCACGATCTCCTTCACGGCGTCGCAGTTGGTCTTCACGATGGTGTCTTCCAGGCGGGCCGTCTTGCCGACATACTTGCCGGTGTTGATGTCGATGGCCACCAGCGCCTCGGTCTGGTTGATGACAATGTAGCCGCCACTCTTCAACCACACCTTGGACTTCAGGCTCTTGTTGATCTCGTCGTTGATGCCGAACTGCTCGTAGAGCGGAGTGTCCTTGCTGTAGAGCTTGATGCGGCGCACCAGGCTCGGCTGGAAGCGCGAGGCGAAGCGCACCACGCGCTCGTACTCGCTTTCGTTGTCCACCCAGATCTGCGAAAAGTCGCTGGTGACTTGATCGCGCAGAATGCGCTCCACCAGGTTCAGATCGTGATAGATCAGCGCCGGACTCTTGCTGGACTCGGCACGGGTGCGGATTTCAGTCCACAGATGCTTGAGGAAACGGATATCGGCGCGCAACTCGTCTTCCTTGATATTGGAAGCCGCGGTGCGGACAATGAAGCCGCCGTGGCCGTTCTCCCGCTCGCTGGAAACGATGCGCTTCAGACGCTGGCGCTCTTCTTCACTGCTGATTTTGCGCGACACGCCGATGTGATTCACCGTCGGCATATACACCAGGAAGCGGCCGGGAAGCGCGATGTGGCTGGTGATGCGCGCGCCCTTTTTCCCAATCGGTTCCTTGGCAATCTGGACCAGAATCTCCTGGCCTTCCTTGAGCAACTCGCTGATCAGCGGCAGGGCGCGCGATGGCGTGCGCGCACGCGCTCTGCCTCCGCCACGCGGCGGCGGCGCACCTCGGCGTCCGCGACGGTCGCGCCGGTCGAAGCGCTCCGGACGCGGGCGTCCGGCTTCGGGAGCAACTGCAACTCCCGGCTCGCCGCTCTCTTCCTCTTCGCCTTCTTCGCCTTCCTCTTCGTCGCCAGCCTCTTCGGCGAGCAACTCGGATTCCTCAAACTCCTCGCCGCCGAAGTCGTACTCTTCGTTTTCTAAATCGTCCTCTTCGCCGGTCTCGCGAACAGCTGCGCCGATCTGAGAACCGGCCCCATCGTCCAAGGCCTCCGCTTCGCTGTCGCTCTCTTCGTAGCGGTCGAAGTGCTCGGCCAGAGCGGGCATCTCAGCCTCTTCCTCATCCAGTTCTTCGTGCTCGACCTGACCGCCTTCGATCACAAAGCTGCCTGGGCGCCCTTCCAAGCGCGTGGGCCGGGCTGGGTCTGTTGCCTCGTTGATCCCGGGTGCGCTTTCGACTCTAGGTGCGGACTCGGCTTCCGGCGTCTCTGCCGGCTGCATGCTCTCCGGCTGGGAAGCAGCGCCTTCCTGGCCTGCACTGAAGATTTTTGCAACCCGGCCGCGCCAGGAGCGCCGTCCGGAGCTTCTGCCCTCACTCTTTGCTGCCTCTTCGGGAGCACCCGCTTCGGCGCTCGGCAACGAATCCGCCGGCACCTCATCGTGGCGTTCCTCAGCTTGCGGCGCTACTTCCTGCGCTACTTCCTGCGCAAACTGCGGTGCCTCAGCCGAAGCAATTTCTTCGATTGGCTGTTCGTGGGTGGGCTCAACCGGTGCCGCCTCAGCGACTTCTTCCGGCGCCGATTCCGCGGGCAGCTCTACCGCTGCCTCCGGCTCTTCCACTTCGGGAGTGAAGCGCTGGGTCAGGGACGGGAGTTTGCTTGCCCCTGAATAGCTGGCGCTGGACAAAGGCTCATCCGGATTCTGCTCGGCGCCACGGGAGACGGGGCGCTCCACCGGAGCAGCGGGTTCCATCGCTTCCACGGGCGCAGGGGCTTGCTGCTCGGCCATCGGATCGGACACGGCCAGCGGCTCGGTCCCGCGATACTTGGAAATGGATTCACCCGGCAGAACAATGGGAGTGTAGTTCTGCGGCAAAGCGGAGCTCTCCGCCTCGCGAGGTTCGCGCGGTTCGCGTTCCCGCTCGCGGCCACGGCCACGATCCCGGTCACGATCACCGCGCCGCCCGCGGCCTCCACGATCGCCACGGTCACGGTCGCGGCCATAGCCGCGATCGGACTCCTCGCTGGCTCCAGTCTCTACCGCGGGAGCCGGCGCCGGAGCTTCTCCGTCGGCGCGGTTATATTTCGAGATCGACTCGCCGGGCAGCAGCATCGGCGTAAAGTTCGCAGCCGGCGCGGGCTTGGCTTCCCTGGTTGGCGAACCCTTGGCTGGCGCATTGAATTCCGGCTCATCTTCGGCTTGCGCCCCACTCTCCGGCTCGACCTCTTCGGCATCCGCCGAGCGGGCCAGACCGTGGACCACCAATCCGCGAGGCTCAAAGCCGCGCAGTTCGCGCCTTTTCTGTTCACGCGGGACAACTGTCTCCGAGTCGCGCCCGGCCGGAGCATCTCCGGACTCGTCGGCGGAAACAGGCTCGCTCGTCCATTCCTCGGCTTCGGTGGCACCGGGCTGGGCATCCGCCGGACGGTCGGTGGTGACGCGGTCGCGCCCTCCGCGTCTTCCCCGGCGGCGGCGGCGTCCGCGCCATTGCGGCGAAGTTGCGTCTTTACCCGCCTCGGCCTTCTCGCCTTCGGCTTCACCGGAAGCCTCTTCCGGAACTTCCTCGGAATCTTCTTCGCCCGCTTCCGGTTCGGCGAGGATCAGACCGTTGGCCTGGGCCAGGGTCGTTCCGGTTACTTTCACATCCCCAAATTCGCCGTCTTCGTCTTCGTCCTGGAGTTCCAGGAAGTCGGAGACATAGAGGAACGCGTCGCGTTCCAGTCCAATATCGACAAATGCCGATTGCATGCCAGGAAGCACGCGGGTTACGCGACCTTTGTAAATGGAGCCGGCCAGCGTGTATTCGTTCTCGCGCTCGAAGTAAACCTCGGCCAGCTGATCGTCTTCCACCAGCGCCACTTTGGTTTCATGCGGCGTGGTTGAAACGTAGAGTTCTTTGTTCATCTTCGCTCCCGGCCTGCTCGCATTGAGCAGGCTGTTGTTAGCCGGAAGCACCAAGGCTGGATGGTCAGTTCTGAAGATCAATGCGCCGCGCCGCGCTCTCTGGCACCTCTGCCAGCGCGTGGAACGGAGTTCGCCCGCTTAACTTATTTGCGGGGATCATGGCGCCAGTTCCGCTGTGGCGTTTTGCGCCATTCAGGGCTCCGGCTGCGTTTGACGTGAACCTATGCACCGATACCGTACTCCCCGGGGCTGTTGCCCCGGTCCGGTTGCGCTGCGCCTGGGTTTTGTGGCCACTTCTCTCCGGCATTCCCTGTAAATGAACTTCGGAATTTCGGATGGGGCCGTTCCCTGCCCTTGCATCGCAGCGTCATTCTTCTATTCTGACCGGCCTGATTGCCTCACTTGCCGGCTTTGCCCTCCCATCGAGGGCTGCATCTCGTGTAGGCGGCCTGGGAAATCCCTGGCCGAAAGCCCCGGCTATTACCGCCGAAGACCCATTGCCTCCGCCTTCTTCCGGCGGGCTCCTGGGATTTTGCGAAAAAAATTGTGCTCCGCGAGCCTCGCTTGTTTCCGAGGCCTGTTGCCCAGATATCTCACCCAGACATGCGCGCAGACGCCTTGAAGGACTCCGTGTTTCCAGAGCCTTCCTACGCTTTACCCGCCAACCTAGTTCACGAAGCGGCGCATGCGGACGTTCATCACGATACCCAGCGCCAGGAACGTAAACAGGATCGACGATCCTCCGTAGCTCATCAATGGAAGCGGTATACCCGTCACGGGCATGAATCCCACAACCATCCCCACGTTTACCAATACGTGGAACGCCAGCACCGCGACCACTCCCATAATCAGGAAGACCCCGGCCCGGTCCGGCGCCGTTTGAGCGTCATGGATCAGACGCATCAACACCCCGAAGTATAGCAGCAATACCGCCAAAGCGCCCACAAAGCCGTGCTCCTCGCTCCAGGCGGCAAAGATAAAGTCCGTATGGGGAACGGGAAGGAACTGGCCCTGGGTCTGAGTTCCCTTGGCTACGCCCTTGCCCCAAACGCCTCCCGATCCCACCGCCACCAGGGACTGAATCACCTGATAGCCTGAGCCGCGCGAATCCGCCTCCGGCGCAACAAACGTCGAGAGCCGCTCCTTCTGGTAGGGCTTCAGGCCGAACTTCCAGACGGCCGGCATCAGCACGGCCGTAATCACCAGCAGGACGATTCCGTGCTTGAGCCGCATGCCTCCCAGCACCAGCGCCATGATCGCAATCGGAATATAGGTCAGCGCCGTGCCCAGGTCCGGCTGCTTCAACACCAGCAGCATGGGAAACATCACGATCAGTCCGGCCTTCACCAACTCACGGAATGGCAGGTCGTTGTCCCGGTATTCGGCGAAGTACTTCGCCATGGTCAGAATCAGAATCAGCTTCACCCACTCGGAGGGTTGAAAGTGGAAGAGCTTGAAATCGATCCAGCGCTTGGCTCCCAGGTAGCGCTTGCCAAACAGCAGCACCGAAATCAGGGACAGCAGGCTCACGCCGTACATCCACGGCACCAGTTCCAGCAGCGCCTGATAATTAATCAGGCTGACCATAAACATCAGGCATACCCCGGCCAGAATCCAGTAGACCTGCTTGATCTGCATGCCCTCGAACTTGGTGTGCAGCGTCGCCGAATAGATCTCCGACACGCCCAGCATGCAGATCACCAGCACAAACACCAGCAGCACCCAGTCGAAGTCGCGGAAGTGGATGTAGCGCCTCAAGGTTGCACTCCTGCCTGCCACCGGGGTTGCGGCAGCGCGGCCACAAAGCCCGGCAGGCCCGGCCACGCGATGCGTTTGGTCGATAGCGGCAGATCGGCCTGGCTCCCGGCGGTGTTCTGCGCGAACTGCTCCAGCCCCGGCGCGGCTACGGCGCGGTGGAACGGCTGTGCGTCCTGCCCCGTCCGGAAGCGTGCCGCCTGCAGGTGATCGGAACCGGCGCCATCGTTCCACAGTCCGGTCACCTCGGGTGGCTGGCTGGCATGGGCGGGCGGTGTAATTTCCGGAGCCGGCTTTCCCTCGTCTTCGGTCGGAGGCTTCAGGTGCTCGATTGGCCGGTGGTTTTTCTTGTCTTCATAGGCTTGAATCACCTTGGTCGCCAGCCGTGCCGCCAGCGCTCCGTGTTCGCCGCCTTCAAACAGAACGCAGACCACCACGTCCGGGTCGCGGCGCGGGGTGAAGCCGACGAACCATCCGTTGTCCTTGAAGGCTTCCTGGCTTGATTTCGACATCTTGGACTTCATGGCGTTGGAGACGGTCTGGGCCGAACCGGTTTTGCCCGCAATATCGAGGCCCTCGATGTGTGCTCTGGGCGCCGTGCCCTGCGGCAGCAACACCTGGCTCATGGCGTCGGTGATCGCTTCCCATCCCCCCGGATCGATCGCGATGTCCTGGATGTCCGTATAGTGCAGCGCGGTCCGATAGGTCTCCGGAACCCGGTCGGGAAAGACCACGTGCGGACGCACCAGGTGCCCACCCATCGAAATGGCGGAGATGGCACGCAATAATTGTATCGGGGTTACCGCCACCGCGCCCTGCCCGATGCCGACGGAAATCGTCTCGCCGGCAAACCATTTCTGGCGGTAGTTTTTCAGCTTCCACGCCTCGCTCGGCATCACGCCGCTGACCTCCTGCGGCAGATCGATCCCGGTCTTCTGCCCCAGTCCCAACGCCTCGGCATATTTGGAGATGCGCCCGATGCCCAAATGCTCGGCGAGGGTGTAAAAGAACACGTCGCAGGACTGATAGATTCCCTTGGTCAGAGTCACCGAACCGTGCCCGCCCTTAAGCCAGCACTTGAAGTAGCGGCCGTAAAACGATGCTCCGCCTCCGCAGTTCACATGCAGCGTCTGCGCAATCCCTTCCTGCCAGCCCGCCACGCTCATGATGATCTTGAAGACCGATCCCGGCGCCAGCTGCGCCTGGATGGCCTTGTTCAGCAGCGGCTTGCCCGGATCGGTCAGCAGCCCGTTCCATTCCTTCGAACTGATATGCACGGCGAATGCATTGGGGTCGAACGTCGGACGGCTGGCCATAGCGAGGATTTCGCCGGTCTTGGGATCCATGGCCACAATCGCGCCGGGCTTGTCGCCCAGCGACTCCTCGGCCGCAATCTGCAGGTCCAGGTCGATGGTCAACTGCAGCGTTCTGCCCGGAACCGCCGGGGTGTCGCTCAGTTCACCGACTTCTTTTCCCTTGCTGTTCACCAGCACGCGCCGCGAGCCGTTGGTGCCCATCAGCATGTCGTTGTATTCGGCCTCCACGCCGCTCTGCCCAACCACGTCTCCGGGGTTGTAGAGCTCGAAGCGCGGGTTGTTCAGCATGTCTTCGCTGACTTCGCCCACGTAGCCGATCAGGTGCGCCATGAATCCGTTCTTGGGATACAGCCGGCGGTGCACGGTGATGGTGTCCAGCTCGGGAAACTCGTTGCGATGCGACTCAATGAAGGCGAGCTCATCCGGGGTGATGTCGAATTTGATGAATATCGGCTGATAGCCCGGCATGGCGGAGAGATGCTTCACCCTGGCCTTCAGCTCCACTGCATCCATGTGCAAACCGGCGGCAATGGCGTCCAGGTCGGAGTCGGTGATTTTGCCCTGCGAGCGCAGCAGCAGCGCCGAAAACGACGGATAGTTATCAACGATGGGACGCCCTTCCCGGTCCAGCAGCTTGCCGCGCGGCGCCAGGATCGGAACCTCCTTGATGCGGTTCTGTTCGGCCAGACCGGCCCAGTAGTCAGAGTGCAGCACCTGCAAACGCCACAGTCCAAAAATAAGCAGCAAAAAAATGCCCAGGATAATGTACTGCGCCACCGCCAGACGAATTAGGGGAACCTTTTCTTCGCGACCATACATCATGAAACAACTCGAATCTCTGTTCTACTCCCTGATCTTGAAGCGATTCAACAAACCAAACAGAAGCACGCCCATAATCGAGTTGGCCACCGCCGCTCCTGCCTCATGTCCCACATTAAGATGCACCGGCAGGCCCATCAACTCCCGCTCAATGGCCAGGAACACCGCCTGATGCACGGCAAAAAAGAAGAACACCAGCAAAAAACGGGAGCCAGGATTATCCACGTCAATGCGGATTCCAATCGACGAGGCGCCGTAACCGACCAGGGTTTTGGCGATTCCAAAAACGCCGAAGGGCGTGTGCGTCAGGCAGTCCTGCAGCAGGCCGATGGCGGCCCCGGTCAGCAGTCCGCTCAGTTGGCTGCGCCGCGACACGGCAAAAAAAATGGTCAGCAACAGGCCGAAATCGAAGACGCGGAGAAAATAAAACCTCACAGGAATGAAGGCCTGCAAACCCACCATCAGCAGGGGCAGCACCGCCGATACCAGCCAGGAGAAGCGGTACACCTCCACCTGCTCGCGCGAAGTATAGCTGAGACGCATGGTTCTCATTGCGAAGGCGTCCCTTCATTGGCGGCAGGCTTGGGCTTCGTGTGTTCGGCGCCCGGAGACGCTGTTCCGTTGGCCGGCGCGGCAGGCTTGGGCTTCGGATGATCGCCAGCCGGAGACGCAGGCTTGGGCGCAGCAGCCCCAGCAGGCTTGGGCGCGGCAGACCCGGCAGGCTTGGGCGCAGCAGCCCCAGCAGGCTTGGGCGCGGCAGACCCGGCAGGCTTGGGCGCAGCAGCCCCAGCAGGCTTGGGCGCGGCAGACCCGGCAGGCTTGGGCGCAGCAGCCCCAGCAGGCTTGGGCGCGGCAGACCCGGCAGGCTTGGGCGCAGCAGCCCCGGCAGGCTTGGGCGCAGCAGCCCCAGCAGGCTTGGGCGCGGCAGACCCGGCAGGCTTGGGTGCAGCGGACCCGGCAGGCTTGGGCGCTGCAGACCCGGCAGGCTTGGGTGCAGCGGACCCGGCAGGCTTGGGTGCCGCAGGCGAGCCCGGCGAGGCCGGTTGCGCTGCGGCCGGTGCCGCCACGGGCACGCCTGGCAGGTGTCCGGCGAGAATGTCGGAGGCGCGAACCGCCTCCTGGCCGATCGCCTCCGGCGCACGCGCCTTCTGCTCGGTGATGACCAGCACCTCTTCCAGCCGATTCAAATCCGCCCCCGGTTTCACTTTTATATCGAGGAACAGGTTGTGCCCCACACTCACACTGCTCACGGTGCCGATCGGCAATCCCTTGGGGAAGACGCGGTCGCCGCCGCTGGTGACCAGTGGCTCGCCGGGCTGCACGCTTTCGTCACTCATGATGTAGTTCAGCTGCAATTCGCCGGTCGGCGTGCCTTTCACAATTCCCTGCAGGCGCGATTTCACCAGGATCGCACCCACCCCGCTGGTCAGGTCGTTAAGCATCAGAACCTGCGAGGTTTCCCCATAAACGTTGAGCACCTTGCCCACCAGGCCGTCGGGCGTAATCACCGGCATATCAGGACGGATGCCGTCCTTGGCTCCCTTGTCCAGGTACAGCAGGCGCGAGGTTTCCATGCCGCTGGTCCCAATCACCTGGGCGGCAACCGTGCTGTCAATCCACTCCTGCTTGAATCCCAGCAGAGCCTGCATGCGGTGTGCCTGGCGAAGTTCTTCCTGCTCCCGTGCGCGCTCCAACTGCATCTGTCCCAGTTCAGTTTTCAAGCGCTGATCTTCGCGCCGCACATTGCGCAGATCGATATAGTTCGACCACACTCCGCGCACGCTCTCGCCGCTGTGGACCAGGAAACGCTCGAAGGGCGCAATCGTGTTCACGCCTACGAAACGAATCAGCCGCACCGGCCCCGCGGAGGTCTGCCGCTTGACCTGCACCGCCAGCGCCAGCAGCTGCGCCAGCAGCACCGTCGCCAGGACCACCATATTCTTGTGCCGCGAGAACAGATTCATGGGTTCAGAATTTCCGTGGCGTTGCCTGCATGGTCAGCGGACCGGCAAGCGGAGCATGGCACCCGCAGGCGGCCAACGTTGCAACCTGGGGTTACAACCCAGGTCCTGCGTAAAGTGCAAGGCCGGAGCACCCGCTCCGGCCGCCCGTTTCTTTTACTCGATGCTGATCTTGCGCAGGAGTTTGAAGTCACTGAGCATTTTGCCGGTGCCGAGCACCACGCTGGCCAGCGGATCGTCGGCGATGGAAACCGGCAGGCCGGTCTCTTCGCGGATACGCTTGTCCAGGTTCTTGAGCAGCGCGCCGCCGCCCGTAAGCACAATGCCGCGGTCGCTGATATCGGCGCTCAACTCCGGCGGAGTGCGTTCCAGAGCCACGCGGATCGCGTTCATGATGGTGCCGACGCATTCGCTCAGCGACTCGCGAATCTCGCTGTCGTCGATGGTAATCGTCTTGGGCACGCCCTCGATGAGATTGCGTCCCTTGATCTCCATGGTCAGCGGCTTTTCCAGCGGGTAGCCCGAGCCGATCTCGATCTTGATCTGCTCCGCCGTGCGCTCGCCGATCAGCAGATTGTATTTGCGCTTGAGGTAGTTCATCACTGCCTCATCCATCTGGTTGCCGGCCATGCGAACCGAGCGCGAGTACACAATTCCGCTCAGCGAAATGACCGCGATGTCCGTGGTGCCGCCGCCGATATCGACCACCATGTTGCCGCTGGGCTCGGTAATCGGCAGTCCCGCGCCGATGGCCGCCACCATGGCCTGCTCCACCAGATGCACTTCGCTGGCCTTGGCGCGATAGGCCGAGTCCATGACCGCGCGCTTTTCCACCTGCGTAATCTCGCTGGGCACGCCGATGACGATGCGCGGATGCACCAGCATCTTGCGGTTGTGGGCCTTCTGAATGAAGTAGTTCAACATCTTTTCGGTGATCTTGAAGTCGGCGATGACGCCGTCCTTCATCGGCTTGATGGCCACGATGTTGCCGGGCGTGCGTCCCAGCATCTCCTTGGCTTCCTTGCCCACCGCTTCCACTTCGTTTGTGTTCTTGTTGATCGCGACAATTGAGGGCTCGTTGACAACGATGCCTTTGCCTCGCGCATAGACAAGCGTGTTCGCCGTGCCCAGGTCAATTGCAAGGTCGCTTGAGAACATGCTGAACAACGAACGCAAATTCCCGAAACGCGAACCGGTGTGGAAGCCATTGTTTGACATCTTGTTTGCTGTCTCTCTTTTTCCGTCCGGCAAGAATCGCGCCCCGGCAGGCCTGTCCCTGCGGAACTTGCCCTGGGCGCCCGTTCATCCCGTCCGTGAAAAATCCGTCTTGAGTCTTCTTCCAGAATAATACAGGCGGGATTGACACTTACCAATGCATTAAGCACATTAGCCGGAGCTCATCCTTATCTTACTACTCCGCGGCCCCTGTAGGAACGGTCACGCAAATTTCGTCAGCACGGAACCGCAGCGGGCCAGCTACACAGATGGAACATACCTAGAACCGGACGGGCCGTCACCTTAGCTCCCCCGGACTTCTCTTTCCTGACCCTGACCGCTGCGTCGAACTTTGCGTCGCCCACCGGAACCGCCAATTGCCTTGAAAGGCTTGCACTTCGCCCCGGCATGGGGTTCAATAAAAGCAGAGCCTCCTATCGATGATAACCAAGTTGAGCTACCACATTACACCGGCCAGCCGCATGGCCAACGTAAGCTATGCCATCCGCGACCTCGCCGTTGTTGCCGATCAGGTTGCAAGCCAGGGTCACAATATCCTCTACCTCAACATCGGCGACCCCGGAAAATTCGATTTTCCCACGCCTCCGCACCTGATCGACGCCGCCGAACGGGCGATGCGCGCAGGCTTTAACGGATACGGCGACTCGCTCGGCGAACGCGCCGCCCTGGACGCCATCCGCGCCCAGGCCGAGGCCGCCGGCTTTCAGAATATCCAGGGCATCATGGTCGGCTTTGGCTCCGGCGAGGTCATCGACCACTGCCTGACCGCGCTGCTCAATCCGGGCGACAACGTGCTGACACCCTGCCCCAACTATCCGCTCTACGGGGCGGTGCTTGGGAAGCTTTCGGCCGAGCCGAATCCGTATTTTCTCAGCGAGGAGAACGGCTGGCAGCCCGATGTCGAGGACATTGCGGCACGCATCAACTCGCGCACCAAGGCGATTCTGCTGATCAATCCCAACAACCCCACGGGCGCGATTTATTCACGCGAGACGCTGGAGAAGGTGGTTGAGCTGGCGCGCCGCCACAACCTGCTCATCCTCGCCGACGAGATCTACGACAAGCTCATCATCGACGAAGATTGCGAGCACATCTCCATTGCAACCCTTGCGCCCGATCTTCCGGTCATCACCTTCAACGGATTATCGAAGGCCTACCTTGTACCCGGCTGGCGCATCGGCTGGGCGGTGGCCACCGGGCCGGCGGAGGCGCTGGGCGATTATCTGGAGGCGGTCTACAAACTGCTGCGCGCGCGGCTCTCGGCTCCGCACCCGTTCATGCACGCCATCGCGCCCGCTCTGCAAGGGCCGCAGGATCATCTGAAGGTGGTGCGGGCCAAGCTGCGCCGCCGCCGCGACCTCACCGTGGCGTGGGCCGAACGTACCCCGCGGGTTTCCATGGTCGCACCGCGCGGAGCCTTTTACGCCTTCCCCAAGCTCGATATTCCGGAAGAAGACATGCAGTTCGTCACCAGCCTGCTGCAGGAGAAACACGTGCTGTGCGTGCACGGCGCCGGCTTCGGGCAGCGCCAGGGCACGCAGCACATGCGAATCGTCTTTCTGCCGCAGGAAGACGTGCTCACCGAGGCCTACGACGCCATCACCGAATTCATCTCCCATCGCTATTGAGACGGATTTCAGCCCTGCCACCCGCCCCGCGCGGGTGGCATTGTTTTGCCTCTGTTCCGCTCAGAGATCAGCAATGGACGCACGCGCGGCCTTCCCATTCGCTGCGCGGCGCCATCAACCGGGCAGCGCGCAACCAATATTTACAATGTGACACTCTCTGTAAACCACTGTAAACACTGAATAAAACAGGCTATCGCGCAGTTCCATACGTCCAATCAAATCATTTGATAGCATTTTGACCGCGAATTCACCATCCAGTTCGCCGCGCCGCCTATCATAGGAGGTATATGAGTGAAACCATTGTTAAGCAATATTTGTTCGCCAGTGACTTCGACCAGACCTTGAGTTTCAACGACTCCGGCATGGTGCTCACCGAACTGCTCGGCATTCCAGCAGAGGAGTTCAGGGAAAAATGCGCCGGCATGGCGCAGTTGAATCTGGTGCAGCAGGGCGCCGAACTCGCCTATCTGCTCCTGCATGACCCGGCGTTCCATTCACGCGTCCGGCGCGAGCATTTGATTGAAACCGGCAAGCGCATTCCGCTGAAGGAAAACATCGATCTTCTCTACCGCACGCTGCGCGATGGCATCCCCGGGTACGAGTTCGACTTCTACGTTCTCTCCGCCGCGCCGGTGGAGATCGTGCAGTCGGCCCTGGAAGGAATTGTGCCCGCCGATCACATCTTCGGTACCGAGTTCCAGTACGAGCCCCGATGGGAAGATCGAGCGGCTGATCCGCTGCACGGCCGGATACGGCAAGGTGACGCGCATCATGCAACTGCAGGCTGAGCTTTCCATCGGACCCGACCGCGTCGTCTATTCCGGCGATGGCAGCTCGGACATGAACGCCATGCTGCACGTCAACGAGGGCGACGGACTCACCATCGCGGTCTCCGAATCGCGCTGCGTGACCCAGATTGCCCGGCGCACCGTGCTGAGCGAGAACGCACTCAGCGTTCTGGTGCCCATCCTCGAAGAGGTGGCGCACTGGACGCAGCCGCAGATCCGCCGCTTCTTTGAATCGCACGGCTTCCTGGTGCAGGAGTGGGCGCGCATGCGCACCGATGTTCTTACCCTGCGCTCGGCGTCCGCGTCTGGGGCGGAGGCATAGGATGCTGAGCTGGATTGGCTGGATCGCAACTGCCTGCTTCGGCCTCTCGTACTTCTGCAAGAAGCCCGCAACGCTTCGCCTGATTCAGGCCGGCGCGGCGCTGCTGTGGATCAGCTACGGACTGCTGATCCATGCGATGCCGGTGGTGGTGGCCAACGTCATCGTCGCACTGGCGGCGCTGTACTCCACCTTTTTGCGCAAATCGCCGCAGGAAGAAGAAGCCGCCTGAACTGAGTGAAATTCTTTCCAGGGTCCGCCGCAACGGCGGACCTTTTCTATTTGGGAATGCTCGTTTGTGCTGGAATTCCAAAGCTGGCATCCCGCAGACAAGTTGTGCCATTCTCATTATCATGCAGATCTCACGCTGGATTCGCGTGCTGAGCCTTACTCTCCTGGCCGGGGTAGTACCGGCCATTGCGCAGTCAACGCCCCTGGCCGCCGAGAACACAGCTCCATCGTCTCCTGCGGCTTCCGCGCCCGCGGCTCCGGTGAGCGTGAAAGAGGTGAACCTGCTCGCCGTGGTGCGCGACAAGAAGGGACAGCCGGTCGCCTCGCTGGACAAGCAGGATTTTGTGCTGGAGCAGGATGGACGGGCGCAGACAATCACTCAATTCGCGCACGAAACCAGCCTGCCGCTGACGCTCGGCCTGCTGGCCGACACCGGGACAGGACAACGCAAGGCGCTGGCGGACGAGCGCAAGGCGGCCACCGACTTCGTGCATCGCCTGCTGCGCCAGGGAACGGACCATGGGTTTGTGCTGCACTTCGACCGAGAGGTGGAGCTGTTGCAGGACGTGACGGCCTCGCAGGACAAACTGGCCAAGGGGATCGACGAGATCTCGGGTGGCGAGGCAGCGCGCGACTCCGGCAGCGGACAGCGCGGCGGGCATGGCCGCGACGACACCGGCGGGAGCCACTCGCACTTCTCCGGCGGCGGGATGCTGTACGACGCGATTTTTCTCTCGGCCGATGAGGTGCTGAAAGGCCAGCAGGGACGCAAGGCGCTGGTGCTGTTTTCCGATGGCGAGGACCGCGACAGCAAGACGTCCCTATCGCGCGCGATTGAGGCGGCACAGCGGGCGGATGCGATTGTGTACTGCGTGTACGTCGCCTCCGAGCACGAGGAACAGGCGAGCGGCGAATCGGGCGGAGGCCAGCATGGAAGCTATCCCGGTGGCGGGTATCCGGGCGGAGGCTATCCGGGAGGCGGATACCCCGGCGGCGGAGGCTACCCAGGGCCGTTTCCGGGCGGCGGGCGGCGGCGCGGACCAGAGAGCACTCCGCACGAAAACAAGACGGATGGAAAGAAGATTTTGCAGCAGATTTCCACCGAGACCGGCGGACGATATTTTGAGCTCTCCAAGAAACTAAGCGCGGAGCAGATTTATGCGCAAATCGAGGAAGAGCTGCGCCATCAGTACAGTCTCGGCTACACGCCGGACAAGGCCGAGAGCGGCTACCACAAGCTGCATGTAAGCACTCGAAACGGAGATTTGACGGTGCAGACGCGTCCGGGCTACTACGCGGATTAAGAGTGAGGAAAATGCAGTATATGCAAAGAGAAGCGCGCCGCAGGTGGGCGCGCTTTCGTTTGATTGCTCGATGCGATGGCTAGTTTGCGCCATTCTGGGAAGAACGGTCGATGCCGAAGGGCATCGCAATGGCGGCGCTCTCCGGGTTCAGCAGATTCTGCTGGCTCGGTCCAAGGCCCAGCTTGATCAGCGCGCGGGCGTCAGGGAGGATTTTGGTCTGCCAGTGGTTGTCGTCCTGGAAGCGGATGAGTGCTTCGCGCGTGGCCTGGTCCCATTCGCCGGAGGGTTCGCCCTGCAGATAGTGCTCGCGGACCAGCGCCTGCTGAATCTCCAGGGTCCGGGCCGAGTCAATGGACTGCTGGCCGTGGAAGCGGGGCTTGCTGCTGACGACCTGCACGGGGTGCGTGGCCGGGGTGTGCGAGCAGGTGTGGGTCGTGGAGCTCTGCCGCGAGAGATGGAGCGCGCTATGGGCTCTTACTCGGGTGTAGCTGGGTTTGCTGCGGAGCGCCGCCGATAGGGGCGAAGAAACTAGGAGCAGGGCGGAAGCGGTTAGGATTGCCGAAATCAACTTTCTCTTTAAAAACATCAAGCACACCTCTCAGGAGATGAAGCGTCTCCCTGGCGTTTCCAGGACCCGGACAATACAGTCGAGCGAGGAAACCTGGCCGGGCTCCCAGACACCGCCGGTCCTGGAAGGTACAGGACCGGCGGCGTATTAGGAGTTAAGCTAGGATACTACGGAAGGGTGCCACCCAAGAAGGAATTTATGGACTCGTGGCCCTCCCCGGCCTGGCGAACTACGAAAACAACGTCCTGACCCGACTTCAATCCCCCCTCGATTTTGGCAAACGACGCGGGATCGCTGATGGGCTGGCGGTTGACTTCAAGGATCACATCGCCGCGCCCGATCTGGACGGATTCGGCGAAGCTGCCGGGCTTGACATCGGCCACGATAACACCCTGATTTGGCTGTAGATTCAACCGCTTGGCGGCAGCGTCGGGCACCGGCTTGACGGTGATTCCAAGCTTGCCTTCCTTGGGCTCCTGCTGCTCGGACTCATCCTCGGCCGTGCCCAGTTGAGCTCCGAAGAGCTTCTGGCGATCGGCGACAATGACCGTGGCTTCTTCCTGTTTCCCATTACGAAGGTAGCCGATCTTCAGTTTTTCGCCGGGGTGGTGCGAGCTGACCTCGGCGACCAGTTCATCGCCGGCATTGATGGTTTTGCCGGCTACGGTGGTGATGGAGTCGCCCGCTTTGAGTCCGGCCTGAGCGGCAGGGCCGCCGGGGGTCACATCCTGCACGATGACGCCTTTTCCGCCGCCATACATGCGGGTGACGGCCGGGCTGGTTTCGGCGCTGAAGGTGATTCCGATGGAGCCGCGCTCGACCTTGTGGGCGGGCAAGACGAGCTGGTTGAAGACCTGGGCAATGGTGTTGGACGGCATGGCGAAGCCGACGCCCTGGTAGCCGGAACTCTCCGTGTAGATGGCAGTGTTGATGCCGATGACCTCGCCATCCATATCGACCAGCGGGCCGCCGGAGTTGCCGGGATTGATGGCGGCATCGGTCTGGATGAAGGACTGGAACTGGCGTCCGGGGACGATGTTGCGGCCCTTGGCGCTGACGATTCCGGCGGTGACGGTGGACTTGAGGCCGAAGGGGCTGCCGATGGCCAGGACCCAGTCACCGACCTGCATGCTGTCCGAGTTGCCAAGCTTGGCGAAGGGCAGAGGGCGTGGAACATCGATCTTGATAACGGCGAGATCGGTTTCGCGGTCGGTGCCGACGACCTTGGCCGGATAGCTGACGGTGGCGGGCTCACCCATCAGGCTCACCCGGATGCGGTCGGCCTTGTCCACCACGTGGAAGTTGGTGATGATATAGCCGCTGGCGCTGACGATGACGCCGGAGCCGAGCGACTGGGCGGTCATGTCGCCGCCGCCGGGCGCGCCGCCGGGACCTTGATCGTCTCCCTGGCCCTGGCCGCCGAAGAAGCGGTCGAACCAGTCCTGCATGCCGTTGTCGCCGTTGCCGCCCTGATTATCGTCGGGACCGGGATGCTGCGGCGCGCGGCGGAGACCCTGATGCGGGTTCTTGATGGTGGATTCGGTATTGATGTTGACGACCGCGGGCTCGACGGCCTTGGCGACGCGATTGAATTCGTTGTCGTGCTGATGGACGGCTGGAACGCTGAGTTGCGGCGCATCGGTGCTGTCCACGCTGTTGGCGCGGGCCGTGTAGGTAACGACGGTACCGATGACCAGCACCAGGGCAACGGTGACTGAGGCAACGAAAAGCGGGGCGAAGCGATTTCCCTTACGGTTTGTCATAGATGTTTGCGTTTTATCCTGCGGCAGTCCGCCAGCATCGTTCAGCGGTTCCATGTGCCCTCCGGCATAGTCATACTACAACCTCAGCTTAAATCCTGTTCAGAAACAGAGGCACACTGCGGCACTCGACTCCGAATCTGCTTGGTTAGACGCTCAATTCAGGGAATTCGGTCCACAGAAATCGGGCGGGCGGTTATTGGAATTCCGGAAAGGACCTGGAAGAGCGTTGACTGAAATGTCTTTGGGACAGCATCGAAGCGTTTGGGCTATGCAGGGATCGTTCGCTGCGCTCCCGACGACAGCGCAAGATCGAGACGCAAAAGACGCGGTCACCGATAGGCCTCGGCGGAGGGTTCGGCGGGCGGGAGTCCGGCCAGGAGCAGGAGAAGCAGCGCGATGCGCTTGAGGCCCTGCTCGCGCCCGGCTGGGTCGTACCACTCGTGGAGAGTATGAGCTCCGCCGCCGGAGCCGCCGGAGCCGAGCGAGATGGCCTCCAGGCCGAGCGAAAGCGGAATGTTGGCGTCGGTGGAGGCGCGCTGCAGCTGGGAATGAATGCCAAGGTGGGCATCGACAGCTTGGATGGCGGCGAGCAGGGGCGAGGCAGCGGACAGCTCACCGGCGGGTCGCTCGCCAACCACGGTGACGGAATGCTGCAGGCGCCCGGCGGAGTGGTTCGAGTGCGTCAGCGTCTCCTCGCAGGCGTCGGCGACCGCGCGGCGGATGCGCTTCTCCAACTCATCGAGACGGCGGGGATCGGAGGAGCGGAGATCGACCTTGACGACGGCGCGGGAGGGGATGGCGTTGATGGAGGTCCCGCCTTCGATGCTGCCGATGTTGAGAGTGGTGCGGGGGTTGACGGGCAGCGGAATGTTGAACAGCTCGCCGATGGCGAGCGAGGCGGCGACGATGGGGTTGGGCGCTCCAAAATCACTCCAGGAGTGGCCGCCGGGACCGGTGATGACGATCTGAAAGCGGCGGCTGCCGAGAGCCTGGGAGATGATGTTGGCCGCGCCGGCTCCGTCGAGGGCGATGAGCATGGCAATGGCGGGCGGAGCGTCGGTGGCTGGCGGAAGTCCCAGATCTGCCGCCTGCGGCAGATGTGGGGCAGCTACATCGGGCGGAGTCGAGTCCGCAGCAACAGACGCCGCTCCGGCCGCGGGCGCTTGGCGATAGATGTGGCGCATGCCGCGGAGATTGCCTTCGCCTTCTTCGCCGACATTGGCGAGGAAGAGCAGGGGCAGGGTGGTGACGATGCCGAGCTCATGGAGCGCCGCGGCCAGGGCCCAGAGCGCGGCGAGGCCGGAGCCGTTGTCGCCGATGCCGGGACCCAGGAGGCGAGCTTGCTCGCGGCGGACGTCGAGCGGTGTGCCGGCGGGAAAGACGGTGTCGAGGTGGGCACTGAGTGCGATAGCTGGGACGTTGAATGCCGAGTCGGCGAAGGCTGAGTCGGCGCAGTCTGAGCCGGGCAATGGCGCTTCCGACGGCGAAGCGGAGTGAAGGCCGGGACGGGCGGCCAGGAGGTTTCCGGCGGCGTCGGTGGCGAGGGTGAGGCCGAGGGGCTGGAGCCGCTCGCGGAGCCAGCCGGCGCGGGCCTGTTCGCCAAAGGGCGGCGCGGGAATGGCCGTGATGGCGAGCTGGAAATCCGCGATGTCGCGCTCGTGGCGGGAAAACCAGTCGAAGAGACGATGGACGCGCGGGTCGGCGCAGAGGCGCTCGATATCTTCGGCGAGCGCCGGGGTGTGAGCGCGCCCGGACTTCCAGCGAATCCAGGGACGGAATGGCATGGCAGAGATGATGGTACACGAGGGCGAGGCAGAGACGGTGACGTGCAGCAATCGGAGTTGCGGGCCTGGTGCACCTGCATCCCACATTCGCCAAAAGAGGGCGGATGTGGGCCACCTGCGAAGGTTGAGGAATGCTGGCCGCAGCTTTCGGCGGAGCTCTTCAGCTTGTGAGTTCGCGCCCCAGGGCGGCATCCTCGACGTCTAAATGGTAGACAATCCGGCTTTCAAAGAATTTCAATAATTCCATCGCACCGCTGATTCTGCGCTGTTCCAGATCGTGAGAGATATCTTCCAGGCTCTCGATGATTTCGGCGTGCATCTTCCGGTGCGGGGTGAAGTTCCGCATGGGAACGGCTTCCATGGCGCGCTCCTCCGACTGGAAATGGGCGCGCGTGGCAGCGATCAGCGCCTTGCTGCAGGCGATGATGCGTTCCATGCCGCCGCCTTGGAGGATTGCCGTCCGCACTTCCTGGTGCTTCCGCTTGATTTGCACATGCTGGCGGTCAAGAATGTCCCCGAGTTTCGATCCGAGAAGGTGATGAAAAATCAACTGGTCAAGCATGGATGCCCTCCTGTGTTTTCCAGAATCAATCGAGCCTCCGCAGATGGTGCTATAGAACGTCTTCCGGGGCGGGTTCGCAAGTTACTTCGGGTATCCAAGGCTTTGTTACTGCGGGGAAAATGCAAAAGCAAAGTCATCACCGCACACGTTTCTGTGATCCCACATTCGCCAAAAGAGGGCGGATGTGGGCCACCCGTTTGATTGCGACGCGCGTTAGCGGCGGGGCTTGCGGAGCAGCGGCAGGGTTCGGAGGGCGGCGGCGAGCCGGCGGAGTCCGGTAGCGTGGACAATTTCGGCGAAGGCGGACATGGGGGCGAAGTTTCCGGCGTAGGGATACCACCAGAGTTTCTTCATGCGGGGAGCGAGATCGATATCGAGATAGACGGGACGGACGAGCTCCTGCATGCCGAGAATGCCGTGGGTTCGTCCGATGCCGCTTTGTTTCAGACCGCCGTGGGGAGCGGCGCTGACGGCGAAGCCGGAGAGCAGGTCGTTGACCAGGACGGAGCCGGCGCGGATGCGGCGTGCGACGGCGGTGGCATGCGATGTTTTTCCCCAGACGCTGGCGGAGAGTCCGAAGTCGCTGGTATTGGCGAGCTGGATGGCTTCTTCGTCGGTTTGGAATGGCACGATGGGGAGCACGGGGCCGAAGGTTTCCTCGCGCATCAGGCTCATGGCGGTCGTGACGCCGGTGATGAGGGTGGGCGCGTAAAAGTTGGGGCCTAGGCCGGAGAGCGGCTGGCCGCCGGTGAGGATTCCGGCTCCCATGCTGCGGGCTTCTTCGACCTGGCGATCGACAATTTGCAGCTGCGCCTGGGAGATGAGCGGGCCGACGTCGGTATCCGGAAGCGAGCCATCGCCCACCTTGAGCTGGGAGATTTTGTCGTGGCAGAGGTCGAGGAAGCGAGGGAACAGGGTGTGGTGGACGTAGCAGCGCTCCACCGAGATACAGGTCTGCCCGGCGTTCATCATGGAACCCCAGACGGCGGCGCTGGAGGCGCTGTCCAGCGCCGCATCGTCGAGCACGATCATGGCGTCTTTGCCGCCGAGTTCGAGGATGACGGGGAGCAGACGCTCGGCGGCGGCGACGGCAACACGGCGTCCGGTGGCGACGCTGCCGGTGAAGATGAGCTTGTCGATGTCGCTGTCGACCAGGGCCTGGCCGGTAGGGCCGAGTCCGGTGACGACCTGGAAGGGACGCGGTTGCGTGGTGAGCCCCTCGGCATCGAACGCGGCGGCGATGAGGCGGTCGAGCTCGAGGGCGGTCTGCGGAGTGAGTTCGCTGGGCTTGAGGACAACGGCGTTGCCGGTGGCGAGGGCGGCGAAGGCGTCGGCCGCGGGGATGGAGAGCGGATAGTTCCACGGTGCGATGATGCCAATGACCCCGAGCGGTGCGAAGGAGAGCTCTCCACGCTTGAAGCGCAGGGCCGGGTTGGCGTGAGGGACGGACTGGGCGCGCAGAACGGCCGCGGCATTTTCGGCGCAGAAGACAGCGGCATCGGCAGCGACCATCACGTCGCTGAGGAGAGCTTCCTGCAAGGGCTTGCCGGATTCGGCGGTGATTACGCGGGCCAGCGCTTCCCTTTCCGCCGAAAGCAGCTTGGCCACGCGGCGAAGGACGGCGGAACGGCGGACGAGCGGCGTCTGCGACCACCAGAGCTGCGCCTGGCGCGCGCGAGCGACGGCTTCGGCCACCTGTTCGGCCGAGGCGATGGGAAATTCGCCTAGCGGCTGCCCGGTGGCGGGGTTGGAGGTAGCGAAGCACTCCCCGGTGACAGTGCTGCCGACGAGATGAATGCGGGATTCCATATCCCGCTGTTGTACCGCAGATTGAAGGCAGAGGGAAGAGGCTTCGGAGCAATGGCGGGCGAAGGGTTCCTATTTTCGTGCGGGAACGGGAGGCGGAGAGCTACGACAAGGCAGAGGCGGAATCGATTGGCGGCTGAAAAGCGTGAGTGCGGCGCGAAAGATTGGAACCGGGCTGGGATTCTTCACTGCGTTCAGATTGACACCAAAATCTTTGATTCTCTAATACTCCACTTCGACGAGGTAGAGGCCTTCGGCGGGAGCGGTAGGACCGGCGGCGCGGCGGTCACGGGCATCGAGGATGGCCAGGATCTCCGCGGGAGCGACGCTTCCCTTGCCTGCCAGCAGGAAGGTGCCGACGAGGTTGCGGACCATGTGGTGGAGAAATCCGTTGCCACGGACAATGTAGAGCAGTTCGTCGGCGTGGCGCTCGAAACGCGACTCGTGGATGGTGCGGATGTTGGTGGCGTGCTTCGGATTTTCTGCGTCCCCACATTTGCCAACTGCAGGCAAATATGGGCCACCCTTAATATGTGGACCACCCAACCGTGCGGCGCGGTCGGGATCGACGGCGGCAAAGGAGGTGAAGTCGTGTTCACCGGCGACGAGGGCGGCCGCTTGCTGCATGGCGTCCTCATTCAGCGGATAGGGGTGGTGGGTGACGTAGCGGGCGAGAAAGGGTGGGACAACGTCGCCGCGCCAGATTCGATAGTGATACTGCTTGCCTCGGGCGGAGTGACGGGCATGGAAGTCGTCGGGCACCTCCTCGATGGAGAGGACTCGGATGGCGGCGGGAAGACGGTCGTTGAGCACCACGCGGATGTTGGCGGCGGGGATGGAGCTGGCGGTGCGAAAGGTTGCGACCTGGGCGAGCGCGTGGACGCCGGCGTCGGTGCGTCCCGAGCCCTGGGGCAGGAGCCGCTCTCCGGTCAGGCTCTCGATGGCGTCGGCGAGAGTTCCCTGGATGGTGGGTTTGCCGGGCTGGACCTGCCAGCCGTGAAAGGCGGAGCCGTCGTAGGCGAGGGTGAGTTTTAAGTTCAAGGTTTCAAAGTTTCAAGGTTTCAAGGTTTCAAAGTCAAGGCAGAGGAGACTGGCCCACTTAATCTTGAACCGCGGTTAACAATGAGTTGCACAAGACAGGGCAAGACCTTGCGCAACTCGTCCCGAACAGCCGTAGATTCACGCTGGGCTCAGTATCCTTGTGGCGGCAAGACGTTGGTCCGCTCGTTGACGATGTTGGTGCCCATCAGGCCGCAGTGCCAGTCGCCGAAAGTGTCCTTGTAGCAGTAGCCGGTGGCGTTGGACTGTTCGCTCATCGAGCAGTTGTGGGTGCGGGCAATATTGTTCGACGCAATCAGGGAATCCAATGCCCGGCAACTGTAAAGGTTGAAACTACCGCGAAGGTCCCAAATCGGTTCACGCGGGTCGATTCTTGCAGCCGTTATCTCCTTGGTGAACTGGTTTGGTTCATGCGAGACGGAAGCGATCTGCACCTTGACGTTGGTAACCAGGGAAATCGGATTGGCGCCATCGCCACGCTCCAGTTCGCAGATGACATACTGCTTGGCCTGCTCGGCCGAGGGTGCGCCGTGGGATGGAGCGGTGCGACTGGCGCAGGTTCTGGGCTCGCGCGTGCCATACTTCGCTCCCAAACTATTCCCCCGCGGCTGACGGGCCAGAGCCGCGGCGGTTTCGGCGGCCACCCTCTGATCTTCGGCGGTCGCGGTGCGGGCACGAACGTCGGATATGGCCACCCCAAAGTCCTCCGAACCATTGGTTCGGATGGCGACGCAGGTAACGACATACTGCCCTATGGTTGAACAAGTGGGGCTTGGCCCTGCGCACTGCCCGGCTGCCCCGTAATACTGAAGGGCCTTCACCTGGCATGGAATCCATTGCCCCGCAAACTGGGCATCGACGTAGTCGCCGACTTTAAATGTTTGCGCCGCTTTGGGCGGGGCGGCCGGAGCGCCCAGCGGATTCCACCATCCAGCCTGGGCGTGGAGCGAGTGGCCTGCACCGGTGAATAGGAGGAACGTGAATAGAGCTGCGGTTGGAGATACGGCCATTCCTTTTTTCACTCAGTCATCTCCGATTTAGCGGACACGTTTGGAAGCTGCGATTGTGATCTCTTGTTTGGTGGGTTGGAGTACCGGGGAAACATCGAGCGACGGCGCCGATCTTTGGAGGGTGAAGTCTAGCACACCTTGCCACAGAGGGTCGGCTATACTCGACGGTTGGGGCGCTGTGCGCCATCGTGGTTCCCAGTGTGATTTGCAAAAGTTTTCAAGAGCCGGGAACACCGGGTGGGAAAATTGGGGTCGGACCCCGAACTTATACATTTTTGAACTGCGATTTGATGATGGAGAAGATCGATGCCGGTTTCGCGTTTCATACTTGTGTTTCAGCGCGCTATTGCCTGTGTATCCATTTTGGCTTTGCTCTCCTCCGGGTTGGCGGCGCAGACGGGAGCGGCGCTTCTGGATGCTCCCAAGGCGAATGCGCAGACCGGCGTGCAGAGCAGCGCGGCGGTGAATCCGCCGGGGCAGCCGGAGTACTCGGCTCCGCTGCTGCAATACATGGAACCCCATGCGACACGAGGGGTGTGGACCGCGTATACGCCGCACGGGCTGCCGCAACCGGTGCTGAAGAACAGCGACCGGCTGCACGCGCTGATCCGGGACAACAAGCTGATGCTGTCGCTGAACGATGCGGTGGCGCTGGCGCTGGAAAACAACTTCGACATCGCGATTGCCCGTTACAACCTGGACATTGCCAACACGGACCTGCTGCTGGCGCGGGCGGGCGGCACGGTGCGCGGCGTCTCGACCGGGCTGCTGGAGGGCACGCCGGGCGGCAACGCGGCTTCGACCAGCACGGCGGGTTCGACGGGCGGCGGGTCGGGCGGGACCTCGGTGGGAGTGGGCGGCTCGGGTTCGGGCTCGGGCGGGCTGGTGATCTCGACGCAGAACACGGTGGGCTCGCCGATCGATTCGTTCGATCCGGTGCTGACAGGGAACATTACGTGGGACCGGCAGCTGACGCCGCTTGCGACTCCTGTGATTTACGGCGGCATCCCTGCGCTGGACCAGAACACGAACCAGTATAACTTCGAGTACACGCAGGCATGGACGACGGGAACGCAGATGCAGGTGTCCTTCAACAACGAGCGCCTGGGTGTTCCCACCGACGTTCCTGCCGAGTTTTTTCCGTTCAATCCGGACCTCAATTCCGCGTGGAAGGTGCAGGTGCGGCAGCATCTGCTGCAGGGCTGGGGGCTGGACAACAACCGGCGCGAGATCCTGATCGCCAAAAACGACATCAAGGTGACCGACGCCAGCTTCCGGGCACAGGTGATTGCCACGGTGGCGCAGATCCAGAACATTTACTGGGATCTGGTGAACGCCTATGAAAACGTGAAGGTGCAGCAAACCGCCCTGGAGTTTGCCCAGCGCACGCTGACCGACAACAAGAAACAGGTGCAGATTGGGACGCTGGCGCCGATCGAGGTGGTCTCAGCCCAGTCTTCCGTGGCGACGGCGACGCAGAACCTGATTACCGCGCAGACCAACCTTCAGTTCCAGCAGCTGATTACCAAGAATGCGATTGCGCGCAACTTCGACGACCCGGAGCTGACGGCGGCAGCAGTGGTTCCGACCGACACCATGGCGCTGGGCGATGAGCCGGCGGCCCCGGTAGACGAACTGGTGAACTACGCGCTGGCCAACCGTCCGGAACTGCTGGAGAGCGAGCTGAACCTGCGCAACGGCGAGATCAACAACAAGGCGGCCAAGAACGCGCTGCTGCCGACGCTGGACGTGGTGGGCTACTACGGCACGCTGGGGCTGAACAACAACTACGGCGACGTATTCAGCAGCATGGTGAACCGGACGAATCCGGACAAGGGGGGGTATGTTTCCCTGACAGTGCCGCTGCGCAACCGCGCGGCGCAGGCCAACCAGATCCGCTCGGAGCTGGAGTACCGGCAGAATCTGCTGAACTTGCAGCAGCAGAAAAACCAGGTCAATCTCCAGGTGCGCAATGCGGCGTTTGCCCTGCAGCAGGCGCGAGCGGGGGTGGAGTCAGCCCGCGCGGCGCGCGATTACGCGCGGCAGAGCCGCGAGGCGGAGGAGAAAAAGTACGCGCTGGGGGCTTCGACCAGCTACCTGGTGCTGCAGCAGCAGAGCAACGAGACGCAGTCCGCCTCCAACTACGTGGCGGCGCTTTCGACCTACGAAAAGGCGCGGGTTGCGCTGGATCAGGTGACGGCGACGATCCTGGACCGCAATGGAATTTCAATGGACGACGCGGTAAGCGGCCAGATGACGCATATGCCATCGATTCCGGAGTTACAGCCGAACTCCACACCTGCGGCCGTGGGGGCGCAGCCGTCCGTAAAATAGTCTGCTAACTTTTTTGCCGTTGGCGCGTCTATACGAGTGTAGGCTCCTGATGAGGATTTCAAGGCCGGTGACGTTTCTCTCGCATGAGAAACTCCCGGCCTAAACTTTTTGGCGGCGATTGCCGGATGTGCTCATTTTTTCAAAAAGCAGGAAACCTTTTCTCCTGAATCCGCGTCTTATCTTATGTAGCCTCCTGATGAAATCTTCAGGCCGATAGCTCTCGTGAGGGAGAGCTACCGGCCTAAACTTTTGGTGACGGCTTCGGCGGCAGCGAAATCGCACAAATTTAAATAAGAATCCAGAGAACCTTTTCGCCGGGAGGCGCGTCTAAAGATGTGTAGCCTCCTGATGAAGCCTTCAGGCCGGGTGGTTCCTCGTGAGGGAGGAACCACCCGGCCTTAACTTTTTGGTGGGCTGAGCGCGGCGGAGTCGCGGTCTTGGGAAATTGAGAGTTCATGGCGCTATTCGAGCGGCGGAGTGCGCGCTATGATGGACACCGGATTTTGAGCAAGCGCAGGGCTGGTGCATCGAGGTGGGCTTCCCATAGATGGCAAATACAAGCAGAATTCGCGTGCTGGTGGCCAAGCCGGGGCTGGACGGACACGACCGGGGCGCCAAGGTGATTGCCCGCGCGTTGCGCGACGCCGGGATGGAAGTGATCTACACGGGACTGCGGCAGACTCCGGAGATGGTGGTGCGGGCGGCACTGCAGGAAGACGTGCAAGTGATTGGGCTATCCATTTTGAGCGGGGCGCACAATGCGATTGTGGCGCGGATCGCCGGCCTGCTGAAGCAGCAGAAGATGGACGACGTGCTGCTGCTGGTGGGCGGCATCATCCCCGAGCAGGACATTGCGGAGCTGAAGGCTTTGGGAGTGAAGGGCGTGTTTCCGCCGGGCACTCCGCTGGCCGCGATTGTGCGGTTCATCCGCGAAAACACGATTGGCAGAGAGGTTTCAGCGCCGCGCGTATCCGCTGCGTAAAGAAGAAAGTACGGGCCATGTCTCTCCCCGAGCAACTGACAAAGCTGGTGCAATCGACGACGGGACCGTCGCCGTGGTTCTGGGAAACTTTTCCGGAGGCGCGCGGCGGCGGCGTGCGGCGCTACCGGTGGCGCTTCCACGGACAGGAAGAGGGCTTACACTATCTGGTAACCCTGCATGGCGAGGGCGAACCGGACAAGCCTCGGCTGGCGCTGAATACCTTGTGCCGGCCCTTCATGATCGACGAGGGCAGGATGGGCGTGTGGTGTCCGGAGGGCCGGGAGCTGCGCTTTGTCTGCTTTGAGCTGGACCGGTTGCAGAGCTTCGGCCTGGAGGAGATCGCCGGATGGTTTTCCCCGTCGAGCGAACGGATCTATGCGGCGACGGCCCCGGCGGGAGAGTTTTTTGTGAGTATCGACATGGGGGCCGGGATCCATTCGATTGTGGTGCCGGAGAGCTTCCGCACGTTGGACGAGCTGCTGACGCCCACCAACCTGCCGACGGTGGAGCGAGACGATCCGGCATTGGCCATCTTCGTGGTGTATCCCCAGGCCGGACTGCTGGAGGTTCTTCCGCAGAACTGGATTACCCGGGTGAACTACGACCTGGCCAGCCACTGGATTACCCGCGCGGCGCGCGACCCGGAAACGCATCGGATCGCCGGCGAGCTGTTGCGGGTGGGCGTGTTCGAGTTGGCGGACAATGGACGGGACTTTAGCCGGTGGCTGTGAAACCTTGCCCTATTCGCCTTCCTTGGACTCCTGCCACAGCCGCTCCATCTCCTCGAGCGTAGCTTGGTTCAGCTCCTTGCCAATCCCGCGCAACCCGCGCTCCACCTCGCCAAACCTCCGCCGGAATTTCCGGTTGGTCTGCCGCAGTGCCAGCTCCGGGTCCACCGACAGATAGCGTGCCAGGTTCACCACCGTGAACATCAGATCGCCGATCTCATTCTGAATCCGCGCGTGGAGTTCGACGCTCACCGCTCCGCCGCCTCCGGCAGTTGGCATCGGCCCCGGAGTTGGAATCTGCTCCACCTCGCGCCGTAGCTCCCCGGCTTCCTCATGCAGCTTGTCAAACAATCCATCGATCGACGGCCAGTCGAATCCCACTGCCGCCGCCTTCTTTGAAAGCTTCAGTCCCTCCATCAGCGCCGGCATCGAACTCTTCACAGAATCCAGCAGTGGTTTATGCATCTCGCCATCATTCTCTGTCCCGGCCTTGTCTGCCCGCTCCCGCCGCTTGATGGCCTCCCAATTCTTCAGCACCTCCTGAGACGTTTCGGCCTCCACCTCGCCAAACACATGGGGATGGCGCCGCACCAGCTTCTCGCTCAGCGTCTCCAGCACCGTGTCGATGGAAAAATGTCCTGCCTCCCCGGCCATCTCGGCGTAGAACAGAACCTGCAGCAGCAGGTCGCCCAGCTCACCGGGCAGTTCCTCCCAGTCGCGCTGTTCAATCGCCTCCAGAACCTCGTAGGTCTCCTCCACCGTGTACTTCGTAATGCTGTCGAAGGTCTGTTCGCGGTCCCACGGGCAGCCGCCCGGAGCCCGCAGCCGATGCATGATCGCCACCGCACGTTCAAAGCGCTCGCCAGTTTTCATGACTACCAGTCTCCACACCACCGCCGCCTGCCGCAAGTGGGCGATTGCAGCGGTTCTTGCCATTCGATGAGCCCGTCCCATAGCATTGGACGCGATGAACGATGAATACGATTTTGCCGCCGTTACCGCTGCCATCATGGAAGCCGATTATGTCACTGCACTGCGGCTGGTTCTGCGGCACGCGCAGGCCGGCAATTCCGACGCTCAGTGCGCCATGGCTCTTCTGTATGAAGCTGGTTGGGGAGTGCCGCGGGATGTGGAAAAAGCCAAGCAGTGGCTGATCAAGGCCGCCGAGCAAGACAACGCAGTCGCGTGGAACAACCTGGGAACCTATTACGCCCAGGAAGGCCTGAAGCGTAGCGCATTCCAGTGCTTTGAGCGGGCCAAGGAGCTTGGTCTCAAGGTCGGCCATTCCTATCCTGCGCCATCCGATGAGCCGGGGGGAAACACGGATAGCTGACCTGCCTGGTGCCCCATATCTGCCGTAGTCAGCAGATGTGGGTCCGTTGACCTTGCTCTTGTTCTTCAACCTATAAAACCTTGCGGCCTTTTCCTGCCATCCACCAGCATCAACGGATCATCCCCGATCATCCCATCCACTCCTGCCTCGCTCAGCCGTCGCAGCGCTGAGGTCTGATTCACCGTCCACGTCAGCACCTTCTTTCCTTCCGCGTGGAACTGCCGCACCCGCGCCGCTGTCACCAGCCCGGCCTTCGGCATGACATACTCCACCGGCAGCGCATGCAAAACCCTCGGCCGCGGCATCCGGTCGAAGATAAAACCCAGCGGCAATGTGGGATCGATGCGATACAGCTCCAGCAGCACCCGCCGCCGGAACGAGGAGATCACAAACCCGCGCGCCGGAGGGTAGCGCCGCAGCAGCGCGGCCACCAGCGACTCCACCCCGCAGACCTTTACTTCAATATCCATCCACGCCACCGGCGCATAGCGCGCCAGCACCGCTTCCAGCTCGCACAGCGCAATCGCCGGACGCCGCGACAGCCGCCTCTCGATCAGGCAGCGCTCGCGCAAACTCCCATACTCCAGACGCGAGACGAATCGCCCCCGCAGCCGCGCATCGTGCCACACCACGGGAACCCCGTCCGCCGTCTGCCGCACGTCGAACTCAAAGCCATCGCAGCCGCTCTCCAGCGCATGATCGAAGGCCGCAAAGGTGTTCTCCGTGAATGTCCCGCGACAGCCCCGGTGTCCCAGCAGCAGCATGAGCTCTCAATTCGAATCCGGCGAACGTTTCTAAGAGGTGTCATCCTGAGCGCCGAGCGCCCGCGGCCGGAGCGGCATCTTTTGCCGCGTACCCGGTTGCGAAGCTCAAGCGAAGGACCCCTGCAAAGTCCAAAACTCGTCTGCTGCTCCGGAGGCTTTTCGGCCACCCTGCCTAGGGTGATCCAGCTCCAGATAGCCAGCTCTATCGGCTAATCCAAATCAAAGTCGCGCAAAAACGGCTTCGACATATCCGGAGCTTCCTTGGCCTTCTTCACCGCCTCGGCAAACTTCTTCTCCAGCAGGTCGGACTTGTTCTTCTCGGCCTCCACCGACTGCCGGAAGATCGACTCCTTGCGCACATCGCCTTCGCGCATGGCACGCGCCGCCGCTTCCATATCGGCGAAGGTTCGGGCCACCGGCTTGGGCGTGTGGCTAATCACGGCGCGGGTCACCGGATCGACCCGCAGCGCCGCCTCGCAGCACGGACACATCACTTCAAATCCAATTTCAGGCGCGGAATTTTTCTGTTTCTTTGACATAGCGCCTCCATGGTAGCACTGCTGGCTTATTTAGCGGATAGTGAGTCAACTTGAAGCTCAACGAACAAAAACAAGATAGAACAGCCCTAAATAGAGGACCATACCAACAAACCACATTGTGCTTTTGAATGTTTTCGGCCACCAAAAATAAGTCAGCACAGCCAACAGGATCACGTGCGGAATCCCCACCAGAAGCTGTAACCAGCGCGGCCAGTTTGCGAATTTGATCATTCAAGCTCCCCGCAGGGCCGTAGCAAGCTCACAGCCGTACAATCTGGTGCCCCGGACACTGCTTGGCCGCCGCCTTCTTCAAATCCCCAATCAGCTCCGGCCCGTACTGCGCCAAAAAGTAGATTCCCGGCAGCACCCGCTCCTGCAGCTCTTTGTGCGGAAACAGCTCGGTCAGCACCCGGCATGAATCGCGTGTCAGCGCCTGGTTGCGCCGCAGCTCCGCCCGCGCCGCCTTGCTCCCAATCTTTTGCAGCTGATACAGCATCTTGCGCTCGCTCTTCGACGCGGAATCCACCAGCGTCGGGTCCAGCTTCTGCAATTCGGCACGCAGCTCTTCCAGATGGCGTTCCAGCGAACTTTTGGTCTCCTGCAGCGCCGACTGCAGCCCCGGCGCCAGCACCCGCGAGGCCAGCAGCTCGCTCACCTGATCGCCGCCGTGGAACAGATCGCAAAAGCTCAGTCCGTAGCGCTCCATCAGCTCGCTCATCGCCGGACTGATCAGCGTCGCCGAGAGCCGCGGCAGCACCGGAGTCCGCCGTCCCAGCAGCTTTTCATACACCACGCCGGCCTGGGCAAAGTAGGCGATCTCCGCCGGCCCGCCAAAGTACACCGCCGTGGGAAACAGGTAGTCCTGCACCACCGGACGCAGCAGCACGTTGGCGCTGAACTGCTCCGGATGCTCGGCAATCCGTCCCAGCATCTCCTGCCGGTCCACCCGTTGCGCAGACACCATAAATCCGTCGCCCGCGCGATGCAGCACGGTGCGCCGGTTCCCCTCCATGGAAAACAGCAGCGTGGATTCCGGCGTCACCCGCACCTGTTCGTGATAGCCCGCACGGTGCAGTTCCCTGCCCCGCTCCAGCAGCGCCTCGTCCAGTTCCTCGGCGCGCTCGGCAGCCGCCGTAAACAGAGGCTGCGCAATGCGGTGCAGTTCGTCGTCCAGCGGGTCCACCAGCACCAGCCCGCTCCCGGCCAGCAGACGCGTAAACAGCCGCGCAAATGCCGACCCGTAGCTCTCACCTTCCCGATAGCTCTCGCGCAGCGCCTCGCTCACCCACCCCGGTCCCAGCAGCTGCGCCGTCCGCTCCACCATGGCGGCAATCCGCGGCTCCAGCGGCACCCGTCCCACGGGAGCCGCCGACCCGGACTGCTCCGTCGCCGTCAACTTTTCCAATTCGCAGCCGTTGGGCAGCGTCACGCTGGCAATCTCCGCCAGGTCATGGTCCTCGGTTGCCAGCCAGAACAGCGGAATCGCCTCGGTCCCCTGCGCCGTCAGCTCCTCGGCCATCTGCAGTGCGGAAACCGCCTTCAACACCGAGTACAACGGTCCGCCTAGCACTCCCACCTGCTGCCCGCTGATGCAGGCCACCGCGCCCCGCCGGAAGCGCTCAATCGAGGCCAGCGTCTCCGCCGATGCGCCCCACTCGCGGTTCTGCCGCTCCAGAACATCGGAGACCCGGGCGCGGCGCTCCGCCGGAAATTCCAAACCCCGCGCATACTCCAGCACCTCCCGTGAGTGCGGCCGGTGCGCGTAAAAAGCCTCCACCTTCTCAAACGCAAAGAGAAAATCCAGAAACAGCCGCGAGTTGTGCGGGATCGCCGTAAACGGCATACACTCGCTCTTCACCCTGCCACCTCGATGCACATCGCCCGCATAAACCGTTGCACCCTCATTCATAATTTCCTTGGATTCAATTCTATGGATCGCACATCGATTGGATTGCGCCAACCCTCAGCACGATTCGCCGCCGCGCCTTTCGCGCCGCCGCCCCAAATCCCGATTGTACCGGACAGCGCCTCCACTTCGCCGCGCTTTGCCTCCTCGTCTGCGCCTATCTCGGCACGGCAAAGCCCTTCATGCACACCACCGTGCGATCCGCATCTTCGGGCTTGGGATGCGAGTAGCCAAGATTGGCCGTACACAGCACGTCGCCCTTCATCACCAGGCTGGTGTTGTCGTCCAGCGGTGCGTTCGCCTTGTTCGCAATCAAAATGCGCTGCGAGCCGTCGTGCGAGATCACCCAGATTTCGTTGCGCAGCACGTCGGAGACGTAAATGTCGCCTGCGGCATCCAACTCGATCCCGTCCAGCATGGCGTAGCCGGGCAAGCCCACCTCCTGCGGCTCACCGGCCTTGCCGTCTTCCATGATGCGGATGCTCAGCAGCCTCGTATCGCCATCCGTAACGGCAAAGATGCGCTTCTCCCGCTTGTCCACCACCAGATCGTTGACGCCCAGGGGATATCCCGAATACGGCGTCGGTGACCAGTTCAACATTCGATGCGCTGACCACAGCTCCACCTTCTTGCCATCCAGCGAAATCTTCCAGATGCCTGAATAGGTCAGGTCGGTCATGTACACATTGCCCTGCCCGTCGAGTGATACGTCGTCGGGAAAGCAGAACGGCCATCCATCCGCCCGCGTCGCCAGCGCCGTCACCGCCCGCGTTTTAGCATCGACCCGGTACAGCCCCGAGCGGGTCACCGTGGCATCCCGGCAGGCGGCATGAAAGGGATCGTCCAAATCCGTCGCGTCATATTTCGAATGCGCCTCGTAGGCAATGTAGAGGTTGTCGTCCTTATCGAAATCCAGTCCCAGCAGCCGGCCCTTGCCGCTCTCCTCCTTCGACGGAACCCACGCAACGTGCTCGTAGCTGCCATCCTCCTTCAACATCACAACCTCGCCGAGGTGATACAGCGTTGCGTACAGGTTGCCCCTGGAATCGACCGCCAGCCCCTCCGGCGTGTCCGGCAGTCGGGCCATCACCCACGCTTTGAACTGCGCCGCCGCAACCGGCGGAGCGACCAGCAAGCAGCCCACGAAACAGAACACGAACATCCAAAGTTTTTCGCCCTGCAACCCTGTCCTGAACATCGTGTGTAGCCCCTTGAATGCGCACTCGCGGCGCGCCATTTATACCACAACGCCGGCCTATCCTTGCTTCGGCTCCTTGCTCTTATGCAAGCATGGGATCGCCGGTGGGCAACGGCCAAAACGAAACCTCCATCAGATTCCGGGGTTCACTCATGGAGGTGGGAAATTCAAACCCGCTGCGGAGGAACTTCTCGGTAGGACGCCAGCGCGGGATATTAGGAGAGTTAAATGAGCGCGGATTCACGTTGTACTTGCATCGGCGGCAGAATGGATGAAGATTCTGAACCGATGGTAGTGATTGATCCGGAATGCCCGGTACATCCACAGGTTGTGCTGAAGCTACAAGAGATTCTAAAGAGGCTGGAGAGGGCAGCAAGCCTTTTCTAGCTGAAATGCTTTGTTGCCGCTGTGGTCGGATTTGGAGAAGTTTTGCGCGGCAAGACGAAGTGGGGTGCAGGCCTGATGCGGCTTCCGGTATCATAGAACGATGAGCCTCACCCGCGCCCAAGCTCTCGAAATGTTCCGCTCCGACGATCTGATCGGTGTCGGCATGGAAGCCGACGCAGTCCGCCGCAAGCTCCATCCCGACGGCATCGTCAGCTACATCATCGACCGCAACATCAACTACACCAACATCTGCACCGAGTACTGTTCCTTCTGCGCCTTCTACGCGCCCGTCAAGGGTCCCGGACGCGAGAAGGGCTACCTGCTCGACTTCGACGCCATCTACGAAAAGATCGCAGAGACTCTCGAAATGGGCGGCACCGGCGTCCTCATGCAGGGCGGCATCCATCCCGATCTGAAAATCGACTGGTTCGAGTCTCTGTTCCGCGGCATCCGCCAGCGCTTTCCGCAAATCCACCTGCACTGCCTCTCCGCCAGCGAAATCATCGGCATCGCCGAATACAGCGACCTCACGCTGGAGGAGACCATCCGCCGCCTGATGGGCGCGGGACTGCAGTCCATCCCCGGCGGTGGCGCCGAAATTCTCGACGACGAGGTGCGCGCCAAAGTCGCCCGCCTCAAGTGCACCACGCAGGACTGGCTCGATGTGCACCGCATCGCCCACAAGCTTGGCATGAGGACCACGGCCACCATGATGTTCGGCGTGGGCGAAACCGAGGAGCACCGCGTCAACCACTTCCAGCGCATCTACGACCTGCAGGAAGAGACCGGCGGCTTCACCGCCTTTATCCCATGGACCTTCCAGCCCCACAACACCGCTCTCGGCGGACGCGGCTGGCCTGAGGCAACCGCCGTCGAGTACCTCAAGACGCTCGCCATCTCGCGCGTCTTCCTCACCAACTTCCTCAACGTGCAAGCCAGTTGGGTCACGCAGGGATTGAAGGTCTGCCAGATGGGTCTGCGCTTCGGCGGCAACGATGTCGGCTCAGTCATGCTGGAAGAAAACGTCGTCAAGGCCGCCGGCACCACCAACTGCACCACTGAAGAGGAACTGCGCCGCATCATCCGCGACGCCGGCTTCCGCCCCGTGCAACGCGACACCCTCTACCGCACCTACTTCCTCAACTAGCAAGCGCGTCACGCACGAACACAGCCCCACTTTAAACTCGCCAACCTCGCGAGTGTAAAGTGGGGCCGTTGCCCCTGCCTTTGTTCATGTTCATGCTCTTGCTTCGATTTGGTTTTTGACTTTGTTTTTGATTTTGTTTGAAGTGTCATCCTGAGAGTTTGTGACTTTTTCGATTTCTCAAAAAATCGGTGTTGCAAATACAGATACTTACGTTGCGAAAAACGCCACAAAATCAATAAAGTCACAAACTCTGAGCGCAGCGAAGGACCCCAGCACCGCCCAAATCTCCCGCGCCGCACCAAGGTCACTTCGGCCCGCAATCGATTTTTCCGGTTATGCGAACGCTCGACACCTTACTAAAGGGCATGAATGAGCGCTACCCTAGCCTGTAGTCCAGCCGCAGATGCAGCGCTCCGTCGCCAGTCTCCATGCGGCATTCCACAAACGAGCCGTTGATCAGCGGACGCACCCGGTAATCATGACCGTGAATCACCGTGGGAACCGACAAGGCCGACGAAGCTCCCGCCCGCCCGGTTTTGCCCTTGAAGTTTCCAATCACCATGTTGCACGCCTCGCCCAGCGCGTCCCACACCTCGGCCTTGGCTTCCGCTTCGTCCACGCCCAGCATCCCGCAGGCAATGCCAAGGGCAGTCCGCGAATCGCACCGCAAGGCGAACACGCCATTCACCGGCCCCGCCAGTCCGATCACTGCAGTGAACTCTCCGGCCTCGGGCGCTTCGCCCGCGGCGCAGCGCCGCAGCGGCACGCCAATCATCATCTCGAAGACTTCCTGAGCGCCCTGGCACAGCAATGTTTCCCAGTTGCCCGTATCGATCAATCCCGTATCGTTGAGCGCGGCGCTCTCATGCATGGTGAATTCCCCGGACAAAGTTTTCCCTCACGCTTACCCTAACGGCACGATCGCCCCAACGCTTTAATCGGCTCTCCCAGACAGCAAAATGGGCAATGTTTGCGCACTCTGCGCAGCCATTGCCCAGCCGTTCCCCATGGGTAACGATTCACCACGGAATCAATCGTTATTCCTGCCCGCCCTTCAGTTTCTCCGCCTGTTGCGAGACTGCATCGGCCTCGGCCGTCCTGCCTTGCGCCCGATAGGCCGCTGCCGCTTTCTGCAACTCACGCTCCGCGCCCGCCAGATCTTTTTTATCCTCGTACGCCTCTGCCAGTTGCGAATAAATCATGCCTGCCGCCGCGGGACGAAGCTTTACCGCAGACTCGCAAAACGGAACCGCAGCGTCAATCTTGCCTTCTTCAATCTCGCTGCTGGCGCGCATCAGCAGATACGGATAGGCGCGGCTGCGCTGCAACGCATACCCGCCGCCGGCCAGCAGCGCCGCCACCAGGGAAAACACCGCCAGCCGCGGCATCAGCCGGGGCTCCGGCGCAATCTTGGCAATCAGCGCACCCAGCACGACTCCAGCCGCCAGCCCGCCGAAGTGGCAGGCATTGTCGGTGCTGCCGGTCATCACGCCGAACACCACGTTGAATCCCACGAAGACAATCAGGCTCTGCATCACTCCTTGCGCCATCACTCCGGAGGAAAACTCGCCCAGTTTGATGGATGCGATCACCGCGCCGGCAATGCCGAAGATCGCACCGGACGCTCCCGCGCTCAGCGCCGGCATCGAGTGCCACCACAAGCTGCCCAGGCTCCCCGAGAGGCCGCACAGAAGATAGATACATACAAATGTAACGCGCCCGTAGAGCCGCTCCGCCAATCCTCCCAGCTCCCACAGGCACCACATGTTGAAGCCGATATGAAGGATGCCGATGTGCACAAAACAGGAGGTGAGCAGGCGCCACCAGTCCCCGCTCAGCGTGTACGGCCCAAAGTTCGCGCCCCAGGCCAGCAGGTTTTCGCTCGATGGGCTCGTCCATGAGGCGCCCGACAACAGCATCCCGATGAACACCGCGACATTGATGCCGAACAGCACCTGCGTGGCCAGCATCGGCATCGCCTCGCGCCGCTGCCAGGGCGATGCCATCACCGGCTGATAGTGCGTCTCTTCGCCACGCTGCGCCGCCTCGTGCTGCTTGCACCAGACGCAAATCTTTTTGCCGAAGGTGAACCCGGGGAGCGTGCGACCACAATGAATGCATTGCGCCATGATTGTCTATTTCTACGCAGAAGTCCGCGTTATTCCCACTCAATCGTGCCCGGCGGCTTGGAGGTAATGTCATACACCACCCGGTTAATCCCCGGGACTTCATTGACGATCCGGCTCGATATGGATTTCAGAACCTCGTGCGGCAGCGGCACCCAGTCGGCCGTCATGCCGTCTTCGCTGGTGACGGCGCGGACGGCGCAGGTGTAGGCATAGGTGCGCTGGTCGCCCATCACTCCCACCGACATCACCGGCAACAGCACGGCAAACGATTGCCAGACCTCGCCGTAGAGTCCGGCGCGCTTGATCTCGCCGACCACGATGTCGTCAGCCTCCTGCAACAGCGCGACGCGCTCGGGTGTAACTTCGCCAAGAATTCGTACCGCAAGTCCCGGACCTGGGAAGGGCTGGCGCTGCAGCATCTCGTCGGGCATTCCCATATCGCGTCCGATGCGGCGCACCTCGTCCTTGAAAAGATCGCGCAGCGGTTCGATGAGTTTGAGCTTCATCTTCGCCGGAAGCCCGCCCACGTTGTGATGGCTCTTGATGGTGACCGAGGGGCCGCGCACGCTGACCGATTCGATGACGTCCGGATAAAGCGTGCCCTGCACCAGCCACTGCACCTCGCCGTACTCGCGCTTGATGCGCTGCGACTCCTCGTCGAATACCTCGATGAACTCGTTGCCGATGATCTTCCGCTTGCGCTCGGGATCGGTGACGCCGGCCAGCTTGGAGAGAAAGCGCTCGCTGGCGTCCACCGCGTCGATATTGAGATTGAGCTTGGTGCGGAGATTGTGCTGAACCTTGGCGTATTCATCCTTGCGCAGCACGCCGTTGTTGACGAAGACGCAGGTCAGGCGCTCTCCGATGGCGCGATGCACCAGGGTTGCGGCCACGCTGGAATCGACTCCGCCGGAGATGGCGCACAGGGCGCGGCCTTCGCCCACGGTCTGGCGAATCTGCGCAATGGTGGAGTCGATAAATTTCTGCGCCGTCCACGAGGGCTGCGCCTGGCAGATGCCGAAGATAAAATTCTTGAGCAGATCGGTGCCAAATTTGGTGTGGTGCACCTCGGGGTGGAACTGCACCGCGTAATAGCCGGCCGCAGCGTTTTCAATGGCCGCCACGGCATTCGAGGTGCGCGCGATCAGCCGGAAGCCGGGCGCAAGCGAGTCGGCCTCGTCGCCGTGCGACATCCAGACCGAGAGCGTCTCGGGCAGGCCGCGGAAGAGCACGGAAGTCTCCAGGACCGAGACCTCCGCGTGGCCGTATTCACGCTTGCTGGCGGCGTGCACCGTGCCTCCCAGAGCATGGGTCATGAACTGCAGACCGTAGCAGATGCCCAGCACGGGCAAGCCCAGTTCAAGCACCTGCGGGTCCGCCGGAGGCGCGTCCACGTCATACACCGAGCAGGGACCGCCCGAGAGAATGATGCCGACCGGATTGTGGCTGCGAACCTCCTGCAGCTTGGCCGTGCAGGGAAGGACAACCGAAAAGACATTCTGCTCGCGAATACGCCGCGCAATCAGCTGCGTGTATTGCGAGCCAAAGTCCAGGACAACGATGGAGGGAAGCGCCGTGTGTTCCACACCTCAGCTTCGCAGAAGCGGGGGTGGGCTGTAAAGTTGAGCCGATTTCGCGGCGTCCGAGCCGCGAGGCGAAATCCTGAGCGCAGCGAAGGATCGGGGTCTGCGCAATATAGATTTCAATAACATCTCGCGCTTTTCGAATGAGGCCGGGCCGATTAGCCTGCGATAGTCCCGGAATGCGCTGGAGGCTCAGGTACCACTTGAGGTAGCGTCAGTTCGCGAACCGCGACCGAACTGTAGGCGGCCAACCGCACCAGCAGCAAAAAGTCCGAGACGACCAGATAGAGCAGCGTCTCCAGTGCCACCAGCACGGCAACGGACCACCCCGGCAGGGTACTATGCATGCCCGCCGTAGCCGCTCCCACGGCGGCGATGACCGTAGCGGCCAGGCCGCGCAGGGTGTTGTTCCAGATCGCAATCGCCATCAGGCGCGAGCCGTTGCGGCGGAGAAAGGCCAGGACGGCAACCAGCGAGTCGAGCGGCGAGAGCCCGTCGCGCGCCACGAAAATGGGCGCCAGCGAAAGCACCCAGTTGACCCAGCTCCAGACCAGGCCGGAGGCCGCAATCGCGGCGAAGATGATAAACCCAGAAGTAAAAACATTTTTACCCGAAGCATTGACGAACCCAACGATCAGCACTCCGGCCAGATAGCCGATGACGAGGATCAGCAGCATCAGGATTCGGGCCATCTTGAGAATGGCAAACGATCGCCAGCGCGGCGCATCGGCGGCGATCTGGAGATCGTAGTCCGCCGCAAAACGGCGCACGATCATCCGGGTGAGCATTCCGCGGCCCAGCGTGGCGGCGGCAATCCAGAGCACGGACGCCACGGCGGCGACTTGCGCAAACGTCCGCAGCAGCAGCGGCTGCGCTCCGGAGAGGATGCCGGCGGCGGCCGTGGCCACGGCGAGCGGATCCTGTCCGCTGAAGGCCGCCTCGTCGGCGTCGGAGATGAGAATGGCCTGCCGCAGATGGGCGTAGGCAAAAAACAGCAACGCCACCAGCCCGAGTCCGAAGCTCCAGCGCCACAAAAGTTCCAGCGGCAACAAGGTGGAGTCGCTTCGCAGGATGCGGAAACCTTCGCCGTGCGCGTCAGCGTTCATGGGTACAGAATAACGCAAAAGAATAACGCAAGCCGGGCGCGACGGGGATGGCTGACCGGATGCGCTGCCTCCTATGTCATTCCCAGATAACGTCAGCCTTTGACGACGAGATTCACCAGCTTGTTCTTGACCACGATGACCTTTACGATCTGCTTGCCAACCAGCGCTTCCTTCACCTTCTCATCCGCGAGCGCGGCTTGGCGGACGGACTCATCCTCGGCGTCGTGGGCCACGGTGAGGCGCGAACGCACCTTGCCATTGAACTGGACGACGATCTCCACCTCGTCCTCCTTGGCCAGCACAGCATCAGCCTGCGGCCAGGGATGGCGAAGCAGCGCGTTGGCATCTTCGCCAAGGGTGGACCAGAGTTCGGCGGCGAGATAGGGCGCAAAGGGATTGAGCAGCAGGATCAGCTTGCGCTGCACATCGGCGCGGAACGCCTTGGGCGCGGCGGACTCGGCCGCAAACAGTTCCTGATTGACCATGCAGGCGTTGAGCAGCTCCATCATGGCCGCCACCGAAGTGTTGAAGTGCCAGCGACCTTGGAAGTCGTCCGTGATGCGCTGGATGGTCTGGTGCAGCTTGCGCAGTACCTTACGGGCCTCCGGCGCGAGCTCGGCGGCGTTGTAGTCGCGGGACTCGCCGGGTGCGAGGCGCGTCGGGTTCTCGGTGATGAAGCGGAAGAGGCGCGAGAGAAAACGATAGACGCCCTCCACGCCCTGATCCTGCCAGTCGAGATCGCGGTCAGGCGGGGCGGCAAACAGCGTGTAGAGCCGCGTGGCGTCGGCGCCGTAGCGGGCCACCATGTCGTCGGGCGAAACCACGTTGCCCAGCGACTTGGACATCTTGGCGCCGTTCTTGATGACCATGCCCTGGGTGAAGAGCCGTTGCGCGGGCTCGTCATTATTGACCAGGCCGATGTCGCGCATGAACTTGGTCCAGAAGCGCGAGTACATCAGATGCAGAATGGCGTGCTCGACGCCGCCGATGTACTGGTCCATGGGGAACCAGTAGTTGGCGATCTCGCGATCGAACGGCGCGGTGTCGATGGGGCTGGTGTAGCGGTAAAAATACCAGCTGGAATCGACGAAGGTGTCCATGGTGTCGCTCTCGCGGCGGGCGATGCCACCGCATTTGGGACACGGCACTTCGTAGAATTCCTTGACGCGGGTGAGCGGCGAGCCGCCGGCGAGAGTGATCTCGACGTTCTCCGGCAGAAGCACGGGAAGCTGATCCTCCGGCACGGGAACCAGTCCGCACTTTTCGCAGTAAATAATGGGGATGGGCGTGCCCCAGTAGCGCTGGCGCGAGATGCCCCAATCCTTGAGGCGATAGGTGATGGTGGCCTTGCCGAAGCCGTGCTGCTCGGCGTATTCGGCCATCTTCTTCTGCGCCTCTTCGCAGCCCAGTCCGCTGAAGGGGCCGGAGTTGATGAGCAGAGAATCCTCGGCGACAAAGGGCAGCTCCGGCTCCTCGGGCTGTCCGGCTTCCGGCGGCTCGTGATTGCGGCGCGGCAGGATGACGATGCGCACGTCGATGCCGTATTGCTTGGCGAACTCGAAGTCGCGCTCATCGTGCGCGGGAACCGACATGATGGCGCCGGTGCCGTAGTCCATCAGGATGTAGTTGGCAACCCAGATGGGGACGCGCTCCTGGTTGAAGGGATTGATGGCGTAGTGGCCGGTGAAGAATCCCTTCTTCACCACCGAGCCGATGTCTCCCTCCTCGCGCGCTTTCTTCTGGTCGGCGAGCATCTGCTCCAGGCTGGCGAGTTTGGCGGAGTCGCTGCCTACCAGCTCGGCCACCAGCGGATGCTGCGGCGCAAGCTGCACCGACGAGGCTCCGTAGATGGTGTCAATGCGCGTGGTGAAAACCGTGATCCTGGTCTGCGAGCCGCCGTCGAGAGTGAAATCGACATTGGCGCCTTCGCTGCGGCCAATCCAGTTGCGCTGCATGGTGCGGACCTTCTCCGGCCAGCCATCCATGCTGTCGAGCCCCTGCAGCAGTTCCTCGGAGTAATTGGTGATGCGGACGGACCACTGCTCGAGTTCGCGCTGTTCGACGAGCACGTCTTCGTGACGCCAGCAGCAGCCGTCCACCACCTGCTCATTGGCCAGCACGGTGGCGCACTGCGAGCACCAGTTGACCTTGCTCTTTTTGCGGTAGGCCAGGCCCTTTTCAAAGAGCTTGAGGAAGAACCACTGGTTCCAGCGGTAATATTCGGGCAGGCAGGTGGCGATTTCGCGCGACCAGTCATAGCTGAAGCCGAGGCGCTTCATCTGCGTCTTCATGGCGGCAATGTTGTGCAGGGTCCACTCGCGGGGCTGGCGCTGGTGCTTGATGGCGGCGTTTTCCGCGGGCAGTCCGAAGGAATCCCAGCCCATGGGATGCAGCACGTTGTGCCCGCTCATCCACATGTAGCGGGCCAGGGCGTCTCCGATGGCGTAGTTGCGGACGTGTCCCATGTGCAAGGCGCCCGAGGGATAGGGCAGCATCTCGACCACGTAGTACTTGGGCTTGCCGCAGGAGGGCGGCTCGGGCGCGTAGCGCGTCAGGTCGCTCTCCCAGAGCGCGGCCCACTTCTGCTCCACCGGAGTGGGATTGTAGCGGGTATCGTCTTCCGCACGGCCAACGGCGCGCTGGCGCGGCTCGGCGGAGGAATCTGCGGATGCTTTATCGATATCTATGGATTTCTGCTGGTCTGCCATGAGTGTTGAGTCGCCCCGTTGATTTCCCCAAAAAGGTGGCGCAAATCGCGCAATAGATGAGTTCATTCTACAACCTGTGCGGCCTGAAATATCGATTGGTACAGGTTTGAAAAGTGCGATGTTCTAAGAAAAGAGGGCATCGGCCGCTTGTGTAGAACGCCATCGACACTGCGCCGCTGACGCAGTATAAACTTGCCGGGTAGTTCCGCGCGGCACCGACTGCCTCCGGCATTCAGGAAAGGAGAGGCCGTGAGCGATACGAATGTGGGCGGCGTTTCGAGTGGCCTGGCAAGCTCGCTGTCGCCTGCCGATACCGTCCGCGACCAGAAGACGATTCTCGGCCATCCTGCAGGTTTGTTCGTGCTGTTCTTCACCGAGATGTGGGAGCGGTTTTCCTACTACGGGATGCGGTCCATCCTCGTGCTGTACATGGTGAACTATCTCATCAACAGCATCCATGCTGGAACCTCGCATGTCTTCGGCTTCATGGGTCTGCAGCACGTGATCGAAGCCGTCTTCGGGCCGATGAAGGTGCAGCCGCTTTCTTCCCAGATTTACGGAATCTACACCGGGCTGGTGTTTTTTACGCCGTTTTTCGGAGGGATCCTGGCGGACCGTGTTCTGGGGCAGCGCAAGACGGTTGTGTTGGGCGGCGTGCTGATGGCGATTGGGCACTTCCTGATGGCGATGGAGTCGATGTTTCTCTTCGGCCTGTTATTCATCATCGCCGGGAACGGTTGCTTCAAGCCCAATATATCCACCCAGGTCGGAAGCCTCTATGCCCCCGGGGACCCGCGACGCGACCGCGCGTACACCATCTTTTACATGGGGATCAATCTGGGCGCTTTCTTTTCACCGCTGATCTGCGGAACTTTGGGACAAAAGCTAGGCTGGCACTACGGCTTTGCCGCTGCCGGAGTCGGCATGATCGCCGGACTGCTGCTTTATCTCTGGGGGCAAAAGTTTTTGGCGCAAGACCAGTTGACGCGCGCCAGGGAGACGCACACCGAGCAGGAGCCGCTCACCTCCGCGGAGTGGAAGGCGATTGGCGGCCTGGTGGTGCTGTGCATGCTGAACGTGATCTTCTGGGGCGTTTACGAGCAGCAGGGCAACACCATCCAGCTCTTCGCCGACCGCAACACGGACTGGCACATCTTCGGGCATGAGATGCCCTCCACATGGTTTCAGGCCATCAACCCGATGTTCATCTTCCTGTTCACACCGTTCCTGAACATGTGGTGGAGCTGGCAATCGAGGCGCCGCCGCGAGCCGGGGAGCATCGCTAAAATGGCCATGGGTTGCGGTCTGCTCGGCATCTCGTTTCTGCCGCTGATGTACATTACAGCTGGAATGCGCCCCGAGCAGCGAATCAGTTTCCTGTGGCTGGTGGGTTGCACGGCCGTTTATACGACGGGTGAACTTTATCTCTCCCCCATCGGCCTGTCGTTGGTGACCAAGGTTGCGCCGGCGCGCCTGGTGAGCATGCTGATGGGCATGTGGTTCTTCTCCAGTTTCCTGGGAAATTTACTGTCCGGATACCTCGGCACCTACTACGAAAAAATATCGCGGCCATCTTTCTTCTTTGGCTTGGCCGTGCTGGGTGTGGCTGCGGGACTGGCAATCTTCGGCGTGCAAAGACCGCTCAAGAGCGCACTGGGCCAGGATGTGTAAAATTCGGAAAGTTCTCCGGCTACCCGGCCAGCGCCTTCAACGCCTCGACGTTATGCAGATCGTCGAGCGGCTCGTCGATGGGAGTTTCCAGGATGAACGCCGCGTGGGCGTTGCGCGGGTCGTGGAGCAGGCGGCGGAACGGTTCCGCGCCGATGCTTCCCTTGCCGATGTTTTCGTGGCGGTCGAGTTTGGAGCCGCAGGCGGCCTTGGCGTCATTGCAATGCCAGACGCGCACGTTGGCGAGGCCGACGGTTGCAGTCCAACAGGCGCATGGTTTCCTCGTAGCCGGATTCGCTCACAATGTCATAGCCCTTGACGTGGGTGTGGCAGGTGTCGATGCAGGAGGCCACGGGAATGTGTTTGGCCAGGGCGGCGATGAGTTCGGCGACGCTCTCAAAGCTGGAGCCCAGGGAGAACTCGGCCCCGGCGGTGTTTTCAATCAGCAGGGTGAGGCCGTGGTCCGCCATCTGGAGGCCGTCGGTGGCGCGGACGATGGCGGCGCAGGCGTTGGCGATTCCCTCTTCGCGCGAGCATCCGCGGAAGCTGCCGGGGTGCAGGACCACGTATTCGGCAGACAGCGAGATGGCGCGCTCCAGCTCGGCGCGGAAGGCGGAGATGGATTTCTCCAGCATCTCCGGATTGGTGCCCGCGACGTTGATGAGGTAGTTGGCGTGGATCACCAGCGGCTTGAGATCGTAGTCGGCGCGCAGGCGGGCCATGGCCTCGCACTGCTCGGGCGAGATGTCAAAGGGGCGCCACATGCGCGGGCTGGAGCTGAAAATTTGCAGGGTGTTGCAGCCCAGGCGCCAGGCGCGTTCGGCCGAGGTTTCGACGCCTCCGGCGGTGGAGGTGTGGATGCCGATGCGGCGCGTGGCGGACTGCGGACGGTGGTCGGCGGCGGCGATGAGCTTGAGAATGTCCCGTTCGGGCGTGGTCGCGGATTTCTTGACGGCTCTTGGCATGGGGAGATTGTAAGGCGAGCGGCCGCCGCAGGCCAATGTGCGTCCGAAGTGCGTTTCCCTCAGGGGCTAAAGCCGCGTGAAACGAGCCTTTCTTGCGGCACGACTGAAGTCGTGCCCTTTCAAAGCCGATTTGTGAGATCGCCTTAGTCCGGGACACATGGCAACCCACAATACGGGCAGGCGCACGATAGGGCGGCGCGGTGATATTCTAAACGGCATTACGCCGAAATGAGGCTTTCAGTATCCATGTCCAACCCCAACAATCCCGAAAACCAGTCCACCCCCGAATCCAACCAGTCCTTCGAGGACATTCTGAAGCAGTTCGAGCAGACCCATACGCACAAGGCTCCGGCGGGCGACAGGCAGCTGGAAGGCACGGTCGTCGCCATCTCGGCCGAGTCGGTCTTCCTCGATATCGGCTACAAAACCGAGGGCATTCTGCCGCTGGCGCCGTTCGAAGGAGCCGGTGAAACGGTCAAGGTTGGCGATAAATTTCAAGTCTCGGTAAAGGGCCGCAACCCGGAGGGCTACTACGAGCTTTCGCGCAAGAAGGTCGAGCTGCCCAAGGACTGGTCGGCGCTGGAGTCGGCCTTTGCCGAAAAAACGATCATCCTCGGTACAGTGACCGGCGTGGTCAAGGGCGGGCTCAGCGTGGACGTGGGCGTGCGCGCCTTCATGCCGTCGTCGCGCAGCGGAGAACGCGACGCAGCCGCCTTGGAGCGGCTGGTGGGCCAGCAGATCCGCTGCCGCATCATCAAGCTCGACGTGGCCGATGAAGACGTAGTGGTGGACCGCCGCGCGATAGCCGAAGAGGAAGAGCGGGCCACCAAGCAGCAGCGCTTCGCCGAAATCGAAGAGGGCGCAATCCTGAGCGGCACCGTCCGCACCCTGGCCGAATACGGGGCGTTCGTTGACCTGGGCGGCGTGGATGCGCTGCTGCACATCAGCGATATGTCCTGGAGCCGTGTCGGCAAGCCTGCCGACGTGCTCACGGTGGGACAACAGGTCGAAGTCAAAGTGCTGAAGGTCGAGCCGGAGAAGCGGCGCATTTCCGTGGGACTCAAACAGCTGCAGAAGCATCCCTGGGACGCGGTGCCGGAGAAATACAAGGTCGGCGAAAAGGTGCAGGGGACGGTGACGCGCGTGACCGAGTTCGGCGCCTTTGTGGAACTGGAGCCGGGCATCGAGGGACTGATTCACATCTCCGAAATGTCGTGGGGCAAAAAGGTGAAGAAGGCTGGCGATGTCATCAAGCCGGGCGAAACGGTAGAGGCCGTGATCCTGGGCGTGAGTCCCGGCGAACGCCGCATTTCCCTGGGGCTGAAGCAGGCCTTGGGCGATCCCTGGGCGCAGGCCGCGCAGAGGTTTGCAGCCGGCACGGTGATTGAAGGGCCGGTCACCAGCATCATGAAGTTTGGCGCGTTCGTGCAGCTGGCCGAAGGCGTCGAGGGCATGGTGCACGTCAGCGAAATCAGCGCCGAAAAACGCATCGAGCATCCGCAGGACGTGCTGAAGGTTGGGCAGGTGGTGCAGGCGCAGGTGCTGGAACTCGACGCGGAAAAGCGCCAGATACGGCTCAGCATGAAGCAGCTGGTTCCGACCGGTCTGGATGAATACATTGCCGAACACAAGACCGGCGACGTGGTCACCGGACGCCTGATCGATGAATCCGGCGAGCGGGCGCGCGTCGAACTGGGCGAGGGCATCCGGGCCACGTGCCGCATTACCGCGGTAGCGGCGGCACAGCCGGAAGCCACGTCCACGGTCGCCAAGCCCGATATGTCATCTCTGAGCGCCATGCTGAACGCGCGCTGGAAGGGCGGCGCGGCGAGTACGGAGACTAAGCCTGAGCCGCTGCGCGCCGGGCAGATTCGCAGCTTCCGCATTGTGCAGCTGGATGCGGCCGCAAAGAAGATCGAGGTGGAGTTGGCATAATGCTCGATCATGCCAACCGCGAAAGAACCGAGTTGATCCAACCAGCGGCACGCCCAACGACGGCGGCACGCTCGTGACGCTCCGGCGCCGGGCGTGCGGCCGGAATTGTGCTTGCCCTGATGGCGGTGCTGGCGGGCTGCAGCAATCGCAACCCCGAACCGGCGCTGAGCTTTGCCTACATCGCCAACTCGGGCTCCAACACGGTCAGCGTGCTCGACCTGGCTTCCTTGAAGATTGTGCGGACCCTGAACACGGGAAGCGATCCCACCGGAGTTACGGCAAGTCCCACGAAAGACGAAGTGTACGTGGTGAATACGGACTCGGGCACGGTGAGCGTCATCGACGCGGCCACCAACCGGATTGCCGGCAACATTGCCGTGGGCAGGCTGCCGCACACTCTTTCGCTGACCGATGACGGCAAGACCGGATGGGTCGCCAACGCGGGATCGGACTCGGTGACGGCGCTCAATCTCGATACGAATCGTGTCGCTGGGGCACATTGCCGTGGGAAGACAACCCGCGGTCGCCCGTGTCACCGGAGATGGAAAGGTCGTGGCCGTGGCCAATCGCGGGGACGATTCCGTGACGCTCATCGACGGGGCAGCCATGCGTGTCCGCGCCACCCTGCATGTGTGCAAGGCGCCGGACTCGCTGGTCATTCTGCCGGATGACTCCAAAGCCGTCGTCGGCTGCTCCGGCTCGCGGCAGGTGGCGATGGTGAACCTGAAGAACGGGTTCGTGGAGTCGCTGCTCCAGGTGGGCGGAACGCCCGTGGATCTGGCGATGAAGCCCGACGGCGGCGAGGTCTTCGTCTCCAACTATGAGGCGGGAACGATCTCCGTGGTAAGCCCCTACGCCGGCGAGATTGACGAAAGCTTTCTGGCCGGAGATCATCCCGTGCGGGCGCTGGTGAGCGGCGATAACAGCACGCTCTATGTGAGCAACTTTGCCTCCAACAGCGTGGCCGTCTTTGACGCGTCCACGCGCAAGCTGATTACCAGCGTCGGGGTCGGGTTCCAATCCCGGCGCGCTGGCGCTGTCGCCGGGAGAGACCATGCTGCTGGCCGCCGATTCGGGCTCGGGAGACGTGGCTGTTCTGCTGCTGAATAAGCGGAAGGACAAGAAAGTCCTCGCCCCGCCGCCGCGTCTGTTCCTGATGATTCCGACCGGGGCGAAACCTTCTGAAATTGCCGTGAAGACCGCTTCGAGAACAGCCCAATGAAAGCCGCCCAATGAGAACCGCCCAGTGAAGGCAGCGCCATGACCAACTGCTCCAGTTGTGGCCGGGAGTATCAGGCTTCCTCCGACGGCGAAGCGCTGTGTTCGCAGTGCGCGGCGGAGTATATTTCCAGCCGGCCCGTGGAGGCCAGGCCAAGCCGCCTGCGGCTGTACCTGGGATCGCCGACCATCGTGCTGATCGCGCTGAACACGCTGGTCTATCTGATGATGGCCTTCCAGGGCCACAGCTTTCTCACCTTCGATTCCGAGCTGCTGCTTCATTGGGGCGCGAACTCCGGCGCCCTGACCAGCGGCGGCGAATGGTGGCGCCTGTTTACCTCCACTTTTGAGCACGGCGGGCTGCTACACATTGCGCTGAACATGTGGTGCCTGTACAGCCTGGGATGGCTGGCGGAGCTGCTCTTCGGAAAGTCGCGCTTCACCCTGCTCTACCTGATGTGCGGCATTGGCGGCAGCCTGGGCAGCATCTGCTGGCGCGGAAACGGACTGAGCGTGGGCGCATCGGGCGCGATCTTCGGCATCGCCGGAGCGCTGATCCCTGCCATGATGCTGCATGGAAACCCGCAGCTTCGCGCCGCGCTCAAAGGCCACCTCAGCAGCATCGGGCTCTTCGTCTTCTACAATCTTGCCTTCGGAGCCGCGGTGCGCGGCATCGACAACGCAGCCCACGTCGGCGGACTGCTCACCGGCCTGGCACTGGGCTTCGCCTTCCCTACCGGCCTGGATCGCCACCAGCCGCGCGGACGGATGCGCGTGGCCGCAGGCATGCTGGTCATGTTGCTGGCCTTCGCCGGAGCCGGAGCCTACGCCCGGCAGCATAACGCTGGATACATCGAGAGCGACAACGCGTCCGATGCCTACCAGCGCGGCGACGTGAACGGCGCCATCGCCCACGCCCAGCGCGCCGTGGCCATGACTCCGGACGACGCGCATGCGCAATTCATGCTTGGAACCCTGCTGCTGGACCAGCATCGGTATGCAGAGGCGATGGCCCCGTTTACCAGCACCACGCGGCTGCGTCCGGACTTCGGGCCGGCCTTTGTGAATCTGTGCGTGGCGCAGCTTGCGCTGCAACAGACGCAGGAGGCGCTGGCCAACTGCGAGCACGGCGCGCAGCTCTCCCCCAACGATGCGGAATCCTGGTTCAACCTGGGACGCGCGCGCTACGCCGTGCACAACCCCACCGGAGCCCGCGACGCGCTGGCCAAGGCCGTTTCTCTGAACCCGCAGGGCTTCGACGAGAATTTGCAGTACGGGCTGATGCTGATCTCAACCGGCGAGGACACCAAGGCTGTTCCCTATCTGCAAAAGGCCCACAATCTGCATCCCCAGGATGAAGACGTGACCCGGCTACTGCTGCAGGCTCAGGGTCAGTAGGAACCGATACAGAAGGAACGGATGACGATCCAGGAGAACATCCCGCTGGCTCCCTACACCACGTTGCAGGTGGGTGGCAGTGCCCGGTATTTTGCCGAGCCCGCCAATGAGGACGAGATCGTGGAGGCTCTGCGCTGGGCGCGCGCCCGCGGACTGCCGCTGTTTGTGTTGGGAGGCGGCAGCAATCTGCTGGTCAGCGACGCCGGCTTTCCCGGCCTGGTGCTGCACATGACGCTGGCCGGCATCGAGGCTCGCGACGTTGACGCGATGCGGGATGGAATGCGGATCTACTCCGTTGGGGCGGGGGTCAACTGGGATGACTTTGCGGCTCGCGCCGTGGCGGAGAACTGCGCGGGCGTCGAGTGCCTCAGCGGCATTCCGGGCAGCGTGGGCGGGACTCCGGTGCAGAACGTGGGCGCCTACGGGCAGGATGTCTCCGAGAGCATTACGCGGGTCCGCGCCATCGACGCGACAACCCTGGAGCGGGTCGAGTTCGACCGCGAGGCCTGCGGCTTCCGCTACCGCCAGAGCCGCTTCAACGGAGCGGACAGGGGACGCTACATCCTGACCCGCGTGGACTTTGCTCTGCAGCCGGACGGCGCGCCCAGGATTGCCTACGCGGAGTTGCAGCGCCATTTCAAAGGTGCCGCCGCTCCAACTCTGGACCAGACGCGCGAAGCCGTGCTGCAGATCCGGCGGGCCAAGGGGATGGTGCTGGATGAAAACGACGCGGACAGCCGCAGTGCAGGGTCGTTTTTCAAAAATCCGGTGGTGAGCCTCGCCGAGTACGAACGGATCGCGGCGGCCTCGCCTGATCCGGTGCCTCACTTCGAGGCGGGCGCAGGACAGGTAAAACTGGCGGCAGCGTGGTTGATCGAACAGGCTGGGATGGGAAAAGGGTTTGCTCTCGGCCCGGTGGGCATCAGCAGCAAACACACTCTCGCGCTCATCAACCTGGGTGGCGCCAAGGCGGCCGACATGCTGCGGCTGAAGGATCTTGTGCAACAGCGGGTGCGCCAGCGTTTCTCGGTGGAACTGCATCCGGAGCCGGTGATGCTGGGCTTTGGAGAGATCGACTAGTCAGAATGGAGCGACAGATTCGTCTACTTGGAGATGCGGCACGAAGGACCTGGAGACGTCGCCTTCATAGAGGGCATTTTCGGAGAGAGCGACCCAGACTCCATTTTTTGAATCAATAGATGAAATTGCTCTTGAAGGGACGACCATGACGAAAACGAAGATCAAATGGCTCAAAGAACCTCAGAAACATGATTATCCGGCAGCTGAATCTTACCTGAGCCTGATTTTGGAGCCACAGGCGGCAAAGACTGTCGCCGAGCAATTGAAAAGTGCCGAGATGACGGAATTTGCGGCGAAGGACATTTTCAGAGCTTCCGGTGTGTCGCTGCTTGGTGTCAGCAATAGCCACGTGGAGAAAGATCGAACACTAATTATCCGTGACGAAGAACTATCGCCTCTTTTGCTGTTCAGGGACGCAAGTCGCCACATGCTGATTATCGCCGACGGCTATCACCGACTATGCGCAGTCTACACATTCGATGAGAATGCCAAGATTCCTTGTAAGATCGCCTGATCGGAGAACCGTCGTTAGTTCCATGGGAGGCAATCATGGCATCCGCTCACGTTGACCGAATCGTATCGACACTGGCCCATCGGATGCTGCACGGCTCTGCGACGCCCGATTTTCTGGAACCCGCCCATGAATGGCGACGCCTTTTCGCGGAAGGCTGGGGCACGTTCCTCCTGGTCGTCGTCGCGGCCGGCGGCGGGGTTGTCGGTGCGCAGAGCGGCGGCGCAATAACCCTAAGTATGAAGGTCGTTGCGCCGGGACTGATGGTCATGGCGATCATCTATTTCATGGGCGCTGTCGGGGGTGCCCATTTAAATCCGGCGGTGACGTTGGCGTTCGCGGTGCGACGCAATTTTCCCTGGAGCCGCGTGCCGGGCTATATCGGGGCACAGTTCGTCGGGGGCATCGCAGCGACGGCTTTCCTGCGGGCGATGTTCGGCACGATAGGACTGCTTGGGGCCACAACGCCAGGCCCGGGCGTGAGTGATTTTAAAGCACTTGTCATGGAAGTCTTATTGACGACCGGCTTGGTCAGCACGATTCTCGGCACCGCTTCGGGCGCCCGCAATATCGGTTCCAATGGAGCTCTCGCGATTGGAGGCTATATTGCTTTGGCCGGACTTTGGGCGGCGCCGGTCAGCGGCGCGTCGATGAATCCGGTGCGCTCATTCGCCCCCGACCTGATCCGCGGCGACCTGAATACCACCTGGATCTATGTCGTGGGTCCTGTGCTGGGCGCACTCATCGCCGTATGTTTTGAGTGGATTCTGAAAGGCAGACCGACCACCGCCGGAGCGTTGGCGGCGCAGGGCGATATCGAAAGCGACGAGGAAGCCCCAAAACAGCTATAAATAGTGGCTCTGGAGCACGGTAACCATAGATCCGCTCTGCCGCCGCCTCCGGAGTCGTCAGGGCTGCTGGCGCAGGAACTGGATCGAGTGGGTCTTGAGGATGAGCCACACCATCTTGCCCGGCTCCAAAGCAAGATTCTGCAGCGCGCCGCGCGTGATGTGAACGCAGAACTCGGTCTCCGGGCCGTCTCCGGCGGGACACAGGACGCGCAACTCAGCCATCCCGGCGCGATCCTCGATGACACGAATGTGGCCGCTGATCAGATTGCGTGCGCTGATGCCGATGGGCCGGCAGGTGGCAACCAGAATATCTCCGGCGCGCACGGCAAGCGACGCGCTTTCACCCGTGGCCCGGTTGGCCAGCGGCGACTCCAACAGCAGCTGGGTTCCCGCAATTCGGCAGGTCATGGTGCCCAGTTCGGGATGTACCTCCTGCACCACGGCATCGAAGAGATTTTCGTAGCCGGAGAGCGCCGCCTGGTCTCGGCTGACGGGCGCATCGAAGACCTGCCGCGGCTCGCCGTCGGCCACCACGCGTCCGTTCTCCATCACCAGCACACGCCGCGAGAGCGAGAATGCCTCCGAGCGGTCGTGCGTGACGTAGAGCATGGGTACGGCGCGCTCGCGCTGCCAGTCGAAGAGCGCATCCAGCAGCAGCGACTTCAGCGAGAGGTCGAGGGCCGATAGAGGCTCGTCGAGCAGCAGCAGTTCCGGCTCGCAGACCAGCGTGCGGGCCAGCGCGACCCGCTGCTGTTCGCCTCCGGAGATGGCCGCCGGACGGCGCCCAGCCAGCGGCTGAATGCGAAAGCGCTCCAGAATCGAGTCCACCTTCGCATCGCGCTCGGCGTGCGGCAGATCGAGCAGACCGTAGCCGACATTCTGGCGCACGGTGAGGTGCGGAAACAGTGCGGGCTGCTGCGAGAGATAGCCGATGCGCCGCCGCCGGACCGGAAGATTCACGGCATCCCGACTGCTAAAAAGAGTGCGGCTGCCGAGTGAGATCCGTCCCTGTTGCGGAGGACGAAATCCGGCAATGCAGTCGAGCACCGACGTCTTTCCCGCGCCGGAGCGGCCAAACAGTACCACCACTTCGGGCGCCGCCTGGAAGCTGCAATCGAGCTGAAACTGCGGCAGCGGCAGGCGAATCTCCACCCGCAAGGCCGCGTTGGAGTCAGCCCCGCAGCCAACCCCGGAATCGATCATGGCAGCCTCCAGTTCCGCTTGCGATTGAGCGCGTTGATCACCACCAGCAGCGTAAAGGAGATGGCGAGCAAGGTAATGGATTGGCGCGCGGCGGTGGAATAATCCAGATTCTGCACGTTGTCGTAGATGGCGATCGAAGCCGTCTGAGTGCGGCCGGCAATGTTGCCGCCCAGCATCAGCACCACGCCAAACTCGCCCAGGGTGTGGGCAAAGCTCAGGGCAAAGCCGGTCACGATTCCCGGAAAAGCCAGAGGAAATGTAATGCGCCAGAACGTGCGCCATGTAGAGGCGCCCAGGCTGGCCGAGGCAGAAAGCAGCCGGCGGTCCACCGAGGCCAGCGCCGCCGTAAAAGGCTGCACGGCAAAAGGCAGACTGTAGATGACCGAGCCGACCACCAGCCCTTCAAAGCTGAAGGCCAGCGTGTGCCCGGTAAGCCGCTCCCAGAATGTGCCGAGCGTACCGCGCGAACCAAACGCCACTAGGAGATAGAAGCCCAGAACCGTGGGCGGCAGCACGATGGGCAGCGCCACCAGGGACTCGACGAGAAAGCGCAGGCGGAAGCGGGTGAAGGCCAGCCAGCAGGCCACCGGCAGCCCAAGCAAAAGCAGCAGACAGGAGGTGACCAGCGCAAGTTTTATGCTCAGCACCAGCGGTGAGATCATCGGCCGCTCCGCGGTGAAGCTAACCGTGGCGATGCAATTTGGGTGGAGAACATCGGCTCCTCGTTCTGCACTGCGTCGATTCCGAACCGGCACACAACAGAAAAAGGATATCCTCTCTTGCGCCTCCGCGTAAGACTCACAATCCTCAGATTCGATGGGGACACTACAGGAGAAGGCTTGCGGCACATGGCACTTGCCAAGGAGCCGCTAGTCGCTGCGGCACGGCAGCAGTCCCGCCGCGAGGCGCACGACTGAATCAATCTACCTTTGCGGCAATTTGCGGACTCGCCGGAACTTCAACAACACACTGCCCGGCATATCGCGCGTTTCACTCAGAACGGCGATCGTGGCAAGCAGACCCATCGCCAGAAACAGCGCGAAAAAAATTACGGCAATCACCAGAATCGGCATAACTCACCCCGGCGTTATTGTCCGCCGACACGACCGCTGCTTCGGTGACCGCCGTCACCGGGCCTGGTGAGCGTTCTCTCAGCCAAGCTTTGCCAGATCGCCTTCAATCTGCTGCAACTCGGTGTTCAGCAACAACGTGTAGCGTTCGTTGCTGGTGCGCGAAAGTTGCTCGCGGATCCGGGCGCGGTTCATCTGCAAAGCTTGCACCTTGCGAGCCACTTCCGCCTTCAGCCGGCCCACGCGCTCCTTGTCATCCGCAACTTCCTGCAAGCGAATCTGTTCGGATTGGTCAAATTGCTGCATCTCTTGCTGCGCTTCCACGGATTTGCTTTCCCAGCCATTAGCCATGGATTCATTATAAGCGGGCTGGCGCGCCCCAGACAAAGCAGAGGGAGCCGGAAACCGGCTCCCAGGGCAAAATAGTTCCATTCTCGCGCAAAAACCATGTCCCGCGGAGCCTGCAGACCGCGCCTCCGCCCATCCCCCGCCGGCTTTCCCGCCGGAACCGCCGTCTAAAAGCGAAACACAACGCCGCCCAGGTAGCGGAACGAGGACTGGTTGGAGCCGTAGTGGTGAGAGTAGTCGTAATCCACCTGGGCCAGGCGGATCGCGATATGCGGGGTTAGATTTCCATCCAAGGTGCCGCCGGCGAGCGCCCCAAAATCCGTATCGGTAAAGAAGAACTTGGTGCCGCTGGCCGGCACGGTATATTTGGAATGAGATGCGCCAGCAAGCACATGAATCGAAGGAGAGAAGAAGCCGTACCGGTGCAGGCGATAGGTTGGCCCGGCCCGGTAGTTCTCGGTCGAATATCCGATTCCCGTGGGGTCCACTGCACTGTTTGAATTTCTCGAAAATTCGATCATGTAGCCCAGGTTGCCATTCGAATAATGCAGATAGTGGCTGAACCCAATAGCAAATCCGTTCATCCCGGTGCTGGTGTCGGTCACCAGGCCATTGGTGCCGCCCGAAGCGCCGTTGAGGCTCGCATGCAGGTAGGCGTAGCCAAAATAAATTTCATTCTTCGGAACCGCGAACAGCGGCTCCTGCTGGGCCATGGCAAACACGCCACAAAACAGGACGAACAAAAATACAGCGGCAAACTTTCGCATTGCTATCAATCCTCCGGGAGGTGAGAACCATCGCCGGCAAGCCTGGAGCCGGTTGCTTTCCGGCCGGGAGCTGGAACCTGAGATGAATGGCTCGTCTATTCTCAACTTAACACGGCATAGCCGGCCTGGGCGGAGAAATGACATGGCATCCGCCGGCAGCAGCTTTCCTCAAAACAGGATAAACGATTCCTCGATATTTACTCGCCTTCGCGCGACTCGCGCAGCAGCCGCAGCGAGCGTCCGCCGATCGACGGGGCCTTGTCTTGTGCCGGTCCGTCGGAAAACGGGTGTTCCAGATTTGCGGTGTCCAGCACGTTGTGCCAGCTGCGATTGTTCGGGGTGGGGGGCAGGATGAACGACACCGCGTCATGATAGGAGTTGAGCAGAATCAGGAACGTGTCGTCCCGCAGAGGCTGGCCCATCTCGTCTACGGCGTCCAGGGTTTCGCCGTTGAACAGCACGGCGATGCTGCGTATCCAGCCGGAGTTCCACTCCTCCTCGGTCATCTCGTGGCCATCGGAGGCGAACCATGCGATGTCTTTGACGATGGAGTTGCGGATGCTGCGGTCCTGGTAAAAATGGCGGCGGCGCAGGTTGGGATGTTTGCGGCGCAATTCGATCAGGCCGGCGGCAAACTCCAGCAGGCTCGCCTGCTCGGCGGAGTGCTTCCAGTCGTACCAGCTCAACTCGTTATCCTGGCAATAGGCGTTGTTGTTGCCCAGTTGCGTGCGCGCCACCTCGTCGCCCCCGCAGATCATCGGCACGCCCTGGGAGAGCAGCAGCGTCGCCAGAAAGTTCCGCATCTGCACCCATCGCGCACGCTCGATCGCCGCGTCCTGGGACGGTCCTTCCACACCCATGTTCCAGGAGTGGTTCTCGTTGCTGCCATCCTGGTTGGCTTCGCCGTTGGCCTGGTTGTGCTTCTCGTCGTAACTCACCAGGTCGCGCAGGGTAAAACCGTCATGCGCGGTGACAAAGTTGATGGAAGCATAGGGCTTGCGTCCATCGTGCTGGTAGAGATCGCTGCTGCCCGTCAGGCGGTAAGCCAAATCGGAAAGCTGGCCCTCATCTCCCTTCCAGTAGCGGCGCACGGTGTCGCGGTACTTGCCGTTCCACTCCGCCCAGAGCACCGGAAAGTTTCCCACCTGGTAGCCGCCGTCGCCCACGTCCCAGGGTTCGGCGATCAGCTTCAAGCGGGAAAGAATGGGGTCCTGATGAATGATGTCGAAGAATGACGAAAGCCGGTCCACGTCGTGCAGTTCGCGGGCCAGGGTCGACGCAAGATCGAAGCGGAACCCGTCCACGTGCATTTCCGTGGCCCAGTAGCGCAGGCTGTCCATGATGAGCTTGAGCACCTGCGGATTGCGCGCATTCAGCGTGTTGCCGGTGCCGGTGTAGTCCAGGTAGTAGCGCGGCAGCTCCGGCACAAGCCGGTAGTAGGAGGTGTTGTCAATGCCGCGCAGACTGAGCATGGGGCCAAGCTGGTTTCCCTCGCCGGTGTGGTTGTACACCACGTCGAGAATGACCTCGATGTTTTCGCGATGCAGCGCCTTGACCATGGCCTTGAACTCCGCCACCTGGCCGCCGGTGTCGCCGCTCGAGGAGTAGCGCAACTCCGGGCTGAAGTAGGCCACCGTGTTGTAGCCCCAGTAGTTGCGAAGATTGCGGTCGACCAGCCGCTTGTCGTCCACCGCCTGATGCACCGGGAGCAGTTCCACGGCCGTCACCCCAAGCCGCTTGAGATAGTGGATGCTGGCCGGCGATGCCAGTCCGGCGTAGGTGCCGCGCAACTCCTCCGGAACCTCGGGATTTAACTTGCTGAAGCCGCGCACATGCAGTTCGTAGATGACGGAGTCGCTCAGCGGAATATTCGGCGAGCGGTCCTGCTCCCAGTCGAAGTAGGGATTGACCACCACGCACTTGGGAATCCCGTCGGCGTCGTCGCGCTCGTCGCGTGTCAGGTCCGGATCGGCGCCGCCGGATTGGTACGGGTAGACCGGCTTGGACCAGTCAAGCTGGCCGCTGACGGCCAGTGCCTGCGGATCGATCACCAGCTTCGAGGGGTTGAAGCGGAAGCCATGCAAAGGGTCCCATGGCCCGTCCACGCGATACCCGTAGAGCTGGCAGGGCTGGATTCCGCGCAGATAGCCGTGGCGCACAAAGGCCGTGGTTTCGTGCAACTCGATCCGTTCGGTCTCCCGGCGGCTGCGATTGTCATACAGGCAGAGCTCGACCTTGGTAGCATGCTCTGAAAATAGTGCAAAGTTGGTGCCCGTTCCATCCCAGGTCGCGCCCAGCGGATAGGGTTTTCCCGGTAGTAGGTTTCCCGGCATTTCGTACCCGTTCGCCAAAAAATAAACTTCTGCCTGCTTGGATGCGGAAACAAACCATAGGCTGTGCCGCCGCAAAGGAAAAGGCCCTCCCCAAGGGGAAGGCCTACCATAGTTCGTGAAATATTGACCTACTTCAGCAGGCTCGCCGAGTGCACGGGACTCGCCTTGCCCGCGAAATAGTTGTGCTCATCCAGGTTGCGATAGAAGATCCCGGCCAGTTCCGCAGCCTTCGGTCCGAACACGGAACGGTCGCCTTCGAGGAAGATCACGGTCACGATGCGGCCGTACTGCGAGTTGGCAAAGGAGCCGAACCAGCCGAAGCGCGTGCCGGCCGTGCTGCAGGTTCCCGTCTTGCCCAGCACCTGTTCGGAGGTGAAGTTGGTGCGCAGGCGGCGCGCGGTGCCGTACTGGGTTGCTCCCAGCATGCCCACGCTAACTTCGGGAATCAACGGCGCGATGTCGAGGTAGCGCTTCACCTTGGGCGAAAAGCCGGCCACCTCTGCCGCCGAGCGCGGATGCTGCAGGTAGTACAACGTACCGCCATTGGCAATGGAGGCCATCAGGGCGCCCAGTTGCAGCGGGGTCATGCTGACGCTTTCGCCGAACGAACACATCTTGCCGACGCCGCCCAGGCTTGCCGGAAGCTCCTGGCTGGGATACTCGCCCAGATGCTCGCCTGCGACGTTCCATCCTGCCAACTCGCCCAGGCCGAACTGGTGGGCGTAGTAGCTCACCTTCTGGAAGCCGAGGCGGCGGCCAAGGGCTTCGAAGTACTGATTATTCGAGTGCGCCAGCGCATGGTTCATATCTGTCTGCCCGCCGCCCTCAAGATCGACCATCGTGTCCTTGGTCACGATGTGCTCGCTCAAGGCGGCCAGGGCCACCGAAACTTTGATCGTGGAGCATGGCTGCGCGCCGCTGGACAGAGCCAGCTTCTGGTTGACCATGGTCAGGATGCGTCCGTTGCTGGGATCGATGGCAACCACCGTGCCATTCATGTTGCCCAGGGCATCCAGAGCGGCTTGACGCACGATGGGATCTTCGCCCGCGGTCTGGTCGCCCGAAGTCGCATCCGTGGTGTAGGAACTGGCCGTGAAGCGCTCGTAGGAAACATGAGCGATATGAGCTCTTCCATGCCGCTGTACCGCGACGCTGCGCGTAGTGCGGGTGCTCTCCTCGCGTTGGGCCGCGCGGGAACGCGCCGTACGGCTGTGCCGGGTGGCCGTCATGCGCCGCTCCGTGTTCGCGGTTTCCTTGATCTTGTGATTGCTGCGCGCCTCATGGCGGGTGGAAAGAGTGGCCGCAAACGAGGCCATCGCGAACCACAGCGCCAGAGTGGTCACCACTGCGGCTTTAAAACTGCGGGAATGCATCACGTGCTTAGAAATCATCAAAATACACCTCGACGGCCGCACCGGTACCCCGGGCTTGCGAAACTTTATGTTTCACGTGGTGAATGGAACGATAATAAGTGATCCGATATTGCGTGTTCAAGCCCAATGCTCATTTCAGCCATTCTCACTGGTAACCGAAGTACAGTCTCGCTGGTACAACTCCATTCCACTCACTGCGGCATCGATCCAAAGGAATTAAGATGCGCGGCCTTCGCGGAATCTATCGGCGGAGCATCCTGTTCTGTTGAATGTTTAACATAATCAGAGCCGCGCAGAGGCTAACGGTTTTGAGTCCCCGCCCATAAAAATCCAAAAAATATAGAGCGATTTATCGCCGTGTCGCGTTGCGCGGAAGCGAAGTAAAGGCGGAGGAGCAACCACAGGTGTCGAGCAGAGAACAAGCGGGGATCGGGGCGCCGCTGGCCGGTCTTTCACTCTCGCCAGCCGCGCCCCGCGCGTCTATTTTAGTAATCGGTGTTTTTCTTGCGCAGGTAAGCGGGAACATCGAGCTCGTCCTGATCGCCACCGGAGTCCATGTCCTCCAGCGAAGCAGACGGGCGCGGCGGCTGCACCGCCTCCCAGATCCGCGTAGAAGATTGCGCTGGGGGCTGAGCAGTCTCCAGCGCGTGCTCTTCCGGAAGCGCTACGGCAGAAGCCGGGGCGATGCTCTCGGCCTCCGGTTCAGCACTGCGGAATTCCATCTCTTCCGCCTGTAACTCGTAAGCGGCATCGGCGCGGCGCGTGATCTGCGGCTCGGGTACTGGCGTGGCCCAGCGCGCATGCCGTGCCTGCTGAATCGCGGCAGAGGCGGTCATGGGTTCACGGGAAACGTCACTCGCACGCGGCCCTGCTTCCGAGCGGAAACCGGTGGCGATCACCGTGATCTTCACCTCGTCCTTCATCTTTTCGTCGAGCACGGCGCCGAAGATGATGTTGGCGTCCTCATGCGCGGCGCTCTGGATGATGGTGGAGGCCTCATACACCTCGGCAAGCTTGAGCGAACTGGAGCCGGTAATGTTGAGCAGGATTCCCCGCGCGCCGTCGATGGCGCCCGCCTCCAGCAGTGGCGAGGCGATGGCGCGCTGTGCCGCTTCCAGGGCGCGGCGTTCGCCCTTCCCCCGCGAGGTGCCCATCACCGCATAGCCCATGCCGGCCATAATGGCCTTCACGTCGGCGAAGTCGCGGTTGATGATTCCAGGGATGGTGATGATGTCGGAGATGCCCTGTACCGCTTGGCGCAGAATGTCGTCGGCCACGCGGAACGATTCAAAGAAGCCTGCGTCCTGCGCCACGGCCAGCAATTTTTCGTTGGGGATGACGATGACGGTATCGACCGAGTCGATCAGCTCGCTCAATCCGCGCTCGGCCTGGTTCATGCGCCGCTTGCCCTCAAAGGCAAACGGCTTGGTGACCACCGCCACGGTCAGTGCGCCCATCTCGCTGGCCAGCGACGCAATAATCGGAGCCGCGCCCGTGCCGGTGCCGCCGCCCAGGCCGGTGGTCACAAAGACCATGTCCGCGCCTTCCAGGGCTGCAATGATGCGGTCGGTATCCTCCAGCGCTGCCTGGCGTCCCACCTCGGGATTGGCTCCCGCGCCCAGGCCGTTGGTGAGCTTCACACCCAGTTGCAGCTTCTTGGGCGCGCGCGACATCTGCAGCGCCTGCAGGTCCGTGTTGGCGGTGATGAACTCCACCCCCTCCACGCCGGTTTCGATCATGCGATTGACCGCGTTGTTGCCGCCGCCGCCCACGCCGATCACCTTGATCCTGGCGTTGTTGCGCGCTTCCTCGTGGAACTGAATCCGAATGTCCTGCTCTTCCATCATTGCCGCCTTCCACCATGTTTCAAAGTTTCAAGGTTTCAAAGTTTTAAGGTTAAAGTCAAAGAAAAAGCCGGGTGCCCCACCTTCAGACTTTGTTGCTGTTGTTCTTAACTTTGAAACCTTTGAAACTTTGAAACCTTTGAAACCTTTCAACCCTTATACGCACGGGCAAACAGCGCCCGCAGCCGCGCGCCAAAACCGCCCTCGTCCGGGCCCTTCAGCACGCGGGCGCGCTGCGAATAGAAAACCAACCCAATCGCGGTCGCAAATTCCGGCTCCTGCAACTCCACCGGAAGCTGCGCCATGCCCAGCGGCAAACCGATCCGCGTCGGCCTGCGCAAAATATCTTCGCAGCTTTCGGTCAAACTCAGCAGCCGCGATCCGCCGCCGGTGAGAACGATTCCTCCACCCAGCATATCCAGCACTCCGGCGTGGCGCAGGTTGTCGCGCAGCAACTCCATCAGCTCCCGCGCCCGCGGCTCCAGAATTTCGCCGAGATCCCGTTGTTTCATCAGGCGCGCCGGGCGGTCGCCCACCGAGGGGACTTCGATCTCATTCTGCGCGGCAATGCGGGTCACCATCGAACAGCCAAACTGCCGCTTCAAATTCTCCGCATCCACCAGCGGAGTCTCCAGACCGTAGGCGACGTCGCGGGTAAAGTTGATACCGCCCAGCGGCACCACGCCCGAGTGGATCACCACGTCTTCCTGCACCACGGCAATATCCGCCGTACCTGCGCCGATGTCAATCACCGCCGCGCCCAATTCGCGCTCGTCGCGCCGCAGCACGGACTCGGAGCAGGCCAGCGCCTCATACACCGTGTCCTCTACCTGCATTCCGGCCAGGTTCAGCGCCGTCACCACGTTCTGCACTGCCGAGTGCGCGGCCGTAATCACGTGCACCCGCACCTCGAGCTGGCGGCCCATCATGCCCACCGGCTGGCGCACACCGTCGACCTCGTCCACCACGAATTCCTGCTGCAGCAGATGAAGTATGTCGCGGTCTTCCGGCATGGGAAACTCGCGCGCCCGGTCGCCGGCGGCCTGCACGTCGGCACTGGTCAACTCACGCGGACGCGTCCCCACCGAAATCACCCCATGGCTGTTGACCGAGCGGATATGCGGGCCGCTGATGCCGACCACGGCCGACTCCAGCGCAAGCCCGCTGGATTTTTCCGCGCGCTCCACCGCAGCCGATACGCTTTTGGACGCCGACTCCAGATCCACGATCACGCCCCGGCGAGTGCCCGCCGAAGCCGCCATGCCATGGCCGCGATAGCGCAAGCCGGCATCCGTGGACTCCGCCACCAGGGCCACGGTTTTCGCGCTTCCCAGGTCGATTACCGTGATGATGTTTTCGTTTCGCGTCGCCATCTACTTGCGTTTCTTTCCCTTCGGATGCTGGTCCTTCACGTGCTTCTTGGGCGCGCTTTTGGGTGCGCCTTTGGCCGCCGCCGGATGCGGTGTCTCCGCCTGGGCGGCCGCGGGCACAGGCGGCGGAGGCGGAGCGGCGCTCATATCCGGATTCAAAATCACTTCCCGCCCGTAGCGCAAATCCACTGACTCCAGCTTACCCCGATCCTGCTCCCACTTCTGCACGTTGGAGAGAAACACCATGAAGCGCGGCAGGAAACTCTCATTTCCCAAATGCAAAAGCACCGGTCCGGAACCGCCCTTGGCCGTCACCTTCACGTCCTCCGGGTCGGAGAGGTCCACCTCTTCCAGGTCGTGCGAGTATTGCGTCTTTGCCTGCGGACCGCCATCGCTGCCGTCCAGTTCTCGCATCAGCCGCGTATAGGTCTGCATGCGCGGCGCGCGCGTGGAGAGCGGCTCGTTCTCATTCATTCCCGTGATCACCGGAAACGAATAGTTATTCGGCACGCCGGGAGGCAAATCCATCACCACGCCCTGGGCATCGATCAATGCGATGCGTCCGCCCAGCGCGATAAACGCCACCGGAGTGCGCTCCTTCACCATCACGCGCAAGCGATTCGGCCACAGACGGCTCACCGCGGCGGACTCGACCCAGGGAATCTTTTCCAACTCCTGCTTGCGCTCCGCCAGCGAGATTTGAAAGACGTTCCGCCCCACCGCCTCGCGCAGCTTTTCCAGCACCTGCGCCCGCGAGTTCGGGGCATCACCCACCAGTTCGATATCGTTTTCACTGTGCACGCGGAAGCGCCACGAGTGCAGGGCAAAGGCCCGGGCCTCATAGATTCCTGCGCCCAGCGCCGCCAGCACCAGCGCCACCACGGCCACTGCCTGCACCCGCGATGCCGTCTTGCGGGCAAGCGCGCCGCGCCGCACCGGAATGCGCTTGTTGGCGCGCCGGAACTGCTGCTGTTCGTCCTCTCCGTCGTCTTCGCTCAAGCCCGCGTCCAGCGGCAAGGCGTCGTCCGCAAACGAGCTGCGGCCCGCCTGGCCCCGGCGATAGAACGGATCGTCGATGGGTGGTCCTTGATTGCGCGCCATAGTCAGAAACAATTTAAGGTAATAGGGGTATTATCCGCCCACTCACCCCGCGTTCGCTGTGATTTCAGCTAGTGATTATCTAGGCTCCCCCGCGCCAATCCACCACATTCCCGGAACGGCAGCAGGTCTTGATACTTTTCCGCATCGAATGCACCGCCACCGATGCAATTTGGTTCAGGCTCCGGCAACCGGTTCGCGCGCACCTAGCTTTTCCAGAATCTGCGCCCCCAGCTGCGAGACCGTCCCCGCGCCCAGGGTCAGCACCATGTCTCCCGGCCGCACCTGCTCCACCACGGCCTCGACGGCCGCTGCAAAGCTGGCTGCAAACTCCGCCGGGTAGCCGTTGCGGCAGAAAATTTTGCGCGACAGGCCCAGTCCGCTGACGCCGGCAATCGGCTGCTCGCTCGCCGCGTAAATGTCGAGCACCAGCAACCGGTCGGCCTCCGGGAACGCCCCGATGAACTCATCCATCAGCAGATAGGTGCGCGTAAAGCGATGCGGCTGAAAAATTACGTGGATCCGTCCCGTGCCGCTCATCCATTGGCGCGCCGCGGAAAGCGTGGCCAGAATCTCCGTCGGGTGATGTCCGTAGTCATCCACCACGCGAATCCCTCCGGCAGCCGTTCCCTTCAGCTGGAAGCGGCGGTCGACGCCGCGGAATTGCGCAATGCCCTCGCGAACGCGCTCCACCGGAATCTCCAGCCCCATGCCGACGGCGATGGCCGCCGTGGCGTTCAAAACATTGTGCGCACCGGGGACAAACAGATCGAAGCGGCCCAGGTCGCGGCCCTGGAAGTTCACTCCAAAGCTGTTGTGCATGGCGCCGGCCGCGCGCTCCGTCGTCACGTCCACGGCGCGCAGGTCAGCGTCTTCGCGCGTGCCGTAGGTGAGCACGCGGCGCTGCACCCGCGGCAGCAGATTACGCAGGCCCTCGTTGTCCGTGCAGGCCACCACCGTCCCGTAGAACGGAACTTTGTCCATGAACTCGACGAACGTGTTCTGCACATCTTCCATGTCGTGATAGCAGTCCATGTGCTCGCGGTCGATATTGGTGACTACCGACAGAATCGGCGAGAGCTTCAGAAACGAGCGGTCGCTCTCATCGGCCTCCGCCACCAGATATTGCGAAGTGCCCAGCCGCGCGTTGGAACCCAGCGAGTCCACCCGGCCACCCACCACTACCGTCGGGTCCAGCCCTCCGGCGCCCAGAACCGCGGCCACCATGCTGGTGGTGGTCGTCTTGCCGTGCATGCCCGCGATGGCGATGCCGTATTTCAGCCGCATCAACTCGGCCAGCATCTCCGCCCGCTGAATCACCGGCAGATGCAGACGCCGCGCCTCCGCCACTTCGGGATTCTCGCGCACAATCGCCGAGCTGGTTACTACCACCTCGGCCCCATGCACGTTGGACTCCACGTGCCCCACGAAGATCTGTGCTCCCAGCCTGGCCAGCCGTTCGGTCGTCGGGGAGCTGCGCAGGTCGGAGCCGCTGACGCCGTATCCCAACGTGAGCAGCACCTCGGCGATCCCGCTCATGCCGATGCCGCCGATGCCTACAAAATGAATGCGCTGAATCTTTGCGAACATATCTATTTATTGTACGCAATGTGGGGGCCCATATTTGCCCGCAATTGGCAAATGTGGGACGTGCGTTGGTGCCCCATATCTGCCGTAGTGGGCAGATGTGGGAGAACACAAAATTGGTGCCCCATATTTGCCCGCAATTGGCAAATGTGGGACGGGCCGTCACATGGCGGACGACCTACATCCGCCTTCTTATGGCGAATGTGGGTCGTCCGCTCACACCAGATGCGAGTTCTCTTCCTGCTCGGGGGCCACAATTCCCTCTGGCAGCGCGCCGCCGTTGTAGCTGGCCATGCGGTTCTTCCACTTCAAGAAATCGCCGATCCGCTGTGGCTCGATGCGCACCTCCACGCGGCGCAAACTGGCCAGCAGCAGGTTCATCTCGTTCATTAGCCCCTCGGGCTGGCGCAGCTTGCGGCCGGACTTTTTCACCAACTTCAGCTCGCGCCCCTGCACTTCCAGCAGTCCCCACCCCTCGGGCATCTCGTCCGCTTTCAGCATCGCCTTCGGTGCCGCATAGTAGCGTTCGCAGCCCAGCCCAATCGACGGATCTCTGCGCCACGGCTTGGCCGCGTCCACCAGAAAATCCGCACGGCTCGCCTTGCACTCGATCACGATGGAATGGTTCCTCGCCTTCCAGCCGATGGCGTCCGGCATCTCTCCGCTGCTGCAGCCCTGTTCGCTCAGCACGATGCCGCAGCGCGAGCGCCGCAGCCAAGCCTCCGCCATTTCGATTAGCCGTGCATGAGTCATAGTGTCTCTTTATCGCACGAAGGGCCCGCCATTGGCGAGCCCCGGAAACCATCCGAATCAATAACTAAAGTTGATTTGGGTGGACAGGCGTAAGACCGCTGAAACGATTGAAGTCTGTCACATTGAAGGTGAGGATGTAGGCCACGCGGTGCACATACATTGCCGCCGCCAGGCGTGCGTCATGCACCTGAACTCCCGACACACCGCATTGAACGATGACCTTGCGCCATTCATGATAAATGGCCTCGTTGTCGGGCAACAGAGTCATGCCACGCTCGATTGCACACACTTCGCTCTCAGCCTCGTTCACAGTCAAACCGAGACCGTTGCGATCCAAGGGCCGCGTCATCACGTTCCACAATTCCGCAATATTCTGATGAGTGTAATGAAGCGTGGCGCCTTGTCTAACCAGTTGAGCCAGAGCCATGTCCACGAGCTGGTGATGGGGATCGGAGCGCCTGGTTATACGCAGCAGGATGTTGGTATCGACCACACACGACCCGATCACCATTTAGTCGCGATCCTGATAAATCCATTCTCGCGAAATGGTCTCCGGCAGCGGCGGGATTTTATCCGAGAACTGGGCTAGCGAATCGAGCCAGACTCGAATTTCTTCCGGGCTGTGCGGCGACCGGGCTTCCGCCGAACGCAACTCGACCTGTCGCGCCAGGATCTCTTCGGCGTAGGCTTCGGGCCGCAACCCGCGGGCCTGAGCCTGTGCGGCGAGCTCATCCGGAATATGGACCCTAATTTCCATGGTAGAACTTTACCATAGCCGGTTTACGTCGAGTAATCGGCGTTGATGTGCACGTACTCCACCGTCAGGTCGCAGGTCAAAAATTCCAGCGAGCTCTTGCCGCGTCCCAGTTCAACCCTGATCTCATACTCGGGCTGCTGCATGAACTCATGCGCTACCTTTTCATCGAAGGGATGCGCCATCCCGTGCCTGCACACCTGATGCGGGCCGATAAAGATATTGATCTTCGAGGGGTCCACCGCAATCCCGCTCTTGCCGATCGACGACAGAATCCGTCCCCAGTTGGGATCGCATCCCGCCCAGGCGGTCTTCACCAGCGGCGAGTTCGCAATCGAACGGGCGACGGTTCGCGCCTCCTCCACCGACTTTGCCCCCGCGACGCGCAGCCGGACCAGGTGCTCGGCGCCCTCGCCGTCCCGCACAACCTGCTCCGCCAGGGAGGCGCAAACGGCGTGCAGTGCCTGGGAAAACTTTTTCGCCACGCCGCTGCCCACCAGCTTCACGGTGCTGGCGCCTGAGGCCAGCAGCAGGACGGTGTCGTTGGTCGAGGTATCGCCATCCACCGAGATCGCGTTGAACGTCGAATCCACCGCCGTCTTCAGCATCGGCGGCAAATCCTTGGGCTCCGCATCCACATCGGTGAACAGATACACCAGCATGGTCGCCATGTTGGGATGGATCATGCCCGAGCCCTTGCACACGCCGGCAACTCGAACCGTTTTTTTGCCGACGGAAAACTCCGTCGAAGCCAGTTTCATGCGCGTGTCTGTGGTCATGATGGCCGTGGCAAAGGACTTCAGCCCCACCTCAGTATCAGCCAATTCGGCGACCACCGCAGGCACGGCTGCAACCAGTTTTTCCACCGGCAGCGGCACGCCGATAATCCCGGTCGAAGACGGAATGATGAACTGCGGCGCGGCTTCCAGCGCGGCGCCCAGCGCGGCACAGCTCTGCTCGGCTACGGCGATTCCCGGCTCGCCCGTGGCGCAGTTGGCGTTGCCCGCATTCACCAGCACGGCGCGCACGCGTCCTTTGCTTTTGCGCAGGTGGGCCCGGCCCACTTCCACCGGAGCGGCCGCCACGCGATTGCGGGTAAACATGGCCGCAGCACTTGCGCCCATGGGAACTTCCGCCAAGGCAACGTCGCTGCGTCCGCTGGCCTTGATGCCGGCCTTGGTGGCCGACCAGAAAAATCCTCGGGGAAGAAACACAGGTTCGTCCGGTCCGTGCAGAGTCATTTTTCCGATTTCACTTTTCCAGTTTTACTTTTCCAACTTGACCAACGGCTGCCTCAGGCGCAGTTCCAGCTTCGCGGGACGGGGAAGAATCGCAAACTGCGGCAACTCTCCGCGATACATCGCCACCTCGTCGCACTCATGCAGCTTGGGACAGTTCGCACAATCCTTGTAGATTTTATCCGGCAGTTCTTCACGCTTGGCTTCGGCGAATCCCAGATGCGCAAAAAACTCCGGGATGCGCGTGAACAGGCACACGCAGCTTACGTGTTGCTGCTCGGCTTCGTCCAGCAGCGCGTCCACCAGCACGCGGCCCGCGCCGGTTCCCTTGTACTTCGGCCACACGGCAATCGAGCGGATCTCCGCCAAGTGCATGCCGTAAAGATGCAGCGCGCCGCAGCCAATCAACTCGTCGCCCGCGACCACCAGGGTAAAGTCGCGGATGTTCTCGCAGATCTCCGCCAGCGACCGCGGCAGCAGAGTGCCGTCTCCGGAGAATGCCGCGATCAGGGAGCGAAGATTCTCCGCATCCGGCAGAATCGCTTTACGCGCGTACATCCACAACCTCGATTCCCTGCAACTGCTTCACCCGCCGCTCCATCGCCTCCAGCGCCTGGGCGACTTTGTGGCGCGCCGTTCCGCCGGTCACATCATGGCAGTCCAGCACGGCCTCCAGGGTTACGCTTTGGTAGAAGTCGTCGCCAAATGCTTCACTGATCGCGCGCAGGTCCGCAATCGCCATTTCGTGCAGTTCCCTGCCCTGCTCCATGCCAAGACGCACCGACTTGCCGATGATTTCATGAGCGCGGCGGAACGGCACGCCCTTGCCCACCAGGTAGGTGGCGGCGGCCATGGCGTTCATGTAGCCCGACGTGGCGGCCTGCGCCATGCGATCGTAATCAAACTGCACGTCGCGCATGAATCCCGTGGCAACCCGCAGCATCATGCCTACGGTTTCGGCCACCACGAATACCGGCTCCTGCGTCTCCTGCATGTCCTTGTTGTAGGCCAGCGGCAATCCCTTCAGCGTGATCAGCAACTGCTGCGCGGCGCCGATCACTCTTCCGGCCTTGCCCCGGATCAGCTCCAGACTATCCGGATTCTGCTTCTGCGGCATGGCGCTCGATCCCGTCGAGTAGCTCTCCGGCAGATGCACAAAGCCATACTCCAGGGTCGAAAAAAGGATAAACTCCTCGGCCCACCGGCTTAGATGCACGGCGAGAATCGACAGCACCTGCGCGAACTCCAGCGCAAAATCACGGTCGCTGGTCGCGTCCATGCTGTTGGACGTGGGAGCGGTAAAACTCAATTCTCCGGCGACCAGTTCGCGGTCCAGCGCCAGCGTCGCCCCGGCAATCGCCCCGGAGCCGAGCGGGCAGTAGTTGAGCCGCTTGCGGCAATCGCCCAACCGCCCGGCATCGCGCAGAAACATCTCGCAATACGCCAGCAGCCAATGCGCCACCAGCACCGGTTCGGCACGCTGCAGATGCGTATACGACGGCATGGCCGCCATACCTGCGTCTTTGGCGCGCCCGGCAATCGCCTGCACCAGTTCGGCCAGCAAACCCGAAATCCGGTCGCACTCGGCGCGCACGAACAAACGCAGGTCGGTCGCAATCTGCTCGTTGCGGCTGCGTCCTGCGTGCAGTTTGAGTGCGGTTTCTCCGATGAGGCGCTGCAGGTGTTTCTCGACGAAATGGTGAACGTCCTCGGCCTCTTCGTCGTCCAGAAACTCGTGCCCGGAGGCGGACAACGCCTCCAGCCCGCGCAGCATGGTCTCGTACTCCTCGCCGGAAAGAACGCCAGCCGTGAGCAGGGCTTTCGCATGCGCGCGGCTGGCTGCAATCTCTTCCTGGAGCAAACGCTGATCGAAGGGAAACGACCGCTGCCAGCGCTCAAATTCAGGATCGAGCGGTTGCCTGAACCGCCCGGACCACATCTTCACTTCGTCACCTCGATTGCGTTTTTCTTCCTCAGGTTCATCACCCGCGCCCGCGCGGGCAGCGCCAGAATCTTGATGAATCCGGCGGCGTCCTTCTGATCATAGCTCTCGCCCATGGTAAACGAAGACAGGTCGGCGTTGAACAGCGAATACTCCGACTTGCGGCTGCTGATGCCGACATTTCCCTTGTACAGCGCCAGCTTCACTGTGCCCGCGATCTCCGCCTGAGTGGAGGCCACAAAGGCATCCAGCGAAGTGCGCAGCGGGGTAAACCACAGGCCGTTGTAGACGATCTCCGCATACTTCAGTCCGATGTGCTGCTTGAAGTGCGACAGTTCGCGATCCAGGCAGAGCGCCTCCAACTCGCGGTGTGCCAGCAGAAGCAGCGTGCCGCCCGGAGTTTCATAGGCGCCGCGCGACTTCATCCCCACGAAGCGATTCTCCACCAGATCGATGCGGCCAATCGCGTTGCGGGCGCCGATTTCATTCAGCAGTTCCAGCAGCTGCACCGGCGGCAGGGCCTGTCCGTTGACCGAAACCGGAGCTCCCTTATCGAAGCCGATCTCCACTTCCTCCACCTTGTCGGGAGCCTTCTGCGGAGAATTCGAAATCTGCCACGTCGTATCCAGAGGCGCATTGGCCGGATCTTCCAGCTCTCCGCCCTCGTGCGAGATGTGCCAGATGTTGCGGTCGCGCGAGTGAATCTTGGTGCGGCTGGCCACGATGGGAATGTTGCGCGCCTCGGCGTAATCGATGCAGTCCTCGCGCGACTTCAGTGTCCACTCGCGCCACGGTGCAATAATCTGCAGCTCCGGCGCCAAGGCCAGAAATGCGTGCTCGAAGCGAACCTGGTCGTTGCCCTTGCCGGTGCAGCCATGGGCCACAGCCTCGGCGCCCTCGGCCAGCGCGACTTCCACCTGGTACTTGGCGATGATCGGCCGCGCCATCGAGGTACCCAGCAGGTACTTGTGTTCGTACACCGCGCCCGCCTGCAGACACTTCCAGACGTACTCGGTCAGGAACTCCTCGCGCAGGTCCTTCACCACGACCTTGGACGCGCCGGTCTTGATCGCCTTGACGGCGACCTCCTCCATGTCCTCGCCCTGTCCCAGGTCGGCCACAAACGCAATCACTTCACAGTCGTAGTTCTCTTTGAGCCACGGAATGATGATCGAAGTATCCAGACCGCCCGAATATGCCAGCACAACCTTTTTCTTGGACATTATGAAAAGCTCCTCGTGGGCAAGCGGCGTGCGCCGCCTCCCAATAGCTGTAAAAGAATTGCCTTTTGAATATGCAGGCGATTCTCCGCCTGGTCAAATACCACGGAAGCCGGCGAATCGATCACCGCCGCTTCTACTTCTTCGCCACGATGCGCCGGAAGACAGTGCATGAACACGGCCTCCGGTGCGGCCTTGGCGAATAGTTCGGGGGTTACCCGGTAGCTGGCGAAGATCCGCGCCCGCTCCCCAATTTCGGACTCCTGCCCCATGCTGGCCCACACGTCGGTATACACGGCGGCCGCGCCCTTCACGGCCTCCACCGGATCGTTCACCACCTCGATCACTGCTCCGGTTCCCGCCGCAATTTTGCGCGCCAGCGCCAGCACCCCGGCGCTCGGCTCATACCCCTTGGGCGTCCCAACCACAATGTGGCAGCCGAACAGCGCAGCGCCCAGCATGAGCGAATGGGCCACGTTGTTGCCGTCTCCCACATACGCCAGGCGAACCTGGCTCAGGTCGCCGAACTTCTCCTGCAAGGTCAAAAAGTCGGCCAGCGCCTGGCAGGGATGCTCGTAATCACTCAGTGCATTGATCACCGGAATCGAGGCGAAGCGCGCCAGCTCGGTCACCGTTTCATGGGAATACGTCCGCAGCACCAGCGCATCCACCCAACGCTCCAGGTTGTGCGCCATGTCGCTCACCGGTTCGCGTTCGCCGATGCGCGAGGTCAACTGGTCCACGAACATGGCATGCCCGCCCAGCGAGTAAATACCGGACTCGAAGGTTAGCCGCGTGCGGAACGAGGGCTTTTCGAAGAACAGCACAATCTGCTTGCCCGCCAGCGCGGTGCGGAAATCCGCCGGCCGCGCCTTCACCAGCGCCGCCAGTTCCAGCAGCCCATGAGCTTCGGCCGTAGTCAGATCGCTCATTGCCGTCAGATCGGTCAGCACCGGCGCGGCTGGGGCGTCGTTGGCTGCCTTGTTATCCACGGAATTGTTTTCCACGGAACGCGTTGCCATGGCCTGGTCCTCCTGAATATCCAGTTCCGGATCAAAATCCGGGGACTTCATTTCGCGCCGCTCGCTACAGCCTTGGGGAGCCTCTGCCGAGGGCTGCGCTTGGTTGCGGGCGCAGCGTCGCCAGATGACGCGCAGGAGGACAGAATTTGATCGAGCGCCTTCACTACCACTTCCACTTGCTTTTTCGTCACCACGTACGGCGGCAGAAAACGCAATACCGTTTCATGCGTGCGGTTGATGATGATCTTTTGCTCCATCATCTCCTTCAGCACGGCCTTGGCCAGGTCGGCGGAATTCAGTTCCACTCCCAGCATCAGCCCCGCGCCGCGCACGTCCGCAATGCAGCCATGCCGGGCATCCAGCTGTCGCAGCAGATCGAGAAAATATCCGCCCACGTCTTTCACGTGTGCCAGAATCTTGTCGTCCTCGATAACCTTCAACACCTCCAGGGCCACCGCGCAGGAGAGCGGCCCGCCGCCGAAGGTGGTGCCATGCATGCCGGGATGAATGGCCGACGCCACATCTGCGGTCACCAGGATCGCTCCCAGCGGCAGCCCCGACGCCAACGGCTTGGCCAGCGTCGTCACATCGGGCTTCACTCCGTAGTGCTGGTAGGCGAACATCTTTCCCGTGCGCCCCAGCCCGCACTGGATCTCATCGAGCAGCAGCAGCGCGCCGCTGGCCGCGGTCAACTCGCGGGCGGTCTTCAAAAACTCCTTGCTCACCGGATGCACGCCGCCCTCGCCCTGAATGGGCTCGATGCAGACCGCGCAAACGTCGTCGTCGAATTTCTTTTTCAGATCTTCGACATCGTCGAACTTCACAAACGTCACGCCCGGCATCAGCGGAGCGAACGGCTTGCGATACTTCTCCGTATACGTGGTCGCCACCGCGCCCATGGTGCGCCCGTGGAAGGAGTTCTCCAGCGCCAGAAACTTGGTGCGCTTCTTGAGCCCCTTGCTGCTGGCCACGGCGCGCGCAATCTTCAGCGCGCCCTCCCAGGCTTCCGTCCCGCTGTTGCAGAAAAACGCGCGGTCCAAGCCGGAGAGCTTCACCAGTTTCTGCGCCAGCAGCGACGGATACTCACTGTAAAACAGGTTAGAGCAATGCACCAGCTTGCCCGCCTGCTCTCGCATCACCTTGGTGATGGCCGGATGCGAATACCCCAAGGCCATCACGCCGATGCCGCTCAAAAAATCCAGATACTTGCTGCCGTCATCGGCGTATAGATAGGCGCCCTTGGCGTGCGTCAGCAGGATCGGATAGCGGTCGTAAGTGTGAAGCAGATACTTCTCTTCCGCCTTCTGTACCTTGCTCAAACTCACGATGCCATGACCTCCGTGCCGCATTCGATTTTAGTCTGGTAAAACGCCGGCAGCATCTCGGCCTCCAGCGCGGGAAGAATCCGCACCCGGTGCACGCCCAGCCGCAACGCGTCCTGGCAGGCCTGCAGCTTCGGAAGCATTCCGCCGCGTACCACGGAGCTGGCTACCAGCTGTGGAATGTCGTTGGTCGAAAGCCAACGGATGACCGTCCCGTCGGCGCCCTTCACACCCTCCACGTCGGTCAAAAAGATCAGCGCGTTGGCCCCGCATCCGGAGGCGCAGGCCGAAGCCATCTGGTCGGCATTCACGTTGTAGTACTCGCCATCGGAGCCCAGCGCAAGGCTGGAGATCACCGGAATTCCATCGTTGTCCCAGATCGCCTCGATCCAGCGCGAATCCACCGAGCTGATCTCGCCGACGAAGCCCAGGTCGGCGCCCACGGTCTTCTTCTTGCGCGCCAGAAACGCCGCGCCGTCGCCGCCGCAGAGCCCGACCGCAGCCTGTCCGGTCGCGGTGATCGCCGCCACCAGCTGCTTGTTCACCCGGCCCGCCAGCACCATCAGAGCCACGTCGCGCGTGTCCGAATCGGTGACCCGCAGTCCGTTCACGAAGGTGGACTCCTTGCCCATCCGCGCCAGCACCTCGGTCAGGGCCTTGCCTCCGCCATGGACCACGGCAACCTTGTGTCCTTCGGCCGCCAGGTCGGCAACCGCCTGCGCGCACTTCTTCAGCAGCGTCTTGTCTTCAAGCGCCGCACCGCCAATTTTCACCACGAGCTTCATCACTAGAATCCCTCCTTCTCGTCCCAGCCGAACATCACGTTCAGGTTCTGGAGCGCCTGGCCCGCCGCGCCCTTCATCAGGTTGTCCAGGCAGGACACCACAATGAGGCGCTTTCCATCCGGGGCCAGTTGAAACCCCACGTCGCAATAATTCGTGCGCAGCGAGTATTGAATCTGCGGCAGCTTGCCATGCCCAAAGATGCGAACCCAATGGGCACCGCCGTAAAACCCGCGCAACACGGCATCGATTTCGTCAGGAGAAACGGGCCTGGTTAGCCCTACGTAGATCGTCGAAAGAATGCCGCGAGGTATGGGCAGCAGATGGGGGGTAAAAGTAAGTTCGTCAGCATGGATGCCCGCCTGTTCCAGGATTTCGCCGGTGTGGCGATGTCCATAAACCGAATATGCCGAAAAGTTGTCGGCAGCTTCCACAAAATGCGTCTTCTGGACGGGCTTTTTGCCCGCCCCGGAGACACCCGATTTACAGTCGCAGATCACTCCACGGCTGGTATCCACCAGTCCGGAGCGCACCAGCGGGGCCAGCGGCACAATCACCGAAGTTGCATAGCAACCCGGATTCGCCACCAGCTCAGCCGTGCGGATCTGCTCCCGGTGCAGCTCCGGCAGTCCGTAAACCGCCGTGCGATCCAACTCCGCGGCCCGTGCCGCATCGCGATCTTCAAAGCCATACACGGCGCGATTGGCCGCTTCCTTCAGCCGCCAGGCGCCGCTCAAATCCACAATCCGCAAACCACGCGCAAGAGCCTCCGGCACCAGTTCACGCGAGAGCTCATGCGGCGTAGCCAGAAACAATACATCAATTCCGCGCGACTTCAACAGCTCCCAGGAAAAAGCTTCCAGCGGATAGCTCGCGCCGCCCGCAATCTCGGGGTAGTGCTCTTCCAGCGGCAGCGTGGCCGTCTCACCCTGGCGCGACAAAAACAGCGGCGTGGCCGTTTTGGGATGCCCGATCAGCAGCTTCGCCAGTTCGATTCCCGCATAGCCGGTCGAGCCCATCACTGCGGCCTTTACCTTCGCCGTGCTCACTGCATCATCCCTTTAATCCGAAGCGAAACCCGGTGCGCGTTTTTCTTGTTCTGTGAAATCACCAGGATCGTATCGTCTCCTCCAACCGTGCCCACAATCTCCACCCAACCCTCGGAATCGATGGCCGCAGCCACCGGCTGTGCCGAACCTGGCGCGGTCTTGACCACCAGCAGGTTCTGCGCCTCGCGCACTTCGATCACGAACTCCCGCACCAACCGGCCCGCCGAGTGAAATCCCGGCTCCGCCATTGAGTCACCGTGCGAAACGCTGTAGCCGGCCGGGGTCTTCACCAGGGCCAGATCGTTGATGTCCCGCGACAAGGTCGCCTGCGTCACATCGAATCCCTGCCGTAACAGCAGCTTTCGCAGTTGCTCCTGGTTGGCCACCGGCTCTTGCTGCACCAGGTCCAGAATCAGGTTTTGACGCGACAGCTTCGACATGGGGCCCCGTACGCAGAATTATTATTCAGGTGACCGCATAAGTATGCATCTTATTGGTGAACCACGTCAATGATTTTGCGAGCAAAAAAATGCATCTCTGCCCCGTTGGCTGTGCATATTTCGCATAAAATCCGGGCGGCCCGCAGGCCGCCCGCTGGGTTATTCCCGGTTGACTTCCGATCAGCGCCGCGCCATCGCTGCGGCGCCCGTCTTCCCGGCCCTGGCCGCCAGTGCCAGCATGTAGCCCACCGTCGCCAATCCGCCCACAAACAGCAGCAGGAAGATGGCGATGACCCCGATTTGCGGATGCACCGCCAGCGCGCCCAGGTTCGCGTAAGGCCGCAGGTAGGCCACCCGCAGCAGGAAGCGCAGGCACACCATCAGGAACAGGGTGAGCAGCGTCAGCCCAAAGCCGGAGTGCACCATCGCTCCGGGCTTGGGCGCCATGCTTCCCAGCAGAATCAGCAGCATGGCCGCAATGGCCGAGAGCAGCGCCAGGCCAAAGACGCCGCCGGTCAGCGGATCCCGCAGCAAAGAGAACGCAATGTCGCGCGGAATCGCCACCAGCAGCCAGAATCCGAACAGGAACTGCAGCCCGGTGCAGGACGCAAACACCACGCCCGCCCGCTGCACCAGCCACCTTCCGTATCCGGCGTCGGACTTGATCTTGGCCAGCCCAATCTCCACCAGAATGGCCGAAAAGACCACCATGGCTCCGTTGACCATATGCAGGTACCGCGGAAGCACCGAATGATCGCCCAGGTTCAGGTTCCATCCGTTGGGATGGGCGCGATACATCCCCAGCCAGCGGCCGGGCACCTCCATCAGCGTCATGTTGTTGACGTAGATGAAGGCGATGCCCAGCAGCACGCAGACCGAAACCGCCAGTACGCACCCGGCGATTCCCTTGCCCTGCGCCGCCTTGTAGGAGAAAAAGTACAGCCCGTAGTAGGCCACCATGACCAGCGGAATCACCGACAGCCACAGCGCTCCGATCAGGATCGAGCTGGTGTACAGGAAGTTGCCGTAGAGCACCTGGACAAACAGCAGCGCCGCCACTCCCAGGGTTACTGTGAAGGCCAGGAACGTGGGCAGCATTCCCGCCAGTTCATTGGCCAACTGGCGCGAATACGGATGATCCGAGTGCCGCCCGCGCAGATAGTTCCACAGCGCCCAGATGCCGCCGCCGAGAGCCGCGTTCATGGCCAACAGGTGCAGGGTGAATACCACCAGAAGCAGCGCCGTAAACAGCCACACCGGGCCGGGCAGCGGCAAGGGGTCGACCTGAGGAATTGGAATCGTCTGCATTAACGCACCTCCTGGAGCGGCCCGTTCGGACGCATCATCTGCGACTTCGTACTGCCGGTTGGCATCTCCGCCGGAGTGGAGCCGGGCGGCAGCGGTTTGTTGGCCTCCTGCGAAATGTAGAAAGCTAAAGCCTGCGCCTGGTCATCGGGCTCGTCGGGCGTAGGCATATCCGGGCTCATCGAACCCAGCGCCGGGAAGATGTCCTGCACCTGGCTGGGCGTCTGCTTTTCAAAGACGCCGCGCAGTGGCCGGAACTTTCCATTGATCGTGTGGCAGTGCCCGCAGCGCGAGTCGAACACCTTCTCGCCGATCTCCAGACGGTTGGCGTCGGTGATCGTAAAGTGCCAGGGCGTATTCAATCCCGCCAAGTAGGCACCCAGTGCTTTGCGGTCCTCATCGTTGCCGGCATAAGGAGGCATGGTCCCATGCATCATGGGAAGGTCATGCAGAATGTCCGCCGCGAAATCGGCGTCCCAGCCATCGGTGCGCCGCTTGATGCTGCGGTATCCATCCTCGGAGTGGCAGGCACCGCACTGCGCGTTAAACAGATACTTCCCATACGCCGGGCCTGCCGTGTCGTCGGTCAAGGTAAAGTTCGCCGTGTGGCTCACTCCCTTGGCCTGCAACGCCGCGATCTGCGAGACGCGCATGTCATTGGCATACACCACCTGATCGACCGCCCACGGCTTACGCAGAAATTCGCGCAGGTACTCGCCCGCCCCGATCATGCCCAGGCCGCAAACCAGCAGCACCGCCACCACGGGAGGTTTCATCCAGCGCGGCTGCAGCAGTCCGAAGACCAGCGCAATTGCCAGCGCCGCCAGCGTAAAGCCAATGCCGCCGCGCACCGCGTGACGCACCCCGATCAGGGTGCCATCCATATACGCAGCTGAAAATTTCGGGATGCGCCAGAAGTACCACTTCAGCGCCAGCGGCAGCACGACGCCGCCCGCGAGCACCCACAGGGCCGCCCAGCGAGTCACCTTCTCGCGGCCTTCCTGCCTGGGCAGCGTGACAAAGCCGAAGATGCCCGCCAGAATCACGCACACCGCAGTGCGCGCCACCAGCGAAGGCCAAAAGGTGGGATTGAAGAACCCATCCGCGAAACTCTGCGTCTGCAGCCAGCGTCCCGGCGTTAGCATGAAGCTAAGAATGCCGTTGATCACGAACAGGCTCATCCAGGCCGCGACAAAGTAGATCCAGCCCACGATCAGGTGATCGCCGGGCGCCATGGTGTCCCAGGTTTTGTAGTAAATGATGGCTGCGGCAATCTCGACGAAGAAAAAGACCCACTCGATGGCCCATCCCCACACAAAGGTGTGGATGAGAGTGGACGTAGCCTCGGGGCTGACCAGTCCGATGGTGAACCAGATGCCGACACCGGAAATCGCGCCGAAGACCAGCGTGAGCAGCATGAAGAATTTGGAGTGACGGCGGCAGTAGTCCAGCACGGCCGCATCCTTCTGCCGCCGCGCAAGAGTCTCGGTCACCACCAGAAAGAATCCGCCGCCGACCGCAAACTGCGAGACGAAGACGTGCAACACCGCGACCAGCGCGATTAACATCCCGCCCGGGATCGCAAGTTGCCAGTGTGGATAGTTCAAAGGGCACACTCCTAGCTAAAGTAAACGGTGCCCTGTATCTTCTACCCCGGAGCGCATGGAATGCAAATTGGAAAACCGGCTTGAAAAAGACAAGCCGATCCATCCCAGGGAGAGCCCCCGGGATGGATCAGCATCTTTCGCGCAGTTTGATGCGGCGCAGACAGACTAGCTTTATGCGCCTGTAGGACTTAAGTCGCGACGATTATGCGAAGAATGCCGCGTTCGCTTCCACGGCGGCGATCTTGTCGGCCGGCAGGTCTTCAATCGCGAAAATCGAGTTCGTCGGGCACTCTGCTACGCAGCCGCCGCAATCCATGCAATCCGCCGGATTGATGTAAAGCTGAGTCACGGTCTCCCATGCAGGCTCGCTCTTGAACGGACGAATCGCTTCGGAAGGGCAGGAGTCAACGCACAGGTTGTCTCGTGTACAGCTGTCGGTAATTACGTGGGCCATTGAAAAATCTCCTTGCGCAATTCTGGGTAGAACCAATCTAGAATTAACTCCATCACACCCGCGCGCAATTCGATCATAAAGCGCGATGACCACCGGGACTGTGATTTAAATCACTTTTTGGTCATCAATCACATTTTTTTCGAGCTCTGAATTTCGCAGGGCCATCGCCCGCAACTCCTCCGCACTCCGCCCCTGCTCGCGCAACCTGCGCAGGCTCAACGCATCGTGGCGCTTGGCCAGCCGTATCCCATTCTGGTCCGTCAGCAGAGGGCAATGATAGTAGCCGGGCGTGGCCACTCCCAGCGCCCGTTGCAACAGAATCTGGCGGGCGGTCGAACGCAGCAGGTCTGCGCCGCGCACCACCTCGCTGATCTCCATCGCAGCGTCATCCACCACCACCGCCAGCTGATACGACGGAACATCGTCGCGCCGCCACACCAGGAAATCGCCGAAGTCGCGGCCGGCCGTAAACGACTGCCGCCCCAGGCGCCGGTCCTCGAACGTAATCGCCTCGCCGTCCGGCACGCGAAAGCGCCAGTTGGATCCCAGCGGAGCCTCCGCCATCAGCCGCCGCTCGCGGCACGTTCCCGGATAAATTGGCTCGTCGTTATCATCGTGCGGCGCGCTGGCCGCCGTCGCCAGCTCCCGGCGAGAGCAGGTGCAGGGATAAATCCATCCTCCGCGCAGCAGCCTGCGCCACGCCTCCAGGTAGAACTCGCGCCGCTGGCTCTGCGCGTACGGGCCAAACGCTCCGCCCACGTCCGGCCCCTCCTGCCAATCGATTCCGAACCAGCGCAGGTCTTCCACCATCGCTGCGGCGAACTCAGCCTGGCAGCGCTGCGCATCCAGGTCCTCGTTGCGGAAGATCAGCCTGCCGCCGTGCTCCCGCGCCCGCTCGAACGCCGTCCAGAACGTGCTGGCGTGTCCCAGGTGCAGATATCCTGTTGGCGACGGCGCTATGCGTCCGCGATAGCTTTTTTCGTTTTCCATCGCTGTAATACTACAGAACTCATTTTTCGACGATCTTCCGCGCCTCGCCCACGGCGGTGTGCAGTTCGGCAAAGGAGCGGATCGCAAACAGCCGGTGGTGAATCTGGTCCACCTTCACCGGCGTGTTCAGCACCTCGGCCACGTTGAAATCCCGGATCTCGCAGCCGCCGGAAAATACATTCGTGCACTCCTGCTGCGACGATGCCACGCCCGAGCCGTACACCCGCCATGCGCCCGCAGCCGGCAGCGCAGCGTTACCCGCCCCAGCGCCCGCGGCCGGCAGCGCAGCGCTACCCGACCCAGCGCCCGCGGCCGGCAGCGTAGCGCTACCCGACCCAGCGCCCGTGGCCGGCAGCGCAGCGTTACCCGAAGCCGCCTCGCCATCCTGCCGTATCAGCCCGAACTCGAAGGTGTACCAGTACAGCCGCCCCATGCGCTCCAGTTTTTCGTCGTCGGCCATCGCGTGGCACACCTGGCCGTACTCGGCCACCGCGTCGGCAAAGCTCTGCTCGGCAAACATCGGCAGATGTCCCAGCGCGTCATGCAGCAGGTCCGGCTCCGGCGTGTAGTCCATTTGCTGGCGGCTGCGCAGCCATGTGGTTGCCGGAAACTCCCGCGCCGCCAGCATTTCAAAAAACGCGCCCTCGGGCATAAAGCCGGAAACCGGCTGCACTCTCCATCCGGTGCGCTGGTACAGCCGCTGGCTGATCTCGGGCAGGTACGGAATCCGCTCCGGCCCCAGCCCAAGCGCCCGCCAGCCGCGCAGATATTCCCGGCAGGCGTACTTCTCCAGCTGCGCCATGCGCCGCTCGACCAGTTCGCTCCAGAGCACCTGCTCCTCGGCCGTGTATTTTGCGTAGTCCTGCTCGATCAGAAACGGTTTCGCCGCGACCAACTCTGCGTGCTGCATGCTCCGCATCGGTCACCCCGCCTGCCCTTTTGGGGATGGGCATCTGTCTTATGTAAGATGCGCAAAACCCCCGGAAGGATTAGCCCAGCCTGGGAACGGGGCCTTCCAGGTTGACATACAGCGACAACAATCGTCACTGGGGTCACCGTCTGTCTATGGTACTTTTAGGTACCACGCCGACACTCTCCCATGGAAACAGCCACGTATCTTGTCTAATGTCTTATGAGGATGATTTCGATAGCGATAAATTCGGCTGCGAAAAGAAGCCGCGCTGGGCACGGCGCCCGTCGCGCCTGCGCGGGAATGACCTTTATCGAACTGCTCATCGTGATGGCCATCCTGATGATTATCTCCGCCATGGCCATACCCAGCATGCAGAGTGCGATCCTGTCCGCCAGAGTTTCGCGCGCCGTGGGCGATGTTCGAACCATTGGGCAGGCCGCGCTGGGCTTCTACGCGGAGAACGGGACCGCGCCCAACACGCTCGCCGACATCGGCTACGACCAGCAGGTTGATCCTTGGGATCACCCCTATTCGTATGTGCCATTCACCCCTGCCACCAGCACGGCACAAATGCGGACGGATGCGTTTGGGGTGCCCATCAATACATTTTTCGACCTCTACAGTATGGGAGCCGATCAAGAAACTGCTACCTCGCTGGCGTCGCCCCAAAGCCAGGACGATGTGATCTGGGGCAACGACGGCACCTACCTTGGGCTGGGATCGAATTACTAGGAGAACTACGCGGATGCGCCGCAAGCTTTTCAGCATTCAGAACCCGGAGGAGGTCGCCCGATGAGGTTCTTTCGTCTTTTACCGCTACTCCTCCTGATGATTCCCGCCGTGGCGTGCAAGCAGTCGCAGGCGGTTCCGCGGGAGTTGGTTGGAAACTGGGTCACGCAGGATGCAAGGTATCAGGGCAAGACGCTAGTGATTGACGCCGAGGGCTTCATCGTTCTGATTGTGGACGAAGATACGATGCCCAAGGCGGAGCATATCGATAGCATGACCTCCAAGAGTGAGGCCGGCGTCACTACCTATGTCTTTGTGGCAAGCGATCAAGCGGGCGTCCAGAACAAGTACACGTTGATGTACCGGCCGTTGAATGGCGGAGAGTTGCGGCTCGCCCACCCCAACCAGGTGGTATGGCATCGCTCGGACGGCGCAGCCCTGTAGACGCGTGCGCCACCCTTCCCGGAAACTGACCCGCCACCCGCCGCGGCCTCGCGTGCGCTTCTCCGCCAAAGTTGTTAGGCTGTCTGTCGGAGACTCTTCCATGTCGAAGTTCAACGATCAGCCCGAGATTCAAATCCGCAACCGCGAAGACTATCGCGAAGGCTATGCCAACAGCGTGCAGGTGCGCATGAGCGTGTGGGATTTCTTCCTTGTCTTCGGCATGGCATCGCCAACCGACGGAACGGGAATCGACATGCTCAACTTTCAGGGAATTTATCTGAGTCCCCAGCAGGCCAAGGCGCTCGCCCTCATGCTGCAGCAGAATGTCGCCAACTACGAGCAGACCTTCGGCGAAATCAATCTCGATCCGCAAATCGCGCAGAGCGGCCCCATCCACTAACGCCATGCCTCATCCAACCACGCAGCGGCCCGGCGCAAGCTGGCTGGCCGGGGCCTTGCCGGCCTTCGGAGTAATCTTCGGCGCGCTCTGGCTGCTGCATCTGCCCCTGCTGCGGCTGCCCTACTTCTGGGACGAGGCCGGATACTTCATACCCGCCGCGCGCGACCTGCTGCTTACCGGCGACCTGATCCCGCACACCACGCTTTCCAACGCTCATCCCCCGCTGGTCATGCTGTGGCTGGCCCTGGTGTGGAAGCTGTTCGGCTATTCCGCCCTGGCTTCCGGCATGGCGCTTACGCGCACGGCGATGCTGCTGGTGGCGGCCGCGGGCTTCACCGCGCTCTGGCTGCTGGGCCGTCGCGTGGCCGGCCGCGCGACGGCCGCGGCAGCGGTGCTGCTGACGGCGCTCTCGCCCACGGTGTTTTCCCAGTCGGCCATGGCGCAGCTGGACATTGCCGCCTTCGCCCTGGTGCTGTGGATGCTCTATGCCCACATCTGCGGCAAGCGCTGGCAGGCGGTGGCCTTCGCCGCGCTGGCCGCCGTGGCCAAGGAGACCACGGTGGCGGTCACGCTTACCCTGGCAGGCATGGAGTTGCTGGGCTGGATTGCCGATCGCTGGCGGCCGCGGCTGGCCGCCCAGTGGTGCCTGCCCCGGCCAAAGCTGACGCAGGCTGCGGCCTACACGCTCGCGCTGCTGCCGTTGGTGGGCTGGTACGGGTATCACTTCCACCGCACCGGACACGTCCTGGGCAACCCCGACTACCTGCGCTACAACGTGGGAGCCACGCTGACTCCGTGGCGCATCCTCATCGCCCTGTGGATGCGGCTCTGGCACGCCACCGGCTACATGAACCTGTTCGTGCTGACCTGGCCCGCACTGCTGCTGTGGTGGAGCGCGCGGAAGACGGCGCAGACTACTACACCCCACATTCGCCAAAAGCGGGCGGATGTGGGCCACCCGGCAAAGATGGGCCACCAGGCGGCATTGCACCGAACATCCAACTGCTGTTGTGGCTGGTGGTGCTGGCGCAGGTGGCGGAGTTTTCCGTGGTGGGCGGAGCGCTGCTGGCGCGGTACATGATCCCGGCGATTCCGCTGGTCATCCTGATGGCGGTGGATGTGCTGCGGCGTTATGCTCCGCGCTGGCAGTGGTGGATTGCCGGATGCGCCGCGGCGTTTGTGGCCGCGCTGCTGCTCAATCCGCCGTGGTACATCTCGCCGGAAGACAACCTGACGTGGACGCACTTCGTGACGATGCATCAGCACGCGGCGCGCTTTGTGGAGCAGCACTACGCGGAGGAGCGCATCCTGACCGCATGGCCCGCCTCCGACGAACTGAACCGTCCGTTCCTCGGCTACGTGGAGCAGCCGCTGACCGTGGTGCGGGTGGAAAACTTTACCGCCTCCGAGATGCTGCAGGCGGCGCAACAGCCGGAGAGCTTCGACGTGGTCGTGGCCTTCTCCACCAAATATGAGCCGCCGCGCAGCCTGTTGCCCCGCATTGCAAGCTGGAGCCGGGCGCAGACACGCTACTTCGATTTCCATGAGGATCTGGCAGCCGCATCGATTGCGCGGCTGCTGCATGGGCGCATCGTGTGGCAGGAGTCGTCGCCAGGCGAGTGGATCGCGGTGATCGAGATCGACAAGGTGCGGGATGCGAGGACAATGCCGGTGGCCGGATATTTGCAGGCCTCAAGACGGTAGCGATCAGGATCGGTGATCCGCCCGGGAGATTTGGTAGGATGGGTCTGGACGCAGAGGATCGCGAGGTGATCCTCGCAGGCCTAGGCTCCTGCTTCTGAATGCGTGGGAGTTTGATTTTTCAATGACAGCGACGACTGGTGAATTGCTGAGGCGAAAAATCTCGTCTCGATCCTATCGATACCTCCGTTCCTGCTGGCGGTACAGCCGGTTCGACTTACCTCGCCTGATGGGCTCCCTCTTCATCCATCGTGCTCCGAAGGTGCAAGGTTTCCCCGCCGGTCAGGCACCAGGACCGCTTGTGGCTCAGATTAGCGCTGTCAACACACTGGCTCCGACGAAGATGTGCAGCGTCATGGCCAGGTATGGCAGTGACAAAGGCCAAAGTCTGGGCTTCGGTCTGCACAATTACACGACGATCTATTCCGTACTCTTCGGCAACCTCCGCGATCGTCCGTTGCGTATCTTCGAACTGGGTTTGGGCACCAACAACCCGGACCTGGTTTCGACCATGGGAATCCATGGGCGTCCTGGGGCGTCTCTGCGTGGATGGCGCGAACTTTTCCCTCATGCGCTGGTGTTTGGCGCGGACATCGACCGGGACGTTCTATTTGAAGAGGACCGCATCAAAACCTTCTACTGCGACCAACTCGACAGGAGTGCAATCCGTGACCTTTGGGCGCAGCCTGCCTTGCAGGGCGGCGTAGATATCCTCATTGAGGACGGCCTGCACACATTTGAAGGCAACTGCACGTTCCTGGAAGGATCGTTGGAGCAGCTTCGCCCGGGTGGCTTTTACGTGGTCGAGGACATCCTTCAGGAAACCTTCGCGGAGTGGCACAAGCAGTTGGAAACAATCTATGCGAAGCAGTTTCCGAATCACGAGTTCGCATTCGTCGAGTTGCCAAGTCCGTCGCAGGGCCTGGACAACAATCTGCTGATTATTCGCAGGATCAGCTAGCCGGCCGCAGCCTTACCTTCTGGAGTAGAAGCGGCTGATGAGGCCCGCAACTTTGCATGCCAGCTTCTTGCCGCGCACCTGCCAGGGAGAGTAGGCGCGGATCGGCGAGGAGACCTGGGTGAAGAAGTACTTGACGGCGTCGCTGGCAGGATAGCCGGCCAGAGCGCTCATCACCAGCGAACCTCTCCAAGGCTTGCGGATGACGGCGTGATACATGGTGAATCCGCCGTTGACAAAGCCCATTGCCTCCGGACCCATCGTTGAGAGTGGATGCTCGGTGTACAAGGCGGCAATGTTGAGAGCGTCCTGATCGGTCGCGTGCAGGGGCAATTCCCGCGTACCGGGCAAAAAGCCGGTCAAGTCGTAGCCCATTTCCGCAGTATGGTCGATCATGCGCTTCCACAGATGAAGGAAGCTGATATGCGCGGCGGCAACGCCCACCATGCCGGCGTTGAAGTGCTGAATAAGGGGACTCGGCTTTCCCAGTCCCATGGCGCTTGCAATCTCCACCCACTGTTGCCGCAGCAGGTCGGTTTCCGCAAAAGGGCTGTAAAGCATGTCCTGGCATAGCGCGATGCCATAGCGCTGCCATTTGGCAAAGAAGGACCATTGGCAACGCAGGGTAATATCCGGGTCGAAGTACCAGAGGTAGCCGTATTCGCTGGCTGGGCCGGTGAGCAGATCCAGCATGAACTGCGGCTTGTAATTGGTAAAGTGAATCCTGGTTTCGACCGGCACGAAGACCAGACGGATATGGTCGCCGACCATGTACTCGCCCGGAGCGTCGAGGGCCTTGAGCTGAGGGAGCCAGGGCGGCAATGCCCCGCGATATCCCGCCCAGAACGTTCCCTGGAAGCCGCCGTGCGCCAGGGAGTTGACCAAAGCCGCCAGCCCAAGGTGGTAGTCCCCCTCGAAGACGGTGCAGGCCGCCGCCTTGTAGGCAGGGTTGGAACTCTCGCTCATACTCATCTCCTTCACGGTGTTGTGAAGCGGCGCTCGATGATTCTTACGCGTGCGTCGCGCAGGGCCAGGACTCGGACAGGGAGCGTGTGCTGAGGCCGACAGGCTGAGCGGGTCAGTGTCCACGCGTCATCATCCGCCCATTCAGTGTAGACGACTCCGGCTGTGCCATCTATCATTTTTGGATGGAAGAGACTCGCAGCCGTGGCATCTATCTTGTTGCCAACCATATCAGCTCGGAGCATTGCCACAACCTGATCTATACGATCCGGCAGTGCGGCTGCCGGCTGCCGATCCGGATTATTCCCTACGGGGGGAAGCCGCTCGCCTTGAAGGAACGCTTCGAGGATGTGGAGCTGGTTCGGACAGAGGATTTCCCGGTCGAGGGGCGGGAGTTTGCCGCCGAGTTGGAGCGGAGATTGCCGTGCAGTCCGGGACTGCTGCGCCGTTTTCTGTGCTGGTTCGGCGAGTTCGACGATTTTCTATACTCCGACAACGACATTGTGGCGCTGATGAACTGGGAGGAGATGTTCAGCTACCTGGGAGAGTACGAGCTGGTCCACGCCGACCACGAGTACCGCGCGGGAGGCATTTACAACCTGCGGCAGCCGGAGCGCTTTGCAGAGCTGCTGGGCTGCCGGGGCGCTGGAACAGGCGATCACGGCAGGCCACTTCCTGTGCCGCCGGTCGCCGCGGCAGGTGGACGATCTGCTGGCTGGGGTGAGTTGGATGGAAGCCCATCCCGAGGTGCCGAAGTGGCATGACCAGACGCTGCTGCAGGTGAGCGGCAGTGCTGGGCAAGTGGCGGGCGCTGAACCTTTGCAAGCCGCCGCACAACTGGGGCCAGCTCGTGGGCGGGCGATTACAGGAATTCGTTCGATGTACTGCGCACGGTGCAGGCATCCCGCCAGCCCCTGAGCCACCTGCACTTCTCCGGCGGGACTCCGAGCGGGGCGGCGCCGATCGATGAGCTGCTGTATGCGAATTTGCCGGCCGCCGAGCGCAACCGGCGGCTGCTGCAGGCGCTGCTGAACCAGGCCAGCGGCGCGAACGCGACGCGGCGGCTGCTGAAACGGCTACGCGACAAGATTCGACGCATGGGCAAGGGCTGAGGCAGACGCCCCCCAGGCAGACGCGACAGACCCGAAGAGCAGGTGGAAAATGCCCGTCGGGAGCGGGTAAGATGAATCCGTGCCGATCATTCCACAAGCGCAACCGCTGAGGCCCGAGCCAAGGCCCCAGCTCGCACAGACGCCATCCGGCAATCATCTAGCCTCGCTGGATGGTCTGCGAGCGCTCTCGATCGTGATGGTGCTCGTCTGCCACGGAGCGGGGGCGTACGGACATCGAAGCAACGATGTGCTGGATTATTTCGGACATCTGGGCGTGTCGATTTTCTTTGTCATCAGCGGCACCCTGATCACCTGGCTGATGATCCGCGAAAAAGAAGAGACCGGGTCGATGTCGCTGGGCAGTTTTTATATCCGCAGGGCGCTGCGGATCGTTCCAGTGTTCTGGTTGTTTACTCTTTGCGTGATCGCCCTGAAATCCATACACGCCGTCTCGATCAGCAATCTGGACATTCTGCGCGCCTTCACCTTTACTCACAACTACCCGCTCCTGGGCCATCAAGAGTATGCGTGGTGGATGAACCACACCTGGTCGCTTAGCCTGGAAGAGCAGTTTTATCTGGTATGGCCCGGTCTTTTTGCCCTGCTGGCAACCCGGCGGTCAAGGCTCCTGGCGATGGTGATGGCGGTGTCCGGGCCGCTACTGCGGACTGCGAATTACTATCTGCTCCCTTGGTCCAGAGGTCATGAAGGCGGGATGTTTCAAACCCACATCGACATCCTGATGATGGGCTGCCTGACGGCATTTGTGCTGGATTCACCCGCCTGGCGGGAGCGCGTACGAAACATTCCGCCTTGGCCGGTGCTGCTGGCCTCGTCACTTTTCCTGATGGGGATTCAACCCTACCTGGAGACCCACCACATAGCGTCGGGGCTGGCGCGTGCGGCCCTCTCGGCTGCTCTGCCGACGATCGAAGCGGCCGCCATTGCCGCCGCCATCCTGGTTTTGGTGGCGGGCAGACCCGGCATGGCGCATGCCTGGTTGAATCAACCGGTTGTGATGCACATAGGCCAGCTGTCGTACGGGATTTATCTCTGGCAGCAGCTCTTGCTGTCTCCCGGCGCAGCTTCCAATGTGTGGTCTCTGTCGTGGCGCGTCGCGGCCATCTATGCAATTTCGCTGTGCTCTTTCCGGTTTGTCGAAAAGCCGTTTCTGAAGCTGCGCAAAAAATTCCGCAGAGTTCCGGCGTAGTGCCCCTGGCCTGTCCCTGTTGCAAGCGGGAGAGCGCGGGGAAACGTGACTTCGAAGATGAGGCAGCGAGTTTGCCGGCTGCTGTCAGCAGGGACGGCCAGGAGGGTTCGTGACTGGATCACAGCTAGTCGTGAAGCAGCGGGATGAGGCGCAACCGAAACCGGCTTCTCGCGCGAACCTGCTCGTGCTTGCCATCTTTTTGCCTTTTCTTGTCCAGGCAGTCGCATACCTGGCGATCTTGCTTCGACTGATCGTGGTCCGGAACGATGTGCTGAATCCGGAGGGGGCGATCATCTATTCGTTTCTGACTGCCTTGCGAACCGGCAGACTGTACTCGCTTCCGTTTGACTTTCCGTGGAACGAACAGATGTATGGGCCCGTTTTCTATTCCATCGGGGCCGTGCTTGCCAGGATGGCGCACGGCGACCCGATGATGACAACGATATTGGCGCGGATTGTCTCCTTCCTGACATTCCTTGGAGCTGTGGGATTCGTCGGGTATTTGTGCTGGAGATTAGAGCGGCAGAAGCGCTGGACGGCGGTCTGCATTGTCCTGGGGTTGGCCTGCGGCTGGAGCTTCCCGTTCTGCGCGAGCGCCCGGCCGGACGCGCCATCCATATTTTTCATTCTCGCCGCACTGGTCGCCTATGAGGTGGCCGGGGAGAGAAGCGGGCTGATCTTTTTGGCCGGCGTGCTGGGAGCGCTTTCCTTCCTTACGAAACAAAGCACGGCTCCTTTGCTGCTGGCCCTGGCGCTGGATAGCTTGATGGCCAGGAAATTCCGCGCTACCGCCGTGCTGATCGCCGGTAGCGTGGCTACTTCCGCTCTCATCCTGTCCGTGCTCTGGTTCCGGCACGAGCCATTCCTGGCGAACTTTACCGCCGTGGGACATGCGCTGTTTCGCTGGTCCGAGGTCCTGCCGATCGCCGTGAACATGATGCGCGTCAATCAGATCGCCATCATCCCGATCGCGATCGGCGCACTGGGGGCGAGCTTGAGCTGGAGGAAGGAGCGGTACCGGGTGATTCTGCTGGCGGCCGCTTTGGGATGGATCTCGAATGTGGCGGCGCTGGCCAACACGGGGGCCACCTCGAACTACATGATTCTTCCGTGGCTGCTGACGCTTTGCTGGTGCCTGCCGGTTTGAACCGGATCGAGGAATATGCCCAGCGTTCGTCCTGGGCCGCCGCTGGGCTGATATTGCTGGGAGTGCTGATGATGATCCACCAGAGAGTCATGCTTGTGCCAAAGCCGGACGCCGATCTGGACGCCTCGCGGCCTGGACAGGATCCGGAGTTGCTTTCCAGCAATTTCGCTTACCTGGAATACGCAGCCGCGAGCCGCAATTCCTGGACCCTTTCTACTACCATCAGCTTTCGCTGCAGAAGCTGTGGTCGAATGCGCCGATCTTGCGGAGGATCGACGGCGAAGAATACGACCTGGTATTGGTCGGCGGAAACGAATGGATCCGCTGAATTCGGATTTCTTGGTGGCCGGCTTTCGCGGAACCTCGACTCTGGGGCCGACACGCTCGGACGAATTAAAGGCCCATTACCGGGTCCTGTGCGAGGTTCCAGGGATGCTAGCACTGGTTCCGCGGATCCGCTCGAAAACCTTGCAGGACGAGCGATATCGCGCGTATTTTCCGCCAGCCCTGCCGGGCAACGAACCGCCTTCCACAACTCGCGCCAGGGATGCGGTGATCGCATTTGCCGAACCGGCGAGCGAGTGAGTTTACTCCGGGACGCGGCGGAACTTTTTACGCAGCTTTAGAAATGGCATTTCCACTAGATTGAAGGAGCACAGAGACACTCCGTAGATGGCCAGCACGCGCCACGCCAAAGACAGGGCGACACAACCGAACCTGGAGAGAGGAAAAGCTGCTGCCAGATGTACAGGCTGTAGGAAAGCTTCCCGATGTGGGCCACAGCCGGCAAATTGAAGAGGGTGTGCACGATGCCGGCTTTTCCGGCGACCAGGGTCAGGATGGCAGAGGCGATTGCAATGGCGCTGAGGGTGGGCATGACCAGGATGACTACGTTCCGAGCCAATGAATGTGGACTGAAGCAGCCTAATGCGTAGGGCACGACCGCCAGCACGAAAATCGAAGATGCCAGGAGTACCGGGCCAGCCGGAATCTTCTGTATGCGCTCGCGCCATGCGGGTGAATCCAATAGATAGGCGGCGAAGCATCCCATCATGAGAGCGTCGATACGGGTGTGAAACATGAATGCTTCGTGGCTTCGCAAGGCCGGGAGCAGGTAGTAGCTTGCAAGCAGGAGAAGCGGGCCGGAGAAGGCAATGGCTCCGGCGAGAACCAGCGATTTTTTTCTGGGGAGCAGGGCAAACAAGGTGGGCCAAAGCAGATAGAACTGCTCTTCCACGCTGAGGGACCAGGTGTGTCCCAACCACCACGCATCGTAGGCGCCCACGCAAATGGAAGGGATAGTCGTGGGTGAAGGTGAAGGCGCGGAGGATGTCCATACCGGAGATGGAAATAACGTGCAAGGAGCGTAGCGCGAGCACCGAGAGAATCAGAAGCCAGAAGAGCGGGATGATTCGCAGCACCCGCCGCATATAAAAATTGCGTAGCGACAACGACCCGGTTTCTTCTTTCTCCCGAAGCATCAACCAGGTGATCAGGGTGCCGCTGATGACAAAGAAAATCGTCACGCCTAAAGGGCCGAGCCCGCCGAGGTAACTGGTGTGGCTGTTGACATGATCGCCCGCCATAGCGCCGTGGCAGATGAATACAAGCAGGATGGAGAAGGCGCGCAGACCGTCGAGCGAGGCCAGATGGTTCCCGAAGGAACCCTGGCCGGGCAGGGGCATGGGCGGATGCACCTGCGGCTGCGTTTGCTGAACGGGAGTCACTGGCATTATCTTACCCGCGAACGCCCCGCTATGCCATCGCAAGCTGGCGGGCGCGGGCAAAGACGGCTTCGAACATAGGGACGGTGAGCTTGCCGGTGGCGGTGTTCTGGTTGGAGGGGTGGTAGGAGGCCAGCAGGGTGATGCCGTTGGGCAGAAGGTATTCGGCTGCGTGGGCGAACGGGTAGGATGATTTGCGGAGCCCCGCAGGCGCCAGGTAGGCATCGAAGGCGAACTTGCCCAAGGCGACGACGACTTTGAGGTTGGGGAGGGCGGCGAGTTCGCGGCGGGTGAAGGCGGCACAGTTGGCGAGTTCGGCGGGGAGCGGTTTGTTGTCCGGAGGGGCGCAGCGGACGGCGGCGGTGATCCAGAGATCGTGCAGTTGGAGACCGTCGTCAAGACCGGTGGCCGTGGGCTGGGAGGCGAAGCCGAGGCGGTGCAGGATGGGGTACATGAAGTTTCCCGAGGCGTCTCCGGTGAAGGGCCGTCCGGTGCGGTTGCTGCCGTGGGCTCCGGGAGCGAGGCCGAGCGCGAGGACGCGAGCCATGGGGTCGCCGAAGCCGGGGACGGGACGCGCCCAGTAGGTGCAATCGAGGTAGGCGCGGCGCTTCTGGACGCCGATGCGCTCGCGATACTCGACCAGGCGCGGGCACAGGCGGCAGGCGACGACGTCGTCGTAGAGGATCGTCAGCGCGGTGGGTTGGTTCATGATTCTCTCCGATGAGTGTACTTTGCTCCCGCGCAGGCGCGAAAATCCATATCGGGAGCGTACACCAACCAGCTATCCCTGCAGAATAATCGATGGGTGGCCGAGGTGCCCCTGGTGCGGCAGCGGAGATTGGAGTGGCGTTGGGGCCCTTCGCTACTCTCAGGGTGACACCTCTTAAAAGAAACGGGGCTTAGCTGAGCTGCCCGATTTTTTGCGGCACCGGTTTGACCCATGGTTGTCCCGTCTCATACACTGAATCCTTCGCGGTTGGCCGTTGCGCGTACTTTGAGTGTGAGCAAGCGGCTGCGGGCCTACCGAAATCTTCAGAAGCATTAAGGCTATCCCTTTGACATCGAGCGATTTGACATCCAACGAAGCAACCTCGGGTGAAGCGACCTCCGCCGAGGCGACATCCGCTGAAACCACCCCTGCAGTGATCCCTAACCCGTGCGAGCGCGAGGTATCGGTCGAGATTCCCGCCGAAGACGTTTCCCGGGAGTGGAAGAAGGCTCTGGCGCGCTTCCAGAAGCACGCCCGTCTGCCCGGCTTCCGCCATGGGAAGGTTCCGCCGGGGCTGATCCTCAAGAAATTTGCCGACGACATCAAGTCCGAGGTGGTGGAGCACCTGGTGCCGACCGCATTCCGCGAGGAGACGAAGAAGCAGGACCTGGTTCCCATTGGACAGCCGCAGGTGGTGGAGTTGGAACTGGAAGACAATAAGCCGCTGCGCTTCAAGGCGATCTTTGAGATTCTGCCGCCCTTCGAGGTGCCCGGCTACCAGGAGATCAAGCTGGCGCACGAGCCGGTCGCGGTGAGTGACGAGGATGTGGAGAAGGCGATCACGGCGTTGCGCGAGCAGAACTCGACCTATGTGAACGTGGACGAGGACCGCGGACTGGCCGATGGCGACTACGGGTCGGTGGCGTTCAAGAGCACGGGCCAGGACGAAGGCTCCGAGCCGGTGGAGATGAACGACGTGCTGGTGGACATCGGTGGCTCGAACACGCTGCCCGAGTTCAGCGAGAACCTGCGCGGAGCCAAGGCGGGCGAGACGCGGAGCTTCGACGTGACCTACGCCGAGGACTTCGGCGACCAGCGGCTGGCAGGCAAGACCCTGCACTACGAGGTCGAGGTGAAGGGCATCAAGACCAAGACCATGCCCGAGCTGGACGACGAGTGGGTGAAAGAGCTGGGCCAGGAGGGGATGAACACCCTCGAAGAGCTTCGCGCCCGGGTGCGTTCGGGGATGGAGCACGAAAAGCAGCACCAGGTCGAGCAACGCAGCAAGGAAGATCTGCTGCGCCAGCTGACCGACAAGTATCCGATCGACGTTCCGACCATGCTGGTGGAAAACGCCGTTGACCAGCGGCTGGAGCGCGGACTGCGCTCGCTGATTGGCCAGGGGCTGCGTGCGGAAGACATCAAGCGGATGGATATGAGCAAGCTTCGGGTAGGCCAGCGCGAAGGCGCGTTGCGCGACGTCCGGGCCAACCTGCTGCTGGAAAAGATCGCCGAGCTGGAAGGCATTACGGTGAGCGACGAAGACGTGGACCAGGAAATCGCGGGCGCGGCACAACAGTCCAAGCAGAACCCGCTGGCGATGCGCAAGCAACTGGAAGAGAAAAACGGCCTCGAGGGACTGCGGTCGCAGTTGCGCTGTGACCGCGCGCTGGACTGGCTGTATAAGAACTCGGAGTAGGCAACTACCCCACTCAAGCCAAAAGCGGGCTTGAATGGGCCACCCGCAGGCGCTGGGCGGGGGGATAAGGGATGGACATGTTGCTTCCCACCTTAACGCCGGAAAGCACGGCGCGAAGGTGGGGCACCCATCTGCATCCTTTTGGATCGCTGGGGAAAAAGATTCGCAAACTGCCGCGCCCAGAACGGTTTGAGCGCATCGAATCGGGTGGAGCGGTTTTTCCAGAACCGGGGGCTGGCCCCCGGGTACGTTAAAGGAGCCGGATAATTATGCTTGTGCCGATGGTGATCGAGCAGACCAGCAGGGGCGAGCGTGCCTACGACATCTATTCCCGGCTGCTCAGAGATAACATTATCTTTCTGGGCACCCCGATCGATGACAACGTCGCCAACCTGATCATCGCCCAATTGCTGTTTCTCTCCGCCGAAGATCCGGAAAAAGACATTTCGCTGTACATCAACTCGCCGGGCGGGTCGATTACGGCGGGAATGGCGATTTATGACACGATGCAGTTCATCCGTAATGATGTGGTGACGATCTGCATTGGCCAGGCCGCCTCGATGGGCGCCATGCTGCTGGCGGCAGGAGCGGCGGGCAAGCGCTATGCCCTGCCGACCTCGCGCATCCTGATTCACCAGCCGCTGATCATGGGCGGAGGGATCTCGGGACAGGCGACCGACATCGACATTCACGCGCGCGAAATTCTGCGCATGCGGGAGCTGATGAACCAGCTGATGGCCAAGCATACCGGACAGGTGCTGGAGAAGGTGGAGCGCGACACCGAGCGCGACTTCATCATGAACGCGCAGCAATCGAAGGAATACGGAATTGTGGATGACATCATCTACAAGCACAAGTAGAAAACCGGCGAACGGTAAAGCGGCCAGGCGCCCGTCCGCTTTACCGGGAAGCGGAAATGAGAGCAATATGATGTGACTCGGTTACCGGAGTTTCCGAATGGGAAACTTTGGTGACCGGAGCGAATCCAGGGTTGGGCATCTAATCTGAACGCCGGCGACTCCTAATTGCATGTAGCTGGGAGTTTGCGGGCGCCGGAGGCGGGCTGGTTCCGCCGTATGACCCGACGGAAGGTTGCAAGTTGATTCAGGGCAGCACGCAGGGCCCAAGGCCAGCTTCTAACATACCGGTAAGTCCGGGAAAGCAATAGGAGTTCCGAGTGAGATCAAGGTCTGGTTCCGACGAAGTATTGCGATGTTCGTTCTGCCACAAGTCCCAGGATGCGGTGGCGAAACTGATCTCTTCGCCCTCCGACTATCCGCGCGCATACATTTGCGACGAGTGTGTCGCGGTATGCAATTCGATTCTGGAAGATGACCGCAGCGAGACGCCAACTGCGGCCAGCCCGAACCATCTGCCCAAGCCGCAGGAAGTCAAGACGTTCCTGGACGAGTATGTGATTGGGCAGGAGCGGACCAAGAAAAAGCTGGCGGTGGCGGTGTACAACCACTACAAGCGGATCTATATGAACCGCACGCGCACCAGCGAGATCGAGCTGTCGAAGTCCAACATTCTGCTGATTGGCCCGACGGGAACCGGCAAAACACTGCTGGCCCAGACCCTGGCCAAGATGCTGGATGTGCCCTTTGCCATTGTGGACGCGACCACGCTGACCGAAGCCGGTTACGTGGGCGAGGATGTGGAGAACATCATCCTGAAGCTGCTGCAGGCCGCCGACGGCGACGTGGCCCGGGCGCAGACGGGGATCATCTACATCGACGAGATCGACAAGATCGGCCGCAAGGACGAGAATCCGTCGATCACGCGCGATGTCTCCGGTGAAGGTGTGCAGCAGGCGCTGCTCAAGATTCTGGAAGGCACGGTCGCCAACGTTCCTCCGCAAGGGGGCCGCAAGCATCCGCACCAGGAGTTCACCCCGGTGGACACCACCAACATCCTGTTCATCGTGGGCGGGGCGTTTGTGGGTCTGGAGAAGGTGATCGAGCGGCGCATCGGCAAGCGCACCGTGGGCTTTAAGACGGGCGAAGAGGCCGAGCGCGAGCAGGCAGCAGTGCCCAGCCGCCGCGACGACGAGCTGCTGCAGATGGCCCAGCCGATGGACCTGGTCAAGTTCGGGCTGATCCCGGAGTTCATCGGAAGATTGCCGGTGATGGGCGTGCTGAGCGACCTGGACGAATCGGCGCTGGTGCAGATTCTGACCAAGCCGCGCAACGCCATTGTGAAGCAGTATCAGCGGCTCTTCGAGTTTGAGAACGTGAAGCTGCGCTTCTCCGACGAAGCCTTGACGGCGGTGGCGCGCGAGGCGATGAACCGCAAGGTCGGCGCCCGCGGACTGCGCATGATTCTGGAAGAGCTGATGCTCGACCTGATGTACCAACTGCCTGGCCAGAAGAAGATCAAGGAGTTCGAAGTAACCCAGGAGATGGTCGAACAGCGCAACGTTTCCATGCCGCGGATCGAGAAGCAGGCCTCCTAGGCGGAGGATGCCGGGATCAGGGCCCAGCCGCCAGCGGCTGGGCCTGTTTTTTGCCGCGGGCGCGGCGCGGGCCTGATCACGGATGGACAGATTGCCTCCCACCTTTGGCGCCGGACAACGCGGCGCGTAGGTTGGGCACCCGTCTTGGGTTGCAAATGAATGGCAGGACTTGAGATAGCCGGTGGGGAAATTCCCGCCGCGGAAGTGGATTCCAATTCAACTCGGGACGGAAGGAATAGAAGTAGAGTGGCTGGAGGAAAGGCATGTTGCCGCCGTTATAGGGTTGTAGTAGGCTCGAATGCAATCAGTGGAATCCGGTCGAGTTGGTATTGCCTAAAGTGCAAACACAGCGGGCCATAGGGAAGTGAGTTTGAGTGAGCCTGATTAAAGAAAAATTCGAAACCCGCAAGCTTCCGATGATGCCGATTCGCGACGTCGTCATCTTTCCGTTCATGATGACGCCCTTCGTGGTGGGGCGCGAATCGAGCGTGCGCGCGCTGGAAGAGGCGCTGACGGGCGACAAAAGGATCTTCCTGGCGACCCAGCACGATCCGGGGGTGGACGAACCGAAGCCGGATGAGATTTATCAGGTTGGCTGCATCGTCAACATCGTGCAAAGCCTGAAGATGCCCGACGGCAACATCAAGGTGCTGGTGGAGGGCATTGAGCGGGCGCGGATTCTGCAGGTGACCGAGACCGACGGCTTTTATATGTCGTCGGTGCGGGTGAGCCGCTTTGCGCCGGAGATCACGCCGCAGGTGGAATCGACCATGCAGCGGGTCAGTTCGCTGTTTGAGCAGTACGTGAAACTGTGCCAATCGTTGAACCAGGAGACGATTGCGGCCACGCTCCGGCTGGATGACATTGGGCGGCTGAGCGACACGATTGCCGCCAACCTGCAGCTCTCGATCGAAGAGAAGCAGGAGCTGCTGGAGATCTTTGATCCGTCCGACCGGCTGAACCGGATCTCCGACGTGCTGGATATCGAAATCGAAAAGCTGAACATGGACCGCACCATCCAGTCGCGGGTGAAGCGGCAGATGGAACGGGCGCAAAAAGAGTACTACCTGAACGAGAAGATCAAGGCGATCCAGAAGGAACTGGGGCGCGGGGAAAAGAGCGAGTTCGACGAGCTGAAGAAAAAAATCGACACCTCGGGCATGCCTCCCGACGTGCTGGAGAAGGCGACGCAGGAGCTGAAAAAGCTGGAGGCGATGCCTCCGATGTCGGCCGAATCCACCGTGTCGCGCAACTACCTGGACTGGCTGCTGGCGGTGCCGTGGAAGAAGAAGTCGAAGGAGATCCGCGACATCGAGTTCGCCGAGGTCACGCTGAACGGCGACCACTACGGGCTGGAGAAGATCAAGGAGCGGATTCTGGAGTTTCTGGCGGTGCGCCAGCTGGTGAAAAATCCCAAGGGCTCGATCCTGTGCCTGGTGGGGCCGCCGGGCGTGGGCAAGACCTCGCTGGGCATGAGCATTGCCAAGGCGACGGGGCGGAAGTTTGTGCGCATGTCGCTGGGCGGAGTGCGCGACGAGGCCGAGATCCGCGGCCACCGGCGCACCTACATTGGAGCGCTGCCGGGGCAGATCATCCAGATGATGAAAAAGGCCGGGACCCGCAATCCGGTGTTCATGCTGGACGAAGTGGACAAGATGTCCAACGACTTCCGGGGCGACCCGTCGTCGGCGCTGCTGGAGGTGCTGGACCCGGAACAGAACTACATGTTCGTGGACCACTACCTGGACGTGGAGTACGACCTGTCGCAGGTTTTCTTTATCGCCACGGCGAACGTGATGCACACCATTCCGGCGCCGCTGCAGGACCGCATGGAAGTACTGCGGCTGCACGGCTACACCGAACCGGAGAAGCTGGAGATCGCGCGGCAGTATCTGGTGAAGAAGCAGTTGGAGCAGGCCGGGCTGACGGCGGCCAATATTCAGTTTGAAGACGACGCGCTGCGCGGCATCATCCGCAACTATACGCGCGAGGCCGGGGTGCGGAACCTGGAGCGCGAGATTGGCAACGTCTGCCGCAAGATTGCGCGCTCGGTGGTGCGCGAGGGCGAGAGCTTCTCGGCGAACATTACCGCCGAGAGCCTCAACACCTACCTGGGCGTGACGCGCTTCCGCGATACGCTGGCCAACGAAAAGAGCGAGATTGGACTGGTGACCGGACTGGCCTGGACCGAGGTGGGCGGCTGCATTCTTACCACCGAGGTGGCCATCATCGACGGCAAGGGCAAGCTGACGCTGACCGGCAAGCTGGGCGACGTGATGCAGGAGTCAGCCCAGGCGGCGATGAGCTACTTGCGCTCGCGCTGGCAGCGGCTGGGAATTCCGCGGGACTTCTACCGCAACGTGGACATTCACGTACACGTGCCGGAGGGAGCGATTCCCAAGGACGGACCCTCGGCCGGCATCACCATTGCAACGGCCATCGCCAGCGCGCTGAGCAAGATTCCGGTGCGGCGCGACATTTGCATGACGGGCGAGATTACGCTGCGCGGCAAGGTGCTGCCGATCGGCGGGCTGAAAGAGAAACTGTTGGCGGCCCACCGCGCGGGAATTCTGGAAGCGGTGCTGCCGGCGGAAAACGAAAAGGACCTGGCCGAAGTGCCGGAGAATCTGCGCAAGGAGATGAAGCTGCACTTTGTGGATTCGATGGACGAGGTGCTGCAGATCGCGCTGGAACAGCCGCTGCCGGAGGTTCCGGAGAGCAGCCCGATTCCGGCGATCCAACCGCTGCCGGAGGGACCGATCGCAAGGCAGTAGAAAGTTGCAGATGTTTGTGCACGATACGAAAGCCCGCCGAATGGCGGGCTTTCTATTTTGGGGCAGTTCCCTGCCCTTGGCACGGGCTTGGCTCCTTCCCCACAATTTGCGTCGAAAGACACGACGCAGATGTGAGCCGCTTGGCACTAATAGTGGAAGCGGTAGCGGAGTTCGGCGTATAGCTGGCGCGGCAAGTTCCAGTGGAATCCGCCGAAGGTAACGCTGTCATCGTAGATGACGCGGCGGTTGGTGACGTTGAGAGCGGTTAGGGTGGCAGTGAATTGCTTGCCGAAATCCTTGCCCAGGGAGAGATCGAAGGTAGTGTGACCGGGGAGATAGGCGCCGGTGTAGGGCCAGCCGGGAGTGCCTTGCGCTCCGTTGCTAAATCCGGAGCCGTAGTAGACGTTGGTGGAGGCAAATCCACTCCACGGGAGGGTGACGACCCCGCCCACGTTCAGCGTGTTGCGCTGGTCGTGATCGAGCGGGCTGAGGACGGGCGAGGGTGTCACATTGTTGATACCGCCGGTGATGATGCTGTTGCCCTCGGCGATCTGGTTGGAGTAGGCAAGGTGAAGCCGGACACGATGGGCGATGAGCGGCGAACGCAGGGTGAGCTCCCAGGCTTGAATCACCGCGTGGGAGACGGTGAGGGGAAAGAAGATGTTGGAGGCCCCGATGTTGTTGTGGTCGAGAAAATTGGCGACATCGGTTTTGAATGTATCGGCGTCGAGGACCCATCCTCGGTAGGGAATGCTGACGCCGAACTGATGCTCTTCATCGGTCTCCCCGTGGAGCGGCAGAAAGACGCACACCCCCGGCGTGCCACACAGGGACTCCAACGGGCCGGAGACGGTTTCGATGGGCGGCGCCTGATAGTAGTGTCCGTAGAAGGCGCGGAAGGTCCATCGGAGCTTAGGAACGGTGAGGGTGGCACCGAAGCGTGGGCTGATGGCGGACTCGGAGACTGGCGTCTCGGGCGCACCTGCCGGAAAATTGCCTTCGGAGAAACGCGTTGGACGCATGCCGGCCGAGAGCGTCATCCAGGAAAAGGGATTGAATTTGTCATCAATATAGAAGGTCTCGAGATTCGCGTTCGGGGTCTCGCTGATGGTGAAGGGAGGATTTCCGCTGCCGTCATTGAAGATGGCGCCGAAGGTCTGGTTGTCGCTCTGGTAGAAGCTGAGGAATCCAACCTGCAGATCGTTCTTCTTGTAGTTGGCGGCGAAGGTAGCCTGACCTCCGACGTAGGTGGAGGCGCGGTCTTCCGTGGTGGCGATGGGAATGTCGTTGGGATTGCTGGCGTAGTCGCCGCTGTTGTAGTGGTAAAACGGAGACACCGTGGTGAGGAGGTGGGAATTGAAAGTGTGAAGCCAAGTGAAAAGGAGTCCGCCATCGAGCTCGGTTTGGTTATCGCGAAGATACAGGCTGGGAAAGAGTCCGGTCAGCTGTCCATCTACTAAACCGTTCTCGATATCGTTGGGATTGGGGTCGTAAGGGATTTGGTAATAGTCGCGACGGAAGGAGGTCATCAGGCGGAGCTGGTTGGAGGGATCGACGTTGTAGATGAGGTCTCCGAAGGCGCCGACACCGTTGACGGCATCGTGCACGACCTGGGGAACGGGCGGCTGGAGTCCGAGATTGCTGCGGTTGCCGTTGACGCTGGCGTAGTAGGCGAAGCGGTCGGTGTGGCCGCCGAAGCTGAGCTGATCGTCGGTCTGGTAGAAGTTGCCGCCGGTGAGGACGAGTTCGGCATCATTGTTGCGCTCGAATCCAGTGCGGGGAACGACGTTGAAGACTCCATAGGTGCGGTCGCCAAACTCGGCTCCGTAGCTGCCGCGATTGACTTCGACGTAGTCGAGGTCCTTGGGATCGAACTGGGGACCCAGGTTCTGCGCAATGGCGGTGTTGATGACGGGAATGCCATCGAGGAGCCAGCTGGTTTGGTGGCCGCCGCGCATGTGCAGCATGTCGTGCGTGACGTAGGCTCCGGGGACGTAGTCTGTGATCATGGCCATGCTGTTGGTGGCGTCGGCGCCGGGCGTGCGCTCGATGTCCTCGCCGCTGACCAGAGTGACGGGTGTGAAGCTGTCGGTGGCAATGACCGGGGGCGCGGCGGAGACGGTGACGTTTTCATTTGCTGTGGCGACCGGCAATTGAAGATGCACAACGGGCACCGATCCCGAGATGACGATGAGCTCTTGTGAGATCTGCGCGAAGCCCTGCCGGGCGGCGCTGACGGAGTATTCGCCGAGCGGAACAGCGTTGAATTGGAATTCGCCATCGGCTCCGGTGGTGGCCGTCTTTGACCACTCCGACGATCTGGCTTTGAGCGTCACGGTGGCATCTTGAACGGGACGATGCTGAGGGTCGTGCACCACGCCGCGGACGGCTCCGTAATCGTTGGCGAATGCGGCGGTAGCGATAAGTATGAACAATGCGACAAGCGAAAGTAAGAAGACACGACGAGACATAGCAATTCTCCAAAATCGAGCGCACAGGCCTAGCGAGCAGGCAAGAAGGCTCGGTAATAGATACCGGGGCATGCGGCGGCAACGACGACATGGCGCCACAAAGTCCCATGGTGATTGGAATCTGTACGCTAAAGAGGCAAGCCCGGCGGACCGCGTCCTGACAAACGAATACGGTCTTGGAATACATTGGAGGCCGCTTCGAATGGGACGAGGCAGTCTGCGGAGGGCGGATAGATGGAGAAGCGCTTTTTTACCTCGGCAGCCGTGATGCCGTGGTTTACGGAGCCGAGCAGGCGGCAGGGACACCGTGGAGAATTGTCATGAAATCCGGGGCCATCGGAGCCGCGGCGCGACATACAGCAGGTACAGCCATGATGCTTGCCGTGGCTCCGGCAGCAGGGGGGCAGGTCGAGTTCAGTCGCAGCTAGAAAGACCGGAGCCAGGTAGCTCCAGAGCAGGATGGCTAGGACGAGATTGGCCGGGGAGCGCCGCATCGATAATGCTGAATACTAGCACAGCAGGATTGAATGCAAGACGACGGAGAGATTGGCAGTGGAGCACCCGCTGTGCGAAACTGATTAGGCTCCGAGGCTTGATATTTTCTCCGCAGTGCCGCCGGTTCCGCGCGCGGCCCCTCACTCTGCGGTGGCTTCATCGGAAAGCCGGGATGGCGAAACTGGCAGACGCAGCGGACTTAAAATCCGCAGACCCGAAAGGGTTGTGGGGGTTCAAGTCCCCCTCCCGGTACCATAAAGCTTTCAGAATGTATGGTTTGCAAATTTACTTGTGGTCATTTAGACGCGGTTAAGTCTTGTTGCTCAACCGTTCTGGTGTCCGTTGTGGTGTCCGTTAGCGGTTCAATTTCCATGTACAATTCAGCACCGCGATGCAACACGACAAATACGCCTAACAAACTTGTTTACAGTATCTTATGCGACATCTTGCAACCAAGGTGAAAGCATGTAATTCAGGCAAAATCGGACATGAAATCCGCAGACTCGAAAGAGCTGTGGGTTCAAGTCCCATCCCGGTGCCATAAAGCTTTCAGAATGTGTTTCTTGGAAATTCACATGTGGTCATTTCGACACGGTTCGTTTTTTTCTTCGAACGGCTGGTGTCCGTTGCGACCTGAACTCCCGCATCGGAGGCACACTCTCGGTCCCGATAAACAAACACCAGTCCCTGAAATTCAGCTACAGCGACGGCATCTACATCCGGTATAGCGGCAACTTCCAGTACGTCTCGGCTGCCTGGCAGTATTCATGGCAGGGCAGGCCGAACTAGTTTCGGGCGAGCGTATTGAGGGCGGCGAATGACATGGTGGGCCCTGTCGCATGTAATTGTGGGCGCGGCCCTTCTTCATGACAGGCCGGGCCCAAACCACAGGCGATCCCTGCGAACGGCAGTGTCGATGAGCGGGATCGAGAACACTATATCGGGGATCGCGCCGGCGCGCGGGGCCTTCAATCCGGCGCGGTTCACGGGTTCCCTCTCTTTTTCCGTCGTCTCCTTCATGCGCAAGCGACTCACTTCGCCTTTTCGATGACTGCCTTGACCTTCCCGGCACGGATCGCACGTTTGAGCGCGGCGTGGTCCTTCTCGTTCTGGTCGGCGTAGGCAACCGAGAAGGCGGCGAGCGCCTTGTCGAACACGTCGCTCTTGCCCAGGTACCCGCTGATTACCGCGGGGGCGCCGGAACGCGCATGGGAGAGCGCCAGCGTGTAGCCGCAACACTGGGCAAAAACGTTCATCCTGTCGGCGGCAAACGTCTCGACGGCAAACTTGATCTTGACGTCGCGGAGTTGGCGGACATAGTAGTGACGCCCTTGCACGCCCTCGGCCCAGCCGAGAAAGATGTCGCTGGCCGGCTGCATGAGCCGGTGGCCGTTGACGACACGCTGTCCGTGGTTAGGGAAGATGCTTTTCCCCGCATAGGCCTCCAGGACCGAGGCGCGTGCCTGCTTGAACTGGAGGATGAGCGCATCGCCGTCGCTGGCCATTAACAGCACCACAGAGCACACAGTGCCGACGCTCCCAACGCCGACGACCTTGATCGCGGCATCCTTGATGACGTAGCGGTCGAGCAACATCTGATTGGCGGGCGCCAACGATTCGCGGTACTGGGCGAACAGCTGCCTGGCGTCCGGATGGACTTCTCCAGCGACGTGACCTTTCCAGTGATAAATTGCTGGGAGAACGTCCTTGATGGCCTGCGATCCCCCGAATCCTCTATGAGCTTCGGGAAGATGCCTTCGGAGGTGCTGCTCGCACGCGCCTTCGCCAGGTTCTTGATCGCGCCGCGGCGGATCCCCGCATCCTTGACGCCCGCGATCAGCATCTCGGCCTCGACGGCGAAGTACCACAGGTCCAGCACCTTCATTTCGGAGAACTCGGCCATGTGCTCGCGGTAGGACCTGACACAAGTGAGCACCGCATCCTTAGCATCGGATTCGCTGAGACCGTTGTCGCGACAGGCGATCACGAAGCTCGCCGCCAGACGCTTGAGGTCCCACTCCCAGGGCGCCGGGAGCGTCTCATCGAGGTCGTTGATGGCGAAGATGACTTGCCTCTCCGGGGTGGCGAGACCCCGGAAGTTGACCAGATGGGAGTCGCCACCGCAGTGCACGCGGACGCCGGTAGACGGAGTGCCCGCCAAATCCACCGCCATGGCGAGCGCCGAGCCTCGATAGAAGGTAAAGGGAGACAGCACCATGCGTCCGTGGCGCAAGGGAAGGAGATCGGGAAGACGCCCCTCGTCGGCCTTCAGCACCAGGCTGACCGGATCCGGCCGACCGTGCGGCGGCTTCCATTCGGCGTGCGCGATCCGCGAACACTTGTCCCGCAACGCTTTCCCCATCGCCTTGAGTTCGGCTCGAGAGAGGCCCGCCTGAAAGGACGGGATATTGCCGTTGACGGGCTGCCTGGACTCTGGTTTTGCGAGTGTGGCTGCTTGTGTCATGTGACGCTCCCTTGGTAAATCTGCCGACTGAAGATGGCGACTTACGGATGGTTCTCCGACTTCGAAAGAGCCGGAGAGAGGAACAATTTTCCCGCCATCGCTGAATTGATAGCGGGTATAAGATCATCCGTCATGTGGGATTTGAGAACGTAGCCTAAAGCCCCTTGCTGGATGCAGGCCTGAACGAATTCGTCTTCGCTGTAAATCGTCAAAAACACGAATTTCGAGGTTAGTTCAGTTTTTCGGAGCTGATCTACTGCTTCGATCCCTGAAAGGACAGGCATTTTGATATCTACGACAATTACATCCGGAGTAAGACTGAGTGCCTTAGAAATCAGATCTTGTCCATTGCGTGCGATGCCCACCACATCGAAAGATGAAGCCAGTAGTTCTGCTACTCGCTCCACAAGGAGCTTATTGTCGTCAGCGAGCAGAACACGTGGGCTATTCACCGGCCGCCCTCACGGAAACTCGCGTTGAGAATAAGTGCCGTGTGTCTCCGCAACAACTAGGGAAAACCCTAGCCAAGGAAAACAGGACGCCTCCGGGACAAGAAAACTGAAATTTACCTATAGAAAAACGTTCGAATATTCAGCCAGCGATTCCAGCGCGTCAGCGGAACGGAGGGATTACAATCTTCGCCTTACGCTTAAGACTGCGGGCTTTTCGAACGGCCAGCCGCAGGATTCTGTGACCAGCCCAGCTACAGTTCCGCGGAATCGGACTGTCTAAATAATTATCCAGAACTGTAACTTCGTACAGTTCCCAAGTGCCGCTTTTGAGCCTAGGATATTTATTGCTGAGTAAGCCGAGCCCATTTCCACGGGGAACCACATGGCATCCCTTTGTGAAAAGTCGCGTCCACACCTTCTGATCGCCGACGATCATGCAGTCTTCGTCGATGCCCTCAAATGCTTTCTGGATAAGACGTACGTGGTAATCGGAACGGTGATGGATGGCCGGGCGCTCGTGAGCGAGGCCATCAGGCTCAAGCCTGACGTGACCATCGTCGACATCGGCTTGCCGCTTCTCAATGGGTTAGACGCCGCACGCCGCATACGGGAACAACTTCCCAACGTTCGGATCGTGTTCCTGACGATGCAGGAGGATCCAAGCCTGGCGGCTGTTGCGATGGAATTGGGGCGGGTGGGTTTCGTTCTCAAGCATTCGGCCGCTACCGAGTTGCTGACCGCCATTGACCAGGTCTGGCAGGGAAAGTCCTACCTTTCACCAAAGCTCCGGCCGGAGGATTGGGTGGAGCAGCAGGCCCGTGTCAAGCAGTTCTCCAAGCCGCTGACGCCTCGCCAGTGCGATATCGTGCAATTGTTCGCAGAAGGCTATTGCCTGAAAGAGATAGCGGTGCATCTCAATCTGAGTGTAAAGACGATCGAGTTTCACAAGCAGCACATCATGGCGGACTTCAATCTGAAAAGTAATGCGGATCTTGTCCTGTTCGCCGTGAAGACGGGACTGGTGTCGGTTGAACCCCGCAGTCTTTCATGCGCGGCAGGTGGTCGGATCGCATAGCGGTGCTTGCACATTCCTCACACAACCACGACGAACATCGCGCTCTAATCATTTTTAGCCGACGATCGTGGTTGCAGCGGCAGCCAGACGTCGATCACCGTCCCCTTACCCAGTTTTGACGAGATCTCGAAGCGCCCCCCCAGCAAATGTGCGCGTTCCGCCATGCTCCGGACACCGAGACCCTCGCTCATCTTAAGTTCTTTGGGATTAAAGCCTATGCCCCGATCACTAACCGACAAATGAATTGTGCTGCCGGCTATTTTCAAGCCGACGTGGGCGCTTGATACGCTACTGTGCTTCTTTATGTTCCGAAGGCCTTCCTGCGCGATCCGAAAAACGCACAGCGCGACGTCCGGGTTGATCGACATGGGAATATCGTCATGGGTGAAATCGATCTTCATCCCTTGTTGAACCGAAAACTCTTTGCAAAACGCACCCACGCCCGACGCAAGGCCCAGTCTTTCCAGTGTGGCAGAGTGCAGGCTATGCGAAAGGGTGTGAAGGTCACCGCTAATCGCGCTGACTTCGTTGGAAAGTTCGTGCAACTGACGGTTCGCTTCCTGGGGCGATTCCTGAATATTCTGGGAGGCGGTTCCCAGACCCAGAGCCAGCACTGCGATCCTCTGGCTGAAATCATCATGAATCTCGGCGGCGAGCCGGCTACGCTCCGTTTCCTGAGCGTTGATGAGCATGCCGCTGAGTTCAACTTGGGCGTCCCGGGCGGACTTGAGCTGCTTCTGCTTATATAGGAGGTAGATGGTTAGCAAAGCCAGGCCCACCATCGTCAGCAATCCCATGAGCAAGGTCCACTTGTGTCGCTCCCAGAGTGTTGGCTGGCGAAACAGAATGGTGCTTCCGGCCGGGAGCTTACTTGCGTCCAGTTTCCAGCGCTGCAACTGGCTCCAGTCGAACCTGTAAACACTTTGGTCGTGCACGACGGGAATCTCCCGCGGCTGCTTTCCGCCTAAGATCGCAACTACATCGCGGGCCGCGATCTTGCCTTGCTCCTCGACGCTAACCACGTCTCCGCCGACGACGCCCCGGCCGAGATAGGTGTCGATCATGCCAAATACCGGAGCATTCGAGGCCGCAACGATCATCGGAAGGGCCTCAGGCCCATTGAGGAACTTCCGCCCTGCCGCATCCTCGAAGAAAGTAACATATAGAACGATGGAATGGCTCGGAAGTTGCCTCAGCTTTTCCTGCAATTGGTTCATCGGAAGGTCATTCAGATACGTGATATCCAGCCGGGTCTCGTAAGATTTGAGCCCCGCCGTGACGAGCGCTGTAAGACTTCGATCGTATTTGGACTGGCCTCCTACCACGAAGACGTGGCGCGTTTCCGGCAGCAAACCGAGGGCGGCATCCAGTGTCTTCGAGGGTTCGAATTGCAGCCACGAGCCTGTAGATCGGGAATCTGCTACCACTTGCGGAAGTTGACCGGGATCGCTGCAACAGAATACGACCGGGACATCGGGGAAGAACGGTTTCGACGGCTCCGCCAGGAACCGGATCGGATCTGGCCCCCCCAACACTATCAGGTCCATCTTGCGGCCGCGGTACTTTTGAAGAAGCAGATCACGCTGCTCGTCCTGCGACTTGTCTGATTGGTCCGCTGCGTCCAGGCTCTCCCAGTAGAACTCGACCTGGAAACGCGGGTCTGAGTGGAGCGCATCTAGTATCAGGTTGGTCACGAGCGCCGGACCGGGATGGGACTGTCCGAACTCGGGGATCATGAGAACGTTCTTTCTCACCTGCCCCTGGCAAACCGGCGAGAAACAGACCAGCACGAGCGCAGCTACGACAAGCCAACGCAGCATGGGGGTGTTGGAGAGACAGACAGCCGAGGCGAAGCATCGGTAGAGATTCAGGCGTTGCATGGGGTTGAAGGTGTGGTCAATGTAACAATCTCGCGCGAGGGCCGCTGAAATTATGCACCGGAATCGCACGTATTGCAACGCAATCGGCGTAGCGGTGGAGGCCCTCTTGGTCGCAATTCATTGAGTACGCCTTCCAACCAACCTTGTTCTCCATCGCAGTTGCGGAGGGTACTAGGGATTTCCCTAGTTGTCCAAGTAGGGATTCAAAACTAGTTTGCTTTCGGGAGACCAAGCTTAGCCTGGAAGTCAACGCAGGCTGCCGATTCCGCTGAACCCAGCGAGGAAGTACCGATGTCCCCCTCTACGATCTCAGTGCGTCCCGAGTTCCGCCCACGGCTGCGCACGGTACTAACCGTAATAGCCATTTTTCTGTTATCTTCTTGCCATTTGGCGGGCCTATTCCGAAGCCGAACGACGTTCCGTGAGCTTGGAGGTCGCGCCGCGAGGCGCCGACCATTTAATCATGGACATCAGCGTTGCACGCGTGGACCTACAGCGCTTGGAACTGACGACCAGGATATCGTTTCGCCTTGCCGGGCGTAGCTCAGGACGAAGTCACGCCGGCGACCGACCTGCAATTGATCCTGAACACCGTCCATGGCCAGCAGGAATTCGGTTTCCAAAGGGAGAACGGATGAATGCCATCGAAGCCGTGTTCCCTTTGAAAGGAGAAGTGAATTTCTATCCCTTCGATCACCACACGGGAGTTCTATGGCTCTTTGTGACGATTCCTGAGAAAGCGAAAGGCGGTTGAAAGCCAAACAGCGTTCAAAAAGGACCCGCAAAACCAAAGGAACTATTTTCTCCTGAGGAGCAGGTACCAGACAACGTGCCGGAGGAACTCGCAGATCGCCGGGCCTGCCGGTAGGAACCTCGGCCCTGGAGAAGCAAGTGCAGGCCGATACGAGGACTATCTTTTCGGCTTCGATCCCAGGTCTGACATTTCGTGACTGAAAGGTCCTCGATAGTGCGCAGGGGCTAAAGGGCCTGACAGGGATCGAAGTAGATCTGAGGCGCTCGTTGAACGTGATTTTCATCTCAGTCACGACCATGTTGATGATGGCGGCGCTGGCCGTTGGATTGGTAGCGATGGTGGTAAAAATTGTCAAAGGCGGGCGGCGCATGGCCGGATCCATCCTTCAGCTCCCGATGGCGGTGTCCCGATCTTCGGATTGCCGGCGCTACGCAATATTCAACCTGGCATTCCGCCGATCGGCACATTTGGAGATTCGATGGCATTCACCTGGGCGGAAATGGCTGCCGCCGGATCAGCCATTGCTTTGGTTATCCATTGGCTGTTGCATAGTACTTCCTCCAGCACTCCTCCACCGATTCAAGCAAGTAAGCGCGCAGACTTAGGGATTTCCCTAGTTGTTGCGCGTTCTGCGCCGTCGTACACATATTGAGCACTAAGGTGTACCGCAGCGAAGAGGGAGGTCCCCCGGGTGAACAGTGCCGGTTTTGGGAAGCGATGTCGGCACGTTTGGCGGTGAACCCCAAAGGATTCTTCCTAGGCAGAAAATGACGGAACTATCGGTCGGGCCGATCAGCGCAGGCAGAGCGGCCCAAGGTCCGTAAAGAAAGTCCGGATGCGTGAGGCTCATCGATGATCTCCCGACGCACTGTCCCCAAGCTCTTTCCTTCTCGAAAATGGCACGGTGCGACGATGACGATTGGTAAACTCCACCAATTGCTTTTGTTCCTCGTGCTTGCATCGGCGCTGGCAGGCGCAGTGGACCAGCCGGAGCTGCCCAAGCAGCTAACCCTTTCCCAGGCACTGACGATTGCACTTTCTAACAATTCAAATCTCCGGATTGCGCAGGCTCGTCTGGAGCAGGCCTCGGGCCGGTATGCGCAATCCCGCTCCACCCTCTTACCTCAGTTGGAGGCGAACGCACACCAAAGCTATTTGACGATGAACCTGCTTGGTTTGGGAATCGATATCCCCACCGTGCCACAGGGAAAGCAAGGCCCGTTCGGCTCGATGAGCGCCCGCGTCATATTAATGCAGGATCTGTTGAATATTGCGAACATTCAGGCTTGGAAGAGTTCCCGCACAAGAGAGGACTCTTCCCGCATGCTGGTGGGCAACGCGCGCGAGGTTGTAGTGCTGGACGTTATCGCCGCTTACCTGCAAGCGCTAAGGGCAAAGAGCTCACGGGACACGCTGTCGGAGCAGGCGAAACTGGCAAACGACCTGTTCCAGCTTACCGAGGATCGGGTCAAGCAGGGTGTTTCCGCCTCACTGGAGTCCAATCGCGCGCAACAGCAGACGAACTCGCTCCAGCAACAGTTGGAGGAGGCGGAGCAGAGCTATATCGCAGCGAAGTTCACCCTTGCCGACCTAATGCAGTCGAATATTACCGCCGACTTCGATGTATCCGATGACGCAGCTTACGGCAGCGAGACAACGCTGGACCATGAAGCCGCGGTTGCAGCTGCCTTGGCCTCGCGGCCGGATTACCGCTCGTTGCTGACCAATGTCAAGGCGGCCGAGTTGCAGGTCAAGTCGGTAAAGGCGTACCGGCTTCCCACCGTGAGTGCCGGCTTCACCGATGGGCAAAGCGGTGATTCACCGGTGCACAACGTGAATACATACTCGCTGACTGGTTCGATCAACGTCCCTATCTACACTGGCGGACGTATCCGTGGGCAGATTGTGGAGGCCGAAGGTGCGCTGCGCGAAGCCCAGGCAGCAGCGGACCGGCTGCGTTCGGAGATCGAGACCGAAGTACTGGCCTCGGCGACCGGCGTCGAGTGGGCTCTCAAGGAAGTCACAACCAGTGCTGCGAACGTGAAGCTGTCGCGGGAGGAACTGGAGTTGACGCGCCAACGGTTTACTCGGGGCGTGACAGACAACACTGAAGTCGTGAACGCGCAGGACCGCATTTCGAGAGCCGACGATGCATACATACGGGCGCGGTACACCCTGGGACTGGCGCGTGCAAACTTCGCACGCGCAACGGGCGCGGCCGAGACTACATATCACAAGTAACGACAGGTGAGGGAAGCTATGAAACGAATCTGGACGTTCTTAGGAATCAGTCTAGTTCTGGTGCTCGTGGGATGCACGAAAAATAACGAGCCCAAGGACACCTTGTTTGTGAGTGGCCGTATTGACGGGGACACGGTAGACATCTCGTCGAAGATCGCAGGGAAAATCGTCGAAATCACGGCGCGCGAAGGCGATCAGGTGCAAGCCGGCCAACTGTTAGCACGGATTTCGAGCCCGCAAGACGAAGCTCAACTGGAAGCATTGAAGGCCGATGTAGCCGCCGCCGAAGGTAGGTTGGCGGAGGCAGAGGCGGCTGCGCCCGCGCGTGTGGAAGTCGCCGACGCAAACGTCGCGGTGAGCCAGGCAAACGTCGCGGCGAGCCAGGCGAGCGTCGCGACGAGCCAGGCAAACGTAGCGGCGAGCCAGGCAGAACTCATGCGTTGGCAGGCGGAGCTGGAGCAAGCCCAGCTCGATGCGAAACGGGATCCCCCTTGGTCGAGACAGGGGCGGCCGCGGCGCAGACGGCTCACCAGTACGGAACCAAGGAGAAGGTCGCTATGGCATCCACCGACGCGAGCCGCCAGCAGGTAACGGCGGCAGAGGCTTCGTCCCGGCAGGCAGAGGCCTCGCTCCAGCAGGCCAAGGCCTCACTCCAGCAGGCAGAGGCCTCGCACCGGCAGGCAAAGGCACAGTTAGAGCAGGTCGCTACCGCCAAAGCGAGTCTGGAGGCTGCTCGCGCCGCGCTGCGTAAGCAGGAAGCCAACTTGAACGACTTGCTGATTACCGCACCGATTGCCGGCACGATCCAAACGCGCTCCGCCGAGCCCGGCCGGGTGGTGGACGCGGGACAGACAATCCTGACGATGGTGGACATGCAGAAGCTCTACCTGCGTGGTACATTCCGGAAGGCGAAATTGGAAAAGTGAAGGTCGGCCAGAAGGCGCAGGTTTACCTGGATTCGGATCCGAAAGAGGGGATTTCCGCAGAAGTTATCCGCATTGATCCGGAAGCGATGTTCACTCCCGAAAATATCTACTTTCAGGAGGATCGCGTTAAACAGGTGGTGGGTGTAAAAGTGCTTTTGCAAGGGGCTACGGCTTTGCCAAGCCGGGAACGCCGGCCCGACGGCCGAATTCAAATGGCAGGACAATAGTATGGCCGCCGCTGGCGTAGTTGTCGTAAGCCTGTTCCCTGGCCAAGAGCTACGGTTCCCTTGAGGCGCTCGGTCCTGTTTCGTTCGATGTGCGGGAGGGGGGAAATCTTTGGCCTGATTGGCGCAGATGGAGCCGGTAAGACGACCGCGTTCCGCATCATTGGCGGCGTGCTCACCCAGAGTAGTGGCGAGATCAAGGTGCTGGATACGACCCCGCGCGAGGCGCGGCCGCGTGTGGGATATCTCACGCAGCCGTTCAGCCTGTATCAGGATCTGAGCATCGCGGAGAACCTGAAGTACGCCGCGGGATTGCGAGAAGTCTCTCCGGAGGATTTCGCGAAACGCAGCGATCGCTATTGCAAGCTATTCGACCTGACCCGTTTCATGGACCGTCTGGCGGGGCGGCTCAGCGGCGGCATGAAGCAGAAGCTGGCGTTGAGCTGTGCGCTGATCTCGGACCCGAAAGTGCTGCTGCTGGGGATGAGCCGACCACTGGCGTCGATCCCGTGACGCGCCGCGACTTCTGGGATGCACTGACTTCCCTGGCGACAGGCGGCATGTCGATCATCGTAGCGACACCTTATCTTGATGAGGCTGAGCGATGCCATCGCGTGGCTTTGATGGAACGAGGAAAGATCTACGACATAGACTCGCCGGCCCAATTCAGCTCCAAGCTGGGATTGACGCGGCTGGAGGTTGTTGCCGATCCTTTAGCCGCCGCCGAGGAGGTTTTCGCCGGGTCTCCGGAGGTAAGCGATGTTCAGCGATTCGGTGACCGTCTGGACGTGATGGCAGCCAACCCGGATGCCGCCGAGAAGGATTTGCGGGAGCGGGCAGAGGCGAAAGGCATACGCGTGACCGAAGTCCGCCGCTCCATGCCGACCCTCGAAAATGCCTTCGTGAACCAGTTAAGAAAGATGCGCGGACCAGGCTCCACGCCACCATTTCCCAAGCCATCCCCGCCCATCGCAACGAAGCAGATTGTGATCGGCGCTAAAGACCTCAATCGGATATTCGGAACATTCCACGCTGTGAACAATTTCCAGTTGGAAATCCGCAATGGGGGAATTTATGGACTGCTGGGGGCAAATGGCGCCGGCAAAACGACCTCGATCAAGATGATGTGCGGGCTGATCCCGCCGTCATCCGGCAGCGTCACGCTGCTGGGAAGGTCCAAGGGGCTACGCTCGGCAGAGGTGCGCTCGCGGATCGGGTACATGTCGCAAAAGTTTTCGCTCTACGACGATCTCACGATTGGCGAAAACCTGGATTTTTACGCCCGCCTCTACGGCGTGGACGAGCGCGTGCGCGAAGAGCGCAAAAAGTGGGTGCTCGAAATCTCAGACCTGAAGGGCGAAGCAGGAATGCTGACCGTGTCTCTGCCCGGCGGGTGGAAACAGCGGGTGGCGTTTGGAGCTGCCGTGATGCACGAACCGGAGGCGATTTTTCTGGACGAGCCGACATCCGGCGTGGACCCGCTGGCGCGACGCGCGATGTGGCGCATGATCAATACCTTCGCCGACCGCGGGGCAGGCATTCTAGTAGTCACGCATTACCTTGAAGAAGCCGAGCAGTGCAACCGGCTCGGGTTTATGGTGGCTGGCGAGATCATCGCAGAGGGCTCTCCCAGCGAAGTCAAATCGAACATGAAGGGGACGATCTTCCATATCACGACGGACAAACCGGAAACGGCCCTAAGCGTTCTGAAGAAAAAGTTTGGCGCATCGCGCGTGTCTCTGTTTGGCGACAGCCTGCACCTGGTAACCGAAAACGACGGTCAGCGCGTGGAGGCGGCGGGCGAGCTGGAAAGAGCGGGCGTACGCGCGCTCAAATGGACTCAGGCGGCGTATTCACTCGAAGATGTTTTCATCTCGCTGATCGAATCTCGCAGGGAGGCGATTCCGCTATGAAGAAGATCCTGGCACAGGCAAACAAAGAGTGGATGCAGCTGCGGCGCGATCGGCTTCTTCTGGCTTTGGGCATACTCATGCCCATTGTGTTGCTGTATCTGTTCGGAAGCAGCCAGTCTCTTAAGTTGCGCAACGTGCGGATTGTCGTCTACGACTACGACATCACCCCGCTCAGCCGGGCGTACCTGGAAACCTACGGAGCCTCGCTTACCTTCAAGGTTGTGGCGCATGGAGCTCAAACCTCGCCCGAAGATTCGATTAACCGCGGGGAGGGAGTGGCCGCTCTGATCATTCCGCCGAATTTCGAACGCGATATCGAGCGGGGAGCCAACCCCACCGTGCAGCTGCTTATCGACGGCACGGACGCAAACGCGGCCACGGTCCTGGGGAACATGGCGAAATCGCTCAACGCGGCCTTTCTGGCGCGTAACGGTCTTGCTCAAACCTCACCGCAGCTTGTCAGCCTGCAGCAGAGGTTGTGGTTCAACCCGGGACTCTCCAACCCGGTCTATTTCGGAACCGGTGCGCTGGGCATGGTGCTGGCACTGTTTCCCGCGCTGCTCGGTGCGCTTGTGACGGCGCGCGAGTACGAAATGGGCACCGTCATCCAAGCCTATGCATCAAGCCTCAATGGATTCCAGTGGCTTATCGGCAAGTCAATTCCCTACATCATTCTCGGATTCGTCGAACTGGTGATTTGCTTCGCGTTCGGCATGGTGGTTTACAGCTACCGGATACCCAGCGACCCGAGCGTGATGCTGGTGGCTACGTTTTTCTATCTCCTGGCTGGCGTGTTCTACGGCATGCTTCTGGGCAACGCCACGGGTACGCAGAGTGCTGCCATTCAGGGCGTGCAGATGGGGGCGTTTCTGCTCTCGTTGCTGCTCTCCGGATTCCTGTTTCCGATTCGTAATGTGCCGGTGCAAATTCGCTGGCTTTGTTACATTCTGCCCGCCACCCATTATGTAACCATCGTTCGCAACTGCCTGCTCCGCAATGCGGGGTGGGCGGCCGTGGACGTGCCAATCCTGGCGCTCGCGGGGCTGGCCTTCTTCTTCTTCACAGTGAACATGCTTCAGGTACGCAAGATGCAATTCAAGTAATAAGGGGGTTCATATGTCCGCATTTCTGCGACGCTACCTGGCATTGACCGTCAAGGAAGTCCAGCAATTGCTGCGCAATCGTGGACTCCTGATCCAGTTGCTGGTTCCGCCGACTGTACTCCTAATCATCGTCGGGTTCGCGATGAATCCCAAGGTAAGGCACCTCCGGATGGGCGTTGTGGATCAAAGCCTAACGCAGCAAAGCCGCGAGTTTGTGAATTCTCTGACGCAGAACCTGTCCTTCGATGTGGCCGTGCGGTTCGTCCGCACCCAAGATGCTGAAGCTGCGCTGAACAAACAGCAACTGGATATGTTCGTCGTGATCCCTCCGGATTTCGTGGACAACATGAAACGCGGCCACGCGAGTGGCGTGCAAGTGGTCATCGATGCTGTTGATGCCAACACGGGCCAGATCTCCCAGGGGTATCTGGCACAGGGGATGCAGCAGGCGCTGACGCAGTATAACTCGTGGAACGGTCTGGACCCCATGACGTCGCCCGGGGCCGTCCAGGCGCAAGCGTCAGTTCTCTACAACCCAGGCTTGGTGACCCCGTGGTTCTACGTTACCGGTATTATGAGCATTTTGATGTTCATCAATGGGTCGCTTGTGGCTTCGGCGTTGGCGGTAAGAGAGAAAGAGACGGGGACCATCGAACAGTTGATGATGACACCGGCGCAGACCGGGGAGATGCTGCTGGCCAAGACCACACCGGTCTTTGTGCTGCTGATGATTGTTCTGCTCATGGCGCTCGGAGTCGCCATGCTGGTCTTTGGTCTCCCGTTCCGCGGCTCGTTCTTGCTCTTCCTGGTGGCTGGAGCTTTCGCGGCGCTCGCCGGAATCGGGATCGGAGTGACACTGTCTACCGTCTCGAAATCGCAACAGCAGGCGCAACTGCTGACGTTTTTCGTCAACCCGCCATTGACGCTGCTCTCGGGCGCAAGTTCGCCCATTGCGAATATGCCAATGTTTTTTCAGAAGCTGTCGTATATAGACCCCTTGCGTTACATGGTGACAATTATTCGGGGCGTAACCATTAAAGATGTTCCGTTCAGCGCGCTGTGGCCGGACCTTGCTGCGCTGGTTGCGTTCTCAATCATTCTGTTCGCGTTTAGCGCGCGGCGCTTCCGGAAGCAGTAGTGGGGCATGTGTTAACGCCGTTAGGAGGCAACTTATGGCAAGGGAGAACGAGGAGACCGCCAGTTGAAAGCTAAAGCGCAAGGAGTACGACAATCAATTGCGCGGGCTGCAAGCCGAACTCTGCGTGATGCAGGAATGGCTGAAACACGAGCGCCAGCGCGTAATTGTTGTCTTTGAGGGCCGCGACGGTGCTGGCAAGGGCGGCACCATAAGGGCGATCACGGAGCGCGTGAGCCCCGCGTGTCTTCCGGGTTGTGGCGCTTCCGGCCCCGTCAGACCGCGAGAAAAGCCAGATGTACATGCAGCGCTATTTTCAGCACTTCCCAGCCGCCGGAGAAATTGTGATCTTCGATCGCAGTTGGTACAACCGTGCGGGAGTGGAGCATGTGATGGGCTTTTGCACCGAAGCACAACATACCCGCTTTCTCGAACTGTGCCCGCTCTTTGAAGAGCAGATCGTAAACTCCGGGATCATGCTGATCAAGTACTGGCTGGAAGTGAGCAACGAGGAACAGGAACGACGGTTTGCGGCCCGCATCGAGGACCCGCTGCGGCAGTGGAAGCTCAGCCCGATCATTTTGCCGTCCCGCACGCCCGGTATGACTACTCCCGGGCTCGTGACCAGATGCTGGAGGCAACCGATAGCAAACTAGCTCCCTGGTATATTCTTCGCTCCGACAATAAAAAGCGGGCGCGCCTTAACTGTATCTCACATCTGCTGGGCCTGTAATCCGCTATGAGCGGCTACCGCGGGACATGGTTAAGCTTCCGAAGCGCTCCACTAAGGGAGCCTACGACGATCAGGCCGCTCTCGAAGGCAGAAGATTCGTGCCCGATAAGTATTGAGAATCAATTACAAGCAAGAAGTCGCAAGAGAATGTCTCCAAGGCGAACTCAGCCCAAGGCGGGTCATCACACCACACTGGAAGGTTACTGGCCTTCTTGGTCAGCAATTCATTGACCCGCGTACCGGCCAGCCATATCCTCTAGCGCCGCTCCGGGCGCCTAGGGATTTCCCTAGTTGTGCAGACACCCAGTCAGCCCTACAGTTGTCTCGAAAAGCAGACTTGGCCAAGGGCGGAGCAATCGCCTTGCCGTATCCACGCGGCTTGTTGCCGGTCCTGGCCACTATAGCTCGGCATCAGTCGCATAAATCCGTAGCTATTGGGCAATGCCCAGGCGCACTGGCAATCTCTTGGATTAACTTCAGTTTTTTCAACCCATGGACTCATTTAAAAGGAGTCATCATGACTGATCTAGGCAGCCGACTCGAGAAGGCCAACGACCGTTCCAACAAGGTCGGCAAAGTCTTCCAGAAACGCATGCAAACCGCTCAGGAACGATTCACCGAACGCGGCAGCAAGGCCTATGCCGATCACATAGCATCGATGACAGTGCCGATGACGCCGTGGGACCTCTGGACGAATTGGATCCAATACACCACCGACGCCGCGCAACGTTCTGTGCTCTTCTTGGACACGATGCGTACGCGGGGCAACAACTTCGTTGAGCACGAACGAGCAGGAAAACCACCGGTCCTCCACTTCCAGTACGAGAAAGTGCTCGACGCCCGCAGCTTTGAGCGTCCGGTGAACTACGCGTTGCTGAAGATCACGCCACCGGCGGGCGTTACGGTGGACGCGAAGCGGCGTCCCTATGTCATCATCGATCCGCGCGCGGGCCATGGCCCGGGGATTGGTGGATTTAAGGACGATTCGCAGGTCGGCGTCGCGTTGCGTGAAGGGCATCCGGTGTACTTCGTGATGTTTTATCCGGACCCGGAACCAGGGCAAACCATACTTGACGTGTGCGCAGCCGAGCAGGAGTTCGTCCGCAAGGTGCGCGAACTCCACCCAGACAGCCCAAAGCCCGTGATCGTCGGCAATTGCCAGGGCGGCTGGGCTGCCATGATGCTGGCGATTTCAGACCCCGACCTGACCGGGCCGATCGTCATCAACGGTTCGCCGATGTCTTACTGGAGCGGTGCCTGGAGCGAGGGCGATAGCGAGAATCCAATGCGCTACTCGGGCGGCTTGCTCGGCGGTTCCTGGCTTTCTTCGCTCATGGCGGATTTAGGACATGGGGTGTTCGACGGCGCTGAGCTGGCGTCGAACTTCGAAAATCTTAATCCGGCAAATACTCTCTGGGATAAGTACTACCACCTGTATGCGAATGTAGATACTGAGCCGGCCCGGTTCCTGGAATTTGAGCGCTGGTGGGGCGGCTTCTTCCTCCTCAATAAAGAGGAGATCGAGTGGATCGTGCAGAACTTGTTCGTCGGCAACAAGGTGTGGTCAGGCGATGAAAAGGATGCCGGCAAGATCTTGGACCTGCGTGCGATCAAGGTACCCATCATTATGTTCGCCTCGCTGGGTGACAACATTACCCCGCCGCAACAGGCGTTCAACTGGGTGGCGGATACCTACTCTTCCACGGAAGAGATAAAGGCGCGCGGTCAGGTGATTGTGGGCTTGGTGGAGCAGAGTGTTGGACACCTCGGAATTTTCGTCTCCGGGCGCGTTGCAAAAAAAGAACACAAGCAGATCGTCTCCGTAATGAAGTCCATCGAGATGTTGCCGCCCGGCCTGTACGCGATGCATATCACCGAGCACAAGGGCGAGAGCGGCAAAACGGAATACAGCGTCGATTTCACGGAACATCGCCTGGAAGAAGTCGCTTCCCGCCTCAATCGCCTGGAGCGCGTCGATGAAAAACCTTTCGAGCACGTGGCCCAGGTTTCCGAGCTCAATCAGCGTATGTACGAGTCATTCGTACAGCCGCTGGTTCAGGGAATGTCGAACGAGTACATGGCCAAGCTCTCTCGCTGGTTCCATCCGCTTCGGTTCCAGCGCTGGATTTGGTCTGATCTGAACCCATGGCTCGCATGTCTTGGCCCGGCGGCAGAAATGGTGAAAGCGCAGCGAAAAACAACGAGCAAAGAGCAGCCGTTCATGCAGGCCGAACAGATGATGTCGGAGATGATCAGCGGCTCGCTTGACTTTTACCGTGATGCACGCGATGCCGCGACTGAGGCTATGTTCTTCAACATTTACGCAACAATGTTTTCCCTTGCAACGCCGGTCGAGGAGGAAGCTAAGTCCGCGGCCGTCCTCAAGCCGGAACTGCGGGAACTTCCGGAAATGCAAGAGGCAGTCGCGTCCGTGGCTAAGGGCGGCTATATCGAGGCCCTCTGTCGCATCGGTTATCTGCTCGCTGTGCAGGGCAAGCCGCTACCACTGGCACGCCTGGAACTGAAACAGGAGCTGATGAAAAAGTATCGCGACTTTTTGCCGGATGTCCCCCCGGACGAGAGGCGGCGCATTCGTGGAAGGCAGGAGCTCATCTGCCGTCATGCGCCGGAAGAGGCGATTTCAGCTCTTCCCCATTTGCTGTCGGATCCGAGCGATCGAAGCCGCTTCTTGAGCCTTCTGGATCAGATTGCTCATGATCCATTGATGAACCTGGCTGGCTCCAGGCCAACGCCGGAGCAACTCGCAATGGTAAAACGCATCCGGGAAGTGCTGCCGGAAAAACGGGTGCCTGCCGCAGTGTGATCGCTTTCGAATACGAGACTGATGGACCTGCGTCTCTCCAGATGGTCAATTGCATTCCAGGGCGTTGCCCTGGAATGCCTTCACTGGGGGAAGGGTGAGTAATCATGAATAGTTTCACGAATCAGACCTTCGAAGAAATTCAGATTGGGACCACACTGACGTTCCCTCATCGGCTTACTGAGATGGATGTCGATGCGCTGGCCTTTGTCTCGGGCGAAATTGACGCGTTTCATGTCGAAAACGATGACGGCAGGAAAAAGGAAATCGTCGCGGAAGCGGTGGCTGCAGAGGCACTGTTATCCGCTTTGCTCAAGCGGCGCTTGCCCGGACCCGGCACAACCATTGTTGCCCAGGAACTCAGATTTTCGGGAACGATGGCTGTGGGCGACGAACTTGTAGGCACCGTCACCGCCAGGGAGAAGCGCGCCGAAGGCAACCTAATCGAGTTCGAGTGCCACGTCCGCATGGGCGATCTGAACATTGTCTCCGGCACCATAACCGTCGCAGCCCCATCCAAGCGCATTGGCTACAACGAGGTCGCTACCCCGCAGATCATTCTGCGCCGCAATGATGCATTCGCTAGGATTTTCAGGCTCTGCGCGGACATTCCGCCCGTCCGATGCGCCATCGTACATCCCTGCGATCGAGACACGTTACTGGGTCCGTTGGAAGCGGCCAAGCGCGGATTCATCGAACCAATTTTTGTCGGCCCCGAGCGCAGGATCCGCGAGGTGGCCGAAGCAGAGAAAGTTGACATTTCCCAATATCGCATTGTTTCCACCGAGCACAGCCAGGAAGCGGCGCAGGTAGCGGTCGCCATGGCGCGTAACGGCGATGTCGATTCGTTGATGAAGGGCAGCCTCCACACCGATGAATTGATGTCCGCAGTGGTTTCCTCGGCTACCGGCTTACGCACCGGACGTCGCATGAGCCATTCATTCGTACTTGATGTCCCCGCCTATCCGCGCCTGCTTCTGATCACCGATGCGGCCATCAATATTGCGCCCACCGCCAAGGACAAGGCCGACATCGTACAGAACGCCATCGACCTCGCGCACGTATTGGGAATCGCGCAACCCCGCGTGGCGATCCTCGCCGCTGTCGAGACCATCAACCCCGCAATGCAAGCAACGGTAGACGCGGCCATGCTGTGCAAAATGGCCGACCGCGGTCAGATTACCGGGGGCATCCTAGATGGGCCACTCGCATTCGATAACGCGGTCAGCGAGGAAGCCGCGAGGATTAAGAAGATTGTCTCCCCGGTCGCGGGCAAGGCTGACATCCTACTTGCCCCCGATCTCGAAGCCGGCAATATGCTGGCCAAGCAATTGCAATACCTCGCCGGTGCGGACGCCGCCGGCATTGTGCTGGGCACGCGAGTGCCAATTGTACTTACAAGCCGTGCCGATACGGTGCGAATGCGGCTCGCTTCCACAGCGGTGATGAAGCTGATGGTGCACGCCAAGCACAGCGCCAGCGTGACCCAAAAAACAGAGGCTACCCATGGCTGATGTTATCGGCGTTCTTAATTCAGGCTCTTCAAGCATCAAGTACTCCATCTTCTCCGTCGAAGGCGCCGATTTGCGTCCCAGCGTCTATGGGCAGCTTGAGGGCCTCTACAGTTCTCCGCGGTTTGTCGCTAAATCCGATGGCGAGATCCGGGCGGAGAAGTCCTGGGGCGAAGGAGTAAAGCTCGGCCATCGGGACGCGACCGAGTTCTTACTCGGCTTCCTACGCAACGAATTAGCCGGCTCGCGTCTGATCGCAGTCGGCCATCGCGTGGCGCACGGAGGCATGAAATTTATACGTCCCGTACGCCTGGATGCCGGTGTAGTGGAGGCACTAGAGAAACTCGTCCCGCTGGCTCCATTGCATCAGCCCTACAACCTGGCGCCGATTTCGCTGGCCCTTGAGCGCGCACCGGTGCTGCCCCAGGTTGCCTGCTTCGACACCGAGTTTCACCGCACCATCCCCGAACTAGCGCAGATGTTTGCAATCCCGGCCGAGTTGCATGACGCGGGCGTGCGGCGCTATGGCTTTCACGGCCTCTCCTACGATTACATTGCCTCGGCGCTGCCTCGGTTCGACATCAAAGCGGCCGGCGGCAAAACCGTGGTCCTTCACCTTGGCAGCGGCGCCAGCATGTGCGCGATGCAAGGCGGGCGAAGCGTGGCGACCACCATGGGCTTCTGTGGGGTGGAAGGGTTGCCGATGGGAACACGCTGCGGCAGCATTGATCCCGGTGCACTCATATATCTGATGGACAACTACGGGATGGATGCGCGGGCTATCGAGAAGCTGATTTATAAAGAGTCGGGTCTGCTTGGCGTTTCTGGAATCTCGAATGATATGCGCGTGCTGCAGGAAAGCACAGCCCCTCGTGCCAAGCTTGCCATTGACCTATTCGTGTACCGGGTTGGGCGGGAACTTGGTTCACTCGCTGCTGCGCTGGGAGGGCTGGATGCGATTGTGTTCACGGCAGGAATCGGCGAGAAAGCGCCGGCCATTCGTGAGCGGATCTGCCGCGATGCAGCCTGGCTCGGGATAGAGTTCGATGCGGAGGCCAACGCTGCTGGCGGCCCGCGCATCAGCAGTCCCGAAAGCCGTGTGGCAGCTTGGGTGATTCCAACCAATGAGGAACTGATGATCGCGCGCCACACGCAATGCGTGCTCAATGCTAGCTAAAGAAGGATGTGCGGCAAACGCTGGAGAGCTGGCGGCAGGAATACAACTGCGAGCGGCCACGCAGCGAGCTCGATTACATGACACCGGAGGAGTTCCGGCAGACACAGGACCGTGGAAAAGACGGCGATAAGGCCGCCTTGGAAAACACAAACCGTTTTCCACTTTCCCACTGTCCCGACGGCGGCGGCGAGCTACACTCGAAGCCAAACAGAATGACCCAAAACCCAAAAACTAAGCCGGCGCGAAGTTGAGAGATGGTTGCCTGTCGTGGTTTCCTGAAAGAGGGAGAGGAACCCGAAGGTATGGCGAAGCGAGGACACAGCGAGGAAAAGATTTTGAGGGTGCTGCGGGAGGCGGAGTCGGGCGAGACGGTGGTCGAGGTCTGCCGCAAGCATGGGATCAGCCAGCAGAGTTTTTATCTCTGGAAGAAGAAGTACGCCGGTTTGGGGCTGAGCGAGTTGCGGGAGCTGCGGCAGTTGCGCGAGGAAAACGGCAAGCTCAAGCGGCTGGTGGCGGATCTGAGCCTGGACCGTCACATCCTGCAGGAGATTGTCGCAAAAAAGCTCTAAGGCCTCGGGTGCGGCGCGAGCTGGCGGACGCAACAGGCGCACCAGTTAAGCCAGCGGCGGGCGGCGAGGCTTATTCCGGTCGAACGGATGACGATGCGCTACGAACACCACCGTGATCCGGAGGAGGCGCTGCGAGTGCGTCTGCGGGAATTGGCTGGAAGCCGTGTACGGTACGGCTACCGGCGGCTGACGGTGCTGTTGCGGCGCGAGGGTTGGCAGGTGAACGCGAAGCGGATTTATCGGCTCTACACCGAAGAAGGACTGATCGTTCGTACGCAGAAGCGCAAGCAGCGGGCGCAACGGCAGCGCCTGCCGCTGGGGCAAGCGGTGCGGCGCAACCAGAAGTGGAGCATGGATTTTGTGGCGCAGCGACTGCCCGACGGCCGCTGGATTCGGGTGCTAACGGTGGTGGATCAGTTCACTCGCGAGTGCCTCACCCTGTTTGCCGATACGTCGTTGAACGGGGAAAAGGTTGCTGCAGCACTGGACAGGATCGTGGCCGAACGCGGCGCCCCGCAGTCGATCACCGTGGACAACGGAACCGAGTTTGCTTCCAAGGCGATGGATCTGTGGGCGCACACGAACCAGGTGCATCTGGATTTCATCCGGCTAGGGCGGCCGGTGGAGAACGGCTACATCGAGAGCTTCAACGGCCGGCTGCGTGACGAGTGTTTAAACGTGGAAGTCTTCTTTACCCTGGCTGATGCGCGCCGGAAGCTGGATCACTGGCGCTACGACTACAACCACCACCGTCCCCATTCGGCGTTGGATGACAGAACACCGGCCGAGTTTGCAGCTTGCTGCAGCGGTGCAAATGATGGCGACGATGTCGCCTTGGAAAACGCTGTGCGTTTCCCACATTCGCACCGCACGGCTACGGCGGAGCGGTTGCCGAAACAGACCACGTCATCAACCCTGTTACTGGAGACCGTCACTTGAGTTACATTAACCGCAAACATGCCGGAAAAACCGGCACCAACCGAACCATGCAGGCCGAAATTTCTAACCTCCTGCGGCTCAGTTTTCCGGGGCGGGTCAGAAACCGAGAATCTCCAGTTATGAATGGCTGAGAGAATCGGGGCAGGTCAGGAGCAGTCGTGCTGGGAAGCGGCCACCAACCGAGTACTGGGGTGACTTGATCCCCGCCATCAAGAGAGCGCATCCGAACTTCCGCTTTATTGCCGAGGCTTACTGGAACCTGGAATGGGAGTTGCAACAGCAAGGATTCGATTTCTGTTACGGCAAGCGGCTCTATGACGCGACTTTTGTGGCGGTCTGCTCATCTGCAAATTGAATATTTGCCTCATGATCGCTCGGTAAGATCGCTTTAGACTTCAGCTTATCTTTGTGATACGATTGGCAGCCTTCACGAACTGCTGCAGTTGTTCTTATCTGGACCAGGTAGGTGTCGGGCGAGTTCTCGATTCTCCACTTACTGCTTCGAGATGCCATATTCTGTGAATTAAGAATGAACATGGCAGAACGGCACGACATCTTGGTGCATCGACGCAGAGCTCCCCACCTAATCCCCAGGACATTTTTGGCATCACAACGAGTCTCCAAACCTGTCGTCTTGGTGTCCGTTGTGGTGTCCGTTCGCGTTCAATTTCCATGCGCCAATCTGCATCTCGATGCAACGCAGTTAATTTAGGTATCTATTTTATTTACAGTATGTTGAACGGTATGGTGCGAGCTCTTGCAAAGTCCTGCAATTTGTATAAAATCGTCCTTAAAATCCGCAGACTCGAAAGGGTTGTGGGGGTTCAAGTCCCCCTCCCGGTACCACTTAACAATCGTTACATCAATATCTTCGGCGCTGGTGCGGCGCCTGTGTAGCGATCGCTGGGCAGCGTGACCGTTTTCGTGACTGCGTAGAGCCAGTAACGATGGCCGCTAGCTTGGCTTCGTGGGGGGTGTGGTGCGGTGAAGCAGCCAATGGATCACTAAAGCGATGGCCGATCCGGCGGCAGCCAACTCCGCCCACGTAAATGCCACCGTATCTCCAAATGTGCCAATTGGTGGAATACCCGGCTGCATATTGCGTAGCGCCGGCAGTCCGAAGATCAATGACACTGACATCGGGACGTGGAAGTTGGCCATGCGCCGAGTGCCATCGACGATCTTCAACACCATTGCAACCAATCCGACGGCCAGCGCCGCCATCATCAACATGCTGGAGAGCGAGATGAGCATCACGTTGAGCGAACGTCTCAGCTGCACCTGTATCCCAGACAGGCCTTTCATAGACTCCGTCCCCTCGACGACGTTTGAGCCGCGAAACGACAGGCCCGAGATCGAGGCGTTAAAGTTAATCCCCGTGTCCGCCTGTGCTCGCTCCATCAGGTCGGATGTCCCCACAGGCAGAGCTGCCGATTCTGTGAGCGCTTTCGGCACGTTTTTATGGCTTGGGCTGCCTGCCTGTTTTTTGGGGCTGTTCTGCTTACTGGAGTCTTTCTGCTTTTCGGGGATTGTCACAAGAAACCACATTGTCCCCGTGTAGTGATCGAATGGATAGAGATTCGGTTCTCCTTGCAGCGGAAACACGGCCTCGATGGGATTGATCCGATTTCCTTTCGCAAAAATGAATTGTTGCTGGCCATGGACGGTGTTCAGGATAAGTTGCAGGTCGTTCGCGAGCGTGACCTCGTTCTGAGCCAATTTCCCAGCGAGACGAAACGAAATTCTTGTCGTCATTTCCGAGCGTAGCGGGTCCACGTGCACAACGTTGACGTCCATGATCAAATGATCGGCGCCCTGCGGTTGACTCTGCAGGCTTATGGAACGGCGTTCGGCCTCGTTCATCGCGAGCCAAAGGGAAAGCAGATACAACGCGACGAGGCCAACTGCAGTCAAAATGGTGCGCACACGCAGGCTATGGAAGAATTCGTGGCGCTCTGTCGTAGACGTGGACATCGGTACTCCCGCGCTGGGTTCAGCGGATTACTGCAGCAGCTTAGCTGCGTTGTTTCCGGTCTGCTACTGCCATTTTTGACAGTAGACCAGCTCCAACGACAGTCTCCATTGGGTAACCGAAGCGCAAACGGCCAACCTGTGCACTGTAAGTTTTGCCAGCATCCAGAGTGGCGTGGAGCTTCATACTATCAGCCAGCCAACTCTGGAAACAGAGGAGAAACCGTCTCGGGCGTTGGCCGCACGGCATTCTGCAGGAAGGAGATCAGGTTGGAAAAGCTGCTTACAACAATTCAGAAGTTCACCGTTTTGGCGCTCACTGTAATGCTCGTTCTCGTCATGGTACTGTCCACGGGGCATTTGGGCTTGCTGATCGCTGAAGAACTCCACAAGCCTCCGCGGTTTCTCATTCCGGTGGAGGGTTTGCTCGAAATATTTGGATACTTCCTGCTCGTCCTGATCGGAGTGGAACTCCTGGAGACGCTGAAAGCATACATGAAGAAAGACGTCATTCATGTACGCGTTGTCCTGGAAGTCGCATTGATCGCTATGGCGCGGAAGGTAATTATCGAGGAACCTAACGACGTGCCAGCCCAAACCTTATTCGGGATCGCGGCACTGATTCTTGCACTAGGTTTGGCGTATTACTTCGAGCACCAGGTGCACAAAGAAACAGAGCATTCTGAGTGAGTTTTGCTCGGGTCCTCGGCGTGACCTGGTTGCACCCAGGTTACGCTCTCCAGAGCGTGCACAATGACAGCTGCACCCGGCAACCTTACAGGTTCGCGGGCATGGAGAAGCTGGAACCCGCCACTCTTTTACTAATGAACTGCCTGTCGTGAATTGCCGCTTCAACCGCGACCGGCAGATCGCGCAGAACGTCTACTTTCACAACGTACCCGAGCGCACCGGTGCTCATGGCATCGCGTACCATCGCCTTGGAACAGTGGGCGCTTATGAATATCAGCTTGGATTCCGGAGCAACCGCGCGGATGCTTCGAGCGGCCTTGATTCCATCCAGGAATGGAAGACCGATGTCCAGCAGAGTCAGGTGTGGCTGGAATCTTTCGGCTTCCATCACCGCGGCCAATCCATCACTTGCTTCACAAACCACTCGCAATTCCGGGAGCGTCTGGCTTTCGGCGACGATGCTGCATACAACATCGCGAAATGGGGCGAAATCATCCACGATAAGAATTCGAAACTCCGACACGTTGTCCTCCGACGTTTGCCATCCCAGGCACTTGTTCGACCTGCGGGATGCATGGCAAATGCGAGGATCCCATGCGGCGACGGCTTAGTCGTTGCTCCGTGGCAACCTCGTGCTTGCTCAAGAGCAAGGAGCGCAGGCAGCGAAGGCGTAGATGAAAGAAGAAAATCAGGCAGCGGTGCGGAAGAGCCGCTCCGGAGAGCGGAGCACGACTTTGCCGCGACTTTTCACAATGGCACCCTGGCGCTGCCACTCGCTTAATAGGCGGCTGGTAGTGAACAGCGTTAGATTCGCGGCGCTCGCCAATTCCTCGTTCGTAACCTCGAGTTCGGTGCCATTACGAACCTTCTCGCCAAAGTTGCGGGCGAAGTTAAGCAACACCTGTGCGAGCCTTTGCCGAGCGTCATGGCAAGTAAGAGTAATGTGAGATGCAACAGCGAGTGTCAAATAGTCGGCTGCGGTTAGCAATTCATTTTCAAGTAATCTTGGAAACCTCTCGGCAAGGCTGCGGATGGTACGGCGGTCCCACCTCAAAACCCAACTATCCTTCACCGTTTCGGTACTGACAAGATAATTGGATGGGTTCGCCAATAGAGTGAAATCGCCGAACGTCTCACCTGGTCCAAACCAATGAAGAATCAATTTTCTTCCGTCTTGTGTGGAGAAGAAATATCTGCCGCGGCCCCTCGTCAAAATATAGTAATAATTCGCGGGGTCTTCCTGGTTGGTCACGATGGTACCGGCGAGGTACTGCCGCGGGGTCGCGGCTGCCAGAATACAATCGAGAGCAGCTGACGGCAGTCCCTCAAAAAATCGAGACTTTACCGGTAGGTTTACCGTAGCAGCCGACGGGCTACCCATAGCCGACCTCCCTCTCCCAAACGCGACTGCGATCGATGATTCCTGCAGCCATTGTGCTACGGAATCCAATCAGAGTCGAGCTCCGGTACGCACCATCAATAGGCTCAATACTGCGGCCAGTCAACTCGCAAAACTACCAGTCCTGCCACCTGCTGTTGGACCGTTCGTGTCCCTTGCTCCCCTCATTGTCCTGGGGCAATCTGCAGGTTGTTCCAGGGCAACGACTGGCTTTCGATGAAATGCAATTCTAGTGGCGACAAATTGATGGCGAATCATCTGGCGCTTTACGCGGCTTCCTGGATCGCCTTCGCAAATGCAGTCTGAATTCACCAAGGAGTTGTCACATGTGCGAATTGTGCAAATGCAGGAAACCGGCCAACCAGCCAAAGCTATGCCTGGTTTGTAGCGAGAGCATCCGGCGCCTCGCCGAGGCAGTGCGCGCCATTGAAGCGGGGCAGGGCCGGGCACTCGTGGCCCAGGCTGATTCAGGGCGACGGTGACGCTCATCGCTGCGCACTGCCGCCAAACAGAAACCATCCCGCAACGCGAACGAAGATCGAGGATTCCCATGATTACTGTTCTATGCATCGATGATAATGCGACAGCCCTGTCTATCCGGAAGCGGGTACTGGAAGTCTCCGGATACTCTGTCCTGACAGCCGGCGATGCCGCAACCGCAATGCAGTTGTTCACTTCCATGGAGGTCGGACTTGTCTTGACCGATCACTTCGTGCAGGGAACGACTGGAATGGAACTGGCGGCCGAGATGAAAAGATTAAAGCCGGATGTCCCCATTATGATTCTCTCCGCCCTGTGCCTTCCGGAAGGTGTGATCCATGCTGATCTGTTTCTCAGCAAAACGGAAACACCTGCAACCGTGTTGCAGAAGATTTCCGAATTAGTGAACCGATGATGTCCGGGCTTCGCGAACAGTACTGATCCGCGCGACATCGAAAGCCAATTTGTGCGGCTTGCGGTTACCTGACTCCTTCCTTCTCCGCTCCGGCTGCCGGAAGCTCTAACCCACTGAAGGGCGACTGCGGCGCGTGGTCGCCATGGCAGAACCGGAATTTCTTTCCGCTCCCGCAGGGACAGAGTTGATAGGGTCCGCTTTTCGCGTCCTCGGCAGCGGTCAACGCCATAATGTCGGAGGGCGCGCAGCCGCGCTGCAGAAGCTGGGCCATCGTCCGCATCGCCGGACGCGTGTGCTTGAAGAACAACTCCAAACCCGCACAGAGATAGTTCTGGCCCTGTTCGCCATCGCGCGAGAGCGCAAAGCGATCCTTTGGGCAGCCCCCATTGCAGAGCGGTTTCACCTCACAACTCCGGCACTGCGCCGTAAGCGAATCGCGTTTGTCATCTCCAAACTTGCGCATCGCGGCCGAGGCAACCAGTTGCACAAGAGGCGTGTCGTGGATGTTGCCCAGCTTGTAACGCGGTTCGACGAAATGATCGCAGGTGTAAACATCGCCGTTGTACTCCAGCGCCGGGCCGTATCCGCAAGTAGGAGCGTGAATGCATAACAGATGCCGGCCGAAATACGCTTCGAGGGTCACATCAAACAGCTGGACGTAAACCTCCCCGACATCGTGCCGCACCCATTCCTCGAAGATCTCCACGAGAAAGCGGCCGTACTGCTCTCCTCCGACGGAACGGTTCGTGACCAGGTTTCCGTCCTGGGTGTAAAGCAAGCGCTTGCGGTTAGGCTGGTCGCTCCACCCCAGGTTGGCGATATCGATCGTCTCCGCACTGGCGCGCTCGATGATCGGGATAAACTGCACCCACTTGGCGTGCATCTCGTCGCGGAAGAAACGATAAACGGTACGGCCGTGTTTCTCGTTGGCGGCGTTGACCGTACAAAGTATGTTGAACTCGACTCCGTGCTTGCGGAGGAATCTCCAGCCCTTCATCACCTTGTCGAATGTGCCATTTTTGCCGCGGTCCACACGGTACGTGTTGTGCAGTTCGCGGGGGCCGTCGACGCTCAGGCCGACCAGAACATTGTGTTCCTTGAAGAAGGTGCACCACTCATCGTCGAGAAGGATGCCGTTGGTCTGAAAGGTGTGTTCCACGACCTGTCCAGGCCGGCGGTACTTTTCGACGAGTTCAATCGAGCGCCGGAAGAATTCCACTTTCATCAGCGTCGGCTCGCCTCCCTGCCACGCCACGGTTACGGTGGGCGTGCGGTGCGACTCCAGCAACTGGCGGATGTAGGCATCGAGCGTGGCATCGGACATCCGGGATTTTTCGTTCGGATACAACGCTTCCTTGGACAGGAAGAAGCAATAGGTGCAGTCGATATTGCACGTGGACCCGCTCGGCTTCGCCAGCAGGTGAAAGCCCGGTGGGGTCCGGGCGGTCAAATTATCGTCAGGCATTGCAGGCATATGCGCACCATCTCTGCGGGATTAAACGACCTGGGCTACTCCGGAATGCGCTCACGGCGCCATTCTACCGCGACCACAGAACGTAGCTTCGTTTTTCTGAGGGACAGGTTATTCCGCCCGCTCTAGCTTGGGAACTGTCAAAAGAGACAGCCTCAGCTTTTGCGAATCTGGCAGAACAGGGGCAAGGTGGACTGGGCGGAGTCCGGTTGTTGCCTGGTTTTGATTCGGTGGTGGGGCGTGAAACGCTATTGAGGAAACGGGCTATTTACATCCGAACGGCGCTGTTTTTGGGGTACCGATTGCCCAGAATGACCGCTTGTACTGCCGCAAGCAGTTCGTCTTCGGCACGCGTTTTCACGACATACCCCAGCGCGCCCAGACTGAAAGCTTCTTCCACCACATCGGCGGAGGATTCCTGAGTCACAAAGATTATTTTGGATTCCGGAGAGAGTCTGCGAATTTGCCGGGCGGCCTCGAGTCCATTCAAACTGGGGAGCCCGATGTCCAGCAGGATCAGGTCCGGATGCAGTTCTTCCGCTTTCCGAACCGCTTCCAATCCATCGGACACTTCACCAATGACCTGCACCCCAGCCAGTTTCTCCAAGCTTGAGCACACGAACCTGCGGAAGGGTAGAAAATCCTCTACGACAAGAACACGAATGGATGGCATCCGATGTACCGGCCTTTTCAGTCAACAACGGAAAGAACGTCGGTTCCTGGCTTGAATCTCTCCCTCGTGCAAATCCGATGATTCGTCCGCAAAAGAGGATTGTCAATGCCGGACGCGCCGTGCTGAGGAATCGCTTTCATTCCAGGAAACTCTGCCTATCGCGGGAATTCCGCAGGGTAGCTCGCCTGACCGGCATTCGCTCGATCTTGTTTTATCGCGGGATCGCCCCTGGCTCCGGTACGCTGGATGCCCGACGCTCCTCATCGCGGATTGCAACACCCTCAATCCCCATGCCGAGTCCTTGACGGTCCTGCTGCGAGGCTTCCATTCTCTCCTCACCCTCGGCGAAGGAGCGTGCGATGGTTGCTTTGAGTCGCGCATCCCAACCTTGCAGCAGCGGGCGGCGCTCTTCGGGCACGGCGCCGATCAGATCATGCACGAGCGCGTTCATGCGCCGCATAACCTGCACGCTGGTAGCGCCGCAATAGCAAATCTCGTCAAACGAGAGCCGGAGGAGATCATCCCACGTTGGAAATGGGATCACCAGTCTCGCTTTTCCATCGCTGCCGTGAAACGTTCCTAACTCCAAGCGGCGAAGCCCCAGACGGAGCAGCAAGTCCTCGATCTGATCCAGTGCCTGCACTGCCGTTGTCGGATCGTTGACCGCAGGCGACAAGGCCCTGATTGCAATATCAACCAAGAGCCGGATCGCGTACTTGGGATCTTGTTCGAACGTGCGGCCGTCACCCAATACAATGCAATCCCGCAACTCTCGTTCATCGATGGTCTGGGAGGCGCCATAAACGTGCACCAGCGGCATTGATTCCACGACCGTATCGCCGACCGCCATGCCCATCTCAATGACCCCGCCGAACCTTTCGGCCAACTTCACCAGGTCAGAGACATCCACCGCCTGGATCGAGCTGGGCCGCCCGAGATGCCTCAGCGTTTGCGTGCAAGGCAATCTTCGAAACTCCTCGGACGCGGCGGCCGGGACCGCTGAATTGAATGGCTGGTACAAGGTCGTTATCACCCTTCGTCCCTGGTCGCCAGTGAAGATCAACATGCGATTGATTTGAAGCACACTGATGCGCTGGATAAGGGCAATGAACATGCCTACGCTCGCTGCCAGCAGAGCGACCACCACCCAAACGCTGACTACGGGGACTTTCCCCGAACCGCCCCGGTCCACTCCTGTGAGCGCCGCGATCGCATAGAGAAAGGTGGCAGTAAAGATCCCAAGGGCGTGCATCATCACGCGATCGCGAGCGACCCAGAGCACGAGGCGTGGTGAGTAAGCGGTGGCGCTGAATTGCACCATCACAAAAATCAAGGAAAAGATGATGCCCGTCAGGGCAATCATGCCCGAGGCGATGGCGGAGTAGACCGCCATCGCAGACGGGACGCTCATTTGTGCGACCAGCTCAGGAAAGATGCGGCCTTCGATTCGGGGAAAGGTCATCCCGGCTGCCAGTGCGGCTCCGGCATACAACGCCGGGATACCCCAGACCGGGATACCACAAGCACTCAACTGGCGCGTGTATCTCTTGTAGGACATGGCGGCGCGATCCTGGAATTACGGGGCAAGTGTACAACGCTGCCAGCTTCTGTCCGCCTGTCAAAAGTGACAGTGCCTGACTGGTTCAGCCCACGCAGAGGATGTTTCTATGGATCTCTATCCTGCGCCGGCGCCACTCTCCATACGCAAAAAGTGGCCCGCCGCGAAGCGACGGGCCACTCCTTGAAAACAGCAGCTCAGCTATTTCTTTTTCGTGGCTGCTGCCTTTTTCGACGGAGGAGCTGGCGACAGCAGAACCATGGAATCCTCAGCGTTAAAGGGGTACGTCTGGACTGACTCCTGAGGGCTCTTGCCAGGGATGTTCAGAGTAACGTCCACGCGGCGGTTGCTTGCCCATTGGATTACTTTGATCTTCTTCAGCAATTTCGCCCTGTCTTCAGCGCTCACCTCGGGGTTCTGTTCCACCGCATTTTTAACTTCGGCTTCGGTGAGGTTATGTTGCTTACCGTACGCCTTGGTCTGGATGCTGGCTTCCGGAACGCCCTGCTCAACCAGCAGGTGCTTGGTGCTTTCAACACGCCGCTCGGACAGTGCCTGATTGTATGCCACGGAACCACGCTGGTCGGCATGGCCTTCCAAGGTCAGGGTGGCATCCGGCTTGCTTTGGAGATACGTCTTGAAACTGCTTGCGAGTTTGGCGAGAGTAGCTTCCTGGCTAGGCATCAGGCCGCCGTCGGGCTTCTTGACCGAAGGCTTGTCTGTCGCAAAGTAGATACTCCGAATCTTCAGGTATTCCTCGATTTCGGTCTGCGGCGGGGGAGGTGGTGCAACCACCGCCGCAGCAGCGTTGATCGTCACCCCGGCGCTCGCCGCTGCGGTCAGGCTGCGGTCGTCGGTCACCGTGCAATTTACGGTAATGCTGCTTGCCGGCTGAACGCCGGTGGTGTCCAGGGTGTAGTGCGTGCCGGCTCCGCTCAAATTTCCGGCAGTCGATGTGCAGCTGTAGCTGAGCGGACGGTTATCCGGGCTGCTGCCGCTGGCCGTAATTGTCGAGCTTTGGCCCGCGTCCACCGAACTCGGGCTCGCTGAAACGGACAGAGTCGGCGGATTCATCGGGTTCACCATGAAGCTCACCTGGCAACCTGCGGTCCGCTGATTCTTGCCACTGCCGCTGTCTACAACCGTGACGGCAACCGTATAGCTGCCCGCGGCCAGTCCCGTGGTGTCAATCGAGCTTCCGGAGACCTTGCCGCCGGTGGTGGAATAGGAGTAGCGCAAAGTGCGCTTGGGTGAAAAGCCCGAGGGGGTCACGCCGAGATTGACCGGCATGCCGGCATCTACTGAAGTCGGGGTTGCACTGCAGCTTGCGCTCACCGCAACCTCGTGGGGCAAGCCAAAGTTAAACACGACTCCGCTCTTTAGCTGGAAGCTATTCTGACTGTTGTCATTGCTGCAAACGGAGAAGGCACATGCGTTGCCGAAGCGGGTGTAGAGATATTGCGCATCGATAGGCCGCAGAGAAAATCTCCGGTTGATCTTGATGTCAAATCCCACACCAGCCGTCAAGCCGAAGGCGGTCGTCGTGTGTGAGGGGCCGGAGTTGGCAGAAAGCGAGAGGCGGTCCCCGCCGAAGCTGGCGTCAAAAAACGGTGTGAACCGGGTATGGTTGCGGAAGGTAAACCGCGGGCCGCCCATAAATGTAACCTGATCGCCGGAAATAGGCAGGCCTAAAGTGTTTCCGAAGAACTTGCAGTAACCCCCGTCAAACGCAAAACCCAACAGGCTCGTGACATTGTAGGCGATGGTGCCACCGCCACCAGCGCAGTTGAGGCTTTCACTTGTGCTCGGGCCGTCAGAAATAGCTCCAGCGAGAGGGGTGCGGTCGTACACGAATTCCGGAGCTACTTCGACCTTTGGGTACGGTTCCTGAGCCAGTGCCATGGCCGACACCAACAAAAGCAGGCCGACTAGAACAATTGACTTACGCATTTCGTTTCTCCTTGGCGAAACAGTCTAAACTTCTTAGTTCAAAGTTCTTTCCAACGCGAAGACCCGATTCCAATCATTCACGAAGGCATGGTTTCAGTCATTTTTTATGCTTATGACCGTCCAGCCATCCTTCAACACCAACATCAACTCAGCCACTTGAATCATGCGGACCTCTGCGGCGCGTCATCGACCGGGATCGTCGGTAATTCGCCCTTGCTCCTGAGGTTTGCACCATGCCGCTTCTACAGTCTGGTTCCCGGTCAACGTAGAACGCTGCCGAATGTACAAACCAGTACTCGCAAGCAGATTAGGCCGTCTATTCCGGATTGGGAACTGTCAAAATGAACAGCTACCAGATCGACGCAATTTATGCCCCCAAAAGGCTGGATCACACGCGGCCAGTCCGCTCAAGCCGTGTGCGAGGGCGCGGGCGGCGATAGGGACTCAACCGCCGAATCGACGGCGGGGAGATGCGATCGGAACCGATCCGCCCGGCAACGCCGGTCCGCTCGAGCATGCCGCGGACTTGGCTCTTGGGGTTCGCAACTGCCATCACGATGCCGAGCACCACCGCAACCAGCGACCCGGGCGCCTCAGGCGCCAAGCGCGCGAGCAACAGCAGCAGGCGTTCGAGAGCTCGTGGAGAAATTCGAAGGCACCTGTAAGTTCTAACAGTTGTAGCACTTTCCAGCCGCGTCTATAACCAGTCCAACTTCAGAAATCCACCGACCTGGAGGCCAAAGAGAAAAAGTCCAATGGATTTCTTTCCGCGAATTTTCGCGGAAGGCCCCGGCGCACGCCGCGGTTTGAAATCGCGTATGGAGTCTAATTTCGGCCATTCTTCGTGGCCCATTCAAGGGGTTGTCCTTGGAACCTGATGCAGTACCGCAAAAAGACACGGGAACGGTTCTGGCCGAACAACGAACCGGCCTCGCCCTCCATCGCACCGTCATCGCGGCGGAAAGAACGCTGATGGCATGGATTCGAACTACGCTTTCGATGATCGGGTTCGGCTTCACCATTTACAAGGTTTTCGAATACATGGACAAAGAACTCGAAGCGCTGCACGCTCTTCGCCGGCCCCACGCGCCGCGCAATCTGGGAATGACCATGGTTGGCTTGGGTACTCTGGCATTGATCGTGGCGGCCTGGCAGCACCGGCTCTATCTAAACCAGATTGGGGCGACGGAGAAGAGGCACATCTGGTCTCTCGCCTTTGTGATGGCGATTTTGGTCTCGCTGATTGGAGCCATTGTATTTTATGGCGCTCTACTGAGCAGCGGGCCGTTCTAGACGCTTGAGGTTGGACCAGAAATCGCGAAGATAGGTGACATCTCTTGCCCTACCCATACACTTTTGCGGCGGCACTGATTCTAGCCAGTGTCTATATCTTCGGTAGCAGGCTGCGCGCCGGATCGCACCACCGGCGCTGGATTTCCATTGGCGCCGGGGTTTCCGTGGCTACCATCTTCCTGGACCTGCTGCCGGAAATCTCCGAAGGGCAAGCCAAGTTCGCAATCGGCCCCCATCATGGCCTTGCCATCTTCCCGGAGCAGGCCATCTATCTGGCCACTATGTCGGGGTTCGTACTCTTCTACGGACTGGAATACATGGTGGATTCGCCTTCCGCAGAAGGCGAGCCCGGCGGAGTTTTCTCTACGCTGCGAATCACGGCTTTTGCTGCCTACAGCGCTCTCATCGCCTATATTCTTGTCCACGATGTCTGGAAGGGCGCTCTCGCGCTTTTCTTTTATGCTCTGGCTATGGCGTTTCATTTGCTTCTCGTGGACCACTCGCTGGCCGAGAAGCACTCTGAGCAATATCAAAGCCGCGGACGATGGATCCTTGCCCTGGCGGTTATGGCAGGCTGGTCCGTTGCAATGATGGTGTCCATCCCGGAAGAATGGCTCGCCAGGATCACGGGGTTTATCTGTGGAGGAGTGATTATGAACACCCTCGTGGTCGAATTGCCGGAGGGGCGTGCAGGTCGATTCCTGCCCTTTGTGTTGGCCGCCGCGCTATATTCGCTGGTGCTCATCGTGGTTTTGGGTTGACAGAGAAATGAGGCCGTCGTGGAAACCGGCCTCGTGATTCCATTGCAGATTCGGTTGGCGACCAGACCTTGCCTGAAAGCATCGTCACCGGGTTGAAAACCTTCTAGAGAGCGGCGAACTTCGGCGAGGATCGAGGGATTAGTCTGACAACTGCTTCAGTTTTTGCTCCAGCAACATCTTCTGCTGCGCCTTGGTTAACTTGGGAAACAGGAACGCAATTTGTAACCGCATGCCCCAAGGTGAGCTTCCTGAAGGATAGACTGCGTTGCCATAAAACTGAGCGGAAATGTTTACTGGCTGGAAGCCAAGCTTCATGATCCTTCCTACGCCGCCGCCGAATGGCACCGTCCACACGTTGCCGCTGCTCGCCCTCCAGTTGGCGGTGATAATGGGCGAGGTCGTGAGATACCAGCCCTTCTTCATGTTGTAGTTGACGAACCACTGGAGGAGGAACTGGTTCACGGCAGGTTTATCTCTGTCGGAATGACCGGCTACGGACCAGTAGTTGTTCGCAAGAGCCCCGATCGTAAAGTGCGGCGGCTGCACCAGTACGACCGCCGACGGACCGATGCTGAGTTTTCCCTGGCCCAGATAAGTCGTATTGGTCGCGGTAGGCAGCACCAAAGTCGGCCCGACGCCCCAGATTATCTTGCTCTTCTTCGGCGAGAGGAAGAATGTCGGGTTCATGTCTCCCAAGCCGAAGACCCCGGTCTGCTGGTTCAGCGGTGAGGGTGCCCCCGGCACGGGAAGTGGCTGGTAGACGATCGGCATAATCCAGCGGGTGATGAGATTCCAGTTTTCGGAGAGGCTGACCGGAATCACTGGCTGAATGTTCAGTACATTCTGGACACGATTGCTCGGCCCGATGCCGAAGTTGTCGTTATTCTGCACCGGAACGCTGATGAGGTTGGCAACCGGGTTCTGCGCCTCTTTTCTTAACTCTTCGGCATTTGCCGCTGCTGCTGGAGTAGACTCTGTGGCAACCACCGTTCCCTCGGGGTTCACGGGTGCGTCTTGCTGAGCCAGCAGCGGCAAGGAAGCGATCATCAAAAGTAAAGCTGTCGTGGTGAGTCGGTTTCGCATGAATCTCCTCTGGATAGGTTCTTCCAATCGAAAGAGTAAGGATCAAGTTCTGCTTTGTATTTAAATCGATCGGTATGCGCCCACAACTGTCAGTTTTATCAGCGTGGCTTCGGCCTTCCATCTCCGGTGATTGGAGATGTCGGTGGGCTGCGTACTTCCTTTATCGATGGAGAAGGTGAGCCACCACCAGCCTACTTACTGCGATCGCCACCAGGAGCCACAGAGCCACAAATACGACGGGGACAACGACGGCCGCGACCGACCTGAACCCTTCTCTCCTTCGGATCTCGGCTGTCTCGGCGCGCTCACGACACTCCCTGAGCACCTCCGGCGGTGTGAGCTTTTGAATCAGCTTCGATCCCAGGAATAAAACCGCCAGGTCATCCAGAAACCCAATCCCCGGAATATAGTTCGGGATGAGTTGAATGGGGCTGAACAGATAGCCCGCACTACAGGCGGCAACCAACTTGGCGTACCAGGGCGTGCCAGGATGCCTGAACGCCAGGTAGAAAACATGCGCCTCTTTTTGGACTCGCTGCGCCTGTCGACGCCATCTCATCACAAGCGCACGCAGACGCCGCACCGGGCTGGCCTTCGTCCCAGGCTGGCTCAGGTTCGAATTCATGGAAATATCCGCCCCGCCGTCCATGGTGGCCATCCTTTTTGCAGTCTGCGTTCATGCTACCGGCGGCCAAATGAAGCCAAATGCATGCTAGGATTGCGACGAAATAACGTGCTCTCGCATTGCATACTGAACCAGGTCGGCGTTGGTTTTTAAGCGGAGGCGTTCCATGATCTTGTACTTGTGAAATGCCACCGTCCGCGGAGTTAACTGGAGGATGTAGCCAATCTCTTTCATCGATCGCCCCTCGGCTAACAGTTGCAAAACCTCGCGCTGCCGATCCGTGAGTCTCTCCTGGCCCATGGACGAGATCTGGATTTCGAGAAAAAATGCGTCGGGATACTGGGTGACCAGGGGCGACAGGTACCGCTTGCCTTTGAGCACTTCCCGAACCGCGGTCACCAGTTCAGATCCGGCCGAGGTCTTCAGCAGGTAGGCGGAAGCCCCGCCCCGGAAGGCCTCGGCCGCAACTCCCGTGTCGGTGTTCATCGTCAGGTAGACGATCCTGACCGTGCGCATCAACTTCTTAATGCGCTTGCCCGCTTCCAACCCATTCATCAGAGGCATGCCAACGTCCAGCACGATCACGTCCGGCTTCAGCTCCGGCACGGCTGCCAATAGAGCTTGCCCGTCCGCAAAGGTGCCAACTACTTCGAACTCCGGCTCCAGCAGCTTAACGCAGCCTTCCGCAACCAGTTTGTGATCATCGGCAATCGCAACTCGCGGACGCTTGAGTGGACTCATTCCGGTTCCTTAAGCGCTGGGGCCGGCATCCCATTTGCTTTCTTCGTGAAATTCGAAACTATGCAACGCAACACGGCTCGGCGATGCTGCGACGCAGTCGTTCAGATCTACTAGTTGGTACCCGGTTTGTCCGCGACCGCCGGAATCTGGTAGGCAAGCTGGGTGTCGATCACAAGGTCCAAGCGATGCTCGAGCTGAATGAACTTGGCAACCTTGATTGAGGAAAGTCCAGCTTTCTGAAGCTCTCTGGCGACCTTCCGTTTAGCCTCTGTGCGCTGGGATTCGAAGTCGAGGCTCTGGGCAATCATGGATCTTGCGTCAGCGTCCGTCATGGTGTCGTACTTGTCAGCATACTGCTTGATCAGAGCCACTCGTCCGTCATTGACCTTCATGAGCTCTGCTTCGTACTTCCGGTAGATAGGCCAGAAGATCTTGGAGTCATGATCGTTGAACTTCATTACGTCGCCGATAATGGCCACCTTGTCCGCTCTTGTGTCTGCGCGAAGCGACTCTATGTCAGCATCTACATTGCTGCTTTGAGCGACAGCTACATTGCAGAAGGCGACCATCGAAAGCAGAATTGCTGCGAATAGCGTTTTCATTTCAGTTCCCACTCCTTCGGTTTTGTGATTCCGGACCTACGGGTTTCGTAAGCCGCTAATAGTGGATCATTGCCCGCGGACTCGGCGCGGGCTCTTCTGAGCGACATTTCCCTGCATGGTGAATCCTATGCGCGTCCCGATGAAGCGCCAACTGTCAGAACTGACAGTGTAGTCCCGATGGGACGTGGACGACGCGTCGCGGTATTTACTTACCACCGGACCCCGTTATAGACCTGCTCAGGACGTGCCTCTCGACCGCCTCTCACCGGCATCAATGCCCGGCGAGTTTCTGGTAATTGGAATTAGTCGTTGTCACCTGAAGTTTCTTGGCGGTCGCATCAAGGACCGTCTGCTGTACAAAGTTGGTGCCATCGGGGAGGCTGGACATCTGCACCTGCAACGTCACCGCGTCTTTTGCTTCACCCATGTATGTGTTAACGCTCAAGGACGCGATCTTTTTCGCCTGCGTATCGAAGGTTAAAGTCATACGGTCGCCGGGTTGCGCATAGTTGGTGAAGATTAAATTCACGGCACCGGGGACGGGATTCAATGAGATGTTTCCGGCCTGTTTCGCCTGTTCCATTTTCTGGGCACTGGGCGGCACGTACAGGGCCAGAAGAGCCTTCACATCTTGCATGTAATCCTGCATCTCTCCCTTCTTCTTTGCGATGACACGCTCCTTGACTCTGCCGCCACTAGGCTGCTGCGGTGGAGGACCGATGGGAGTTTTTTGAACCTGCCCGTCAGGACCGTACTGGCACAGCTTTTGGGAGGGAGGCTTCGGATCGCCCTTCAGCGTGAGCTGTGTCGTTTCGATCCACTGATACTGGCGAAGTTTTTGCTTGTTTTCCGCCATCGCCTGCTTTAAGGCGGCAAACTTCTCCTGGAGCGCACCTTGCTGCGGTTGCGCGAAACCCGCCGCCGCAAGGCCGAAGGCAAGCGTAGTCAATGCGAACACTTTGGTCATATTTGATTTCATCAATACCCCCTGATGCCGTGATTACAGGCGCCGATATCGAACCAGCGGATATCGGCGCCCAGAGTTTCGATCTTTGGTCTAATTCGGACCCATCAGCGCCTTCACCTTGGCGTACGCCTGGCGATATTCGAGCTCAGCCCTAAACATCTCTGCTTCCATTTTCGCCTGTGCCGATTCGACTTCCGTGTTGCCGGGTTTGTAGCTCGCATCAACCAACTGATTCGCGGACACCATCCGGCGCGCCAATTCAGTGAGTTTGCGGGAGCTTTCCAGCCCGAAATAGGTACTCTTGACGGCCCCCGCAACTTTGGCCTTGGTCAGTTGCACTCCCAGGTCCGCCGCTTCGGCGTTTGCTTTGGCTTCGCTCACGTCGTGCTCCCGCTTGCCGAAATCAAAAACGGTATAGGTGGCAACGACGCCGATATAGCTGGCCGCCCGAGGCAGAACGACTTCGAGCGCGTTTTGATTCATGTAGCCGCCGGTGACTGCGACGGTGGGTCCGTACGCCATCTTTGAAATTGTTGCGGCGGCATGCGCCTTGATCGCAGTTTGCTCTGCCTCCACGACCTCGGCATTCGCCGTCATCGCTTTATCCGTAACTTCCGTCAGCGATAGGTTTTCAACAAAAGGCTCAGGCGGAGTGAGCTCTAGTTTTGTACCGTCCGGCAGGCCGAGCACCTCATCGAGCGATGCGGTGAGTTCGTTCACCTTGCTGGCCGGGACCAGGACTGCCTTTTCCGCGCTGATCATCTCCGCTTCTTGTTCAGCCGAGATAGTTGGCCTCCCCGTGCTCGCCGAGAGCCATTTGGCCTGCACCTTCTTGGCATCTGCTTCGGCGCCGGCCAATTCCCGTTGCGCGACCAGCAGATTAAAGTAATCTTCCTGGAGTTTGTTCTCCGCTTCCGTTACCGGCATTCCGGCCTTTGCTTTGGCAATGTTCTCATCGGCCCGCGCAATCTTTACGAGTTGACGGATCGCGAAAAGCGGCGTGATGGGCTGAGTGGCGCCAACGTTGACCGCGGTCTGATCCTTGCCAATAATCTTCGACTGGACCTCATGCAGCATCCCCAAGGGACCTTGGATTGTGATCACATCGCCCGTCTGCTTGTTGAAGTGAAGATTTTCAAACTGGCTACCAATGTTAGGAAAGTACAGTGACTCTACGCCCTTCCGGTGCTGCCGGGCGGCCTCCACCTGAAGTTCGCCGAGACGCACCAGCGGATTGCCCGCTCCTGCGGCTGCCTCCTGCACTTGCTCCAGCGTGACTCTGCACACTCCATCCGAGCCCGCGGTCAAGACCGTCCTTGCAGGCACAATTCCTGAAGCGGAAATGTTCACCAGTTTGGTGGAATCTCTTTTGTAGCTCACATCCGTTTTGTAAGCTGCGCCCGGCAGCACAGTAACCGGCAGAGGCGACTGGATTCCGTTGAGCATCTTGGTGGTGGCATCTTGTGCCGAGGCTCCCAGGCAAGCGAAGAATGTCACCGTGAACAGAGATACATTCCGGCACCATGCGTGATTGTGATGAAACATGTTCCCCTCCAAAGCTGAATAGATTTCAATCGTTCCAATTACTCGACGGTGTACCAAGAATGACGCTTCGCTTCGCCGTCACCTCGCCGCGTCACGCACGCTTCACACGTTCCTCCGCTTAGCAGGAGTCCGCCAGCGAAGCGAGGCTATAAGCAGACAACCCCTGCAACAACTGTCAAATCTGACAGGGCATCCCCCAACCCAGGCGAGTCATTCCGGGTCGTGGATTTGAACTGTCAGAACTGACAGTAGACGTGCTGTCAGCGGTGGTCGAGGCTTGGGTGGGCACGGAGCGATGAATCACAGCCGTAAGCCTGTTGCAGAAAATCTTTGAGCGGGAGTCCAGGTATGAAGCGCAGCTCTCTATTGGGTATCGTCCTTCTGATGTTATTCGCCGCAAACGCGGTGGATGCGTGGGGACAGAATGTAAACGTAGATTTCGACAAGGCAGCCAACTTCGCCGTTTACAAAACTTACGCGTGGGCGAAAGGCACACCGGCCCGCAACCAGCTGATGGACCAAAGGATTACAGATGGCGTCGACAAACAGTTGGCGGCCAAAGGCCTGTTGAAAGTGGACGCAAGCGCCAATCCTGATCTTATCGTGCTCTACCACGCGGCGGTTAGCCACGAAACGCAACTCAACACCCAGACCATGGGCGGGTACGGCTGGGGCTACCGGTGGGACGGGCCGATGATGTCCACAACCACAACCACGGTTGACATCATTCCCGTAGGTCAACTCACCGTAGACATCGGTGACGCCAAGACCAAGAAATTGCTTTGGTTGGGGAACGCGAGCGATACCTTAAGCGACAAGCCGGAAAAGAACGCCAAGAAAATCAACAAAGCACTGGAAAAGATGTTTAAGAAATATCCGTCTCAAGTTAAGTAATGATGACGGAGTAGCGCGGGTGCGGCAGATTGCGCCCGAGGCGAAGCGTTTTAACCCCATAATAGGCTGTCGTCGTGCGGAGCAGGAATTAGCTTACGACCCCGGTTTCGTAAGCCGCTAGAAACCTGGCGGGACGATATGCTCTCGCATTGCATACTGAACCAGGTCGGCATTGGTTTTTAAGCGGAGGCGTTCCATGATCTTGTACTTGTGAAATGCCACCGTGCGCGGAGTTAACTGGAGGATGTAGGCAATTTCTTTCATCGATCGTCCTTCGGCCAACAGTTGCAACACCTCGCGCTGCCGATCCGTGAGTCTCTCCTGGCCCATGGGCGAGGTTTGGATTTCGAGAAAAAACGCGTCGGGATCCTGGGTGACCAGGGGCGACAGGTACCGCTTGCCTTTGAGTACTTCCCGAACCGCGGTCACCAGTTCAGATCCGGCCGAGGTCTTCAGCAGGTAGGCGGAAGCCCCACCCCGGAAGGCCTCAGCCGCAACTCCCGTGTCGGTGTTCATCGTCAGGTAGACGATCCTGACCGTGCGCATCAACTTCTTGATGCGCTTGCCCGCTTCCAACCCATTCATCAGAGGCATGCCAACGTCCAGCACGATCACGTCCGGCTTCAGTTCCGGCACTGCTGCCAATAGAGCTTGCCCGTCCGCAAAGGTGCCAACTACTTCGAATTCCGGCTCCAGCAGCTTAACGCAGCCTTCCGCAACCAGTTTGTGATCATCGGCAATCGCAACTCGCGGACGCTTGAGTGGACTCATGGAATATGCCCTGGTTTTCTCGGCTTCATCGAATCTGAAGCCCCGCAAGGATGTCTGAATTTCGTGCCTCACATTTCAGTACAGAATAGCCGGCACGAATACTGCCAATTATGACAGTGATCTATGGTTACTTTTGACAGTAGTCAGAACACGCAGGCTTGACTATTGTGATGCCAGAGGAATGCAGTAAGGAGCATTCATGCGCCGTCCTGATCGGTATCCCGGGGCACATCCGGCTCGCAACGCGAATCGAGGCATACCCTCGCCCGGCGCGCGCATTCTGCTGGCGGATGACAATGCAGCAATCCTGGAGCATGTAGCCGCCCTGTTAGAGAACCGCTATGAAATCATCGGCAAGCTACGGGATGGAAGTCTCGTGTGCGCGGAAGTAGAACGCACCAGACCCGATCTCATAGTTCTGGACATTTCGATGGGAGAGAGTAGCGGTATTGAGATTGCCCAGCAATTGCACGGGCAAGGCTATCGAGGTGAAATCGTCTTTCTCACCGTGCATGAAGATACCGATTTCGTGACCGCCGCCATCAGCGCAGGGGGGCGGGGCTATGTAATCAAATCCCGCATGAACCGGGACCTCATCCCGGCAATCAACGCCGCACTCTCCCATCACACATTTATCTCCGGTCCATTCCTGTGGAAGTAACCTTTCACCTTAGTACCACGCTTCAATTTATTGCAAGCTATCCATGCTACATAATTATTGCGTACATATGCCTGCTATCGTACACTTAGCTGCCAGAAAAGGGGGGCTGGTTTCGCCTGCCCTGCCTGGCGCGACATTGGCCCAAGCGCTCTTCAACTCGCAAAGCCACAATGAGGCTTCACTTCCAACCTCGATTGTTGCGCCGTTCTGGCTGTCGCATCTGCCGGAGTGGTTTCTCGCGCCTCGGATTCAGGAGCGCGGTCCTGTTGATTGCCCTGCTTGTGGCTGCTTTGCCCTCTTTCTGTGCGAATAACGCCGCGCGACCCGTCAAAATATTGGTGCTGTGGTTTGGAGACAGGGACAACGTAGCCCTGCCGCAGTTTGAGGGTGGCCTTCGGACCAGCCTGGAACGAGGGCTGGATGCTCCTGTCTGGATCTATGATGAATCCTTTGACCAGGCGTGGCTGGGGCAGGACTCTCCCTATGGGCAGGTGCTGGAAAGTCTCCTGAACGACAAATATGCTGGCCGGGGAATCGATATCGTAGTGGCAATCGGGAATTATCCGCTGCAATACTTGCAGCAGAGGCGAAAGACCCTTCTTCCCGGTGCCAAGCTGATGTACGTTGTCTGGCAGTCTCCTCGGCCCCCAGTCCCGGATTCTACGGGTGTGGTCTGGGATTTGGACTTGGCTCCCACCCTGGAAATTGCTCTGGACCAAAATCCAGGGACTCACCACGTCCTGCTGGTCGCGGGTGCCTCCGCGCCAGATCGCGCGATGGCTCAACTCCTTCTCTCCTCCGGGCAGAAATATTTGCAGCAGAAACATAGGGACTTCGATCTTCAAATCCTTCCTCCCCAGACCGTGCAGGAGACGGTTTCCACGCTGGCGGCTTTACCGAAGGATACGATCACGGTCATAACCACCTACATGGCAGATAGTGCGGGACAGGGGTTTGTCACCGCGCGGATGCTGCGGGTATTTTCCGCGGCTACGAATCGGCCCATGTACGGCTGGGTAAATACATACATGAGTCGTGGCATTGTCGGCGGAAGTCTGATCAACGTCGAAGCAATGGGTGCAGCCCTTGGCGACATGGCTCTGCGTGTGCTGCACGGGGAGCAACCGGGCACGATTCCGGAAGTAAGAGCAGCGATCCGGCAGAACATGATCGATTGGCGGCAACTAAAGCGATGGGGCATCGGCATGGACAAAGTCCCGCCCGACAGCATAGTAATAAACCGCGAGTACACCTTTTGGGAGCTGTACAAATGGCGGCTGATTGCGGTGATCGGACTCATTCTGCTTCAGACTCTTCTGGTTTTGAGTCTGGTTCGATCGTCCGTCGCACAGACACGCGACGCCAGGCAATTGGAGCGCCAGCGTGAACTCGAGGAACTCCTGGCGCAGGTGGCTGCCGCGTTCATTAATCTTCCGGCTCAACTGGTGAACCTGGAAATCGAAAAGTCCTTGCAGCGGCTGCTCGAATTTTTTCAGCTCGACAGAACCGGCCTGTTCGAGTTCTCCGGCCCGACTGCACAGTTGCGTCTGCTAGCTTTTAGAGGCGCTCCCGATGTGGACCGGCCGCCAGCCGTTTTCGACCTGCGCCAGCTGCCTTGGACGGTCGCGCAATTACTGCAGGGCAAGCCCATCGTGGTCTCCCGGCTCAATGACCTTCCCGAGGAAGCCACTGAACTCAGGAAGTTATTGAAGGATCAGGGAATCCGTTCGTTCGCTACGTTCCCGCTTCAGCGCGCTGGCAAAACCTTTGCGACTCTCAGCTTTTCTACGATTCATAACGAACGGGAGTGGCCGCTTGATGTAGTGCAGTCCCTGGGAACTGTCGCCGACATCCTGGGCAGCGCTCTGGAGAGAAAGAGCGCGGAACAAGCCGCGGCCGCGAGTCGAGAGCGCCTGACCGGAATCATCGACTCGGCCATGGACGCGATCATCGCCGTGGACAACCGGCAGCAGATTGTGGTCTTCAATACCACGGCCGAAAAGATGTTTGGCTGCAGCTCCGAGGAAGCATTGGGGCAGCCCATCGAGCGCTTCATTCCCAATCGCTTTCGCTCGCAGCATAGCGAGCACATTTCCTACTTCGGCGGAACCGGAACCACCAATCGCGCCATGGGCGCGCTGGGTGCTCTCCTGGCACTGCGTGCCAACGGCGAGGAGTTCCCGATTGAAGCCTCGATCTCCCAGGTCACAACGGATCAAGGTAAGGTATTTACGGTTGTCATCCGGGATATTGCGGAGCGGAACCGCGTCGAGCAGCAACTGCGCGATAGCAACCGTCTGAATGCTACGATTTTGGAATCACTGAATAATCGTGTGGCCGTGCTTGACCCGAAGGGCACCATAATCGCGGCTACCGCCGCGGGCCCTGAGTTCCGGGCGGTGAAAGGGATCAACCGGCTGAACCTTGGGGTCGGAGGCAACTACTTCGAAATATGCAAGGCTGCGGCAGCGGCTGGCGACCCCGATGTGAGCGCTGCCTTGGCGGGGGTGCAGGCAATCTACCTCGGAATGCAGAAATCTTTCGAACTCGAGTACGACTACGGAGCGGGGGGCGACCAGCGCTGGTTCTCCATGTCTGTGACTCCCCTGCAAACGACAGCCGGCGGGGTAGTGATCTCGCACGAGGACATCACCTTGCGCAAACGGCACGAGCAGGCCATTCAGGAACTGGGCGGCCGCTTGATTAACGCGCAGGAACAGGAACGGTCCCGCATCGCCCGCGAGTTGCATGACGACATAAATCAGCAGGTTGCCATGCTGGCCATCGAACTGCAGCAACTGCAGGATGTCCTTCCCAAGGATGCGGCCGCCGCCAGCAATAAGATACATGCGCTGTGGAAGAAGACTCACGAACTCTCGATGGACATCCAGCACCTTTCACATCAGCTTCACTCGACTAAACTTGAGCACCTTGGAATTGTCGCCGCCTTGCGCAGTCTGTGTAATGAGTTTTCAGAGCAGAATACGATCGAAGTGCTTTTCCAGTTCAAGGAAGTGCCGCCAATCGTGAGTCATGACGTTGCGTTGAGCCTTTTTCGCGTGGCCCAGGAAAGTCTGCACAATGTCGCGAAGCACAGCCGTGCGCGAAACGTTCGAGTGGAACTGGTCGGAAAGAACGGCGGGGTGGTTTTGCGTGTGTCGGATGACGGCGTTGGGTTCGATCCCGAATCCGTTGAATATTCCACCGGGCTCGGAATGATTAGCATGAGAGAGCGAATCCGTTTGATCGGTGGAACCTTGACGGTCCGCTCAGGGCACTCCCTTGGCACACAAATCGAGGCTGTAATTCTGCTTTCGCGCGAGAAGGCTGCGGCAGAGGGGGCTTCCGCGTCTGCTTTCACCAGCAGGAAGGTCGGATAGCTTCCAAAATCAGGAAGCAGCTATGAGCATTTCAAATCCCATCGGCCTGCCATCTGTTTTGCAAACGATTCTCCCGTCATCCAGAGGCCGCCTGGCCGGGCTAAAAAACGCGACCCAGGGCAAAGAACCACTTGGCGTGTCCTGTGTCTCCCACGCTTCCACCAATGAGCACGGGCCCAAGAGCTGTCCGCATGATCACCCCGGCCACGCCGTCATTGGGAAGTCTGCTCACGCCCGGAGCGTTGTACATTTTCCCGACCTCATACATTGCGACGGCGTAAACGCCGCCGCCGAGGAACGGCGGGAGGGTGAGCAGATTGTGCAGGTATCCTGCGCGGAACAGGAAATACTGATCTCCACGCACCTCGTTCTGCCCATAAGCAAGCAGACCGCCCGTCCCTCCAAGGAAGTATTGAGGAATGCCGGTTTGGTTGTAGCCGAGGGTTGACCCACCCTGAGCGATGAGGAAAAGAGAAGCCGGCTTGGAGATGGGTTTGAAATACTCGGATCTCAGGTCCAGAGTTGGAAACGCGGCGGGCGCTCCCGGGCTCTCGTCCACCCAATGGAAATTAAACTCCCCCGCATAACCGCGGCGCGGAATGATCGGGTCGTCCCGGTGGTCAGTGGTGATACGGAGTCGCGCATCACCGACGCCCCCCTCGACCGATGCGAACTCCGGAGTGCCCAGTTTCAGGCTCGCATCCAGGTGGCCGATCTCATAGCCGGCGCGGACTTCGCTGAACCGGCTAAGCGCATAGCCAACGTCAGCCCCAGCGGTTTCCCCACTGAAGCGATAGTCGGCTTGAGGGTTCGCGTAGGAATAGATCCATAGCGCATTGTTATATACACTCGCGCGTGGCGCGACGAACCAATGGGAGGTCGGGGTAATTCTCTTGTAGAGTTCTCCGGCAATGCCGTAGTTGTCTCCCACATCAAAATCCGCGCGCAATTCCGAACCGGACCCTGCGATGTCGAGAAACGTCAATCGTCCTCCCATCGTGAAGGTGACGTTGTCGGGCTGCGTGCCATCCACCACAAAGACGGGTTGCAGAACGGGTGGGGCATAGGTCTTCTCGTGAACCTCGACCAGCAGGCCGAGTTCGTCGTCCTTCTGGGTCAAGCCATAGGAGGCACTATCGAATTTGCCCGTTCCTGTCAGGCGGGTCAGATCGCCTTCCAGAACGGGAGTGTTGATCGGCTTGCCCATCAACGGCTGGAGAGTTTTTTCGATCTTTTGGTTCGCGGCGGGGCTGGAACCATCTACTTTGACAAATTCCGGAACGCCCACCGTGTTTATCTTGCGCGCATCGCGCCGTGCTACGTACTGGTCCCACGCGGCCTGATCGAGGGCATACGGCAGCAAGATTTTGGATTTCTCCTCTGCCGCTTGCATTCCCTGCTGGATCAGCGCATCCGCCTTGTTGTAGTCCATGGCGCTGAACTTCTGAACATCCACCTTGACGACAATGTCCGCACCCTCCATCCCCCTAACTTCCGAGTTGGCGCTGGCGACATCGATCGACCGGCCCAGAACACTGAACATGGATCGGAGATCATCCGCGGTAGTGGGAGAGACCTGGAGATGAATTGCGATGACCACGTCGGGCCCCATCTGGCGCACCACGTCCGTAGGCAGGTTGTCTACCAGGGCACCATCCACGTACAGGTTGTCTCCGTCGCGGACAGGAGCGAAGATTCCCGGCAGGGACATGGTGGACCGCATAGCCAGACCGATTGGGCCGGTAGAGAACACATGGGGTTTTCCCGAAACCAGTTCGGTGGAAACGCAGCGGAAGGGAGTGGGCAGGTCGTCGAACGATTTCACGTCTGAATAGGCCAACGTTTCCCGGTCAATGAAAAGGCCAATTTGATGTCCCGCACTCAATCCGGATGGGAGTGAGGCCCCGTGTTTGAAACCAATGGCCAAGCTGTTTTGAACTTCGCGCTGATCCTCCTTGCGGCGATAAGCGAGGTCTTCGTAAGGGGTTCCGCCCGCAATGAGTACCGGCCAGTCCATTCCTTTGACGATTCGTACCAGTTCATCCGGGCTCTTGCCGGTCGCGTACATGCCTCCCACCAAACCGCCCATGCTGGTTCCGGCGACATCGTCAATCGGAATATGGTGCTGCTCAAACCACCGGAGCACTCCGATGTGGGCCAGTCCGAGCGCACCGCCGCCTTCGAGCGCAACGCCGATGGTCAGCCGCTTGGGAGTTTGTGCTACGTTCTGAGCAGTAGAGATGAACGCAGACACCAGTATGGCGAGCAGAGCAAGCCCGGCCCTCAATGACCGGAAATAGGAGCGCCCGTGAGCGCTTTCAGATGTCCAAATATGATTCATGGAGACCCCCGTCCCTTCCATAGCTGCTACCACTCAGAATCCGACCCGCCCCGCTCGAACCAGCGCGGAGAAATCAGCAGATTGATCCGCCGCTCGGGCTGCGGCATTGATATGCTCCCGTCGCTTTAACTCTGGAAATGGAAGCCCGCCAGTGACCAATCTTCCCCGGTCGTATAGCAACTCATCCAGCGTGCCGTTCAGCAGGATTTGATAGTTCCACGGCTGCGGGTTTTTAGTGTCAGCCGCAAGCTGTCTATCGATCGCGGTCGTGCAATTTCTTGTGACTGCGTTGTACCACTCGGGATGATCTTTCAATCTGTTCAGGTAGGCAACATAGGTGAGGAACATGGTCCGTGCTTCCTCCGGGCTTAATCGAAAGCGGTACAGAAACACTTCTTCGTCTTTACGATAATTGGTGCGCAATCGAATCACGTCGCGCTCATCTGCGGCGATAAGAATCAGTTCGTATTGACGAAAACATCCGAGGATTGTCGAGTACTCCTGACCAACCTTGTAACGTGCCTCAATGGAGAATGCTATGTGCTGGTTATCCCCGAATTGAAAGCTGATAATCGGATGACTGGCAAAGGGTATCCCCCAGTTCGTCAGGAACAGGTCGACGGCCCGGATCTGAGAAAGATAAACTGTCCGGTCGCTCCAGCAATCAGCATAATCGTTTTCGCTGCGATAGTCGCAGTTGCGGAGATTGTGAATGGTGACTCGATCTCCGGCAATTTCAGCCCAACTGGTTCGATCTACGTCAGGTTGCCAATTGCCATCGTTTGAGGGTTTCAGGGTCAGCCACCAGGCCAACACGCCACAAAAGCCTAGAAGACACACGACCGCAGCCCATCGCGATCGTCTGAGCTTGACGGAAATCGCGATGACGCCAACAACGTAGATGAGAGTTACCGGAATGCGTAGAGCGGGAATCCGACAATCGACATAAAGGGCTGCTACTGCCCACAGAGTGAGCAATGCGAGAACGCCCCAGACAATTGTGATTCCAACCGCCCGCAGCACCTTCCACCAAATCGGCAATGCCGTAAGGCGCTCCGGGTCGGCAATGCGATTCATCTTCTGATTGGCGATCATTCCGCATTTCCGTCGGTGACGTCCAGATCCTGTCGCGATCGAAGACGCCCACGATCCTCTGCTGATTTTGGGAGTTGTCGTCTACTGCAGGATGCACAAGTCGGAGCAAGATGAGAACTGTCAGTTTTGCCAGTATGAGGACAGGCCACGGGGCATGGCACAGACCATTTTGGCAGCCCGCAAGGTTTGTACCCCAATACGCTCGACCATGAGCGTATTGGGGCACTCGCAACACCTAAAAAGACGCAGCCAGGGCTCACTTCTTTTTGATTTGTGATTGTGACCTTGGCTTCGGTTGCGCCGCCGGACGTTGCTGCTGCGACTGAGGCCTACTCGCCTGTCCAGCCGGACGCGGCTGCGACTGAGGCTTGTTCGTCTGTCCAGCAGGCCGAGTTGTGCCGTACGGAGTGGGCCTGGGCTTGTTTGCCGGTGGCCGATATCCCGGATTGTTGTTCCCGGGAGGTCTGTTCCCCGGCGGATGGTTGGGACTATAAGGCGGGCGGTTATAAGACGGCGGACGGCCAGAGGGCGGCCGATAGTTTGGCGGGCGATAGCCCCAATTGCCGCCGTAGCCCGGACGGCTGTTATAGTGGACCGGTCGCGGACGATACCAGTAGTTCGGCGGACGATAGGGATTTCCCCAGCGAACCCATACGGAGCGGTTGTAATAGACGGAATGTGAGCTCCATCCCCACCCCCATCCGCCCCATCCCCACGGGGGGTTGCCGGCGATCAGCGCTCCGATCGCGATTCCCGCTCCGAAGCTGATCAGCGAGGTGGCTACCACGGTGCTTGTGGCGGGGGCCACATACACCACGGTGGGATTGTACACAGGCACATACACCACCTGAGGATTGGCCGGTTGAATCACATAGATTGTCTGCGGCCCCGACTGCTGTACTTCCACCTTCTGTTGTTCATTGCTGCGCAACGAGCCTGCGGTATACGCCTGGGCCCGCAACCGCTGAATCGAAGCAGAGACCAACGCCTGGTCCTGCGAGAAGGCTGCACCGATGGCGGCATAATCGTCAATATTCTGCGCCATCATATCGATCACTTGCGGAAATACCGTCAGCGCGATGAACGCCGGATCGAACCCTTGTTTTTCCGCTGCATCGGTAAGCGCTTTGTCTTTCAACCCCTGGTTTGCCTGCAGCCAGTTCGATACATCCAGAATTTCCTGCGGATTCGTACATGCTGTTGTGATCTGAGCCAGCAGAGAATCCGGGTAAAGTGCGATCGGAGACAGCAACTGGTCCAGTTGCTGCGGCGTGGGAACCGGTGCCTGTGACGCCGGAGGTGGTGTTTGTGCGCAGAGTACGGGGCCAAAGTCCGGAGTAATGACCATGGCCATCAACAAAAGAATCACCGTAATACAAGGTTTGTTTCTCACCGAACACCTCTTGATGGCGGCTGCATGCGCAGCCCGCGCTGAGTTGCAGTTGAACCGCTAGCGAATTCGTTTCGGCGGGCAAATGCGATCCATCATCACGCATTACCGCCGGCGACATCTGGGGCTTGACCGATCGAAGATCTCCGCGATCCTATACTGATCTGGGCAGTTGTCGTCCTGATCCAGATTGCGGAAAATTGAGCAAGATGGAAACTGTCAGTTTTGCCAGTGTGAGAATAGAACGTAAACATGTTTCCTTTCTACTGGAACTAGCGGAGGTATATAAGATGCCGATCCATTCCAGGATTTTCCCTCGCCTTGCCGCCGTGGCGCTTGGCCTTCTTCTAACCGCGGCGGTATCGAACACCAGCATGGCGCAACAGCCACAGGCGAGCCGTGCGCAGAAGCTCGCGAAAGCGTGCAAGAGCCAGAGCGGCACATGGCTGGAGAGCTACTGGGAATGTGAGAACGTGAGTCAGCAGTGGTGCACTGCAAAGGGTGGCCGTTTTGAGGAATGCGCCTCGGCCTGCCGCCATAACCCTGAACCGGCAGTTCCCTGCACCATGCAGTGCATCCCGCTGTGCGTTTTCTCCGCCAAGAACACAAAAAGTGCAGACCACGTCCCGCAAACTCCAGCCGGGGGTACACAGTGAGGAGTTTGACATTTGCCGCTTCCCTTTCTCCGGATGCGCTGTCAACTTTGCCAGTTGCCCGCTTGCCTCGGCGCGTATAACTTCCCGCCTTGTACGGGTTTTTTGGCGGGGAGAGTCCCTGCAGAATTCAAAACGAGGCTACATCGATGAAAAGAATCACAGTTGTAATCGCTTTCACCCTCATGCTAATCCCCGCCGCAGTCATGGCCCAGACGGTCATCCGCGTGGCGCCGCCGCCGGTGGTTGTTGAGCGCCCCGGCCCTGTACCAGGTCCGCGCTATGTGTGGATTCCCGGATACCAGCGCTGGAACGGACACGGTTACGTCTGGGTTCGTGGGCATTACGTCGTTGCTCCGCATCCTGGTGCGGTTTGGATCCCAGCCACTTACGTCGCTCGCTCCGGAGGCTACATTTTTATTGCCGGTCATTGGCGCTAATCTGCTGATCTGCAGATGCTCTTCTGCGGCCGGCAAGCGATGCGGACCGTGTCCCCAGTGCGGATTGTAACCGGCACGTCCGCTCCGACTCTTGAATTGCTGAGCGAAGACCAACAGAAACATACGACGCCTTCGCCCTGTCCGGTCTGTTGCGCCGTCGATACGGGCGAAGGCGTTGTTTTGTCGGCATAGGATCCGACTCGCTGGCCCACTCTGCGGTATGCCCTCAGAGGACAGTTGGGGCGTGTCGGTCACTCGATATAAGCGGATCAGGCCGGCATTGTCATGCTCCAGAATCCTGAAACTATACTCCGGATGCATTAAGGAACATATTCCGAATCGACCGTGCCTTTGCCCGCCGTGAACTGGATGTCCAGTCGAGGCAGGTTGACGACTTCAAAGGTCGTCGAAGCCAGTTGAATCCGTCGGTTGGACTTGTCCACTTCCTCCAAAAAACGAGTGAAGATGCGGTCTTTCACGAAACGGCGCTTTCGATAATCTACGATGTAGCGCGCCGTGAACTGAATCCAGTTGTCGTTGATCGCCAGAGTGATCGTCGGTTCGATCCTGGCCTCTTCCAAACGGTACTTGATGACCGCATTTCGCCAAGCGGCGAGCGATGCGCTGACGTAGCCTCCGCATATCTCATTGACAACCTGTTCCAATACCTTTCGGGTGTATTCCCAGTCCGAACCGTAGCGGATGGGCAGCGTGATCTCGTCCCAGAGGAAAGGAAAATCCGCCGAATAGTTGTGCACGGGTTCCTTGAGAACGAAGCTATTTGAGATCCGCACGATACGGCCGTTGTAGTTATCTCCATTGACCCACTGCCCCAGTTCCATAAGCGTCGTTCGGAGAATGCTGACATCAATCACATCTCCCTTGATTCCTCCCAACTGCACGCGATCTCCGGGAGAATATAAAGCGCCGAAAGATACGGCCAGCCAGCCAGCCACGCTGGCGATGACATCTTGCAGGGCAAAGGCTATTCCCGCGCCAGCGAAGCCGAAGGCAACCGTCAGATTCGAAAGATGTTCACTGAATGCCGCAGCGATGACGCCGAGGGCAACGAGATATCCAAGAAAACTAGCGAACTTCCGCACTCGGTATCGAGTATCCGGGTCCGTTACACGCGTGCTGATAGAACGCTGTGCCAAGCGGCTAAAAAAATAGACGATGCCAACGCCGATCAATGCCACAATGAGCTTTTCCAGTGTCGGACTAAGAAGCCAGCGTTTGATTTGATCTTGCATAAAACCCTCCCGGACGCACTCCGCCTAAGCTAAAACTCGGCGAGCCACTGGCGCCGCGTTCGCGCCCATCCAGCTCGAGCATTTTACTCATGCCAGAGCATCGCCGAGACTGCTACTTTTGACAGTGTTGCACCACATCTTTATTGCGTACAGTTTGTACTTCCTGAGTTTCTAGATTTCACGTATCGGGTGAGTGAGGTCTGGAACCAATCATGGGTGGTCTGACTGAACTGATTCTCCGTAAGTTTATTTTGACTCGTGTGTAGCTTCGAAAGACGGCGAAGGCTACACACAGGGTTAGCGGACGGTATGCACCAAGGAGGCGGTATGCGCGTACAGAAGATATCGATTTCAATTGCCCTTTTAACGGCGTTGCTCGGCTTGTCAATCGGCTGCAACAAACACGTAAGTGATGACGCAATCGCGAAGGACGTTCAGACAAAGGCCGCCGCGGACCCCGACACCAAGGACTCCGAAGTCAGCGTGACAGCGAAGGAAGGCAAGGTCACGTTAAGCGGTAAAGTTAAGACCCCAGCGGCACAGCAAAAGATTGAGCAGATCGCCCGGGAAGAGCCGGGGATTACTGCCGTTGACGATCAGACTTCCATCGAGCCTGCCCCCGCTCCTGCCGCCGCGCCCGCACCGGAACAAGCTGTTCAAACGCCCGCGCCTCCGCCGCCGCCTCCTGCCCCAGTGCAGAAGCCAGCACCGAAGCCAATTGTTGTGCCGGCCGGAACGACTCTTATCGTCAAGGTGGAACAGGCATTGGGATCCAAGACCAGCCAGACTGGACAAGCATTTTCTGGCGCACTTGCACGGCAGGTTGGCGTGGGAGAGCGGGTCGCGGCGATCCCCTCCGGAGCGAAGGTCGCCGGTACGGTGGTGAACGCCAAAGCAAAGGGCAAAATCAAGGGTGAGGGAGTACTGACCCTCACGCTCACCAGAATCACAGTGCGCGGCAAAACCTATTCGATCCATACCGAGGACTTGGAGAACACGATCAAAGGAAAAGGCAAGAGGACCGCTGCGACCACCGGCGGAGGAGCAGCCGGAGGTGCATTGATCGGAGGGATCGCCGGCGGAGGGAAGGGAGCTGGAATCGGTGCTCTGGTGGGCGCTGGTGCCGGATTGGCAGGAGGGGCCGCGACCGGGAACCAACAGATCGAAATTCCGGTGGGAACGGCGCTGAATTTCCACCTGTCTGCGCCATTGACGCTGCCGCCCCCGGGCGAATGAGCAATTCAGCGATTCGGCATGCATCGTTCTGCGTCGATTGCATGGAGGCTTCCGGAGTGATTTCGGGAGCCTGCATACGACTCTGAGCCTGCCCGCTGCCCAGAAGCAATCTCTACGACCTCCCCGCGATAGCGTGGAAGACTTTCCGGATGGTTCTTCTTTATATAGTCAATGAGCTCTTCGCGCACCAGGCAGCGGAGGTCCCAGGCGTCGCTGGAATTGCGTGCATCCATGAGAGCGCGGAGTTGAACGGTGTGCTCGGTCGCATCGGAAGCCTGAAGAATGCAGACTTCCCCTTTCCAGAGCTTCGAGGACTGGCAGATTCTTCGCAGTTCGGTGCGCAGTTCGTCCATCGGTACGGTGTAGTCGGTAAACAGGATGGTGTTGCCGAGGATCGGGGCGCTGCGATAAGTCCAGTTCTGAAAAGGGTGGTCAAGGAAATACGAAAGCGGCAAGACCAGCCTGCGCAGGTCCCAGAGGCGAACCACGACGAACATCGTGCTGATTTCCTCGATCCATCCCCATTCGCCTTCGATTACGACCGCGTCTTCCAGCCGGAAAGGCTGCGTGAAAGCAATTTGCACGCCTGCGATGAGATTCGACAGAGTCTCTTTCATTGCCATACCAACCACCAGCGTGGCGACCCCCGCCGAGGCAAGCAGGCTCATGCCGATATGCTTGATCTCAGGGAACGTCATCAGCATGACGGATAAGGTTACGATTGCTACGAGCACAACCATGATGCTGCGGAGCAGTTTGAACTGGGTATGGATGCGCCGCGCAACAAGATTATCCGCAACGTCAATTCGATAGCGCTCCGCGAGGACGTCCGACGTGACGTCAATGGACAATAGGACGAACCAGGCAATGGCGGCGACCAGACCCAGTCCCGCAATATGCTCCAGCGCCGACATCGCAATCGAAGGCAAAGGGAGGCCGGGCAATACGGCCAGCGCGGCCAGCAGCGGAAAGACCCAGCGTGCGGGGCCGCGTCCGTGTCTCACCAGCGATTGGCTGAGCACTCCGCCTTCACGACGGGCCAATCGAGGGAGCACCTGGAAAACGATGTAGTGAACAATCAACGCAATCCCAATGGCCGCGCCTAGAATAATGGCGGACCACATCAGACTATGCCAGTTTTGCGCAACAAATTGGATCATCTCGTTCCTTCCCTTTCAAATGCGAATAGACGACTTGCCATACATATTCATGCAACTTAGTTCAATGCTCCTTGTCGCAATCCAAAATGCGCCGGGTCCAGCCGAAGCTGGACCCTTTTCGAGTAGCACGCGATTCTGCGAGGCGGCTACTTGCTGGCTTCGGCCTCGTGGAAGTTGTGCCGGATGTCAGCGAGGAACGGATGGGCGTTTTCAGGCGGAACCACTCTTCCCTCAAGCAGATCGCGGAACTGATACGGTTCACCGTAGAACAGGCGTATGGCGTGCTCGTCAGCATGGACGTTGGCGCCATTCAGAGCCGCTCCGATGAAGGCACCCTTGGAGCGTGAATAGGTAAGGATGCTCGCGGACAAGTTCACAGCGGTATTGGCGCTGGCGTCGCGGCCCCAGGGGCCTGCGGCAATTCCGGCATCGGCTCCGATCTTCCAGTCGGCGGCGAGAAGATGCTTCGCTCCCTCGTTATTCATGAAAAGCATGACGAGGTCCGTGCCCGCGACTCCGATCTGGGCTCCCCAGCTACCGCCGGCGATGGTGAAGAATGCCGGCGCACTCCACTCGCCGTTGACACGGCAGGTGGCTACGCCGCGCCCGCCCTCTGCGCCAAAGATAAAGCCGGCCTTGACCAGATTAGGAACAATGGCGACGCACTTGGCGCCACTAAGGATATCCTGCGGAATCCCTTTGTCCGGCGCGCTGGTGAGACGATTGAGATCGGCGACAGCTGCGTCGAGGCGATGGGATACATCGTTCGTGTCTTCCGCAATAGCGTGCAGCGGAAACACGAGCGCCAATAACAACAACATCCTAACTGCGTACTTCATGGTTATGGACCTCCTAAGCGCAGACCCCTGGCGGGTCGGCGCTGGCTTTCATCGAACTACTTCTTCTATTCGGCATAACCGGATCTTAGCGTTTATCCTCGCCGACATGGCCGTGCCCATCATGCACTTCGTTTCCTTTGAAGCTGTAACCCTTATCGATACTCTTTGACGGCTCCGCTTTGTCACCACGGTTGGGCGCTGGGCCCTTATAGCCGTGCTGAACGTCGAAATGGTTATCTACGTGACCTCGGAAGTCGTCATGGCCGTGAAACCACGGGCCAGCGCCAATGAAGACACCACCCGAAAACCACTCCGGACCGTAGTAACCGTAAGGAGCACAAGCATAAGGAGCGTAGTCATAGTAGCCATACGGACATGCGGGCTCGACTCCGATGTTGATGTCTACCCCGGCCTGTGCTTTGGGGGCGGCTACCGTGAAGCAAATCGCGGCAACCGCAGCGAGTACAAAATATTTAACTCTGTTCATACATCATCCTCCATGATGGCAATAGTCCGCCCGCCTTACTCTTCCTGAAACGGTGAGTTATGCTCTGAAATGTTCACCGCAAGATAGTCTTGCCGCCCAAATCTTAGGGCCTCTTCCTGCCTTGCGAAAAAGACATCTACGACCGGCCGATGCTCATTTGCCGAAGTGGTATCCACGAAACGTGCCAGTCTCGCCTTCTCCTGGCTTTTGTCGAGCAGCACGATGTAGTCATTCATTCGTGCGTGCAGGTTGTGCTGTGCAGCCGGCGAAAGGGCGATGTTGAGCACCTTGTCCTCCGGCAAAACACGATTGGGGACGGCGTAAGAATGAGCGGTTTTCACGCCATTGGCAAAATGGCCTTGTCCCGTGAACGCTGTTACCTGCACTGCCGTTTTGTGTTGGTTCAAGTATCCGAGTTTGTTTTCCGCGCTCACGAGAAGCTGAGTGGTCTGCAGTAACCGAAGTTTAGTCTGCGTGAGCTCGTTGCTCTGTACACTCAGTTCGTTCTTCTGCACGGCAAGCTGATTACTTTCCTCAGTGAGAATGCGCAGCAAGTGATTCTTGTCGTATCGATAACGCGCTGTGTCGGTCAGCACTGCGCAGCCGATGAGCAGCAGTACCACACTCGCGATCTTTACCGTTCGCCACAATAGCGCATCCGGTAGCTTAGACTTCCCGGCACACACGGAATATTGATTTCGAAGTTCTTTTGTCATATGTGCCTCCATACCCGGTGTAATAAGCAAGAACCGTGCCAAAGGTAAGGCAGGGAATGGCTCGCAGGGCATAGTCGCAATGGAAGGGATTTTAACGAGGTAAAAACGTCTGGCGGTTGCGCAAATACTTCATGATTAAAACTAACAGACCGCTAGTGTGTTACTTACCGCGGCGTGTTTCAGCTACACCGCTAACCCCCGTGATTTGAATACGGTTGGCACAACGGCGCGAGGTGGACAGGCGCTCTGGTGCTGAGAGCTCATGCAGCAGCACCAGAAAAGTTCCATTGGTCCAGCCGAAGCCGACGACATTGTCGGCGTAACCGGCGGAGACATCGGCGACCGTGGTGCGATTCACGGCATTGTACTTTTCTCGAATGTACGGAATACGGATGATCCATGCTGTTTTGCGAAACATTCAACTCCGGAAATTGTCTCTCTGCTCCGCCGGCTGAAGTGTTGTCCTGCTCCGGCCGATATATTTCGTTAGATCAATCGTTCGCGCCGGGAGTGGCGGGAAGAAGGAATGATGTCGTTATCCCCTCAATCCGTGCAAGCGACGCCGTCTCCTGTCCGGATGTGGACGGCAGGAGAGATGCGTTTCATCGCTCGCCAGCCGATCTTGGACCGCAAGCAAAAAGTGTATGGGTACGAACTGCTGTTTCGCTCCGGGGCCGACATCGCCTTCGCGGATGTGAATTGCGAGAGCGCGACCCGATCCACGATCGATCTTTCGTTGCTGCTGGGCGCCGAGTCGTTCACAGAGGGGCTGCCCGCATTTATCAACTGCACCCGTGAGTCGCTCTGTTCCGGAATCGTCGGCACCCTGCCGAAAGATCTGGTGGTTCTGGAGATTCTGGAAGACGTTCCTGCCGACGAAGAGACGCTGCGAGCCTGCCGTCGGCTGAAGCAGGCGGGTTATTGCATTGCGCTCGACGATATTGTTTCCACCGACGAGAGGTTGGCCTTGTTTGAGTTTGCCGACATCGTCAAGGTGGACTTTCTGCTGACCGGGCCCGCACAACAGGAAGCGATTGCGCGACGCTTCAGAAGGCGCGGCGTGCGGCTGCTGGCGGAAAAAGTGGAGACGCACGAACAGTTCCAAGCCGCGATGAAGATGGGCTACACGCTCTTTCAGGGATACTTTTTCTGCCGGCCGGTGACCATGGCGGCCAGGGATCTGCCCAGTGCGCATCTGGGATACCTGAAGATTTTGCGCGAGGTATATGAGCCCGAAGTGAATCTTTCCGGCATCGAGCGTGCCATCCGTGAGGAGCCGGCGCTCTGCTACCGTCTGCTGCGGTACTTAAATTCAGCGGCCTTCGGAGTTGCGCCCGTGCGGTCCATCCTCCAGGCGCTGAATCTGCTTGGCCGCGACCAGTTGCGCAAGTGGGTATCTCTGGTTGGGGCGATCAGCCTGGCGGGTCCGCAGTCCGCCGAGTTGATCCGAATGGCGCTGGTCCGTGCTCGCTTCTGCGAGGTCTTCGCCGAGCATCTGGACTTGCCCGCCACGGATTACTTTCTCACTGGTTTGTTCTCGCTATTGGACGCGATCCTTGACCGGCCGATGGCGCAGATCATCGACCAGATTCCGGTCTCGCAGCTCTGCCGCGATGCGTTGGTCGGCTTGCCGAACGATCCGCGAGCCATGCTGGAGGTTTCCATTGCGAGTGCCCGCGGCGACTGGCACCTGCTTCCGCAACTTTGCGAGCGGGCAGGTTGCACGGAACTGGACGTTTGCCGTTGGCAGCTTGAGGCGCAGCGCTGGGTTCGCACGATGATGGCGAAGAAGACCGGAGCGATCAAACAAACCCAGTAAACGACCGCAGTCCGTGGCGCGCAGGACTTGGTGCGCAGAACAGACGCGTGCGGCTGTCTTCGGAATATTCCATTGAAAGAGAGGCGTGCACGTGCCCGGCGGCGGAACGCCGCGACGCCGTTTAATTACTATTTTTTTTTGCCGGATCATGCCACAATTTGTTGCCAGCGGAAAGACCACTAGTTCTTGTATCGCACGTCAATCTCCATGAAATTAAAATAGGTTAGTAGATTTCTACTGGCTGCAAAAAGAACCACGCGAGAGAAAGCATCTCCAGCAGCGACAGAGGAACGAGAGCCGTATTGCTGTACAGACCCCGGGGAAATGGAGTGGATCGCGTGAGAGTGAGAAAGCTTGATGGGCTTATCGCCGCCGCCGCTTTGGTTCTGGCGCTTTTTACAGGCTCAGGTTTGGCACAGACATCCAAGGGCTCGATTGGCGGGACGGTGACCGACGCCAGCGATGCCGTCATTCTCGGCGCTACGGTGACCGCAAAGAACAACGATACGGGTGAGATTCGCAGCACCACGACGGGCGCCAGCGGCCAGTACCGCATCGACGCGGTCGAGCTTGGCAGCTATGCCGTCACCTTCACGGAGACGGGCTTTGCGCCGCTGACGGTGGATAGGATCACGGTACAGGGATCGGTGGTGACCAGCGTCAACGCAAAGCTGAAGGTCAGCGGCAGCGGACAAACCATACAGGTCGAATCGACCAACGCGGCGGTGCAGACGGAAACTGGCGAGATCAGCCAGACGATCGGCGTCGCCGAAGTGCAGGACATTCCGTATGACAGCCTCGACCCTTATGTTCTTGCGACCACGCTGCCCGGCGTGAGTACGGTGACCAGCGGGCTGTACAACTTCACCAACGACACCAATGGCACGGCGTTCTCCTCCAATGGCGAACGTGCCCGTGGCAACAACTTCCTGATCGAGGGACAGGACAACAACGATGCCAACCTCCACGGACAAGGGCTGCAGCCGGAAAACTTCCAGGCAATTCAGGAAGTTACGGTGCTGCTCAACTCCACCTCGGCAGAGTACGGCCACGGCGGCGGCGCGATTTCAAATCTGATCTACAAGAGCGGCACCAACAGCTTGCACGGATCGGCCTGGGACCGGCTGTCGAACTCTTCCCTGGACGCCAACGACCACGCCAATGTGCTGGCCGGAATCCCCAAGCCCAAGTACAGGGAGAACATCTTCGGCTTCACGCTGGGCGGTCCGCTGAAGAAAGACAAGCTGTTCTTTTTCACCTCCTACCAGTGGGACAACTACCGCTCGTCGGCGGATGGCGGAGATTTGATGCTTCCCACGGCGGCCGGCTATAGCGTGCTGCAGCAGTACGCTGCCTCGAACCCGCGGATCGCCGCGATGCTGGCGGCGTATGGCAATCTGCGCGGCAATCCGAACCGTTCGCCCGCTTTCATTCCGCTGGGGCTGGACTCCAACGGCATGGATCGCGGCTCCGTTGCCATGGGACTCGTAAACCGGATCGGCGTGCCGCTGGATTACGACTCGCCGGAGTTCGACGCCAAGGGCGACTACCTCATCACCCCGAACGACACGCTGAACCTGCGCTACATTCGCACCAGCTTCAACACGCCTTACGATTTCTTCAACTTTCCCAACAACCTTCCCGGCTTCGATTCAGAGCAGAGTGGAGTTTGGCAGAACGCCGGCGTTACCTACACCCGCATTTTCACTCCGGCTCTGCTCAACGAAGCCCGTGTTTCTTATGGCCGCATGGGGCTCTCGTTTCTGCCGCGCCCTGACAACGTTCCGGCGGCCAGCATGGAGACGATCTCCATTGCAGAGATGCAGGGTTGGGGCGCGAACATAGAAATCCCTCAGGGGCGCCTCCACAACACCTTCCAGGTGCAGGACACGGTGAGCTGGACCAAGGGCAAACACTTCCTCAAGATCGGCGTCGATCTGGCCGACATCCGGGTGAGGGACGCCATCCCTTATAACTTTCACGGCGCAATCAGTTACGCGGCAGGAGGCGGCTATCACGCGTTAGGCAACTACCTGGACGACTATTCCGGCGGGACCGCCTCGGTAAGCCAGACCTTCGGCAGCCCGGTAGTCCACGCCAGCCTTCCATCGCAGAACTACTTCTTCCAGGACTCCTGGAAGGCGCGGCCGAACCTGAGTGTGAACTTCGGACTGCGCTACGAGTACAACGGGAGCCCGGCAAACCAGTTGCGGTACCCAACGATCAACTATAACAACCTGGCCTGTTACAACTGCGTGGTGAAGGAGCGAGGAGACAAACAGGATTGGGGGCCGCGCTTCAGCTTCGCCTACGTGCCAGGTTTTTGGAAGGAATTGCTGGGTGATGGCAAGACGGTGGTTCGCGGCGGCTTTGGCATCTTCTACGATGGATTCTTCACCAACATTCTCGACAACTCGCAGGCGACCTCGCCCAACTCAGTAGCTTCGGCGATTACGAATCGCGCCGGACCCACGCGCGGCGTGGCCAACTGGTCCAGCCGGCTTTCGCAGCTCTCCACCACGCCCAATCCGGGTGCTACCGAAGAGAGCATGGCCGCTCACCTGTTGTCTCCGGAGATTCTGCAGTGGAACTTCAACATCCAGCGCGAGTTGCCGGGCAAGTTCACCCTGCAGATCGCCTACGTAGGCACGCGCGGCGAACACCTGTTCGCCAATACCTTTGCCAACCCATTCCTTCCCGCTGGCTCGCGGCTGATCCCCACGCGCGGAGACATTGAAATTCGCGACAACAGCGGAGACTCGATCTATCACGCATTGCAGGTGCAGGCGGACCGGAATTTCTCCCACGGCTTTCTGTTGCGCGCCTCCTACACTTTTTCCAAGATGATCGACGACTCGTCGGAGATCTTTACCCCCGGCACCAGCCAGAACGGCGCGCTCAGCACCTGGTCCAGCTATCCGGTCGTGCAGTACCCGACGCCGCGCGGAACCTATGACCGCTCCGTCTCGGCCTTCGATCACCGGCACCGCTTGAGCGTCGCCTACGTCTATGAGATTCCCAAGCTGAGGGCGGAGGACTCGCTCAGCCGCGGGCTGGGTTATGTGGTGAACGGCTGGCAGATCGCCGGCGTCACCTCGTTCCAGTCCGGCACGCCGTACAACGTGGAAACCGGCTTTGACAGCAACAGCGATGGCGTGACCAACGATCGCCCCAGCCTGAGCAATCCACACGCTCCGCTGGCGAGCTACGCCTTTACCGGAGACTGGGACGGGCTTTCCCCCAACATTCTGTGCGATGGACCGACGTTATGGTTCTCCCCCACGAACCAGTGCATTGTGGTCTCTCCCAGCCAGGTTCACTGGGTTGTTCCCTCCAGCGGACAGGGAAATGTGGGACGCAACTCGCTGGTTGGACCCTGGTACACCTCGTGGGCCTTCAGCCTGACGCGCACCATCCCGGTCCATGAAAGCCAGGCGCTGCAGATCCGTGCGGACCTGTTCAATCCGTTCAACCAGGCCCACCAGGACGGTGACGGCTACTGGCCGAACATGCAACTGGTCACAGGCGTTGTCCCTGCCAGCTCGGGCGCGGCTTCTACCTTCGCCGATTTCTCCACCTCGCAGCACGGCGGCCGCACGATCCGCGTGCTGCTCCGCTACAGCTTCTGACCGGCGCAAGCCGCGGCGGCACGGCCGCGTCACGGGAACGACCGCCGGGAGTCTAATCTCTTGTTTAGTTGAGTTTAGCCGCGCGCCGCATTGACCTTGTTGCGCGGCCCTTCCCGCCGTTCCGATTCCGTAACATTCGCCGGAAGTTCTTACGGCAATCCCCACCTTTTATATCTTTCCTGTAGCGCGACAGGGTCACTCCTTTTGCGAATTCTCAGTGTGTCCATCCGGAGCACGCAGTAAAGAAGACGCGTCAACCGAAGGAGTTGGACAGCGGCTGGCGGCTTAGGTCCTCAAGGAGCAACATGGGTGTATCCGCTGTGTTACACGTCAAGGCGCTCCGAGGCGGAGCGCAGAGCAAACTGATGTGCGCATCCGATGGCAATCTGTATGTCGTCAAATTCCAGAACAATCCGCAAGGCAAGCGCGTTCTGGCCAACGAGCTGCTGGCAACAAATTTTGCCCGCGCGTTGGGCTTGCCGGTGCCTGCGTTCGAGGTGATCAACGTCCCGCAGGAGCTGATTGAGGCAACGCCGGAGCTGCACATCGACTTTGCCAAGCACAGTTTGCCGTGTACGCCGGGCCGGCAGTTCGGCTCCCGCTACGTGTTGCCGTCGCTGGCCTCGGGACAGGTTCTGGACGCGGTTCCAAGAAGTCTGCTGCCGAAAATTCGCAACCTGGATGCGTTCTTCGGAATGCTGGTCTTCGACATCTGGACCTTCAACAGCGACAACCGCCAGGGCGTTTTCTACAAGAGCCACTCGCAACGGAAATACCAGGTCGCCTTCATCGATCATGGGTACTGCTTCAACGCCCTGAAATGGAATTTCCGCGACGCGGCGCTATGGGGCATCTACGCGGACCCGCACGTCTACGCAACGGTTGAGGGATGGGATTCGTTCGAGCCGTGGCTGTCGAGGATTGAAGAGCTGGACGAGACGTTTCTGTGGTCGTGCGCCGCATCCGTTCCCCATGGAGTGGTATGAGGACACGCCGGGAATGATGCGTTTGATCGAGCGGCTGGCAAAGCGCAGAAGAAAGGTGCGGGAACTGGTGGACGACCTGCGCCGATGGCCGCAGAATCCTTTCCCCAACTGGCATTTCCCGATGCCGGTTAGCTCCGGTACCTGCAGACCGTCACAAAGCGCTTCCCAACTGCTCGGTGAATTGCGGTGCGGAAATCTGGCATAACTCGCAGACCGCCTGGGTCAATTTCTCGTACTTGACGGCCGCCAGGGCAGCATATTGCGAATCAGCGATTCGATCGAGGCGAAAAAAACGCAGTACCCTCAACTGGAAGATCGTCAGGTTCAGAGACATGCACTCGCGCCGGACCACGTTGATCGTCGCGCAGAGTTGCGGATCGGCCGCGGCATCGGGCCGCCCGCAATGGCCGAGGAAGGCGAGAACCGCCGCCAGATTGCCTTTGATGTGCGCCAGTTCGGCGTCCACATTCGCCGGGATATCGGAGTGGAGCTGGTCCAGTTCGATATGCTCCAAGCCTTGAATTAATTGCTGAAACGATAAGATTTCGGCTTTTTTATTAAGCATCGCGCTCTCCTCCGAATTTAAGCTCCCACTGACTGGCTCCTGGAGACTGCTTGGCAGGCTGCCTCTTTAGTTCCAGTGACTCGATCAGGACTACATACTGGCTGAGCATCGTCGAAATCCTGCGGACCTCCTCCATCGTCGGCAGCGCGCGAGGCACCTCTGCGTGCGCAAAGCAGTACGTCCAGACAGAACAGGAGACCACGAACGACAGCATGTTGAGTGGCCAGATGTAGCTGCTGCTCGTAGCGAGGCCAAACTGGGCGGTCATAGTGACGACTGCTACGTCCACCGACAGATAGAACAGGAACCCGACGACAACCCCATAGACGCGGTGATTCCAGGGGATGCCGAGACACGAAGAAAACAGCGTCAAGATTGCGAAGATGCCCCAGAGAGCCCAGGAAAATCCCTGGTCAACGGCCCTGAAGAGCATGATCCATTCCGATTGCTGAGTACCGGGGAATCGCACGGTGAACATCACCGAGAAGATGGCAACCGTGAGCGTGGCCAACGCAAAGTTGCCGAGTGTTCCACGGGGAAGAGCTTCGTAAGGACGAAAGATAATCTGAACCACCTCAAGCACCACCGCGATGAGCAGTACAAATTGAACTGGATAAGCTCCCAACTTCAGAAAAAAGTACGCGCTCGAACTCTTTAGCGCGAAATTAGCGTAGAGCAGCAGCGCCGAGCGCAGAACACAGAACGCCATAAAAGCAGTGAAGGCAGCATTCTCCCGCCAGGCCCTGCGCCAGAAGAGCAAGAGCGTCAAGCCACATTCGGCGACCACGACGACAGCCCATAGCGCGAGAAAAACAGATTTGGCTGACGGAGTCATTGGCCGTCTCTCCGAATCGAGAGACGGCCAACCAGAACTAGCGCTGTAGCGTTGCGGTCAACTCTGCCGGAGCAAAGCCCGGACCACCCGGAGGCCCATCGGGATCTCCCCCGCAGCAAGCCGCGGGGCGGATCGCCGTCGCAAACAAGAGATTGTGAACCGTGCTGGCTGAGGCCGGAGCAAAGCCCGGTCCGCCCGGAGGTCCATCGGGATCTCCGCCACAGCAGGCGGAGGAATGAATCAGCGTTGCCATCGAGGCACTGTGCAGCGTGCTGGCCGAGGCCGGAACGAAGCCCGGTCCGCCCGGAGGCCCATCGGGATCTCCGCCACAGCAGGCGGAGGAATGAATCAGCGTTGCCATCGAGGCACTGTGCAGCGTGCTGGCCGAGGCCGGAACGAAGCCCGGTCCGCCCGGAGGCCCGTCGGGATCTCCGCCACAGCAGGCGGAGGAATGAATCAGCGTTGCCATCGAGGCATTGTGCAGCGTGCTGGCCGAGGCCGGAGCAAAGCCCGGTCCGCCCGGAGGCCCGTCGGGATCTCCGCCGCAGCAGGCGGAGGAATGAATCAGCGTTGCCATCGAGGCATTGTGCAGCGTGCTGGCCGAGGCCGGAGCAAAGCCCGGTCCGCCCGGAGGCCCGTCGGGGTCTCCGCCGCAGCAGGCCAGGCTTACGGCCGGTGCTGGGGATGAGAGGTGGTGAGCCGTGCTGGTGGATGCGCTGGCGGTCGCGCTGAGGGATACGCTCAGGATGAGCGCGGTTCCCAGGGCAGTGAGGATGGACAGTCTCTTCATGGAAGCTCCGACTCGGCTTGGTGCCGTAGTCGGAGCCTAGCTCTGGCGAGCTTTTACGAGAGAGAATCGAAAAACCGTTACGAATCCGGAACAAGCGATGCATGTTCCCGACGTCGTTGCGCACCCCGAAGGACGCGCCGAAAGAACGAATACGCAGGCAACCGCGTGAGGTCATGGGTCAATTCCTCCCGCGCAGCTGCATGGCGACACCGACAATCTCTCCCACCACCTCGGCTTCCTGCGGATGGCGATAGATCCGCACCGGTTCAGGAGAAAGAGGATGTGGTTGCAGGATCAGCTGACTGTCTTGCAACCGACACCAGCCACACTTGTAACCGTTCCGGGTTTCCAGGAAATAGATGGGCCGGTCAGCCTCGGATTTCCACGTGCCCTCTAGGATCTTGTCTCTGGATTCATCGATCTGAATGAACGAACCGGGAGGCAGGAGCGGGGACATTGTCAGATCCTCTGTGCCGATGTAGGCGTAGGTGTAGCGGACACTCGCGAACTGGGAAAGGAATGCGAAAGGCACCACTCCCCATTGTTGGATGATGCGTCCCAGGTTCTGGGTACGGGCCGGATCGAAAGCCGCATCGTCAAGAACCGGTATCTTCACATTGCCGGTCGCGTTAAGGGTTTCGATGCAATGGGTGTTCGGTAGTGTTGCAACCGCCAGATCTTCCGCCATCTCATCCAGGTTCATCCCATACCAGTCAAGGATCTCCCGGATATCGCGCCGGTAGGTGACGGCCAGGGAATAAATGCGGTAGATGCTGGGAACAACCCCTTTGTTTTCAATGTCTGACAGGCGGCTGAGGGGAATCGCGTGCGCACTGTTTCCGCGCTTTGCCGCTAAGCGGCCGCTGGCGGCTTCGACGTCACGAACTGTTAGACCAAGTTGCTCGCGGAGAACACGCAGTCTTTTGCCGGGATGCAAGTCTCATTTCCTCGGAAGAGCGATGGCGTATTCCCAGGAAAAGGACCGGCGAACTCCCAAACTGGGAATAATTGCCACAGGATATGGTACCAAAATATATGCTTTCCGAGAGAAATGCACGTTCCGAATGAGCACTAAGGTAATCAAATCGCCCTCCAGCGGCAGCGGAAGGCGGGCGGAGTGGCATGAAAAAGCAAGCAGCGCGCAGTTCGGCCGGGCTTACGGCCTTGCAAGGGGCGTGGCATGGAGGAGCCAGGCTAGGGCGCCAATGAGCGCCGCAAAGTAGACTTGCACGGAAAGCGCGCCTGCTGCGGGAATCTGCTTGCGGAAGAGCTGCCAGGCAAAGCCCACGGCCAGCAGAAGCAGCACCAGCTGCCCGCTCCACCAGTACAGCAGAACGCTGACGGCCAGCAGGCTGATGCGTCCCATCGAGTCGAGCGGTAGAACGGCGGAGGCGCCGTCCAGCATCCAAACCGGAATAAGGTTGAGCAGGTTGAGCCAGGCTCCGGTGTGGGCCAGTGCCGCCCACAGAGGGTTGCCGGTGTGCCAGAACAGAGCCGCGGCAAGCATCGCGGCCAGCAGTCCGGCGGCAGGTCCGGCCAGCGAGATCAGGGCACGCACCTCGGTCGAGACTCCCAACGCCTGCCACTTGACGTAGGCTCCGACGCCGGGGAGAAAAACCGGCATTTCGGCGGGAAGGCCGCGGCGCTTCACCTCGACGAAGTGTCCCATCTCGTGCAGCAAAATCATGCAGGCAAAGCCGATACCGAACCAGGCACCGAAGAGCGCCCAGTAGATTCCGAGAAAGGCGGCGAAGCTGAACAGGAACTTGAGTTTGAAGAGTGCAAATAGCACGGTCTTAAGCTTGGCCAGCAGCACCGCCAGGGGCGCCAGCGGCCCCAGGCGCTTGGCCCAGGGATGCTGCGGCTTTTCGGGCGGGCGGGAGTCTGTTCAAGCTGCGGCGACGGCTGCATCGATTAATTCATTCCGCAGCCACCGCCGCCGCAGGAGCCGTTGGGCATGCCGCAGGGCAGTTTAGGCGCGGAACTGGATGATTTATCCGTGCCGTGCGCGGCAAAGGTGGAAAGCTGCTGCTCCAGCTCCGTGCTCTTGCAGGCCGGGCATTCTGACTGCTTGGCCCCGTAGACGATGGCTTCAAACTTGTTGCCGCAACCCTTGCAGATATATTCGAAAATCGGCATGAAACCCTCCGCATCCGCTGCGCGGCCACACTCGCCAACCGCCCAGTCGGAACTGATACATTCATTATAAGGGTGCAGCGGCGGGTACGGGCCAGAAGATGGCCCTCCGGCCGCGGGCGCTTGGCAGCCAGCCCGGGGAACACTCATGCACGGTACGGAACCCATCTCCCATCCTCCAAATTCGGCGCGCGTGGTGAATGATTTTGTACCCCGCCGATTTTTGCGCGGAGGCCACGCCCAGACGATTGCCGGAAACTTTCTGCGGCGGGCCAACGGACTGCCCGAGCCCGAAGAGCGGCTCTGCCAGATTGAGCCGGGAGTGCAAATTCTGTGCGAGTGCCACTGGCAGCCCGAGCGGCAGGAGCGACTGACGCTGATCCTCGTGCACGGGCTGGAAGGCTCCAGCAAATCGCGCTATGTGATTGGAACCGGCAGCCGGGCCTGGCGGCAGGGCTGGAACGTGGTGCGCATGAACATCCGCGGCTGCGGCGGCACCGAGCATCTTTCCTCGACGCTCTATCACTCCGGCCTCTCGCAGGACGTGGAGAAGCTGGTGGCCGAACTGACCGCAAGCGAGGGATTGCGGCGGATTGCGCTGGTGGGCTTTTCCATGGGAGGCAACCAGGTGCTGCGCGCGCTGGGCCGGTGGGGAACGCAAGCTCCGCCGGAAGTGGTGGCGGCTGCGGTGGTCTCGCCCTCCTGCGACCTGGCGCTTTGCGCCGACCGGATTCACGCGCCGTCCAACGCAATCTATGAGCAGTGGTTTCTGCGCTCGCTGCGCCGCAGCTTTCGCCGTAAGGCCGCACTCTGGCCGGGCCACTTCGATCCGGCGCTGCTGAAGGGCGTGCACTCGGTGCGGGACTTCGATGAGCACATCACGGCGCGCTACATGGGATTTGCGGGGGCGTCCGATTATTACGACAAGGCCAGCTCGTCGCATGTGCTGGAGCGCATCGCGCTTCCGGCGCTGGTGATTCACGCCGACGACGATCCGTTCATTGTGATCTCGGCCGAGAGCCAGCGCAAACTTGAGACGAACCCGAACGTGACGTTTTTGCACACCAAACAGGGCGGGCACTGCGCCTTCATCTGCCAACCGGAGCTGCCCGGCGGCAACGATGGCCATTGGGCCGAGCGCAAGATCGTAGACTTTTTGGCACAATTGGGAACCACACAACTCGAAGCCACGGAGAGCCGCTGAATGGAAGCAGATTACAGCGTGGAGCTGGGACCGTCGGCGCCCGCGCTGGAGTTGCCCTGGCGAGACCCGGAGGGGCAATTGCATTATGTGGAACTGCGCGGCGAGGGCGGCCTCACCACGGGCAACCTTGACAGCATCGCGGAGGCGCGGCGCTTCCCTGCTCTGCGGCGATTTTTGGCCGACTGTGAATTCGCAGCCCAGCGCATGGCAGACGGTGAAGTGCGACGCATGGGCCGACGCAACCGAGGCAGCGGCGAACCTGTACGACGCTGGTTTTGCGCAAAACAGCTATGTGGACCTGGTTCTGGCGGAGCACGCCGCGGCTCTGCGCGGATGCCTGGAGGCACACCAGCAGTTGGCAAAGGAAATGGCGCAGGCGCTCGAAGCCAATGAGAGCCTCGAAGCCTTGGCCGAAATCGTGGTGCGGCGCTGTTATTTTCACCCGGAAACAAACCTGGAGGAATCCGACGCCGGCTACTGCCTGACGCTGTTCCTCACCGGCTATGGAGCAACTCCGGGCGAAGCCGCGGAGAGCTGGGAACGCACGCTGGAGTTCGCCGCCAGATGTTTACTGAAGCTGCAGCCGCCGGAAGCGGGCGCGTAAAAAGAGGAACTCGGCTAAAATGGAGAGGAGCGCCAGCTCAACTCCCGTGGGAGCGTAGCTCAGTTGGATAGAGCATCTGCCTTCTAAGCAGAGGGTCGCAGGTTCGAGTCCTGCCGCTCCTACCACTTACTTTCCGTATCGCCATCACTCTTCGTTTTTATCTTCGCGTTTACTTCCGCACGATCACGACCTTGGCGCTCATGATGACTTCGAATCCGCGGGCATTTGCAGGGGCGCTCGTTGCTCCGCTTCCGAGATCATCGCCTCCAGGCTCACGCGGATGCCGTCAGCCCAAAAGCTTTCATCGGTTGGATCCAGGCCAAACGGTTGAAGAAGTTCGAAGACGCTTTTGGTCGCACCGGAGCGGAGCAGGTCGAGATAGAGCGGTTCAAACTGGGAGCCAAGGCGCACTCGCTGGGCATACAGGCTCTGCGTCAACAGTTCGCCGAACGCATAGCCGTAAACGTAAAAGGGCCGGTGGAAATGCGAGATATACGACCATAGATGGCTGGCGTTTTCATATGTGAACACCTCGCCATCTTCTCCGTATAACTCTTTGGCCGTGGTCAGCCACAGGGCATCGAGTTCTTCCACGGAAAGTTTCTTGGGGTCGGTCCATTCCGTATAGCCGGCATTCATGCCATGGATGCGGCGCTCGAAATTGGAAAATCCAATTTGCCGCACGACGGTGTTCAGCATTCCCTCGATCTTCTGGGTGATCAGCGCGAGCAGCGCGGCGTTGTCTTCTTTTTCAGCGAGCTGCTTGCGGAGAAAACTGAAGGTTGTCATTTCGCCGAAGACGGAAGCCGTTTCGCAGTAGGCGATGGGCGGCTGATACATGAGAGGACCCTGCGCTTCCCCGGCCAGGATGCCATGCACGCCGTGGCCGAGTTCATGCGCCAGCGTCGTCACGTCGTGATTCGAACCCAGGTAATTCAAGAACGTGTACGATTGCGTCCGGTTTCCAGGAAGCACGATGGAACAGTTGAAAGCTCCACCGCGTTTGCCCGGGGTCGCAGGAACGTCAATATGTTTCGACGCGATGGAATTCCGAATGATGCCGGCCAGCGTGGGGCTGAAGCTTTCATACGCCGCAAGAACGGTGGCGATTGCGTTGTCATACGGCACCACGGTGGTATCGGCGAACGGCAGTGGCGCATTGCGGTCGCTCCACCGCAGGGTCTTCACGCCGAGCAATCCGGCCTTGAGACGATAGTACCGGCGGGCAAGCGGCCCGGCCACGTGGATGACCGCGCTGTGCAGCGCATCGACGACCGCGTCGGGGATTCGGCTCTCCTTATTCCTCGGCTCCATCGGAGTGCGGTACTGGCGCTCCTTGCGCTCCACGGCTCCCCTGCCCACGATCACATAGAGCGTCTGCGCGGAATATTTGGCGAAGTGTCCCCCCAATCCATCGTTGACCGACTTTTGCACTTCGGCGCGAAGCCCGGCATCTTTTGAATTGGTGAGTATGTCGAGCATTTCGGTCAGGTTCTTCTTCTCGCCCCGGTGGTCGAATCGAAGATCCGCCTCGCATTCGTCAAAGAACTCATCCCAGGAGGCCGGACCGAAAGGGCTCCGCTTGGTGAGGGCGGATTCCACGGCTTCGCTCAAAAAGTGAGGCTTGAAGACCCGCTGCTGCTCGATCCACGGCCGATGCCGTTGGACCACGGGGTCGCCTGCGTACCATTTCTCAAGCGTCGCATCGTCAAGCGCCACAAGCTCCAGTTCGAAGAACGTCAGATATTCGCCCTGAACCTGGCTCATGGTCTGTTGCGCCGCGGCGCTCTTGGACTTCACCACCTCATTCGTCACGTCCAGGCTTTGCTGGAGCGAGAGGTAGACCATGATCTTGCCCCCGAGCATCTCCAGTTCTGCATAAGCGGAGATTGCCGCACCCAGCGTCTCGGCGAGTTTGCCCTTGTAATTGGAGCTGAATTGCTCCGCTTGCCGGGTGAACTCGGCGATGTCTCCATCGATATGCGGATCATCGATCCCAGAGTAGATGGAGGTTAAATCCCAACGGACATTGCTATCGGCGGTGTTTTGACTGGACATGGTCGTGATCCGGAAGGCCCTCAAAAATCCAAATTGTAGCAGACCGGGGTTTCGCTGGATTTTCTCCCACGATTTTTCTCTTCTTGCCATTCGTCATGCAATTCCCGTATAGCTGGACTAATTTCTGGACGAACCATGGCAATGTTGAGTATCCTGCACGGTAGCCTCGCCCACCCGAGTACCCAGATCTCCCGGTTTATACGGAGCCTTAGCCTATGTACAAAATAGTGGAAGCCCGCAGTGTCGGCCTCAAAATCAAGCAGTTTGTGATCGAGGCTCCGCGCATCGCCCGCAAGCAGCGGCCCGGACAGTTTGTCATCCTGCGCCTGCATGAAAACGGCGAGCGGATTCCGCTGACCATCAAGGCCTCGGACCCGGTTGCCGGCACGGTCACCATTGTCGCGCAGTCCATCGGCAAGACGACCTCGCTGCTGAACTGCCTGGAGACGGGCGACTATATTCTGGACATCGTCGGGCCGCTGGGCCATCCCTCGGAGATCGAAAACTTCGGCACGGTTGCGATCCTTGCCGGCAGCGTGGGCACCGCCATGGCCCTGCCCACGGCCAACGCGCTGAAGCAGGCGGGCAACCACGTGGTCTTCATCGAAGGCGCGCGTAACACCGAGATGGTGGTGTTTGAGGACGAAGTCCGCCAGGCCAGCAATGAAACCTACATCATGACCGACGACGGCAGCTCTGGCGAACAGGGTCTGGTGACCAAGAAGCTCAACGACCTGCTGAGCGGCGGACGCAAGATCGACTTTGTGCTGGCCGTGGGACCGGTGCCCATGATGCGCGCCGTCTCGCAGGTAACCCTGCCGCTGGGCATCAAGACCATGGTGAGCTTGAACTCCATTATGGTGGATGGCACAGGCATGTGCGGCGGCTGCCGCGTGCTGCTGGGAAATACGAGTAAATTCGCCTGCGTGGACGGGCCTGAGTTCGACGCATCGCTGGTGAACTTCGAGGTACTGATGCAGCGCAATGCGATGTACCGCGACAAGGAATGTGAGTCGCTGAAGCGATTCGAGGAACAAAAGGAAGAGGAAGTGGCGAAGGTGCGGGCGCAGTTCGCCAAAGAGGAGGCGCACAATGCCTGAGAAAAATAATCTGCCGATCAAAGAGCGGATGAAGATTGCGCGCACCCACATGCCGGAGCAGGCCGCCGAGGCTCGCAGCCACAACTTTGAAGAGGTGAACCTGGGCATCTCCGCCGAGGACGCGCAGACCGAGGCGACGCGCTGCGTTGGCTGCGGCAAGCCGGGGTGCGTGATGCAATGCCCGGTGGGCGTAAAGATTCGCGAGGTTGTGGACCTGATCTACGCGGGCGACTACCTGGCGGCGGCGGCCAAAATGCGCGAAGACAACGCGCTGCCCGCCATCACCGGCCGCGTCTGTCCGCAGGAGAACCAGTGCGAGGGCGGATGCGCGCTGGGCAACAAGGGCGAGCCGGTTGCCATCGGCAACCTGGAACGCTTTATCGCCGACTATGAACGCACCAGCGGACAGCTCGGGCTCCCCGCGATCTCTGCGCCCACGGGCAAAAGCGTGGCGATTGTGGGCAGCGGTCCGGCCGGCCTCTCTGCCGCCGGAGACCTGATCCAGAAAGGCCACCGGGTACGCGTCTTTGAGGCGCTGCACGAGTTGGGCGGCGTGCTCGTCTACGGCATCCCTGAGTTCCGCCTGCCCAAGGCGATTGTGAAGGGCGAGGTGGAGAACCTGCGCAAGATGGGCGTGGAGTTTGAGACCAATGTCGTCGTCGGCAAGAGCGTGACCATCGACGAACTGATGCAGGATGAGCACTACGACGCGGTCTTTGTGGCGACCGGCGCGGGACTCCCCAAGTTCCTTGGAGTTCCCGGCGAGCACCTCAACGGAGTGTATTCGGCCAACGAATTCCTGACCCGCGTCAACCTGATGCGCGCCTACCAGTTTCCTGAATCCGATGAGCCGGTGTACGACTGCCGCGACCGCGACGTGATTGTGGTGGGCGGCGGCAACACCGCCATGGATGCGGTCCGCACCGCGCGCAGGCTGGGCGCCCGGAGCGCAACCCTGGTCTATCGCCGCTCTGGCGAGGAGATGCCGGCGCGCGCCGAAGAGGTGAAGCACGCCAAACAGGAGGGCGTGGAGTTCCGCATGTTGACCGACCCGAAGGAGTTTTTGGGCGATGAAAAGGGCTGGCTGACCGGAGCGCGTTGCGTGCGCATGGAGCTGGGCGAGCCCGACGCCAGCGGACGGCGCAGCCCGGTGGAGATCCAAGGCTCGGACTTTATCCTGCCCGCCAACCTGGTCATCATCGGCGTGGGCACCACGGCCAACCCGCTGATCCAGAGCACGACGCCCGACCTGAAAACCACCTCACGCAACTACATTGTGAGCGACCCTGACAGCACCCGCACCTCCAAGCGAGGCGTCTTTGCCGGCGGCGACATTGTGACCGGCGGCGCCACGGTGATTCTCGCCATGGGCGCAGGCCGCAAGGCCGCTCTTTCGATCCACGAATACTTGACGACCGGGGTGTGGGAGACCACACCGGCAACCAAGGCCTGAATCCGCAAACCGGGCAAACAAATTGCCGCACCCTCGATGGAGAGGTGCGGCATAGTTTCGTGCAAATTCAAGCAAGTAACGCAGCCATCACGCGCAACCCATCATGCCCCCGCGAGCCAAAGCTTCATGCAACAGAAATCGCCGGAACGACGTCCACAACTTCCTGCGGTCCCTTGGTGCCTGACAACTTGCGACCGCCTTCCACCGCCCACCGCTCCAGCATCGCGATCGTAACCGACTTGGGACGCTCGATGGCGTAGCCGAGACCGCGGTCCCAGGTGATATTCGCCATGCAGCCAAGGGCGCGGCCAACGCCAAACAGAACGGTGTAGAAGTCCCATTCCTTGACCCCGTAGTACCACTGAATGACGCCGGACTGTGCATCGACGTTCGGCCAGGGGTTCTTGGCCTTGCCCTGCTCCGCCAACACGCCGGGAGCCACTTCAAAAATCATGGAAACAACTTTGAACAACGGGTCTTCTTTGAGCCCCGGAGTTGCCAGACAGAACTCGCGCTGGGACATGTAGCGGGGATCGGTCTTGCGCAGAACGGCATGGCCATAGCCGGGAATCACCTGTCCGGCATTGAGAGTGTCCCACAGAGCAGCCGTGATCAGTTCCTTGGTGGGCTCGACTCCATCGCAATATTTCTCCTGGAATTTCAGGGTCCAGTCCAGTACCTCCTGGTTGGCAAGGCCGTGCAGCGGGCCAGCCAGCCCGTTGAGACCCGCCGAGTAGGCATAGTAGGGATCGGACAGGGCCGAGTGCACCAGGTGCGTGGCGTGCGCGGAAACGTTGCCGGATTCATGATCTGCGTGCAGGATGAAATACATGCGGGCAACATCTTTGTACTCTTCGCACTGGCCGATCAGGTGGGCGAAGTTCGCACCCATGTCCAGGCCGGGATCGCTCGCAACCTGAACGTCGTTGCGATACTTCAGGTTGTAGATGAAAGCGGCCACGATAGGCATACGGGCGACGAGATCGAAAGCGTCTTCGTACACATATTCCCAGGCGATCTTCTTGTTGAACTTACCCGAGCGGTAGAAGGCGGCGAACTTGGAGTCCTTCTGCATGGACAGGATGGCGGTGGAGAGCATCACCATGGGATGGCTGTCACGCGGCATGGCGCGGAGAATGTCCCAGACGTAGGACGGTACGTTCTGGCGAAGCTTCCAGTCGGCGGCAACTTCATCCACCTGTGCCGGCGTGGGCACGTCGCCTGTAAGCAGGTAGTACCAGAAAGACTCCACGGTCGGATATTGTGAGCCCGGTGCCTTGGGAAGAACGTCGAAGGTCTCGGGGATGGTCTTGCCGCGGAAGCGGATACCTTCCTGGGGATCGAGATAGGAGATGTCGGTAACCAGGGAGCGAATATCGCGCGAACCGCCGATTACCTGGTCGATCGTTACCTGGTCGATCACTACTCCGCCGAAATGCTGGACCAGCATCGCGATATGGGGACGGCACTCTTCAATTTTCTGGGCAAGTAAATCCTTCAGTGCCATGCTTATGCATTCTCCTTAGAACCGGGCGTGGTTCGGCTTGGCAAATTCCATGCGTCATTCCACAGCAGACGATGCAACGGCAACCTGGCCGTTCCCTCGCTGTGCGAAGTGTCCCCACTCCGTGGTCGGCGTTACAGCGAACTGCAACCCCGAGCGGATTGGCGGTATCCCTTGCTACTTCCGAGTAAGAAAAATCCCACAAATCGTATGAAATAATTGCGGAAAAAGCGTGGCCCATGCGATCCGGAGGCCAGCCCCACGCTGGTCAACTTTCACCGGATTGAAACATCGCGGCGTCACTATGACCAATTCCCCGAAGGCAAGTAAGTGATCTGGATCACGGCTGCCCGTGATAGCAACATCGAGCCGTTTCGGACTTAACTGGAAGTAGCTTGGATTGAGCTGGTTAGTGTTTTTGCGGCCATCCGGACACGCGCGACGCACTGCCACGTTCTGGTCTCAGCGCCCATGCATGGGGCATCCCGTCGCGAATCGGCAGTCGCTTGCCCGCCGTACATGCAGGGCCGTCAAAAGTCGAGGACCATGCCGCTGGCGCCGCCGTTAAGAGAGTCTGCCTCGCTTGGGAGCGAGGCACTACTCTTTCCACTCACAGGGAATCCGATTCAGGCAGCCTTGCGGCGCTCGTATGAGACTGGATAGGCGTCCGTACGCGCCTTGATCATCGGGTCCTGGGCTTCAATGCCGGAGGTTAGAGCTCCCGGCTGGAAGAACAGGTTCCGTTCGGCGGCAACATTGTCGGCCACCGCCCGGGCAACCTCGATCGATCCCAGTTCAAGCTTTTTACGCGATTCCGGCCACGCAACAGATGGATTGTCGAGATCGTCTCCCTCCTCCGCGACCTCCAAAAACAGCTTGAACCAGACCGGAGCCTTTGCGACTCGTTCCCGTATCTCCTGGGTGAGATAGTTCGGGTCTGCTTTGGCATCTGCGTCCTTTGACAACGACTGGTCGCCGGTCTCGGGCCGAATCTGGTAACGCCCGAACACTTCCTTCCCTTTTGCATTGGTGAACTTGAACGTGTTTACGCCGAAGTAGGAAACGGTGGCATAACTGACGGGATCTGGAATTTGGGATTCCAGAAACTTTCTGGCAATCGGATGGTAGGCCAGGAAGTCGTCGAGCCGAGTCGGCTTGGCAGCGCCCGGCCCGCTGGACGCAAGCGCGACCAAAAATTCCTTGAATTCATCGGCAGTGGCGGTCGGAAAGCCGTTGAAGGAGTGGGCCACGATGTCGGTCTCCGAGCCGTCCGGCAGATGAAACTTGATCGACATGCCCCGCGGCGACGCATTCCCGTCGGTATCGGAAATGGTGGGAATGCCGGTGAAATCCGAAAATCGGACGGAGATCGGAACGCTTCTCTTTTGCAGGTGCGGGGCCTTGCTCACGGATGAGGCGGAATCGGCCGGCCGGAACTCTCCTTCCAGGTCAACCCCTTTGGCGTGGGTCGCACGGACTCCGGTTTGCTGCTTGCCGAATACGCTGTTCAGCGCGTCTACGAGTTGTTCCGGAGTGGCGTGCTGTCCCAAGCCTCCGGCTCCAACAATGTGTGGTGTGTTCATTGACTCCTCCAGGATTCGAAAATAGAGGCGAAGCGCCCCAGGGCTGAGCACATTTTTCGAGCTTGTGGAGTTTAGGTGGCCGGCCCGAGCCAGGGGTTGTATCTGGTGCCGGCCGAGCTGCGTTGTATTTCGCCTCGAGACCGATGCACGAGAAAAAGGCCGATCCTGGGATCGGCCCTAAATTCCTAAGTCTGGTGAGGTCCATCAACGATTACCGATATTTTAAGGACTTTACGGATCGCACGAAATCCAAGTGGCAGTTCTGCTGGCAGTTCGTCCCCGAAATGTCATGTCGCCAGTTCCGCCACATTCGGTGGTGCGGGGAGGGGGATTTGAACCCCCACGCCTTTCGGCGCTAGATCCTAAGTCTAGTGCGTCTGCCAGTTTCGCCATCCCCGCAATGTCCATCCTTACTGCTGTCCGGCCTTCTATGCCTGCCGCAGGCCGCCCTTGTTTTTCGAGATAGTCTTGTGACCTGTCAATTGTGCCACGGTTCTTAAGTCCACACCAGCCATCACCAGTCTGCTGGCGGAGGTGTGCCGGTTGCATGCCAGGTGTAATCCTCGAGTTTCGCGCATCAGCCCTACGTTTGCGGCCTAATACATCTCGGAACTCAACGATTCATATTCCGTGGTCAATTGAGACCAGTATTCAATTGCCAGGAACTTCATACTCAACCAACGATTGCGAACCGAAACTTCGGTGTGATCCTAATCGAACCAAGAGAACGGTAAAGAGGCAACCCATGTCCCAGCACCACGACGATGCCAAAGTCCACGAACCCCACGCCCTCAAAGAAGACGACGACGCCAAGGGCCCTCACAACCCCAAGGAAATCAACCCCAAAATGGCGTCCGACATCGCCTACTGGTCGAAAGAGCTCGGCGTCACAGGCGACCAGCTCCACGCGCTCATCCGCAGTCACGGCACCCACGTCGGCAAGGTTCGCGCCGCCCTCCACTCCCACAAAGTCGCGTAGCACTGCTGGTTTTGGTTCAAATTTACCTACGCTTGAAGCAGGGTGAGTGGTCAACATGTTCTTAGAGGTACACCACGGGTTTCAAAGCACCCTCTTGAGCATTTCAGCCTCGGCCGGCTGCTGGCCTTTGTAGTCGGAGAAGTGAATGACATTGTCGTAGGCATCCTTGATCAGGTCCTGGAGAGGGATAACGCTGCCGTTCACGCGTTGCTCGTCCAGCAGATCAAGATCGACGTCGGCCACAATAATCTGCTCCTGGTTGATGGTGCCCTCGGCGGCGATCCCATCCCTGGCAAAGTAGTAATCCGAGGGGGTGAGAATGGCGGCCTGGCCGTAGTTTGCCGCCATGTAGGGCACAAAGGGGAGATTGCCCACGGTCCCGGTCATGGCAACGTAGACCTGGTTCTCAATCGCGCGGGCTTGCGCGCAATATCGGACACGGCAGAAGCCCTCACGGCCATCGGTACAGGAGGGAACAAAGAGAATCTCGGCGCCGGCCTCGGCCATCACCCTGGCCAGTTCGGGAAACTCCACGTCGTAGCAGACGAGAATGGCAATATTGCCGAAGTCTGTGTGGTAGAGGGAGAGCCCGTGGCCGCGGCTGAGTTGGTAAGGGCCGCTCTCGGTAGAGGTCAAGTGGACTTTCTTCTGCCGGAAGACCCGCCCGTTGGGGGTGAACAGGTGCGCGGCGTTGAAGATCTTTCCTCTCTCGAAGACCGGGTGCGTTCCTCCGATGATGTACATGCCCGTTTCCTTGGCTAACCGCATGAACAGCGCCTCGTATTCGGGCGCCATTCGGGCCAGGCGGCGCACCGCCAGTGCCGGTGCGGGCTCATTGATGTAGCTGAGCAACTGCATGGTGAAGAATTCGGGAAACAGGACGAAGTGGGCGCGATATTCCTTAGCGCTACGCACGAAGAATTCTACTTGGCTGGCGAAGTCCGCAAAGCAGGCGATGGGGCGGAGCAAGTACTGGACGGCTGCGATGCGAACCCGGCGCGGACGGGGAGTGCCCCGCATCGCCTCGGCGGCAGCTTGTTCCAGCTCCGCATGCTGAAGACTTGCCTGGAGGCTAACGGAGGAGGTGTATTCCGGGTTCAGCCATTCGAGCACTGTGGCGAACCCATGCGATTCTAGATCGTGCATGTATTCAGGAACCACATCCAGGACCACGAGTCCGTTCTCGAGTTGGAATGTGAGCGCCGGATCCCGTCGTTTGCCTGCGACAACTTCGGCCACGTATTCCTTGGGTGTCAAATTATCGGCCACTTCATCGTAGCCGGCAATCCGGGCGCCCGTGAGAAGCCGCTTCAGCCCCCGCTCACGAATCAGATCCTTGCGTGCCTCGTACAGCTGAGCACCGATGCCCTGATGGCGCGCCATATCGTCCACGCCGATTTCGGCGCCATACAAGGTCAGGCCGATGGGGTTGTGGGTATCGAATGACCCATCCCCGGTGATCGCCGACCAGTTGGCGGCCTCGGCGTAATCGTCCCAGTCGATAATCAGCGAACTGGCCGAGCCCAAAATACGGCCGGCCGGGTCGGATACCACAATCTGGCCCTCCGGGAAGATGCTGATGTGATGCTCCAACTGCCCGGTTTCCCAAGGCGGCTTGCCCGGAAATGCGTGCAGTTGCAGTTCAATGACAGCTGGAATGTCGGTCAGCGTCATCTGCCGGACACAGAACTGGCTCTGTGGTGAGGCCGTCGTTGCCATGGTAGTGCTCTCCTGACTTCGTGCTACGCCACGAAGTCAGTCTACCCACACACGGTTACAGGGAATGTACCAATTTGCTCAGTGCCTCCGGAAATTGGCAGGGCGCTCCACCAGAGACTTCGTTCGACCCGAGCACAACGACGGCGACAATCGACGGAACGCTCTGCCTACTGAACCCACCCGTTTCCGTGCATCGAGTCAGCTTCTTCTTCGTGCCGCGGGCCGGGCCGTGAGCCAACCCGCGACGTGGTGCGATGCGTGCCCGACGCCTGCTCCCGGCCGAGATGAAAGCGTTCCACCAGATTGCGCAGATTGTTGGTGAGGCCGGAGAGATCCTGGCAGGCCTTGGCCGACTGCTGCGTGCCGATGGTCGAAGCCTCCACCAGGCGCGAGATCTGCTCCATGCTGTTTTTCACCTCTTCGGTGGTGCTCGACTGTTCGGTGGCAGCGGTGGCGATCATGGTAATCATGTCGCCAACCTCATCCGACTTTCGGATGATCCCGTGCAACGCCTCTCCGGCTTGGCTGGTTGCGGCCACGCCTTGCTTCACCTGCCGCGTTCCCTCTTCCATGGCCAGAACGGCAGAGCGGGTTTCCATCTGGATCGCCTCAATCATGCGTGCGATTTCCTTGGTGGCCGTGGTGGTGCGTTCGGCAAGTTTGCGCACCTCGTCGGCTACCACCGCGAATCCGCGACCCTGTTCCCCTGCACGGGCGGCTTCGATGGCGGCATTCAGGGCCAGCAGGTTGGTCTGGTCGGCGATCTCGTCGATGACGGCGGCGATGCGGCCGATTTCGTTGGACCGTTTGCCCAGCTCATCCACCTGCTTGCCGGTGGTGCTGACGGCATTGGAGATGACGTTCATGGTCTTCAAGGTATTCTCGACAATCTCGCCGCCCCGGTGTGCCATCTCGGAGGATTGGCGGGCAGCCTCGGCGGCCCGATTCGAATTGCCGGATACCTCCACCACCGTCGAAGTCATCTGGTGCATCGCCGTCGCAATCTGCGTTACCTGGTTTCTCTGGTTCTCGGCGGCCTGGGTTTGTTCGCCCGCCGTGGCGGAGAGCTCCTCGCTGGCCGCGGCCACGGACTCGGCCGTGCTCGCAATCGCGTGCACCATCTGTCGCAGGTTGTTCTTCATGGTGTTCAGCGCCGTGGTTGCCTCGCCGATTTCGTCGTCCGAATGCACGACCAGATCGTCGGCGGCAAGATCATTGCTGGCAATGCGATTGGCCAGCTCAACCGAATCCGACAGCGGTTTCACCACCAGCTTCTGCACCACCAGGTACACGGCTGCGGCGGAAGCCAACAGGGTAAAAAAGCTCAACAGAAAGATCGCAATCGAATTCGAATTTGCCGTTTTTACCAACTGCTCGGTGGAGGCTGTAACCGAAAAGGCGCCGCGCAGATCGCCGGCTTTCATTCCCTCCTTGGCATAGCCAAACGGGCCTTTCTCGCCCAGCGGCTCGCCATGGCAGACCAGGCAATCTTGCGTCAGGCGGACCGGCTGCGCATAACGCATCACTTCCTTGCCATCCACGCTGGCTCGCTCGGAAAACTCTTTCAGCGAGGGTTCCTGCTGAAACTTCTCCAGCGCTCTCCGCTCAAAATCGTCCGCCTGATCGTTTGGATCACGCGGACTGAGCGACGGCGTATGGAACGTCATGCCGTTGTCTTTGGCATACATCTTCGCCACGCGCCAGGCCGCAACCACCGGAACCTGATTGAGGTCTTTAAACTCCCGGTTCGGCACCAGCGTATCCAGGTTGTCGGAGAACCATTCCCGCGTGGTGCTGGCCATGCCGGTGATCTGGCGGACCTTGTCGCGGAAGGCTTCCTCCGCCTGCTGATTGATGCGGCGCTGGGTGATCCAGAAGCTGAGCACGGAGGTACATGCCAGCACGACAACGATGGTCCCTACGATCTTCCCTGATAGCTTGAATTGACTGAACACGCGCGTCCTCGGTTCCGGGGGCCAGTCGCGGCTCCCGCTCGTCGATCTGGAGAGCACACAGCGACGGCGGCAGAGCCGATGGAAGCCGAGGCGAGCGTCTCTCTAACGCACTCCATCGGCAGCAGCGCTGCAAACTTCAGAGAACCGGATTGTTTTCACTCGCCGACCGGTTCGGATGCCTGCGCCAGCCGTTCTTCTTCCGCGCGCAACTCCTCCGGAGTATTCACTCCCGTCCAGCCGTCGGCGAGCGCGGGAGGCGGCTGCAATACCGCGGTGCGCGGCAGGTCCAGCACGGCCGAGGGATCGGCATTATGCTTCCGGCCGGCGCGGGCCAGCCGCTCCATGGCCTCCAGCGCCTGCGGTTCATACAGCGCCAGAGTGGGACAGGGATGGCCGTCGCGCTGGCTGGGAACCACCGCCCACCGGCCCGGTTGCCGTTGCGCGGCGAGCCACTCGACGTGCCGGGCGCGCAGCCATGGATGATCGCAGGCCGCCACGATCCAGGCTGCGTCAGGTGCCCAGCGATGCGCCGCAATCATTCCCGCTCCCGGCCCGGAGAACTCAGGCGCATCCGGCAACACGGTCCACGTATGCAGGGCCGCCGGTAATGCGCCCGCGCCCAGCGCCACCACTCTAGGATCGCCCGGCATCGCGACCAGCGCTTTCCCCGCGATCTCTCCCAGCGCCCGCCCGCCGAACTGCACTGCCTGCTTCGGCCGGCCCATCCGCGCACTGCTGCCACCCAGCAACAGGCCGCAATGCAGCGGACGCGCATTCCACGCCAGCGGAAGCCAGTGATCGATGTAGTCCAGGAGCGCGGCCAGCCGGTCGCTATTCCACGCCAGCGCAGAGATGATGCCGGTCACCCCCTGCGGGGCCTCCAGCCGTTCTGCATTGCCCAGCCAGAGCTTTGGCAAAGCCGTGTCCTTGTGTCCTTCCACCAGTAGCAGGTCGTGGTCACAGGCCAGCCGCGCCAGCGTAACCTCCAGAGGCAATACCGCCGCCCGCCGCTCGAATTGCTGCCCGGGCCCGCGCAGTGCGATGGTGGCTCCGGCCCGAAAAAGCCGATCCGAATCCTTGCCCGGCCGATCCATCTCGAAGTCATGCGAGGTGTGCTTGACGACGGCAACCGCCAGCCCGCGCCGCACCAGCAAAGGGATGGCTGCCTCCAGCAGCGTGGTTTTTCCCGAGCCCGAAAACCCGCACACCGCCAGCACCGGCGCGGCAAATCCGTGGATTGTCTCTTGACTCACTGCGCGCCTCCTCGGGTAACAAGTTTCTCATGACTGCCGCAGGCACACCGCGGCGGTAGATCGGATTCTTGACTTTTCCGCCCCGCTGCTTGAGCGCTTGCGTGGCATCGCTGATAATTGAATACCCATGACGTTGATGCCTGTCCAGCAACACTCGCGCCGGCTTCGGCCACCCCGGATGCCGGCCATGGCGTTGTTAGCCCTGGCGATCGCCATGTTCTGCCCGGCATTGGCCCGCGCCGCCGATATCGGCAAGCCGAGTTTGCCGGCCAACGACCTGCTCCGCCAGGCCGTAGCCAACGAAAGCGCCGCCGCCAACAGCGCGTATTTCGCATGGATGGACCGGTTGCAGAAGCCTCATGGCTCGGTCACCAAGTTCATGGTGAACACGCCCCAGGGAATTCTAAGCCGGACCGTTGCCATCAACGACCAGCCCTTGAGCGCCGACGAGCGCCGCCAGGATGACGAGCGCGACAACCGTCTTCTCGATGCGGAAAAGATGCGGGAGAAAGCCAAAAAGCAGCAGGAGGACCAGCAGCACATCGAACGCCTGCTAGCGGCGCTTCCCGATGCCTTTCATTGCGAATATTCCTCGGCCAGCCACGAGGAACGCAGCCTGATGATGGAGTGCTCGCCCAATCCAAAGTTCTCTCCCCCGAACTACGAATCCCAGGTGTTGCTGGGGATGAACGCGGAGATCGATATCGACCGCGACGAGAAGCGACTCACCAGGATTGCGGGAACTCTGTTCAAGGATGTCACCTTCGGATGGGGCTTCCTCGCCCGGCTAAACCGCGGAGGCCGCATTGAAATCAACCAGTCCAAGGTAACCGGCAAGTACTGGGGCATCACCCATATGCAGCTGGACTTTGAAGGCCACCTGATCGTCGTCAAGCCGCTGCATATCGAAGAGACCGAATCCTCGTGGAACTATCGCCCTGTCCCCGGCATGAGCGTGGCGCAGGCATTGGAGTTTCTGCGCAGCAACTCCGGCGCGTCTCCCCGCTAGCTGCGCGGCAAGCAGCAGAGAGCCCGGATCCAGCCGGGCTCCCGCATTTCGTCTCTACTTGTTTCGCTTCGGCCGATACAGATCGGTCGAGGTTCCGTAGAAAATCTCGGCCGCTTCCATGATGGTTTCAGACAGTGTTGGATGGGGATGAATGGTGTGCTCCAGATCGTACGCCGTGGCTGACATCTCGATGGCAAGCACGATCTCGGCGATCATATCGCCCGCTCCCGGCCCCACGATCGCCCCGCCCAGCACGCGCTCGGTCTTTTTGTCGATGAGCAGCTTGGTCAACCCTTCGGTGCGGTCCAACGTTACAGCGCGTCCGCTGGCGGCCCAGGGGAACTTCACGATCTCGACCTCGATTCCCTTGGCCTCCGCCTCGGCCTGCGTCAGCCCGGCCCAGGCGATCTCCGGATCGGTGAAGACCACGGCGGGAATCGCATACGGCGCAAACTCTACCTTGTGGCCCGCGATGTGCTCCATCGCCGTGCGCCCTTCATGCGCGGCCTTATGCGCCAGCATGGGATCGCCCGCCACGTCGCCAATCGCATACACCGACGGATCATCGGTCTGCAGCTGCTTGTTGACCACGATAAATCCGCGCTCGTTCACCTTCACCGCAGTGTTCTCAATCCCCGGAATCTTCGAGTTCGGCTTTCGTCCCACCGAGACCAGAACCTTGTCGTAGCTCTTTTCCTCCACCGTGCCGTCGGGGAGTTTGAAGGTGACCTTCACGTTGGCAATCTCATCCTTCAGCGCGGTCACCGCGGTATTCAGCATGATCTTGCCGAACAGTTTTTCCAGACGCTTCTGGAGCGGTGGAATCAGGTCGCGGTCCGCTCCCGGAAGCAGGCCCGGCGTCATCTCGACCACTTCCACATTCGAGCCCAGCGTGGCATACACCGATCCCAGCTCCAGTCCAATGTAGCCGCCGCCGATCACCAGAAAATTCTTGGGAACATCCTTCAGATCCAGCGCGCCCGTGGAATCCAGAATGTTGGCGCCGCTGGCAGCCAGAGGCCCCGGACGCGCCGGAGACGATCCGGTTGCGATGATGATCTTGTCGAATTGCAGCGTGACTTCACTTGGCTGTCCTTCGCCGCTCGCGCTCTTTTTCACCTTCAGCGTGGTCGAATTCACAAAGCTCGCTTCGCCCTGAATGTAGGTGACCTTGCGCTGCTTGGACATGATGCCCAATCCGCCCGTCAGCTTGGCGACCACACCTTCCTTGAACTCACGCAGCTTGGCCACGTCGATCTTCGGCTCGCCATACTCCACGCCAAAACTGGCTGCGTGCCGGGCTTCGTGGATCACCGCCGCCACGTGCAGCAGCGCCTTGGACGGAATGCAGCCGCGATACAGGCAAACTCCGCCGGGATTCTTCTCGCGGTCGATGAGCGTGACGTCAAGGCCGAGGTCGGTGCCGAGGAATGCGGCGGCGTAACCACCGGGACCGCCTCCGATGACTGCAACTTTTAGGTTTGTATTCGACATGTCTCGCTTCCAGATTTCCTATCGGAATGATTGATTCTGAATTCTTGTTGCAACGGATTTTGTGCTGCCAAGCTATTCCTTTAATCTGAAAATCGAACTCCTATCCCTGCACCGAGAGCAGGAAAGGCTGCTCCAGTGCGTCCACGATCCAGCGCAGAAAGCGCGCCGCATCGGCTCCGTCGATAATACGATGATCGTAAGACAAAGACAGCGGCAGAACGCTGCGTGGTTCAAACTTGTTGTTCATCCACACCGGCTCCACCTGCGTCCGCGACAGTCCCAGAATCGCCACCTCGGGATGGTTGACGATGGGAGTGAACGCGGTGCCGCCTACCCCGCCCAGATTGGTGATGGTAAACGAGCCGCCCTCCATGTCCTCGGCCGCCAGCTTCCGGTCGCGCGCCTTGGCGGAGATCGCCGCCAGTTCCACCGCCAGCTCGATGATATTCTTCTTGTCCACGTCGCGAATCACCGGCACCAGCAGTCCCCGCTCGGTATCGACGGCAACGCCAATATTGAGGTAGCGCTTGTAGACGATCTCCTCGCTAGCCATGTCGAGCGAAGCGTTGAATTGCGGAAACGCCTTGAGCGCCGAGGAGACAACCTTCAGCGCGATGGCCGTCATCGTCATCTTGCCGCCGGCTTTCTCGGCCTTGGGCGCAAAGCGCTTGCGCAGCTCTTCCAGCTCTGTGACATCCGCCTTGTCGAACTGCGTAACGTGCGGAATCACGCTCCACGCAACGGAAAGATGTTCGGCGGTCTTGCGCCGTACCCCGCGCAGCGAAACCTTTTCGATCTTTCCCCAGCGGCTGAAGTCCGGCAACTTCTCCACCACGGCTCCTGCGCGCCGCACCGAGGATTCCGTATCGGCCATGCGCGCAAAAACGCCCTTGGCAAAGGCCTTCACGTCATCCTGGCTGATGCGCCCGCCTGGGCCGCTTCCCTTCACCAGGTAGATGTCCACTCCGATTTCGCGCGCCAGTTTGCGGACGATGGGCGCAGCCGGAATCGTGCGATGTTCAGGGCCTGCGTGTTTGGCAAGGCCGGACGGATGCCCCTCCAACTCCGTCTCCGGAAGAACGTCGGGAGGAAAAGCCTGGGCCTCGCTCTTGCCCTCGGCGGTGCGCGCGGAATAGAAGCTGTGCCGCGCCATCGCCATGTAGCCTTCGTCGGAGGAATCAGCCGGTGCCGTAGCGCTCTTATCTGGCGCCGCCGGAGCGGGCGCAGCTGCCGCAGGGGCCGGCTGGGTTGCGGCAATGGTAAGGATCAGGTCGCCGACCTTCATTTTTTGCCCGACTTGCGCCTTGACTTCGCTCACCGTGCCGCTCACCGAAGATGGAACTTCCACCACGGCCTTGTCGGTCTCAAGCTCCAACACGGTCTGGCCCTGGCTCACTACGTCTCCCGGTTGCACCGCGACCCGAACCACATCGCCGGATTCGATGTTTTCGCCCAGCTCCGGCAGCCGGAACTCGACCACGGATGCGTTCACCGCAGCGGCTCGAAGCTCGGGCACCGCCTGCGGCTCAGCGTTCTGCGAGGCAGCGTTCTGCGAAACGTTCTGCGAGACGTTCTGCGGGACCACGAGCCGCGGCCCGGGCGCTGACTTCTCCACGTCCGCCGGTTCGGCAGCCTGCGGAGCCTCCGGCGCAGCCGCAGTGGACCCGGCCTCCGACGCCGTGTAGGTGAACAGCACATCCCCGGTCTTGACGCGCTGCGAGGGAGTCACAATCACCGATTCAATCACGCCGCTTACGGTGGAAGGCACCTCGACCACGGCCTTGTCGGTTTCCACTTCCACCACGGTCTGGCCTTCCCGGATGGTTTCTCCAGCAGTGACCGCGATTCGAACCACGTCGCCGGCCTCGACATTTTCACCAAGTTCCGGGAGTTTGAATTCAGTTGCCACGGCGTTTCCTTTCACTGGATGCGGCATCCAACAGCAGCGCGTTCGGCATGTTTGCCAACCGCCGGGCGATCACGACGAGAACGGGTCCGCCTTCTCGGAATTGATTCCGAGATCGACGATCGCCTGGGTCACCTCGGCAGCTTTGATCGTGCCCTCACGCATCAGCCCGGTCAGCGTGGCCAGTACAATGTGCTTGGCGTCCACCTCAAAGAAGTCGCGCAGCGAGGCGCGGCTCTCCGAACGGCCGTAGCCATCGGTGCCCAGCGCAATCAGCGGGCGCGGCATCCACTGCGAGATGGATTCCGGCAGCGCCTTCACATAATCGGACGCCGCCACCAGGACGCCCTCGGCGTCCTTCAATTGCCCGGCCACAAACGGGATGCGCTGCTCCGCGCCCGGATGCAGCATATTCCAGCGCTCGCACGCATTGCCGTCTTTGTACAACTCCTTGTAGCTGGTGATGCTCCATACGTCGGCAGCCACGCTGTATTTTTCTTCCAGAATCTCGGCAGCCTTCAACACCTCCAGCAGGATCGCACCCGAGCCGAACAGCTGCGCCTTGCGTTTGCTGTCCTTCTTCTGCGAAGCACGGAAGCGGTAGAGACCCCGCAGAATTCCGTCGCGAACGCCTTCCGGCATGCTGGGCTGCGTCCACGGCTCATTCATCACCGTGATGTAGTAGAAAATGTCTTCCTGCTCCACGTACATGCGGCGGATGCCCTCCTGCACGATGATGGCAATCTCGTAGGCAAACGCCGGATCGTAGGCCAGCAGATTCGGAACCGGATAGGCCAGCAGATGACTGTGGCCGTCCTGGTGCTGCAGGCCTTCCCCTGCCAGCGTGGTGCGTCCCGCGGTGCCGCCGCACAGGAAGCCCTTGGCGCGCTGATCGCCCGCCGCCCACACCAGGTCGCCTACGCGCTGCAGGCCGAACATCGAATAGTACACAAAAAACGGAATCACGTTGATCCCGTGATTGGCCGGCGAGGTGCCCGCGGCGATGAACTCGGAGAGTCCGCCCGCCTCAGTTATGCCCTCCTCCAGAATCTGCCCGTCCTTGGCCTCTTTGTAATAGAGCAGCGTGTCCATATCGACCGGCTCGTAATTCTGTCCCACGCTCGAGTAGATTCCCACCTGCCGGAACAAGGCTTCCATGCCGAAGGTGCGGGCCTCATCGGGAATGATCGGGACGATCAGCTTGCCGATCTTCGGGTCGCGCAGCAGCTTGGCGATCAGGCGCACCAGCACCATCGTAGTCGCTGCCTTGCGGTCGTCGGTGCCGGTATAAAACTCCTGGAACAGCTCTTCATTCACCGGCTCCAGCTTGGGCGCGCGCATTTTGCGATCCGGCAGATACCCGCCCAGCTGCTTGCGCCGCTCGCGCATGTACTGGATCTCCGGGCTTTCGTCGGACGGCCGGTAAAACGGCGCATCGTGCAGTTTGTCATCTTCGATCGGAATGCCAAAGCGCGAGCGGAAGATCATCAACTCCTCGTCGTTGATCTTCTTTTGCTGGTGGGTGATGTTTCTGCCCTCGCCGCTCTCGCCCAGGCCGTATCCCTTGATCGTCTTGGCCAGGATCACCGTGGGCGAGCCGGTGTGTTCGACGGCGGCCTTGTAGGCCGCATAGACCTTGATGGGATCATGGCCGCCCAGACGCATTTTCCCAATCTGCTCGTCGCTCAGGTGCTCCGCCATCTTCAGCAGCCGCGGGTCGGTGCCGAAGAAGTTCTGCCGGAAGTAGGCTCCGCTTTCGACGAACAACTTTTGATACTGGCCATCGCACAGCTCGCCCATGCGTTTCACCAGCAGGCCGTCGCGGTCTTTTTCAATCAACTGGTCCCAGTCCGTGCCCCAAATCACCTTGATCACGTTCCAGCCCGCGCCGCGGAAGCTGGCTTCCAGCTCCTGGATGATTTTCCCGTTGCCCCGGACCGGCCCATCCAGCCTCTGCAGGTTGCAGTTGATGACAAAAATCAGGTTGTCGAGTTTTTCGCGCGAGGCCAGCGTGATGGCGCCCAGCGACTCCGGCTCGTCGGTCTCGCCGTCTCCCAGAAATGCCCAGACCTTGCCCTGGGTGCACTGCTTCAGACCCCGGTTCTCCAGATAGCGATTGAATCTCGCCTGGTAGATCGCCTGGATCGGGCCCAGTCCCATCGAGACCGTGGGAAACTCCCAGAAATCCTTCATCAGCCAGGGATGCGGATAAGAGCTCAGACCACCGCCCTCGGCCAGTTCGCGGCGGAAATTCTCCAGCTGCTTCTGCGAAATTCGCCCTTCCAGAAATGCGCGCGAATAAATTCCCGGCGAGGCGTGTCCCTGGAAGAACACCAGGTCGCGATCTCCGTCCGGCGTCTGCGCCCGGAAGAAATGGTCGAAGGCAACCTCATACAGCGTCGCCGCCGAAGCATAGGTCGAGATATGCCCGCCGATTCCCTCCGAACGCTTGTTGGCGCGCATCACCATCGCCAGCGCGTTCCAGCGCACCAGGCTCTTGATGCGGCGCTCCAGCGCCTGGCTACCGGGGAACGGAGGCTGCTTGGCGGCTGGAATCGAATTCTGGTAGGGAGTGGTGGCGGAAAACGGAAGGCGATAGCCGGCTTGTGCGGTGTGCAGTTCCAGATGTTGCAGCAGGCGTCCTGCCCGTTCCGCGCCGCCATGCTCCAGAACGTAGTCCAGGGAATCCAGCCATTCCCGGGTCTCCAATACTTCCTGTCCTGCTTGCGTGCCTTGTTCGGAGGGATTCATTCTTGGCTTCCCCTGTCGTGCGAACTTGAACCTTCTATACTAGCGCCAATTTTTGCGGCTGGAATGCCAGCTCGATCGAATTCCTCGGATCGAGATATTCCGTCCAACGTACAGTTCGTCTTCCATGCCTGTCCTCCGCTGCCTCCCCGCCGGTCCAGCAACACTCAAGCGGTGCCTTCCGCCTGCCGATAAGCGAATGAGTGATGGGTGTCCGGCTGAGTTGCCCGGGATGCCCTGCCAGGAGCCGCTATGCGAATAAAACCAGGTCATCCTCTCCCGCGCCAGGTCGAAGAGTACCGCGACGGAAAGGCCGGCCTGTGAGCAGCGCTCCTGTCTCCTCCAATCCAGCTCCGCTACCCTTTTTTCCGGCAGCGTCCTCTGAGGCCCTGCTCGACAACGAGCAGGAAACGCTTGAACAGGAGCAACTGGTTTTGAGCCACATGCCGGAGGTGAAACAGATTGCGCGAAACATCCTGCGCCGCCTGCCCGCCTTCGTCCAACTCGACGATCTCATCCAGGCCGGCTCGATCGGACTCATCGACGCAGCCCGGCGCTTTGGCCCCCGCCACCACCTTCCCTTCCGTCAATACGCGCGCATCCGCATCAGCGGAGCCATCTTCGACAGTCTCCGGGAACTCGATTGGGCTTCGCGATACTTCCGCACCCGCCAGCAGAAGCTCGACAACGCAACTCGCGCCCTCGAGTCAAAGCTGGGGCGCAAGCCTGAAAGCGACGAAGTAGCCGATTCCATGGGCATGGATCTGAATACGTTTTACGAATTCGCCCAGGCCGTGCAGGACCGCCAGGAGGTGGAGTTCGAAACCCAGGACGACAGCGAGCGGCTTTCCGTGCAGGAGAGTGTGGCTGACGACCCGGAAAAGCGTCCCGACGCCCTCTGCCACCAGAAGGAGTCCCGCAGCGAGCTTCGCAGGTTCATTGCCCTGCTTCCCCGCGATGAGGCCAACGTACTGGTTCTCTATTATTTTAAGGAGCGGACCATGGCCCAGATTGCCCGCAGCATCGGCAAAACCGAATCCCGTGTCTCCCAGATTCACAGCAAGGCCGTCGAGCACCTGCGCGAAAAGCTCGGCCCCCGCGCCCGTCAGCTCATCACCCGCACTCTTTAGCCACAGCTTAACTCAGGCGCTTCGGGAATGGGCCTGCGTGCGATCGGCCACCAGCTTCTGCCGACGCCCTCCGGACGCTACCAGCGAACGCCGCAGATGCTCACGGGCAATTGTGATGTCGGCCTGCACCTGCTCGGCCGTCCGTTGGGTGATCACCGCAATCTCGGACGGACGGAAGCCTTCCATGGTGAACAGAAGAAATGCTTCCCTCTGCTGCGGCGCCGCTCCCCGCAGCGCGCGTTCCACCATCTCCATCAACTCTTCGCGAGAAGCCTCATCCTCCGGCGTACCGCTGTATTGATCGGCGATCAGGCTCTCACTCTGCGTGCTCTCGTCGGGTTGATAAAACTGCAGCATCTGCTCGTCCGCAGCGTCCAGCGATGGATGGATTTCCTCATGATCGCGCTGGGAGCCCGCACCGGAGTCGAGCTGATTCCCCAGCCGGTCCATTGCCGAGCGCGACAGCCGATAGAGCCACGGCTCCAGCGCAACCTTTTCCGGACGCGGGCAATGCTCGTCCAGAGCGTTGGCAATCGCTTCGTTGATGACCTCTTCGGCGCTGACCTCCTGCAGCCGGCGCTGTCCGTTGTCCAGCCGCGAGGCCAGCTCGCGCTCCACATAGCGCCGCAACCGGTCCAGATTCGCGTTCACAAACCCGGCCACGTCCACGCTGGAAACCTTATCCGGCTTCACCGCCGCAACCGTGTCCTCAAAGCGGGCCTGCGGTTCAATCGGAGGCCGCTCTTCGCCTCGTACCCCAGGAAAGCGATAGTGGCTGCGCAGGTGTTGTTTGTGCTTGTTCAGTTGCGCGCTCAAATCGTCGAAGGCGATGCGGATGGCGCCGTGCAGCGTCTCCGCGTTGGCCCGTGCGGCCATCTGTCCCGAGGGCAAGCGCAGGTTCACCGCCACCACAAAGCCTGACTTCGGCGCTACCTCGATCGAGCCGCGCAGGGAAATCATGTCCGGATTGAAGACGTGCAATCTCGGCCCAAGTTTGTCAATTTGCGATTGAAGATACTGTTCGGCGGTGGGAGATTTATTCAGCTTGTAAGTAAAATGGACGTTCATCTGCGAGCCTCGTGGAGATCGATGCCTTCGCCAGGTACGGTCCTTGACTGGTGACTGTATCACTCCCTACTAAAGAGGCAAGCAAAAAGAGCATGGTTGCATGGGGAAATAAAAAGTCCTTATCGGCCCCTGGGCGCTGGAGGCGGACTCATAAATCGGCATTGAAAGGGCACGACTTCAGTCGTGCCGCAAGAGAGGCTCGTTTCACGCGGCTTTAGCCGCTGAGGGAAATGCCCTTCGGACGCCCCAAGCTGCTTCTAGACGTTGACCGTCACCGAAGTTTCCGTGCGCGTCACCGGCCGGTACAGCGTGTCGCGTTCCACTGGAACCCGTCCCGCGGCCTCGATCAGCCGGATCAGATCCTGCCGGGTGAGTCCCTGCGGGGTGGTCGCTCCGGCATCGTGGTAGATCTTTTCTTCCACCACCGTTCCGTCAATGTCGTCGGCACCAAAGCGCAACGCAATCTGCGCAATCTTGGGCGTCAGCATCTGCCAGTAGGCCTTGATGTGCGGAAAATTGTCGAGCACCAGCCGGGCCACGGCAATCTGCTTCAGGTCCAGCATCCCGGTCGTCCACGGCAAATGCTGCAGTACCGTGTGGTCAGGATGGAACGAAAGTCCGATGAAGGTCTGGAAGCCTTTGGTCTCATCCTGCAGTCCGCGCAGTTTGAGCAGATGATCGACCCGGTCCTCGTCGCCTTCGATGTGCCCGTACAGCATGGTTGCGTTGGATCGAATCCCCAGCAGATGCGCCTCGCGCGCCACATCCAGCCATTCGTTGCCGTCGATCTTGTGATCGCAGATGATGGCCCGCACCCGCTCGGAGAAAATCTCCGCGCCGCCGCCCGGCATCGAGTCCAGCCCCGCCGCCTTCAGTTTCAGCAGCACCTCGCGAATCGTCAGCTTGTTCAGCTTGGCAAAAAACGCGATCTCCACCATGGTGAAGCCCTTCAGATGCACCTGCGGGAAGCGCTCCTTCAGCCCGCTCAGCATGTCCAGAAAATATTGCAGCGGAAGATCGGGGTGCAGTCCGCCGACAATGTGGAACTCCGTCACCGCCTCGGTGCAACCGGACGCCGCCGACTCGAAGACCTCTTCAAGCGCCATAGTGTAGGCGCCTTCGGTTCCCTTCTTGCGCCCAAAGGCGCACAGGCGGCAGGCGGCCACGCAGACGTTGGTGTGGTTGATGTGGCGATTCACATTGAAGTAGGCCACGTTGCCATGCATCCGCTCGCGCACATGGTTGGCCAGCCAGCCCAGGGCCAGCATGTCCGTGGTGCGGTAGAGCGCCAGCGCGTCGCTTTCATCGAGACGCACGTTGGCCATCACTTTATCGTGGATCTGGTTCAGCCGCGCATCCTCGCTGAAGAAGCTGTGGCGCGGCGCAACGATGGGATACCGAAGACTGGGAGACTGTACTTCCGCCATACTCGTATGATATCGCAATCCGCCTCGCTTCTGCCTCAGAGCAAGCGCGGATTAGGATGCAACGATCTCCGCGCTGGCCTGGCTTAATTTTTCGATTGCATCGCGCGTCAACTCCAGCCGCGTCGCTGCCGCCAACTCGCGCAACTGCTCTACCGTCGTGGCGCTGGCAATGGGAGCGGTAATCCCGGGCCGGGCCATCAGCCAGGCCAGCGCCACCTGCGCCGGTTTGGCGTTCACCTCGCGCGCCACCTCCTGCAAGGCTGCCAGAATCCGCATCCCGCGCGGGTTGAAATATTTCTTCAGCATCCCCGCCCGAGGCACGCGGGCCGCTTCTTCCGCCGTGCCATACTTGGCGCTCAAGAACCCGCTCGCCAGCGAGAAATATGGAATCACACCCAGCCCGTTGTCCACGCAAACGCCTTCCAGCGCCGCCTCATATCCCGCCCGGTCGTAGAGGTTGTACTCCGGCTGCAGGCTTTCATAGCGCGGCAGGTTGTGCTTGCGGCTCGCCTCCATCGCCGATTGCAGACGCGCGGCGGTAAAGTTCGATGCGCCAATGGCGCGCACCTTCCCCTCGGCAATCAGTTCGGCATAAATTCCCAGCGTCTCCTCCTGAGGCACACTTTCGTCGTCGCGATGCGACTGGTACAGGTCGATGTAGCCGGTCTGCAGCCGGCGCAACGAATCCTCCACGGCCTGCCGTATATATTTCCTGGACAGCCCCTGCTTGCCTTCGCCCATCGGCAAACCGACCTTGGTCGCCAGAATCACCCGCTCGCGATTTCCCCGCGCCGCAAACCATTTGCCAAGGATCGTCTCCGACTCTCCGCCATGGTTGCCCGGAGCCCACTGCGAATACATATCCGCCGTGTCCACAAAGTTCAGGCCGCTCTCCAGCAGGGCGTCCAGCAATTCAAGCGAGCGCCGCTCGTCCGCCGTCCAGCCAAAGACGTTGCCGCCCAGGCACAGCGCAGGCACCTTGATTCCGGAACGGCCAAGCTCTCTTGTTTCCATGGGATCGAACCTCTTTCGATTTCAGATGACTGCCGACAAGCCAAGGTGCAGAACCTTCGGGCCACCGGATACAATAACTCAGTACCCTGTTTTCGCAACGTATTTCATCCCATGCCCGATAACATTTCGCATAGCGCTCTTCATGGCGTCATTCGTAACACCCGCGTCACGCTTGAGATGATCAAGTGGGAGCATTCGTTTCTCACGCTTCCCTTCGGGCTCACCGGCGCCGTCATCGCCGCCAATGGAATTCCCCCGCTGCGCACCCTTGCCTGGATCTGTGTTGCCATGGTCGCGGCGCGCTCGGCCGCCATGGCCTTCAACCGCCTGGTGGACGCCGACATCGACGCGCTGAATCCGCGCACCTCCATTCGCGCCATACCGGCCGGGCTGCTCACCCGCAACTTTGTCCTCTGCTTCACCCTGGCCGCCTCGGCGCTGCTGTTCTTTGCCGCCTGGATGTTGAATCCCCTGGCGTTCCATCTGTCTCCGCTGGCCCTGCTGATCGTCTGCGCCTACTCCTACACCAAGCGCTTTACCCGATGGGCGCACCTGTTTCTCGGCTTCGCCATGGGCATTGCTCCCGCGGCCGCCTGGGTCGCGGTGCGCGGAACCTTCGACGCCCGCGTGCTGATCGTCACCGCTGCGGTCATGTTCTGGGGCGGAGGCTTTGACATTCTCTACAGCTGCCAGGATTATCACTACGACGTTGCCAGCGGGCTGCACTCCGTTCCGCGCGCCTTCGGAATCGCCGGTGCGCTCCGCCTCGCCCGCGTCTTCCACCTGATTGCCTTCGCATTCTTCGCCTGGATGCTCGTCAGCTTCGGCCTGGGCCGCCTTGCGATTGCAGGCGTGGCCTTGACCGGCGCGGCCCTGTTCTACGAGCACACCCTGGTCAAGGCCGACGATCTCAGTAAACTCAACGCGGCCTTTTTCACCACCAACGGATTCATCTCCATGCTGATTCTGTTCGCCGTGGCCGGCGACCGGATTCTGCAGACTCATCGAGGCTAACTACCTGCCATGACCACACACAACGGCAACGAAGTGGAAATCAAATTCTCGGTGCGCGATGTCCAGGCTCTGGAGCACGCGCTGGAGAGCGCAGGCTTCCAGCAGAAGACTCCCTCTACGCTTGAGACCAACACTCTCTATGACACCGCTTCGGGCGAACTCCGCCGCGCCGGAGAGGTGCTGCGCCTGCGCGTTTACGGAGACCGCAATCTGCTCACCCACAAGTCGCGCGGTACCGCCCTCAAGCACAAATCCCGCGTGGAGCATGAGACCGGCGTAGACAGCCTTGGAGAGATGCACGCCATTCTCACGGCGCTCGGCTTTCGTCCCACGTTCCGCTACGAAAAGTTCCGCGCCGAATGGAGCGACGGCGCAGGCGAAGTCGTGATCGACTGCACGCCTATCGGCGATCTTGCCGAAATCGAGGGTAGCCCCGAGTGGATCGACCGCGTCGCCAACCTTCTCGGCATCAGTGAACGCGACTACATCACGACCTCCTATGCCGAACTTTTCTCCGACTGGAAGGAGCGCACCGGCAGCTCCGCGCTCCACATGACCTTTGAGCAGGTTGGCCCGCGCCCTTAGGGGATACAGCCCTGCTAGATCCGGCGCTGTTGCGCGACCAGCTCCTTCTGCATCTCCGTAAATAGAAATGGCGGGCCCGTTTCCAGGCCCGCCATTTCGGTCAAACAATTCTAGTTTCCCTTCTCCTTGTCTTTCTCGTGATTGTCCTTCGGCGGGGCAGTATTTTTCTTCTGCTGCTCCGGTGCCGGCGGCGTTGCGGGATGCGCGGCCGGAGCAGGTGGCGTTGCGGGACGCCCGTACGGAGCCGCTTCCCTGCCTGCGGGCGGCGTTGCAGGATGCGCAGCCGGAGCAGGCGGAGTCACAGGACGCTCGTACGGAGTCGCTTCCCTGCCTGCAGGCGGCGTTGCAGGATGCGCAGCCGGAGCGGGCGGAGTCGCAGGACGTTCGTACGGAGCCGCTTCCCTGCCTGTAGGCGGCGTTGCGGGATGCGCAGCCGGAGCGGGCGGAGTCACAGGACGCTCGTACGGAGCTGGTGGAGCGACCGGACGCGCAGTCGGTGCAGAAGCTGGCGCAGGTGGGGTAACAGGACGAGCAGCCGGAGCCGGTGCAGGCGCAGGCCGCGTCCCAGCCGGCGCGGACGCGGGCGGAGCCACAGGGTGCGCAGTCGGAGTCGCGGGACGAGCAGCCGGAGCCGTCGCCGGCGCGGGCGCCGCGGTGATCACCGCCGGGCGTCCACCGTGCGCTGCCGGGGCGGGGCTGGAGGTTTGCAAAGTCGTCCGCACTGCCGGACTGAGCGGAACGCCATTGGATTTCTCCAGAAGCGGACGCTGCTGCTCAAAGCTCACGGGAGGCGGCGGCGGTGGAGTTTTGGCAATTACCTGCCGTGGCGCTACCAGATGCGTCGGCGCTGTAGCGGGTGCGCGCCCACCCAGCACCGCTTCTTTCGTCGGGACCGCATTGGCCGAGGCGCCAAAGCTCACCCGCGCCGCCGCTCCCGGCGAAATTACCACCGCGGCCTGTGCAACCGGTTTGCCCGAAGAAAAAGCAGCACTGGGGACTGCCGTCATCGCGCCGTTGACCCTCGCGTTCTCATAGTGAATGTTGGTGATCGCCGTGTTCCGCACACTCACATTGGTTGTGGAGTAGTAGTTGTTGATGACCGTGACGTTGACCACGCGCGAGTTCGAAATGTTCACGTTGCGCGCATATTCCGGACTCACATGGTAGGAGGGGATATACGGATCGTGCCATCCCAGCGCAACCCAACCCACTCCACCGCCGCCGATTCCAATCGAGGCGCCAAAGCCTGGTCCGCCACCCACCCAGGCTACCAGCGCCGGAGCATACACCGGGCGAACTTCATGCGGTCCCGGAACCCATCCCCAGCGGCCGCCCGCATTCACCCAGCGGCCGTAGTGGAACGGAGCAAATCCCCAGGGCGCATCATCCACCCAGGTCCATCCCCACGGTTCAACCCAGGCCCAGTGGCCCTGGCTGTAAGGAGCCCAGCCCGGCTGCACGTTGGGATACCAGACGTTGCCATACACCGGCGACGGCTGCCAGTAGCCATTGCCGTCCAGCGCCTCGTAGCCCACCGTCCCGGGAGCTACGTATTGCGCTGAGGGCGACGAAATTTCCTGCCGTTCACGCTCTTCGCCCCATCTCTCAAAAGAATCGCGCGGCATCAAATCCGTGGCGGTGTACTCCAGCGATTGCCCATTGGTGAACTGGAAGCGCTGGCCGCTGGGCACATCCATTGCGCCGTTTTGTCCGCTTGCCTGGCCATCGCCGCTGCGCACCTCGATCCAGGTCTGGTCATCGTTCGGCCTCACGTCGAAGCGATACTCACCCGGCTGCATCACCGTGAAGGCGACGTTCGGCGTGTCCACTTCCACAACCTCTCCGTCGTTCAGGGTTCGCACGGACAGGCTCAGCGTGCCCTGATCCAATTCGAACTGCGCCGTGTTGTCATCCAGATTCGTCAGTGTAAGGCTGGTCTCGCTCCCTAGCCGCAGGGCCGCAGAGCCAATCGTCAGCTCCGCACGCGAGCCGGTGTCAGCCCAGATCCGGTCGGCCGTGGTCAGCGGACGATTGAAGCCGGCACTCACCCAGTCGTCCACTCCGCCGGGCTGCAGGGTAACCTGACCGTCGATAAACTGCAGCCGCGCCACGCGGCTGGGCGGATCGGAATATTGATCCTGGGCGGATGCCAACCCAACGATGGTCAACACGGCGAGCATAACTACAAACTTGAATCGCAGCGACGGTTTCATTATTTCTCCTTACGCACGAAAGACAAAAAACAAATGGATGAGCTGTTGCGTGTTGCACACATCTCCGGACAGTCCGATCCCTCACATGATCTAAACCCGCCGCATAGCCGGTGGTTTCGATCCCGTAAAAACAAAAGACTCCGGAGCCAAACTCCGGAGTCTTTCCACAGCCCATGCCCACGGACTATTCGCCAGTCCCGTGGCACTTCTTGTATTTTTTGCCGCTGCCGCAGGGGCATGGATCGTTGCGTCCGACCTTATCTCCGCGAACCACCTGCTGCACCCCTTCCGGCTGTCCTGCTCCGGCCCGGCGCGCCTGCTCCAGTTCGCGCTCCTTGCGCCGCTGGAATTGCTTCTCCACGTCGTCGAGAGTGGTCTGCATCCGGCGCGGTGCCTGGGTCTCCGCACCAGCCGTCGGCCCGGAGCTCTGCGCCGCCACAGCAGCCTCTGAACTCGGCGGCCGCTGACCGCCTCCTACCAGCGCATAGTTGATCTCGTCGCCGTTTTCATCCACCACACGCATGAGGTACAGAACGCGCACCGTCTCTTCTTCGAAGTGCTCCATCATCTCTTCGAAGATCGTGAACGATTCCCGTTTGTACTCAATCAGGGGATCATGCTGTCCGTAGCCGCGCAGCCCGATGCCCTCCTTCAGGTGGTCCAACTGCAAAAGATGGTCCTTCCACAACTGGTCCAGCACGCTCAGCATGATGATCCGCTCATGCTGCCGCATCGCCTCGGCGCCGATCAGCTTTTCCTTGGCGTCGTAGCGGGCAGTCAGCCGGTCAAAAATCGCATCTCCCAGTTCGTGATGGCTCAGCGTCTTCGGGTCCACGCCATCGGCTAAAAAGTCCACTCCGAAGCGGCCATAAATTTCGGCCTTCATCCCTGCGATGTCCCAGTTGTCCGGGTGCACCGCCTCGCCGGCGAACTTTTCCAGAATCCCGCCCAGCAGGTCGCGCACATAATCCTGCTGAATCAGTTCCTTTTGTTCGTCGCCTTCCAGCAGTTGCCGGCGCAATCCATACACCGCCTCGCGCTGCTTGTTCATCACGTCGTCGTACTCAAGCAGATGTTTGCGGGCCTCGAAATTCTGGCCTTCCACCATCTTCTGCGCCGCTTCGATGCGCCGCGTAATCAGCCCCGACTCAATCGGCACGCCTTCTTCCATGCCAAGCTGACGCAGCAGGTTGGAAACCCACTCCTTGGCGAAGATGCGCATCAGATCGTCTTCCAGCGACAGATAGAAACGCGATGCACCCGGATCGCCCTGGCGTCCGGCGCGTCCGCGCAGCTGGTTATCAATGCGCCGCGACTCGTGGCGCTCGGTGCCCAGGATGAACAGGCCGCCCGCGTCGATCACCTGCGCGTGCTCCACATCCGTCTCGGCCTTGTACTTGGTCAGCAGCTCCGCCCACGCGCCGGCAGGGATGCTGAACTCCTGTCCCTGGTAGTACCAGTACGCCGTGGTCGGATCGTCGGGCCGCGCGTCCACGTCGCCAGCCACTGCCTTCACGGCGGTTGCCAGTCCGCGCTTCAGCGCCTCCTGCTTGGCCATGAATTCGGGATTGCCGCCCAGCAGAATATCGGTGCCGCGGCCAGCCATGTTGGTGGCGATGGTCACCATGCCGTAGCGTCCCGCCTGGGCCACGATTTCGGCCTCGCGCTCGTGGAACTTTGCATTCAGCACCACGTGCTTGATGCCTTTTTTCTTTAGCAGCTCGCTGATCCGCTCCGACTTTTCAATCGACGTCGTGCCCACCAGGACCGGCTGATTGCTCTCGTGGATGCGCACAATCTCATCGGCCACGGCAAAGTATTTTTCCTTCTCCGTGCGGAACACCACGTCCTTGTTTTCGATCCGCGACATCGCCCGGTTGGTGGGGATCACCACCACTTCCAGCTTGTAGATGCTGTTGAACTCCGAGGCTTCCGTCTCGGCCGTGCCCGTCATGCCGGCCAGCTTGTGGTACATGCGGAAGTAATTCTGGAAGGTGATGGTGGCCAGCGTCTGGTTCTCGCGCTCGATCTTCACCCCTTCCTTGGCTTCCACCGCCTGGTGCAATCCATCCGACCAGCGCCGTCCCGGCATCAGGCGTCCGGTGAACTCGTCGACGATCAGCACCTCGCCGTCCTTCACCACGTACTCCACGTCGCGCCGGTAGAGGCTGTGCGCCTTCACCGCAACCTCCACGTGATGCTTCAGGTCCCAGTTTTCCGGGTCCGCAATGTTTTCGATGCCAAGCAGCTCTTCCACCTTCTCCCAGCCCTGCTCGGTCACCATCGCGGTGCGGTGCTTCTCGTCGATCACAAAATCGCCGGTATAAATCTTCTCGCTCGGCTCGTCGCCCGGCAGCTCTTCACCCGCCTGCAGCTTGGGAATGATGACGTTGATGCGCGCGTACTTGTCGGTCGATTCCTCGCTGGCTCCGCTGATGATCAGCGGCGTACGTGCTTCATCGATGAGGATCGAATCCACTTCGTCGACGATGCTGAAGTTGTGCCCGCGCTGCACGCAGTCCTTCACGTCGAACTTCATGTTGTCGCGCAGATAGTCGAAGCCGAATTCGTTGTTGGTTCCGTAGGTGATGTCGCAGGCATAGGCGTGCTTGCGCTGCGCGTCGTCCAGGTCGTGCACGATCACGCCCACCGACAGACCCAGGAAGCCGTACAGCTTTCCCATCCACTCCGAGTCGCGCTTGGCCAGGTAGTCGTTCACCGTCACCACGTGGACACCGCGGCCGGAGAGCGAATTCAAATACACCGGCAGGGTCGCCACCAGCGTCTTGCCTTCGCCGGTCTTCATCTCGGCGATGCGCCCGGAGTGCAACACCATGCCGCCGATCAGCTGTACGTCGAAGTGGCGCATGTTCAGCACGCGCCGCCCGCCCTCGCGCACCACCGCGAACGCCTCTTCCAGAATCGAGTCCAGCGCCTCTTCGATGACGCGCTGCTGCTCTTTTTCCCACTGCTTGCGGCGGTCGGCGTCCATCTCCTCTTCCGCCGGCTCCTGCAACTGCGCCAGCCGTTCCTGCACCCGGCGGCGGAACTCATCGGTCTTGGCGCGCAGCTCCGCGTCGGTCAACTTGCTTACTTCGGGCTCCAGCGCGCTGATGCGCTCCATGCGCGGACGAAGCCTTTTGACTTCGCGCTCGTTGTGGGTCCCGAAAATCTTGGCCATTACAAAATTAATCAATGCTTTGTCCTTCAGGTACTTACCGAAAGATGTCCGGCTGAAATCGCATTCCTGCGGGGCCCATGGGCACACACCGCACCATTCAAAAGCCTACCATATCGGCTGCCCCATCTCCGCCCTGCCGTGAGCGCCAATTCCGGGCCCACCTCGTGCCCCGGGCGCATGCGGGCGTTTTGCACCACTTTCGGGCAGAATGTGCGGCTGGATGGCAGAGCTTGTGCCGCCTGCGTCGTGGGAATGACTTAGAACCCGGGCCCTTTCGTCCGGAACGGGACCATAAACACGGCCACCAGGTCAACGCCCTGGCCGTTCCTGAGCGCCGGACGGAAGAGCCACCGCGAGAGCGCCTGCACCGCGTTCTGATCCAGTTGCGGGTCCACGCCTTGAGCCACGGCTATGTCGCTGACACTGCCATCGGCGCGAATGATGGCCGTCAGGATCACCGTGCCCTTGACGCCGTCGCGGATCAGTTCAACGGGATAGGCCGGATCGGACTTGCGGAGCACCTCCGGCGCGATGATTGGCAACGGTACCAGCCCCTGGTCGCGGTCCACAAAGTGAATGATCCAGCTGCCGCTGGCGGAATTCAGATTGGGCATGTTGACGGCAAGCGTGTAGGAGCGCCGTCCGGCGAAGATATGGTTCTCCAGATCGCTTGGCTTGCCGGGATTCTCACGCGCCCCGGGCGGGCGCGACGGAACGGATGCAGTCGCGGGAGGACGCGTCAACTTCGCCAGGCTTTCGGGATCGGCCGCACCCGGCTTGGGTGAGAGCGCGCCGGACCCGGCTGCGGCAGCCGCGGACGAAGGGGAAGCTCCCACGCTGATTCCCGCCGGCGCGTTCACCTTGGTGCTGGCGTCGTTTCTGCCGGAGCCCGAGGAAACTCCCTCGCCGGGTGCCCCCGTGGCGTTGGCGTGGCCGGAGGGCGAGGCGGCAAAGGCCCCGCTGCGGCTGCCCTCCGGAGCGGCAGGAGCCGCAACGTCGGCAGGATGCGCGTTCAAGACCAGCACCTGCGGCGAAGAAGCGCTGCTCGCCGCAGGAAGCGGATTGGCGCGGGGCGGAAGAAACTGCGTGAGATTGGGCGCGCCGCCACCGGCAATCGAGCCGGCCGCGGACGCGGGCGGTGCCACGTTCGAGGGGACTCTGGCCGAAGCACGCTGGGGCTTGCTCTGCACGATCAACGGCACCGGGAGAGCCGGATTGGCGACGGGCGGCAGCAGCTGCGCAAGGCTCAGCGGGCTTTCCCGGCGAATCGAGCCGGCCTCCGGCGCGGGCTGCGCCGCGTCTGGCCGGACGCTGGGCAGAGCACGCCTGGGCTTGAGCTGCACGATCTCCGCCCTGGGTTGCAATCCAGCTCAGCTGCAGAGCGGGCAAGCGAGCAATGCCCTGCAGCGGCTGCGCCGACAGCGCCGGCTGAAATGCAACCAGGTTCGGCAGCTCGACATCGTGGCGCAGCCTGGGGCCGCGAGGAGTCACGATGGTCTGACGCAGGTTGTCGGGAACATCCGGAAGCGATTGGATCGGCTGCCGCGCCAGCACCGGGTCCGCTTTGCCTCCTTGGCGGCGGTGGGTGGGCGCGCCATGCAGTTCCGGCAAATATTGACTGATCTGATAACCGCGCAGCGTCTGGTAGGAGTGCGATTCGTCGAGGTGTACCCCGGCTTGCGGCCAGATGGAAACCGCGTAAAGCAGGCCAAGCAGCGCGGCGTGCACCAGGACCGAGTCCGTCACTCCGCGCCACGGAATCGGCTCGGACCATGGGATCGCGAACCGGAGGTCACGCGGCGCAGACCATGCGCTACCGTCGTCGATCGTGCTCCGGAATTTGCGAGTAGCTGTCACAGCGGGGTAATGCGCGATTATAGCGCGAGCCGCGAGGCGCACCGGGCGCCAGGGACACAACGGGAGCGGGTTCGTAAAGCGGGATACATGCGCGGCGGAAAAGAGAAGATGCGCCCAACCTCCGCCAGGTTGAACTCTGGTTCAAGCCCCTGTTGTGAGGAACGTCTGCCTTTGAACTTAGCAAACAGCCAGAAGGACGCGGTTTGAATTGTGCAGCCTACTTCTCTGCACCGTTTTGAACGGTTTCGCTTCCCTTGGCCGCCCCACCGCAAAGCTCCACGGCGTGCAGCATCGCCTTGGCAACGCCATTGGCCGTTTCTTCGTCGGTAAAGACGAATGCATTTTCCCCCGGCTTGCGCCACACCGAAAGCTGGCTATTTTCCGGCCTTCGGGCCACGAGCCAGAAGATCGGAGGATCGACTTTCGCGGAGATGGACGGGTAACCAATCGCGACGAAGCGCTCATTCTCGTACTGCTCGCCCTTGGTCACTACGAAACCCTGCACATCGGGAAGGAAAAATCCATTGTCACGGTCATTCAGTCCTGTCCCGGTCACGATTTTCAAATGATATTTGATCCAGCAGTTGGCCGGGTTGGCGACCACGTTGCTCGCTTGAAAACTGTACCGCAGGATCCCGTCCGTATCGTCGACGTAATCATGCCAGTGCGCGGTGTAATTCACATTGCCCACCGCGTTGAGTTTGTCCTGAATGAACTTCATCGTGACTTCAAGAGAGGCACTGTCGGCCGGGCCCGAGGGAGGCGGCGCGCTCTTCTGCGGCACCGCAGAGGTGGTCAGAAGCACGAGGCTCAACAACAATCGATTGATTCGCATAGCGCTCCTCTGATCCGGTGCCCGAATACCTCACGGGTGAGCCAAGTCTATTCTTGCCCTACCTTTCCTAACTTGCAAGCTCTGTTCCATGGGAACAAAACCGGCACCATGGCAAAAAGACGGAAGTTTTGCCTTCCGAAGGTTCCACGCTATTTATTGAATACGATGAAGAAGGAAGAATGGTGCGCCCGGCGAGATTCGAACTCACGACCTAACGCTTCGGAGGCGTTCGCTCTATCCAGCTGAGCTACGGGCGCGCAGAGGCCATTATACCTGAGGTGGTGAAGAACGCATCCTTTGGCAATGGAAGCTGCAGAATCCATGGGCGGCTGAAGTGCCTCCGGATCGGCGCAGGAGCTCGCCCACACCTGCCGGCAGCGGCAGATGTGGGGCGCCGGAGGGACGACGGACAACCGGGAGATTAGAGCAAGGCGCAGGCTTCTTCGAAAGATAGGCGCGGGCTGCGCGGCATGAGGCGGGCATGATCTCCATAGCCGAGGTTGCAGAGGAAGTTGGAGCGGACGTGGGTGAGTGGGAAAAACTCCTCATCGTAGCCGGTGTATTCCTTCCCTGCGCCGAAGAACTCGGCATCCACCTTGGCGTTGTCGAAGCCGGACATGGGGCCGCAGTCGAGTCCCAGGGCGCGGGCGGCGAGGATAAGGTAGGCACCCTGCAGGCTTGAGTTGCGGTGGGCCGTGTTATCTGTCAGTTCGGGCGATTGTTCAAACATGTCCTTGAAGTTGGGCGCGTGCGGAAAGAGCATGGGTAACTTTTCGTAGAAGTGGAAATCGGCGCCGATGATGGCAGTGACGGGAGCGGTGAGCACCTTGTCCACGTTTGTTGGCGCGAGAGCGGGCACAAGCCTCTGCTTGGCTTCCGGCGTGCGCAGAAAAAGGATACGCGCGGGACAGCAGTTGGCGCTGGTAGGGCCCCACTTCATCAAATCGTAGAGACTGCGCAGAGTGTTGTCGGAGACGGGCTTGGGCAGCCAGAAGGAGTGCGTTCTGGCCGAGCGGAAGAGCTGATCCAGCGCCGCGTCGCCGAGGGGCGCGGCCTGACTTTCAAGACTTTCGGGTGCGGGCATCTTTCAATCTCCGTGGTGGTGAGGTTTTGTTACGGCAGCTAGCAGGGGCGGCTAGCGAAAGACTCGATAGAGTGCGATTCCGAGTGCAATCCAAAAAGGCGCTGCCAGCAGAGAAGCGATGAGCAAGCCGCGCAGGAGATGGCTGCGTTCGGCCTCGATCAGCTCTGGTGCGGGCAGTTCCTGCAGGGCCTTTGGGGAACGGTCGGGTGAGGGTGAATCCAAGCGAGGGTGAATGTAAGGCGGAGCACCCATAGCACCTCCTCAGATGAGACATGGCGTGCGATAGTTGCAAAACCTCGCTGCTAATTTCGCGGCTGCCGGGCTGGGGCGGCGAACCAAACGCGCCACCTCCGGCACCGGGCGGAAGCGGTCATACTCGTGTGGTGAGCAAGCCAGAACAATCCGCGGAGCAAGCTGCGCCCTCCAGGCAGGCCACCGAGCCGGAGCGCGCCCTGGCCAGCTTTGCCACGTATCTGCGAGTGGAAAAAGGACTGGCGCCGCTGACCGTGAGCAGCTATGGCGGCGACCTGAAGCTCTGGACGGAATTTCTCTCCGGGCGGGGGCACACAGTTCTTACAGCGCAGCGGGAAGACTTGAAGGAGTGGCTGCAACATCTGCTGGGACATGGGATGGATTCGCGCTCGGTGGCCCGGAAATTGTCGGCGCTGCGCGGCTTCTACCGCTTTCTGCTGCTCGACAAGCGCATCGCGCACGATCCGACGCTGGACATCGACAGCCCACGGCAATGGAAGGTGCTGCCCAAGGCGCTTTCCGAAGAAGAGGTGACCGCGCTCGTGGAAAGCGTCGGACCGGGCGGGACGGGTAACGCTGCGCTGCCGGCCGCAGGCGCATCGGCGCTTGCGCTGCGCGACCGCGCGATGCTGGAGGTTCTGTACGCAGCTGCGGTGCGGGTGAGCGAAGTGGTGGACGCGCGGGTGGAAGACACCAAGGTGGATCTGGGATACATGCTCGTCCGCGGCAAGGGAGACAAGGAACGCATTGTTCCGCTGGGTGCTCCCGCACAGCAGGCGCTACGCAACTACCTGCGCGATGGACGGCCGGCGCTGGCCGGACGCAAAAAAGTGGCTGAGCTGTTTGTGGCGCGTGGCGGACACAAGCTGACGCGGGAGCGGGTGTGGATGATCGTGGATCGGGCCAGCCGCGCGGCGGGACGGCACGCATCGCCGCACATGCTGCGCCACTCGGCGGCGACCCACATGGTTTCGCACGGGGCCGACCTGCGCACGGTACAGTCGGTGCTGGGACACGCCGACATTGGGACCACGCAGATCTATACGCACGTGGCGCTGGACCGGCTGCAGAAGGTGTACGCCGCGCACCATCCGCGGGCCGGAAAGCGCGGCGGCAAGGACGGAGAACGGTGAGCACGGCAGACGCGGGACAGACTCCGGCCAACCAGGCGCTGGAGGGCTTTCTGCGAGCGCTGCTTGCGCGCAATGCGTCGGCGCATACGGTGAAGGCGTATGGCACCGACCTGGCGGAGTTTGTGGAATTTGTAGGACCGGAGACACTGAAGGAGATCGACCATCCGCTGATTCGCGCCTATATGGGGCAGTTGTACGAGCGCGGAGTGAGCAAGGCAACGGTGGCGCGGGCGCTGTCGTCGATCCGCTCATTCTTCAAATGGATGGGGCGGGAGCGGATGATCGAGTCGAATCCGGCGCTGCTGGTGGCCGCACCGAAGCTGCCGAAGCGATTGCCGCGGGTGCCGACGATGGAAGAGATGAACCTGGTGCTGGACGCGAAGATGCCCGAGGAGACAGCCTTTGCCGAGCGCGACCGGTTGATTCTGGAGCTGCTGTATGGATGCGGGATCCGCAACAGCGAACTGACCGGGATCAACCTGGAGGACATTCGCCTGGGGCAGGGACTGATTCTGGTGCGCGGCAAAGGCAAGAAGCAGCGGCTGGTTCCGTTTGGCGAGGCGGCCCGGGTGGCGCTGGGCAGCTACATGCCGCAGCGGGCGCGGGTGCTGGAGCAGCACAGAAGAACGGGCGAATTCGCGCTGTTGGTGAATCTGCGTGGGAATCGGCTGACGACGCGCAGCGTGGGACGCATTGTGAAGGCCATCGCCGTGGCGGGCGGGCTGCCCAACGAAGTGCATCCGCACACGCTGCGCCATGCCTTTGGCACGCACATGCTGGAAGAGGGTGCGGACCTGCGCGCCATTCAGGAGCTGCTGGGACACGAGCGGCTCTCGACTACGCAGCGCTACACGCAACTCACTACCCGGCAGGTGCTGGACGTGTACGACAAGACACATCCAAGGGCGAAGTAGGCGACTCTGCACATCCCACATTCGCCAAAAGATGGCGGATGTGGGCCACCCGCCACATTGGCAGAGTCTCGTCAGGCTGCCTTCTTCCCTGCGGCCAGATTCTTTACGTCGGTAGTCGTCAACGGATTTCCGCCAATCGCCCACTCGCCGCTTTTGATCTCCTCAATGACAACCCAAGTCACCGGACGCATATTTTCTCCTTCAATCGAGACCATTGCGTCGGTCAGCTTTTGAACCATCTCACGTTTCTGTTCATGCGAGAAAACGCCCTCAATCAATTTGACCTGAATAAACGGCATGGGATTCGCTCCTTCAGGATATGAAGATGCAATCTGCCGGACTGGGGTTACGCGCGGGCTGGCCCGGATTCGTTGGCGAGTTCGTTCCACATTTCGAGTACCTGGGCGCGGAGTTCGGCGGTGAGGCGCTCGTAGGCCTGCTCGGGCTTTTCGTTCGCGTCGGGATAGATTGGTTTGCCGATGCGGATGCGCAGGGGATGGAAGCCCTGGAAGCCTTTGCCGCGCGGCCAGACGTTGTGAAATCCGTATTGCGCGACGGGGACGATGGGGATGTTGAGGTGCTGGGCGAGGATGGCAGCGCCTTTTTTGAATTGCTTGGGCGGGCCTTCGATGGAGCGCTCGCCTTCGGGATAGAGGACGAGGATTTTTCCGGCGCGGAGTCCGTAGGCTCCGGCACGCATGGCGGGGACGAGGTTGGAATCGGGATCGAGCGGAATCAGATGGAGCAGATGGGAGAGCTCGCGCATGAGTCCGGCGCCGAAGATCTCGGTGGTGCCAACGTAGAAAACGTTATGGAATGGCTTCCACGGCAACGCCGCGATGAGGTAGGGGCCGTCGAGATAGCTGGAGTGATTGGCGCAGAGGATGTAGGGCGCGGCGGGGAGATTTTCCACGCCGTCGATGCGCAAGCGGAAAAGCGCGCGAGAGATGAGCTTGCCGGTTTGGATGAAGAGCCACCAGAAGAATCCGAAGACGGGGCGGCGGCGGGTAATGGCGAGCACGTCCGGGTCGGTCATCTCGGCGTCGAAGACGGTGCTCCATCCCTGGGGGGCGGGTGACGCGTTGCTGCCGGCCTGGCCTTTGCTGCGGCGCACCAGATCGACGAGTTCGCGGACGGTGTAAACCTCGCTGGCGGCGGAGTCTTCGACGGAGGCGCCGAGGCGGTGGGCGAGCGAGGTGAGTAGTTCGACGCGCTCCATGGAGTCGAGTCCGAGGTCGAGTTCGAGACTGTCCTTGGGATGGATCTCCCGGTTGCGATGCGACCGGGCCACGGCCTCGGCGATGACGGCCAGCGCGGATTGCACGTCGGGTGAGGCGAGCCACTGGCGGTCATCATCGGTAAAGGGACGCTCGCCGACGGTGACCTCGCCTTCCTGCTCGCCTGTGCTGCTCATGCGTTCGTGGAGCTCGCGGAGTTTGCGCTCGATCTCATTGCGGCGCAGCTTGCGGGTGGTGGTGCGGGGGAGATCCTCCTGCCAGATGTCATAGGAGAGGATTCGCTTGGTGGCGGGCAGGGTGGCGGAGATGCTCTCGATGTCATAGCGGACAACCTCGCGGATGTTGACGATGCGGTGGTTGCGGAGCACCTCGAAGTTGGGGACGATGACGCCGTGCAGGCGCTCGCTGAGCGGCTCGCCGGGCTTGCGGGTTTCCAGGCCGAGGACGCAGAGTTCCTTGATCCACGGAGAGCGGAGGTAGTAGGACTCGATCTCTTCGGGATAGATGTTTTTGCCGGAGCTGAGGACGATGACGTCTTTGGCGCGTCCGCTGATGAAGTAATTGCCGCGGGCATCGGTGTAGGCCAGGTCTCCGGTGTAGAGCCAGCCGTCGCGCAGGACCGCGGCGGTGGCATCGGGACGGTTGTAGTAGCCCTTCATGATGGTGGGGCCGCGGAGCGCGATTTCGCCGACGAGGTGGCCGTTCTCGTCGAGTTTGGGATCGACCAGTTTGGCTTCGAGGCCCGGCAGGGGCGGTCCGATGGAGCCGATGACGTTCGATTCCGGCGGGGTGCAGAGGCAGCCGCTGGTGGTTTCGGTGAGTCCGTAGGCTTGCAGCATGGCGAAGCCGAGGGCCTGGATGTCGCGGCCGATCTGGGCATCGAAGCGCGAGCCTCCGGTGACGAAGAAGCGGATGTTGGGGCCGAGCTGGGCGTGGACCTTCTTGAACACGACCTTGCCGAGATTGAAGCCCAGCTTCTGCGATGCCGCGCTGAGGGAGAGCAGGATGCGGAAGACCTTCTGGGCGAGGCGTCCTTTTTTGGCAACCTCTCCAAAGATGCGCTCGTGGATGAGATAGAAGAACTGGGGGACGCAGCAGAAGATGGTGATGCCGCGCTCGCGCAGGGCGAGAGTCAGCTCCTGGGTGTTGAGCGAATCGAGAAAGACGACCTTGCCGCCGTTGTAGAGCGGCAGGAAGAGGTTGGCCATCTGGGCCAGCACATGGAAGAGCGGCAGGACTCCGAGCAGCGCGTCCGTGGGACCGATGGGGACGAACTTGCGGACGCACTCGAGCTCGGCGGTGAGATTGCCGTCGGTAAGCATGACGCCCTTGGGATCGCTGGTGGTTCCCGAGGTGTAGATGATGGCAGCGACATCGTCGGGCTGGACGGGAGCCGGGGTGAAATCCGGCGGCGAGTCGAGAGCGATTTCGAGGATGCAGAGCAGCCTGGGGTGCGTGGCGTCCTGGGGCAGGTCGCCATGCGGTAAGTCGTCATTCGGTAAGTCAAGGGTGGCGAGCTGAATGGTGCATCCGGCGGCGGCCTGCTGGGCCACGGCTTCCTGGGCAATGTGGAAGCTGCGCTGGTCGGTGAATAGCAGGGTTGCGCCGGAGTCGGCCAGGAGTTTGGCGACCTGCGCAGCGGTGAAGGCGGTGTCGAGAGGCACGGCGATGTTGCCGCTGGCGATGATTCCCAGGTAGGCGGCGACCCAGGCGGGACTGTTGAAGGCGAGGATGGCGCAGCGCGCGCCGCCGGCGCCGCCTCCAATCCCGGAGCGAAGCAGCCAGTCTCCCACGGCGTCGGAGATGCGGCGAAGCTGCCGGTAGGTGAAGCTCTCGATGGTGTGGCCGTCGGCGGTGGTGGTGATGCTGGACAGCGGCGACTGCGGCACGTGGGTTCCAGGCTGCCGCTGGATTTCGACCGCCGGAGCCGACGGCCAGCGCTCCACGGACTGCAGGAAGCATCGGTAAAACATAGGGTCTCTCGACAACAGCATACACGGAAAATGTTGGCGCAGAGGGCGTAGTGCGAAGCGAATCTACCGGGACTGCTCCAGATAAAAACGCTGTAGTGATCACTCGCAGTACAAAAATGCAACGGCGGCAAGTTTTTTGTGGACAGCATACGCATCAGGGCTAGAATGTGGCGCAGATGAGTTCTGCTGGTTGGAACGCATTCTAAATCGATGGCGTCGCCCGGCATACGGGAGGATGGCATCTTAATTTTTTTTGCACCTAATAACTCATAGGAGATTTTTGTCATGAAGCGTATTGCGATCACTCTGGCTGTTATGGCGATGATGATGTCCACGGCTGCGCTGGCGGAAGACGGCGGAGCACTCTACAAGGCGAAGTGCGCGGGCTGCCACGGCGCGGACGGCGCAGGCAAGATGGGCCCGGCGATCAAGGGCAAGACCAACGCGGCCGACGTTGCGCTCAAGGGTGGATTGGCGGGACCGCACTCCAAGCCGATCAATGGTCTGAGCGATGACCAGGCCAAGGCGATCGGCGAATTCGTCGCCGGCTTGAAGTAGAAATCATTCTGGATTGAGATGAGCCGGTGCCTGCGGGCATCGGCTTTTTCGTGTCTTGCGGATTGGGCGCTGCGGTCGCTTGGCCTACATCCTCGAAGTGGGGGAGCCTTCGGCGAGTTCGCGGAGGCTTTCCAAAATGGCGAGTTCACCGCTGGGATGGCTGAGCGTCTCCCACAAGGAAACCGTCACCGAAAAATGCGGCGGCCGGGTACGGAAGGAGACGGAGAGAAAGTCAAAGTCGCGGGTTTCCACCACGCCGTTGATGCGGCCGGAGAGCTGCGGCTCCCAGGCGGGCTGGGTGGAGATGTAGAGGGTGGCAATAGTCTGCCGGGGCGAAGGCGACGGCTCCTGATTGCGGCGGCGATTGAGGCCGAACCAGCGAGCGCGTCCGATCTCCAGGCTTTCGCCGGGCGGGCAGGCGAGGTTGGCCTCAAAGGTGATGGTTTCCTGGCGACGGCGGCAGCACCACAGCGCCCAGCGCACGGGAATGTGGCGGGGCGTCAGGCGGACATCGAAAAATGGCTGATGGAAGGCGGAGCCGTGCAGGCTGAGCCGGGCGCGAAAGTGCGAAGGGTCGATCCATGCGACGCCGGTGACCTGACCGTGATCGGCGATGGCATCCTGGAGCCAGCGCAGTACGCGCAGTCCGCGGCGATGGTTCAAGCGAACACACGAGAGGTACCACAGGGCGAAGACTGCCGCTCCAACCACCAGGCCGATAAGCGCGAACTGCAGCATGACAAGTTGGTGAGATGCGGCGGCGGGGAGGTTGAGATGCTAACCGGGTATCGCATGTACGTTCTTCTGAAGATATTTTGCGTGCAAGACAAAATCGGAACCGCCAGGCTGACCGCTGCCTGGGGCGGAACGGGCCAGGATGTACTCTCCCTGGAACGGACGCGCAAGGCCGAGGAGAAAAGCTGGCGCGGCCGATCAAGAACCGCGGCCGAGGAGAATAGAAGACGAAGGCAGAGCTGGAAAAAATGAGGATTACGGGTTTCATGTCATTGAATTGAAAATTGCCGGCATGGTATAAACAGTCGCTACCCGCATAATTGCCGAAACGGAAACTTTGTGGGTAGTGGAGCGTCTCGCAAACTGCTCCTAGCGACACCCAACGCGGCCAAGCCTCAACATTTCCTTGAAGTGGAAGCGCGTTTCGGGTTCGGATGTTTTGCGCCCGGAAGCGACCTCGGTGTGGCTAAGCCGCACCGCATCTTTTCGCGTGCAGGCATTTGGATGGAGAGTTATCACCCGCAACGAGTTTGAACTCGGAGGAATCGTATGAAACTGTGGCTCCCGCAGAGCCTCAACCGCCTGGGGCGCGGCGTAACACTGCTCGCCCTCACCCTCTTCACCTCCATGGCAGCGCTGGCCGAACCGGCCGGCGGCGAAGCTGCACTCAAGTTGCCCGACCTGAGCAGCGTCCGCTTCTTCCATGACGCCATCAACGGACACAACTTGTTGTTGATCGGCATCCTGTTCTGCATCTTCGGACTGCTCTTTGGGCTGGCGATCTACACCCACCTGAAGAACCTGCCGGTCCATCGTGCGATGCTCGAAATCTCCGAGCTGATTTACGAAACCTGTAAAACCTATCTGACGACGCAGGGCAAGTTCATCATGATCCTGTGGGCGTTCATCGCGGTGATCATTGCGGCCTACTTTGGCTGGCTGGCGCCGGTTCCGGGCAAGCCGGTTGCCGTGACGCTGCCGATCATCCTGGCATTCAGCCTGGTGGGCATTGCGGGCAGCTACGGCGTGGCCTGGTTCGGCATCCGCGTGAACACCTTTGCCAACTCGCGCACCGCGTTTGCGGGCCTGAGCGGCAAACCCTTCCCGGTTTACGACATTCCCCTGAAGGCGGGCATGAGCATTGGCATGATGCTGATCAGCGTGGAACTGCTGATCATGCTCTGCATTCTTCTGTTCATTCCGGGCGACTACGCCGGTCCGTGCTTCATCGGCTTCGCCATCGGCGAATCGCTGGGAGCAGCGGCGCTGCGCATCGCGGGCGGCATCTTTACCAAGATCGCCGACATCGGTTCGGATTTGATGAAGATCGTCTTCAAGATCAAGGAAGACGATGCTCGAAACCCAGGCGTGATTGCCGACTGCACGGGCGACAACGCGGGCGATTCGGTTGGCCCCTCGGCTGACGGCTTTGAGACCTACGGCGTCACCGGCGTGGCGCTGATCACCTTCATCCTGCTGGGCGTCAACGAGAAATCGGCTGGCCCGGGCTTCGCCGGCATCCAGGTACAGTTGCTGGTATGGATCTTCGTGATGCGCGTGATGATGCTGGTAGCCAGCGCGGGCTCCTATTTCCTGAACCATTTCGTCGCCAAGGCCAAGTACGGCAGCAGCGACAAGATGGACTTCGAGGCGCCGCTGACCTCGCTGGTGTGGCTGACTTCGGTGGTTTCGATTGCGCTGACCTACCTGGTGAGCTACCTGATGATTCCGGTGCTGAGCGGCGATTCGACCCTGTGGTGGAAGCTGGCTTCGATCATCAGCTGCGGCACGCTGGCCGGCGCTGTGATTCCGGAACTGGTGAAGGCGTTTACCTCTACCTCCAGTGCGCACGTTCGGGAAGTTGTCACCGCATCGCGTGAGGGCGGCGCTTCCCTGAACATCCTCTCCGGCTTTGTGGCGGGCAATTTCTCCGCCTACTGGCTGGGTCTGGCGATGGTCGGCCTGATGTCGGTTGCCTACTTGGTGAGCCTCCATGGACTCGGCGCGCTGATGCTGGTTCCGGCGGTGTTTGCCTTTGGCCTGGTGGCCTTCGGCTTCCTGGGCATGGGACCGGTGACGATCGCGGTCGATTCCTACGGTCCGGTCACCGACAACGCACAGTCGGTGTATGAGCTTTCCCTGATCGAGCAGATCCCCAACGTGAAGGCGGAGATCAAGCGGGACTTCGGCGTCGACGTGAACTTCGATCGCGCCAAGGACCTGCTGGAAGAAAACGACGGCGCGGGCAACACCTTTAAGGCAACCGCCAAGCCGGTGCTGATCGGTACCGCCGTGGTGGGCGCAACTACGATGATCTTCTCGATCATCATGGGCCTGACCGGCGGACTGACCCACGACGTGGATAAATTGTCCCTGCTGTACGCTCCGTTCGTCCTCGGCCTGATCACCGGCGGCGCCATGATCTACTGGTTCACCGGCGCGGCGACCCAGGCGGTTTCCACCGGCGCTTACCGCGCGGTGGAGTTCATCAAGGACAACATCCATCTGGAAGGCGTGGAAAAAGCCAGCGTGGAAGACTCCAAGAAGGTGGTTGAAATCTGCACCCAGTACGCGCAGAAGGGCATGTTCAACATCTTCCTCGCGGTCTTCTTCGCGACGCTTGCGTTCGCGTTCATCGAGCCGTTCTACTTCATCGGCTACCTGTTCTCCATCGCGATCTTCGGCTTGTACCAGGCCATCTTCATGGCCGATGCCGGCGGCGCGTGGGACAACGCCAAGAAGATCGTGGAATGCGAACTCAAGGCCAAGGGAACTCCGCTGCACGATGCCTGCGTAGTGGGCGACACGGTGGGCGACCCGTTCAAGGACACCTCTTCGGTGGCCATGAACCCGGTCATCAAGTTCACCACCTTGTTCGGCTTGCTGGCGGTGCCGCTGGGAGTGACTCTGACGTTGAGAAGCCCCCTGCTCACCCACGGGCTGGCACTGGCGTTCTTCCTGGTCTCGGTCACGTTCGTATGGCGCAGCTTCTACAAGATGCGCATCGAAAAGAGCGTCGGCTCAGCCGGGGCAGCCAAGGCCGCGGCAGGACGGTAAACGGTAACAAGAAACAAAGCTGTAAAGAGCGCCATCCTTCGGGGTGGCGCTCTTTTTGCGGCGGACGCAAGAGCCCCACTCAAGCCAAAGGAAGGCTTGAATGGGCCACCCTCGCAGTCCCTGATATTCTGTTGCCATGGACCCTGTAGCGCTGACCCGTCAGCTTATCGACATCGAATCCATCACCGGCCAGGAAGGCGCGGCGGCGAGCTTTCTGGCCGGGACTCTGGAGGCGCTTGGCTACGCGGTGGAGCGGATGCCGGTGGAGGGCGAACGCTTCAACGTCTATGCCCGGCCGGCCGAAGTGGATGCGCCCGCGCTGATTTTCTCCACACATATCGATACGGTGCCGCCGTTTCTGCCCTCGCGCGAGGACTCCGAAAACATTTACGGACGCGGGGCCTGCGACGCCAAGGGGATTATTACCGCGATGGTGGCAGCCTGCGAACGGCTGCGCAAGGCGGGCAAGTCCGCCGGACTGCTGTTTGTGGTGGGCGAGGAGCGCGACTCGCTGGGTGCACGCGTGGCCAACCAGAACCTGCGCGGCTCGCGCTTTCTGGTAAATGGCGAGCCCACGGACAACCGCATCGCGGTGGCCTCCAAGGGTGCGCTGCGGGTGGAGGTGACGGCCCGCGGACGGATGGCGCACTCGGCGTATCCGCACCTGGGTGAGTCGGCGATTGAGAAGCTGCTGGACGCACTGCAGGCATTGCGGGCGATGCAGCTGCCGCACAATCCGGAGATTGGGCCGAGCACGGCGAACATCGGCATCATCGAAGGCGGCCGGGCGACCAACGTGATTCCGGACTTTGCCAAGGCACAGCTGCTCTACCGGCTGGTGGGGCCATCCGACAAGCTGCGCAGCGAGATCGTCTCCGCCGTGGGCTCGCTGGCCGAGGTGGAGTTCGTGCTGGACATTCCCTACATGCGCTTCCTCACCGTGCCGGGAATCGAGACGATGACCGCCTCGTTTACCACCGACATTCCCGCGCTGTCAGGCTGGGGCAAGCCGGTGCTGCTGGGGCCGGGCTCGATTCTGGTGGCGCATACCGACCGAGAGTTTTTGGCCAAGGCGGAGCTGATGCGGGCCATCGAATTGTATGTGGAGATCGGGACTTCCCTGCTGAAGTAAGGCGGCATCCGTTTTGGGCATTCTGCTTTCCCACCTTAGCCGCGCAAAATGCGGCGCGGCGGAAGGTGGGGCACCCGAAAATTGTCCCAGGCGAAAAGTGCAAGGTCAAAGCGGGAGGCAAAGGCAACATCAACTGCCCCGCGATACAAGCTGACTGCTTTCCCACATCTGCCAAAAGATGGCAGATATGGGGCACCAACGGCGATATCTTTTGTACCCGATCAAGAAAAGTTTCGGGCTTCGCGTTACACTGTTCGGCATGAGCACGCCCGCGCCGAATTCCCTTGCCCATGCCTCCTCCGCCTATCTGCGATCTGCCATGAACCAGCCCACCGCGTGGTACGAGTGGGGCACAGAGGCGTTTGCGCTGGCCCAGGCGCAGGACAAACCGATTCTGCTCGACGTGGGCGCGGTGTGGTGCCACTGGTGCCACGTGATGGACCGCGAGTCCTATGAGTCGGCCGAGACCGCGGCGATTCTGAACCAGCACTTCATCTGCATCAAGGTGGACCGGGATGAGCGTCCTGACGTGGACGCGCGCTACCAGGCGGCGGTGGCTTCGATTACCGGGCAGGGCGGCTGGCCGCTGACGGTTTTTTTGACGCCGGATGGCAAGATGTTTTTCGGCGGCACCTACTTCCCTCCGGTGGACAGCTACGGACGCGCCAGCTTTGGGCGGGTTCTGCTGGCAATTGCCGAGGCGTTCCGCGAGCGGCGGACGGAGTTGGAAATCGAGAGCGAAGAGCTGATGCACCAGCTGGCGCGCTCCGAGTCGATGCCGGGACAGCGCGGCGAGTTCTCCGCGGCCATCGTGGCCAAGATGGTGCAGTCGGCGCTGGCCAACTTCGACCGCGAGAACGGCGGCTTCGGCGATGCTCCGAAGTTTTCCTATCCTCCGATGATGGACCTGCTGCTGGACTGGTACGCACGCACCGGAGAGAAGCTGGCGGGCCGGGTGATCGTGACCACTTTCGAAAAGATGGCGAGGGGCGGCGTGTATGACCAACTGGCCGGCGGCTTCCATCGCTATTCGGTGGATGAGCGCTGGTGCGTGCCGCACTTTGAAAAGATGGCGTATGACAACAGCGAACTGCTGAAAAACTATGCACACGCGTGGCAGGCAACGGACAATCCGTTTTTCGCCGGCGTGGCGCGCGACATTTTGCGCTGGCTGCGGGAGTGGCTGAGCGACCGGGAGCGCGGCGGCTTCTACGGATCGCAGGACGCCGATATCGATTTGCATGACGACGGCGGCTACTTTACGTGGACGTTGGAAGAGGCGCGGGCGGTGCTGAGCGCGGAGGAACTGGCCGTGGCCGCGGCGCATTACGACATTGGCGAGCAGGGCGAGATGCCGCACGAACCGGAGAAGAATGTCCTATGGGTGCGGGAGACGGTGGAGGAGATTGCGGCCAAGCAGGGGCGCTCGGTGGAAACGACTGCGCAGTTGCTGGAAGCAGCCAAGAAGAAACTGTATGCGGCGCGGCTGCAGAGGCCGACTCCGTTTGTGGACCGCACGCTGTACACCGGCTGGAACGCGCTGTGCATTTCGGCTGTGCTGCAGGCTTCGCGAGTACTGGGGGAAGACGCTGAGTTGCAATTTGCGCTGCGCTCGCTGGACCGTCTGCTGGCGGAGGCTTATCTTCCCGAGGCAGGATTGCGGCACGTGATCGCCTACGCGGAGGAGCGGCGACGAACCATGGCCCAGCAGCCTGGCCGGCAGGAGTGTTGGAGGATTACGCCTACACCACGCTGGCCTGCCTGGACGCCTACGAGGCAAGCGGCGATCTGCGTTATTACGATCATGCAGCGGAAATTGCAGCGCGCATGATTGCCGGCTTCCACGACGACAACGACGGCGGCTTCTTCGACCTCGACAACGCTTCGACGCGCGATGCGGTGGGGGCGCTGACCTCGCGGCGCAAGCCGTTCCGGGATTCGCCGGCTCCGGCGGGCGACCCGGCAGCCGCGCTGGCACTACTGCGGCTCTATGCGCTGAACGGCGACACCGAGTTGCGCAACCTGGCCAGAGAGACGCTGGAGGTTTTTGCCGGAATGATCGATCAGTACGGCATCTTCGGCGGCACCTATGGGCTGGCCGCGACGTGGCTGTCGCGTCCGCACACCCAGGTGGTGGTGATGGGCCAGGGTCCGCAGGCAGAGGTTCTGTATGCCGAGGCGCTGGCGGGGTTTGCGCTGACCAAGATTGTGTTGCGGGTGAAGGACGCCTCTGCGGTGAGTACGGCGCTGCCACCGGCGCTGGCCGAGACCATCGGCGCGGTTCCTGCCGTGCAGGATGGGCGCGCGGTTGCGCTGCTGTGCAGCGGCTTCAGCTGCCAGCCTCCGGCCTACACGGCAGAAGAGTTGCGCAGCGCCATGAAAGAGGCCGTTACGCACGGCAACTGATGGCGTTACTGATAACTGCGAAGATGCCCCTGCGCACAGCATTCGACCGGAAGCGCAGCCAGGCGGTAGAGTGAGGACATGCCCACAAAAGCGAAGACCACAAAGAAGACCGCAGCAACCAAAAATGCGGCGAAGAAAGCCGCCGTCGGAAGATCCACCAAGCCCGCAGCGAAATCGGCGGCCAAGCCGGCAAGCAAGCCATCGCCGAAAGCGGCAGACAACGGCCATCAACCCGGAACCTACATTGTGCCGCGCGGACATGTGAGCATCGCGGTGCCGACCTTCTGGTATCTGCGCCAGACCAATGACGATATCCAGGTGGAGTCGGAGGCCAGCGAGACCACGGTGATCGTGACCGCCTACCATCGCAACCCGGACGTGAAGCCGCTGGATGCGCGCGACTACCTGCAACACTTTCTGGACACGGCTCCGGTGGCGGGACGACTGCAGACCGGGGAGAGCAGCAAGAAGCAGGCCAGCGCGCGCTTCCGCGACGAGGAGGGCGACAACTGGTTTGTGCGCTTCCTCTCGAATGGCGAGACGCTGCTGCTGGCGACCTGCCACTCCAACCGGCCTCTGACCTCGCGCGAGGGCAAGACCGGCGTGGCAGTGCTGGATTCGATCAAGCTGAAAGCGCGTGGATGAGTTCCGGGCTCGGCAGTATTGAGTCGCTGTTTCTGGAAGGCGAGGCGGGCGGGCTGGAAGCACTGCTCAACCTTGGCGCGCCTAACGCGGAGTATGCGTGCCTGGTCTGCCATCCGCATCCGCTGTATGGCGGAACCATGCACAACAAGGTCGTCTTCCGCACCATGAAGGCGCTGAACGGCTTTGGCTTTCCGGTGCTGCGATTCAACTTCCGTGGCGTGGCGAGCAGCGCGGGCACCCACGACGAAGGACGCGGAGAGATTGCCGACGTTCGAGTTGCGCTCGACTACCTGAGCGAGCGATTCGGGCTGCCGATTCTGTTTGCGGGATTCTCCTTTGGCGCGGCCATTGGACTGCGCGCGGCGGCCGTGCATCCGCAGGTGAAGGGGTTGATCCTGGTGGGAACTCCGGTGAACGCCGAGGGACGCGGGTACCGCTACGAGCTGCTGCGACAGAGCACTCTGCCGAAGCTGATGGTGAGCGGCGACCGCGATCCGTTCGCCAGCGTGGCGCAGCTCGAAGAGATTTTTGACGCGGCAGCCGAACCCAAGCGGCTGGTGGTGATTCCCGGGGCCGACCACTTTTTTGGCGGACACCTGGACGAGTTGCGCGAGGCGATTCACCGGTGGGTGAGCGAAGTGGTCCTGGGGAATGGCTCAACATCTTGATTGCCCGACGGGTGGTCCCGAGTTGGCGCATTCCGACTCGGGGGCTTAGTAGGCGGCCTGCATCCCCACATTTGCCAACAGAGGGCAAATATGGGCCACCCGTCGGGCTGATAGTTTTGCCAGTTGCCGGGGCGGCATGGCGCTTATAGATTTGCCGGGCATGGGTATGCCTGGTTGAAAGACATGCACAAAAAGGGGCGTGCGATGCGCACACCCATAACGAAACCGGGTAGAGGGGAAGAGGAATGTCCGCTACTTCAACTTTGTCCCGCCTTACTCTGATTCTTTTGTTACCGTTGTTGGCTCTTCTGGCGGCGATTGGCTGCAGCAAGAAAGAATCTGCGACGCCGGCCGGAACGGAGCAGGCAAGGCAGCAGGCTACTTCTGCTGCGCCAGTATCTTCATCGGACGTTCCTCCTGCGCCGTCGAGCGGCCTCATGCTGCCGACGGCTTTCCATCGTCAAACCGGTGACCTCGATGCGATGGTGAAAAGCCACACCATTCGTGCGCTGGTTATCCTCAACCCCCTCGGTTTCTTCTACGACAAAGGGCTGCCCAGAGGCGCGATGTACGAGGCGCTGGAAGAGTTCCAGAAGTTCGCCAACCAAAAGCTGAACACAGGCAAACTGCCGGTGAAAGTCACGTTCCTTCCGGTGCGGATCGACCAGATTGAGGCAGCGCTAACCGAAGGAATGGGAGACATCATTGCCTACGGAATCGTGGTCACGCCCGACCGTGAAAAGCGAGTTGCCTTCTCGACGCCGGTACAGACAGATGTGACCCAGATCATCGTAACCGGCTCCGATTTCGGCACAGTCTCCACCCTTGCGGACATGGGCGGAAAAGAAGTGTATGTCAATCCGCTGTCCACTTATTACGCAAATCTGCAGAAGGCAAACGAGGACCTCAAGAAGGCCGGCAAGACGCAGATCGTAATCAAGGCGGCAGACAAGAACCTGATGGATGACGACCTGGTGCAGATGGTGAATGCCGGGTTGATCCCGGCGACGGTCACGACGAATCTACGAGCCAAACTTTGGTCGCAGGTGCTCAAACACATTCAACCGCATCCGGAGATGGTGATCGCAAGTGGAACGCAACTGGCGTGGGCCATGCGCAAGAACAACCCGCAATTGAAGCAACTGGTTGACGAGTTTGTCCAGTCGCATGCAGTGGGAACATCCTTCGGAAACACACTGCTTCGACGCTACTTGCAAAACACCAAGTGGGTCAAGGACTCGACCTCCCCAGAGGAGATAAAGAAGTTCGAGACGATGGTTGCGCTATTCCAGAAGTACGCTGGGGAGTATGACTTCGATTATCTGATGCTTGCGGCACAAGGCTATCAGGAGTCTCTCCTGGACCAGAGCAAAAGGAACCGAAGTGGCGCGGTGGGCATCTTGCAGGTAATGCCCAAGTATGCGGCAGCCAATCCCATCAATGTTTCGAACGTGAGGACTGCCGACGGCAATATTCATGCCGGCGTCAAAATGTTGCGGAACATCGCAGATACCTATTTCAATGACCCGAAGATCGATTCTCTAAACAAGACGTTATTCGTCTTCGCCAGCTACAATGCCGGCCCCAATCGCATCGCGAGGCTGCGCACAGAGGCCCGCGATATGGGCCTTGATCCAAATGTCTGGTTCGGCAATGTGGAACTGGCTGCGGCCAAAGACATTGGGCAAGAGACGGTCACCTACGTTTCCAATGTCTACAAGTACTATGTTGCTTACAAGCTGGCGGTAGAGGAGCGGCAGGTTCGGGAGAAGGCCACGGGGTTGCCAGCGAGTTCAGCCAGCGCGCCATGATTTCCGGATTTGTCGTCAATCCGGAGACTGACCCGCTGCGGCTTCCTGCCGTATAATCACGCGCATGAAAGCGCTCGAGGATGGCGCGGGCGGAGAGTGCGTGCAGCGCGAGATGCGCTCCACGGCGCGGGAGATTTTTCTGCACGCGCTGGAGGAGTGCAGCGTGCAGCGGGCGTTCGGGCGCAAGCTGCACTATGAGCGCGGGCTTCTACAGGTGGGCGACGACCTGTACGACCTGGGCACGTTCTCGCGCATCTTCGTGGTATCCATCGGCAAGGCGGCGCACGCCAGTGTGGAGTCGCTGCGGAACAAGCTGGGCGCGGGAGTGGAGTTGAACGGAATTGTCTCGGCACCTGCGTTAGCAGCGGGTCAGGAGCCAGCGGGACAGGTGTACGGCTTCCGCTACTTTGAGGGCGGGCATCCGCTTCCGAACCATGAGTCGCTGCTGGCCGCCGAGGCCATTCTGCGGGCGCTGGATTCGCTGAACAGCCACTCGCTGGTCATCTACCTGCTCAGCGGCGGCGCATCGGCGATGGTGGAAAAGCCGGTCAGCGACGAGATTCCATTCGACGATCTGGTGGAGACCTACCGGGTGCTGGTGCACTCGGGCGCGCCGATTGCGCAGATCAACACGGTGCGCAAACATCTTTCCGCCGTGAAGGGCGGACGGATGGCGATGGCGGCCGCTCCGGCCCATCAGCTTTCCATCCTGATCTCCGACGTACCGGAGAATGCGCTGGATTCGCTGGCGAGCGGCCCGACGATGCCGGACAACTCGACGGCAGAACAATGCTATGAGATCGTGGAGCGCTACGAACTGCTGGCGCGGCTTCCCAGGAGCGTTCGCGAACTGCTGCTGCGGCACGGGCTGGAGGAAACTCCGAAGGCGGACGACCCAGTGTTTGAGCGGTCGCGGTGGTGGCCGGTGCTTTCCAACGCCGGCGCGCTCCAGGCCGCCGTGGAGTGGGCGGCGCGCCATGGCTTCGCCATCCAGATCGACAACAGTTGTGATGACTGGGATTACGTGAGGGCAGGCGGCTATTTGCTGGAGCGGGTGCGCGAGTTGCGCAAGGGCTGCTCGCGGGTGTGTTTGATTTCCGGCGGCGAAGTGACGGTAACGGTAGATGGGGCGTTAAACGTAACCCAGGTGGGCAGAGGCGGACGCAACCAGCAGTTCGCGCTGTACTGCGCGCAGCGCATCGCGGGAGAAGATATTTGCGTGCTGAGCGCGGGCACCGACGGGATCGACGGCAATAGTCCGGCGGCCGGGGCGGTGGCGGATGGGACAACGCTGGCGCGCGCCGCGCAAAAGGGACTGAGCGCAGAGGCGGCGCTGACGGGATTCGATGCCTATCCGTTCTTTGAGGCCTTGGGAGATTCTGTAATCACCGGAGCAACGGGAACCAACGTGCGCGATGTGCGCGTGCTGCTGGCGTGGTAGAGGAAACTGCTTGCGCACGAGACAAAAACAGCAACAAAAATCGATTGCTGGCCGAGATAACTTTGAGGCTGCACGATATCTTTGAGCGGCGCAGGGGTCCTTCGCTTCGCTCAGAGTTTGTGACTTTATTGATTTTGTGGCGTTTTTCGCAACGTAAGTATCTGTATTTGCAACACCGATTTTTTGAGAAATCGAAAAAGTCACAAACTCTCAGGATGACACTCTCAAATCAAACATCAACCGGTTGACACTCTTATAAATTAAACATCAAAAGAATTCGGCAACGCCTTCTTCAAGGACGCGGACGCGATCGGTGACACCGAGGCGGGCGGCATCGGAGAGCAGGCGCTGCACGGGCTCGTCCACCGGCTCCTGGGAAAGCTTGAAGGTTCCGTAGTGCATCGGAATCATGTAGCGGGCGCCCAGGTCGACGAAGGCTAGCAGGGCGTCTTCCGGGCTGGTGTGGACGGCCCGAAAGCTCTCCGGATGGTAGGCGCCGATGGGGAGCAGGGCGACCTCGGGCGAGAGGCGCTGGCCAATCTCGGCGAAGCCGTCGAAGTAGGCGGTGTCTCCCGAGTGGTAGATGGAATGGTCGCCGCTGCGGAGGACGTAGCCGCCGTATCCGCGATGCATGTCTCGAATGACCCGCGCGCCCCAGTGCTTGGAGGGGGTAGCGGTGATGCGGGTTTTACCGAGCTGGAGTTCCTCCCAGCAGCCCAGCTCGACGACGTTCTTGTAGCCGAGGTCGAAGACCAGGTCGCCAACATGGGGAGGGACGATGAGCAGGGGCGCGTGTCCGGTCTGGCGGCGGGTGGCGCGGGCAATGGCGCGCAGAGAGGGGCGATGCAGGTGGTCGAAGTGAGCGTGGGTGACCAGGACGGCATCGACCGGGGGAAGATCCTGAATGCGCAGGCCGGGGCGGCGCAGACGCTTGAGGACGAAGAGCCAGCGGGCAAAGATGGGATCGATGACAATGTTCGATCCGCCGATCTGCAGGAAGAAGGAGGCGTGTCCGATGAAGGTGACGCCCATTTGACCTTCGGCGGCGAGCACCGGCCGGTGGGTGCGCCCGGTGCGCTTGGCCATGGCGGAGTGTTGCACCAGCCGACTGAGATCGCCGGCTTTCTTGCTGATGCTCACGTTGAGCATCCTGTTCCATTGGTCGCCGCCCATGATTCCCTATCCTACCCCTACGGAAGGGCTTGCAACATGGACGGCTCTGGCTTTTAATCAAGATTTTGCGAAAGGAGAAGAGTCCGATGAAGATTGCATACTTGGGATTGGGAATCATGGGGCGTCCGATGGCCTCGAATCTTATCAAGGCCGGCCACCAGGTAACGGTGTGGAACCGCACACCGAAGGACCTGGACGGGGCACGGACGGCGGCCACCGCGGCAGAAGCCGCCAGAGATGCCGAGGTGATCTGGATGTGCGTTGCCGACACCAAGGCAGTGGAAAGCGTGCTGTTCGGTCCGGAGGGCGTGGAAGCGAGTCTGCGGCCGGGACTGACGGTGGTGGATTCGAGCACCATCTCGCCCAAGGCTACGCGCGAGTTTGCCGCGCGGGTGCGGGCCAAGGGCGCCGAGTTTGTGGACGCTCCGGTGACCGGGTCAAAAATGGGCGCCGAGAGCGGCCAACTGGTGTTCATCGTGGGCGGGCCGGAGAAGACTGTGCACTCGCTGGAGCCGCTGTTTATGGCGATGGGCAAGAAGGTGATTCATGTGGGCGAAACCGGCTCGGGCGAGAGCGCCAAGATTGGCATGAACCTGATGATCGCAACGATCTTCGAGGGCTTTGCCGAGGCGCTGGCGCTGACCGGCAAGCTGGGCGTGCCGGCGGAAAAGCTGGTCGAACTGATACAGGTGTCGATGATCCGCAGCGGAGTTACGGATTACAAGGCCAGCTTCGTCCTGAAGCAGGACTGGTCGCCGAATTTTCCCCTGCGGCTGATGCTGAAGGATATCCACCTGATGCTGGAGGCGGGAGCACAGGAAAAGATCGAGTTGCCCGCGCTGCAGGCGATTGAGAAGGTGTACCAGAAGGCCGTGGCAGCCGGACATGCCAACGACGACTTTGCGTCCACGGTAGAAACGGTGAAAGGCCTGAAGGCCGGGAGCGAATGAGGAGATTCAAAAGCAAGATCAAAGGCCCCGCCCAACCAAAGGAGGGTTGAACGGGGCACCCGGCCCGGCGGGAAAAAGATTACGAGTTGCCGAGATACATCACGTGGACGTAGGTTCCGAGGCGGACGTTGTAGGCGAGGTACCAGCCTAGGTGATCCGGATCGTCGTAGATGACGATGTCATCGGTCGCCCAGTCCCAGTCGCCGCAGTAGCCGATGTCATAGGGCGCGACGTTGAAGAAGAATCCGCCGAACCAGAAGCGGCTGGGGCCGCCGCCGCCGAGACGCCATACGTGTCCGGCACCGATCTCACCGGGGAAATGTCCGTGCTCCCAGGGATGGTCGAGATGATAGTTGACATCGTGCCGGCCGGAATTGTGGCCGACCCATTGATTGTTGTTGGCGTGCACGTGCGGCGCTTCGGGGTGTCCTTCCTGGTCATGGATGGCGGGGCCTTTCTCCGCCTTGGGAGCCGGAGTGGGATGCGCGGCCGGCGCGGGGCCGTGCGAAGGAATATGGCCTCCGCCGACGGCTTGATGGCCGCCACTCGGCGCTCCTTTTTGGCCGTGCTCCTGGGCAAAGGCCGCGACGGAACAGATCAGGAAAAACGCGAACACGCCTGCAAACTTTTTCATTCTCTTTCCTCTTTCTTTCACGCCTGCGCTGCTGGTTGATTCCGCCTGCGTTGCTTACTTCGATGCAGCTACTCCGGCGCGGGATTGAATTCGACAATCCAGCGTGGCAGATTCAACAGGGGTGGAAACCCCGAAAGAAATGGAAGAAGTTGCGGGAAGATTCTAAAGTGGAAAACACAGGACCAACTGCCCCACATTCGCCAAAGGATGGCGGATGTGGGCCACCCGGAGCGGTGGCTCCGGTCATAGACAATGGGGCTATTGGCGGTGCAGTTCCTTGAGTTCGCGCTTCATGCGCTTGCCGCGGTTGACCAGGGTGAGGGCGTAGGTGCAATGGACGATCCAGACAACGGCGTAGGCCGCGTAGAGATAGGCGTTGCCGTTTGCGATATTCATCGTGCGTCCCCCGTTTCGTATTCGAGCGATGCCTGGGCGTGCGCCTCTTCCAGGGCGTGGCTGGCCAGTGCCTGGCGGTAGCGTATCCAGACGAACTGGATGGCAAGCAGGAGAAAGGCCGCCAGGTTCCACAAGACGGCAACCCACATCCGGTGGTCGAGTCCCGAACCCTGGCCGCCGCCGATCACCGGCTGCGGGTGCTGCGTGCGGAACCAGCGGATGGCCATGTAAACAATCGGAACATCGACAAATCCGAATATGCCGAGAGTGGCGGCCAGTACTGGGATCTGTCCGCCGGTGGCGTAGTGGCGCAGGATCAAGTAACTGACGTAGATGAGCCAGAGCACCAGCGTGCTGGTGAGCCTCGCATCCCAGGTCCACCAGATGCCCCAGACGGGACGCGCCCAGAGCGGGCCGGTGATGAGCACGATGGTGCAGAACGAGACGCCTACCTCAGCCGAAGCCAGGGCAAGCGCATCGGCGCCGGTGCTGCGGCGGAACAGATACCAGACTGGAGGCCAGGAAGTTGACGAAGAACAGCAGGAAGGCGATCCAGGCCGAGGGCAGGTGGTAGTAGAAGATGCGCTGCACATCGCCCATGGTGGCTTCCCTGGGAGCGATATACATGGCCTGGCAGAAGCCGTAGCCGAGCAGCAGCAGCGTGACGACCGAGAGAAGTTTGAATAGAGTTTTCATTCCGCGTTCAGCACCGGTTCAAACAGGAGGAGGCTGACACTGGTAAAGACGAGATCATACACCGCCAGCAGGCGTATCCAGAAGACGGGCGAGTTATCGCCGGTGAGGATTGAGGTAGTGGCATCGACCATGGCGAGCAGCGCCGGGATGGAAATGGGAAACAGGATAAGCGGCAGCATGATCTCGCGGCTGCGGGTACGGATGGAGAGCGCCGCAAAGAAGGTTCCGTTGACCACCAGGGCCCAGGTCGCCAGCAGGCCGACCACCAGCAACTGCCAAACCGGTCCCACCGAGCGCAGGTTGTAGAAGACGACAAACAGCGGAACCATGAGGACTTCCAGAATGGAAACGAACAGGAAGTTGCCCACGGTTTTGGAGAGAAACAGCGCCTGCGCCGGAGCGGGGGATAGACGATAGGCGTCCAGCACCTGGTTGCGCAGTTCGCGCGTCCAGGTCTGGTTGAGGGCGACGACGGTGGCAAACAGGATGGCGACCCAGAGCAGGCCGCCGGCGATCTTGCGCGACTCCTCGGCCGTGGGGTCGAAGCCGAAGCTGAAGATGACCACCACCAGCAGGGCGAAAAACAACATGCTGTTGATGGCGTCCTTGGAGCGCCACTCCAGGCGCAGGTCCTTGACCAGGGAGCGGCGGGTGATGGCCCAGAGGCCGGGAGCCGAGGTCATCCCGCGTCCTCCACGGCGGAGCGTTCGGATTGCGATTGCAGCGTTTGCGACTGCAGCGTTTGTGATTTCAACGCGGCGCGCTCTTCGGCCAGATACGGCGTGAGCAGGCGGGCGGGGATTCCCTTCTCCCGGGCGACGAGGCGTCCGGCGTCGAGCACAAAACACTCGTCGGTGACCGGCTCCATGATGGCGGCCTGGTGGGTGACGACGAAGATGGTGGTTCCCTGGTCGCGCATTCTGGCCAGCAGGCTGGTCATCTGCTTGGCGGAGCGGATATCCACGTTGGAGAAAGGCTCGTCGAGAAAAAGCAATTCGGGAGAATGCACGATGGCGCGGGCCAGCGAGATGCGCTGGCGCATGCCCTGCGAATACTGGCCGACGCGGCGCTCCAGCGTTGGGTCGAGGCCGACGGTGCGGATGGCCTCCTCGCAGCGTTCGCGGCTGCTGCACCCGTAGAGCGCGGAGAAATACAGAAGGTTTTCCACCGCCGACATTTCGTCGTAAAGCAGCGGCGCATGGCCCATGTAGCCGAAGCGGGTGGCGACCGATTTGATGTCCGTCGAGCCCAGGACGCTGACCGTGCCGCGCGAGGGCGCAAGCAGTCCGGCGATGATGCGCAGCAGGGTGCTTTTGCCGGCGCCGTTTTCGCCCAGCAGCACGTAGAGGCGGCCGGGAGCGAAGTCGGCGGTGACGCCGCGCAGGGCGGCAAAGCGCCCGAAGTGGCGCACAACGTCGCGCACGGAGACAGCTGGGCAAGTCCCACATTCGCCAACTACGGGCGGATGTGGGCCACCAATCTTGTTTGGGTTATTGTCAGTCACGCGTTGTGGAAGTGGAACGATTTCTCTCCGGTTGGCGCGGCTCCCAGAGCGGAGCCGGGCGGAAAACTGTGGCTGTCGCCGTGAAGTCGAAGTGTGAGATCAAGCCCGTCACATGGACGAAGGCGCAGCGGCCTGGGCCTTCTCCGGCGGCGACGCGGGCGCTGCGGTGCCATCTGCGGCACCACCGGCACCGGGCTGCGCGGGCGCATACTTGGAGGCGCACTTGGCCTGGAGCTGTTTGGCGTGGAAGACGCCATCATGCCCGTAGTTGCCTTCGGCTAGAGCGTTGGCGTTGTCCTTGAAGGTGTCCGGCGGCGCTTCCGTGCCGGAATAGGCGACGTTGAGGGTGCGTCCGGCTTCGGCCAGAACGAACTCGACGTGAGTGCCCTGGCGACGAATGGAGCCGGGCTGCACGTTGCCGGCGACGCGCAGGCGCTTGGAATAGACGCCGTCGCCCATCTCATTCATCTCTTTGATGGTGACGTAGTAGCTTTTGCTCTCCTGAATTCCGCTGAAGGCCAGATAGGCGAGACCGGTCACGATGAGCACGATAGGCACACCGAATTTCACAAACTTGTTATTCATTTTCCACCCAAGAAGAAAAACAGCCGGCCGCGAAGCGAAACCAGAGCTGCCCTCCGAATACCCCGTTGCTAGAGGGTACTTCGGGATGGACTCGGGGTCAAGCTCGCTGGCTCTTTCTTTGGATGCAGAGCTGGAAGGAAAGACTCGGCAATGACGCGCCTTTAGAGACGCAGCGCGCATCGTATAATGAGCGCTTAAACAACTGAACGCATCGCCAGTAAAAAAGGGGTTGGCCGGAATGAGTGGAGACAACGGATCGAACGGCAATGGTAGCGGCAGCGTCTCACCACATGGAATTTCTTCGGAGGGAATTCCGAAGCTGAGGCAAGAGTGGATTGCGCGGCGGCGGGAAGAGGCCGTGCGCACCGGCGACAACAACATGACCCAGATGCACTTTGCGCGCAAGGGTCAGGTGACCGAGGAGATGCTCTACGTGGCCGGGCGCGAGAAGATTTCACCCGAGCTGGTACGCACCCGGATTGCCGAAGGTAAGCTGATCATCCCGGCCAACATCAACCATCCCGAGCTGGAGCCGATGTGCATCGGCGTGGACTCGCTGTGCAAGATCAACGCCAACATCGGAAATTCGGCGGTGACCTCCAACGTGCAGGAGGAGTTGAAAAAGCTGCACACCTCGGTGCACTACGGCGCCGACACCATGATGGACCTGTCGACCGGCGGCGATATCCACGGCATCCGCGAAACGCTGCTGCGGCATTGTCCGGTGCCGATGGGAACCGTGCCCATCTATGAGGCGGTGGCGCGGGTAAAGCGCATCGAAGACCTGACGGCGTCGCTGATGCTGGAAGTGATCGAGGAGCAGGCATCGCAGGGGGTGGACTACATGACCATCCACTCCGGGGTGCTGGTGCAGTATCTGCCGATGGTGGCCTCGCGCATCACCGGCATCGTCAGCCGCGGAGGCGCGATTCTGGCGCAGTGGATGGCGCACCACCACAAGCAGAACTTCCTTTACGACTGCTTCGAAGACATCTGCAAGATCATGGCGAAGTACGACGTGAGCTTCTCACTGGGCGACGGACTGCGGCCCGGCTGCATCGCCGACGCCAGCGACGAGGCGCAGTTTGCCGAGTTGAAGACGCTGGGCGAGTTGACCCGCATCGCCTGGAAGTACGATGTGCAGGTGATGATCGAGGGGCCGGGACACGTTCCCATCGACAAGATCAAGGAACAGGTGGACAAGGAAGTGGAGTGGTGCGACGGCGCGCCGTTCTACACCCTGGGGCCGCTGGTGACCGACATTGCGCCGGGCTACGATCACATCACTTCGGCCATCGGGGCGGCGATGATCGGCTGGTACGGAGCGGCGATGCTCTGCTATGTGACGCCGAAGGAGCACCTGGGACTGCCCAACGAGAAGGACGTAAAGGACGGCATCATCGCCTACAAGATCGCGGCCCACGCGGCCGACCTGGCGCGGCACCGTCCGGGAGTGCAGGACCGCGACAACGCGCTGAGCCACGCACGCTACACCTTCGACTGGGAGAAGCAGTTCGAGCTGTCACTGGACCCGGAGACGGCGCGCTCCATGCACGATGAGACGCTGCCGGACAAGTTCTACAAGGACGCTTCGTTCTGCTCGATGTGCGGCCCCAAGTTCTGCTCGATGAACTACTCGGCCAAGGTGGACGAGTACAACAAACAGGTGCACGGGCTGGAGAAGAAAGACTACTCGGAGCTGGTAAAGCTGGTGTCAAACAAGTAGAGCGGGAGCAAGGCGCAGCACGGGCCAGGCGAGGATGCGGTCGGGTATGCGGCAACGGACGCCGCTCCGGCCGCAGGCGCTTGGCCTTTTAATTTTGATCCACGTAATCGTTGCCGTCGGCGTACTGCAGACCGGCGATGTGGCGGGCGTGATACTGGACTTCCAGATAGGCCTCGAGGATTTGAATGTGCATGAACTCGCGTTGCGCCGGGGTTGTGCACTCGTTGCGCGCCAGATCGAGCGCGAGATAACGGTCGTGTGCGAGGACGAAACGGTTCATCTCGACAAGCATGGGAAAATACCTCGCGATGAGTCTCTCGCCGCACCAGGCGAATGGACATCAGCCCTAGGCCCTAGAAACCTGTTCTGAATTGCCGAACCTTGCGGCAAGGGGATTAGGGTCTTTGCGTCAGTGGTCGCCGCGCCCCCAGCGACGGTAGTCGGCACTCATCTGCGCCTCGGCCAGGCCGTTGCCCGCCGCCGCGCCGCTATCACTGCCGATGATGTGGATCAGGAAGAGGTGGTCGGCGGCCAGTCCCGACATGCACCAGACGTTCTGGCAACCTTCGATGGGAGCGGCCCTCTGATCGAGCAGCGCGCGCAGCAGTTCCACGCGATAGACGCCCCATTCAAAATGCTCCGAGCTGGCAAGGCGCAGCCATGCGCGCAATGCCAGCTCCGGAGATTCGCCGCTCGCCTGGTGGACGTAGGTGCCTCCCAGGAACTCGATGACAAAGGTGTAGCGGGTGCTTTTGCCTCTCATCTTCTGCTCGTACTTCCTACTGGAGATAGGTGCGACCCAAAGCCGAGTTATACCACAAGCTCTTCGGGCTGGTTCGCCTCCTCAAGCGTCTCGTGATTCAGAGCATCCTGCAGCTTTGCCGTGTCGAGATTGTGGCACCACTTGCCGACCACAATGGTAGCCACTCCGTTGCCGATCAGGTTGGTGAGCGCGCGCGCCTCGGACATAAAGCGGTCGATGCCGAGGATCAGGGCCAATCCGGCCACCGGCACCGCGCTTACGGCCGGCAGGGTGGCAGCCAGGACGATGAAGCCTCCGCCGGTGACGGCGGCCGCTCCCTTGGAGGTCAGCATCAGGATCGCCAGCAGACCAAGCTGTTGGCCGAGCGTGAGGTGGGTATTGGTGGCCTGCGCAATGAACATGGCCGCCATGGTGAGGTAGATGGAGGTGCCATCGAGGTTGAACGAGTAGCCGGCGGGGATCACCAGTCCAACCACGGACTTGTGCACCCCGGCGAGTTCCATCTTGGCCATCATGCGCGGCAAAGCGACCTCGGACGACGAGGTTCCCAGCACGATGAGCAGCTCTTCCTTGATGTACTTCAGATACTTCCAGATGCTGAAGCCGTGGAGCGCCGCCACCGAGCCCAGGACGACGAAGATGAAGATGAGGCAGGTGGCATAGAAGCAGGCCATCAGCCCGGCAAGCTGGCGGAGCGTTCCCACGCCGTATTTGCCGACGGTAAAGGCCATGGCGCCAAAGGCTCCAACGGGCGCCACGTACATGATGATGCCGACGATGCGGAACAGCAGGGAGGAAAACTGCTCGATGACGGTGTGAATCAGCTTGCCCTTTTCGCCGATCATGTGCAGCGCAAAACCGCAGAGGATGGCAAAGAAGAGGACGGAGAGAATGTCGCCTTTAGCAAACGCTCCCACAATGGTGTCGGGGATGATGTCGAGCAGGAAGCCGGAGGTAGTCTGCATCTTGCCAGGCCCGCTGTAGGCGGCCACGGCTTTCGCATCCAGGCTCGCCACACTCGCGTTCAAGCCGACTCCGGGATGGACGACGTTCACGATGATGAGCCCGATGACCAGCGCGATGGTGCTCAACACTTCAAAGTACAAAAGGGCCAGGGCTCCGGTTTTACCCACGGCCTTCATGTTTTCCATGCCGGAGATGCCCAGCACCACGGTGCAGAAGATGATGGGGGCAATCATCATCTTGATGAGCTTGATAAAGCCGTCGCCCAAGGGCTTCATGGCTTCGCCTGCCCCCGGTTTTAGATGGCCGAGAATTACGCCGATCAAGATGGCGATCAGCACTTGAACGTAAAGGTTTTTGTAGAACGGTTGTTTGGCCGTTGTCGCCATTGGGGCCCCTGCTCCTGAATTGATATCAGAAATTAACTTTGGGATTATTACCCTTGTGGGCGCACAAATGCACGCGATTTCCGTCACATCTGTTTGTGATAAGGGCCGGAAATCGACTACTTCTCTAAATCTTTCGCAGCATCCGCTACCAGGGCGGCGTCGAGCCAGCCGCTGAGATCGATATGTCCGGCAAGGGTGTCGCGGCTTTTGCCATCCACCAGGAAGCGCACGCGGGTAAGCTGCGGGATCTGGGCTTGCAGGGTGAGCACCATCGAAAATACGCTCAACTGCTCCACCTCGATGCCGCTGCGATGGGAGGCGGCAAAATCCGCATTGAGATTGACCACCGCCGAGGCCGGGTCCAGCAGGTAGACCTCCTGCACATCGGCGCCGAAGCTGAGCGGGTGCGGCGAGTCCGGCCGCCGGTAGCGGGCAATGAGGGTCTGCAGGGCAAGGCGTCCGCGCTCTCCCGGATCCGTGGGAAGGGCGGTGGCGATGCTGACGGGATGCATCGAATCGTCCTCATCGCTGGCCAGGTAGAGCGTCATCTGCTGGGTAGAGCCGCTGGGTGGCGGGGTCAATGCCTGGGTCAGGGGCGCGGTGCCGATCGACTCCGCCTTGCGCCGCAGATGGACGAGGTAGATCCCCATGGCGAGGACGGCCAGAACCAGGGTGACAATGACAATCTGCAGCTTGCGGCCGATCACGGCGCCACCTCCACCTGACTGCGCAAGACTGCAATGCCATTGGCCAGCGCGGCGGCGACCTTTTGCTGGTATTCCGGGGAGGTAAGTTCGCTGGCAGAGGGACCCAGGGGAGCAATCTCCACGGCCACGGCGGCCAGGGTTACGCTGTTGAGGGGACGCAGGGGAGCAGCCGAGCTGCGCACCGGCAGAACTGCCAAGTCACACGCCGAGGCCAGGGTTGCGGCGGCGGCGATGGATTTCGCCAAATAGGGCGACTGCGCCGTTTCCCAGGGCACGAAAGCACGCGCGCCCTGGCCGGGCTGCGACGGTGCAAGCAGGGCGGTGTAGATGCGCACGCCGTGGCCGGTGGCCGCCGCATGCAGCGCAACATAAAGCGAAGCGTGGGAGGTGTTGGCCGAGGTCGCGCGCTGGTCCGCGGTGAGCGCATTGTCAGCCGCCCGGGTGAGCACCACGGGAATGCCGCGCGCCTCCAGCTCTTTTTGCAGGCGGCGGGCCAGGGCCAGGTTGACCGTCTTTTCCTGCAGGGTCGGGGAAAACTCTACGCCGTTGTCGTTCCCTCCATGGGCGGCGTCCAGAATGACGAAGGGACGCACGCGCGGCGCAGGCGCGGGCGCGGGCGTCTGCTGGGCATTGGACGGCCCCGCAGCGCCGGACAGCTGCGCAAGCGGAGGAACCGGAGCTGCAGGCTGCAAAGCCCCAACCGGCGCGATGGTCACGGTGCGCCCGCCATCGCCAAGCGAAGCCGTGGCAGGCTGCTGCACCGTGGCAATGAGTTCGGCGCCTCCGGGCACCTCGGCGAAGCTGGTGCCGAGCAGAAATGGATCGCCGTAGTGCACCGTGCCGGCCCCGTCGCTGACCACCGGCTCACGGTGAAAAAACAGGTGGACGCGTCCCTTCTCGATCTGAATGGAGGGGTTGACCGGAGCCGGAAAGCTGAGCACCAGCCGGGTGGGCGAGTGCCGCAGTTCGGCGGAAAAACGCAGCTGCGGGGTGCCGATAAACAGATGGCCGGACTGGGCGTGGAACTCCACCGGCTGACCGGCCAGAATGGGTAGCAGCTGATTGATCCACGCCACCGGAATGTAGCCCCGGCCATCGACCAGAAGGAAATTGGCGCTCATTTCAAGCTTGGAGCTGGCTCCGGCGCGCGCCTGCCGCGTGCCCTCCTGAAATTCGGCATCGACGCCGTTGAAGGTGAGGATGAGCTTGTTGCCCTTGACGCTCGACTCCAGGCGGCCCAGCGGTTCGAGCAGGTCGGTCAGCCCGATGTAGTCCACGCCGCCGCGCACCAGGATCGCCACCGGGTAGCTGGTCCGCGGCGCATAGACGTTGATCTGGCGCGGCTCGGCGGCACAGATGGCCACCAGCAGAGAGAGCAGCAGGGCCGTAACTCGGACGAAGATGGGGTGCTCTTTCGGCATTGCGAGGTCGCGGAAGGCGCTCGTACTGTAATCCTACGACAAAAACGAGGGTTACCGGAGGTCACGCACGGACTAAGGTGCGCGTGGCCAAGTGCCGAAATACGATAGAGACTACGGCGGCGGCGCGGCTTAATTCACCGACTGCACCTGGTCGGAGTGGCGGGCCAGCCACCAGCAGGCGGGCTGGCCTTCATGCGGAAAGAGCGCGTGGACGCAGGATGTGGCCTGCGGCCCGTTGTCGAAATACTCGACCTTGCCGCCCTTGTCTTTGACCACTTCACTGTCGTCCACGATGATTGAGCCGTAGGCGGAGCCGCCGCGCTCGCGCAGCTGCAGCCCGATCCAGTCGGCGGCGTAGGCCAGCGCGCACAGGGCCAGCAGCGTGAGAACAATCCGGATTGTCCAGCGCTGCATGGTTTGGCTCCCGCCCCGATTCTATCGCGTAGGTCAGAGTGCGTACTTCCCTGCCTCCAGCACGCGAACCGCAATGGCCTGCCGGGCGGCGATCACGTTGCACGGCTCCATTTTAACCAGGCGGCGCAGGATGGTCATCTGGGTACGAAGCATGTCGCCTTCGGCCACGTCGGCCAAGGCCTTCTTAGCGGCGGCCTCAACGCGCGCAAAGGCCTGCTGCAGATAGACCTGTGCGATGGCAATGGCGGTGGACGAGGCGGCCTCGCCCTGGCTTTCGATCAGCTTGAGCGTGCGCGCCAGCACCGAATCCATGGCATAGATTTCGATCACGATGTCGGCGATGGCGCCCATCACCTCCTGGTGGTCGGGCATCTGCTGCATGTATTTCTGCGAAGCTGCGCCGGAGACCATCAGGCAGATCTTTTTGGCGTTGGCCAGCAGTTTGCGCTGCTCGGCCAGCGGGCGCGTGTCCTCTTCGGCAAAGCTGGGGCCAGCCATAATCTCGTCCATCAGCTTCTTGATGGCGGGCAGCAGGGGAAGTTGGCCGCTCATGGCGCGCTTTAAAAGCCATCCGGTGATGATGAGGCGGTTTATCTCGTTGGTGCCCTCGAAGATGCGGTTGACGCGCGAATCGCGGTAGGCGCGCTCGGCCGGATACTCCTCGACAAAGCCATAGCCGCCGAAGATCTGCACCTGGTTGTCCACCACATAATTGAACATCTCCGAGGCCCAGACTTTGATGATGGAGCACTCGACGGCGTACTCCTCGATGGCCTTGCGGATGAGCTTGGATTCGTCGGGCGAACCTTTTTCGATGGAGGCGGTAGCCGCGTCCATCATGCCCACGGTGCGGTAGACGAGCGACTCGCCGGCGTAGATGCCGATGGCGATGTCGGCCAGCAGCTCGCGCACCATACCGAATTCGGCGATGGATTTCCCGAAGGCCTTGCGCTCTTTGGCCCACTGGATGGAATTGGCGAGGCAGGTGCGCGCGCCTCCCACGCAGGCCGCGCCCAGCTTGAAGCGCCCCACGTTGAGAATGTTGAACGCGATGGTGGCTCCCTTGCCCACTTCGCCGAGTACGTTTTCCACCGGAACCTTGCAGTCGGTGAGAATCAGCGGGCAGGTGGAGGAGCCGCGAATGCCGAGCTTGTGCTCTTCCTGGCCCGTGCTGAAGCCGGGAAAAGTGCGCTCGACGATGAAGGCCGTAAACTTTTCTCCATCCACCTTGGCGAAGACCACGAAGACATCGGCCATCGAGCCGTTGGTGATCCACATCTTCTCGCCGTTGAGCAGGTAGTGGGTGCCATCGGCGGAGAGCACGGCGCGGGTGCGCGTATTCATGGCGTCGGAGCCCGAACTGCTCTCCGAAAGCGCGTAGCCGCCGATCCACTCGGCGCTGCCCAGCAGGGGAAGATATTTCTTCTTCTGCTCCGGGGTGCCGAACCAGACAAACGGCAGGGTGGCGATGCCGACATGGGCGCTGAAGGTGACGGCAAATGAGCCCTGCTTGGCCATGCGGTCGGCGACGATCGACGACGATACCTTGTCCATCTCCATGCCGCCGTACTCTTCGGGTATATCGACACTTGTCAATCCAAGCACGGCGGCCTTGGTCATCAGCTCGCGGCTGAAGGCGAAATCCTTCTGCTCGATGCGGGCGGAGTTGGGGAGGATCTCCTGAGTGGCGAAGTCGTCGGCGGTCTGCTCGATGAGCTTGTGCTGGTCGTTGAAATCTTCCGGGGTGAACACCTCGTGAGGGTTGGTCTCCTCGATGAGGAAGATGCCGCCTGTTTTTCTCTGCGCCGGTGTGGCTGTGGTTGCCATGTTGCTCCTCCCGATTTTGCTGGACTGCCGGACTGCCGGTTCAACAGCCCCACTCAAGCCACAGAGGCTTGAATGGGCCACCCGATATTAGTCGATCTTTTCAAAGATGCCGGCCGCGCCCATTCCGGTGCCGACACACATGCTGACCATTCCGTATTGGTGGTTGCCGCGCTGCATCTCGCGCAGCAAGGTAGCGGTGAGCTTGGCACCGGTGCATCCCAGGGGATGGCCGAGGGCAATCGCGCCGCCGTTGGGATTGACCTTGGCCGGATCGAGCCCCAACTCGCGGATGTCCACCAGGGCCTGCACGGCGAAGGCTTCATTCAACTCGATGACGCCGATCTGTTCCAGCGTGAGCCCAGCCAGCTTGAGCGCCTTGGGAATCGCATAGATCGGGCCGAGACCCATCTCCTCCGGCTTGCAACCTGCCGTGGCGAAGGCGACAAGGCGCGCCAGCGGCTTAAGGCCGAGGGCGCGGGCGCGAGCGGCGCTCATCACCACGGCGGCAGCCGCGGCATCGCTCATCTGCGAGGAGTTGCCGGCCGTCACCGTGCCGCGCGCATGGAACGAGGGACGGAGCGCGGCGAGCGCCTCCAGCGTAGTGTCGGCCCGCGGGCCTTCGTCCACTTTGAATTCGATGGTTTGGAGCGCCGGCTGCGCTGCGGCTGCGCCTCGCGTAGCTTGCGGCGCAGGTGTAGCGAATGTGACCGGCACCGGTACGATCTCGTCCTCGAAAGCTCCCGAGGTGATGGCCGCGAGCGCCTTCTGATGGCTCTGGTGGCTGTACTCGTCGGCCTGCTGGCGGCTGACTCCGAAGCGCTGGGCAATCCGCTCGGCGGTAAGCCCCATCGAGAGATAGGAGTCCGGGTAGTTTTCGACCAGCCAGGGATTGCAGCTGACTTTGTGGCCGCCGAGGGGAATCATGGACATCGACTCGGTTCCGCCGGCGACGATCACCTCGGCGCCGCCCGCGGCAATGCGCTCGCTGGCCAGGGCAATGGCCTGCAGTCCCGAGGCGCAGAAGCGGTTGATGGTCATGGCCGAAGTTTCCACCGGCAGCCCGGCGCGGAGCATGGCGATGCGCGCCACGTTCAGGCCCTGTTCGGCCTCCGGCATGGCGCAGCCCAAAATCACGTCCTCGACTTCCTTCGGGTCAAGCTGGGGCACGCGCGCCAGCGCTCCGTGAATGGCGACCGCACCGAGATCGTCGGGGCGTGTTGTGCGCAGCGTTCCCTTGAAGGCCTTGCCGACCGCGGTGCGGACGGCGCTTACGATGACAGCTTCCGGCATGTTGCATTCTCCCTGGTCTCCCAGGTCGGCGCCAAAACACGGGCGCGGGACCTGGGGCACCCGCCTTACCCTTACGACGTACTCAGTTGCGCAACGGCTTTCCGGTTTTAAGCGTGAACTGAATCCGCTCCTGCGTTTTGCGCTCGCCGCACAGGCTCTTGAAGGCCTCGCGTTCCAGATCCAACAGATACTGTTCGCTGATTGGAGTGCCCGGCGTGAGCGCCCCGCCGCAAAGCACCTCAGCGACCTTGCCGGCGATTTTCACCTCGTGGTCGCTGATGAACTCTCCCTGGCGCATGAGATGTACGCCGAGTTTGAGGGTTGCGAGAATGTTTTCGCCGGGCGCGGGAATGTCGGTGCGCGGCACCGGCGCGCGATAGCCGGAGCGGGCCAGTTCCAACGCACGCGCCCTGGCGTCGGTGAGCACGCGCTCGCGGTTCATGGTGATGCGGTCGGCGCGGTTGAGGAATCCGAGGCCGCGGGCCTCGAAGGCCGAGGTGGAAACCTTGGCCATGGCAATGGTCTCGAACGCCTTCTTCATCTCATCCACCAACTCGACGGACTCGGCTACGCCATCGGGATGCATCGCCTGCGCGGCCTCGACGGCACGCAGGGTCATCTCCTTGCATCCGCCTCCGCCGGGAAGCAGGCCCACGCCCGCCTCGACGAGGCCCATGTAAAGTTCGGCGTGAGGCTGGCGCGCGGCGGCATGGAGCGAGACTTCGCAGCCGCCGCCTAGACTCATGCCGAATGGCGCGGAAACCACCGGCTTGGGCGAGAACTTGATGAGCTGCGTCATGCCCTGGAACTGGCGGATCATCATGTCCACCTCGTCCCACTCCTCGTCCTGCACGGCCATCAGCAGCAGCATGATGTTGGCGCCGACGGAGAAGTTGGGCGCGTCGTTGTGGAGAACGAAGGCGTCGAAGCTGTCTCCCGCGCCGCCCGGCTTGAGCACCTGCGAGGTGAGCTGAATCATGTCCGCGCCCAGCGCGTTCATCTTGGAGTGGAACTCGATGCAGCCGACCCCGTCGCCCAGGTCGATCAGCGACGCACCGGCGTTCGCCTTGACCACGCCGCGCGACTTGCGGGCCGCGGTCACGCTCCAGACGCCGGGCGCAACCTTTTCCTCCTGTGGCAAGCAGGCGCGGAGATCGAAAAAGGCGCGGCCGCTGGCGGTATTGGGCAGGTCGGTGTACCAGCTCTTCTGGAAGGCGGCAAGCAGAATCTCCACGTTGGCGGCAACCGGTTTGCCCTCCTGCTTCATGCGCTCCACCGATGCGGGAACGCCGACCGCATCCCACAGCTCGAACGGCCCCATCTCCCAGTTGTAGCCCAGGCGCATGGCGCGGTCGATTTCGACGATGTTGCTGCTGATTTCGGGAATACGGTTGGCCGAGTAGGTGAACAGCTCGGAGAGCAGGGTCCAGAGAAACTGCCCTGCCTTGTCGAGCTTTTCGCCGCCGAAGCCGGTCAACATTCGCAGCCGCTCGCCCAGCGAATCGACATTCTTGGCCATCTCCAGCGAGGGAAACTTGGGACGCTGCGCGGGGCGGTATTCGAGCGTCTTCCAGTCGATGGCGAGGCGGGTTTCGCCTTCTTTCGAGCGCTCCTTGCGGTAGAAGCCGCCGCCGGTTTTGTCGCCCAGCAGCTTGCGCTCGATCATCTGCCGATAGAACGGGGGCAGTTCCAGAATGCCTCGCTCATCGGTCGAAACATCATCGGTCGATGCATTGGACGGGGCACTGGAGGAACCAGCCGCAGCCTTGGCCAGCGCCAGCCGCTTGGAATTCTGAATCACGTGATCGAGAACATCCAGGCCCACCATGTCGAGGGTGCGGAAGGTGGCCGACTTGGGGAAGCCCGCCGTGGAGCCGGTCAGCGCATCGACCTCCTCGATGGAGAAATCGAACTCCTGCATGAGGCGCAGGGTGTTGATGACGCTGAAGGTGCCGATGCGGTTGGCGACGAAGTTCGGCGTGTCCCTGGCATAGACGATGCCTTTGCCGAGGCGGAGGCTGGCAAAATGCGCCACTGCCTCCATCGCGGCCGGATCGGTCTCCGCGGTGGGAATGATCTCCAGCAGGCGCATGTAGCGGGGAGGGTTGAAGAAATGGGTGCCGAACCAGTGGCGGCGGAAGTCCTCGCCAAAGCCCTCGGCGATGTCGTGCAGGGGAAGGCCGCTGGTGTTGGTGGTGACGATGGTGCCGGGGGCGCGGACGGCCTCGACCTTGCGCAGCAGAGCGCGCTTGAGCTCCAGGTTCTCCACCACGGCCTCGATGATCCAGTCGCAGCCGGCCAGCAGGCCAAGATGGTCTTCGAAGTTTCCGGTGACGACCAGACGGGCGAGGCTCGACTCCATAAAAGCGGCGGGCTTGGACTTGCGCGCCCCCTCCAGCCCTGCCTCGGCGATGCGGTTGCGGTTAGCGCCGGTTGAATCCGGCGGAACGATATCCAGCAGGTAGGGGCTCAGTCCTGCATTGGCCAGGTGTGCAGCAATGCGGGAACCCATGGTTCCCGCGCCGAGTACGGCAACTTTCTCAATTCTCTTCAGCAAAGTCTTCTCCGGGTGGAGACGAATGACTGCAAGAGGTGGGATGCAGAAAACGGAGAGAAATCTTCAAATTCAGAGAAGAAGATGCCGACAACCGGAGAAACCGTCTGTCGATGGCGCAGTCAGCGCAACGATTGAAATGGGAAATTAGAACTGGAAGGAGAAAAGCCCCGTAAAAAAAGAAGCGGCGCGCGCCGAGAATGTGGGGTGAGGATGGCAACGGCGCGCGCCTTATTTAATTGAATTAAGCTTAGCGGATGGATTGCCGGGTCGTCAAGCGAAATCTTTATAAAATATTAAAAATAAACGGGATACGGTCGCAATCTGGATCGCGAAATTGCCTCCTGCGCAAGTGCGCGCATCACGTCTCCTTGTGATAAGAGCGCGGATTGGAGCGGGGAGCGGCAGGAGCGGACTGCGAGCCGGGACGCGCCTCGCCGCCGCGCTGCGCGGGTCCGCGCGACTGGGCTCCGCCAGAGGGTTGTCCTCCGCGCGATGGAGCGTTTCGCGGTTGCTCCGCGCGGGATTGGCCACCCTGCGGTTGCCCTGGATTGCGCGGCGTCCAACTGGTGTGCTGCGAAGCGCTACGCTGCTGCGCCGCCGGACGCTCCACCGCCGGGCCGCTGGTCACATGCGTAGGTGGTGGCGTGAGCCGCTCGGGATGCTCGCGCACGATCTTCTGCGCCATCTTCAGCACTTCCCTCTCGCCGCGATACGTCAGCTTGCGATGAGCTTTGTCGAGGGGAAACCAGAAAGCTTTGCGGACTTCGTCGCGCATCTCCGGATGAATCTGCCCCAGCCGCCCGGACTGATAAAGAAACAGGTAGAAGCTGACCGCCTTGGAGACGTGCTCGCGCCCTCCCCAGGAGCGCTGATAAAGGTAGCGGATGGTGGTGAGGCGGAACAGGAGCAGGCCGCGCACGCCGGTTTCCTCGTACACTTCGCGGTCGGCGCTCTGCTCGGGGGTTTCTCCCTCGTCCACACCGCCCTTGGGCAGGGCAAAGACCGTGCCTTCGGGACGCGCCTTGGCCCGCCGCGTGATGGTGTCGGCATTGATGATGTTGGGCTCAATGATGGCAACCTGCCATGTGCCGCGAATATGCCGCAGCACGACTCCGCCGGCAGATGTCTCATAGACCGTCTTTTTTCCCGACGGCGATTTCGCGGCCTCAGCCGGGCCGGCAGCTTCATGCGTTGTTTTCTTGTGAGCCGGCACGTTGGACAAAGTGGCAGACCTAACCGTTGACTGATCCACCCATGTTCGCAAACAATGGGCTTGGTAGCAAGCGCTCGCACTCATCCGTCGTCGGATTTGCGGCGGAACGCCGCTCCGGAAGGCGTGCTGCACCGTAGCCGCCGGTCTGTTGGAGCTCACCGCGCAAGGCCCAGGGCTGGTTCCTGCGGGAAAAAAACTCCCAGGCGGCAACTCGTACTCCGGTTTTGAGAATCATAGTAGATGGGGTTAAGGACGATGCAACTTGTCCTCAATCGCAGGGTTTCCACAGGAAGAGGCTGGTTAGTATGAAACAGCTGAACCAGATTTCGCGCTCCGTACAGGTTTTCTTCCACGCGTTGAGCGCTCCCCTGAAAACTGACGCGGTTCCGCCCCGGCGCAGTCTGGGGTTGGCCCTGGGCGGCGGCTTTGCGCGCGGCATGGTGCATATCGGCGTGCTCAAGGTTCTGGAGGAAGCCGGGATTCCGATTGCCGCCATCGCGGGCACCAGCGCGGGCGCCATTGTCGGCGCGAGCTACTGCAGCGGGCTTTCCGCCAGCGAATTGGCGGAGATCGGCCGCCGTCTGCGCTTCCGGGATTTTGCCCGCTGGACGCTGGAGCGCGGCGGCTTTTGCAACAACGACCGGATGGGCTTGTTTCTCTCGCGCATTTGCCCGTGCAAGGAATTTTCCGAACTGCGCATTCCCCTCGCCGTGATTGCCACGGAACTGGCCAGCGGCCGGCCCGCCATCTTCCGCAGCGGATCGCTCTGCGATGCGGTGCGCGCCAGTTGCGCCTATCCCGGAATCTTCACCCCCGTCGCCATTCGCGGCAAGCTGTACGTGGATGGCATGCTGAGCTACGAGGTGCCCACCACACCGCTCAAGCAGATGGGCGTCGACCGCGTGCTGGGGGTTCATCTGCGCTCGCACTGGAACGGGAAGGAAGCGCCGCGGCATTTCTTTGACGTCATCGGCCAGTGCTTCGCCATTGCCCAGGTCCGCATGAGCCTGCAGTGGGAGCATGACGCCGACCTGCTGCTGCATCCCAACGTGGATGGCTTCTCCTACGACGACTTTGAACGCACCGACGAGCTGATTGCCATCGGCGAGGAGTCCATGCGCGCGGCCCTGCCTGAGCTGAAAAAAATACTGCGGGTCGCGGATCGGACAGCTTCCAACGCAGAAGAGACTCTGGCTCCCGCCGCCAACGCCGGCGCTGCGAAGCCAACCGAGGTTCACACGACGGCGTAGGAACGGCTTTACCCGGTCTTGCGCTCCTCTGCGAGCAAAGCCTCGCGAAGCAACATTTTGAGGTATGTCTGGTAGCGAAGGCCTTTGCGTTCAGCTTGCTCGCGTGCCCGCATAATATCCTGCGAATCGAGCCGGATCGTGGTGGTGGGAGTCGGTCCTTTGCGTGCCACGGTGCCGCGGCCAAGCCGTCCTGCAGCGGCAGCGTTTGCAAACGCCCCGGCAACTTCGTTCTGGTGATCGGCCCACCAGCGGGCCTCTTCCGCTTCGCTCTTGAACTTAGGAGCTTTCAGCTCCTTCGCCTTCTTCTTCTCGATACGACTCATAAAGAGTCCTCAATTTCTTGTTCGCCGGGAAGGCAGTGATCACGCGGATGCGATCATCGCGCCAAGTGGTAACCACGACCAGGACGCGCCCGGCATCGGTTTCGCCAACCTGGAGGGTACGTTCTTCACCGTTGCGAATCTGCACTTCCAAATCAACGGGATCATTGAGTACTACCTGCTCAGCTTCCTCGGAGCTTACTCCATGCTCCGCGATATGGCTTCGATTCGCCTTATCCCAAGAAAAGAGTACCTGCATACGCTGTGCTTCCTTTTTTCAGGCCACATATGGCAATACAGCTGGAGCTTCTGGATAGCGTTCATCTCTGAACTCCTGTATGGAGGTACGGGAGGTTACGGGCGAACCCGCTTACAACTTGTCACAGTGTAGCTACGTTGTAGTTACTTGTCAAACCGCGAAATCCTACGCCAGCTCTCCCAGCCCCGGCCGCATGCGGTAGATTGCGAAGTTGAGCACGATGGCCAAGGCGGCCATGGCGGCAAGCGTCAGCGGCGCGGTGAAGATTCCGGCGAGCGAGCCGGCCAGCAGACTTCCCAGCGGGGTGAAGCCGAGAAAGGCCATGGCGTAGATGCTCATCACGCGGCCCCGCATCTTGTTCTCCGACAAGTGTTGCAGCATGACGTTGACGGTGGCGATCATCAGGATCATGAAGTATCCGGTGGCCACCAGCATCAGCGCGCTCAGCCAGCGGTTGTGCGAGAGCGCAAACAGCATGACAAATCCATAAAACGCCAGCGCGGAGCGGAAGACGATCCGTCCGCGATGCTTGCCGTGGCTGGGCAGGGCCATGGTGACGGCGGCCAGAAACGCGCCTCCGCCGTTGGCGGCCATCAGCAGGCCGTAACCGCGTGCGTCCAGGCGCAGAATCTGCTTGGCGAAGAGCGGAACAAAATTGACGTACGGAACCACGAGGACGCTGGCCACGGCCGTCATGGCCAGCAGGGTAAGCAGTTCCTTGCGCTCATAAACGTAGCGCACGCCTTCGGTCAGGTCCTCCCACATGGTGCTTTCTCCGGCGGCCTCGAGCGGCGGATAGTGGATGAAGGCGAGCGCCACCAGCACGGCGACAAAGCTGATGGCATTGAGCAGAAAGTTGCCCTGCACGCCGAACCACGCCATGGCAAAGCCTCCCAGCGTGGGACCGAAGAGGCGCGAAAGATTGAATTGCGCGGCGTTGAGTGCGATGGCGTTGGCCAGATCCTCACGCGGCACCAGCTGCGGCACCAGCGCCTGGTAGCTGGGAGCGTTGAGCGCCATGGCAATGCCGGTGGCAAAGGAGAGCAGTACCAGCCGCGGCAGGCTCATCCAGTGCAGCGCCGTAAGCCCCCAGAGAATGAAGGCGAAGATCATCATCGCCGACTGGGTAATCAGCATCAGCTTGCGGCGGTCGATGCGGTCGGCAATCACTCCGCCCAGCAGAGAGAACGCGAGCATCGGCAGGCTGGAGGCAAAGCCCACCATGCCCAGCCAGAATGCGGCATGGCTGGTCGCCAATTGCAGAACCAGCCAGCCCATGGCCACGTTCTGCATCCAGGTGCCGATGTTGGAAAGAAAGTTGCCGCACCAGAAGAGGCGGAAGTCGCGGTTGCGCAGTGCGCGGACCATGTGCGGCAGGCCGCCGCCAACCTGCAGCGCGGGCGGCACGCCGTCTTCCACGGTCTCCAATGGCGATGGCTCTTCGGCCTCGCCGCTCATCGGTTCCTGATCGCGATCCATCCCCGCATTACTTTACGCGCTGCATCTCTCCGGGAACCATGGTCTCGCGCAAAAACCGCGCACTCTCCTCCGGCGGCGTGGGATTGATATAGAACCCCGTGCCCCACTCGAAGCCCGCCGTGTTGGTCAGCTTGGGAATGAACTCGATGTGCCAGTGGTAGTAGTCGAGCGAACTCTCCTGCACCGGCGAGGTGTGCAGCGCAAGGTTGTAGGCCGGGCCGTCCAGCGAGAGCTCGCACTTGAGCAGCAGCTGCTTCAAGGCCGCAGCCAGGTTGATCATCTGGTGCGAGGAGAGATTCTCAAACGCAGACTCGTGGCGCTGGGGAAGAATCCAGGTCTCAAACGGAAAGCGCGGGGCAAACGGAGCGAAGGTGACGAAGTCCTCGTTCTCGGCGATGATGCGGATGGGGTGCTCCAGCTCCTGCCGCAGCATGTCGCAGAAGATGCAGCGCTCCTTCATGGTGTAGTACTGCTTGGCGCCTTCCAGTTCCTCGGCCACGCGCTTGGGCACAATGGGCATCGCGATCAGCTGCGCATGCGGATGCTCCAGGGTGGCCCCGGCGGCTTCGCCGTGGTTCTTGAAGATCATGATGTACTTGAAGCGGCGGTCCTGCTTGAGATCGACAATGCGGTCGCGCCATGCCCACAACACGCTCTCGATACTCTTGGTCGGCATCAGAGCCAGATGCGCGGCGTGGTCGGGAGATTCCACGATGACCTCGTGCGCGCCCAGTCCGTTCATCTTGTCGAACATTCCCTCGGCTTGGCGGTTCAGCGTGCCTTCAATGGCCAGCGCGGGAAATTTATTGGGCACCACGCGCACCGTCCAGCCGGGTCCGTTCTTCTGCCCGCTGCCGTTGCAGTCAGGGCGGTAGGCCAGCACTTCGGACGGTGTCTTGCTCTCGTTGCCCGGACAGAACGGACAGAATCCGCCCTTCTGCACCACCTTGTAATGGAGAAAGTCGCTGGGCCGCTTGGCGCGGTCCGTGGAAATGATGACCCAACGTCCAACTACCGGATCTTTTCTCAGCTCAGGCACAGGCGTTCCCCTTGCACCGCTATCCTCGCCCCGCTAAACGTACCGCTGGCCGAACGAGCGGCGTTGTCCACCCATACTACGCCACGGGAAGGCGTCTTTGAAAAGTTCCAATTCCGGCTCTGCTCCCGCGGCCAGGTACACGCTGACCACATCGAAGCGCGAGGGCGGATGCGACTTGCAGTGGCGCAGATAGAGCGCCGCCATGCCGCGCAACTCCCGCTGCTTGGCCCGGTCCACGGCAGCTTCGGCGGGCGCAAGGCCGTGGCTGCTGCGGGTTTTCACCTCGATGAAGCAGAGGACACTTCCATCCCAGCCGATCAGGTCGATCTCGCCGCGGCGTCCGCGGGTGCGCCAGTTGCGCGCCACCATGGTGTATCCCTGGCGACGCAGAAAGTAGTAGGCCAACCGCTCGCCCTGGCGGCCGGTGCGCAGGTGGGCTTGCTTCGGGCTCGTCTTTTTCGCGCGAACGCTCCGCATCAGCGCGGAGATTCGCTCCAGCGCCCCGGTAATCAGTTCGCTGATTCTTCCGTTCAAGCTCTTTCCGATGGTCAACATGGCGGCGGCAGCAGTGTACCGCAACTTTGATTTAAGATCGAAGACGGAATTGGAGAACGCCTTGAAGAAGCTGATTGTATTCGATCTGGACGGCACGCTGGCAGAGAGCAAATCCGCGCTGGACGCCGAGATGGCCGCGCTGCTGGCCGGCCTGCTAGGGGTTGCCAAGGTGGCCGTGATCTCCGGCGGCGACTGGCCGCAGTTTAACAAGCAGTTGGTCGCGCATCTTCCGCAGGACGAGAGCATGAAGAACCTTCTGCTGCTGCCCACCTGCGGCACCAAGTTCTTCCAATACGACGGCGTGTGGAACAAGCTCTACGCCGACGACCTGACCGCCGCGGAGAAGGAAAAGATTCTGTCCTCTTTCCATCACGCCATGCAGGTCACGGGCTTTAAGCCGGAGCAGACTTGGGGAGAGATCATCGAGGACCGAGGCAGCCAGATCACCTTCTCGGCGCTGGGCCAGCAGGCGCCGCTGGCGGAAAAAGAAAAGTGGGACCCGGACTTCGCCAAGCGCACCAAAATCAAGGCCATTCTCGATACGCAGATTCCGGAGTTCTCGGTGCGCATGGGCGGCACCACGTCCATCGACGTGACCAAGCCCGGCATCGACAAGGCTTACGGCATCCGCAAACTGCGCGACATTCTCGGCATTCAGATTGAAGAGATGATCTTCATCGGCGATGCAATCTTCCCCGGCGGCAACGACTATCCGCCGAAAGAAATCGGCGTTCCCTCGATCTGCATTCGCGATACGCACGAGACGAAACGCGTGGTGGAGGGGATCATCGCCTGCTTGGAAAGCTAGGCGGGGCGGAACATCCGCTATGCCACATGGACGCGCGCCCGCGAGCGCGGGCTGGCTTGCACGGTGATTTTGATGTCCTGCCCGAGCAACAGAAGGAAGCGCATCAACCGCTCCAGCGAGAAACCAGACAGCCGCCCGCGAATGAGGGCGGAGACCTTGGGCTGGTCCACTCCGAGAAGCTTGGCAGCTTGAACTTGGGTCAGTCCTTTGTCCTCGATTAGCCCCGCGATCTTGTGGGCAAGTTCGGCTTTGGCTAGCGCCTCCTCCGGGTTCGGCAGACCTAGATCGGCAAAGACGTTTCCGCTGCTGACGGTGTAATCACGCTCACGTTTTGGCATCGCTATTTCTCCAGTTCCCGGTCGATCTCGATGGCGCGTTCAAGCCGCTGTTTCACCAGGTCCATCACGCTCTTCGGTGTGGCTATGCCGTGCTTCGATTTCTTCTGAAACGCGTGCAGCACATACACCGCCTTTTCCAGTTTCACTGTGTAGACCGTGCGAAACGTGTCGCCGCGATGGTCGGAAACTACCTCCAGCACACCGGGCGCGACGTTCTTCAGCGGCTTGGCATCGATGTGTTTGCCGCCCATCTGCGCCTGATAGAGAGCGAAGCCAACCTGTTGCTGCACGGCCTTTGGAAACTCCCCCAGCACTCGGCGAGAGTCAGCAACGAAGATCAGCGGTTTCATCGTGCCTTTCAAGACTTCCAGAATATGCCAGATTTGGAATACAAGGTCAAGGACAGATTCGAGCAGTTGGCCCACATCCGCCATCGTTTGGCGAATGTGGGGGTAACACTGTCCGCTCCGCTAGATTTCAAACACGGCGCCGGTGTCGGCGCTGGTGACGTGCTGGAGGTAGCGGGCGAGCCAGCCGCGTTTTACCTTGGGTTCAAACTTGGGCAACTCGGCGAGGCGGCGGGCGATCTCTTCGTCGCTTACCTTTAGCTCCATGCGGCAGGTGGCGGCGTTGATGTAGATGCGGTCGCCTTCGCGGACGGCGGCGATGGGACCTCCGGCGGCGGCTTCGGGCGAGACGTGTCCGATGCAGAGGCCGCGCGTGCCGCCGGAAAATCGGCCGTCGGTGATGAGCGCGGCGCGCACGCCTGCGCCTACCAGAGCAGCCGTGGGTGAGAGCATCTCCTGCATACCCGGGCCTCCGCGCGGACCTTCGTAGCGGATGATGGCCACATCGCCATTTTTAACTTCACCGGCAAGAATGCCGCGCAGCGCATCTTCCTGCGACTCGTAGATGCGCGCCGGGCCTTCGAACTCCATCATGTCGTGATCGACTCCGGCCACCTTGACCACGGCGCCGTTGGGCGCGAGATTGCCGAAGAGCACGGCGAGTCCGCCGGTCTTGGAGAAAGGCTTCTCCAGACTGCGGATCACGTTGCCATCGGCCTCCGGCGCGGCATGCACGGCGTCGGAAAGCCGTCCGTTCACGGTCAGCGCATCGAGCTTCAATCCAGTTGTGCCCGCGCGGTCCAGTTCCTTCAGGATCGCGGGGATTCCGCCGGCGCGATGGACGTCCTCGATGTGAACCTCGGGACGGCTGGGCGAAACCTTGCAGATGTTCGGCGTGCGGGCGGAGATTTCATTGAGCTTGCGCAGGTCGAAGGGGATTTGCGCCGAGTAGGCCAGCGCCAAGGTGTGGAGAATTGTGTTGGTGGAGCCCCCCATCGCCATATCAAGCACGAAGGCGTTGGTGAGGGACTGCTCGGTGATGATGTCGAGCGGGCGAATGTCTTTTTCCAAGCAATGCTTCAGCGCGTGGGCGGCGCGGCGGGAGAGCGCGGTGCGCTCCGGGTTGGGCTCGGTGCTAGTGAAGGTGTTGTCGGTCCAACGCTCGGCGGGGATGGTTCCCGTGCCGGGGAGCGAGAGGCCGATGGCTTCGCCGAGACAGTTCATGGAATTGGCGGTGAACATGCCGGCGCAGCTGCCGCATCCGGGGCAGGCTTTTTCGGCCAGGGAGCGCAACTCGCTGTCACTCATTTTGCCCACGCTGTGCTTGCCTACGCCCTCGAATACGGTGATGAGGTCGGTGCCGCCGGGGCCGGCCAGCATGGGGCCGCCGCTCAAGTAGACGGCGGGAATGTTGATGCGCGCCATGGCGTTGTACATTGCCGGGACGATCTTGTCGCAGTTGGCGATGCCGATCCATCCGTCGCAGGGATGCGCGCCGAGGATGGTTTCGATCTGGTCGGCGATGAGCTCGCGCGAGGCCAGCGAATACTTCATGCCGTAGTGGCCCATGGCAATTCCGTCGCAGACCGCGCCACCGACGTTGGCGTACCAGACGTTGAAGCCCAGCGCCTTGAGCTCGTCGCGCACCAGTTCGCCGATCTTGTCCAGATGGGCGTGGCCGGGGATCTGGTTGGTGTAGGAGTTGATGACGGTGACGAACGGCTTTTTGAGATCGTCGAGCGAGTCGATGACCCCCTCGGCCATCATGAGCGAGGCCGCCGGCAGCATGTGAGCACCTTCGGCAATGATGCGGCTGCCGCGTTTGCGAATGTTCTCGATTCCTGGATTCATTGTCTTCTCAGTTTACTTGATGGGGCGGTGCTGCGTCAGCGGGCCGAGACGCAGCCGGTGCGGACAAAATCGATTGCAGGGTGAGGTTACCCGGGAGCGGCACTCGATATTGGAGCGGTGCAGGGGCCCTTCGCTGCGCTCAGGGTGACACCTCAAGAACAAGAGCAAAGACAGGAACAGGTGCAAAGGCAAAGCAGCCAGGGTTGAGACTTCTGCTTCCCACCTTAACCGCAAAGGGCGCGGTGAAGGTGGGGCACCCGGCGTGCGGCACCGTACCCGGGGACTTGGCGCAGTCAGGTTTTGGCGCGGCCTTGCCGATAGGTCTCTTGAGAAATTGCTGCCGGAAAAGTTATTACCTATAGTTACCAAAGACATGCCGCTGATGCGAGAAGTTCCGATGTCCTAAGGTAAAGTTATTACAGCTGGTGCTTCTGCCGAGGTCCTATGCCCGACTCCATCGATCACTCAAAGTTGCTGCCCGTGGATGTCAATCTGTCATTCCACGAGAGGCTGCTCGATAGCCTGCATGATGGCGTGTACTTCGTCGACCGGGAGCGGAAGATTCTGTACTGGAACAAGGGAGCGGAACTGCTGACGGGATACTCCGCCGACGAGGTGGTGGGCCGCTCCTGCTTCGATAACATTCTTATGCACGTCACGGCCGGGGGCTGCTCGCTCTGCCTGGACGGATGCCCGCTGGGCAAGACCATCGAGGATGGAAAGCGCAGGGAGAGCGAAATATTTCTGCGGCATAAGCTGGGACATCGGGTTCCTGTCTCCGTGCGCGCGGCGCCCATTACCGACACCCATGGAAAGATCGTCGGGGCAGTCGAGGTCTTCAGCGACATCAGCGCCAAAAAGCACGTCGAGCGCAGGATAGGAGAACTGGAAGACCTGGTCTTCCTCGATCCGCTGACCGGGGTGCCGAACCGCCGCTATATCGAACTGAAGGTGAAGCAGGCGCTGCAGGAAGTGGAGCACTTCGGCCGCAAGATTGGCCTGATGATGGTGGATGTGGACCACTTCAAACAGGTGAACGACGGACACGGGCACGATGCCGGGGACCAGGTGCTCAAGACGATGTGCCGGACCCTGCTGCACAATCTGCGCTCGCGCAACGTAATGGGACGCTGGGGCGGCGAAGAGTTTCTGATTATCCTGGAGGGCACGACCCTGGACGGGTTGCGGGCCTCCGCCGAACGCTACCGGATGCTGATTTCCGAAACGGCCGTCCCACTGCCGGCGGGACAACTCCGAATCACCGTCTCCATCGGCGCCACGCTGATGTTGCCCGACGATACGGACCAGTCCGTCATCAGGCGCGCCGACGAGTTGATGTACAAGAGCAAGGTGAATGGACGAGACCGGGTCACCCTCGGCTGAGCGGGGCCAGATAATCCCGGGCGATTCCCTGCCCGCGGAACCGATTTACACGGCACCGGCTTGTGAGCAACCTCACTCCCGGACGGGTCGAAAGGTACAGAATCCGGACCACGCTTGCGATAGGGTGAGAAACATCTGCTAGCGACCGGAGTCGGTTATGGCCGTGAAATGTGTAAATCGCCACTGCGGCGCCACCCGTCATGATGACGAAGGAAAGATGTTCCGCCTGGACCTGGATCTCGGCAGCAAAAACGGCGGCAGCGAGCGCATGACCGAATACATCTGGCTATGCGCGGATTGCGCTCAGCGCATGCATCCCCGGGTCGAAGTCAGCGCGGACAAGGTTACGATTCGGCTTTCCGAAAACCTTCCGCCGCTGCCGGCCGACGCCCGCGCCGCACATCTACGGGCGCGGCTGAACTAGCACTTCCAACCAACCTTCGTGAAGCTCCCTCAACATTGTCACCACGTGGCGTGACCGCCATTACGGACAATTCCGCGCGGATGAAGTAAGCCTCTAGGCGATACTTGGGGAGCGATCTCCAAAGCATTGAGGTTGCATTCATCTTTCCGTCCAGAGGTGTTTTATGTACAACCACACCGTATCGTTTCATGTGCTCCCGGACACCTGCTCACTGACGCGGGACATCATCCATGACGATATCCTGCCTGTGCTGCGCAAGCAGCCGGGACTACTCGATCTTTTGGTTCTGCAGTCCAGCGACGAGCCGTGTGAATTTGTCGTCTCTACGTTCTGGGAAACCAGGGACCACGCCGAAAACCATCACCGCTATGTGTACGCGGAATTGATCGCTCTGCTGAAGATGCACATGGATGGCGAAGCCAAGGTGCGTTTTTATAACGTGGACACTTCCTCCGCCCATCACATTGCGTCGGGCGTGGCAGCGGCGGCGGTGTAAGGCGCGGGCTTACACGGCAGGAGCCCGTTGATGGTTCGCTAGAGTGGTAAGCGCCCCACCCGGAACGTATGGAGAAATGCGTGACCTCAGCTACGGCCGCGGTACTTGGTGAAATTGGACTGCCGGCTCCGGTGGGTGAACTCGCGGCACGCCCGTGGGACGTGATCGTGGCCGGCGCCGGGCACAACGGACTGGTGTGCGCCGCCTACCTGGCACAGGCCGGCAAGCGGGTTCTAGTGCTGGAAAGCCGGACGCGGGTGGGCGGCGCATGCACCATCGAAGAGCCGTTCCCCGGCGTGTACATGTCACCGTGCGCCTATCTTGCGGGACTGCTGCATCCCCTGGTGATTGCCGAACTGAGGCTGGCCGAGCGCGGCTGGAAGTGGACTCCGGCGGTGAACGGGTTGTTTGTCCCGTTCCTCGACGGATCGAGCATTCAGCTATGGGACGACGACAAGGCCTGCGAGGCCGAGGTGCGGAGATTCTCGCCGCGCGATGTGAACGGCTGGCGAGCCATGAACGATGTAATCCGCAGGCTGCGCGATGCGCTGCGTCCGGCGGGCGATGGCGACCTGTGGATCGGCGAGGCTCCCACGCGGGAGCAGATTGAGGAGCGGCTGGGCGCGGACGATGAGGCCAGGCATGTTCTGTTTGACTGGTCGATGGCGGAATTTGTCGAGCGCTATCTTCAGGATGAACGCCTGCAGGCGGCATATCTGGGCCAGGGCGTGATTGGAACCAATGCCAGTCCGTTCGACGCGGGCACGGCTTCGATCCGCTTCCATCACTCCTCCGGGCGGCTGGGCGGAATGCCGGGGATGTGGGGGTATGTGCGCGGCGGCATGGGGATGGTTTCGTTCTACTTCTGCGACGCGGCGCGCGATGCCGGTGCGGTGGTTGCCACCGGAGTTCCCATTGCGCAGATCGTTCCGGGCGAGGGCGTGGTGCTGGAGGGCGGCGAACGGATTGCAGCACCGGTGGTGGTCTCTAATGCCGACCCGCGGCGCACGCTGCAGATGCTGGGCGGAAGCGCGGATGCGGCATGGCGCGAGCAAGTGGAGAGCATTCCGATGGAAGGATGCACGGTGAAGCTGAACGTGCTGCTGCGCGAGCTGCCGGACTTTACGGCGCGGCCGGGGACGAACCAGGCGCATCACTATGGACAGATCAATGCTCCGCTGACCAAGGATGAGTGGAAGGCGGGCTACGCTGCGGCACGGCGCGGCGAGTTGCCGGAGCATCTGTGGTGCGAGCTTTACTTCCAGAGCGCGCACGATGCGACGGTGGCTCCGGCGGGGCTGCAGACGATGTCCGTGTTTGCGCAATATGTTCCTTATGGCTTTGCGCACGGCACGTGGGACGACCGGCGCGATGAGGTGAAGAGGCTGGCGATCCGGTCGCTCGGGCGATTTTGTTCGAACCTCGATGCAGCGGTGATGGATGCGCAGGTGCTGGGACCGCCCGACATCGAGGAGAGAGTGGGACTGACGGGCGGGCATATCTTCCAGGGAGAGTGCCTGCCGCCGTACATGTGGTCGAAGCGGCTCGCGGCGCGCACTCCCATGCAGGGGGTGTATCTTTGCGGAGCGTGCACCCATCCGGGCGGCAGCGTCATCGGCATCAACGGGCGGAACGCGGCGATGGCCGTGTTGAGGGATACCGGCGAACTTTAAATTCTTACGCTCGCTGCTCTCCCAGGTTAGCGCCGCAAACAACGCGGCGCGGAACCTGGGGCACCCGCCGGTCGTTGAGGGATACAGCTTTAAAATCTCAGCCCTGCCAACCTTCCCGCCACAGACGGACTCTACTCTAGTTCATGCGCCAACACGTTCGCAGACTCGCATCCGCCATGCTGCTCTTCGTCCTGAGTATCGCTCTATCGTTGGCTGCTGCCGCACAGCAGGTGCCGCAGCAACTCCAGCCAGCGGCGGGCGAATCGCTTATGTTCAGCGTTCAGGGCAAGGGCAGCCAGATTTACACCTGCAAGATGGAAGGCGCGCAATTTGCGTGGGTGCTGAAGGCTCCCGACGCCCAGCTTCTCGACAAGGACGGCAAAGTTTTCGGAAGACACTTCGCGGGCCCGGCCTGGGAGGCGAACGACGGCAGCCGCATCACCGGAAAAGCCGTTGCCAACGTAGCTTCGCCCGATCCTGATTCCATTCCATGGCTGCGCATCAACGTGGTCAGCCACGACGGCGACGGATTGCTCTCGCGCATCACGACCGTTCAACGCCTGAACACCAGGGGCGGCAAAGCCCCTGGATCCGGGTGCGACGCTGCGCACGCAGGCCAGGAAATTCGCGTAGCGTATTCCGCCGACTATCTCTTCTACGCACCTAAATAAGCTTGCCGAATCCAGACGGAGGCAGCGCGCGAGAATAGAGAAGCGATGAACGTGGAGGTCGAGTGCTACGCGGGACGCAAGGCGGACGAGAGGCCTGTCCGCATTCGCCTCAACGGGCACGAATACCGGGTGGAAGAGATTCTCGATCAGTGGTATGACCCCGAAAAGGCTTTCTACAAAGTTCGTGCCAACGATGGGAACCTATACATCCTGAGCCGGGAGAGCTCGGTGCCGGATGGGGTTTGGGAGCTCATTTCATTCCGGCGTCAAACGGAGCGGCGTTAGAGCGAGTGTGGGACAAAATCGATTTCCGGTCGAGATTACCCTAAAGCGGCACGCGATATTTGAGCGGTGCAGGGGCCCTTCACTGCGTTCAGGGTGACACCTCAGGAGCAGAGGCAAAGGCCGCAACAAAGGGAAAAGCAGGAACAAATGCAAAGGCAGGGGCAAAGGTTACGGAACGATCACCGCCGCGCCATTAATCGCATCGCTCTTGATGGCCGCCAGGGCTTCGTTGGCATTGTCGAGCGAAAACGTGGTGACCTTGGGCTGGGTGCGGATTTCCGCCGCCAGGTTGAGGAAGTCGCGGGCGTCGGCGCGAGTCATGTTGGCGACGCTGCGGATCTGCCGCTCTCCCCACAGCAGTCGGTCGTAGTCGAACTCGGGGATGCGGTCGAGATGGATAGCGTTGATGGCCACGACGCCGCCTTTGCGCAGGCTGGAGAGCGCGGCTACAACCACCGCTCCGCTGGGCGCGAAGGTCACGGCGCGGTCCAACTCCACCGGAGGCCGCTCGACCTCTGAGCCGACCCAGGTTGCGCCCAGCGACTCGGCCAGTTTGCGGTGCGACTCGCCGCGGGTGCAGACGTAGACCTGGCAGCCCCAGGCGCGGAGGACTTCGATGGCCAAGTGCGCGGAGGCACCGAAGCCGAACAGTCCCACGCGTTCTCCGCGCTCCACCCCGGCCACCCGCAGGCTGCGGAAGCCGATGATGCCGGCGCACAGCAGCGGCGCCGCGTGCAGGGCGTCCAACGCCTGCGGCAGAGGAAAGACAAAGTCCGCGCGGGCGGCGGCGAACTCCGCATAGCCGCCGTTGACGCTGTAACCGGTGAACGTTGGCGCGTCGCAGAGGTTCTCCAGGTTGTGCTGGCAGTACCAGCAACTGCCGTCGGTGCCGCCGATCCAGGAGACGCCCACGCGCGTTCCCAGTGGCAGCTGCAGGGTTTCGCCCTGCACGACTTCGCCCACGATCTGATGTCCGGGGATTAACCGTTCGCGGCGTGGAGGCAACTCGCCTTCCATGATGTGAAGGTCGGTGCGGCAGACTCCGCAGGCGAGCACACGCAGCAGAACCTGTCCTGCGCCCGCCTCGGGCTTAGTCACCTCCTGCACGCGCAGAGGCCGGTCCAGCGCTCTGCCCGGCGCAGCCAGCACGGCGGCTTTCATACGGCGTCTTTCATGGAAATCAGGCGGCGGGTCGCAGGCTCTGCCGTCCCTCCTCACTCAAAGTGCCGCGTACTTTGTAGTGCGGCTCCGGAGCTGGGAATCCGGCCTGGCTGAAAGTGCTTTGGATGAGGCGATTGGTATCGAAATAAACCTGCCAGTAGTGCTGGTTGGCGCAGAAGGGGCGCACGGCTAGCAGCGGGCCAGCCAGATTGAACTCGAGGATTTCGACCACGGTGGCGGGAGTGGCGAGCACGTTGGGAATGCGGGCGACCGCATCCTTTAACAAGGCGGTGGCCTGTTCGGGGTTTACGTCGTGCGCGAGCTGGGCCGTCATGTCCACGCGGCGGTAGTCGTTGCGCGTGTAATTCATGATGTTGTCGCCGAAGACCTTGGAGTTGCCGACGATGGCCACCACGTTGGCCGGAGTGTTGAGGATGGTGGCAAACAGCCCAATGGACTCCACCGTGCCGGTAACGCCGCCGGCTTCGATGTAGTCTCCGACTTTGAAGGGGCGCAGCACCAGCAGGAATACGCCGGCGGCAAAGCTGGCCAGCAGGCCGCTCCACGCCACGCCGACGGCGATGCCGACGCCGGCGAGCAACGCCGCGAACGACGCGGTTTCGACCCCGAAGAAGCCGAGCAGGGCAACCACCAAAATGACGTTCAGCAGGATACCCAGCCCCGAGCGCAAATAGCCGATGACCGTAGGGTCAAGGTGCTGCCGGTCCAAGGCGCTTCCCATCATCCTGGTGGCAAAGCGGATGAGCGCGCGGCCGACGATCCAGAGAACAATTGCTCCGAGCAGTTTGAGGGCGAATTGGGTGACGATTACGAGTCCAGCTTGCAGGGTGGTATTCATGTAGAGCCTCCACGGTCGGATTTCGGGGCGTATCGCGGCCATGCCGTAACTGTGTCGGACGCTGTTCGGCTCGCAATAAAGATGCAGAGTAGCCGGGAAGGGTTACCTCCGGTTCTGGCTTTTGTAGAGGCGGCTGACGCAGCTCTGGGGTATAATCCTGCCTCACTTAAAAAAGAAGCAGCGGAGGACACAAATGGACTTCCTGTTGTTAATTCCCGTCGCAATGGCGATTTTCGTGTTGCTTATCCTGATCCTGGGAAGCGTGTTTACCGTGCAGACGGCCGAGGTTGCCATCGTCACCCGCTTCGGCAAATTTTTGCGGGTGGCCGAGCCCGGACTGAACTGGAAGCGCCCGTTCGTGGATGGCATTGCCGGCATCGTGAGCCTGCGCGTCAACCAGATCACTTTGACGATGGAGACCAAGACCAAGGACAACGTCTTTGTCACCATTCCAATCTCGGTGCAGAACCGGGTGCGCCCGGAAAAAGCCTACGACGCCTATTACAAGCTCTCCGATCCGGTGGCACAGATCAAGTCCTACGTCGAGCAGGTCATTCTGGGGCACGTGCCGGGAATGACGCTGGATGAAGTGTTCGCCACGCAATCCAGCATTGCCGCCGCGGTAAAGCAGGAACTGGATGTGGACATGGCGCTGTTCGGGTACGAAATCGTGAACGTGCTGGTAACCGATATCGTCCCGGATGAAAAGGTGAAGTCGGCCATGAACGACATCAACGCCGCGCAGCGCGAGCAGGTGGCCGCCAACTCCAGGGGCGAGGCGGAGAAGATTCTGGTGGTAAAAAAGGCCGAGGCCGAGGCGGAAAGCAAGGCGCTGCAGGGGCAAGGAATCGCCAACCAGCGCAAGGCGATCATCGAAGGCCTGCAGGTCTCCATCGAGCAGTTCCAGAAGGTGGTGGAAGGTGCGTCGGCCAAAGAGGTGATGCAGTTGGTGATGGTGACGCAGTATTTCGATACCCTGAAGTCCATTGGCGAGAGCGACAAAACCAACACGCTGTTCCTGGCTCATTCGCCCGGTGCGGTCAGGGATATTTCGGATCAGATTCTGCAATCCATGCTGGTGGCAGATCGCGCGTAAAACAAAAGCTCGGAGATTTGCACACGCCGATGCAACGTTTTTCGGGGAATTGCTGTCTGTCGAAGGTGGATAGAACAATTTCAGCAACCCAGACGACAAGGATTCTCTCGATGAGCGAACAGCGTGCGCCTCGCCCGAAAATTGCCGAGGTCGTCCCCATCGCGGGCGGCCCGGCCAGCATTACAAAACTTCTGCAACAGTACGGGTGTGACGATGTTCCGTTTATCGGGGCCGAACACGCCTTTTACGAACGGCATCTGGTGTTTGACCGCGCCATCGATGCCAAGGTGGCGAGTTCGCGCGAACGCTTCGAGGCGTTTTCCCGTTCGGTGCGCGACATTTTGGCGCAGCGCTGGGTGCAGACGAAACAGGCCTACGAGCGGAACAATCCCAAGCGCGTTTACTACCTTTCCATGGAGTTTCTCATCGGGCGTTCGTTGTCCAATAACGTGACCAATCTTTTACTCGATCCGGTTGTGCAGCATGCAATCCAGGAAAAAGACATCGACTATCCGGAGTTGATCGAGGAGGAGCCGGATGCCGGGCTGGGCAACGGCGGTCTGGGCCGGCTGGCGGCGTGTTTCCTGGACTCGATGGCCACCATGCAGCTTCCGGCCACGGGCTACGGTCTGCGCTATGAGTACGGCATGTTCAAGCAATCGATCGTGAATGGCTGGCAAAAGGAAGCCGCCGACAACTGGCTGCGCGACGGCGATCCGTGGGAAATTGCGCGGGCGCACGAGAAGGTGGAGGTGAAGCTGAGCTGCTCCTTCCAGGTGCGCGCTGGCAAAGTTACGATTATCCCGAATCGGCCATCGAGCTTGATTGGCATACCGTACGACCGTCCGGTGGTGGGCTTTGGAGGAAAGACGATCAACACGCTTCGGCTGTGGGCCGCAGCGGCTCCCGACTACTTTGATTTCCAGGAGTTCGGCACCGGCGACTTTGTGGGCGCGGTGAGCGAAACCCTGGAAGCCGAATCGCTGACCCGCGTGCTCTATCCGGACGATTCCACGATGGAAGGACAACGCCTGCGATTTATGCAGGAGTACTTTTTAGTGGCCTGTTCGCTGGCTGACCTGGTGCGCCGATTCGTTCGCCTCAACACGGAGCACGACAAAACGGATTGGAACAAGCTGCCGGAAAAGGCCGCGATCCAGCTCAATGACACCCATCCTTCCATGGCGGTCGCGGAACTGATGCGCATCCTGCTGGACGACGCTCATCTGGGGTGGGATCAGGCGTGGAAACTTACCTCTCAGACGCTGGCCTACACTAATCACACGCTGCTGCCGGAGGCTCTGGAGAAATGGCCGGTGGCGTGGTTCGAGGTTCTTCTTCCCCGGAATCTGGAGATCATTTACGAAATCAACCGGCGGCTGCTGGACGAGGTTCGTCTTCGCTTCCCCGGCGACGAGGGACGGGTAGAGCGCGTGAGCCTGGTGGAAGAAGGCGCGCAGCGCAAGATCCGCATGGCCAACCTGGCCATCGTCGGCTCGCACAGCACCAACGGAGTAGCCGCCGTCCACTCCAAGCTGTTGCGGACGGTCACCGTCAAGGACCTCGCCGAAATGTTTCCCGAACGCTTCAGCAACAAGACCAACGGAGTGACTCCGCGGCGCTGGTTGTTGAACGCCAATCCCGAGCTGGCCGATGCCATTACGCAAGTCATCGGCGACCGCTGGATTACCGACCTGAGCCAGCTCAAGCAACTCAAGTCATTCGCCACCGACGCCCGCGTTTGCGAATTGTTTCTCAAGGCCAAGCGCGACGCCAAAGTACGCTTTGCCGATTGGCTCAAGTCGTCCTCCGGAGAGCAGGTGAACCCGGACACGATCTTCGACTGCCAGATCAAGCGCATCCACGAGTACAAGCGCCAACTGCTGAATGCGCTGCGGGTCGTCATCGATTACAACCGGCTGCGCAACAATCCCAAGGCGAAGACGGTGCCGCGCACCATCTTCTTCGCGGGCAAAGCCGCGCCGGCGTATCAGTTGGCCAAGCTCATCATCAAGTTCATCAACAACCTTGCGGGAACGATTGACGGCGACCCGATTGTGCGCGGCCGGCTGAAAGTGGTTTTTCTGCCGGAATACAACGTCTCGCTGGCGGAGCGGCTGATTCCGGCCAGCGACGTCTCCAACCAGATCTCCACCGCCGGCTACGAGGCCAGCGGCACCAGCAACATGAAGTTCATGATGAACGGCGCGTTGACCGTGGGAACGCGCGATGGGGCGACCATCGAAATGGCGGAGGAAGCGGGCGAGGAAAACATGTTCCTCTTCGGCCTTACCGTGGACGAGGTGGAGAACAGCCGCGGCTGGTACAGTCCCTGGTGGCACTATGAACATGAACCGGAGACGCGGGCGGCGCTGGACCTCATCTTCTCGGACCACTTCAGCCGGAACGAGCCCGGCGTCTTCGAGCCGCTGCGCGAGACTCTGCTGACCGGTGGCGATCACTACATGCATCTGGCGGATCTCACATCGTATTGCCAGGCGCAGGAGCGGCTGGGCGCGTTGTATGCCAATCCCGGCGCGTGGGCACAGAAGGCGATTCTGAACGTGGCCAGCTCGGGGAAATTTTCCAGCGACCGCACCATCGCCGAATATGCGTCCGGCATCTGGAAGGCGGAGCCGTGCCCGGTGGTTTAGTTTCCCAGTAGTTTCAGAGTAAGCGGATCGGGTTTGCCGTCGAAGTACTTTTGCAGGGCGTCGTCAAAGATTGGATCTCCCGGGGCCGCGGCGGCAAACAGAGTCATCGAAGACCGGAATTTCAGGTTGTCAGGATAGCCGAGGATCTGGTCGATGGAGCGGCCCTCGACCAGGTTCACGAGCCGGGTGCATTCGCGTAGCCGCGCCCCCAGGACGGGATGCGCCAGGTAGGCCTCGGCCTCCTGCCGCGAGGCGATTCCGTAGTGGTCTGCCATTCCGCTATGTCCCAGGCCTTTCATCTGGGGAAAGATGAACCAGATCCAGTGGCTCTGTTTGTGGCCTGCGCGCAGTTCGTCGCATACCTGCTCGTACACCGGCTCCTGCGCATCCACGAATCGCTTTAGATTGTGGGGATCGTTGGTCATCCTTACTCCGTCACGAGCAGTCCGAGCCGAAGAAACTCTGGAATGTCATGAGAGATTGGAACGGTGCAGGGATTCCGCGCGTTGCTTCGCAATGACACCTTAAGAGCAAACAGCCTCAAGTTGGGATACCCCAACCTCGTTTTGTCCTCATCAAACGGGTTTAGCAAATATTTAGGACTTCTTTAGGGACTTTCTATGCGCGGTTTAGGAGCTTCGAATTATTAATTAGTCTCCAGCCGTATGAAAGAGACCTCAAACGACGCGCAACGCAACATCCTTGTCGTGGACGACGAGCTGCAGATCACGCGCGTGCTGCGGACCACCCTATCCGGATACGGTTATAACGTGAGGACCGCGGGTGACGGCGTGGAGGCCCTGAGTGTGATGCAGCAATGGAATCCCGACCTGGTGATTACCGATCTCTCGATGCCCAAGATGGGTGGGCTGGAGCTCTGCCGCAAAATACGCAGCCAGTCAACGGTTTCCATCATCGTGCTCTCCGTGCGGGGCGAGGAAGAGCCCAAGGTCGAGGCGCTGGATTCGGGTGCGGACGATTACGTAACCAAGCCGTTCAACATGAATGAGCTGATGGCGCGCGTCCGCGCCGGTTTGCGAAGAGCAGCACGGCTCAGCCAGAAAGGAGAGGAAAAGAATCGGGAATTCGAAATCGAAGCCGGGGACTTCAAAATCGACCTGTTGACTAGGGTGGTAAAGGTGCAGGGGCAAGACGTGCACCTGACTCCGAAGGAATTCGATCTCCTATGCTATTTTGCGAAAAATCCCGGCCGGGTGCTGACGCACCGTACCCTGCTCAACGCCGTGTGGGGCGAAGCCGGTGTCGAACAGCCGGAGTATCTGCATGTGTTCATCAATCGCCTGCGCCACAAACTTGAGCCCGAAGACGGCTCCATCCACTACATGCTGACCGAAAAGTGGGTAGGCTATCGCTTTGAACCCAACGATTGACACGCTCGTCCCCTCCCGCCCCAATCGTTCCCCTGTATAATTTGCGGCGATGGACAGCGGAGCCGAGTCCGTGGAGCGCGCCGCCAGCGGGGTTGCTTCGCCCGCATCGCTGCTCCGCTGGCTCTTCGCGTCCGAGCCGGGCGCAGCTGGCCGCTTGCTGCCTCGTTGGATATTCCTCCGCGCCCTCGGTCTCATTTACTTTTCAGCTTTCTACCCCCTGGCGTTTCAGATCCGGGGACTGATTGGCCCCCAGGGGATTCTTCCCGCCGGCGATTACCTGCAGATGATGTCTGCGTCGTCGCCGGGACTTCTGCGCTTCTGGTACGCTCCCACGCTGCTCTGGATCTCCAGCAGTTCGCCGATGCTGCTGGGCCTGTGCTGGGTGGGCATGATCGCTGCCCTGCTCGTGGTGTTCAATGTGTGGCCGCGCGGCATGTTGGCGGTCTGCTTCGTGTGCTTTCTCTCCTTCACCGCCGCCGCCCGTGATTTCTCCGGCTACCAGTCGGACAGCATGCTGCTCGAAGCCGGATTTCTCTCGCTGTTCTTTGCTCCTGGCGGCCTGCGGCCAGGCCTGGGACGCACCACTCCGCCTTCGCGCTTCAGTTACTTTCTTCTGCAATGGGAGTGGTTCCGCATTTACTTCGAGTCCGGACTGGTAAAGCTGGCGAGCGGCGACCCACAGTGGCGCAACTTCACGGCCATGGACGAGTATTACCAGAACTGCCCTCTGCCTACCTGGATCGGCTGGTACGTGCAGCATCTGCCCCACTGGTTCCACGCGGCAACCGTGGGCGCAACGTTGTTCCTGGAACTGGCACTGGTTTGGATGGCATGGCTGCCGCGCCGCTTTCGCATCGTTCTTTTCTTTTTCGTTACGCTGTGGCAAGCCGGCGTCATCCTTACCGCGAACTACACGTTTCTCAATTACCTGGTCCTCTCGCTGGGCATTCTGCTGGTGGATGACCGTTTTCTGCAGAGCCTTACCCAGCTTTGTAAATCGCCGGTTGCGCCGCGCTCCTCCGATGTCTCACAACCGGAACATCCCGCGCAGCGTTCCGAGGAGAACGTTGCACCGGCAAGCCCGCGCAGCACGCTGCTTCGCTCCTTCCATGCGTTCAAGTTGGCCTTGGTTGCCGGGATGCTCTCATGGGTCTTCTACTCCTCGACGGTTCGGCTCCTCTGGATCGTGGCGCCGCATGTGCCTCTGCCGGAGACTCCGGTGGCGGCGCTGGAACCATTCCGCATAGCAGACCAGTATGGGCTCTTCGCGGTGATGACACGGCAGCTCTACCAAATCGAATTTCAGGGCTCGAACGACGGCAAGACCTGGACGGCGTATCCGTTCCGCTACAAGCCGCAGGCATTGAATGCGGCGCCCAAAATCTATGCGCCCTATCAGCCGCGCCTGGACTGGAACCTGTGGTTCGCCTCGCTGGGGGCGTGGCGCGAGAATCCACTCGTGGTCAACACCGAGGCTTGTCTGCTCGGCGGCGACCGGGATGTTCTGAGCCTGTTTGCCGCCAATCCTTTTCCGCATGCGGCGCCCACGCAGGTTCGCGCCGTGCTCTGGCAGTATTGGTTCACAACCATGAGCGAGAAGCGCGCCACCGGCAATTGGTGGCGGCGCGAATATCTCGGACTCTACGCACCCACGCTCGAACTGCAATCGGACGGCCAGATCCATGTGGTGGAGATGCCCACGGAATCAGGACCCGCGCAATGAAAGCCACCGGCAGGGCGGTGGTGGTGGGAGCAGGCCCCAATGGCCTGGCCGCAGCCATCGTGCTCGCACAGGCGGGCATGCAGGTCGAAGTCTTTGAGGCCGAGCAACAACCAGGCGGAGGAGCCCGGACGCTGGAGCTCACCTTGCCCGGCTTTCATCACGACTTCGGCTCCGCCGTGCATCCCATGGCCGCGGCATCTCCATTCTTTTCGTCGCTGCCGTTGCGCGACCATGGTCTCGAATGGATTCACTCTCCCGCGCCGCTCGCCCATCCCTTCGATGACGGCACAGCGATTACCTTGGAGCGCGACCTGGATGCCGCCGTACGCGTGCTCGGCGCGGATGGCAATGCCTGGAGGGACCTCGCCGCTCCACTGGTGGAACATTGGACGGAGTTCGCAGCGGAGATCCTGCGCCCGCTGACTCGCCTTCCGCGCCATCCTCTCCGGATGGCACGCTTTGGATGGAATGCGCTGATGCCGGCCGCATTGTTGGCGAAGACGTGCTTTCACAGCGAGCGGACCACTGCCCTGTTTGCCGGATTGGCCGCGCACTCTTTTCTGGCTCTCGACGAGCCTCTCAGCGCTTCCTTCGGCATCGTGCTGGGCGCAACGGCCCACGCCGTGGGATGGCCCATTCCGCGCGGCGGAGCCCAATCGATCACGCGCGCGCTGATCGCCCATTTAGCCCAACTCGGCGGCGCCGTCCGGACTTCGAGCCGAGTGGAGAGACTGGGCTCGGTGGGAGAATTCGACGCCGCGCTCTGCGATGTGAGCCCGCGCCAGCTTCTTCATATGGCGGGCGAGCACTTTACTCCCGCCTACCGCCGCAGCCTGGCGCGGTATCGCCTTGGGCCGGGAGCCTTCAAGGTGGACTACGCGCTCTCGCAGCCGATTCCGTGGAAAGCCGCCGACTGCGCGCGCGCCGCAACCGTGCACCTGGGAGGAACCCTGGAGGAGATCGCCGCGTCCGAGGATGCCATGCGGCGCGGCCTCCACGCTGAGCGCCCCTTTGTGCTGCTGGCGCAGCCGACCCTGTTCGACCCGAGCCGCGCCCCGCTTGGCCGGCACATCGCCTGGGCCTATTGCCACGTTCCCAATGGATCGACGTTTGACATGCTGCCCCGCCTGGAAGCGCAGATCGAACGCTTCGCTCCCGGCTTTGGCGATTGCGTTCTTGCCCGGCGCATCCTCACACCGGCCGGCCTTGAATCGATGGACATGAATCTACTGGGAGGAGACATCGTGGGCGGAGCATCGGACTGGCGGCAGATTCTCTTTCGTCCCACGTGGAGACAATACGCGACGCCGGACCCGCGCATCTACATTTGCTCCTCGTCCACCCCACCCGGCGGCGGAGTGCACGGCATGTGCGGTTACAATGCAGCCAGCCTCGCTCTGTCGCGGCTGCAACAAGCAAGGTAAAGGAGCAGCGTTGAGATCTGTTGGCAAGCGTACCGGGTTGCAGATTACTGTTTGGCTTGTGATTTTTGCCGCGTTCCCGTTGGCCGGCCGTGGCCAGGCGCAGCCACCCTCCCACGCGGCGGACGCAGATCGCAACATTCCCGCGCTGCTGGTCAGCGACATTCACTTCGATCCTCTGCACGATCCCGCCAAGATCGGGCAACTGGTGAACGCTCCGGTGAGCCAGTGGAGTTCCATTCTCTCCGCGGCGCCTTCGCCCAATCAGCCGCAGGCCTTTGCCCAGTTGCAGCAGGCATGCCAGGCGCGCGGCGTGGATACGCCTTACGGCCTGCTACGCTCCAGCCTGCAGGCCATGCGCTCGCAGTCGCCCGATGCGCGGTTCATGACCGTGAGCGGCGACCTGCTGGTTCACTCTTTTTCCTGCCGGTACCGAACGCTGCTTCCCGCATCCACCCAAGCTGACTATCAAGCTTTCGTTCTCAAGACCCTGAGCTTCGTCATGGGAGAGCTGCGCGCGACGCTACCCGGCATCCCTATTTACGTGGCCCTGGGCAACAACGACACGCCATGCGGCGACTACCGCCTCGATGCCGGAAGCGAATTTCTGCTCCGCACCGGCCAGATCATCGCCGAGGGGCTGCCGCCATCGCAGCGGCGAGAGTCGCTCAAGGTGTTTGCCGCGGGCGGTTATTACAGCGTCACCATGGCAGCGCCCATGCGCGACACGCGCCTCATCGTGGTGAACGACATTTTTCTCTCTCCCAATTACAGCACCTGCTCCGGCAAAGCCGACCCTTCGGCAGCCAACACGCAAATGGCGTGGCTGCAGGATCAGTTGGAACAGGCGCGGCGATTGCGCCAAAGGGTTTGGGTGATGGGGCACATCCCGCCGGGAGTCGATCCGTACTCAACGGTTGCCAGGTTGAAAAACGTCTGCACGGGCGCGGCGCCTGCTCTGTTTCTATCTTCGGACAAGCTGGCCGATCTGCTGAGCACGAACGCCGGCACGATCCGGCTCGGCATCTTCGCTCACACGCATATGGATGAAATGCGGCTGCTGAAGCCCCAGGGCGGCGGCCCGGGCGTTGCCATCAAAATTGTTCCCTCGATCTCGCCGGTGGATGGAAATAACCCGTCGTTCACCATCGCTCATATCAACCCGGCCTCTGCAACGCTGGAGGATTACCAGGTGATCGCAGCCTCCAACCAGACCGGCACCGGCACCATCTGGTCGCAGGAGTATGACTTCGCGACGGCTTTTCATGAAGCAACATTCTCGTCTGCGACGGTCGAACCATTGATAGCGGAGTTCCATAGCGATCTCGACGCCAAAACGCAGGCCAGCCAGCAATACATGCGCAATTACTTTGTGGGCGACCTCTCTACGGCACTCAAACCATTCTGGCCGCTGTACGTCTGCTCGTTGGCCAATTACACGGCCACGGCATTTACCGCCTGCGTCTGCCCCGCCGGGAGGTAGGAGTGAATCGTCCGGCTTTGCAGCTCTGCGAGTCGCGCACGCGCGTACGCGCATCCATTCAGGTTAGAGATTGAATGTACGAGGAGGAAGACAGTGCAATCGTCGGAGAGAAAGCACGCATACAGCGGAAGCCCCGCCAGTTCACCGCCGGTCCCCGAACCTTCGTTTGCCGAGCGGGCGCGCACGCTGGTGCATCTGGGACGCATCGGCAGCCTCTCGACCCTTTCGCGCAAGCAGCCGGGCTTTCCCTTCGGCTCCGTCATGCCCTATGGCGTGGACGAGCTCGGCCGCCCTATCTTTCTCATCAGCACCATGGCCATGCACACCCAGAACCTGAAGGCGGAGCCGCGCTCCAGCCTGCTGGTGACCCAACTCGAAGCGGAAGCCGACCCGCTGGGCGCGGCGCGAGTCACGCTGCTGGGAAATGTCCTTCCGGTTGCAGAGCCGGAGCGGGCCGAGGCGCGCCAGCTCTACCTGGAGCGCTACGCCAACAGCAAGTACTGGGTGGACTACGAGGATTTTTCCTTTTACCGCATGGAGCTGGTGGACGTTTACTACGTGGGCGGCTTCGGCGTGATGGGATGGGTTGCGGCCTCTGACTACCTCGCCGCGCAGCCCGACCCGCTGGCCGACGCCATGGCCGGCATCCTCACGCACATGAACGCCGACCACAAAGATTCGCTCGTCCAACTGGCGCGGAGCTTTGCCGGCATCGAGGCCGAGGAAGCGGCGATGACCTCCGTCGATCGCCTCGGCTTTCATCTGCGATTGAAAACCGCCGAAGGCATGCGCGGCGCGCGCATCGCGTTCCTGCGCGAGGTGCACACTCCGGAAGAGACGCGAAGCGTGCTCGTGGAAATGGTGCACGCTGGAAACAGTAAAACTTAGTTGCTGAATCCAGGCAGCTCTACGCGCTTGGCAATGTGGTCCTTGATCCAGTGGCCGTCCCACCATTCCTTGGGGTCAATCTGCACGCCGTCGAGCTGCATGGCGAAGTGGATATGGTCGCCTCCGGCCATCCCGGTCATGCCGCTGAGGCCCATCACCTGGCCGCGTTTCACCATGTCGCCTTCGTGCACATCGATGCGGCTCATGTGGCCGTAGATCGTCTGCAGCCCGTAGCCATGGTCCACCACGATGCAGTTGCCGTAGATGCCCAGCGGAGCTGCATACACGACACGTCCGTCATTGGACGCTTCCACGCCCACATTCTGCGTAACCGCGAGATCGTATCCAAGGTGCACTTGCTGATCGATCTTCTTCCCCTGATAGATGTAATTCCGCAGGTCGGCAAAGGTCGCCTCCGACTGGGAGTGAGACTGGCGGGTGAACGGCTGCGACCACAGGAACTTGTCGGCTGTCTTGAAGCGCAGATCCGAAAGCGTCTTGTTATTGGCGCGCCGCATTTCGTTATTGATCTTCACAAAACGCGCCACCATATCGCCCGACCCGTTCGGATCGAGTTCGCCCACCACCTTCTGGATGAACCGGTCGTTCAATTGCAAGTCGTGCACCGTGTAATGCGGCTGCTCGTTCTTGGGAAACTGGACGATGAGCGGGGTGGTCACATCGTTTCCTGCGCCGTTGGAGGCGTACACCACGGGCACGGTGCCGGGCGGCATATTCCAGGCAAAGGCAAAGAGCGAAAAGTAACCGGGCTTGCCGCCAGGCATGGGCCAGGCGCGGAAGGTCTGATCGCCCACACGCACGCCCGCCTCGGTAAAGCTGCCGGAGACATTGAGGGTGGCCAGGTCCGCCATGCCCAGGTACAGGTAGTGCTGATCGGAATCCGCACTGACCGTGGGCGGCTGCGAAATTACCGTGACATCGCCCTCCCAACTCGCTGTCTTGCGGAATAGATCGTTCGAGGTGGCCTCGACGATCAACTTCGCCTTGCCGTCCTGCAGCTGAGGCGTGGTTTTGATGCCGGCGGTAAAGTTCCAGGTGCCATCGGGCACGCTCGAAGGCTGCGCCAGTTCCCCGACGCGGTAGCGAGTGCCGTTCTGTTCTACAAACATCACAAGGCGGCGAACCCCATGTTTATCGCGCACGTGCACGCTGACAGCGGTGGCCTGGCCAATAACGGCGACCGGAGATGACAGGCTCACGATGGGTGTTGCGGAGAGAATCAACCGAAGCGCAATCAGCGCCATGACCAGGAGAGCAAGGAGGGGGATTAAAATTTTTCGCACGACTTCATTGTATCGCCGATGAGGGTATCCCGGGGCAATGGTATCGCTGGCCGCCGCGTCTTCGGCCATGCCCCACCGACTCCGGGAAAGTTGACCGGCGGCAAACCGATTGGCGTATTCTATGCCTGCCATGGCCTTTTGCTCCCACTGCGGAAACCCCACGACTGGCGGGCGTTTCTGCGCCGCCTGTGGAAGTCCCATCGCGCGGGACGCAGTCGCCTCGGTCACCGCCGATCTGCTGCAGCGCCGGAAAACAATATGCCTCCTGGTAGCTGGCCTCGCGCTGTTCCTCGTTGGCGCGGGGCTTGTCGCGAGCCGGGTGACGCACACGGAGCCGCGTGCAGGAGCTTTGCGCGCCCCCGAGAGCTTTGCGCCGGCCGCGCAGCCAGCGCCTCCCGCACAATCTCCAACGGGCCAAGCCATCGCTGCGGAGACATTCCCTTCGCAGCCGCCGCCATCGTCGGCAAGCACTCCCAGTGCAAACAGCCCGGCAATCCATCCGGCCACCCACAGCATCGACCCGCAGGAGGTGCAGCGCGCATTGAACACGCTGGCTCAGCGCGCCGATCATGGAGAGGCGCAGCCAGCGGTGCCAGCCAGCGTTTCCGGCTCCGACCGTTATCCTGGCTCGCAGCCCGTCGAGGTCAAGGATGTAAGCGTTCCCGATATCGGCGTTCCCGTTGCCAGCGCGGTCTACACCACGACCGACTCCGCTGCGACCGTGGTCGATTACTACCGCCAGCGCTATCCCGAAGCGGAAGTAACCGAAGTGAACGGCCAGAAGATTGTCGCGGTAAACCAGCCGGGAGCCATCAAGGTCATCGCCGTCGGCACCACCGGCTCAGAGACGCGAATCGCCATCGTTCAGCCGGTGCAGTAACGCCCTCGCCTGGAAATCGTAGCGATGCTTCGCTCTTGTCTGGCCCTGCGCGGCGGCCAGTTCAAGGCAGCGGCAGCTTCGGCCATCTGGAACATATAGCGCCCCGGCTTCTGCGGATTCGGAACGCACTCGACCACAACCTCCTGGCCAAGTTGGGGATTTGTTTCGCACTTCACCGCGACCTGCCGCTCTCCAACCACGGGAAGCTCGATGGCGACCCAGACAACGTCCAAGGGACCATCCGTCGTGTGCGACCGCACGATTCCCTTGAGGAGAGCCCCGGACTTCAGGATGGCAATCACGTTCCTGGCAACTTCGTTGGTTACCGCTACATTCGTCGTGCTCATTTCCATTCCCTCCCGGTCCGAAGTTTCTTCCATACAACGTAAGCCGACATGAAACACCTTTCACATCCGCGCTGCAAGTTACTTCGGAGTGTCAGAGCCAGTAACCAACGAGTGACGCCCAGCGATGGGTAACGCCTGGCTTATGTCGCTGGTTCTATCGAACGTTACGTCGGAGAGAAGCGGAGATGCGGCAGGAAGAAACTTCAGGTTTCAAAGTTTCAAGGTTAAGAACAAAATCTCAATGGATCACCGCATGGGTACGCGCCAGAGGTTTTCAACTTTGAAACTTTGAAACCTTGAAACCTGGCTCTGCGCGAGGCTTTGCGCTCTACGATGCCGAGGTTTGGAGATCGGCGTCACAGCATAGAAATTGGTTGAGCCCAATCCGCCGGATGTAAACGGTGTTGTTCCCAATATGCACGGAGATGGTTCGATTAAAATCCAGTTGCCGCAGCCGGACCTGGGTGTCTTCGGGAAATTCCCGCAGAGAGCGTGGACGGGGATGCCAATGAATCTCGGGTTGCATCAAACTCCTCCTGTAGCCCGAACGTACAGCTATTCTGTCGCGAGCGGCACGATGGCGCAGACGCCGCCCTATGGGAGGTTGTTGGAATTCAGCTTACTTGCTTTTTATCGAATGCAAAATATCAAGATAGGTTCAACGATGGAACCTTCCCCAGTCCAGGTTCAGCAGCTCTGGGTCAGGGCGCCGCCGCTACTTAATAGCTCCTCCAGCGTCTTGCTCAGCAGGTGGAAGCTGAAGGGCTTCTGCAGGTAAATCCCGCGCATGCCGCCGATCTTCTGGTGCACCGGGGAATCCGAGGGATAGCCGGACATATACACCACGCGCACATTCGGCCTCAGCGAGCACAGCTTGTCGGCCAGTTCGGCTCCGGTCATGCCCGGCATGATGACATCGGTGACCAGCAGATCGATGGCGGCGGAAGTTTCCCGGGCGATGGCGAGCGCCTCTTCTCCGTTCGCCGCGGCAAACACCGTGTAGCCGCCTGCGCGCAGATGTTCCGCACCGGCATTGCGCAATGGCAACTCGTCTTCCACAAACAAAACCGTGGCCCGCGCGGGACCGCGGGTTTCTTCCCTGGGCGATGCAACGGTCTCAACCGCAGCCGGAACCCGCGGCAGATACACCTTGAACGTTGTACCGCAATCCCTCTCGCTCTCGACGAAAATGAACCCCTGGTTTTGCTTGACCACGCCATACACGGTGGAAAGTCCCAGCCCCGTGCCCCGGCCAATTTCCTTGGTCGTAAAGAAAGGCTCGAAGATACGCTGGCGGATCGCGGGATCGATTCCCGAGCCCGAATCGCTGACGGTGAGCAACACATAATCGCCCGCCACCAGAGGCGCCAGTTTTTCGGCCTGCTCGGCACTCACGCGGAGGCTTGAGCTGCGAATCAACAACCGTCCTCCCTCCGGCATCGCATCGCGCGCATTCGAGGAGAGGTTCATCAACACCTGCTGCATGTGCGTCGCATCGGCCCTGCAACAGACCGGGCTTGCTTCCACCTCAATCTGCAGATCGATATTTTCGTTAATCAGCCGCCGCAGCATTCCGCTCATCTCGCCAACCACGTGGTTCATGTCCAGCACCTGCGGAGCAATGGGCTGCTTGCGGCTGAAGGCGAGCAGTTGCTTGGTCAGGTCGGAGGCCTTCCAGCACGCCTTGAGCGCGCCTTCCACCTGCTCGCGTTGCTCCGCATCGGAGAGACCCTCCGCCAGCAGCTCGCAATAGGCCGTGATAATCATCAGAAGGTTGTTAAAGTCGTGGGCAACGCCGCCGGCCAGGCTTCCCACCGCTTCCATCTTTTCCGCCTGCATAAGATGTCCCTGCAGCCTGCGCACCTCGGACACATCCAGCACCGTGCCCTCCAGGACCTCCGGGGCATCGGAAAGCTGCGCAACATTGGCCAGGGTGACGATCTCGGTGCCGTCTTTGCGGCGCCAGCAAACCTCGTTGTTGATCAGCTGTCCCTGGGCGCGCAACCCGGCCATCGCGGAGTTCCGCTCCTCCGGGTCAACGTAGAGCGAAAGCATGCCTACCTGCTGCAGCTCTTCGCGGGAATCGTAGCCCAGCATCTTGCATAGCGCGTCATTGCAATCAATCAGCGTGCCGTCCACGCGCGAGCGGAACACTCCCGCCAGATTGCGTTCGAACAGAAGACGGTATCTCTGCTCGGATTCCTGCACTCTCGAAGCCGCCCCGGCCTGCTCATCGAGAATCAGCAGCAGGGTCGCAATGGCGATTCCTCCCTGGAAGAGAATGTCCAGCGCAACCCATCGGACGCCGGACGCGCCTCCGTGCGCGCTCCACAGCGCAAACAGCGCCTGCACCGCCCCATAGCAGCCGCAGGAGAGCATCGCCAGCAGCGCGCCGCCCGAGTCGGTTTGCCGCCATGAGCGATAGAAAACATAGGCGCAATACCAGAGCGCCCCGCAGACCGCAATCTCCCGCGGAACGGTCAGAATCCAAATGCCAATCCGCGCGTTGCCGGACGCCAAAGACAGAATGCAGAGCGCCAAAGCGCCCGCCATCGCCGCCATGATTCCTATGCGCGCAGCCTCGGCAGCGTGCCCCGATTTGCGGAAGGACTCTGCTCCTGCAACCAGCAGCGGCACAAACAGCATGCCCAGGATTTGGGAAGCAAGCAGGAAAACAATCTTGCGGAGAGGACTCCCCCAGTCAGCGCCGTTCGGCCACAGGCCAACCGCAAGAAACGCGGCATGGGCCGTCCACGCCCACATCCATCGGCAGAAGAATGTTTGCGAACGGAAATACGGACGGATGGCGATCAGCACCGCCACCAAAAACCCGGTGAACCCAGCCTCCACGAATAGAAGGACTTTGAGCAACTCCAACGACGACATCATGCCTCTCGGCGAGCCGGTACTAAGACGGATAGTCTAGGATACCGCGAAGTCAATGCCGGGCGCTTCCCTATCGTCTGCGCCATGGCACGAAAGTAATCGTGCCCGCCGCACTCTCCGGACGGTTCCCGCTCTGGGAGTCTACGAGGCTTTGCTCCGCCCGCGTTTCCGGCCCGTCGCCGCTTTCGGCGCCGCTCCGCCCGCGACCTCTCTTGTGACATCTCTCGTAGCATCTGCGGAGACCGACTGCACCGGCTTTCGCCGCTCCGCAAGGCTGCGTTTCAGCGCCTCCATAATGTCGATCACCGGCGCCATCTTCGGCGCGGGCGGCTCCACTACCTTGCGCCCCGCCACCTTGTCGTCAATCATCCGGCGCAGATTTTCGCGGTACGCATCGTGGTATTTTTCGGGATGAAAGTCTTCGGCCAGCGCGGCAATCAGGGTCTTCGCCAGCTCCAACTCGCGCTCCTGGATCAAGCTGGTATCGGTGCGGAACTCTTCCACCCGCCGGATCTCGTCCACATAGTACATGGTGTGCAGCATCAGCCCTTTACTGGCGGGCCGCAGAATCACCACATGCTCGCGGCTATGCATGGAAACCTTGGCCACGCCGTAGTATTGCGATTGCCGCAGCGCCTCAAACAGCAGCGCATACGGCTTCTCGCCTCCCTCCTCGGGAGCCATGTAGTAGGAGCTCTCCAGAAACACCGGGTCCACCTGCTCGGCCTTCACAAATTCCTGGATCTCCATCACCTTGGCGGTCTTGGGAGCGGCGCTCTGGATGTCCTCGTCGTCGATCACCACGTAGTGGTCTTTCTCATACTCGTAGCCCTTCACCAGCTCATTGCGCGGCACCGGCTTGTCTTCGGCCTGGCAAAAAATCACCTGCTTGATGCGCGAATGGTCGGTGGCATGGAGCTGGTTGAAGCTGACCGATTCGCTGCGCGCCGCACTATAGAGGCGGACCGGCAGCGAAACCAGCCCGAATTGCAACTGTCCTTTCCAAACCGTGGTCGCCATGCAACCCTCCTCAACGTCCAACGCTGCACATCAGAACTATTATGTTGAGCATCGAAGTTGGAAGGATGCTCGAAGAATACGCACGCAAGCGGAAATTTTCTCACACACCCGAGCCCGCGCCGGGCGATGCGGGCCCAAGCCCGTCCGACGTTGCGCCCCTTCTTCTGCGTGCAGCGCCACGATGCCTCGCGCCTGCACTATGACTTCCGCCTGGAAGTGGATGGTGTGCTCAAGTCCTGGGCCGTCCCCAAAGGGCCGTCGCTCGATCCCGGCGTCCGCCATCTGGCCGTTCGCGTCGAAGATCACCCGCTGGAATACGGCTCCTTCGAAGGCAACATTCCTCCCGGTGAATACGGCGGCGGCTCGGTCATGCTCTGGGATCGCGGCAGCTATGAACTGCTCGATGCGGAGGTTTCCGCCGGCGAACAGCTGGCGCGCGGCGATTTCAAATTCCGCCTCTCCGGCGAAAAACTTCGCGGCGATTTCGCCATCGTTCAGATGAAAGGCCGAGGCAAAGGCAACGATTGGCTGCTGATCAAAAAGCGCGACCAGTTTGCCACACCCGGCTGGGACGCGGAAGACTACGCCTGGAGCGTACTCACCGGACGAAGCCAGGAGGAGATTGCGCAAAGCCTGCCCGCGCACCAAAGCGATGCCCCCTCCGAAAAGCCGCGCCGAGAAGACGTTGCGTCATCCGGAGCGAAAAAAAAGAGCGCGGCAAAGAAAAAAAGCGCAACGAAGAAGAAAAGTTTCGATCCCTCGACCTTGAAGGGCGCGCGCGCCGCGCCGCTGCCCGGCTGGTTCGAGCCCATGAGCGCCACGCTCGCCGCGCAACCGCCCGCGGGCGACGGCTGGTTGTTCGAAGTCAAGTGGGACGGGGTGCGCGCCCTCTGTTTTCTGGATGGGTTTGCGGAGGGGTTTGCGAATGAAGACGAGCTCCGCATCTACTCCCGCAGCGGCCGCCGCACCGAGCGCCAGTATCCGGAGCTGAGCGTGCTGCCGCACTTTGTCGCAGCGCGCCAGGCCATACTCGATGGCGAAATCACCGTGCTCGACGCCAAGGGCGTAAGCCGCTTCGAACTCATCCAGCCGCGCATCGCCAACACTGATCCTGCCGCCGTGGCCCACCTTGCGCGCAGCACGCCGGCGGTGCTGTTTCTCTTCGATATCCTCTATCTTGACGGCTATGACCTGCGCGACGTGGCGCTCGGCGGCCGCCGCCGCGCGTTGGAAGCGGTGCTTACTCCCTCGCCCGTCATCCGCCTGTCCCAAAACTTTCCCGGCTCCGGTGAAGAGTTGCTCGCCGCCGCCCGCGACAACGGTTTGGAAGGCGTCCTCGCCAAGCACGCCTCCAGCCACTACGAATCCCGGCGCAGCCGCGAATGGCTCAAAATCAAGCTGGTCAACGAGCAGGAGTTTCTCATCTGCGGATTTACCGAGGGCGAACGGGAATCTCTGGGCGCGCTCGTCCTCGGTTTTCATGAAGACGGCCAACTGGTCTGGGCAGGAAACGTCGGCACCGGCTTCACCGCGCAAACCTTGCGCGATCTTCGCGCCCGCATGGAGCCGCTTATCGTCAAGCGTTCGCCCTTCGCCGCGGACTCGCGGCCAAAAATACGCAGTGTCAAATGGGTACGGCCCGAACTCGTCGCGATGGTCAAGTTCAGCAACTGGACCGCGGGAAAACGTCTCCGCGCCCCTGTGTTTCTGGGCCTGCGCGACGATGTGCAACCGCCCGCCGTGCATCGCGAATCGCCCGATCCCCTTCTCTCCGGCACGGCCAACGAAGCCTCGCTCACCCTCGACGGCCATCAGCTCAAGTTCACCAACCTCAACAAAGTTCTGTACTCCGCCGACGGCTACACCAAGCGCGATCTGCTCAACTACTATGACGCTGTCGCGCATCTCATCCTGCCGCACCTCAAAGACCGCCCGCTCTCGCTCAAGCGCTATCCCAACGGCATCGACGCGGAATATTTTTTCCAGAAGGACATGCCGGTTAATCAAGGCTCGTGGCTGCGCAAGGTCAAGATCTGGTCCGAGCACACCGAATCCAGGCGCGCCGGCCCTATCCACTATGTCTTCGCCGACGACCGCGCCAGCCTTCTCTACCTCACCAACCTGGCCTGCATCGACCAGAACCCATGGATGAGCCGCATCGACTCCATCGACAGCCCGGACTTCGTCCTTATCGACCTCGATCCCTACGAGTGCGGCTACGACAAAATCGTCGAGGCGGCACTGCTGGTTCACAAGGTTCTCGATTCGATCGGTCTCACCGGCTATCCCAAAACCACCGGCGGCGATGGCATGCACATCTACATTCCGCTGGAACCGGTCTACCGTTACGAAGATTCCCGCAACTTCGCCGAGCTTCTGGCCCGCATGGTGATCGCCGAGCGCCCCGGCCTTTTCACCATGCCGCGCAGCGTGGCGCAGCGCCAGCCGGACCGCGTCTATTTCGATACCCAGCAGAATGCGAAATCAAAGACCGTGGCCGCGCCCTATTCGGCACGAGCCTATTCGCACGCTCCAGTCTCAACACCTCTGGAGTGGAGCGAAGTAAAAAAGGGACTTCGCCCCGCTCAGTTCACGATTCGCAATGCACCCGGGCGCTTCGCCCACACCGGCGATCTCTTCGCGGGCGTGCTTGAAAAAACTCAAAGCCTCGAAGCCGCGCTCGAACGCCTGGAGAAGATGCTGCCAACGCGTTGAGTTTCCTGCTGTGCGCAACACCCGCACAATGTAAGCTCACTTTTTTTCAACTTTTCACCGCCTGCGGGAATCTTAGCTGGCATGACCCGACACAGCATGAATGCGAGTGACACATTTGCGATTGGCGGAGACCTCACCGTCAACCGTTTAGGGTTTGGCGCCATGCGCCTTACCGGAGAAGGCATCTGGGGAGAGCCCACGAACCCGACGGAGGCAAGGCGCGTGCTGCTGTGCGCCATCGAGTACGGCGTCAACTTCATCGACACCGCCGATTCCTACGGTCCGGAGGTGAGCGAGCGGTTGATTAGCGAAACGCTCTTTCCCTATCCCAAAAATCTGGTGATCGCCACCAAAGGTGGCCTCACGCGCTCCGGCCCAAATCAATGGGCACCGCTGGGCCGGCCGGAGTATCTGCGCCAGTGCGTGGAGATGAGCCTGCGCCGTCTCAAGCTCGAACGCATCGATCTCTACCAGCTGCATCGCATCGATCCCAAGGTCCCCGCCGAGGAGCAGTTTGGCGAACTGAAGAAGCTGCAGGAGGAAGGCAAGATTCGCCACATCGGGCTCTCCGAGGTAAAGCCCGCCGAGATCGACAACGCGCGCAAAACCATTCGCGTCGTCAGCGTGCAGAACCTGTACAACATTGTCGACCGCAACCATGAGGACACGCTGCAATATTGCGAGAAAAACAACCTCGCATTTATCCCCTGGTTTCCCGTGGCGGCCGGCAAACTGGCGCAGCCCGGCGGAGCGCTCGACGAAGCCGCACGCAAGCACCACGCTACCGTCGCCCAACTCGCACTGGCCTGGCTGCTCCATCGCTCCAAGGTCATGCTGCCCATTCCGGGCACCTCGTCGGTCCGGCATCTGGAGGAGAACCTTGGCGCAGCCGCGCTCCAACTGGACGCGAACGAATGGCGTGCGTTGGAGGACAAGGTGGACCAAACCAGGCGTGCCGCATGATCGCGAGTTTCGCGGCGGGTACGCAGGCTGGTGAAAAGTCGATATGCACGTTCAAACGAGTGTCATGCTGAGCGAAGCGCGCCTGCGTTTTGGCGCGCGCAGTCGAAGCACCTCTACGAATGCAGGGACTTGCACGTGAGTAGGGCCCTTCGACTCGCGGCAACTACAGCCGCTCGCTCAGGGTGACAGTCCAGCTAGCCCGCCATCCTCTGCGGAAATACGAAATAGAAAAGTAGTCCGACCAGCACCAGATAGCCCAGCATCACGAATGTCCAGGCCATGTTGTGGCGGATGACCTGTCCTTCGCTGCGCACATACCGGCTGGTGGAAACTCCGACGCTTGCGGTCTGCGGCGCGATCGGCTTGCCCACTTCGGCTCCCACGGAGTTCAGCGAGGGAGTGAGCAGCAGCGGCAAATGCAGCAGCCGGCCGGTCACCGCCTGGATGGGACCGAACATCGCATTGGTGGATGTGTTGCTGCCGGAAAGCGCCACTCCGATCCAGCCTAGCACCGGCGCCAGGACCACAAATCCCGGGCCGATTTTCGAGAATCCGAAGGCAAGCGAGTTCGCCATGCCGGTGAACACAAATACATACGCTACCGCAAAGATGAAAAACGCTACCAGCAGTGCTCCCCACATCTGCTGAAAGGTCCGCGCAAACACACGCCCCAGCACCTGCCGGTCAGGACGCAAGTACAGCGCGATCAGAATCCAGGAAGCCAGGATCGACGTTCCGCCGCTCAAGGGATTGAAGCTGAAGACCGCGGCGATCGGCTTGCCGGTGACGGAAGAGATCGCCCCGGTCTGCAACTTGTACAAGCTGATCGCGGGCAGATGCGACCACGGCCCCGTCCAGCAGACAACCACGGCAATCAGAATCAGGTAAGGAAGCCAGGCGCGGAACGCACCGGTTGCCGCTTGCGAAAGATCGGCCGCGTCAAGTTCCTGGCGGGTGGCGATTCCCCCGCCGAACGTGCGGATGGTCTTAGGCTTCCAGATCTTGACGAAGAGAAACAGGGTCCAGAACGAAACCAGCGCACCGCTCAGGTCAGGCAGGTAGGGTCCCAGGTAGTGCGCCACCGGCCACTGTCCCAGAATGTAGGACAAAGATCCAACCACTCCCAAAGGCCACGCTTCCACCAGGCCATCCCACCCGCTTACCAGATAAATCAACACAAACGGAGGCAGCAACGCCAACACCGCGACAATGTCTCCGATCGAGGCGGACAGCGAAAGCATCGGTATTCCGGTTACCGCCGCCAGGGCCAGGATTGGCGCGCCCAGAGCGCCATAGGAGACGGGAGCATTATTGGCCAAGGCCGCCACCCGGATGGCATCCAGATCGGCAATTCCCAATCCAACCAGGATCGGCACCACGACTGCCCACGGATAGCCGAAGCCAACCAGCCCTTCCAGCAGGGCGCCAAACGCCCAGGCAAGCATGATCGTCTGGATTCGCACGTCCGCCGTCGCCTGTTTGATCATCCAGCTCTTGAAGCGGTCAAAGTCGCCGGTAAGCACCAGAGTATTGAAGATGATCAGTCCCCAGAATGTGATCCAGTCGATCACCCAGGCGCCCTGCAAGCCGCCATACAGATACGCGCGCAACGTCGCCGGCCATGGAGCGTGCCATCCCAGTACCCCGATGGCCACGGTGATGACACCGGCGAGGATGGCGGCAAGCCACGCAGTCAGACGAAGCACTGCGAGCATGAACAGCAGAACGCCAAGAGGTAACAGCGCGAGCAGAATGGTGGACCACAGATGTCCGGTGGGAGCCAGAATTTGATGAAACACGGCCTTACCCTCGAAGGAACGCCGGGCGCATCCCCTATGGATCGTTCCTCTTTCTTTCCCTGTGTGCGGATGCCACCATGATTCCGCAAGATGCCCCACGATATTGCATTTACCGGAACGCGCCGGTTCAAAGACTCCTATGCGCCTTTTCACGGCGCGCATGAAACATGCTCTAGTACCCGAAGCGGGCGACGACGCCGAACGAGAGGCGCAGGTTGTTCTGGTGGTCGTTGACGCCGTTGGCAAAGGTGGTAACGAAGTAGTCGGCTTCGACCAGACGCAGCGCAAACATGCGATTCAGGCTCAGGTCCACGCCTCCGCCTACCGTTGCGGCAAAGGCGTCGGCCGATGGGCCCGACCCGCCGAACGCCGGATTGAAGGCGTGCGCTCCGCCCACCAGCACCTGGCCGAACGGCGTCACGCGCTTGAGCGGCAGGTAGAAGCGCGGTCCCACCTGGTAGGAGAGCAGCGTCAAGCTCTGTCCGCTGGACGCAACGTTACCCGCCGTCACCACCGCCAGGTCGCCGGCAAGGGCGAAGTGATCGCTCAGATGGTAGGCCACGCCGCCGTTGCCGCCGTTCATCGACAAGCAGCCGCAGCCGCCCGGAGGCGCGTTGGTGCGCAGGTAGGTGTAGCCGGCGTCCAGTTCCCAGCGCGGCGTCTCCTGCGCCGCTGCGCGCGTGGCAAAGCATGCGAGTGACAACATCAGTAAGCCGACGATCCAGGTGCGCATAGTCTCTCCTACTTGGCGCTGCCGATCACAAAATTGATCCGGGTTGAGTGTTGCAGCAAGCCGCTGGTTCCGGTGACGGTGATGCTGTTCCGCGTGCCCCCGCCGAAGCCTCCGCCGCAGCTAGCCACCGAGAAGAAGAGTCCGGCCAACGCCACCAGCCAAAGCACCATCGCCAGCCGCACCGGCACCAGCACCTTGCCTTGCGGCAGTCGTCGCGCCGCCAACAACAGCGCGGCAAGCATCGTGATGAATGTTGCAACGAGTGTTGTGCCTCCCGGCGGAGACGGAACCGATGGGAAGCCGCCGCCGAACGGAACGGCCGTCGTCGTGGAGGTCGCCGGGGCCGTCACAGTCAGCGTCACCGTGGCCCCAGCCGCACCCGGCGTCGCCGAGCTGCCTGACAGGAACTGCGCCGTCCATCCCGAAGGCAGCGTGGATGCCACCGCCAGCTGCACCGCATTGGCAAAGCCATCGGCCGAAGGCGTCAGCGTGAGGCCAACCGGCGTGGCCACGCCCGGCACCAGGGTCACCGTCGCCGCCGGTCCGCTGAGCGTGAAGTCGTCCAGCGTCAGCGTCGCCGCAGCCGACGTGCCTCCGCCCGGCGACGGGTTCGTCACCGTCACCGAAGCCGTGCCGCCCGCCTGGATCAGCGAGGCGGCAATTGCGACCGTCAGCTGCGTCGCGCCGATCGCGCTCGGCGTCAGCACCGTGCTGCCCGATTTGCCGCTGAAGTTCACAGTCGAGGTGGAGACAAAGCCCGTGCCGTTCACCGTCAACGTGAACGCGGTGCCCGCCGGCGTGTGCGTGGGCACAAGGCCGGTAATGGTGGGCGCAGGATTCGTCGTGCCCGTCACGCTCGTCGTGCTGATTACCGGTGGCGCCGCCGCAAAGCTGGCGTTGCCCGCCTGCGTGTAGGTCACCGTGCAGGTGCCGGCCGCCTTGGCCGTGATCGTGGCCGAGCCGCTGCCCGAACCCGTGCACGCCCCGCTGCCGCCGATCGCCACCGGCAAACCGGAGCTCGCAGTGGCCGCCACGTGGAACGTACCGTTGAGCGCCGCGCTCGCCGGAGCAGCCTCGGTCACCGTGATCGTCTGCGGCGTGAGCTGCCCCGCGGTCGCCGTCGTCGTATTCGTAACCTGCGACGCCGCCGCGAAGGTGCCGTTACCCGCCTGGTTGTACAGCACCGTGCAGGTGCCACTGGAGGCGGTCATGGTGATGGTTGCCGACGCGGTGCCGGAGCCCGAGCACGCTCCACTGGTCGTGATCGCCACCGGCAAGCCGGAGCTCGCCGTGGCCGCCACGTTGAACGTGCCGTTGAGGACCGCGCTCGCCGGAGCAGCCTGCGTCACCGTGATCGTCTGCGGCGTGAGCTGCCCCGCGGTCGCCGTCGTCGTGTTCGTAACCTGCGCGGCCGCCGCGTAGGTGCCGTTGCCCGCCTGGTTGTACATCACCGTGCAGGTGCCACTGGAGGCGGTCATCGTGATGGTTGCCGACGCGGTGCCGGAGCCCGAGCACGCCCCGCCGGTCGTGATCGCCACCGGCAAACCGGAGCTCGCCGTGGCCGCCACGTTGAACGTGCCGTTGAGCGCCGCGCTCGCCGGAGCAGCCTCGGTCACCGTGATGGTTTGCGCGGTTAGTCCGGAGCCGGTTACGACTTGCTGGAATGGCCGCGACACGCTGGGATCGAAATTGCCGTCGCCGCTGAAGGACGCGGTAATCGAGTGTGTTCCGGGGGTGAGCGATCCGGTGGTAAATGTCGCCACGTTGGTACCGATGATCGGCACCAACCCGAGCAGCGTGCTGCCATCCAGGAAGCTCAAGCTGGAGAAGCCAAACGCGGGCGTGCTGGGCGAGACCGTCGCCGTAAAGGTGACCAGCTGGCCGGGCGCCGAAGTGGGAAGCGAGGAGGTGAGCGCGGTTTGCGACGGTATGGTGCCCGCCGAAACTCCGTTCCCTTGCAGCATAACCAGCTGAGGGCTTCCGGGAGCGTTGCTGGTTAGGAGAAAGTCGCCCGCCTCAAAGAAAGGCACCGACGGCTTGAAAGCGATGGTGGCGGTGCAGGTGCCGCCGGGAGCCAGAGACGGTCCGCACGTTGTGCTGAGCAGAACAAAGTCGCCGATGGTGCTGACGCCTTTTGTGGTGAACGTGACGGTGGAGTTGCCTGAGTTCGTGACGGTAACGGTTTGCGCCGCACTGGTTGTGCCGCTCAGTTGGCTGCCGAAATTGAGCGACGCCGCGGACAGGGTCAGCGCCGATCCGGTGACGCCGGTGGCGCTCAGCGCGACGATTTGCAGGGTGCTGAAGACGCCGTTGTCGGCAATGGTGATTTGGCCGGAGATTTCTCCGGGCGATGCCGCCGGCGGAGTCACAGTGACGCCGAATGTGCAGATGGAGTTGGCAGGAATGGGCTGCGTGCAATTATTGTCGGTCACACCGAAATTTGCCGAGGGCGTGATGCTGCTGATCGACAGCGCGGCAGAGCCGAGGTTTTCCAGCGTGACGGTGATGGGCAAGCTCGCGACGCCGGTGGCCTGCGAACCGAAATTGATGCTTGCAGGCAAAGCCTGCACCAGCGGAACGGACACTCCGAACCCCAGTAGGGGAATGGTGATCGTTCCTTGAGGATCGTTACTCCGGATGGTGAGCTGGGTATTGCGTGCGCCGCCCGCCTGCGGAGTAAACGCGATCTGATAAGAACAGCCCTCGCCCTCTGCGGGAATGGTGACCGGGAACGATAAGCTGCAATAGGCGTTATTAGCCCCCACGCCACCCAGTGAGAGAACATAGTCGGGCAAGCCGGGCGCTATCGAGGTGATGGTCAGAGGACCGCCGCAACTGGTGGCTCCTCCGGCGCAGGGGATCGGCGACTCATTCGAAATCGAGACGATGTACTGCTCCGCGCCGGTCTCCCCAACCAGCAAGCCGCCGAAATTGATGGGATTCGGCACGGTGAAGAAATGGAGGCTGGGGTCTGAGTTCGTCACCGCATCGTCCTGCAACGTGATGGTGGGCAGGCCGGAAATCGGCGGGTTGGTGACCACCGTGATTGTGGCCGTGCGAAGACCGCTCGGTCCAGCCTGCGGCGCGAACATGACCGGGACCACGCACGACACTCCGGCTGGGATGGAAAATGGCGGAGACTGCAGCCCCGCACCCGGCGGGCAGCTGGTCTGGCCGAGGATGTAATCACCCACGTTCGGTCCGGAAGGCGTCAACGCCGTCACCTCCACGGCGGCCGTGCCAGGATTCATCAGGGTGATGACATTGATGTCGGAGCTGTTGCCGATCGCAACGGGAAGCGAAAACGTTTGCGGCTGCGGAAGGACTAGCGGTGAAATACTGAGCGCGGCGGCGCCGGCGACGGCCCCGCTCATCTGCACCACCTGCGGGCTGTCGGGCGCATTGTCTGTAAACGTAACGGTTGCCGTGAGAGTGCCGGTCGCGTTGGCCGGCGGATTAAACGTGATCGTGAACCCACAGGTGAACAACGTTGGGTTGTTGCACGCCTGGCCGCTGCCACCGGAGTTGGTCAGATCCACGGTGAACGCGGATGCGTTTGTGCCGCCCACCACCGCGCTGGAGATCAGCAGCGGCACATCCCCGGCATTGAAGGCGGAGCCGACGATGGTCTGGCTGGTGCCTGCGGCCTGGAAGGGAAAGACGATGGGATTCGGCGCAACGGTGAACGACGAACCGTTGCCGGTCGTGCCGCTCAGGGCTACGGTGTGCGGTGCGCCGGGGGCATCGTCAAGAATCGTAAGCGTAGCCGTGCGGCCGCTGTTCGGCGGAGTCATGGCCTGCGGCTGAAAGACGACATCGATTGTGCAACTGCCGCCGGCGGCGAGCAGCCCGCCACAGTTGTCGGATTCAAGGAAATCGTTCTCCTGCGCCGGAATACCTAACAAGTTCTGGCTGCTGGTAACCCCGATGGCCAGCTGCGCCGGCGCGGTGCCCGTATTCTGCAACGTAATCGTTTGCGGCGCGCTGGAGGAGCCGATCGGCTGGTTGGAAAACGTGAGCATATTCGTGGAAAGCGCCAGCATCGGCATGGTCGTGCCGGGTGAAAACTTCATCAGGAAGCCGCCCGATCCTTCTCCAAACGGATATACGCCCGGCGTGATGGGAAAGCTGGTTTCGTTTTGGTCTCCTGCCACGTAAACGTTGTCCATGGCGTCCACAACAACACCTGAAGCGACATCGCTAGAGCCCGGCCCGAGGAGCGTCGTGAAAAGGTTCTGAGAACCATTCGCGCTCAGATTGCTCAGGAATGCCCCGGTGCCAAAGTTGCTGGAGAGGGTGTAGTAGGCATTGGGCGTGGTCGGAAAATTCGACGATCCGGTTGAGCCAACCACCCAGATGGAATTGCTGATGGAATCGAAGGCAACGGCGGTAGCCACGTCCGGACCAGTCCCGCCGAGAAACGTGGAGAAGAGAACGTTCTGCCCGAGCTTATCGATTTCCGCGACAAAGGCGTTCCCGCAATTGTTTGGCAGCAGAGCGGAGAGTTGCTCTTGCGTCGTGCAAGTGCCGGATTGCGTGGTAGAGGCCATGTAATCGGGGAACAGCGCGTTCACCGTGGGAAAGTTCGGAGAAATCGTGGAGCCGACGATGTAGGCGTCGCCCTGCGTATCGATATCGATGCCGGTGGCGCCCTGGTCCTGCGAGCCTTCAAACGCTACGGAATAAACCAGACCGCTGCTTGGCGGCGTAGCCAATGTATTGATCTTGGCGGCGTAAGCCAGGAAAACGGAAGCGCTGCCCGATGAGGGCGCGACCATTTTTGTCACGGTGAAGCCGGTCGTCTCACCGCCTCCGGCCAGGTAAACGTTTCCGGAGGCATCGATCACCATGCCGCCTACATAGAAATCGCCGCTGCCGCCAAAATAGGTGGAATATTTCGCCTGCGTGGCGCCGGAGTTCAACACCACCAGAAACGCCTGGAAGCAAGGCCGGGTGAGGTCGGTTCCAATCACTGCGCAGTTGTCGCCGCCGGTGAAGGTGGTCTGCAAACCGTTGGGAGTCGGCGCGAAGTTCGAAGAGTTGGTGACTCCGGAAACGTACGCCTGATCGTTGCTATCGACCTTGATGTTCAGCCCGATGGTTGCCTTGCTGCCGCCTAACAAGGTGGAGTAGGTGAGCACCGAGCCGGAATTGCTCAATTCCAGGGCAAACGCGTCCGCGCACGGAGCAGTCGGAAAATAGCCAAGCACAGCGCATTCGCCGCCTTTGAAATCGCTGTTGGGCACAACCACGCCTGCGGTGGTCGGGAAATCGGTGGACTGGGTGAGCCCGGTGACAAACACATTGTTTTTCGAATCGAGAGCCAGGCGCGTCCCGGCATTGGATAGCGATCCGCCGAGGCTGTCCGAGAAAATCAGCGTCGATGCCGTCGGGTTGAATTCCATGACGACCACTTTTTCGCAGAATGTTCCGAAGGGATTGCTCTCATTGGTGAAAGGGCCCGGCGTGACCGGGAAATTCGGCCCGCAGTTGTTCCCTGTGACGTAAGCATCCCCGCTCGCATCCACGGCAATGCCGGCGATTTCTCCAAAGCCCGAACTGATCGCATTCGAGTAGGAAAGAATCGGATCGATCACCAACGGCGCATTCCGGTCGTACGCGCCCAGAGCAAAGCTGACTTCGCCGTTGGAAACACGAAACGAGCTGGTGACCAGTTTTCTTTCGCCCCCAACCATTTGGTAAGCAACAGGCTGAAGCAGGCGAACATCTCCAACCGTGCTGCCGATTTCAACGGCGCCGTCCGCCGTGGCTTCGACGTGCGTCGCGCCATCGACATCCAGGCGAATCGCGTCCGGCTGAGCGCCCGGTGCAACTACGAAATCGTATTCGAGCTGCTGCTGGTTCCCGTAAAAGACCAGATCGATGCCGGGATAAACCTGCGCCATTTGCACTTTGCCGTACTGCGCCACGTTGGTGCGCCACTGTTTGGGGTCGCTGCCGATGAAGTAGTTGCTGTGGCCGGGCTGGGCCTCGAGCCCGGTCATGGCGGCTTGCTCATTGGCGCCGGCCAGCCGCAACCGCAGCGCGCCGGCTTGCACTGGCGCAAGCATGTTTTCGGCAGCGGAAACATCTGCGGCCTCGGCCTGGCGCTTGCGGCTTTGCAACACAAGCGTCGCCTGGCTCGGCGTCAGAAACAGCGAATACCCGGGCCCCTGCGAGAGGAATTTGACGCGCGCGTCAGTCTGCCCATCGTTTGCTTCAAAGGCCAGCGGCACACGGTAAAAAGAAGCGGCGAGGGACGCCGGCGGCGGGACGCTCTGCGTCGTGGCAGCGCGCAAGGCGGATGCGTCGCGCGGTACTGCTGCCTGAGCCTGGCGCTGAGCCGGCGAGCCGGCCACGTCGGCGGCGCGGCGAGCTGCTCTACCGATGTACAATTCGGCGCTGCGTTTGGATGCGACGTGCATCGACGATGTCACGCCAAACAAGGCTAACGCCAGAACGATAAATCGCTGCGTCTTCGACATGAAGTTCCTCGGCTGGATCGAAATTCTTCCTCACGCTCATTCGCTTTACGGCTGCAAATTGGTTGTTTGATCGAGATTGATCAATTGAACGCCCGGCTCCGGTTGGACGTGAAAGCGGTCGCTCGGGATCTGCTGCTTCACGTCCAGCCGGTCCACCACAATTTCGAGTTTGAAATCTTCTTTCGGGTGATTGATCCACAGGTGGCGAGGGAAGCATGCGCCCTCGGCTCCGGGCCTCGGCGTATCCGCCAGCCACTCCCCGTAGCGAACCGTAGAAATCAGATTCTTTTCCGGTCCGCGCGTCTCGATTTGCGCCACGCGCAAGGTCTGCGAATCGAACACGATCGTCTCCTCCAGCGGCTCGCGGCCGTTTCTTCGCTGGACCACCAGCCGGTAGACACGCTTGCCGGACTGCACGGATTCGTATGCGCCCGCGGAATTTTCGGCACCGGCATCGAGTTCGGGCCACAGAAACAGGTCCAGAACCTCCTGCGGCCGTATGGCATCCATTGGCCTGGGAAGCTTGCGCTCGCTGACGGCTTCTCCGTACAGGAATTCATGACGCGAGGGAATCATGAGCTGGAATTTGTGGCCATCGGTAGCAAGGTCGAATAGTACGCGCCCAATGAATGGAGCTTGCGAGAGCAGGCGCAGCGCGCCGGGCTGCTGCGCGAGAAGAAGAGCATCAATTTCATGCGGGTATTTTTTTGGCTCGGGATGGGAAGGGCCCGGTGTGAAGACGATTTGCACTCGGGCCACCAGGCTGCGCACGGCTCGCGCCTGTTGGTTGTAAAGGCCGAGAAGAGTTGCGGCGGCTTCGGCTGGCGGCTGTGAATTCAGCAACGCCGCTCCGGCGGGCAGAGAGCAAGTCTGCGGTTCGGGGACGGCGGTGTTGGCCGCGGCAGGCGCCGGAGGAGGCGGCGTGGGCACTTGGGCGAAACAGGTTGTCGCGCACAGGATTGCCAGGAAACAGCCCGCTCTAAGACGAAATCCGCCGTGCACGCGGGAACGGAAGCGATGAAAGGCTACGAAGGTGCTAGACATCACAACCTCCTCCCTCCGGCGTGCGTGGGCTGACCAGCGAGGGAGCAAGCGGGCTTGCTCGCTGCTGGGTGGTCGGTTCCGTCTGGGATCGGAAGGCGAGAACCCTCGTACTTCGGAGCCCTGGTTACGGCAGTTACAGCTCAGAAACAATTGGAGGGGCCTGAGCTGGCCTAAGTTGCCTGTGCAGGCTGCAAACAAATTTGGAATTAGCTATGGGGCGGGGGCACAGCGCGTAAGCCCAGCGGGCATTTGCCACCGGCGAGGGATTCCAACCAGTAGGTACACACAATCATGGGACTGTATACTGGCGGTCGTGTGGTCACCGTCAGATTCCGATCGCCATCGGCGGTCGGCGACATTGGAGTCTTTTGCATGGGCCTGCCCCTGAGTATCGAATTTTTTCCTCCCAAGACGCCCGAGGACGCGGTCAAATTGCGCGCTGTGCGCCAGCGGTTGTATCCGCTCAATCCCGAGTTCTGCTCCGTGACCTATGGCGCCGGTGGTTCGACGCAAGAAGGCACCTTGGGGACCGTTCAGGAGATCCTGGCCGAAGGAATGGCGCCTGCGTCGCATTTTTCCTGCATCGGAGCGACCAAGTCTTCGGTGCGCGAACACCTGGCCATGCTCAAGGCCATGGGGGTCAAGCGAATCGTGGCATTGCGGGGCGACCTGCCCAGTGGCTTCGGCGCTGGAGGTGAGTTCCATTACGCAAGCGACCTGGTTGCCTTTATTCGCGCCGAGACGGGGCGCTACTTTCACCTCGACGTGGCGGCTTACCCCGACATGCACCCACAGGCCGGGTCTCCGCAGGCCGATCTCGAAGCCTATGCGATCAAGGTACGAGCCGGGGCGGACTCGTCCATCACCCAGTACTTTTATAACGCCGACGCGTACTTCCGTTTTGTCGATGAAGCGCAACGCCTCGGAGTGGACGTTCCAGTTGTGCCGGGGATCATGCCGATCACGTCGTCCGCCCAGTTAATGCGCTTTTCTGAAAGCTGCGGCGCCGAGATTCCGCGCTGGATCCGCCTGCGCCTGCAAGCCTACGGCGACGATACCGCCTCGATCCGGGCCTTCGGCCTCGATGTGGTGGTCGATCTGTGCGAGCGCCTGCGCCGAGGTGGCGCGCCTGCGCTGCACTTCTTCACCATGAACCAGAGCGTGGCAGTACTGGAAATCGTGCACCGACTGGGCTTGGTACCAACGGCGACCGGGCGCGCAGGGTCAGTTCGCGGGGGGTGATGGTTCCCTGCTGGTGCGGGTCTACGACTGGGCCGACGCGGGCGTGGCCGTCGGCAGATTCACTCTTGATTATCTTTCCACTCGTCGTACCATAAGCCTCTGAGGCCGAGCTTGCACGTCAGAAAGTCGACCGCCCCACTATTGGATTGGCACGAACCAGTGACCGCAGTCACAGCTACGGCACACTGTTAGTTGTATATTTCACACCCGTGTCGGAGGCGCTCGAGTTACGGCTTTGGCACGTTGGAGTGTACAGGTATCTTGGATGCTCCGGAAAAGGGGGTACCATGGCTACGAAGAAAGTCGAGGAAACACACCTGTGCCAGAGGTGTGGAAGCGAATGGCCTGAAATGTACTGTCCCACCTGCACCATATTGATACAGGCGGAGGCTCTCGACGAGAGAGGAGGCATCTTGGGTGGAAAAAAAGGTTCAGGTATGCCGAATGTAGAAATCATTGGTCTAAAGCGGTCGTGATGCCTGCTACGAGTGTGATGTGAAGCTTTGGAAACAAAAAAAGGATTGCAGGCCGGGTCATAGATTTCACGGGTGGGTCCCCTCTTGCCGGCTCTTTGCTCTAACCCCGCGCGGTTTCCTCAGGGGAACCTAGCGCGATGTGGTTGATCGCGGCGTCTTCACCGCGGCCCACGACCTTGCCCGCAAACTCCGCCGCTACATCCGTGCCTACGAGAAATTCCGCACACCCTTTCCGCTGAACCTATTCCGACCCACAACTTCGAATCAAAGTGAACGTTATCGACGGGACAACTCACTGGTCAAACGAGCACGATTACAATGGCTGCGCATACATGCGCTGGTCGCCAGACTGCCAAACGCAGATGCCGCGATTTGGAAACCAAAGACCCGAATCGTCTGCCAGGCACCAATCAGCGGCAGTGGCCATGAAGTCGTTCAAGGTTCAAGAGCACCCTGGTATCTCAGAGCGGATTAAAAGTCACGTCCCGCCGTGATTTTGGTCACCGCACATTATGCGGTTCTGGGGTATTACATACCCGGCAGCGTCGTAGCCATAATTTACTCGTTGACTCCCGCTGCTGCCCTCGCGCGGCCTGGGATACTGGCGAGCAAGGCAGGTTACCAGCGCACTCAGTGACACCGGAGGCCTCAGACGTTGTTCTGCGGGTGAAGGTTGTGCCGGTGAACTGCCATGCTGGAAGCGGCGCTCAAAGACGGAGTCATTGCGGCAGTCCGGGGGAGCGTGGTGGATGCCTATTTCCCCGATCATCTCCCACACATATTCAGCGTTCTTACGGCGGGTCAGGACGCCAGTTCGGTTATAGAAGTCGTCTCCCACATCAGCTCCGATACGGTCCGCGGCGTGGCTCTTACCACCACCCGTGGGCTAGAGCGCGGCGGCGTCATCGTGGACACGTGCCGGCCTCTCTCCGTGCCGGTTGGCCAGCGCGTGCTGGGCCGGGTATTCGACGTCTTCGGCAACACCATCGACCGCAAAGCGCCGATTGCGGGCGGCGAATGGCGCTCCATTCATGCTCCGCGGGTGCCGCTGGTTCGCCGCATGGCTACCTCGGAGGTCTTTCACACCGGCATCAAGATCATCGACGTTCTCTCCCCGCTGGAGCGTGGCGGCAAAAGCGGATTGTTCGGCGGCGCTGGCGTTGGCAAGACCGTCCTCATCATGGAGCTCATCCACAACACCATTGGCGGTCACAGCGGCGTCAGCGTCTTCTGCGGAGTGGGCGAACGCTGCCGCGAGGGCGAGGAACTATATCGCGAACTGGAGGCCGCCGGCGTTCTGGATAAAACAGTCCTGGTCTTCGGACAGATGAACGAGCCCGCCGGTACCCGCATCCGCGTGGGCCACTGCGCACTGACCATCGCCGAGTATTTCCGCGACGATGCGCGCCAGGATGTGCTGCTGCTCATCGACAACATTTTCCGGTTCATTCAGGCCGGCTCGGAGGTTTCCGCTCTCACCGGCCAGTTGCCATCGCGACTGGGTTACCAGCCGACCCTCGGCACCGAACTCGCCGACCTGGAGGAACGCATCTGTAACACCACGAACGGCGCCATCACCTCCGTGCAGGCGGTCTACGTGCCCGCCGACGACTTCGGCGATCCGGCGGCCGTTCACACCTTCGGACATCTTTCGGCCTCCATCGTGCTTGCTCGTAAACGCGCTTCCGAAGGTCTCTATCCTGCAATCGATCCGTTGCGCTCGAACTCGCGAATGATCAGCCCGGCCATCGTCGGCACGCGCCACTACCGCATCGCGCAAGAGATCCGCAAAACGCTTTCGACCTACGAAGAGCTAAAAGACATCATCGCCATGCTCGGCATCGAGGAACTCTCCAACGAAGACCGGCACATGGTTCACCGTGCCCGCCGGCTAGAGCGCTTCCTCACCCAGCCATTCTTCGTCACCGAGGGATTCACCAATCAACCCGGCAAACTGGTCTCACTGGAGGACTCGCTCGACGGCTGCGAGCGCATTCTCAACGACGAGTTTGCGGACTACCCCGAGCAGGCGCTGTACATGATCGGGCCAATTCAGGAGGCGAAGAAGCCATGAAGCTCAAAGTATGGCTGCCCACGTCGGTGCTCCTGGACGAGACCGTTACCAAGATCAAGGCTGAGGCTGAGAACGGCCATTTCTGCCTGCTGCCGCACCACATCGATTTCGTAACGGCGCTGGTGCCGGGAATCCTATCGTTTGTTCCCGCCTCCGGAGACGAGGAATATCTCGCCATCGATCACGCCATCCTCGTCAAGTGCGGCCCCAACGTATCCGTGTCCACGCGCCGCGCGGTGCGTTCGCCGGAGCTGGCGGCGCTGAAAAAAAACCTGGTAGAGCAGATCCGTGCACAGAACGAACAGAACAGAAAAACACGAGCCTTCGAAATCAAACTGGAAGCGGAACTGGTTCGCAACCTTTTGGAAGCGCAGAGAAATGCCTGACCCGCCTCCATTGCCGCCACAGCATTCGCGTCCTGAAGCGAAGCTGCCCGACTCCGCCCAGGACATGGTGAGCCGAGTGCAGGCCGGTCAGGCGCGGATGCTGCGAGCGCGCGCCACGCGCGAGAATGCCTACTGGCGCGCACTGACACTGCTCGGAGTGGTGGGGTGGTCCGTGACTGTCCCTACATTGGCCGGGGTGGCGCTGGGAATCTGGATCGACCGGGAATTGCCAAGCCGCTTTTCATGGACCCTGACTTGCTTGTTCGTCGGGCTGGCGATCGGATGTCTAAACGCATGGACACACATCAAGAACGACACGCAAGGGTAACCATGACGCACCTGGTACAACTCGGTTTGGTTCTTCTCGCGGGTATGGCGCTGGGCGCGCTCTACTTCGTCGGGCTCGCATGGACCGTGAGGCGATTGGTGGCCGGTGGCGGAGGCCTGTTGACGGCCGCCAGCTTCCTGCTGCGAAGCGCAGTCCTGCTCGCGGGCTTCTGGCTGCTGGCGCGCACTCACGCGGAGTACTGGATTGCGTGCCTTGTCGGATTCACGGCGGTGAGGGTTGTCCTGTCAAAATCCGCTCCATGGGAAATCTGCTTTGCACGCCGGGAGGATACCCATGCATCTCACCACTGACGAAATCATCCTCTATCGCCACGGCTTCATCGTGTTGAACGCCACGCTGGTTTACACCTGGGTGGTGATGCTCCTGCTGACTGTCATGTCGTGGCTGGTCACGCGCAATATCTCGCTCACCCATCAACGCTCCCGCTGGCAGAATGTGCTGGAGGTGATCGTCGGCGGCATTCGCAGCCAGGTTCGTGAGATCGGTGGTGGCGAACGCTCAGACGCCTGGGCGCCATTCGTTGCGACGCTGTTCCTGTTTATTGCCCTCTCCAATCTGCTTGACATTGTTCCCGGCTGGCATGCACCCACCGGATCGCTCTCCACCACCATGGCCCTGGCCATCTGCGTGGCGGTGGCCGTCCCCATCATCGGCATCCGCGAGCAGGGATGCATCGGCTACCTGCGCCATTACGTTTCGCCCACGGTGGTCATGCTGCCCCTGCACATCGTCAGCGAGTTTTCCAGAACCCTCGCGCTGGCCGTGCGTTTGTTCGGCAATGTGATGAGCGGCGGCATGATCGTGGGCATTCTACTGGCGATCGTTCCCTTCTTTTTCCCGGTTGCCATGCAGGTACTGGGATTGTTGACCGGCATCATTCAGGCCTACATCTTCGCCATTCTTGCCACGGTGTACATCGGAGCGGCCGCCCGCACAGCTCATGAGAAGCAGGAAGAGCTGCCGCCTGCGTCGGTTGTTCGAAAGGAATCGTAAGCATGGAAAACACAACGGTCGTCGGAGTGGTTTCGATTGCAGCCGCGGCAGGATGTATGGGCATCGGTGCGCTTGGGCCGGCAATAGGCGAAGGCATCGCCGTCGCGCACGCGCTTACCGCCATCGCGCAGCAGCCCGATGAATCTGCCACCATCAGCCGCACGCTCTTCATTGGTTTGGCCATGATCGAGTCGATTGCTATTTATTGTTTTGTCATCTCCGTCATCCTGATCTACGCCAACCCGTTCTGGAGCCATATGATCGCGGGAGGCGGAAAATGAAGCTGTTTGACTGGTTCACCATCTTCGCGCAGATCGTGAACTTCCTCATCCTGGTCGCTCTGCTCAAGCACTTTCTGTATGGCCGGATTCTGCGCGCCATCGATTCCCGCGAAAGTGCCATCAAGGGCCGCCTCGCCGAGGCAGAGGAAAATCTCCATCAGGCAGAGCTGGAGAAACAGGACTTTCAGAAGCGCCTGCACGAGTTGGAAGACGCGCGCGATGCCATGCTTTCGCAGTCGCAGCAGGATGCGGACCGCAAGCGTCTCGACCTGATGAAGAAAGCGCGCGAGGAGATCTCCGCCTTGGAGGATCGCTGGCGCGCCGATCTGGAGCGCGAGCGCACCGCCCTGTTCCAGGATATTCGGGGCCGTGCCGCCGGAGAGATCCTCTTTGTGGTGCGCCGGGCGCTGCACGATCTGGCCTGTTGCGACCTCGACCAGTGCGCCGCCCGCGTCTTTTTAAACAAGCTGGCCGCGATGGAAGTTGGAACCTGGAAGGAGTTGGCCGGCCAGGCCATCGTCATCCGCTCCGCCTCCGAACTGCCCGAGGAGATACAGAAGAAGATTGAGGAGATCCTTAACGCGCAGGCGGTCATGCCTCTCACGATCCGCTTTGAAAAAGTCTCCAGCCTTGGCTGGGGAGTCGAGTTGCGCGCCAACGGGCGGAAAATCGCCTGGAGCGCCGAAGGATACGTAGACGCTCTCGAGGAACGTCTACGCGATGCACTGGAGAAGAAGACAGGCGAGGTCGCCCAGACGGTGGCATCATGAGCCAAAAACCAAACTCATTGCACACGGTGCTCGAAGAAGCACTGGGCGCAATCGATCGTGCCGCGGAGCAGGAAAACTCCTCCCCTGCCGTGCAGGAGTACGGCGAGGTCATTTCCATCGCGCAGGGCATCACGCGCGTCAGCGGATTGCCACACGTGCAGTCGGAAGAAGTGGTGCGCTTCGCTGGCGATGTCCCAGGGATTGCCTTCAACCTCGATCCCGATGAGGTCGGCGTATTTCTGCTCGATCATGGCGTCGAACTCATGGCCGGCAGCGAGGTGCGCCGGACCGGCCACAGCCTCGAGGTGCCGGTCGGCGAGGGGCTGCTGGGCCGCGTGGTGGATCCCCTGGGGCGCCCCCTCGACAATGGTGGCGAAGTGCCTGTGGCCGCCCGTGCGCCCATCGAGTGCGAAGCTCCGCCCATCCTCGACCGCGCTCCGGTTACAGTGCCGCTGGCCACCGGGATCAAAGTAATCGACGCGCTCATCCCCATCGGCCGCGGCCAGCGTCAGCTCATCCTCGGAGACCGCCAGACCGGCAAGACCGCCATCGCCGTGGACTGCATGCTGAACCAGAAGGGCCAGGATGTCATCTGCATCTACTGCGCCATCGGCCAGCGCAGCGCGTCGGTGGCCCGGGTCATCGCCGACCTCCACGAACGCGATTCGATGCCGTATTGCATCGTGGTTGTTGCCTCCGGCGATGCTCCTGCCGGGCAGCAGTTTGTCGCACCCTACGCCGCCATGGCCATGGGCGAGTACTTCATGCGTCGCGGCCGCGACGTGCTGGTGATCTTCGACGACCTGAGCCGCCACGCCCGAGCCTACCGCGAACTCTCGCTGCTGCTGCGCCGGCCGCCCGGCCGCGAAGGCTTTCCCGGCGACATCTTCTACATTCACTCGCGGCTTCTGGAGCGTTCCACGCATCTGCGCAAATCGCTGGGCGGCGGCTCGCTCACTGTGCTGCCCGTGGTCGAAACTGAAGAGCAAAACATGGCCGCATACATCCCCACCAACCTCATCTCGATTACCGACGGCCAGATCTACGTCGCCCCCACGCTCTTCCAGAAAGGCATCCTTCCTGCGGTCGATGTCGGCAAATCCGTCTCCCGCGTCGGTGGCAAAACCCAGCTTCCCGCCTACTGGGCGGTGGGCGGCAAACTGCGCCTCTTCTATTCGCAGTTTGAAGAGCTCGAGGTCTTCTCCCGCTTCGGAACCCGTCTGGACGAGCACACTCGCCAAACCTTGGCGCGCGGCCAGAGCGTGCGCGAGGCGCTCAAACAGCCGCAATACGATCCCATGTCGCCCTCGGAGCAAATTGCCGTGCTGCTGGCCGCCAGCGCCGGCATCTTCGACAACATGTCTTCTGACGAGGTGGTGCGGGTCTCCGCAAAAATCCGCGAGGCACTTCCCCTCCGCATGCCGCTGTTTGCCGCAGCGGTAGCGGCGGGAAATGAACTGGCGGCCAGCGACCGTGAAGCGCTGCTGGCACTGGCCCAGAGCGCGGCCGGCCCGCCTCCAATTCCAGGGGCCGCCAAATGAAATCGCTTGAAGAGCTGCGCAGAAACATGGCCGTCACCAGCGAGTTGCACTCCCTGGTGAAAACCATGAAGGCCCTCGCGGGTGTCAACCTCCGGCAATACGAGCGCGCCGCGCAGGCCATCAACGAGTACGACAGCACCATCGAAGCCGGACTCCAGATCGCCTTGCAATACGTGTCCGAGCCCGCGCCGCCTAAGCATGGAGGCCGTCGCATGGGCGCCCTGGTCTTTGGCTCAGATCAAGGCATGTGCGGTCCCTTGAACGAGCGCATCGTCGCCCACGCCGACCGCGCCCTGGGCAAGCTCTCCCGCTCTCGCGGCGAGCAGACCCTGCTCGCGGTTGGCCTTCGCGCGGCCGACCGCCTCAAATCTCTGGGTTTCACCGTTGAGCAGGTGTTGGAGGTTCCCAGTTCCATGTCGGCGGTTGGGCAGGTGGTGCATGAGGTACTTGCCAAGATACAGGAGTGGTATCTGCAGCGTGGAATCGAAGTCATTGTGCTGTTTTACTGCCAGGCGCTCGCGGTCCCCATCTTCCGGCCCCGCGGGGTTCGGCTTCTGCCGGTGGATATCGAGTGGGTCCGCCGTCTCAAGGCGAAGCCCTGGCCCTCTAAGGTGCTTCCCACCTTCACCATGGACAAGTCGCAGCTCTTCCACGCTCTCATTCGCGAGTATCTGTTTGCGTCCCTGTTCCGCGCGCTGGCCCAGTCGCTGGCCAGCGAGAATGCCAGCCGTCTTGCGGCCATGGAAGTGGCCGATCGCAATATCGAGGAGCGCTCCGGCATCCTCACCGCCGAATTCCGTCACTGCCGCGAAGACGCGGTCACCTCGGAGTTGCTCGACTTGGTCACGGCCTTTGAAGCGCTGACAGTTTCTATCAAAAAGCCGCGCAGCGATGTCGAGTAAAATGCCTCACTAACGATAGTCAACTCTTCGGAGCGACCGCATGGAGCGCATTGAAAACAGAACCTTCGACGAACTTGCGCTGGGAGAAACGGCAAGTCTCGTGCGCACGCTGACCTACAAAGACGTCGAAGTCTTCGCCATCATGTCGGGAGACATCAATCCCGCTCATGTGGACGCCGATTTTGCCAAGAGCGACATGTTCCACCGGATCGTGGCGCATGGCATGTGGGGCGGGGCGCTCATCTCCACTGTGCTGGGAACCCAGTTGCCCGGCCCGGGAACGATCTACCTCGATCAGTCGCTGCACTTCCGCCGCCCCGTCGGCCTTGGCGACACCATCACCGTGAGCGTGAAAGTAGCGCGTAAGATCGATGAAACGCACCGCGTCTTCTTCGACTGCAGCGCCACCAACCAGCATGGAGAACAGGTCATCAGCGGCACCGCGGAGGTCATCGCGCCCACCGAGAAAATCTCACGTCCTCGCATCCTCATGCCGGAGATCGAACTGCGGCAAAAAGGGCGGCGCTATGAACTCCTGATCGAAGCGACCCGCGGGCTCGATCCAATTCGTACTGCGGTCGTTCATCCTGTCGACACGCCTTCCCTGCTCGGCGCCGTGGACGCGGCCCGCGCCAATCTCATCGTCCCCGTCTTCGTCGGTCCGGAGGCCAAGATTCGCGCCGCCGCCGCGCAAGCCGAACTCGACCTCGCGCCGTACGAGATTGTTTCCACGGAGCATAGCGCTGCAGCCGCTGCGCAAGCGGTCGTGATGGCACGCGCCGGCAAGGTCGAAGCGCTCATGAAAGGCTCGCTCCACACCGACGAGTTCATGGCTGCGGTCACGGACCGCGAGCACGGGCTGCGCACCGGCCGACGCATCAGCCACGTGTATGCAATCGACGCCCCCAACTACCCGAGGCCGATCTTTATTACCGATGCCGCGATCAACATCTACCCAACGCTGGAAGACAAGCGCGACATCGTGCAGAACGCGATTGACCTGGCGCACGCCCTCGGCATTGCGCAGCCGCGCGTTGCGATTCTCTCGGCGGTGGAGACGGTCACAGAGAAGATCCGGTCCACACTCGATGCGGCCGCTCTTTGCAAGATGGCCGATCGCGGCCAGATCACCGGCGGCATCCTCGACGGCCCGCTGGCCTTCGACAATGCCGTCTCCGCGGAGGCGGCTAAAACCAAAGGCATCGTCTCGCCGGTCGCAGGATGCGCCGACATCTTCGTGGTACCCGATCTGGAGGCCGGAAACATGTTGGCCAAGCAGCTCGAATATCTTGCGGAGGCACAGGTCGCCGGCATCGTGCTGGGGGCGCGGGTGCCGATTATGTTGACGAGCCGCGCCGACAAAACACTCTCCAGGCTCGCCTCCTGCGCAATCGCGTTGCTGCTGGCGCGCCACACGCAGAGTGTCCAGACGGAAGCCAGACGCGCGGTGAGTCCATGAGCGATGCCATCCTGGTTCTCAATGCCGGTTCATCGAGCATCAAGTTCTCGCTCTTTGAAGGCCACGCCCGTCCCAGCCGCAAGGGACACCTGTGTGATGGCAGTTACGAGGGCATCGGGCACTGTGTGCACTTCACGGCGAAAGACCACATAGGCGCATCGCTGGCCGATCAGTCTCTGGCCGAAGGGACCACCCATGAGGATGCGCTCTCCGCACTGCTTGGCTGGGTGCAAACGCACTTTCAGGACCATCGCCTCATCGCCGCGGGACATCGCGTCGTGCATGGCGGCCCGCTCTACTCTTCGCCGGTGCGTATCGACGACGCGGTGATCGCCGAGATGCAGCGCCTCATTCCGCTGGCGCCGCTCCATGAACCGCATCACCTGGCCGCCATCGCGGCCCTCTCGAAGCTCAACCCAGCGCTGCCGCAGTTTGCCTGCTTCGACACCTCGTTCCATCACACGCAGCCTGCGTTCGCCACTGCGTTTGCGCTCCCGCGCCAGCTCTCGGACGAGGGTATCCGGCGCTATTGTTTTCACGGGCTCTCCTATGAGTACATTGCCAGCGTTCTGCCGGAGTTCCTTGGTCAGGAACAAGCCGAGGGACGCGTGGTTGTCGCTCACCTCGGCAGCGGCGCCAGCATGTGCGCCATGCACCGGCGCAAAAGCATGGCGGCCACTACCGGCTTCACCACGCTCGAAGGTCTGCCCATGAGCCGGCGCTGCGGCAACATCGATCCTGGCGTCGTTCTCTACCTCATGCAGCACAAGGGTATGACGGCGGAAGAAGTCAGCGACGTTCTTTATTACAAGTCCGGACTCCTCGGCGTCTCCGGAGTCAGCGACGACATGCGAACTCTGCTGGCCAGTAGCGCCCCGCATGCGGAGGACGCCGTTACCCTCTTTGTCTACCGCATCAGCCGTGAACTGGGATCGCTGGCCGCCGCCGTCGGCGGGCTGGACGCGCTGGTCTTCACCGCAGGCATCGGCGAGCACGCCGCGGAAATCCGCCGCCGTGTCTGCCGGCAAGCCGCGTGGCTCGGTATCACCCTCGATGAAGCGGCCAACGCCGCAGGCGCTCCTAGAATCACCTGCACCGCCAGCCGCGTCTCCGCGTGGATCATTCCGACGGACGAGGATCTGATGATTGCGCGCCACACTTGGCGCCTGATCCAGTACCAAACCGGGAAAACTCCATCGCCTTTGTTTTAGCAGCAGAAAACTTTCCGCAGCGCCTTCGTGTGCTCTATTCTTCGGCGTCGTCGCGCAGGTGCCGGCCTAGCTGGAACTGCATTCCAAAATATCCGATGAACTGGGACTGCCCGCTGGTAGGCGGACTGAAGCTGCGTCCCGCCATGAAGAGAACCAGCGCATTGCGATTCAGGCGGTAGCGGCCGCCAAAATCGAAGGTATTATCGCGCTCGCCCGTGGGATCACCGTCACTGTAGACCTCAGCCAACACCTCAAGCCGCTTGGTTGCCTGGTGGCCGAGCGCCAGCCCGCCGATCCAATAGTTGTGCTGCTGAGTAAACCAGCGTCCCACCTCGAGGTCCACATCGACGGGACCAACCTTCTTGGTGACCTCCAGTGGCAGCAGAAACAGCGGTCCCTGGAAGACCAGGTTCCGGCGCACCGAGTTTGCGGTGTTGTTCACCTCAATCTGCGGATAGGCGCTGATGTTCAGGTCGAGCTTCTTGTCCTCGAAGAAGCGGATCTTGACGCCCAACTTCGAGTCGCCAGGACCGGAGAGCAGTGGGCCGTTGTTGGTGCTGTTGCAGACAAACGGCATCTCGTATTTCAGCTGGACACGGTCGCCCCAGCCGTAGTTCATATCGAGAATCGGGGCCTCGTAGTAGTTGTTGCCTGCCTGGCGGTCGGCCGTGTAGCCGAGGTTGATCTCCCAGTTGTTGCGCCCGGGAGTGCCTGGATCGTCGGTCAGCAGCGGCGGTCCGCCCTGCGCAACCAGCGAGAGCGGAGCCAATAGCATTGGCGCCAGGCAGAACCATGGAAAACGAAAACGCCAAACGACCAAAAGTTTCTTCTTCGCCTTAAAAACGACCATTGTGAATGCAATGTCCCTGTATGCAGCACCGGGCTGACCGTTCGACCGCCCGTGCGAGAGCGTCCTACTTCACCAGCACAATCAACTCGAACGCACCCGGCTTGCCGGAGGCGTCCGCAGGGGCGTTGGCCACCGTGTAGGCAACGTGCTTGCTTGCATCCAGAGCCATGGTCTTTGCGCCCGGCTGCGTCGGAACGTTAGCCAGACCGGTGTATCGGTCCGGACTTTCCTGACGAATCACAGAAATGCTGCCTTCGCCATTCGAGGTAAAGACCAGCCCGCTGTCTCTGTCGAACGCCACGGCATCCACGCCGTTGCCGATCGCAAGCTTCTGCACCGTCCGGCCCGAGTCCGCATCGGTCACCACCAGCGTTCCATTGTGGCAGCCGGAGAACAGGCGGCGGTTGGCGGTGTTCATTGCCAGTCCCGTCGGTTCCTCGCATCCTGCCAGCGGCCAGCTCGCCAGCACGCTGCGCGCCGCCACGTCGATCTCTGCAATCATGTTCTTGTCTTCCAGGTTCACGAAGACCTTGCCCTTGCCGTCGGAGACGCCCGTCTCCGGCCGGCCCGGCAGCGTAATGGTGCCCACAGCTACAGCCTTTTCAGGATCGATCAGCGTCACATCATTGCTCTTGCCGTTGAAGGTCATAACCAGGCCGCTGAAGTTATCAAACAGAATGGAGTCGGGCTTTGCGCCGGTCTTCACCGTAGCGATCGGTGCCAGCGTCTTCAGGTCGAAGATGGTGGCTGAATCGGCCTTGCCATTGCTGGTCACGCCGCGTCCCAGCTTGTGCACCAGCGCCACGCCATGCACGCCAAGGGTGTTCGGAATCTCACCCACCAGCTTGCCGCCGTCCACATCCACCACCATCACCCGCGTGGCACGCGTGATGTAAAGCCGGTGCGCCTCGCCGTCGAAGGTCAGGTAATCCCAACCACCCTCGCCGCCGAGGGTAATGCGCTTGGATACCTTGTACCCAGATGGTTTCTGCGCCTGGGCCAGCGTTCCGGCCAACGTCATCATGAGAACGGCAAAATAGAATTTACGAACCATACGCATAACTGCTCCAATTCAGTGTGCGAAAGCCTGTATTGACAGCTTTCGTGGTTGCCACAAAATGTTGCGAATGAACTCAGTCTCTCGAACAAACGTATTTGTTAGCGCGGATCCACGTACCTCGGATCAACGGCTTGCTTCAGGCTCTCCGCAAAGGAGGACCACGAGCAGGAAAGATCCTGCTGGCTGCAGGCCGGCAGGTAGAGACGCACGCGCTGAGGAGGATCGCTCAACGTGAGAGTGGAGGCCGAGCGCATCTGTTCCAGCGTTTGCGTCGAGTACCAGCTCTGCACAGAGTAGCTTCCCGTCGCGCTTGTCCTCCAGAGTTCGAAGATGAGCGTCCCGCCGGGAGGCGTATCGTCACGCCGTCCGTCCACGATCCAGGTGAGGTTCAACAGCCCGGCGATGTTGCTCAGGTTGGTGTCATGGCCAACCAAAAAGAGAGCCTTGTCGCCCGCTACGCCCGGAGCGCCGGGGACCGCCTTGCCGCTCTCCGCCTGCTCCATCGCCCTGCGGACGTGGTCCAGCAGGTTGGAGGCTTGCACGCGGGCAATCGCGGTGGTGCGCTGGCTAAAATCAGAGGCCGCCGTGTGCAGCTCCATCAACGAGCGCAGCTTCGCGCCGTCCACGCAGCCCCAGCCCACACTCGATGCATCCATGCCCTGCGCGTATTCCAGCAGAAAGTTTTCGGTCAGGGAAGACGACGCATTTAGCGGCCCACGCAACTCCGCCAGCCTGTCTCCGCTGCCCGGGGCCAGCTTCGCCGGAACGTCGAACAGGGAAACTCGCTTTGCCGTGCGCGAAGCCGGAGCACCGCAGGTGGCAAGAATCTGATCGAGCGCCGCAAGCTGCGAGCGATACGCATCCGTCAGGTTGTTGGCGTCACTGCCAATTCGCCCGGCGAGCGCAGCGGTCGCCATCGCGGTGTCCGGCTGGCCTACGCCGGCGGGAAGGGAGTGGAACAGCGGATCGTCCGTGCCTTCCGGCAGAGCCTGCACCGGCAGCGAGCATCCCGGAAACATTCCCGCAGCGAGCGCCTTGCCGGTCTCGCGGGTGCGCTGGTCGGAGTCCGCATGAATCGTAACGTGGGCTGCGTCCTCGCATCCGTTGGAGCTCAGCAGCCCCTGGCCGGCCAATTCCATGCGGTCGTATGCGCCAAACAGCTCCATCAAATGGTAGCCGTGCGCGGTTAGGTAGCCTGGAGCAACATCCCAAGCCGGCCACGTAGCGGTCGAGTAGGGATTGTATTGTTCCGCTTTACCGGTCGGCGAACGAACCCCATGACGGCTGACGTACACCACAAATTTCAGTTCGGCATCCTGGTTCTTGGAAACCACGGGTGCGGTTTGTGCGCTTTCCGCGCAAGGGATTAAGAAAAGCAAAAACAACAGAGAATATAACGGACGTCTCATGCATGTCCCCGGAGTTGAAATCGAACCAGCCTGCCTGCGTTTTCTAGTCTGCAGGCAAAATACTGACTGGCACTTCGAATCTTGTTTTCTTGGCGGATGGAAACAGCATACCCGCCGGATTTTCCAAAAGGGAATAAAACTGGAGCACATGCCATGCGAGCCATGTGCTCCGGAGCAAAATATTCCATCGAATGGTGCTTACAACTTGTCGCCCCATGTATAGCGGACGCCGCCGCCGTAAGTGGGCTTGTAGTACTCGCGCTGGTTCACGAATTCCGTATTGCCCTGGTAGTAGCCGAAGACTTCATTCGTGAGGTTGAGGCCGTAGGCCATCACAGAGAAGCCGTGACCGATGTGGTAGGTGCCCTGCGCATCCACCTGCAGGTGCCCGTAGGTATAGATGTCGCCGTTGGGACCCTTGGGGCCGAGGCCGTTCGGGTCGGGATTGTTTGCGCCGGGAACCAGCGCCGGATTGATGTAGTAGTACGAGTAAATGTCGGTACCGTTGTATGCGATGCCCATACGCAACGAGAGGTGCTTGGTGTCGTAGGTCGGGCCAATGTTCCAGGAGTAGGGAGTCTGGCGCTGCAGAGCCGGGCTATCGGTGCGCAGCGGAAGACCTTTTTCCTGTGAGGCGGTGTAGGTGAAGTTCGCCGACAATCCCAGACCTTTCAGGAAGCCGGGAAGATTGCTCCAACGCTGCTGATAGTTGGTCTCAAAGCCGTACACGTACGCGTTCTCGCCGTTGATATCCAGCGTGATGGCGTCGCCAGGGTACTGCTCGACCACGGGGAGCAGCGACGGAGGAAGAGCACCGGGCGGCAGGTCGGCGGGATTTATTCCTCCGGGAATTGTAATCGTGACTTCCGGCGCGGCAATCTGCTTGAAGAAGAACCCAGCCTGGAACATGCCCAGCGGATGGAGGAACTTCTCGTAGAGCAGGTCGTAGTTGTTGGCCGTGGTCGGCCTCAGCGAGGGGTTGCCAATGGTGAGCGCAACCGGGCTGGCCGTGGAGTCCTCGGTCGCATAGGGGACGAGCTGGTACGGGTCCGGGCGCGATATGCCGCGGCTGTACACCGCACGGATATCGGAGTTTCCGGGCAGCGAGTAACGCAACTGCACGCTGGGAAGCACATTCACGTAAGAGGGATTTTCGCTGACAGGTGTGGCAATGCCGCACCCGGTGTTGTTGGGAGAGGAGCATGGCTGGGTGGGCGGCTCAGCAGGATAGAGAGTCACCGTGTAACCGTTGGTATCCATCTGCGTGCCTTCGAAGCGCACGCCGGTCTGCACGTGCAGCTTTCCGAAGTCGATGGTGTTCATCACATAGCCGGCCGTGATGCGCTCGACGGTGTTGAAGATGTTGGGATAGGTATCAGCGGCAGTTTTGGCCCCATCCACATGTCCGGCAAAGTTCGTCAGAACGTAGTCCACCGACTTGTTGAAGTCCGATACGGGCCCAAACTTTCCGCCGAAGTAGTGACCGCCGTAGTAGTTTCCGTTGTTCGAGAAGCCGCTCTGCAGCGCGCTCATCAGGAAGCCGGAGTTATTCTTCGTGGTAGACCAGCCATCGTAGACGGTCTCCGTGGCGTCCTGATCCTTGTGGCCGTTGCGGATCTTGAAGCCGGCCTCGAAGGTGCCGAAGTGGCCGCCCGCGTCGTAGGTTTTGGCAAACGAGACAGCCGCCGAGAGATTCAGGTCGGAGCTCTTGCCCTTGGAGGTAGTCAGATCCTTGAGGGCCCAGTCATTGGCATTCTGCAGTGGAGACGGTCCCCCGTTGACGGGCTGATCGCATCCGAAGGTGGGAAGATACTTACCCATCGGAGCCGCCGTGTTGTAGGTGCAGGCCGGAACGGTTGCTCCAACCCAGGCGAAATCGGCCTTGGGGTTTCCCGCGGAATCAATTTCGTAGGAGTACGCCGACGCCACTTCCCACGTTAGCCATGCACTATGGAAGACGTCTCTGCCGCCCAGCGACAGGGCGCCTACGGACGCATTCGGGCGCTTGCTGGAGGTGTAGAACTTCGGTTTTCCGCCCGCGACCGGCGCGTAATACCACTTGTCGCCCCAGTCCTTCAAATCAGAGTACAGACCGTGGGAGTAGATGCTGTTGTTATCGTTGAATTTGTAATCCGCGCTGCCGGCGAAGCCGTAGCGGGTTCGGTAGTAGCGATACTCGCGGATGGTGTTGCTGTCGTAAATCGGCGTGGCGAAGGTGGAGTTCACATCGATGGCTGGCTGAATGTTGTCGATGCCGCGGCCGTTGTAGTCATAGGTGCCGCCGATGATGAACCCGAACTTCTTTTGCTCGCCAAAGCGCTTTCCGAAGATGCCGCCGAACTGGTCTACCGCGCGGCCATTGAGGATTGGCGTGTAGCCGCCGTTGGCATAGCCACTCAACAGCGTTCCATCGTTTGCCATCTTGGTGCGCAGATTCACTGAGCCACCGATGCCGTCGGCATCCTGGTTGGCCGAGAGAGTCTTGTTAATTTCGACCGTGTCCACCAGGTCGGAGTTGATCACGTCCAGACGGACCTGGCGCACGGTCGGTTCCGGCGATGGGACGGTGACGCCGTCAATGGTGATATTGGTATAGCGGGGATCCAGGCCACGAAGGTCAACGTACACGCCTTCACCTTCGATGCGCTCCAGTACAACGCCCGGCAGGCGCCCCAGGGCGTCGGCAACGTTGGCGTTGGGCAGGCTGGTGATCACCTCGGAGGGTAGCACGTTGATGATGTTTTCCGAGGTGCGCACCTGGTTGATCGCTTCGGCTTCGCCGTGCAGGCGCTCGCCGGTCACGTTAATCTGCTCGCTCGCCGTTCCCACTTCGAGCTTCTCGTTCAGGTTCAGCGGCTTTCCCGCAACCACATCGATCTCTTCATTGTGGGTCTGAAATCCAACGTAGGAGGTGGTCAGCGTATAGTGGCCGGCAGGCACGTTGATCAACTCGAACAGGCCCTGTTCGTTGCTGGTGGCGGTTAAGCCCAGGGGAAGCAGATCAATTTCCGCTCCTTTGAGGACCGAGCCCGAATCATCCACCACCGAGCCCGCCACGGTTCCTTTGTCGGATTGCGCAAATGCCGGTAAACAAAGCAAGCACAGGCTTACCAACAGCAAGAGTGCGTATGCATTCCAAGTTCGTCGAATTCCAAACATGCAGCTTCTCTCCCAAAACAAATTCCTGCGTGCGCAGGCAGTGTGGATGGATTACATGCGCAGTATCGCAACGCAATCTGATGGCAATCTAAGGAAGGTTGCATTTGCGGCCCATATTCATCAGGAATTAATGAAGCGCCGATAAGATAGAGTTCATGCGGGTATTAATCGTCGAGGACAAGCGCAGCATGGCGGAGCAACTGGGCCGCGCTCTCGAGTGCGAAGGCTATTCGGTGGCGTTTGCCTATGACGGCGAAGAAGCGCTGCGATTCGGCATGACGAATGAGTTCGATATGATGCTCCTCGACGTCATGCTTCCGCGAATGGATGGCTTTACCGTGCTTCGCAAACTGCGCGAGGGCCGCATCCGTTCCCAGGTCATCATTGTTTCATCGCGCGATTCGATGCGCGATGTCGTCTTTGGGCTGGACGCGGGGGCCGACGATTATCTCACCAAGCCATTTCCGCTCGATGTGTTGCTGGCGAAGGTGCGCGCGGTGATGCGCCGTGCTGCAGCGCCCATGTCCAAGGCGCTGCAATTCGCGGATCTGGTCCTGCGTCCCAATCAATTCGAACTGCAACGCGGAGATCGCCTGCAAACGTTGACGCGCACCGAATGCGCCTTGCTGGAAACTCTTATGCGCCGCGCACGCACCGTGGTGCCGCACGGCGTGCTCATTGACGAGGGCTGGGGTTCGGATTGCGATGTCAGCTTTGACAGCCTCTACATGTTCATCCGCGCCCTGCGCGCCAAAATCACGCACCCAGGGGAGCCGGAGTTGTTGTTCACCGTTCGCGGTGTCGGCTATTCGCTCCGCGGCGAATCCTGTTGATGCCCCGCTGGACGATCTCAGCGCGATTAACGCTCTGGTTCGGAAGCATCTTCTTTCTCGGATGGCTCGTGTTCGGAACAGCCATGTATTTCAACCTGCAGAACACTCTGACCGGGGAGCGCTACCAGACGCTCTCCCGCCGCGTGGACCGGTTAGAAGATCTGTTGCGCAACGCTCAGGGCGAGAGCGTTGCGGATCGCCAAGACGATTTCCATGAGTTTGCGCACGCCACTGGAAACGGGTTGGCCGAAGTCTTTCGCGCCGATGGGAGCCGCGCCTATCCTTCTCCCTCCGCGGTCGCGCGAGCCTTTCCGTGGCCGGAGGTAAAGAGCGGCGACCGGGAACGATTTGTGCGCATTGAATTCGGCGGCCAGAGCTACTGGATGCTGGCGCGTCCGTTCTCTCTCGGCGGTCAGTCTCTGTACTTGATGGCGGCCGCCCCGGAAGCTGGAAACCTTCTCGTGCTGCACCGCTTCCTGATCGGATTGCTCATCTCGGCGCCAGTTTTGCTGCTGGTCTCTTCGGCGGGCGGATACTGGGTGGGCCGGACGGCGCTCAAGCCGGTCGACCGCATCACCTCTACGGTGCAGTCCATCAGCATCGGAAGCCTGTCGGAGCGGTTGCCCGTAACTGCCACAGGCGATGAGTTGCAAAGGCTTACCGAAACCTGCAATGCCATGCTGGATCGCCTGAAAGCGTCGGTGGATCGTATCCACCGCTTTACCGCCGATGCTTCCCATGAACTGCGTGCGCCACTTTCCTTCACACGGACGGTGGCCGAGGTAGCGTTAAGAAATCCCCGCATCGATCCGCAGAGCCGCCACGCTTTTGAACAGATCGTCGCGGAAGGCGCCAAGGCCGCCGTACTGCTGGGAGACATGCTCACCCTGGCCCGCGCCGACGCCAATTCCAGCGACATGGTTTGGGAAACCGTAGACCTGACTGACGTGATTGCCAACGTTTTTGAAAAGGTCAAGCCGCTGGCCGATGAGCGGCGGCTCGCGCTGTCGCTTTCCCTCGACGCAAACCGAAGCGTGAATGTCATGGGCGACTTCGCAAGCTTGCGGAGATTGCTATGGATTCTGCTCGACAACGCTCTCAAATATACTCCGGTTCCGGGCCGCATCGAGGTAACGCTCGACGCCAGCGCCACCGAAGCGACCGTCCTGGTCAGCGATAGCGGCGCAGGAATTGCCCACAGTGACTTGCCTCATATCTTCGAACGTTTCTACCGCACGGATGCATCGCGAAGCCAGGTGGAAGGCAGCGGTCTGGGGTTAGCGATTGCCAAGGGCATTGCCGAGATGCACAGAGGCAATCTTTCCGCATTCAGCGAAGAGAACAGAGGCGCAACTTTCCGAATCGTGCTTCCCGTTTGCAACCCTCAGTCCGTGATAGACACGGCAGCTGCACCTCGGCACACATCGGTGCTCAGTACACGCAAACTTTGACGGATCACCGAGGCTTGCTGGAAGCAATTTGGTTCTATGCTGCCACCGAGAGGAGATCCCATTCCCGCGGGCGGGGGGGCTGGCCGATACATTGGAATTCGGGCCGCCTCAGGGTGTTTACTAGAGGGTAATTTTCGAGTGGCCGACCTTTCACCCAGAACCTCAGATCGTGGTATCCGTGGGACCGGTGCAGGAGGACGAGAATTCCCGAGTCCGGGTAGTGAGGTCGCGGTAGGGATATCGGTTGCCCGATACCCCCCGCGCAGATCCGTACGGGCACTCGTTAGCGCATACGGCTCTTATCTCGGATGATTGGCGGCGAAGCGTTGTGCGGGATAAGGGTGGAGCACACGTGGATGAGGAAGCCAGCGCCTGGCTATCGCGAGCATGCGCTCCCACGGCACTCCACGCTTTTGACTGCGGCGGCAAAGAATACGCCACCACATGCTGAGCACCCGTTCCCGGAACATGCCGAGGCTGTCCAGATTCCCGGGTACCGCGTAGTAGTTGAAGTGGCCTTGCATGATTGCGCGGAGCCAGTTGCCAGTGTCCGGCACGGTATCGTGCATGCGCGCGCGGATTTGCTGCTTGATCTCTTGCAGCTTTGCCCGCATACGCTTGCGGATCGTCATACGCCTTACGGCAAAGCGTCCGGTCCGGTCTTTTCCGCTGATGTGCGTGAAGCCCAGAAAATCGAACGTTTCCGGCTTGCCTTCCCCTCTTCGCGTCCGATTTTCTTCGGCAAACCGCCCGAACTCAATCAAACGCGTTTTGTCTGGATGGAGTTCCAGTCCGAACTTCGCCAGTCGCTCCTGAAGGTCCTTCAGAAAACGCTCAGCTTCCGCTCGGTGTTGGAAACCTAAGACGACATCGTCCGCATAGCGCACGGCGATCACGTCTCCCTGTGCGCATTGCTTGCGCCACTTGTCCATCCAGAGGTCAAAGACGTAGTGCAGGTAGATGTTCGCCAGCATCGGTGATGCCACCGATCCTTGCGGTGTACCCAACGTCGTCTCCGACCAGATGCCTTCCTCCAGTACCCCGGCGCTCAACCATTTCTGGATGAGACGCAGGATTCTGGGATCGGCTACGCGATGCTCGACGAACTTGGCCAGCCAACTTTTGTCGAGGTTATCGAAAAAGCCCCGAATGTCGGCGTCCAGAACGTAGTTCACCTTCTTGTATCGCAGCGCATACGACAGCGCATCCAGCGCTTGATGCTGGCTGCGCCCTGGACGGAAGCCATACGAGAAACCGAGAAAGTCTTCCTCGTATATCTGGTTGAGGATGGTGACCACGGCCTGCTGGACGATCTTGTCCTCCAGCGCCGCGATCCCCAATGGACGTTGCCGTCCATCGGCCTTTTCGATGTAAACCCTTCTCGATGGCTTTGCCCGGTATGTGCCGCGATGCACCCGGCTGTGCAGGTCTATCAGACTCTCCTGCAACCCGGGCTCATACCCCTGCCACGTTACGCCGTCGACCCCGGGGGCAGCTTTCCGCTTGAGGCCATAAAAGCTCTCCCGCAGTTGATCGACGGTCAGGTGGTGGAGCAGTGCAGTGAACCGCACCTTCTTATCTTTCCGTGCTGCTTTCCGCACACTCGCCAGCCCCTGGGACACGCTACACCCCGCTCTGTGTCGGGAACGTGTGAAGTTGATGAGTGTTCTCCTTGATCAGCGGTCTTCCCTCCTCACTCTCCGCCGACGGTCTCCCGTCTTTGTTCGAGTGATTCATCGGTAGTACACCACTGTCCGACTCCTCGGGGATGTGCATGCGGGCAGTACGGCCTTGGCCTTCTCCCGCCGTTCTACGATCAGCTTCGATCACAGATATCTCCGAGGTCTCCCGGTTCTCGTGCATGAAGTTTCTAGGCGTGTTCTGGGGTCTTCGACTACGCAGGACTGTCCGGGAACTCGCGTTTTCGCTCCCGTCCATGTGGCCTTCCACATTTCATAGTGCGTCGGCGTCCTGATTGCCAGTTTTCGGAGCTCAATGTCCCAGCCCACCTATACCCCTGTTTACGCTTCACCCTGCTCCTCACGGCGCATGGCGCAAAACTCGGGGCCGAGTGGTTCGCTATTCCTTTCTCGTAAGGCTCTTGCATCCTCTGCTTCATGCCGGTTTATCCCGGCGCACATAAAAGCCCTGTTTTCGCCCTATATCCAGCTAGAGATGTTTCCGGATTGCGTCATCCGCTCGCGACAGGCGCCGTTGAGATAGACTGTTGCTATCAAGGATTTTCGCATGTCGGACAGCAGCAACTCACCCCCTCAGCCTGGTCCAGCCAGAGACCCTGACGAAGACTTCCGAACCCTCGTAGACGCATTGCCCGATGCGGTTCTCGTTCATAGCAAAGACCGGATTGTTTTTGTCAATCCCCGCTGCGTGAGATTGCTCGGCGCCGAACAGCCGGATCAACTCATCGGCAGGGACATCTACGAGATCATTCATCCGGACTTTCACGAAGCCATCAGGCGGCGGGTCCACGATTGTTATGAACGAGGAACGGCCAATCCACCGGGGGAGAACATTCTTGTCTCTCTTGATGGCTCGTTACTCCCGACAGAGGCTACTGCGATTCTTATTAGCTTTTACTTGACTCATCCACTCTGACCTAGCTTTTACCCCGCCTTTGTTCGGCTCGCTGCTCTTTCCATGCCTTTTCCCGGCGCTGTATCTCTTCGCGGGAGACCGAAAGAACCTTCTTTACTACGGCATCGAACTTCGCAAACTCAGACAACGGCGTGACGGTCGCCGCTCCCAGATCGTGTGGGACGGTAGGTGTGGTGGGTTCGGCTGGTTTCTTCTTGGGTTGCTTTTTCACTGGTTCGCCACCTTGCCTTTCCTGCGAACTTATATTTACCCCCATCTTCTTTAGGTTGTACCCCTGCTCAGTATTAGGAGTAAGGGGGCGTTACCCAAATGGATGAAGAAGATAACTTGACTATGGCTCAGCACGCCGAATGTTGGTGGAAACTACAAGGTAATGAGGTTCCACCACAACTTTCTCCCGAATACAATGAAATGTATGAAAAATGGGTGGAGTTCGCTTTTTCTAACCTCACCTAGCGAACGCGGCCTCTACAGTTTCCATCTCGACTTCGTCCAAGTCGTACAGCTTGTACACTAGCTTGTCAATGTCACAATCAATTGCAGCCAGTTGCCGCTCACTAACCGTTCGCTCATGCGTCGTCCTAGCTGCGCTAACTCGCGTTGAAGAAAGGTCGCCCTCCGCACCGCCGCAACTAACTTATCATGTAATTCGGCGAGCCCCCGGTCTGTGTCATCGACTATCCGAATCGGGAGCGGCGGCAATCTTTGATGAGAATTTTCTGGAGCGCATCTTGAATTCATCAAGTACCGCTTCCGATGATAATAAGTCATCAACTACTATTGAGGATGCCTAAAATAAACTCAGGCTCATAATCATCCTTTGACAATAAGTTGAAAGCATTTTGAGTGTTATAAAGTTCCTCTTCGGTCAGAGCAGCCCAATCCGTTTTGATGTCCAGTCGATATCTGCTTAACCAGGATTCTGCGGGACGTAAAGAAGCGCTGCTCTGGTGCTCCCAGCCACGGGCCGTAGCTAATCCAAGAATTCCCATTCCACACCACCCCATATCGGGTGACATCGTTTCCGGCTAGGAGTTTCTTATACGTATCGTCCACCGCTGTCGCGTGGAATACTTGGTTGCAATCTGCTCTGGGGTGCCCCTTCGCCTTATCATAAGGGGTCAACCCTAAACAAATGTCAGCACAGTCCTCAAGCGGAATGGTGTTCCGCTCGCACTATCTAATGTAGCGAAGTCCCTGTCTCCCATATTTAACGTCCAACACAGTCGGTGGTTTCCCACTTGTTTGTCTACATATACATGGATATCCGCACACTTCGAGTCAATCTCAGTGATTCGCTCGTACCCGGAGTACCCAATGATTTCCGTTTCCTTCGCCGCCCTAGCGCCCTTATTAGTGAAGACGATAATTACAGTGTCCACTTTCACATCGCCAACATGAGCGCCAAACGCCTCGTTCGGAAGTCGGACGAGTTGGATAATAGCCGCCCGCTCTATATCATCTCCCGAAGCGGTCTATACGACCCCTGAGAGTGTCCGTGGAACAATCATTGAGAACATGTAATTCGGTTGAAGTAGAGCAGACTCTCTCAATAAACGCTGCAAATAAGTTGATGCGGTTGTCGGCGGTTTTGTAATGAGCGAACAGGTAATCAACTTCAACGGTTTCATATTCTGATATCTACATACGGAGGTTTCCGATAATACAGTCAATCCACCCTGCGCCATTATCTCGAACCCAACTCGGTAGTCGAACGTGTTGATACGGTATGCTCTGCAGGCTGATATCGGAGCTCTGGCTGGTTGTACAAATCCGGCGAGATAAGAGAGTTACCACACTTGATATTGCAGTCAAGTCGGGAAGAGCGCGTTCTTGAAATAGGCGCAGGTTCTGCCCGACGGTCTCCGAGTTTCTCCCTCCGTACCTTCAGGAGTAATGACAGCTTGGTAGTCTCGACAGCTTGTGCGTCAACGTCAACCCCATAAATATTATTGAGCAAGATTCTTTTTCGTTCGGCTGTAGTCAGCCGCCAGTTGTCGCCACACTGGTAAAGCGCGGCTGTTTTCCTTTAGCCCATTTTGAGGTTGTTTTCTAGGTACCAAGTTAAATGCCAGTCAAGAAGGTACTGATATGCGACGATTAGAAAAGACCCTGAGCCACACGCCGGTCAAGAATCTTTAGTAAGGCTACTTGTTTCGGAAGTTTCCCTTGGCATAAAGTACCAAGTGTCTGTTCCGTCATGTGCGAGACAATGTAGGTTGGCGTGTAAAACACGCCCCCCGCATTTCGGACTTCCGGCTTATCCTCGACTACCGCCCGATGCCCATGAAGTGTGATGACTTTACCGAGGAATTGCTCATACACCTGTCCAAGGATATCTGCGGGTAGAACAGAGAACTCGAAGGGACTATCAGGTAGTAAAGCTGACGAAGGATAGTCTTCAGTGGTGCATCATCCACCGTGAGGGCTAGTGTTAATTCGTCAGGTGGTTCGGGACGGTCGTGCTCTTTATGGAAATGAAAAAGTCCTGAGTTGTACTTTTCATCGGCTTGCCGGAAGCGACATGCAAACTGCTGTAGATGTCTCTCTGGCTGACCTAAGCGAGCCGTATTCCTCAATTCCACGGTCTTCGCAGATTCGTAGGAATAAGATACGGTCGATAGTTCTCTGAACAGCATAGTTAAGTTCGATTTGGGTTAATGAGGGTTTCTAAAGCGAAGTTCCTTGCCAGTGCACTACGCCATTCTTCAATAACTCTCAAGAACGATTCGTCAACCCCTGCGGTGCCGCGCCGTGCAACGGTTGACTCGGAATACTTGTCAAAAGAACCTTTGGCGATAGCGTCAGGGGAAAATATCGAGCCAATGTCACCCCATTTATTGAGGTATTCCGTGTATTTTAGGTACATCACGCGGGCAACAGAAGCTCGGTCATTATGCTTCGGCTCGATCCGTGTATCGTAGACCGCAAACTCCCGAAAATGGTGACAACGGAAAGACGTAGCTTAGTTGTCCAAGCGTAACGCCGAATTTGGAAAGCGGAGCTGGGGTCGGTGTATAGAGCTATTGATGGGCGCTTAGCCTCTACGAAAAACACACGGTGCCGCCGATGCGGAAGCAATAATCCAGTGCTTTCGTGCCACCCTTGATCTTGATGGCGTCCTCGTGGATGACCTCTTTATATCGTTCGCTGTAGCCCTTAGAGTTGTCTATATCCCAAGAAAGTGCCTTGAAGAACGGTCGATGAACTCGCGTCGGTTTTGTGTCTCATTGTAAGCATTGGAGCAATACTGGCTCTCGTTGTACGCGAAGCGATTAATCAGTTCTTGAATATGGGCTTCCGGCATTGGTGGTCACTCCGCCTCGAAAATCAATAGAGCACACGCCCGCACGTCCGGGGCAAAACTATCCCTAGGCGGAACGGCTGTATATTGTCAATACTGGAACTGTAAGCAACTGGAGGGGTTTTTGCCAGAGTAATTTTTCGCCCGGTTTAGAACGGTTCCCCTGCCTCAACCTCAGGAGCCATTTTCGCTTTTACAGGCAGCGTCGTAACTTTACCCTTCCCCGTCAACTGCGCGAAGGTGAGGCGCTTGCCCACTATTTGCGATACGGCAAGGTGAAAGCGGTCGGCATCATTGAGGTCTTTGTTGCGGTTGTTGTAGCGGAACATCTGCTCATCCAGGTACCGGAACAGGTGGAAGGGTTCCACAGAAACATACGTACCGGAGATACCGCGCTTTAGAAGACTCCAGAAGTTCTCCATGCCATTCGTATGCACCCGTCCATTGACGTACTCCACAGCATGGTCTACGACCTGATGGGCGTACTCGCCCGCGAGCCCTTCGTAGGAAAGCAGGGCATCGGTGTAAAGCGCAGAACCCGCCTCTACATGGTTCCGTACTTCCGCTTGTAGCAAAGCCTTCTTGCGGTTGCTGATAACCTTCGTCCGAACTTTTCCACCACGTTCCAATATCCCCATCACAGCAGTCTTGTCCTTACCGCCCGTCCCGGTAATACGGCGCTTGCGTTCGCTGACGTGCATGTTGCGAGCCTTGCCACCAATGAAGGTTTCGTCCGCTTCTACTTCGCCGGATAACTTGGAGCCGAAGAAATCGTCCTGTAGGGCAAGCCGGATACGATGCAGCATGAACCATGCCGTCTTTTGCGTGACCCTTACATCGCGGGATACTTCATAACTGCTAACGCCGTTTTTACAGTTGGTAAGTAGCCATAGGGTGGTGAGCCATTTATCTAGACCAATAGCCGAATCTTCCATCACCGTACCGACCTTGATAGAGAACTGGCGCTTGGAATGATGACTGGAGCACTGCCAGAGGCGGCGTGATGGATTGAACGTTACTTTGTTGGAGCCGCAGGTGGGGCAGGTGGCTACGCCATCAGGCCAACGTTGAGTAGCGAGGTAGGTAATGCAGTTGTCGGGGCTGGAGAAGTAAACGATTGCTTCTTGGAGGCTCTGCGGTTCGTAGCTTGGGGTGTTCTCCATGAAGTAATATTAGGCTAATAATGTGGATGAGTCAAGTAATTTAATGCCCTTATTAGCTGGCGAGGGTCACCGGCGATCGAGGTTGTCATGCGGGACATCAGCGAACGAAAACGGACGGAGAAAAGGCTACGAGAATACGAAAGAGTAGTGGAAGGCCTGGAAGACATGATTGTGGTGATTGACCGGGAATTCCGTGTCATCATCGCCAATCGCGCGTACCTCAACTACCGAAGCATGGAAAGGGAGGAGGTCGTAGGCCACTTGGTCCGCGAAGTGATGGGCAAGGAGATCTTCGAGAAGGTGGTCAAGGCTAAATTGCAGGAGTGTTTCAATGGCAACGTGGTTAAGTATGAACTGAGAATCCCCTACCCCAAGCTCGGTCCGAGGGACTTGTTCGTGTCGTATTTTCCGATTGAGAGTGATGACTTAGTGACCGGAGCAGCCTGTGTTCTGCGAGACGTAACCGAGCGCAAACAGATGGAGCAGGTGGATCGTGAGTGGCATAAACGTCTGGAACTGGCGGAAAGGGCCGGGCTCCGGATCGGGCTTTGGGATTGGGACATGGCTGCGAACACGGTGATTTGGTCGGATGAGACCTACCGCCAATTCGGATTTACGAGAGATACGTTTTCCGGAAGGGTCGAAGATGCCGTAAAGAGAATTCATCCGGAAGACCTGCCTAAGGTAATGGAAGCGATCCAGGATGCCCGCGCGGGAAGCGCGGAGTATTCAGCGCAGTATCGACTTGTGCGCCAGGATGGAAGTCTCTGTTGGATCGATGCCCACGGCGTAATTCCCGGTAGCGGGTCGACTCATATGATTGGGATCGGGATCGACATTACGGCACGACAGAAGCTGGAGCAGCAGTTTCGTCAAGCCCAGAAGATGGAAGCCGTGGGCCGGCTTGCCGGTGGCATTGCCCATGACTTCAACAATCTGCTCATGGTTATGCGAACCTACACGGAAATGCTGCAAGATCGTCTTCCCGAGCACGACATTCTTCGAAAAAACACAGAGGAGGTCATCAAGGCCGTGGACCGCGCGGCGGGACTCACTGGCCAGATGTTGGCGTTCAGCCGCAAGCAGATTCTTTCGCCGGTCATACTCGACCTCAATGCGCTGATCGCCGAGACCGTGAAGATGTTAAAGCGGGTCATTGGTGAAGACATTGAAATTCGAGTAGACGCAGAGGAATCACTCTGGACGATCAAGGCTGACCCGGATCAGATCGTTCAGGTTCTGATGAACCTTTGCGTGAACGCTCGAGATGCAATGCCTCAAGGTGGCATTCTCACGATCTCGACGGGAAACGACACGGTGGAGGAAGGAATTATTGGCCCACGCTCGTTTGTATCATCCGGTGAGTACGTGAAGCTTTCCGTGACTGATACCGGAATTGGCATGAGCCACGACATACAAGAAGAAATATTTGAGCCTTTCTTTTCGACCAAAGAATGCGGCAAGGGCACAGGCCTTGGCTTATCCACGGTTTATGGCATCGTGAAGCAGAGTGGAGGCTATGTGTGGGTTGACAGCGAACCTGGGGAAGGCGCGTGTTTCACGGTTTACCTTCCGAGGGCAAAGGGCACAATTAGCCGCAATGCATCAGCGAAGGCCGGACGAAGCGCCCGAGGAACGGAGACTTTGCTAGTGGTCGAAGATGAGAGCGCGCTGCGAGAGTCGATTTGCCGCTTTCTGCGCAGCCTGGGGTACACGGTTTTGGAGGCTGGCTCAGGGCAACAAGCACTTGATGTAGCAAATCAGATCGAAGGGCACGTAGATCTCTTGGTCACCGACATCGTAATGCCGAAAATGAACGGAAGAGAGTTGTCGCAAACGATAGGAAAGCTGTGCCCTGGTTTGAAAACAATTTACATGTCCGGCTACACGGATGATGAGGTGCTCCGACACGGCATTCACGAACGGGGTGTAACTTTCTTACAGAAACCATTTAGCATGGGCACGTTGGCAGGAAAAGCGCGCGAAGCGCTCAGGTGAACTGAGATAATGCAAGGCCTGAGGACGCTCGACGCTCTGGATTAGTCTCGCTGTTCAGGCAAATATCGGAGTTGTCAGTGGGCGGCTGGTCGGCCACTCGGAGATTACCCAGATGTGAAAATACTTGGCGAGAAATCGCCATATCGCTCACAATCCGGTTCGTCGGATAGTGAGCGATATGGCCCGTATTAACAAGTAGGGCGGCCGCACCACGGCCGCCCTATTGACCCAACATGATTTTATTGCCGCGCCATCGCGATGCGGATGGCATCTTCAGGCTTCACCAGGTGATCCGAGTTCTCCGCGGCGTCGGCAATGGCGATCTGCACTCCCTTGACGCGGCCATTGAAGCGGTTGCCGACCGGGCCGTAGTCCGGGGAGACAGGGGATCCGCTGTCCTCGCCGACGTCGCAGCCGTCGTCGGCCGAGAAGACCATCGCCAGCGTCATGGGAATAGCCCCTTCGCCAACCTTCTTGCCGTCGGTGAACAGGGTCACGTTGCCGCCCTTGCCCAGGCCGCCACCCGCATAGGCAAACTCCATGCGCACCTGGTGTTCGCCGGGTGGCAGCGGAGCAGCGGACTCGACGTAGAACAACTTTACGCCGCCCAGGTTGTAGCAGTATTTGAGCTTGCCATCCTGCGCGTACAGGCTCCAGCCGCCGATGCTGGCGCCCTGGGCAACGATCACTCCTTTGGCACCAGACTGCGGCACTACGATTGCGGCGGTGACGGCGTGGGATTTGTTCTTGATGCTGACCACGCAGTTCTCCGACAGGCGGCCCATGCCCTCGAAGAGCAGCTGGGTCTTCCCCTTGACCAGCACCGGCCTGCCAGCGGTGTCCGGGTTCATGCGTCCCATCAGGTCGTCGTTCAACGGCAGCACGTTGTAACGCATTGCCTCGATAAGCCACAGGCGCTGCAGTTCTTGGAGCTTCTCCGGCATCTGCTTGGAGAGGTCGTTGGACTGGCTCCAGTCCTTCTCCGTGTCATAGAGCTCCCACACGTCGTCGTCGAAGGAGGTACCCCCTCCCTGGAGCAGCCACGGCGTCCTGTGCCGCGTCACCGCGGTCCATCCCTTGTGGTAGATGGCACGGTTGCCGAACATCTCGAAGTACTGAGTTTCATGCTGTTCCGCCGCCTTGGCGTCGTTGAAGGAGTAGAGCATGCTCACGCCCTCCAGAGGCGACTGCGCCACGCCGTTCACCGACTGCGGCTCGGGGAGTCCAGCCGCTTCGAGGATCGTCGGCGCAACGTCGATGACATGGTGGAACTGCCAGCGCATCTCGCCCTTCGTCTTGATCCCCGCAGGCCAGTGGATGATGGTGCCGTTGCGCGTTCCTCCCCAGTGCGAAGCAACCTGCTTGGTCCACTGGTAGGGCGTGTCCATGGCGTGCGCCCAACCCACGGCATAGTGGGGATAGGAATCCGGCCCGCCCCATTTGTCGATCCGGGCCGTGAGGAACTCCGGCGTCTCGATGGCGGCCATGCCGTTGAAGTTAAGCATCTCGTTGAACGTACCGTTCAACGTGCCTTCGGCCGAAGCGCCGTTGTCGCCAATGATGTAGTAGATGAGTGTGTCGTCGAGGAGGTCCAGATTCTTCAGGCCATCGAAGATGCGGCCCACGTTGTGGTCGGTGTATTCCATGAAGCCCGCGTAGACTTCCATCTGGCGGCGGAGCACCGGTTTGAGTGCCTCCGGCATCTCGTCCCACGCCGGGATCTCCTTGTGACGCGGCGTTAGCTTGCAGTCCGGCGGGATGACGCCGAGCTTCTTCTGCCGGGCAAAGGTCGCCTCGCGCAGTTTGTCCCAGCCACCATCGAACTTGCCTTTGTACTTATCAGCCCATTCCTTCGGCGGGTGGTGAGGGGCGTGGGTGGCGCCCGGCGCGAAGTAAACGAAGAACGGCTTGTCGGGTGCCAAAGCTTTCTGCTGCGAGATCCATGCCATGGCCTTGTCGGTCATGTCCTCCATAAGGTTATAGCCCTCTTCGGGCGTCCTCTTCAGATCGACCGGCGTAGTGCCCTCGTACAGCGTCGGGTACCACTGGTTCGCCTCGCCGCCTATGAAGCCGTAAAAATACTCAAAGCCGCCACCGCCCGTGGGCCAGGAGTCGAATGGCCCGACCGGACTCGTCTGCCACACCGGCACTTCGTGGCACTTTCCGAACTGGGCGGTATTGTAGCCGTTGAGCTTCAGCGTCTGAGCCAGCGGTGCCATATTGTTGGGCAGCACCGAACTGTAGCCGGGCGCGCCGCTGGCAATTTCGGTGATGCAGCCCATGCCGGTGGAATGGTGGTTGCGTCCCGTCAACAGCGCCTGCCGCGTCGGCGAACAGAGCGCTGTGGTGTGGAAGCGGTTGTACTGCAGGCCGCCCGCCGCCAGTTTTTCCGCGTTCGGAGTCTGGCAGGGACCGCCAAACGCGCTGGAGGAACCAAAGCCGGCATCGTCGATTAGAACGATCAGCACGTTCGGCGCACCCTTGGGTGGACGCAACTGCGGGATCGGCGGGAACTTGGTCTCCGGGTCCTTCGCATCATAGGTGATCAGGCCGCGTCGTTCCGTGTTGGGCATCGGGAGATGCGAACGGTGTTTCTGTTCTTCGCTGCTCATAGACTTTCTCCTAAATTCGCGTTTGCAAAAGATGTGTCTGAGGACTGACTTGGAACGTTCGAGTTGAGTGCATTTGCCGGATCTGGGCAACCAGCTGTCCAGCCGCGCGATCTCCAGAATGAGCGTTCGCCCGGTATCAGTTCCCGCCGAGTCTCTGGTAATTGGAATTCGTTGTCGTCACCTGAAGTTTCTTGGCGGCTGCGTCAAGAACCGTCTGCTGTACAAAGTTGGTGCCATCGGGCAGGCTGGCCATCTGCACCTGCAGCGTAACTGCGTCTTTCGCTTCACCCATGTATGTGTTGACGCTCAAGGACACGATCTTTTTCGCCTGCGTGTCGAATGTCAGCGTCATCTGATCTCCGGGTTGCGCATAGTTGGCGAAGATCAAATTCACGGCACCTTGAACAGGATTGAATGAGAGTTTTCCGGCATTTTTGGCTTGCTCCATCTTCCATGCGCTGGGCGGCACATACAGGGAGAGGAGACCCTTCACGTCTTGCATGTAATCCTGCATCTCTGCCTTCTTCTTTGCGACGACATGCTGTTTGAGTCTGCCGCCGCTGGGCTGTTCCGGCGGGGGGCCGATGGGAGTTTTGTGAATCTGCCCATCGGGACCGTACTGGCATAGCTGTTGAGATGGCGGCTTCGGTTCTCCCTTCAGCGTGAGCTGCGTTGTTTCGATCCACTGATACTGGCGAAGCCTTTGCTTGTTTTCCGCCATCGACTGCTTTAAGGCAGCAAACCTTTCCTGAAGCGCGCCCTGCTGGGCAAAGGCGGATACGGAGGCGACTAGGACGATCGCACCAAGCATCCACCGCCTCGCACCAATTCGATTCATGTTGCTGGGGGCCGGTTGCTTGTTAGGCATATTTGCAACACTCCGATTCATAGAACGACCCTCCTGGGTCAGCTTCAACAGACTGGTCAAATCGTTATGTGAATTTGCGATGGATACGTTCTCCCTTACGGAGTGGGCACCACAAGGCAAGATCGCAACGTCCCCATCAAGATAGGGGACGAGATGCGACCGTCTGGTATCGCTTGATATATCGCGCACATTTCACGTGTTAGTAGCGGTACAACCCGTAGGGACGACCTCAAGGTTCATCGCTGCGGCAGAGCAATTCTGCGGGGGAAGATATGCGATTTTCTGGATGCTGCATACTGGCAATAATTACAGCTTAGTGCGGTCTGTGAATCTTTCCCGAGAAGTGAACCCGCCGTCCAGGTTGAGCGCGAATCGAGGCGTCGTATTGCGCCCCCCGGATTGGGTGGCAGGATTGAGTGTATTCAACACTTGTGGCATGAGGATTCGAAACTCCTCTAGAGGTCGTGTTGCTTCCCTAAGAGCCTCAGCCCAGGAAGGACTATTCAGCGCATACCGCTTCCGCTTCTCGCCTCGCTTGTAGGCGTAAAGCCATTGGGGGCAGCGGCACTCATTGATGTTGGGATGGGAGAAGTTGACGCAGTTTGGGGAATGGCGGCTGTAAGGCTTCACTGAGCCCCACTTGCTCTTGAGTGGCTTCACCATCTCTACTTCGGCAGAAAGGATGTTGGCAGTTGTGTACAGTGATCCGACTATAGCCGTAGATAGATGATACTAAACGCTCTATTCCTGATTATCTTTCCACTCGTCGTACCACGCCATCTGGATCGCCTCCAGTGTGGCTTCGGTCGAGGCGGCCGGGTCGTCGTCAAAGCCTTTCAGCTCGATCACCAACCGATGCAGTTCCGTAAAGCGCAGGCTCAGCGGATCGATTTCCGGATGTTTTTCGTAGAGTTCGATTCCGACGTCTTCGGCGTCGCTCCAGTGCAGGTCGTTCATGGTTCCTCCGCATTCACCGGCAACACCCAGGTTTACGGCGCCATCGCGCGGCGCTCCATAATACCAGAACCGAGTTGGCGGCCAGCAGCACCACCACCAGGCTGCCGCCGATGGCGCCGCTCAGCGCGCAAGCCACCAGCACAGCCTCGACCGCCAGCAGAAGGTAAACCAGCCGCTTCATCGGCTACAGCGTGCTGCCGCCGCCCTCGCTAATGTAATTGCGATTCCACGCAGGGATCTCCACCACAACCTCGCCGGGTTTTTCGATCACCGCCTGGCAGCCCAGCCGCGAGTGCAGTTGCAGATCGGCCGCCATGTCCAGCCGGTCGGCCTCCTCCTCGCTGCATTCGCTCAGCAACTGCCCGCCCTTTTTCACCACTACGTGGCAGGTAGTGCAGGCGCAGCTTCCGCCGCAGGCATGCTCCAGGTGGATGCCGAAATTCATCGCCACATCCAGAATCGACTGCCGCTTGCCGTGCTCCTGGTAAGGCAGCTGGCCCGCCTCGAACTCCACGCTCTGCCCGCCGGGCAAAAAAGTAAGGCGGACCGTATTGGGCCCCAGCTCAGTCTTGTTCTGCGGGACCGGATCGCTCTTCAGCTCTAACATGCTCGCATCCTGTTCTATATATCGATATAAGTCGATCTTACGGGTGCCCATCTGCCGCATTCAGCCGATGTGGGTGGTGCTGCCACATCGGCTCGTTTCATTTACTTCGGAACACAGCCGCCTCAGCTGAACTCGGCCTTGCCGATCGGATGCGGTGCCGCCGGGCCCTCGCCCACATCGGTGGTCTCCATGTTCTGGCCGCGCAACGCGCCGCCCACCGCGGCGTCCATCATCAGCTCCGCCAGCCGCATCGTCGCCGTGTTCAGCTCGTCGATGGCACTCCGGATCTGGTGATGGTCTTCCCCGCTCATGGCCACCCGCAGCGCCCGCTCCAGTTCGTCCACCTTCAGCTGCTCGGTCATGCTCAGCAGCTTCCACGCCTCATTGTGCCGGCCCTTGGCCAGCGCCGACAGAATCGTCTCCGCCTCATGGCGCGACTCCACCAGCTGCCGCTCGGCCAGATCCTTTTCCGCATTATCGAACGAGTCGAGAATCATGTTCTCCACCTGCTCGTCGGTCAATCCATAGCTGGGCTGCACCTGGATCTCGGCCTCTTTCCCGCTGCGCTGTTCCCGGGCCGAAACATGCATGATCCCATTGGCGTCGATCAAAAACCGCACCTCGATGCGCGGCATCCCGGCCTGCATCGGAGGAATTCCCTTCAGGTCGAAGCGCGCCAGCGACCGGCAATCCTTGGCCATCTCGCGCTCGCCCTGCAGCACGTGGATCGCAACCGAAACCTGCCCATCCACGCCGGTCGTAAAGTGCTCCAGCGCGCTGGCCGGAATGGTCGAGTTGCGGTGAATGATCTTGGCCGTCACTCCGCCCAGCGCCTCAATGCCCAGCGACAGCGGAGTCACATCCAGCAGCAGCATGTCCTTGGTCTCCGCCGAGCCGCCCGCCAGAATATTGGCCTGCACCGCCGCGCCCAGCGCCACCACCTCATCGGGATTCAGTTCGGTATGCGGCTTGCGCCCAAACAGCGCCTCCACCTGCCGACGCACCAGCGGAATCCGCGTTGAGCCGCCCACCAGCACCACCTCGTCCACCTCGCCGGCCGTCAACCCTGCGTCCTTCAACGCCTGCCGGCACGGACCCAGCGTGCGCTCCACAATCGGTCGAGCCATCTGCTCAAACATCTCGCGCGTAATGTGGCGCTGATACAGCCGTCCATCCGGCAGCGCCACTTCCACGTCGGCCGCCTCCGCCGACGACAGTGCAATCTTGGCCTCGATCATCGCGCTGCGCAGCCGCTGAATCAGCTCCGGATACTTCCGCACGTCCACCTTCAGATCGCCGGCGATGTCTTCCACCGCCACCGCAATCAGCAGGTTGTCGATGTCGTCGCCGCCCAGGTGCGTGTCGCCGTTGGTGGCGATCACCTCGAAGATTCCGTCCTTCAGCTTCAGGATCGAAACATCGAAGGTCCCGCCGCCAAAGTCATACACCGCGATGGTGCCGTTCTGGTGCTGGTCCAATCCATAGGCCAGCGAAGCCGCTGTCGGCTCGTTCACCAGCCGCAGCACTTCCAGCCCCGCGATGCGTCCGGCGTCCTTGGTCGCCTGCCGCTGCGCGTCGTTGAAGTATGCAGGCACGGTAATCACCGCCTGCTTTACCGGCGAGCCAAAAAAGCGCTCCGCGTTGCGCTTGAGCTGGCGCAGAATCTGCGCCGAAATCTCCGGAGGCGTATAGCTGCGCTCGCCCAGCCGGATGCGCAGCACCTCGCCCGGAGCCAAGTCCTCTGCCAGACGGAAGGGAAACAGCTTCAACTCTTCCTGCACGTCTTCCACGCCGCGGCCCATCAGCCGCTTCACGCTGTACACCGCGCGATCCGGCGAGGTCAGCAGCGCCTCACGCGCCGCATTGCCCACCACCATGCGCCCATCCTTGTCGAGCGCCACCACCGAAGGAACCAGGTGGGAACCATCCTCACCAGGAAGCACGAACACGCCTTTTCCCGGCGTCCCTGGCGAGGGTGCCGCCTCCATGTACGCCACCAGCGAGTTTGTGGTTCCAAGATCGATTCCTACGACTTTTTCTTCTGCCATGTTCACCGGGCCCAATAAAGTGCGTGCCGTTTAACGCAGCACGTCGTGATCCGTCCTCTACTCCAACACATTCTGAATGTCGCGCAAAAGATTCCGCAAATAGCTGCGCCGGTTGAGCACATCCACCATCTGCGCCGTGGCCGTCGTGTCTCCGCCGTCCCACAGATGCCAGGCTGCGTGCAGCTCATCCTGCATCTTTTTCAGCCGCACCTTCAGTCCCGCGCCGGCCTCTTTCAGTTGCTCGCGCACATCGCTGTCGGCGCCATCCACCCGCGCCTCCTCCAGCAGCATGTTCAGCTCAAAAGCCTCTTCCAGCAGCTCCGGCGGCACTGACTGTTTCTTGTCCACTCCCGCTGCTCGGGCCTGCTCGGTGGCCAGCTTGCTCTGCTCATCCGGCTGAATGCCTTCCAGCGACAGCAGGTATTCCGTGCGTGTCACCGGATCCTTCAGCGTGCGGTAGGCATCGTTCAGCTGCGAGGTCTTCTCCAGGCTCCACGCCTGCTCCCGCACGCTCGCCCGCGAATACACATCCGGATGCAGCTTCCGGCTCAGCTTGTAGAACTCCCGCTCCAGCACCGCCTCATCCAGCACCAGCTTGCGCGGCAGTCCGAAGAAGGAAAAATAGTCCGTCGGCTGCGCCGGCTGCACATGTCCGCACTCCGCGCAAAAATGCTCCGCCCGCATGTCGCCGCACGACCAGCACCGCAGATGGTGATGTGGTTCGCTGTCGGCAACCTGCACGGCCGCTTTGCTCTTGGCGTTCTCTGGATCGCTCAATTCCGTATCCTTTTTGCCTGTGTTTCTTGAAACGTGTTTTTAGGAGAAGCTGCTGCCGCAGCCGCAGCTCTTCTTGGCGTTCGGGTTCTGGAAAACGAAGCCGCGATGCATCAGTGTCTCTTCCCATTCCAACGTCATGCCGTTCAGGTACACGAACGACTTGGGATCGATAAACACCCGCACGTCTCCGTACTCAAACACGCGGTCGCGCTCGCGCGGCTGGCTGTCGAAGCGAATGTTGTATGACAAGCCTGAACATCCGCCGCCCTGCACTCCCAGGCGCAGTCCTCCCTCGCCTGCCGCAACCCCCTCTTTCAGCACCGCCGCCCGTATGTGCTCCAGCGCCTTTTCCGTGATGTTGATTCCCTGCCCTGCCGCAGGTGTCGTCGGTTCTGTCATCGTGGTCGGTCCTCCGTCCAGCCCTTCAGTTTACACATTTTTCTTCTTCCAGTCGGAGATGGCGGCGCGGATGGCGTCTTCGGCCAGCACCGAGCAATGAATCTTCACCGGAGGCAGCGAAAGCTCCTTCACAATGTCGGTGTTCTTGATCTGCAGCGCCTCGTCCACCGTCTTGCCCTTCACCCACTCGGTCGCCAGCGACGACGACGCGATCGCCGAGCCGCATCCGAACGTCTTGAACTTCGCGTCCTCGATGATGTGCGTCTCCGGGTTTACCCGGATCTGCAGCTTCATCACGTCGCCGCACTCCGGAGCACCAACCAGCCCGGTGCCAACTTCTTCCGCGTTCTTGTCCATCGTGCCCACATTGCGCGGATGCGTGTAGTGATCCAGTACCTTCTCGCTGTATGCCATCGTGTACTCTCCTTCGCTGCTCCGGGTGCCCCATTCAAGCCCTCTTTTGGCTTGGGTGGGGTAGTTGCTGTTCACGTTCCCAATATCTGCCGTCTTTAGCAGATGTGGGGCAGTTGCCGTTGTTCTTGCTTCTAACCTTGAAACTTTGAAACCTTTCCGACTAATGCGCCGCCGGTTCCGCCGCCCACTTCACCTTGGAAAGATCGACGCCATCCTTGTGCATCTCGTACAACGGCGAAAGCTCGCGCAACCGCCGCACCACGTCCACCACCTTGGCCGCCACGTAATCCACCTCGGCCTGCGTGTTGAACCGCCCCAGCCCAAAGCGGATCGAGCTGTGCGCAATTTCGTCGCCCGCGCCCAGCGCCTTCAGCACGTAGCTCGGCTCCAGCGTGGCCGACGTGCAAGCCGAACCGCTCGACACCGCAATGTCGTTGATCCCCATCAGCAGCGACTCGCCTTCCACAAACGCGAAGCTGATGTTGATGCTTCCCGGCAGCCGATGCTCCATGCTGCCGTTGATGTACACCTCGTCGAGCTGCGAAGTAATCTGCTCGCGCAGGCTCTCGCGCAGCGCCAGCAAACGCTTGGATTCCTCCGCCATCTCCAGCCGCGCAATCTCGCACGCCTTGCCCATGCCCACCACGCCCGGAACGTTCAGCGTGCCGCTGCGCATCCCGCGCTCATGCCCGCCGCCGTCCATCTGCGCCACCAGCTGCACCCGCGGATTGCGCCGCCGTACATACAAGCGCGCCCACGCCCTTCGGCCCATAAAACTTGTGCGCCGAAACCGAGCACAAATCCACGTTGCTCTCGATCACGTTGAACGGAATCTTGCCCGCCGCCTGCACCGCGTCGCTGTGGAACAGCACGCCCTTGTCATGACACAGCTGCCCAATCTCCTTGATCGGCTGCAGAATCCCAATCTCGTTGTTGGCCGCCATGATCGAAACCAGAATCGTCTCGTCGCACATGGCGTCCTTCAGCTGATTCAGGTCGATCAGCCCGTCCTTCTGCACCGGCAGATAGGTCACCCGGTAGCCGTGCTTCTCCAGCCGCTTGCAGGTATCCAGCACGCACTTGTGCTCGGTCACCTCGGTGATGATGTGGTTGCCCTTCTCGCGATACATCTCGGCCGCGCCCTTGATCGCAAGGTTGTTGCTCTCGGTGGCGCCGCTGGTGATCACAATTTCTTTGGCCGTTGCCCCGATCAGCTTGGCAATCTGCTCGCGTCCTTCGTCCACCGCCTGCTCGGCCCGCCATCCGAACTCATGATTGCGGCTGGCTGCGTTGCCATAAATTTCGTTGAAGTACGGCAGCATCGCCTCCACCACCCGCGGATCGACCCGCGTCGTGGCATGGTTGTCCATATAAATCGGTAGCTTCACCGCATCACTTCCCATAGTTTCCCCCATTCAAGCTGCCTTCCGTATAAGTCCCACTGCTCACTTCGATCTTCACCAACTCATCCTCTGTGCGGGTGGCCCATTCAAGCCCGGGGTCCCCGGCAAGCCTGCCTTTGGCTTGCTGGGGCGGAAGCCCTCTGTTGGCTTGAGTGGGGCTGTGGACTGGAGCGGGTGGCCCACATCCGCCATCCGTTGGCGAATGTGGGATGTCAGAGGAAGCTGGCTGCACCGCCGCTTCCCCGCTCTCCTGCAGCTCCCAAACCGACAGCTTGCTCAGCACCTCTTCAATCGCGCGGCCCACCTTCTGCAGCGGCTCCCGCACCGTGCACTTCGAACTTGTACCGCAGCCCTTGGCCGAGCGGCACGAAGTCATGAACGGCGTCCCTTCGATCGCCCGGATCACCTCCAGCGCGCTGATCTGACGTGGATCGCGCGCCAGCACATAACCTCCGTTGGTCCCGTGCTGGGATACCAGCAGCTTGCTCTTCGCCAGCTGCTGCAGAATCTTCGCCAGCGCCTCCTGCGGAATCCCGTACATCTCCGCCAGGTCCTTGGCGGAGCACGCACCCAGATCGGCGTGCTCGGCCAGGTGCCGCACTGCGATCAGCCCGTAATCGGCCTTCTTGGTCAGCTTCAGCATGGAAGCGGCAATCTCCGTGGATCTCCGACCTTTTCAGTCGCCAATACGAGTATAGATGCAGAAATCCCCAAAAAGCAACAGACTCCATTGAATGGAGAATGAGATAGCTTATTCGGCCACAATAACTTACCGAATGGCGATTATTTTAGTCGGATAATCTTTCCCGGGAAGTGTCATTCTGAAGCGCAGCGAAGAACCCCAGCGCCGCTCGGCTCTCCAATACCGCCCTGGAGGCACTTCGGCGAGCGCCCCATTCAAGCCCTCCGCTGGCTTGATGGGGCCGTTGACTCCCTCGCATTTCATGCCCTTCGATCGAAAATTCCCCAGAGCTGGGGCCGGCTCTATTTCTTCTTGCCTGCTGCGGCCGCTTCGGCCATCTTCGCCAGCCGTTTCTGGATCATGCCCAACCGCTTCTTCATCTCCGGCGAGCTGTTCACAACCTTCTCCACTCCGCTCCAAAACATTGGCATCTCCATCTTCTGCCGCATCTCCTTCAGGAAGGGACTGTACTTGGCGTAAACAAAGATCATCTCGCCATTCCATGGGAGGAACAGGTCGGGGTGGACGACGTCGCTCAATACCAGAGAAGCCGCATTCTCCCAGTAGGAAAATACCTGCCGTGCCCAGGCGTTCTCCTTCGTACCCAATGCCTGCATAAGTTTCAGAACGTCAGCGGCACCTTTAGGCTGGAATTGAAAGTTGACGAAGTCTCTCGCCTTGCGCATCTCTTCTTCGCGGCGCAAATCGTAGAGCTTCATGCACAGGTCTGCATCCGCTGCGGTTGGTTTGCGGTTCTTGGCCATTCGCTTCTCCGTTAAGTAAGTTTTTTCAGCCCAGCTTCCAGCAGCCCCAGACTATACCTCGCGCGCGAGTCGTCCTATGGATTTTTCGCTGCGCAATCTGCCGCCGTTAGCAGACCTGGCACCTTTGCACGCCCGCAATATTCTCCCCAGCCGCGCATGGACTAAAATGGCCGTGCAGGTCCGGCGCGCTTTTTTGTGCCGGCCAAGCCGCAACCCGGCTCGCGAATACGGAGAAACCTCATGCCCTTGTTCAAGACTTCCAATCCCGCTCTCAGCGGCGATGCCTTCGGAGGCAGCTCCAACAGCTCTTATGGCGGCGGAATTTCCAGCGCCCAATACGGAGGAGCCACCACTGCCGGAGCCATGACCCTCAGTGGCACCGTCAACAAAACCGGAATCCTGCTCCTGCTCGCCGTCGTCTCCGCCGGCTTCACCTGGAATCAGTTTGCGGCAACCCACAACCCGGCCTCCGTATCGCTGGAGATGCTTGTCGGCGTCTTTGGCGGACTCATCTTCGCCCTCGTCACCTGCTTCAAACGCGAATGGTCGCCCATTACCGCGCCCATCTATGCCCTGCTGGAGGGACTCTTTCTCGGCGCCTTTTCCGCCATGCTGGACCTCCGCTACCCCGGCATCGCCATTCAGGCCGTGGGACTCACCTTCGCCACCCTCTGCGTCCTCCTGGCGGCCTACTCCACCGGACTCATCAAGGTCACCGAGAAGTTCCGCCTCGGCATCGTTGCCGCCACCGGAGGCATCTGCCTCTTCTACTTTGCCGAGATGATCCTCGGATTCTTCGGCATCCACTTTGTCGCCATCAACGGCTCGGGCCCCATCGGCATCGCCGTCAGCCTCTTTGTCGTGGTCATTGCCGCCCTCAACCTCGTCCTCGACTTCGACATCATCGAGCAGGGCGTCGCCAACGGCTCGCCCAAATACATGGAGTGGTACGGCGCCTTCGGCATCCTGGTCACCCTCGTCTGGCTCTACCTGGAAATGATCCGCCTGCTCTCCAAACTCCGCAGCCGCAACTAGCCGCGCCATGTTGAAGGTGGGCGGGTGCCCCATTCAAGCCGTCCTTTGGCTTGGGTGGGGCCGTTGAACTTGCCGTTGCCTTTGTTCCTCTCCTCCCTCTTTTGCGCTACATTGAATCAAGTGGCCACCACTCCCCATCGCCCCATCAAAGGACGTCCCACCATCGGAGTCTTTGACTCCGGCGTCGGCGGACTGACCGTGCTACGCGCCATCGCGCGCCTGGTCCCCAACGCCGACTATCTTTTCTTCGGCGACACCGCCCGCCTTCCCTACGGAACCAAGTCGCAGGAGTTCGTCGCCCGCTACTCCTCGGCCGCCGCGCGATTCCTCGCCTCTCGCGGCATCGACCTGCTGGTCATCGGTTGCAACACCGCCTCGGCCCTGGCGCTCTACGACATCAAGTCCGCGGTCTCCATCCCGGTCATCGGGGTCATCGAGCCGGGAGCCGACGCGGCCTCGGCCATCTCCACCAGCCGCGAGGCCCTCGTCTTTGCCACCGAGGCCACCTGCGCCAGCCACGCCTATCAGCGCGCCCTGGCCCGCCGCGGCTTTGCCACCCATGAGAAGGCCTGCCCGCTCCTGGTGCCGCTGGTCGAAGAAGGCTGGCTGGATACCCCGGTCACCGAGGAGATTGCGCGCATCTACGCCATCGAGGCCCTGCGCAATGCATCGGCAAATGTCGATGTACTGGTGCTCGGCTGCACCCACTATCCGCTGCTGCATCCGCTGCTCCGCCGCGTCGTCCCGCAGCGCATTCAGATCGTCGATTCCGCTGAAGCCACCGCCCGCGCCCTGCTGCCGCTGCTCGGCGGCACGGCGCTCGCACCCGGCGAGCCGAGCTACAAGTTTTTCGTCACCGACTCGGTGGAGAAATTCCGCAAACTCGCCCCGCTCTTTCTCGGCCTCGCTGCCGGCAATCTCACAGGGAACGTCGAGCGCGCCGATCTCGACGCCGCCATTTAAGATGGCAGTACATCGCTCGCGCCGTTCAATCCAGGGGCCGCAACGCAAGCCGCCCGTGCACACAAGGAATCCAAGATGATTTTTCGCTCCGACAACCGCTCGCTCGACCAACTCCGCCCCATCACCTTCACGCCGGAATTCATCCGCACCGCCGAAGGCTCATGCCTGATCGAGGTAGGAAACACGCGGGTCATCTGCACCGCCACCATCGAAGACAGCGTGCCCGGATGGATGCGCAACCAGGGCAAAGGCTGGGTCACCGGCGAGTACGGAATGCTGCCCCGCGCCACCCTCACCCGCACCGCGCGCGAAGCCTCCCGCGGCAAGCAGGGCGGACGCACCCATGAGATTCAACGCCTCATCGGCCGCTCCATGCGCGCCATCGTGGACATGGCGAAGCTCGGCGAGCGCACTCTGTGGATCGACTGCGACGTGATCCAGGCCGACGGCGGCACGCGCACCGCATCCATCACCGGAGGCTTCGTCGCCATGGCTCTGGCCATGCAGAAACTGGTGGCCTGCGGCACGCTCAAACAGCTTCCACTTAAGGACACGGTGGCCGCCATCAGCGTCGGCATTGTGGATGGCGAGCCCATGCTCGACCTCGCCTATGAAGAAGACTCGCGCGCCGCCGTGGACATGAACTACGTGCTCACCGGCTCCAACCAGTTCATCGAGATCCAAGCCACCGCCGAACACGAGCCCTTCAGCGATGAGCAATTGGCGCAGATGACAACGCTTGCTCGCAAGGGCATCGCCGAGTTAGGCAGCGCGGCAGCGCGAACTGCTCACCGCTGCGGGTGTTAAGCTTTAGCGTTAAGCTGCAACGACCGAATTCTAACGCTGCAAACCGCACACCCTTTCCGCGCATCTGACGCTATCAGGAGGACGAACGTGAAACTTACTCCCGGAAAATTAGCCGGATTGAAAGCAGTCTCCAACGAACGCGGCGTAATTGCCGCCGCAGCCATGGACCAGCGCGGATCGCTGAAAAAGGCGCTGGGCCCGACGGCCAGCGAGCAGGACCTCATCGACTTCAAGGTTGCGGTAAGCGAGGTGCTGACCCGCTACGCCACCGCGATTCTGCTGGACCCGCAGTGGGGACTGCCCGCGGCCAAAGCGCGCAACCCCAAGGCCGGACTACTGCTGGCCTACGAAAAGACCGGCTACGACAAGCAGGTTGCCGGACGCCTTCCCGATCTGCTCGATGTATGGAGCGTGCTCCGCCTGAAGGAAGCCGGGGCCAACTGCATCAAGATTCTTCTCTACTACGCGCCCTCGGACCCCGAGCCCATCAACGATCACAAACACGCCTGGATCGAGCGCATCGGCGACGAGTGCCTGGCCAACGACATTCCTTTCTTCCTCGAAATCATCGGCTACGAAGAGGGCCTCGACGAAAAGAGCCTTGCCTACGCCAAGAAGAAGCCGGAGATTGTGCAAGCCTACATGCGCGAGTTCACCAAACCGCGCTACAACGTGGACGTGCTCAAACTCGAAGTTCCCATCAACATGAAATTCGTCGAAGGCACGCGCAGCTTCAAAGGCGAAGCAGCCTACACCAAAACCGACGCAATCGGACACTTCCTCAAATCCTCCGAGGCGACCAACAAGCCCTACATCTATCTGTCGGCAGGTGTAAGCAACGCGGAGTTCTCCGAGACCCTGGAACTGGCTGGCGAGAGCGGAGTGAAGTACAACGGCGTTCTATGCGGCCGCGCGACCTGGGCCGACGGCGTTCCTATCTTCGCCGAAAAAGGCCTGGCCGCATTCCGCGAATGGCTGGAAGTGGAAGGCGTGAAGAACATCGAAAACGTAAACGCCGGACTGAAGACGGCGTCGCCCTGGTATCCGATTTACGGGGTGTAAGCGCGATTGATTAAAGCGGCGCAGGCTTCGGCCTGCGCTGTTTTGTTTTATGCAGGTTTGTTTAATGGTGTCATTCCGTCAAAACGAAGTGAGGAATCCCAGCGCGGAGGGCATCGAGAGTGCAGATCGACCATTTTCAGCCAGAGCCATCCAGACGGCCCATCTGCATTCCCCAGTTCTGGGCAAGATCATTCCAGTGGGGATTCAAGCTTTCAATCAGCGCGATCTTTTTCGCACGCCTCCACGCCTTGATTTGCGTTTCGCGTGCGATGGCACTACGGACGTCCGACCACTCCTCAAACCACACCAGACGGATGCAATTGTATTTGGCGGTGAAGCCTTCAATCAGGTGATGCTTGTGCTCGAACACGCGCCGATCCAGGCTGTTCGTCATGCCCGTGTAGAGCGTGCCGCTCTCGCTCGATAGGACGTACACCCAGAAGCGATTTCTCATGGGCGGAATGAGAGCATACAAAGGAAGCACACGACAACAGAAAAAAAGACGCCTATTGAAGAGCTTGGAGCCGCGGATGAGAGCCCGGCTTTGCTGGGATTCCTCACTGCGTTCGGAATGACAACCTAAGAACAAAATCAAGAACCAAAGCAAAGGCCAGAGCAAAAGGCCAAAGCAAAGACAAAAAAACACGGCGGAAGAGCGCTCGCTCCTCCGCCGTGTTCTCGCGAACTACTTTGCGGCGACGGCCTCTTCGGCGTAGCGCTTCTTCATCTCTGCGATGGGAATGGGCGCGTAGTCGCCGGCGTGGCCGGCCTGGCCGAACTGGGTCATGCGCTGGGCGACGACCTTCTGCATGGCCTCGCGTGCGGGCTTCATGTAGTCGCGCGGATCGAACTTCTCCGGCGTCTCGGCGAAGACCTTGCGGATCGCGCCGGTGATGGCCAAACGGTTGTCGGTATCCACGTTGATCTTGCGCACGCCGTTGCGGATGCCGAGTTGGATCTCCTCGACCGGAACGCCCCAGGTCGGCTTCAGTTTGCCGCCGTACTGGTTGATCACGTCCTGCAAATCCTGCGGCACGCTGGAGGAGCCGTGCATGACGAGATGGACGGCGGGCAGGCGCTTGTGGATCGCGAGGAGGACATCCATCTTGAGCACCGAACCGTCTGGCTTCTTGCTGAACTTGTAGGCGCCGTGGCTGGTGCCGATGGCGATGGCCAGCGCATCCACGCCGGTCTTCTCGACAAACTCCACCGCCTGGTCGGGATCGGTAACGTGCTCCAGTCCGCTGCCGCCGGCGCCGTGTCCGTCTTCAATGCCTCCCAGTACGCCGATCTCGCCTTCCACGGTGACGCCTTTGTCGTGCGCCAGTTCGACCACGCGGCGGGTGACTTCGACGTTCTGCTCAAAGCTGGCAGGTGTCTTGCCGTCCTCCAGCAGTGAGCCGTCCATCATCACCGAGGTGAAGCCCAGGTCGATGGCGGACTTGCAGGTTTCAAAGCTGTTGCCGTGGTCCAGGTGCATCACCAGCGGAATCTCCGGGTAGAGTTCGGCGGCGGCCAGCATGAGGTGGTAGAGGAATTTGTCCTGTGAGTAGCTGCGGGCGCCGCGCGAAGCCTGGATGATGACCGGCGACTTGGTGGCGCGCGCGGCCTCCATGATGGCCTGAATCTGTTCCATGTTGTTTACGTTGAAGGCGCCAACACCGTAACCGCCCTTGGCGGCCTCATCCAGCAACTGCCGCATCGAAACCAGAGGCATGTCGAATCTCCTTGGGAAAATAACTGAAGAGAAGAAGCTACCACGCTAGCCACGGGCGATCAATGAATTTGCACCGCGGACAACCGCGCATGGCAAAGGCGCGCCACGCAGGCACGCCTCTACGGTCGGGAAGCCGGGCTCCGGGGAGCGATCGCCGCGGCGGAACCATCGTCCGAACTACCGGCCAAAATATTTGGCGTTCCGCTCCTCGAAGTGCTTCCACTTCTCCGGCAGGTCGTCCACGGCGAAGATGGCCGAAACCGGACAGACCGGCACGCAGGCGCCACAGTCGATGCACTCGACCGGATCGATGTAGATCATCTCTTCTCCGCTGAATGCGGCTTCGTCCTTCTTGGGGTGAATGCAATCCACGGGACATGCATCCACACAGGCGGTGTCCTTGGTTCCAATGCAGGGTTCTGCGATTACGTAGGCCATGGTGTATTGAGAATCCTCTTCTAGTTCGAACTATTCAACTCGGAACGAATGATTGTAGCAAAACAGAGGGGCGAAAAGCGCAACGCGCCACCCACCGCGGGCGCGCCTAGCGCGAGTGGGGCGTGGAGATGATCGAAGGGAGTGCGACCAGGCCCCGCCCGGCGAAGATCTCCCGGAAGCAGTGGATCAACTCCTCATGAATCACCGTGTTGGATGCCAGGGTCTCGCGGCTGTCCACGTTAAACGGCGAGCCATCGAAGCGGGTCACCGTGCCTCCGGCCTCCTGCACCAGCAGAACTCCCGCGGTCGTATCCCAGGGGTTCAAATTGAACTCCCAGTAGGCGTCGTAGCGGCCCGCCGCAACGTTGGCCAGGTCCAGGGCCGCCGAACCTGCGCGCCGGATGCCGTGGGAACACAACGTGAGCTGATGGTAGAAGTGGATGTTGGGGTTCTTGTGGCGCTTGAAGCTGGGAAAGCCGGTGCCCAGGATGGATTCGGACAGCGTCGCGGTCCTGGAAACGTGGATCGGCCGGCCGTTCAGCGTTGCACCGTTGCCCCGCGCGGCGGCAAACAGCTCGTCGCGCGTCGGGTCGTAAATAACTCCGGCGATGAGCTGGCCCTCGTATTCCAATCCAAGGGAGACGCAGAAAACCGGGTAGCCGTGGGCAAAGTTCGTAGTGCCATCCAGTGGATCGACATACCAGCGGTAGCTGCCGCCGTGGGTGTCGCGCGTTCCCTCTTCGCCGACGATGTCATGATCGGGCCAGGCGGCGCGCAGGCGGGAGACGATCAGCGTCTCGCTGACGCGGTCGGCCTCGGTCACCAAGTCGACGCCGCCCTTGTACTCGTAGCCGATGCGGCGCTCGAAGTACGGCAGCAGCAGTTTGCCTGCCTCTACTGCAATGGCCGTGGCCTGAGGAAGAAACGAAGATGGTTCGGCGGCCATGTTATTCGGCTGCGGAGGCTTCCGGCTTGGGCGTCGCAGTCTTGCTGCGGCGCGGGCGCGGAGGCTTGCCGTCGCCTTCCTCGATATAGTTGATCTCGGATTTGAAGATAAAAAGATTGGGCGCGCCCTCGCGGGTCAGGCGCAGCATGTTGCGATCGTAATATTCGATCCAGCCGTGAACCGTCTCTCCGCCCTGCAGCCGGATGGTGACAAGCTTCTGCTCTTCGCCGAGCGCCTTGAGGTAAGCGGACTCCTCAAAGGTCTCCTCCGGCGGCGGTGTTTTGCTCTTGTTGGTTGGACGAAACGGCATCTGCTGATTCTATCCGAAATCCGAAGACGGGCGAGCAGAATCGATGAATTGGCGGTGGAAGCAAAGAAAAACGTCTCAGCGGCAGAGTGGATGGCCTACTCGATTTTGCTGTTGTAATAGCCGGCGCGGTGCCGCACGGATAGCTCGCGTCCGGCGTTCTGCCTGGCCTCGGCGGTGATCTCCACGCCGATGCGGCGGAATTCGCCGCCCACCCGGCTCTCCGGGTAATAGGCCAGCAGATACTGGGTGCGCAGTTGGTCGCCGATCTGGCGGAAGGCGTCGTCGAGCTGCGCCAGCGAGGTGGCGTAGTAGTAGCTGCCTCCGGTATCAAGCGAGAGCTGGATGAGGGCGTGCTCGCCGCCCAGGTCGCGTCCGGCATCGGCCTCGATGGGCACCATGATGATGGAGTAAATGATGGCCTCCGAGATCTGCGCCGCGCGCAACGCCTCCGGGTAATCGGCCTTGCTGGCAGTGTCTCCTCCATCGGTAATCAGGACGATCACCTTGCGTCCCTGCCGCCGCTGGAGGGCTCCGGCGCCGACCAATATGGCGTCATAGAGAGCCGTGGCCGCTCCGGTGCGTAGATGTTCGAGGCCGCTGTCCACCTCGCGCTCGTCGCTGGTGAACGGCAACGCCTGCGAGACATAGGTAGCGAACTGGTAGAGCGCAATCGAATCGACCGGGCGCAGCACGGTGTGCACAAACCTGCGCGCCGAGGCAATCTCCAGCGGAAGGTCCTTGCGCGTGCTCATGCTGGTATCCAAGGCCATGGCGATGGAGAGTGGTAACTCCGATTCGCGCTCGAACACCGCGATCTTCTGCTCGATGCCATCTTCCGAGATGCGGAAGTCCTCCTTGCGCAACTTGGCATAAGGTTTGCCGTCGCTATCGGCCACGCTGGCAAATACGCTCACCAGCTTCACGTTCACCTCAATGGTGGGCGTGGACGCCGCCGGAGCCGGGTTGCGGCGGACCGGAGACCAGGGAACCTTCGACATGTCCGGCGGTTTCAGCGCAGGCGGGGTCTGGTCAGGTTGGGTCTGGTCAGGCTGAACCTGGGCAGGAGGAGTCGCAGGCCCGTTTTGCGCCACGGCGGAAGCCGGCAGCAGCAGCAAAAGCGAGAGCGCGAGGCGAGGCAGCATGCGAGGCTCATTATAGGGAAAGATGGAGGGCTGGAATTCGGAACTTTCCAACCCGAGGCTTTTACAGAGTCAGCTCCGGCGGGAAAGCTTCGCCGTCGGCCCAGGTGGCCCCGTCCGAAAAGAATTCCTTCTTCCAGATGGGCACGGTTTTTTTGAGCGTGTCGATGATCCAGCGGCAGGCGTCGAAGGCGGCCGCCCGATGCGCGCTGGCGACCACGATGACGACGCTGCTTTCGCCGATCTCAAGGCGGCCCACGCGGTGCGAGATGTGGACATCGCGAACCGGAAAGTCTGCCAACGCCTGCATAGCCAGCCGCTCCATCTCTGCCAGCGCCATGGCGGGATAGGAGTCGTACTCCAGATAGAGCGTGCGGCGGCTGCGGGTGTGGTTGCGGACGATCCCGTCAAAGACGCAGGCGGCTCCGTCTTCGCCGGCCTTGATGCGCGCCAGGATCGCGGCGGTATCGATGGACTCGCGCTGCAGCCGGGCGTGCGCCGAGACGAGCGGCAACCCAGGGTCGCCCAGTCCCCCACTCACCGGCGGCAGAAGCGCAACCTGATCTCCCGGACTGAGAGAGGTGGACGGCGAAGCGAACGCTTGATTGACCGCCACGGCGATGGCCCCTTCGTACGGAGCCAGCACAGGAAACTGCTGGCGCAGCTGCAGCCATAGATCGCCCACCGTGGCGGGCAAGGCCAGCTCAACCGCAATCTCTGGGGCAAGCAATTCGCGCAGGCGGCCAAAGCACAGGACTTGGATGCGCATGGGGAAAGGATAACAGCTTCCGCCGCAGGCGAGGATGCCGGGACGGAGATGCATCTCTGCAGCACGTCAACCTGCCGTGCTGCAGAGATGCGCAACCTGCCTTACTGCTGGCTGACCACCAGCTGCAAGGGAACATTCTGAACCTGGCCACCTGAGGTTGCGACGAGGGTGAACGAGTAGGGACCACCGGCAGCTACTCCACTGCTGCCGCCCCCGCCGCCGCATCCTACCATCCCAAGCAGCAGGCACAGCAGCACCAGTCCGAGCGCCAGCCACATACCACGGCGCTTGTTCATGAACAGCATCCCTAGCATCGAGAACGGAAGCAGCGCCAGGAAGATGGCCCTCGACCCCGACTGCGGGGGCACCGCGCGGGCGGAGCTTCCGCTGCCCCCCGAGGTAGTAACCGTGAGCGTGACGTTTTGCGGAGCCCCATTAAGGGTCAACGGGTTGGAAGAGATAGACCAGCTGGTGCCCTTTGGCAGCCCGGTGACGTTGAACGTGACCGTACCGCTATAACCATTCACCGGCGCCACCTGCAACGTGTACGGCGCGGTGCCGCCCTGAACCACGGCCACGCTTCCTGTGCCGGTGATGTTGAAGTCCGGACCGCCGCCCGACCCGCCGCCCGTTCCTGTGCCGGTGAGAGCAAGCGACAGCGGCGAGTTCGATGCGCTGCCATTCACTGTCAGGTTAGCGGACTCATTTACCGCCGAGCTTGGAGTGAACTTCACCTGGATCGTGCAGGAGGCGTTCACGTCGAGAACGAATGGAAACGTGGATGAACAGGCGCCAGCGCCGGTACCGGGAACGATCGCGAAGTCCGTGTTACCGGTCACTTGGGGAACAACCGCAATGCTGTTGACGGTCAGCGCCGTAGTGGTCGAGGCATTGCTCAGGGTCGCGGTCTGGGCCGCGGTGGCAAGGCCCACCTGCTGGGTGCCGAAGGCTCCCGTGGCGGGAGCGACAAAGGCAAGTTGAATCGTTCCGGATGCGCTGATGCCGGTTCCGCTCAGCGCGACGCTCTGCGGCGAGTTGGCGGCATTGTCGGTAATGACAAGTGAGGCCGTTCGGCCGCCGAGGGCCGCTGGCGTGAAGGTCACGTTGATGACACAGAAGGCGGCGGCCTGGATCTTTGAACCGCAATTGTTGGTCTGCGTAAAGTCCCCGGCGTTGGATCCCGTGAAGCCGAACGGGCTGAATTGGAGCGGACCGCTACCGGTATCCGTCACCGTGATCGCAATCGAGGCCGAGGCGACATTCAGGGCCTGATTGGGGAACGTCACGCTCATTGTTGACAGGGAGACAACCGGTAACAGAACGCCGGAGCCGGTCAGCTTGACGACGTGTGGTGTGCTGGAAGCGTCATCCAAGATGGTGAGCTGGCTGTTCTGCGGGTTCTGCGTCGATGTCGGGCTAAAGGTGACCAGTATCTGGCAAGTTGAGTTCGGCTGCACTACGCTCCCTGCGCCGCAGTCCGGCGGAGTGCCGTTGCCAATCGCCTGTGCATAGACGCTGCTGCCAAATGAGACAGAATCGATCTGAACCGCCGAGAGGGTGTTGGTATTGCGGTAGATGACCGCCTGAGGGACGCTGGTCGTGCCTACGCTCTGGTTTGCGAAGGTCAGGCTGCCCGGCAAAACCGTGACCGTGGGTATGCTTGCCCCGGGAATCATCGCCACAAAAGCGTCGCCAGCTTCGCCATAGGTGGCTTGAGGTGGAGCGTAGTTGGGAGCTGCCATCGGCTGTAGCAGCAGCATCGACTCAAAATCCTGCGAGGTTGTACTGCCTGCCAAATAGATGTCTACAAAAGCCGAGTTGACGGTGTCCGTGGAGACCGCTATGGCACTGCTCTGATCGGTTCCCGAACCGCCCAGGTACGAGGAGAACACCAGAGCCGAACCGCTCGAGGTGAACTTGGTAACAAATCCGCCCTGAGCGCCGCTGAGTGTAAGCGGATAACTGTCATTGGGGTTCACC
>CAVUKX010000001.1:0-263271 GCA_963742165.1 uncultured Acidobacteriota bacterium | reverse complement strand
AAGCAAATCAACAACTTCCAAAGGAATCTCGGTCTCGGCATTTTCCCGTGGTTGCGCGGGGGTTGCAGGTGGTTTCGTGTCCTTTGCCACTTTCTTCGGCTTTTCGTCCAGACGATCGACGAATGAGACATCGGCCCCGGGAATCAGGTGCCCGTAGATGTCAACCGTCAACTGGATGCTGGCATGACCAAGTTGCTCCTTCACGTAGGTCAGGGAGGCGCCCTGCTGAATGAGTAACGATCCGAAGGTATGACGCAGATCGTGCAGGCGGATCTTCCGGATGCCGGCCTTTGTCAGCGCGGGAATGAACAGCCGGTGGTAGAGGTTGACCGCAATCGCTTCCGTTCGCACCGAGCTGGGCTTGGTGCCCGCGCTCTCCACTTCAAAGCGCTCTCCTGCGTCGTGCCGCAGTAGCCCTTCCGCCATCTGGCTCCGGGCGGAATTTCCCGTGCAAAGAATCAAGACTTTGTATCGTTTCTGCATGACGTTCACCTTTTCGTATTGGTCGTGGCTGCGCCAGTCAGGTCGGCAGCATGGGGTTCGAGCAGTTCCTGCAACAGTCCTGCTCCTACCGGTGGCTTGACCTGCCATGGGATTAGGACGACTTTTGTCGCGAGCTTCTGCTGCACTTCGTCAATGTAACGGACTTCCTGAGCGCCACGTTCGGCAAGTACCGGGTCGCAGGTGCCAGAGGCATAAAAGCTCTGATTCACGACCCAAGCGAAGGGTGTGATGTCCGCTCTCTGGAGGTCCTCTTGCAAACGCGCCGCTTCGTGCACCGGGGTCGCTTCCGGAAGGGTGACGATCAGAATCTTGGTGAAGTCCGGGTTCCGTAGCTGCGGCAGGAGTTGCCGCACGCTCTCGGGAATCGATGTCAAATTGCGCTCGACTTCCCGATGATAGGCATTCGCTGCATCCAAAAGCAGAAGTGTGTGCCCGGTAGGCGCCGTGTCTATCACGACGAACCCATCGTTGCCCATATTCACCATTCTGGCAAAAGCCCGGAAGATGGCAATCTCCTCCGTACAGGGAGAACGCAGATCTTCTTCAAGCAGCGCAAGGCCCTTTTCATCCAGCCCCTCACCCGATTCGCGTAGAACCTCTTCGGTATAGGCCCGCGTTTCAGTCACCGGATCTATGCGGCTAACGGTGAGACCGGGAGTGTTTGCACCGACGGTCAACGCGAGATGAGCTGCGGGATCTGTGGTGGTGAGTTGAACCGGAAAGCCTAATCGCGCCAACTCAACCGCAACGGCGGCTGCAACCGTCGTCTTGCCGACGCCACCTTTTCCCATGGTCATGATCACACCCTTGCCTTGAGCAGCAAGCAGGGGAATCAATTTCGCCAGAGGCGGCGGAAGTTCCTGACTCTTTCGAGTCGGTGCAGCTACGACAGATGCACGGAGATTCGGCTCTCCAAGGAGTCTGAGCGCTTCAACGCCAATCAAAGATCGCGGGACAAGTTTAATTTCCGTGCGCGGCAGTTTGCCGATTCCTTCGGGCATTGCGGCGAGGGCTTCGGTACCACGTTGCTCAAGCGCCTGGGCAACTACATCGCCGGGGTCGCTGCTCCGGAAGATGCCGTTCACAATCAGGCGCTGATTGTGCAGACCGATGGCGTATAACTCATGATGTGTCCGCTCGGCTTCGGACAAAGCCGTGCCTTCGGGGCGGCTCACGAGATAGATGGTGGTCCGCGCCGCCTCTGAGAGCGCACTTACCGTGTTGTCATATAGCTCGTGCTGGGCCCGCAGCCCGGCCAAGGGCCCGAGACAAGAAGTGCCGCCGACGTTGCTCTCGATAAATCCAGACCAGGCGGAGGGAAGCTGGAGAAGCCGCAAGGTGTGCCCGGTCGGTGCGGTATCAAAAATGACGTGGTCGAAATCGGTGGTGGCCTGAGCGTCACCCAGCAACTTGGCAAACTCTTCAAATGCTGCAATTTCAAGTGTGCATGCGCCGGACAACTGCTCCTCTATGCTCTTTAGCGCGGCCTCCGGGAGGAGTCCACGATAGGGGGCAACGACACGCTCGCGGTATTGCCGTGCAGCTTCTTCAGGATCGACGTTCATGGCGAAAAGACCAGGAACATTTTCGACCGGCGACGGACGCATTCCGAGAGGGGTTGCCAGAACTTCGTCGAGATTAGAAGCAGGGTCGGTGCTCACCAGCAGCACGCGCTTGCCAGCGTCCGAAAGTGAGATAGCGGTTGCACATGCGATGGATGTTTTGCCGACACCACCTTTACCTGTGAACAACAGATTCCTGGTGAGCTCGCCCAGCTGCATTACTTTATCCCCGATTTGCCGGCGCGAATGTCAATCAGATTTGACGCGCTCTGCTTGATAACCGGGCCGGGCTCATAGGCAACGCCCGTGAAGCCTGCCAGTTGCTCGCGGGTAGGATAGGCTCCCTCTGAAACGACGTTTCCGTCCACGAGTACCATGGGCAGGCACGCGGTGCCTTTCGAGGCGATGGCCGCTTTGACGAGTGCGTTCGCTGTGAACGCCCCAATCTCCTGCGCCAGGTTAAAGCGCTCAACCTGAACGCCATTGCTTTTGAGCCATTCCAAATCGGCCGAAAATCTGGGCAGCACGGGGTCCACGCTGGGACCGCAGACACCAGTGGAGCAGCACATCGCCGGGTCATACACCTGAAGTATCGACATATAGAAGTTCTCCTGAAAACTGGAAGACCGGCGCTGATACTAGCCGCCGTACACCACGAGAAGCGCAAAAAAGATTGCAATATTCATGTTCGCTTTCGACTGGTGTCGCCCTTCACGAATCGTTCATCAATGCGCGCAATGATTTCGTTCCGTACCCGACGAAAAGCCGCGAGTCGCTCTTCGTCCGAGCCGATGGCAGCGGCTGGGTCTTCAAAACTCCAGTCGAGGACCTCCCAAGAGCCGGGGAAAATGGGACAGCGTTCCTTGGCGCTCTCGCACAACCGGACTACGAACGGGACGTGCTGTCCCAATAGGCTACTAGCCGCCTTCGATCTCTGGTTCGAGATGTCGATCCCGATTTCTCGCATCGCCTCCACCGCCAGTGGGTTGAGGTCTACGGGCTGAGTTCCGGCGCTGATCGCCTCAAATCGATCATTGGCGACGTGACGCAAGTAGCCTTCCGCCATCTGGCTCCGGGCAGAATTGCCTGTACAGAGAAACAGAACTTTCGGTCTCATAGATACCTCGGCTCGGGGGCGAACACTCGGAGATGGCAGTGATAGTGAAGGCCGTTACCGCGAAAAGCATAGCATACTCGTATGCGCCTATGGGCATACGAATAGATTTCGGGTTACAATGTTGCCATGAAGCAGGCGGAGCAGATATTCAAGGGACTGGCAGATTCGAATCGCCTACGGATTCTGAACCTGCTGATGCACGGGGAACTTTGTGTCTGTGACATTCAGTACGTCCTCGATTCACCCCAGCCGAACGTTTCGCGTCACCTCATCTACCTGAAGAACTCAGGGCTGGTGGTGGATCGTCGCGAAGGGCCGAGAATGTACTACCGCATCGTGCAACGCTCCGACGGTGTACAGCAGAAACTCTTTGCCCTGCTGCAACAGGTATTCGAGAGCGAAGCGGGGTTCGCGGAAGACACGCGTAAGCTGAAAAAAGCCATTGAGAACGGCTCGTGCACCGTGAGCGAATGGCGCCCGTTGTCTGGGCTGGCTCGTCCCCGCAAGGGCTCTACCTTAGCCGAGTAGGTACGATTCTTCCACTCTTCGCGGCTGTTCATGAACTCCGACGGCCTCATTCGGGCATCGCACTCCACCCTGTACAGGATATAAGCAGTGCTCGTTTTTAACATTCTATTAACATCATATATGCATCAATGCGTATATGTTTGTATGCGCTATGGCGTAGATCGATGCCTTCGATTTAGGACATAGGGACGGAGACGCATATGCGAAAGATTGCTAGGTTTTCGGTACCAGTTCTGGCAACGGTTTTGATTGTGACACTTTTGGCAAGCTGTTCACGTTCGAAGACGGATGACGAGAAGCTTCCTGCCGGGAGCGTGTCGTTGACTGGAGCCGGATCATCCTTTGATGCTGTGCTATTCGACCGCTGGTTCACGGTCTATCACAAGAGCCATCCCGATGTTTTCATCAAGTATGATTCGGTGGGAAGCGGGGAAGGTGTTCGCCGATTTGTAGGAAAGAATGTCTCGGCTGAGGAAAAGATCGATTTCGGTGCGAGCGATTCCGCCATGTCCGACGTTGAGTTGGCACAGACGAACAACGATACCCTGATGCTTCCTGTCACGTCCGCCTGCCTAGTGTTGGCCTATAACTTGCCCAAAGTTCATGGCGAGCTGCGGCTTTCCCGCAAAGCTTATGCGGGGATATTTCTAGGTGAAATCAAGAACTGGAACGATCCGCTGATCGTGCAATCGAATCCGGGAATAAATCTGCCGAATCGAACGATCGCCATAGCCGCCCGGCAGGATGCCAGCGGAACGACGTTCGCATTCACAAGCAACTTAACGGCCATCAGTGATCGATGGAGGAGCTGGTTCGGCCCTTCTACCCTGGTCAATTGGCCGGGAAACACGATGCACGCTAAAGGAAACGAGGGTGTCGCTGCACTGATCCAGAGGTCCGAGGGATCAATTGGCTATGTTGGTTATGAGTTCGCCAGCAGGCTCGATTTGAACATGGCCGCAATTGAGAACAAGGAAGGTAAGTTCATCAAGCCAACCGAGCAGAGTTGCGTAGCCGGGCTTGCCTCAGCTGACCTCCCCGACAATTTCAGAGTGTTTGTGCCCGACCCGAGCGGAGCTGGCTCATATCCCATCGTAACGTACTCGTGGGTGCTACTTCGCAAGCGCTACGACGACCCGCAGACCGCTAAAGCCCTTCGTGATCTCTTCCAGTGGAGCCTTGAAGATGGCCAGCGATATTCATCCCAGATCGGTTATGTGCCGCTTCCGTCGTCGGTTGCAGAGAAGGCGACAAAGGCGTTGCAAACGGTTAGCTCTGGCGTGTCAACGGCAGAGCTAAAATAGACCGGAGATAGTAAATCCGTGAACGACGTATTCGGAGCCACACGACCCACGGGCGACCTTGCATGACGCCGCGCATGACACAGATTCGGTCAATCATCGCCGAAGCGGTGGGCACGGCGCTACTGCTGGCCACCGTCGTCGGCTCCGGCATCATGGGCGAGCGCCTCGCCGGGGGAAACATTGCGATTGCACTGCTGGCTAATACGCTCGCAACGGGCGCAATGCTCGTGGCGCTGATTCTCACCTTTGGCCCCATCTCAGGAGCGCACTTCAATCCCGCTGTTACGCTGGCCGACGCTTCGCAGGGCGGGCTTCCGTGGGCTGAAGTTCCTGGCTATCTGACGGCGCAGTTCCTCGGGGCTTTTGCCGGAGTCGCGGCTGCACACTTGATGTTTGGGGAACCATTGTTCAGTTTGTCGCGCCACGTCCGGTCGGGCGGCGCGCAGGTCTTCAGCGAGTTTATCGCCACCTTCGGACTGCTGGCCGTTATCTGGGGCTGCTCCCGTCGGCGCTCCTCGTCCGTGCCGTTCGCCGTCGGAGCGTATATCACAGGCGCGTATTGGTTCACGGCCTCTACCTCGTTCGCAAACCCCGCCGTCACGCTCGCGCGCTCGGCAAGCGATACCTTTTCCGGAATCCGGCCCAGCGATGCGCCGGGGTTTGTCCTGGCTCAATTGGCAGGCGCGGCGGCGGCCACGCTGCTGTTTCGCTGGCTGGTTCCATCCCTACCAAGAGAGGCCACTTCGGTCGTGGTGCCCCATTCTTCGCAGCCAGGGGAATTGGATTTAGACGAGTCGGCCGGAACTGTCGACCGACCGGAAACCATCCAGCCGTGATTAGTCCTGATGTGCCGGCTTGTGGCAAAGCCGACGCAGTTCCACCCAGGCAAACCGGAAACTGGCCACTCCCTACAACCGACCCGCTGCGGAAACCCGGACCAACGGTGCCTGACTTAAGTTTTCAGGCGTTTTCTAGTTGCGTCCAGGTTGCGCGGTTTTCCCTGTTTTGCCGCATTTTGCCGAGCTAGACTCTGCATATAGAGTTTCAGGGCCACGATTGTCGACTCATAATCCGTAGGTCCGTGGTTCGAGTCCACGCGCCGCCACCACTCAACTCATAGACAGCATGGCGCTTACTGGAAAACTGCGAGTGGTGTCCATTGCTTCAATTGCCACTGCGTTGTCACTTAACGAAGGTTTTGGCTTTTTCTGCTGTCTCCGTTGCCGTTTTCATCGCTCGCGATATCATGGCCACGGTATAAATCTTGGCCATGAAATTTGTTATGGCAAGGTACTTAAATGCCGTACAGGGTTATCCATCTCCTGAAACCGAGATCTAGTATCTGGCAATGGCCGGTCGCTCGCGGCGAGATTCCTCGATGGCGAATTCGGGATCGTATCGCCAGTGGGATCGGCGTATCTCGGTACCGAACACCGGTAGTTCAGGCGGCGAGCTGGGTTGGATGAGCGCATTCACCTGAAATCAACAACTGAGGGTCCTCGCTACCTGGAGATCGCGCAACTCTAGCGGACATTTGCGATACTGAAGTTGAAATCCCTTTGTTCACCTTTTGGTGTTGGAGATGCATATAGGATTCATAGTCGGAAAGCAGGTCTTGGAGTTCCTCCCCTACCTCATCGAGAGGACGCCCTGACGTGACTACATTGCGAATCCAAATCTGAAGCTTAAGACGGCGGCTACGAAGACCCCCGTCCCTTTGGTTCGAGTCCACGCGCCGCCACCAAGCAACCCATCGAATCTTCTTTCGCATACAGACACACCGAGCCTCTCTGCTTGGAAACGTCCAGCCGTCCACTCCGGCTCGGGCTCAACGTACCACGCCTTCCTTGAGGTGGCGCAGGTGTGCAATCTTGACCAGTCGAGTCATCGTCAGCCGCTTTACTATGACGCACGTGGGAGGAAATCCATGACAACCGCTGTTCACAAACGGACGAATACAAATACCGCAACTGCGAGAACCGGCAGCATCATGAAAGCGCTGGTCTATCACAGCCCGGGCAAGTTTGCATGGGAGGACAAGCCGCGCCCGACCATCCAGGACGTGGGCGATGCCATCGTGCGGATTACGACTTCGACGATTTGCGGAACGGACCTTCACATTCTGAAAGGAGATCTTCCATCCGTAACCGATGGCCGCATTCTGGGCCACGAAGGCATTGGCGTCATCGAACAGGTAGGTACGGGCGTCTCTGAATTTCACGAGGGAGACAAGGTCATAATTTCGTGCGTCACCGCTTGCCTCAAATGCGACTTCTGTAGAAAAAATATCTATTCCCATTGCCGGTACGGCGGCTGGATTTTGGGCGACACCCTGGACGGGACCCAGGCCGAGTTCGTTCGCATCCCGCACGCTGACAGAAGTCTCTACCCACTTCCGCCGGGTGCAGACGAAGAAGCCTTCGTGATGCTCAGCGACATTTTGCCCACGGGCTTTGAGTGCGGCGTCCTGAACGGGCAGGTGAAGCCAGGCGACACCGTTGCCATCGTCGGCGCAGGGCCCGTCGGCCTCTCGGTTCTGCTCACGGCACAATTCTATTCACCTGCGTCGATCTTCATGATTGACCTGGATGATAAGCGCCTTGCGCTCGCAAAGCAGTTTGGCGCAACCACTCTCATCAACAGCGCAGATGGGCACGCTGTTGAGCGAGTGATGGAACTTACAGAGGGAGAAGGCGTCAACGTGGCCATTGAGGCGGTGGGTATGCCTGCCACCTTCGATATCTGTCAGGCCATTGTCGCGGTAGGTGGAAGGATCGCGAATGTTGGCGTCCACGGCAAACCTGTGGAACTGCATATCGAGAAGCTCTGGGACCATAACATTTCGCTCACCACGCGACTGGTGGACACGGTCACTATACCGATGCTGCTCAAGGTGGTGCTCGCAGGCAAATTACAGCCAGGCAAACTTGTGACTCATCGTTTTGCAATGAACGACATCATGAAGGCATACGATACCTTTGGAAACGCGGCACGTGAGGGAGCGCTCAAGGTGGTGCTCACAAATTAATGACCTCGTATAGAGTTGCAGCTTGCCGATAGGAATGCCTGCGCCGTTTGCCCCGAGGTCGCCAAGCCCAAGGATCCGTCTGTATTGCGCAGTCTTTAGGACGATTGTCTGATTCTGAGTCAGCCGCGCGGGCAGCTCACGCAACAGAGAACTCCGAGCCAAAGGTGGATTAGCTTCGGCGAGGGAGTCCCTTTGCCGAGGCCTCGGATCCAGGTGGTTCACGGAACGGTTCCACAGAAATTCGCTCGTAACACACTTCCAGCACGGTCAGGTATTCTGTACCGCCCGGCGCTTGGAGAACTACGCTGTCGCCCGCTTCCGACTTCATCAACGCGCGCCCCAGAGGTGACACCCAACTGATGTGGTTGCGGTTGAGATCGATCTCGTCGACGCCTACAATGCTCACCACTCGCTCCGCTCCCGCGGCATTGGCATAGCGCACGGTCGCTCCGAAGAATGCCCTCGTCTTCGCCTGCCCCGCTCTGGAAGCTTCCGGGTCCACTACTTCCGCGGCTTCGATTCGATTCGCAAGAAAACGAATCCGCCCATCGATCTGCCGCAGCCGCCGCTTGCCGTACTGATAGTCGGCGTTTTCACTGCGATCGCCGTTGCTGGCAGCCCACGCCACCACCTCCACGACGGCCGGGCGTTCCCTGGTGAGCAGAAACCGGTGCTCGTCTTTGAGGCGCTGCAGCCCGCTCGGCGTTATGTAGTTCTTGCCTGGCGTCGCGGGCTCGTTCGCTTGCGGATTTCGCGTAAACCCTTTTCGCATCGCGTAGTTGTTCCTAGTGGGTGCCCAATTGAACGCGGATGAACGCCGATACCAAACACTGCAGGTCATCCGCTTTCACGGGAGTTCCTCTGCGGCCCTAACTGATCTTTTCACGTTTCTCAGTCCTTAGCGATCCTATCCATCATCTCGGACAGGTGCCGGCGAAGGAACGCTTGGAGATCAGTCTGCAAAACAAACGGTTAATTAATGTATTCACGAAAGGAAGATCACTCAATCGGCGTAAAAGATGCTCGCCGCTGGCGAAAATCTACTTAACACTTTGGCCGTTGCTCACGGCAAAATCCCACTGAAGGAGGGAGAAAGCCACTTGTGGCTTGCAGCCGTAAGCCGTTTTCCCGGAGCGAGCAATGCGCGGAAGGTCGGTCGATAAGACGTAGATCCCGTGAGAACCTGTACGGGCATCTCCGCTTAATCGTCCGGTTGCCCCATGACCGGCAGCATTGGCAAGTTGCTGTGCATCCGAATTTACTAGAAGCTGCGGCGCGGGCGTGCAATCAGGCACAAACGTATCGGCCGCACGATTGTCTCGGTGTCGAGGTGTCCCATGGCTATGCCGTCAATGGATATTTCCTTTCCTGAACAGCCGCCTGATTCTTTTCCGTGGGTGTCCGTGGTCCGGGGCACGGAAAAATTCATCGTCCGTATGCAACACTTGCCGGTAACCATCGGTCGCAAATCGGGAAAAGACGTCTGTATTGCGGACCCGCGCATGTCGCGCGATCATGCGGCGATTGTAGCCGAGGGCGGGCAGTACTATATCGAGGACCAGAACAGCAAGTTCGGCACCTACTTAAATGGCGTGCGCGTAAGCGGCCGCCGGAAGTTGTCGCCGAACGACCGCATCGAGTTCGGGCACGCCGACTTGGGATACATTATTTTTTCCCCGCAGCCGAAGACGGAAGAGCCGCTGCCGAGCACGGACGAGCTGGAAGCGCGCGAGCTTCTCACGCAGATCAGCGAGAGACAACCAACAGGGGCGGCCGCCGACCTGGAGCGGTTGAGCCTTTTTCTCGAAGCGGCGCGCAAGCTGAATTCCGCGCGAATGCTCGACGAGGTCCTGGCTACGCTGGTGGAAGCTACCTTGCGCCTCACCAAGGCCGAGCGCGGCTTCGTCTTCCTGCGCGACAAAAGCGGCAACCTTCGGCTGGCCGCCGGGCTGGATGAACACGGGCGTACCTTGCGGGAAGACAGCACCATCTCTCATTCCACGCTGATGAAAGCCGTCACTTCGGCGTGCGAGTTCCTGATCACCGACACCAGCAGTTCCGCCGAACTCGCGCAGCAGATGAGCATCATGAATTTCGAGCTGCGCACCGTGATCTGCATTCCTTTGCTGCGCCGCCCGGACGGCTCTGCGCCGCAGGTAAGCGGTGCGCTTTATCTGGATAGCCAGAAGATCTCGCGGGATCTTTCGTCGGTGAGCAATGATTTGTTGCGCACCATTGCGCGCGAAGCCGCAGCCCTGGTTGAAAACGCGGAACTGGTTCAACAACAGGAAAACACCCGGCGCTACGAACAAGAGCTGGCGATCGCCGGCACGATTCAACAGCACCTGATGACCGTGAAGATTCCCGGGAGTTCCTTCGCCGAGATACGCGCCCGCAACATTCCCTGCAAGGCAATCGGCGGCGACTTTTTCGACGTGATTGCCGCCGGCGGCAACATTTCGGCCGTGCTGGCGGATATCTGCGGCAAAGGAGTTTCCGCAGCTCTGCTGGCCTCCATTCTGCAAGGCATGATTTATGCCCAATTGCAGGCGTCGATGCCGCTGGAGGAGATCGCCGGCGTTGCCAACCGTTTTTTGTGCCAGAAAGACCTCGGCGAGAAATATGCGACGCTGACGATTGCGCGCCTCAGTCCGGAGGGGCTGCTGGAGTTCATCAACTGCGGCCACGTGCCGCCGTTTCTGGTTCGCGGCGGGACGCTCGTGCGAACTACTCCGCAGAATCCCCCGGTAGGGCTGCTCGATGGCCTCGCCTATACCACCGAGAGCTACCAACTTGCGCCCGGAGACCGCCTGGTGGTGTTCACCGATGGCATCACTGAGGCGCAGGATGCGGCCGGAGAGTTCTTTGGCGACGATCGCCTGCGTGACGCAGTGGCAGCCGATTCGTTTGAGGAGATCTTCGCGCGCGTGCAGGCCTTTTGCGGCGATACACCGCTCAACGACGATTGCACCGTGCTGGAACTGCGGTACCAGGGCTGAGAACAAACCAGCGCCGCGCTGGCCCGGAACAAGTTCACCTGCCGGATTGGTTGAACACCGCCAGAATGCGCGGGGAGATGACCTGCTGGGGCGGACTGAATCCCGTCGCCGCCTGGCGGGCTTCGCGGAACTTATCCATCGCCTGGTTGTAGAGATCTTTCGCTTTGTCGTCCGCACCGGCCAGGAAGTAACGGGAGAGCGTCGATGCGCCAAGATAAAACAGCGCGAGCGCTTTCCTGGAGCCACCTCCGGAGTAAGCGGAGAGCCTTTCCTCAGCCTGTTGGTAGTTGCCTGTGTAGAAGGCGGCGATCCCGTCGATCAATGGCTGGTCGCTGGCCTGCTGCGGCTGCTGCTCGGAGGCCTCCGGCTGTTTGCCGGACAGCTGTGCCAGTTTTACGGTCGCGCCGGCAATCTTTTGTCTCAGGTTCCCTGGACCGTCGCCCTTGATCTTGAGCGCGCGCCGGTAGCGCTCGATAGCCTGGGCATAGCTCCCTGCACCCTCCAAACGGGCGCCCTCGTTCACGGACTTTGTGTAATCGTCGATCTGCTGAAGAACGTTGTGCGCGTTCGCCGTGTTGTTGCCGGTTACCGCAGACAGGAGCGGCTTGGCTTTCTCGAACTCATTCTTTTTGTAGGCGTCCATGCCTTGTTGGAAGAGCTGACTATTCTTCGCTTCGGCCGCGAGCCTCTGCTGCTCGGCCGCGAATTTCTGCTGTGCTTGCGGAATGATCACATACAGATAATGCTGAGCCTGGTCGTGATACGACCTTCCCACTACTGCTTTGAAATCCTGAATGGCTTCGTCGAATCGGTTCTGGGCAAGGGCCTGCTCGCCGGCCGACATCATGGCGGCTTCCTTCTTGTCGGCATCCTGGCTGCGCTGGGTAAATTCGGCGCACTTGGCGCGCGCGTTCTCGTCTTTGGGGTCCTCGCGTGACAGTTCGCAGTATGCGCTCCACGCGCTCTCGGAATCGCCGGCCTGTTCGGCAGCCTGTGCCTTTTTCAGGAGATCCTTCTTCTTGTTCGCCTGCGCCGCCGGAACGATCAGGAGCACGCACAGAACAAGCAACAGGGCCATATCAATATGCGCTGACAATTTTCGCCGCATCGACCGCCTCGAAGACATAGCTATACTGCGCGGGTTTGCCGGGGCTCACCGAAACCTTTCCCGTTTGCTCCTGCGCATTCGGGCCCGCCATCGTGATTGTGTATTCCCCGGCCGGAACCTGTAATCGGACCGGAGTCTGTTCATCCACCGCAATCACCTTCCCGCTGGCGCTGGTCAGGCTCTTGACCGTGCCCCAGGGCTGCGCGATGACTTCCACATAGGAGTCCGAAACCGGCGCCGAAGGGGTTGGTGTGGATCGATGATGCAGGAAAAATGCAGCGAGGATCGCCAGAACCACCACAACCCCCGCGACGGCGCCGTACCGCATTCCTGCAGCGCTATGGCCTCGGCCCACCGCCGGGGTAGTCGCAGACTTACTCACTTGCGTGCTCGTGGACTCCGGCAAAGCGGTCTCGGAAACCGGCTTGCCGGCAGCCACGGGCACCATCGAGGCGGCCTCTTGCACCGGAGGAGCTAAAGGCTCGACCGCTTCCAATGGAGGAGTTGTCCGAACGGTTGCTTCCGGCATCTCCACACCGGTCTCGGGCTTGGCCGGCTCTGGCGGCTTCATTGGGACGGAGGTCATGGTGCGCTCGTGCTGCAGGCGCGCCAATTCGCAAGTCTCGGCGAAGGCCTGGACCCGGCCAAAGGTCCCAGGCTGGCCGAGCAGGAACGTCAACGTCTCCTCCACCTTGCCCTCTTGCAGCATCCTCCGAGCCTGCTCCGCTGCCAGGTTCGCCTTCGCGTTGAACTCCTCTGCCTTCGCCTTCGCTTGCTGCCGCAGATTCTCCAGCCGGGGATCGGCGATTTCGGCGACGGATCGCTCCAGCAGGGTGATGGCGAGATCGAATTCGCCATCCTGCACAAGCATCTGGCCCTGCCTGCAAATGGTTTCAATCCTTTTTTCTCTTGTGCTCTCGGTCGCCTTGCCTCGAATCTCCGCCAGCAGAGAGGCCACTTCGGAGTCGCTCTGCAGTAGTTGCCCCGCCATTTCCAAGGTCAACCGGGCAGTGTCATAATCTCCGTGGCCGATCTCGTCCTTTGCCTTCTGCAGGCACACCTTCTTGAGTTGTTCCGTCTTCTCCTGACCGACCCGAGTGCGCACCGCCTCCAACATTGGTTGCAAGCGGGAATCGCCCACATAACGCTGACAAGCCCGTTGCAGGACCCGCAGAGCATCGTCCGCATTGCCCTGGCTCAACAACTGGTTGACCTCGGAGATCCGTGTCTCTATGTAGCGGTTTCGCTCTGCCGCTTCCCGCTGATTCTCGGCGGCAGCCTTCAGTTGGATCAGGGCAGGTTCGCCCGGAAACCGATCTCCGGCCTGATCTGCCTTGGCGCAAGCACCGGCCAGATCGCCTGAGGCCAGCAGGCTTTCCACTTCGGCACACACCGATTGAATCTCGCCGCGCCGCGCCTCCTGCTGCCGCACCGTCGCCACAAGATCTTGCAGGGACTTAATCTCACCATTGCCGGGATCGACGGCTTCGGCCTGCTGGAGCATCTCGTAGGCGGCGGTGAAGTGCTTGGCGGAGATTTCCTGGTGAATCGCGCTCAGCAGTTCTCGGAGTTGCTTCTGATTGTCGTGACCGGTAATCTGCTGCACCAGTGCGGCGTGCAGAAGCTTTACCTGCGTATCGTTCGGATCGAGTTGCAGCGCCTCTTTCATGACGCCCATGGCCATCGAAAGTTCGCCCGCCTGCTGTGCGCTTTCGGCAAGGTGCAGCAGCTTAAGGACTTGCTGGTGCAGAGCTTCCGCCTGCACGATTTGCGCCCGGAGACTCAACAACTCCATATCCGTCTTATCCAGTTGCAGTGCCTGGTCAATCAGTCCCAGGGCGTCGGAGTGGCGCTTCTGCGCCCATGCTTCCTCGGCTTGTGCGCGCAACTGCTGGATGCGGCTGGCCGTCTGCTCGCGCTCGGCAAGCCGCTGAACTTCATACATGAGCTGTTTGGCAACCGAATTCTGCGTGTCAAGTTTGAGAGCCCGGGACAGCATCTCCCGAGCCGGCGGCAGCTCCGATTTTGCGATACAGGCTCGCGCCTGCCCAACGTAGCTGCTAACGGCATCACGCTTCAGGACCTCCTGCACACGCGACAAATCAAAAGCGAAGTCTTCGGCGGTGGCGTAGCGTTGTTCGCGATCTTTCTCCAGAGCGCGATCCAGGATCTCGTCGAGTTCCGCCGGGTAGTCGCGGATAAATTCCGAGAGGGGCGTCGGGGGATGCTGCAGAATATTGTTGATGATCGCCGCGGTCCCTTGCCCGCCGAACGGCAAATTGTAGGTGAGCAACTGGTACAACATGACGCCGGTCGAGAACACATCCGACCGGCCGTCCACCGGCAATCCGTTGAGTTGCTCGGGCGACATGTAGCTGATGGTTCCGAGTATCTGGCCGGTGCGCGTCAGTCCGCTCTCCGCTGCGTGGGCAATGCCAAAATCGACCAGCTTCGCGTTGCCATCTTCCAGCAGGATCACGTTTGCGGGCTTGATGTCGCGATGCACAATGTTGCGCTGATGCGCACAATGCAAAGCATCGCAGACCTGCATAATGATGCCGAGTTTCTGGATCAGAGGGAGTTCGGTGCGCGAGGCCAGAATTTTCTCTAGCGACTGGCCCGTGAGGTATTCCATTACCAGAAAGGGATTCCCGCCGTCATCGCCCAAATCGTAGATCACCACGATGCTGGGGTGCTGTAATTTTCCAACCGCCTGCGCCTCAGACAAGAAGCGCTTCAGAAGATCGGAATCCTTGCCAAAGTCCGCAGTGATCTTTTTGATCGCGACCATGCGCCCGATCTGGGGATCGCGGGCTTTGTAGACCACTCCCATCCCGCCCTCACCGATGATCTCGATGACCTCGTACTTTCCAATCGTCGGGTTTGGAAGAGATGCCATAGATCCCCACCGTTCTACAGCAGTGCAGGTGGAACTGGCGTGGTTCCGGTCGTGACCCAGCTACACCCCTACCGGGCAGTTATTGTAGCAGCCCTATGCGCTTGGTGGCCCAAACCGACTGAGAAGTTTTCCCGCGCTTCTACGGCACTATGGATTTTTGACGCTCGCACAGCTCTGCACTCGAGTACCGAGCACAAACCTGCCCTCGGCAAAACCCTAAAAACAGCTATTTGCACACGCGGACGGCTTGTCGCGGAGGCCCGAAGCTGGCTCAGGTCGGCAACGATTGTCGACTCATAATCCGCAGGTCCGTGGTTCGAGTCCACGCGCCGCCACCAAACGACTCCTAAATCTTCCGTCGCCGAAGTAACAGCCAACGATGTCTACGAGTTGCTTGATGTCCACTCTGGCTGTTCAGGAGAAGAACTCGACATTCACAGTGTCGTCGTGCACCCGAGGATTGCAGCAGCTTCGAAGAATTGTGGGAGTTGTTAACAGGTATATACAACTCCCACCTCGCACTAGCTAGAACGAGTATTTCAGAGAGACGGTTCCGGTGTTGGCGTGGAAGTCGCGCGGCAGGGTTACGACTGGCAGCCCGCGAGTTTCTTTCTCGTTGTAATCGTAGTAGGCATAGCCACCCTTGAATACGAGATTTTTGGTGATATCCACCGCAATGCCAACACTAGGCTTGTTCCAGTTCAAGGCTTGCGACAATGGGGCATCGGGGAATGGACCAGGAAAGCCGCACCCGCCCGTTACCGCGATCGACGCCGACGGACAAGGAGAAGTTAGGTTTCCGGCAAGCTTCGGGCTGTTGCCATAAATGTCGCTCAGCGCCAATAAGCTGCCGGTGCCGTCGGCCCCGCCCGGAAGCAGCCACCGGTTATAGCCGGCGGTGCTGGTGATTTCGTACCCGGCGTTCAGGGTAACGCGATGGATCGGCCGGAAGGTGAGAATGGCAAATCCGGTATTCGTCCTCTCCTGGTAGGCCAGGGTCAGCGGCAGGTCGGCGGTGGTCGCAGAAGGGGTCGGGTTCTGGCTATTGACGCAGAAGACCGGATCGGGACCGATCTGCTGAGCCACGAGCGAGGCCGTCGCCACCGGCACGCAGGTCGCCGAATTGATCAATTGATCCAGGTAGGTCCACCCGAAATCCAATCCGAAGTGTGGGTTGGGGTTCAGGCTCGCTGAGAACGTGTAGTAACGCCAGTGGTCCTTGTGCCCGTAGGCGGGGGGGACACCCGGGGGGAAAAGGTTCGGGGTCAAGGGACTAAAAGGTGGGAAGACCGTTGAGGCGCCGTTGATATTTTCGGCAAAGTCATTTCTGGTCTCGACGAAATGCACACCGCCATTGATGCTCGCCCAACGGTTCACTTTGTAGACGGTGTTGATCCTGAAACGCTGTTGGTGTCGCGGACCAATATAGGTGAAGGCGTTGTCGGCGCTCAGCAGTTCCAAGTCGCCATTGATCCGCCATGCATCGGTCGGGCGGAGCACAACGCCTCCCAGAGCCGTGTCTTCGTTAATCTTGGCAGTGTACTCTGGCACACCAGCTCCCACCAGGTAGTAGCTGTTTAGTGTGAGCGAGTCGCCCCCTGGTGAGCCGGTTAGTTCCCGGCGGCCATAGTGGTAGCCGAGATAAGCGCTGACCAGACGGCTGGGAGCCCAGTTCAACTTCGCTGTGTTGGAATACGTGCGTTCGGCGATGTAGGTTTGATCGGTCGTGAGCGGACTGCTCGTTTGATTGAAGACGCCCGGGTCGCGCCAGTCGAGCCAGCGGAACTTGTCGGAGACACTCCACTCCCGGTTGAAATGATAAGTTAAGCCGAGGTCCGCGTTTCCCGAAACTCGATCCGTGTGAGAGTTTCCGGTGGTCAGGGTGGTGCCCGTAAGGGCGACGGCAGTTTCCTGATAGTTCCGGAAGTCGGAGTGCCCCGAACTATAGGTACCGGAGCCGGTAATGTCCAAGTTCCGGAAGTAGTTGGACTCCAATGACAACTGCTCGGTCGGAATGTCGGTGCGAACCTGTCCAAAGCGATTGAAGCCGAGCAGACCAACGTTGCACCCAGCGGTAGGCGTGTAGACATTGCCGCCGGGGAAGTTAACCCCAGCGACAGGGGTACAACCACGAGCTGGGAACGAGATACCAACATCGATCGGCGTGCCGGTCACGCTGTCCGTGAATGACAGATTGTTATCCGCGAAGTTGGGATCGACTTTGTCGTGCTCATAGAATTGGTCGTAGCTGATCGTCGTCCGCCTCAGCACCCTGAAGTCGATACCAAACTGGTACCGGTCAGAGCGCCAGCGGTCGTGTTCCCCGATGATGGTTTGGATTGGGGACTCGAGAGTCGTGTCCAGCGTTCCGTCTGTGACGTTGCGCGCATAGCCCAGGCGGATACGCACAACCGACTGGGGAAACAGGGTCAGATTGAAATCGCCCATGTTGCGGGTTGTGTCCTGCAGGTGAGGACTATTGACATACCACGGCATCGTCGTCGGGTTGAACAACCACGGTAGTGCCGAGCCAGCGGGAAAAGCGGGGTTAGCCGGGACCTTGAGTGCGGCTCCGATGCCTAGATTCAGATTCAACGGGTTGGCAAACAGGTTGTAGTCGAAGTAGTTCTGGTCTCGCCGGTAGAGGGCGACGAAGTTATACCACTTGCCCTTCTCGACCCGCAGCCTGGCCATGTCATTCGGGTCGCCGCCGAATCCGAAGCTGCTCAGATACAAGGTGTCGAAGGGCCCCTTGCCGCGGGTCATCGGGCGCATCGAAAGCTCCTGGCCAAATAGGCGCGGACCGCTATGCAGGTTGACCAGCGTGTCATACAGCTGCTCGTTGCCATCGACGCTTGTGATGCGGCCGCCAAACTCCACGGACTGCTGCACCACGTAGCCGTCCATAACTTTCCCCTCAGGAGGGGGTGGAGCATCATCCTGTGCCAAGCCAAGCAGCGGCATTGCCAGCATCAGGAGGGCGACAGACATTCCATGCTTGCTCCTCTTTCTATTCATACGTCGGCTCCGATCCAGCGACTCTTCCTCCCCGAGGAGGGGCCGCGGCGATTTTTGATTGGTGTGGGCCATGAACCTCTCCTCCTCTTACTTAAAGAAATGTGGATCGATATTGGAACCGTGGATGCTCGTGTGGCACATGATGCAATCCTGCCGGGCCAAGTTCTGCGAATGCGGACCAGCCGGAATCGTTACATGACACTGCAGGCAAAGGGAGTTCACGCGTGCGGTGATCAGCATGCGCGGATAGGGCGAGCCGTGCGCGGTGTGGCAAGTCTGGCATCCCTCGCCCTTAATCGGTTCGTGCTCAAAGACGAAGGGCCCACGCTTGTCGCTATGGCACTTGAGGCAAACCATGTCCTGATCTGGCGTCGAGCGAAGCTGACGGTCTCTCAAAGCGCCGTGCGGATTGTGGCAATCGTTGCACTGGATCAGCCCCTCTTCCACGCGATGATGGAACGGCTTCTGGAAATCGGCTTTCTGTTCGGTATGGCAAGAGAAGCACAACGCCGTCTGTTTCTGTACGAGCAGCCGTTCCAGCTTTGAGTGATGCACTGAATGGCAGGTTGTGCAGGTAACGCCGTTCTCGTTATGGGTGGAACGCATGAATTCGCGCTGCTCAGGGTTGGCCTCGTGACAGGCCATGCAACGCTTGGTGACGGCTTCCGGCCTGGCTCCTTCGAAGATGAAAATCTTGGTCTTATCGCCGCCTCCCGCCACATGGGCTGACCCGGCTCCATGGCACGACTCGCAGCCATGAGCCTCTTCTCCCCGGATCTTGGGCAAGTTGACTCTGTAATGCGGGCTCGCATCAATGTTCTTGAACTGATCTTCGTGGCAGCTCTTGCAAGTGTCGGACCCGACGTACGTTGAGCCGCTGGTCGGATCGGCAAGGTTCGGAGGAGCAGCCGGCTTCGCCGTGGGGCCCTGAGCCCAGGCGCCAATCGCGCAGCACCACAAGGTTACCCACGCGAATACTATGATCCTTCGAAGTTGTTCTTTCGCTTGGCGGCGGAAGATCGTCGTCGCATCAGGTCTCGGCTCTGAATCTCGCCTGTAATCGAGCACTGGTATTCTCCTCGCCAGAAAAGATGCACCTATCTCTGCAATTTAGCAAGCTGGAATCGTGCCATTGGGCGAGAAAGCATGGAACAAGTCCCAGATGGCTGCCGGTCAGGGCTCGATTGTGGACCATGCCAGGCAATCTTCACGCATGTACCCCAATTCGCGATTCAGGAGCTTAGAACCAGAGTGGATTTGCGGAGGTGTCCATGAAACGAGAGGGTTCCATAAAAGTTTTACCTATTTTGCCTTAACCCAAAGGAGCCATTGGCCCGTGTGCCCGCTCGTGCGATCACATCACGCCGCAACGTATCGCGTCAGGACTTGGGTCTGCCTCTTGTCGTCAGGCGAAAACGCTTGGGCATGCTCGGGTTGGCTAGCCGCCCGGCGCCGGATGAGGCGCGGGCAGAAGATTGTTTAATTGATTCACTGCGTCTAACAGATGAGCCCGCTCCACATCGCTGGTCTTGGGGTCGTCCAGCCGCAGTTTCATCCACGCCAGCGCCGCGCGCGGCGACACGTGCGGGCTTTCCGGACTCACCGCCGTGACCAGCAGGATGCCGTTCTGTTCCTGCACCCGGAACTCGGCCTGCTCGCCGGAGGAGCCCGCCGTGTAGCCCTCGTCCAACTGGTAGGAGCCCACCGTCTGGTAGTGCACGTTCAATTCCTCGGAGGGCTGCTCGGGAGTTTCGACATCGAAGCGGGTCACGATCAGGATGCGTGTAAATTCAGGATTGGCGCGCAAGGATGTATAGGGCCGGAAGCGCTCCCAGCCTTCCGCCTGCAGGCGCGCGCCTTCAAAATCCAACCGGCAAAAGCTGGAGAGAAGCAGTCTCTGCGCGGCATACAAATCGCTAAAGCTTCGCCCACCCAGCTTCACGGCAGACGGCGAATTCGAGCCAGATTGCGCCACCGCAACCGCGCTCAGCAGGCACACAGACAGCCAGAAAAACAGGCAACGTTGCATGGGAAAATCCTCGGACGCCGCTGACAGCCTAACCCAAGTTTGTCTCGAAAGCTCGGAATGCCGCGATTTTCTGGCATTAATTTGGAGTGTACGTATCCCACTGGCGATGGTTTCAGCGTAGCCAGGCTTCGGGCAAAGAGGGCGGTCGAGAAGGCCGTCATTTCAATAGTAAAATGCTCAGTTAGGTCAACCCGTTTCCCTGGCGGACAAACGTCTGCCGGGGAAAGATCTTGCGAGCCGCCCTTTGCGATGAGCCAACCAGAAGAACACCTTGCTCCGTTATCCGATGTGGCCGACAACGTTCAGGACTTCTACGAGCGGTATCCCTATCCTCGTCCGCTTGACAGCCTGGACAGATACCGGAGCCTTTGGCAAGACCGGCAGAGGCGCCGTGCGGACTTTCACCTGTTTTGGCCCGGCCGGCCTTATCGGGAAGACCACTCCATTCTAGTCGCCGGCTGCGGCACATCCCAGGCTGCCAAACACGCCCTGCGCTGGCCCGCGGCTCAGGTCGTCGGGGTTGATGTCAGTGAAACCAGTGTCCGCTGTACGGAGAAACTCAAGCGAAAATACGACTTGAGAAATCTACAGGTCCGCCAGCTTGCCATCGAGCGCGTAGCCGAGTTGGAGATGAGCTTCGACCAGATCGTGTGCACCGGAGTTCTCCATCATCTGCCTGACCCCGATGCCGGCCTCAGCGCTCTGCGCGGCGTGCTCAAGCCGGGTGGGGCGATGCATCTCATGGTGTATGCGCCCTACGGACGGGCCGGCATCTATATGCTGCAGGAGTTCTGCAGACGCCTTGGAATCCGTGCCACCGACGCAGACATTCGCGATCTCATCGCTGCGCTCGGCGCATTGCCTCCCGGACATCCGCTTCTGAACCTGCTGAGCCAGGCCCCGGACTTCCGGCATGAGGCGGCGCTGGCCGATGCTCTGCTGCACCCGCAGGACCGCGCTTATTCCGTTCCGCAATTGTTCGACTTTCTCGCAAAGGGCGGACTCACATTCGGCCGCTGGATAAGACAGGCGCCGTACAGCATCCACTGCGGAGTCATCGCACAACTTCCGCAGGCCGCACGGATGGCACAGCTTTCCCCGCCAGAGCAGTATGCAGCGATTGAACTGTTCCGTGGCACGATGGTTCGCCATAGCGTGGTTGCGTACCGAAACGATAACGACGGCGGCTCGCGACAGATCAGTTTTGCCGGTGACGCGTGGCTTAGCTATGTACCGGTTCGAATGTCAGACACGATCTGTGTTCAAGATCGGCTGCCGCCTGGGGCCGCGGCGGTTCTGATCAACCAGACTCACACCGACAGGGACCTCGTCCTGCCAATCGCGGAAATCGAAAAGCGGTTGTTCGACGCGATTGACGGGGAGCGTAGCATTGGCGTGATCGCGGAGAAGACCTTGTCATCCTCGTACCGCACGAACCTCGACCTGCCGCGCACCTTCTTTCAACGGCTCTGGTGGCAGGACCAGGTGGTGTTCGACTCGTCTTCGGCACGCCAGTAAAGTGCGGTTAACCAAGCGTCGCGCCCAGGTCAGGATTTGGAGCGGGACTGCATGGCCATGGCCACAAGCGCGCCCATGAAGATTGCCGGGAACAGCTGGCCGACCATGGCCTCGGCGATGGAAAGCGAACGCGCGATCGGGGACACCGGAGTAACCTCGCCGCCGACGGTGGTCAGGATGCTAAAGCTGAAATAGGTAAGCTTGGAGATAAGTTGATCGAAATTCGTTGGCGTCACAACGAAGTGAAAAGAGCCGGGGTGGAATTGCTCAACCACCTGATAAGCGGAAGCCCAGGCCATCCCAAGAAGCAGATAGACACTGACACCGCCCTGAATGCGACTCCACGTCATCGGACCTCCCCGAAACATGCCGATGAGAACAATGCGCACATAAAGAAGCAGCGTGACTGTGGCAAGAACACTTCCGACCCGATGCAGGAACGGAGTCGGATAGAGCCGCCCTGCCCCCAAGACGACAGCCGTTGCAAGAACGAAAGAGATCACCAGAACGGTGGCAATGCGGCTCTGGCCAGTAGCAATGGCTCCGAAAACCATCAAGACCGCGATCACGAGTTCGAACACGAACCGGCCAGGAAGGCCGGCTTCGCGAAGCGGAGTAACCACAAAGACGAGCGTCACCAGGGAGATCGTGATCAGCGTAAGGCTGAGGTCTCCAGACCAGAACTGGGTCGTCTCCCATCGAAGGAAAGCGCCTCGGGACGGCGTCGGAAACTTTGCCATGAGAAGTACCTCCTCACAACGCGGAAACATTTCAAAAACTTGTTATTTGCGCGTACCGCAATCCAGGCGACGTCAATTCAGGCCGCCTCACAGCTGCCATACGCACTGGTCCGGGTTGGCGACAATCGCCTCCAGCAGCGCTCCGTAGTGTTTGCCGATTTGGCGGATGGTGGAAGCTTCGAATAGATCGGTACTGTACTCGATCAGCCCTTCGAGTCCGTGCTCCGTCTCGGAGATAGACAGTGTCAGATCAAACTTGGACGTGCCGGTCGCCAGCTGGTGTATGCCGGAAACCTTGGATACCTCGGAGGCGCCGTAGGACTCGTGCAGGATGAACATCACCTGGAAAAGAGGAGTCCGGCTGAGATCGCGCTCCGGAGCCAATTCGGCGACGAGGCGGTTGAAGGCCAGGTCGGCATGAGCGTAGGCGCCCAGCGCCCGTTCCCGCACCTGTTGCAGCAACTCGCGGAAGCTTGGATCCTCGGTGAATTGCGCGCGCAAGATAATGGTGTTGAGGAAATAACCGATCAGGTTTTCGGTTTCGCTCTGCGTCCTTCCAGAAATCGGTGTCCCCACCAGGATGTCATCCTGGCCGGTATAGCGATGCAGCAAGGCCGCAAAGCTGGCCTCCAGGATCATGAAGAGGCTGGCGTGTTCCTCGCGGCACAGAGACTTCAGCTGCGGCGAAAGGTTTTCAGGCAGCTGAAAGAGTTCCGTTGCGCCGCGGAAACTTTGCACGGCGGGACGCGGTTTGTCCGTGGCCAGTTCCAGAACCGGCGGAGCCCCAGCCAGTTCGTTTTTCCAATACGCCAGCTGCATCTGCAGCTTCTCGCTGTGCAGCCACTGCTGCTGCCAGCAGGCAACATCGGCATATTGAATGGGCAACTCCTTTAGCGCGGGCGACTGGCCGCGCGAGTATGCCGAATAGAGCTGGGCAATTTCCTTATGAATCAACTCCAGCGCCCACTCATCGGCGATGATGTGGTGGATCACCAGAAACAGTTTGTGCTCCTGGGCGGAGCGGTGAATGACGATTCCGCGAAACAGCGGCAGCTGGGACAAGTCGAAGGTTTTGCGTCCCTCTTCGTGGACCACGCGGAGCTGTTCGCGCTCCTGCTCCACTTCCGGCAACCCACTCAAATCGACTTCCTGGAGTTCCACGTCCAGCGTGGGCGCCACCTCTTGCATCGGCTGCCCGTTGTGGTAAAAGAAGGCGGTGCGCAGAACCTCATGACGGCGCACCATCGTACGGATGGCCTTGCGCAACGCCTCCGCGTCATAGGCGCCGTCGAGCGGAATCAGGTCCACGATGTTGTAGACCGGGCTGTCCGGCGCCAGTTGGCCGAGGAACCAAAGCGGTTCCTGCCCAGCCGCAAGCGGATAGGGACCAGGCTGCTGGCGACGAGGGATCTTCGCGGTATGCGTGGCGGAGGCTTCGGGCTTGGCGATGAGCGGAGCCAGCTCCGCAATGGTGGAGCTCTCGAACAAGGCCTGTGCCGGCAGATCCACTCCGAAGAGATCGCGGACGCGCGAGATGGCCCGGATGGCCAGCAGGGAATGCCCTCCAAGGTCAAAGAAACTGTCGTTGACGCCGACCCGCTCCACATTCAACAACTCGGCCCAAATTGCAGCGAGTGCTTTTTCCGTCTCCGTGCGCGGGGCGACAAAATTTTCCGCAGGCGCAACGCCTTGGCTCGAGGAAGCGGGCAGAGCTTTGCGGTCGATCTTGCCATTGAGTGTCAGCGGCAACTTGTCCAGCCGCACGAAGGCGGCCGGCACCATGTACTCCGGCAGTTCCTTCAAGTGCGCGCGCAGCTCGCTGGTGCTGGGCGCCGATTCCGCCCGCGCCTCGAAGTAAGCAACCAGCCGTTTATCGTCGGGCGTCTCTTCGCACACCACTACGCATTGCCCCACCGCCGGGTGGCGGCTTAATACGGCTTCGATCTCGCCCGGCTCGATTCGAAATCCGCGGATCTTCACCTGATTGTCGACGCGTCCCAAATACTCCAGCGTCCCGTCTGGCAGCCACCGCGCCAGGTCGCCGGTTCGATACAACCGCTCACCCGGCCGAAATGGATTCGGGACAAAGCGGTGCATCAGCTCTTCGCGGCGCAGATAGCCGCGCGCCACACCCGCTCCTCCGATATAGAGTTCGCCCGATGCCTGGGTGGGGACCAGTTGCTGATGCGCGTCGAGCACATACATCTGGGTATTGTCGATGGGGCGGCCAATGGGAACCGGGCCGGACCCGGATGCCACCCGCTGCACCGCCGACCAGACCGTGGTTTCCGTAGGGCCGTAGAGGTTCCACAATTCGCCCGCGCGCGCCAGCAACAGCTCGGCCAGATCGCGCGGCAGAGCCTCGCCTCCACACAATGCCTTCAGATTGGCCTGGCCGCTCCAGCCCGCGTCGATCAATCCGCGCCAGGCGGATGGCGTGGCTTGCAGAACCGTGCACTTCGACTCACCCAGCCTTTGCGCCAGGCGGCGCGAATCACGGACTTCGTCGCGATCGGCGATCACCAGCCGTCCGCCGCAGATCAACGGAAGATAGAGTTCGAGGTCGGAAATATCGAAGGCGTGCGTGGTGATGGCGAGCAGTGAATCCGCCTTCGTGAATCCGGGTTCGCGCTGCATGGAGAGCAGCAGATTGACCAGTGCGCGATGAGAAATCTCGACGCCTTTCGGCTTTCCAGTGGACCCGGACGTATAGCGTACGTAGGCAAGGCTTTCCGGGTTCGCGGAGCTGTCGAGATTCGACCCGTCGCTCTCCATGTCGTCGCAATACAGCAATTGCGCTCCGGTCGGCGGCAGCTGACCTGCAAGCTCCCTGGACGCAAGCAAAAACGGCGCTCGCGCGTCTTCGACCATGTATGCCAGCCGTTCCATCGGGAATCCGGGATCGAGAGGCAGATACGCCCCGCCCGCCTTCAGCACCGCCAGCGGAGCAACAATGAGATCGATCGTCCGGCCGACGCACACGGCCACCAGCGTACCCAGCTTCACGCCCAGGCTCTGCAGCCGCCGTGCCAGCCGGTTAGCGCGCTCATTCAATTCGCCATAGGTGAGACGAACTCCGGCTGCCTCCACCGCAAGCGCATCCGGAGCCAGTTTCACCTGCCGCTCAATCAATTCATGAATGGTCAGCGGGGGAAGATCGCGGGCAGTATCGTTCCGGTCATGGAGAAGCTCGCAGGTCTCGGCCGGCGTCATCACGGTCAAGTCGCGGAGCCTTGCGCCGGGGTTTGAGACCACCGATTCGAGCAGCGCCAACCAATGTCCGGTCATGCGGCGGACGGTACTCGGATCGAACAGATCGGAGCTGTAATGGAAACGGCCGATCATACCGTTGTGGCGCTCATTCAGCGCGACAAACAAGTCGCACTTCGACGCACCGGTATCGGTTCCCAGAGGCTCCCACTCCCAGCGCGAATCTATCTTGTGCGGCGGAGGGTCGAGGGAAAAAAGCACCTGGTAGAACGGACTGTAGCTGGCGTCGCGTTTCGGATGCAGATCGCGCACGACTACGTCGAACGGCACATCTCCGTTCGCCATTGCGTCCAGCGCCACTTCTTTCACCTGGCCCAGAAATTCGCGGAAGGTCATCTCTCCCCGAGGTCTGGTCCGCAACACCACGACGTTGGTGAAGTTGCCCATCAGGTTTTCAAATTCCGCCCGCCGCCGTCCATCGATGACGCCTCCCACCATCAGGTCTTCGCGGCCGCTGTAACGGTGAAGCAGCGCGTGGAAACAGGTCAGCAGCAGCATGTACAGCGTGACGCCTTCCTGGCGGGCAAGGCTCTTCAGCTATTCGATCAGGCCCGCGGGAAACGCGATGATTTCCGTGCCTCCCCGGAAGGTGGGAACGGCCGGACGCGGGCGGTCCGATGGAAGAAACGAGCCAGACGATTCGTCCCCCGCCAGCGTCTGCCGCCAGTAGTCCAACTGGTCCGCCACAAAATCCATTTCCAACTGGCGCTGCTGCCAGAGCGCATAATCGGCATACTGCAGGCTGGGCTCGGCAAGCGGGAAAGGCTTCTGCATCGCGAACGCGTCGTAGAGCGCGGCAAGTTCCGGGAGCAGAACGCGAGACACCGTCATGCCGTCAAAGATCAGGTGATGAAAGGTGAGATGAAAATGGTAATCGTACTCGCCGAGTTTCACCAGGCGCGGCCGAAGCAACGGCCCCGCATTCAAATCAAAGGGGAGTTGCGCCTCGCTCTCCGCCATGCGCTTCGACGCGGTCTCGCGCTCATGTTCCGCCAGGGAGGAAAGATCGGTGTACGGGATCGGAATCGCAGCAGCATCGTGAACGACCTGAACGACCTCGTCATGGAGCGTCGCCAGGGTGGTTCTCAAGATGGCATGCCGGCGCACAATCTCCTGAAAACTTCGCTCCAGTACTCCGCGATCGAGCGGGCCGCGATGGCGCAGGGTGATCGGCTCATTGTAGATCGGCACTTGGGGAGCCATCCGGGAGTGCAGCCAAATCTGGCGCTGGCTGGGAGCCAGTGAAACCGGCGCACCCTCCGCGCACGGCTCGATGGCCTGCTCACGCGTGGGGAGCGCGGCCTCGCCACGGAGCATTCTTTCAAGCAGCCGGCTTTTTGCGTCGGACATTGCCGCTTCATTGGTCATGGTCTACACGTGAGCGCAGTGGGATTGCTTACCAGGGGTAGAAGCGCGCCGAAGCGCACCGGTAACGACTGCAATCCCCGCAGACTCAGATTCATGCGCCAATCGGCGTGCGTGCTTTCCAGAGCAGGATTCGGCAAGCGCCGCAACAGCGTCTCGATTGCGACCTGGCCTTCCACTCGCGCCAGGGCCGCCCCAATGCAGAAGTGCGCGGCCCAGCCGAACGCGAGGTGTTGATTGTCCCTCCGGGCCAGATCGAGATGTTCCGGGTCGGTGAATTTTTCCGGATCGCGGTTGGCCGCGGCGATCAGCACAATCACCCGCTGACGCTTGCGGATCAGCTTGCCACCGAGCACAACGTCGTCCGGAGCCACTCGAATGGTTTGCTGGGTCGGGCTCTCATAGCGCAGCAGTTCCTCCACCGCAGACGGAATGAGAGAGCTGTCGCAGGCCAGTTGCGTGAGCTTCTCCGGATGGCGCAGCAGGGTGAGCATGCCATTCGCGATCAGGTTCGTAAGGTCTTCCTGGCTTGCCGCGGTCACCAGAATGCAGTTGGCGATCACTTCTTCCTCGGTCAGGCGCGCGCCGTCAACCTCGGCGTTTACCAGCGAGTGAACCAGGCCTTTCACCGGCTTCGTGCCCTGCGCGCGAATTGCCCTGCGGAAATAGGCCACCGCCTCGTGCAAGCTGCGGCTGATTTGAGGGGCAGATTCCGCAGCATGTTGAATGCTGCCCAGCATCTTTCCGAAGTCCAGTGACCAGACGCGGAAGCGCTTGTAATCGGAGACGGGCGCTCCGATAATTCCGGTGGCGACCATCGAAGGCAGCGGTTCGGCGAAATCGGCCAGCAGGTCCGCGTGCCCACACGCCGCGATAGGGTCGATCAGCTGGTCGGCAATCCCCTGGATGTTTTGGCGCAGCGCCTGCGCATACCGCGGAGCCAGGGCCGCCGCAGCCAGGCTCCGCAGACGCGCATGCGCCGGGCCATCGATGAACATCATCTGTTTCGTCATGAGCTGCGCGATTGGGCCTAAAGCCGGGCAACCCAGGGAGCGGAAGACCTCAGGGGCGGGCGCGCGGTCGGCCGAGAAACGTTGCAGCACCGTGACCGCGTCGGCATAGCGCGACACGACCCAGGCCTGCAGAAACGGATCCCAATGCACCGGATCCTGTTCCCGCAGCCGGGCGTACAAAGGATAGGGATTCGCCATAACCGCCGGGTCCAAAACCTGGCAGAGGCTCAGCTCGACATCCAGATTTGCCCCGGATCCGCTCATGCGTGCTCCAGCATCGATAGAATGCGGACGGCTTCTGCCTCGCTCATCTGCGTCAGGCTCGAGGTCAGCTCGCGCTCAACTCTCTCCGCGAGCTTCGCCAAGGTTTGCGTTTCAAACAGATCGCGCAGCGTGAGTTGCACTCCGAATCTCTCCCGTAAGCGCATGATGAGCATCGCGCTCAGCAGAGAGTGCAATCCCAGCAGAAAGAAGTTATCCTCGCGTCCCACCCGATCCAGCGCCAAAAGCTGGGAGACAATCGAGGCCAACTGGATCTCAATGGGCGACTGCGGTGCGCAATAAGCAATCGCGTCCAGCGCATTCTCCCGCGTGGGGAGCGGCAGCGCCGCGCGGTCGAGCTTTGCGTTTGCGGTCAGAGGAAGTGCCCTCATCCGGACGAAATCCGCGGGAATCATGTAGTCAGGAAGTTGGCTCGCCAAAAACTCGCGCAACTCATCGCTCCGCGGAGCTTGACCAGGGGGAATCACCACATAAGCCACCAGACGCTTGGCGCCGGGCGCGTCTTCCCGCGCGATCACCGCCGTTTCCCGCACCGCCGGATGCTGGCGGAGCACGGATTCTATCTCGCCCAGTTCGATGCGGAAGCCGCGAAGTTTTACCTGATGGTCCACCCGTCCCAGGCACTCCAGAGTCCCGTCTGGAAGGAAGCGCGCCAGGTCGCCGGTGCGGTAGAGGCGCGCACCCGCCGCAAACGGGCTGGGGACAAAACGCTCCTGCGTCAGCTCCTGGCGCCGCCAGTAGCCGCGCGCCAAACCATCGCCGCCGATGTAGAGTTCCCCAACACTGCCGGGCGGGACCAGGCTTGGATGGCCCGGATCGCGCTCCGCGTCCAGCACATAGACCTGCGTGTTGGCGATGGGCCGGCCGATCGGCACGACTCCCTCGGCCGAGGTGACCCGATGAAGAGTGGACCAGACGGTGGTCTCCGTCGGCCCATACATATTCCACAGCTCGGCACAGCGCAAGAGCAGATCGCGCGCCAGGTCGGACGGAAGCGCTTCGCCGCCGCACAGCACCTTGAGATGGGACGAACCGCTCCAGCCGGCGTGGATCAGGGCGCGCCAAGTCGCCGGAGTAGCCTGCATTACGGTGCACGCCGAGTCCGCGATTCGCTGGGCCAGCCGTGCGGGGTCTCGCGTGTCTTCGCGGCCGGCGACGACGACCTTGCCGCCGCAGATCAGCGGAAGGTACAGTTCCAAGCCGGCAATGTCGAAGGAGAGCGTCGTCACGGCAAGCAGCGTGTCCGTGGCGCTGAACCCGGGCTGCTGCTGCATGGAGAGCAGGAAGTTCACGAGGGCCGAATGCGGAATCCCTACGCCTTTGGGTTTGCCGGTCGTGCCTGACGTGTAGATTACATAAGCCAAATGATCCGGGCCGGCCACGGCTGGCAGGTTCGCTTCTTCGCCAGGCTGCACCGGCCGCGCCAACACCTCTTCTACGCAAAGCACTTTGGCCGTTGTCGAGGGCAAGCTGCCAGCAAGCTTGCGCTGCGTCAGCAGCACCGGCACCCGCGCGTCTTCCAGCATGAAAGCGACCCGGTCAGCCGGATATGCCGGGTCGATGGGCACGTAAGCCCCGCCAGCCTTGAGGATGGCTAGAATTGCGATGACCAGCTCGTTGGATCGATCCAGAAAAAGCCCCAACAGGGTATCGGGCCGGACTCCGAATTGAACAAGATGGCGAGCCAACCGATTGGCCAGCGCGTTGAGCTGCCCATACGTGAGGCAATTTCCCTCACACGTCAGCGCCACCGCATCCGGACGCACGGCCACCTGCGCCTCGAATAATTGATACAAGGTAGGCCCACCATCGCGAGGTACGTAGCACTTCTGCCGGATTTCCGCCAAATTGTTGAACTCTCCACGATTTAACTTAATCCTTTTGATGCACCGTGAGATGCCCAAGTTGCTACAGTTCAGGCATTTCCGGGCCTGTTTTGCAGAAACGCACTGGCTGGAAGCGGAGCGCAGACTTCAAGTCATACGTAGTTCGTGGTTCGAGTCCACGCGCCGCCCCCAAGACAACTCCTTTCTACTGAACCTGCGACGCGGCTTGCTCGATCAGCGCTGCAACCGCCTTCGGCCTGGAGATGTAGACACAGTGGCTGGCACCGGCGACTTCGACCTTGTGGCTGTGAGCTCGTTCGGCATACCAGCGTTCCAAGTCGGGGTTGATGGTTCGGTCGGCTCCGGCAACCAACATCCAGCTCGGTTTGCTTTTCCAGGCAGGAGTGCTAATGACCGCCTTGAAATTGACGGCTGCGTTCAGCACCTGAGACCGCGCCATGAACGCGGCCTGCGCGGCAGGCAGGTCCGCAGCAAAGTACTCATGAAACTGCGCGGGGTCAATGTAGGTGAAGCCGTCTGCCGTCTTCTTGATCGCGCTTGACTTGCTGAGGTCGCTCGGGAAGCGCTTTCCGTCGTCCGCCTCATTCTCTCCGGCCTCCGGCATATGGGCTGCGATGTACACCAAACCGGCAACGGCTGGGGCCGTCCCCGCCTCGGTGATTACGGCTCCGCCATAGCTGTGGGCGACAAGAATGCAACGCCCACTTTGTTGGGCGAGAACGCGTTTCGTAGCGTCCACGTCTTCCTTGAACGAGGTTTCCGGTTCTTGAACAATGCTTACGTTGTAGCCATCTCTGACCAGAATGTCGTACACGCCTTTCCAGCCGGAGCCATCTGCCCAGGCACCGTGAACCAGAACAATGTTCCGGATGCGATGCTTTCCGCTCTGCGCCGAGAGCACACCGCAGGTGAACAGCAAACATGCGATGCAGACGAACCGCGCGCCGCGCTTGATAGTGCTTCCCATGGTTAGCCGCTCTCCTTGTTTTGGTTGCGGGCCAGGATTATGGATTGCCCGCCATTTTTTCCGTCGCGATGCCGAAAGTGCGAGGCGATTTTTCCATGGATGAGCGCTACGCAAAGGGAGTTTGCTGCCTGGAAAACTCACCCAACACCCACAACGCGGCGCAGCGATTCCTGGCTGCGTCAGGCGGTGCTTTTGGGTGGGTGCCGTACCGAAAGCTGCGGATTTTCATTCAAGCTGCCGGTTGAGGCGGCCGGCTGAAGGCGGAGAGCTCAAATCCCGAGTTGCTGGAAATCGTGCTAAACTCCGGGCTTCGGTTTTCACCTGAACATCAGGTCAGACAACCGACGAACGTCTTATTCGAACGTCTTATTCGCTTCACCTCTGTTCATAACAAGCATAGTTCCATTGATCGGCATTGATTTGCACTAAGGCGGCCTCATACCGCTTATACAAGGAGAACCCATGCAGCTGGCAGAACATACCTACGAACTCTTCATTCCAACCCTGTCCTTGATGGGAGTTGGTTGCGCCAAGGAAGCCGGCAGACAGGCCAAGGCAATCGGCGCAACCAATCTTCTCATCGTCACCGATGCTGGACTTGCCAAGCTCGGAGTTGCCGACCAGATCAAGGATCTGTTGGCAGAGTCCGGCCTCAAGGCGGTGATATTTTCTGGCGCTGAGCCAAACCCCACCGACAGGAATGTCCATGACGGCGTAAAAATCTATCAGGACAACCGGTGCGATGGCATCGTCTCTCTGGGCGGTGGCAGCGCTCACGACTGCGGCAAGGGCATTGGCCTGGTCATCGCCTGCGGCGGCCACATCCGCGATTACGAGGGCGTGGACAAGTCCACCAAACCGATGCCTCCGTTCCTTGCCATCAACACCACCGCGGGTACCGGCAGCGAGATGACCCGCTTCTGCATCATCACCAATACGGACACCCATGTGAAGATGGCAATCGTTGACCGGCATGTGATCCCCAATATCGCCATCAACGATCCGCTGCTGATGGTGGGGATGCCGCCGGCGCTGACGGCTGCGACCGGCATGGACGCGTTGACCCACGCAGTCGAGGCCTATGTGTCCACCATCGCTACCCCGATTACGGACGCTTGCGCCATTGCGGCGATCAAGCTGATTGGCGAATACCTGCGTCCGGCCGTTGCCAACGGCAGCAACCTGGAAGCGCGCGACAAGATGGCCTACGCGGAATTCCTGGCTGGAATGGCGTTCAACAGCGCCAGCCTCGGCTATGTACACGCCATGGCACACCAGTTGGGAGGCTTCTACAACCTGCCGCACGGGGTTTGCAACGCCATCCTGCTGCCGGAAGGTTCGGCCTTCAACAAGATCGCCTGCCCGCAGCGTTATGGCGATATCGCCGTGGCGATGGGCGAGAGCATCCGCGGCCTGGCTCCGGTCGACGCGGCGGACGTGGGGATCGAGGCGATCCGTAAGCTCTCGAAGGATGTAGGCATTCCCACTGGCCTGGCCGAACTCGGTGTAAAGGAAGCCGACTTTGCGGTAATGGCCGCCAACGCCATGAAGGATGCTTGCCACCTCACCAACCCGCGGATTGCCACGCTGCAGCAAATCATGGGCATCTTCAAGGCTGCCATGGGCAAGCCGGCCGTGCTTGCTGCCAGGGCATAACGCCGCGGCTCTGGCGTGTCCGGTATGAGGCAAGTGGCTATCGCCACTTGCCTTTGCCGTCAGCGCGTTTGGGTCGGTGGCCGGTTGTCAGCGTGCCGGGACAGAGAACCGCAAGAAGTGCGCGTTGCTGCCCGAATCCGGCTATAGAATGGAGTGGCGAAGCGGGCACCACGTCCCTACCGTCTTCATCTTTGAGGTCGTATGCGGAAATTTTTCTCTCTCGTAGCCTTGGTGGCTTGCCTTGCCATCGCCCAGGCCGGAGCGCAGGCTGCTCCCCCGTCCCACAACATCATGAGCGATCCCAACGCTTTCGCCGACGCGCACCTGCGCGGCGTAGACAAGCAAGTGCACCTCAGCGACCAGCAGAAAGAGAAGATCCGCCCGGTTTTTTTTGCGGAAGGGCAGAAGCTGATCGCCATCCTGAGCGATCCTTCGCTGAGCCAGGATCAGCGTGGACAGTTGATCCAGCGGCTGCACCAGGAGACGGCGGACAGGGTTGCTTCCATGCTCACGCCCGAACAGCGTAAGAGCCAACAGCAAGGTCCGGCTCCGGGCTCGGGAGCGAACGCCCCAGGCTCCTCGCATATCTAAAGCAGATTGAAGGCTGTGTTCACCAGGCCGATGTGAGAGAACGCCTGGGGAAAATTGCCGAGCAGGCGTTTCGCGATTGGGTCATATTCTTCCGAGAGAAGTCCGACATCGTTGCGAATGTCCAGCAACTTTTCAAATAGCTGCCGTGCCTCTTCACGGCGGCCCTGCAGCACATAGTTGTCCGCCAGCCAGAACGAGCAGGCAAGAAACTGGCCTTCCCCGTGAGGCATGCCATCCACGGCGGGATCGGTGGAATATCGGGCGACGAAACTGCCATCCATCAGATTTTTTTCAATGGCCCTGACCGTTCCCGCCACGCGGGCGTCGTTCGCCGGAAGGAACCCCACCAGCGGGATCATCAACAGGCTTGCATCCAACTTTTTGGAACCGTAGTACTGCACGAATGAGTTCAGTCCGGCGTCGAATCCCTGGCTGCAGACTTGATCGTGGATTTTATCCCTGAGCGTCCTCCAGCGGGCCATATCGGCGGCGAACCATCCCCGCTCCATCGCCTTGACGGCACGATCGACCGCCACCCAGGCCATCATCTTGGAATGAGTAAACTGGCGGCGCGGACCCCGCATTTCCCAGATGCCTTCATCGGGCCGTTCCCATCCGGTCTCAAGGAATGCAAGGATTGCCAATCCCACATCCTCGCCGGTATGTTGTACCGGCGAAAGTCCTGCCTGGCGGCACTGAAAAAAAGTGTTGAACACTTCCCCGAAGATATCCAACTGGAACTGTTGATAGGCTGCGTTGCCGGTGCGCACCGGCGCCGAGTTCTCGTATCCGGGCAGCCAGGGAAGCTCCAGTTCCGTGAGCCTTCGCTCACCCCGAAGTCCATATACAATGTTCAGCTCAGCAGGACTGCCGGCAATGGCGCGGAAAAGCCACTCGCGCCAGGCTCGTGCCTCGTCAAGATATCCGGCGTTCAGCAGCGCATTCAGCGTGAGAGTGGCGTCGCGCACCCAGCAAAAGCGGTAGTCCCAGTTGCGCACGCCGCCGGGCATCTCCGGAAGCGAGGTCGTAGGGGATGCCGCAATGCCTCCTGTCGGCGCAAACGTAAGTGCTTTCAACGTAATCAGCGAGCGGAGCACCGCGTCACGCCATGGGCCCTGATACGAACACCGGTCAGACCATGCACGCCACCAGCTCTCGGTATCTTGAACCGCCTTGTCAACCTTCAGCGGCAAGGGTTCGTTTTGGCATGAGGGATACCAGGTAAGGTCAAAGGGAATTCTCTCCCCTTCGTTCACGGTAAACTCGGACACCGTCTTGAAATTTTCCCCACGCAGCGGCACCTGCGTCCTCAGGCTCAGCATGTCGGGACCGGCGATGGCGGAGATCCCTTTATCCGTGCGCCTTACCCAGGGAATTACCGATCCGTAGTCGAATCGAATCACCAGTTCCATGTTCATCCGAACCTGTCCGCGCCTGCCGATCACCAGGCGCAGGAGTTCCGGCGCCTCATCGCGAGGCTTCATGCAGTCGATGAGCACGACCGATCCGCTATCGGTATCAAACTCAGTCTCCAGAATGAGAGTCCCTTCACGGTAGCGGCGGCGAATGCCACGAATCGGGTCGGCGGGAGAGATGGACCAGCGCCCGTGATCGGCAGTTCCGAGCAGCGCGGCAAAGCAAGCAGCGGAGTCAAAGTGAGGGACGCAGAGCCAGTCGATCGATCCGAGTTTGGAGACGAGAGCCGCCGTGTGGCAGTCGCCGATCATCGCGTAATCTTCTATGGGCGTGGACAGGGATGACCTCCGCATAGGGGAATGGGTGGCTCGCAATGGATCGCTGCAGACCGATGCATGGCATTTAGGATGAGGGAAAAGCACTCGGCGAAGGTCTGATTGGCTGGTGAGACCGGGAATCTGGTCCGATAGGCAGAGACTCGCCCTGCGGGCAGGGGCCGCATCCACCCGAAGCCCCCTATTTTGGGGTATCGCCATCGCCTACTCTCGATTGACGGCGGCGGACCGGGGATGCGATATTCAATTGTTACAATTCTATTAACAGATGATTACAAAATGAGGACGTTCATCGGTTGAACCGTCAGCCCTCAGGAGATTTCTCCACCGTTATGGTCCGCTTTCTCCCGCGCGAAACGAAGTTTTTCGACCTCTTTGCAGATATGGCGCAGAATCTCACCATTGGGGCCCGCCAGCTGCGCGATTTGCTTCAGAATTACGCCGACGTCCCCGCCGCTGTCCAGAGGATCAAAGACACCGAACACAAGGGCGACGAAATTGCCCATGCCGTTTTTATCAAGCTGAATTCGACGTTCATCACCCCGTTCGACCGCGAAGACATCCACAGCCTGGCGAGTTCGCTCGACGACGTGCTCGATTTCATCAATGCGGCGGCCACTCGCCTTGTCATCTACAAAATCACGGAACCGCCCGCCGAGGCCGTCGAACTGGCAAACATCATTTTGCAGCAGGCTGAGGAGTTGGCCAAGGCGCTCCCATTCCTGGAGAAGGGCGATGGCCTGCTCAAGTACTGTGTCGAGGTCAACCGGCTGGAAAATGAAGCGGACGAAATCGCCCGCGCCGCCATCGGCCGTCTCTTCGAAACCGAAGCCGATCCCATTCGGCTCATCAAGCACAAGGAACTGATTGAGGTCCTGGAGATGGCCACCGACAAGGCCGAAGACGCAGCCAACGTGCTGGAAACCGTGGTACTCAAGAGCACCTAAGCGACGGACCCCATCGCGGACGCGGCTGGTTCGCTAGAGGTACATGTTGAATACTCGACTCATATTGGTCATCCTCACCTGTGCTGTGGCTCTGGCCTTCGATTTCATCAACGGCTTCCATGATGCCGCCAACAGCATTGCAACCGTAGTTTCCACCCGCGTACTCTCGCCCAAACTGGCGGTGGTCTGGGCGGCGTTTTTCAACTTCGCTGCCGCATTTCTGCTCGGCACCGCGGTTGCAAACACCATCGGCAAAGGGATGGTCGATCTCAGCATCGTCACCCAGTATGTAGTGCTGGCCGGACTGCTGGGCGCCATCGCGTGGGACCTGCTGACCTGGTGGCTGGGCCTGCCGACGTCCTCTTCCCATGCGCTCATCGGGGGCTATGCCGGAGCTGCCATTGTTCGCGCCGGCATTTTGCGCGGCTGGCGCACAAGCCTCAGCGTCATCATTCCCGGCGGCTGGACCAAGACCATCATTTTTATCTTCGTCGCTCCGGTGATGGGGTTCGTGCTCGGGTTCATCTTCATGGTCGCAATTTCCTGGATTTTCCGGAAGAAGGCGCCGCGGCAAGTCGACACCTGGTTCCGCAAACTTCAGTTGTGCTCCGCTGCCGCCTACTCGCTCGGGCACGGGGGCAACGACGCACAAAAGACCATGGGCATTGTCGCCGGAGCACTCTTCACCGGGAAAATCATCTCCGAGTACGACCTCAAGCATAACTGGGGTCACTACCACTGGCCGATCATCCTGTGCGCTCACGCCGCAATCGCCGCCGGAACCTACTTTGGAGGATGGAAAATTGTCCACACCATGGGCAACAAGATCACAAAGCTCAAGCCGGTCGGCGGCTTCTGCGCCGAGAGCGCCGGGGCCATCACCTTGTTCGGCACCGCCCTGGCAGGCATTCCCGTCTCCACCACGCACACGATTACCGGAGCCATCATCGGCGTCGGCACTACCCAGCGCCTATCCGCCGTGCGCTGGGGAGTCGCTACCCGAATCGTCTGGGCCTGGGTGTTGACCATTCCCGCTTCGGCGGCCGTGGCGGGCATGCTCTTCTACCTCACGCACATGATCAACCCCGCGGCATAGGTATGCATCATTGCCAATGAATCGGACTCCAGAACCGGGAGGAATCGTCGCAGCCTTGACTCGCACTCTGCAGCTATTGGCGTGTGCACTGGCATTGTGCATCGGCGCGTCCGCACAGTGGGTGAACGGCGCAGGCGCTACCTTCCCCAATCCTATTTACCAGAAGTGGTTCACCGAATACAGCGCGGCGCATCCCGGTGTCCAGATCAATTATCAGTCGCTTGGCTCCGGCGCAGGTATTCGGCAACTCATCGCCGGAACCGTCGATTTCGGCGCATCGGACAGTCCGATGACGAACGAGCAGTTGTCCAAGTGTTCGGTCAGGATTCTACACATTCCCACCGTGCTCGGCGCCGTGGTTCCCTCCTACAATATTCCAGGCTTGAACCAGGAGTTGCGATTCACGCCCGAACTGCTGGCCGGCATCTTTCTGGGCAAGATCGACAACTGGAATGATCCGGCACTTGCCGAGGTCAATCCCGGGGTGAAGTTTCCCGACCTGCCCATCGTCGTGGTTCATCGCTCGGATGCTTCCGGCAGCACCTATGTTCTTACCGACTACCTCTCCAAGGTGAGTCCGGAATGGAACTCCAAGGTGGGCAAGAACACCAGCGTGCATTGGCCGGTGGGTCCGGGTGCCAAGGGGAATGAAGGCGTGTCCGGAGTACTCCGGCAGATCGAAGGCTCCGTCGGCTACATTGAACTGAACTACGCCGTGCAGAACCACATCAGCTACGGCCCGGTACGCAACAAGAGCGGCAAATTCGTGACGGCATCGCTGGACTCGATTACGGCCGCCGCTGCCGCCACCACGAAAATCCCGGCCGACTATCGAGTCTCCATCGCCGATCCGGAGGGCAAGGACGCCTACCCGATTGCCAGCTTCACCTGGTTGCTGATCCCCCAGCAGTCCAGGGACGCGGCCAAGGGCAAGGTTCTGCATGACTTCCTGCTATGGATGCTTGCGGACGGCCAGCGCGAAGCTGCCGCGCTGACGTATGCTCCGCTGCCAAAGCAAATGATCCAGCCGTTGCAGGGAACCATCGACACGGTTCACTAGAGTACTCACATAAACCGGTTTTGAAAGGGCACGACTTCAGTCGTGCCGCAAAAAGGCTCATTTCACGCGGCTTCAGCCGCTGAGGAAAAAGCCCTTTAGACCCCCCCAAGCCATTTATGAGACTGCTTCTAGACACATCGGCAAAATCAAAGGAAACGCGAGCGGGGAAAGCGCCACCTCCGTTTTTGCCGATCCAGCTCTATTTTCCGCCCAGGTCGTAGCGATCCAGGTTCATCACCTTGTTCCACGCAGCCACGAAGTCCCTCACAAACGCCTGCTTCGAGTCGTCGCAGGCATAGTATTCCGCGATTGCCCGGAGCTGGGAGTTGGAACCGAAGACCAGATCAACGACCGTGCCGGTCCACTTGAGATCGCCCGTCGCCCGATCCCGCCCCTCCAGCACGCCTTCCGATGTGGCGGACTTCTGCCACTTCGTGCGCATGTCGAGGAGGTTCACAAAGAAATCATTGGTCAACGTCTCCGGACGGTTGGTGAAGACACCGTGCTTGGACTGCCCGACGTTCGCATTCAGGGCGCGCAGGCCGCCGACGAGAACCGTCATCTCGGGGACGGTCAGCGTCAGCAGGTTCGCCCGATCCACCAGCAGCTCCGCCGCCGATCCCTGGTGTCCTTTCCGGAGGTAGTTGCGGAACCCGTCCGCGGTCTGCTCCAGTACGGCGAATGAGTGCACATCGGTCTGCTCCTGCGAGGCGTCCATGCGCCCCGGCGAGAATGGAACCTGCACGTTGTGGCCGGCTTTTTTCGCAGCTTCCTCGACGGCTGCGCAACCTCCCAGAACGATCAGGTCAGCCAGCGAGACCTTCTTGGCTTTGTTCCCTCCGGACTGCGCGCTGTTGAATGCCTTCTGGATTGCCTCCAGCTTCGGAAGCACCTTGGCCAATTCGGCGGGTTGATTCACCTCCCAATCCTTCTGTGGCGCAAGGCGAATGCGCGCCCCGTTGGCCCCGCCGCGCTTGTCGCTGCCGCGGAACGATGCCGCCGACGCCCAAGCCGTCGTGACCAGTTGCGAGATGGAAAGTCCGGAGGCCAGTATTTTGGACTTGAGGGCGGCAATGTCCGGCTCGCCGATCAGTGCATGATCCACGGCTGGAATGGGGTCCTGCCACGGCAGCGGCTCCGACGGAACGAGCGGGCCAAGATAACGCGAGATCGGGCCCATGTCGCGGTGCGTCAACTTGAACCAAGCCTTGGCAAACGCGTCTGCCAACTGATCCGGATTCTCGTAGAAGCGCCTCGAAATCTTTTCGTAAACCGGATCGAAGCGCAAGGAGAGATCCGTGGTCAGCATGGATGGAGCGCGACGCTTGGACGGGTCGTGCGCATCCGGCACCGTACCGGCGCCCGCGCCATTCTTCGGCTTCCACTGATGCGCCCCGGCCGGGCTCTTGGTCAGTTCCCATTCGTAGCCGAACAGGTTCGAGAAGAAATCGTTGCTCCACTTCGTCGGCGTCGTGGTCCAGATGACTTCCAGGCCGCTGCCGATAGCGTCACCCCCTTTGCCCGTGCCAAATTTGCAGTTCCAGCCGAGGCCCTGCTCCTCGATGCCGGCGGCTTCGGGTACGGGACCGACATACTGGTTCGGATCGGCCGCGCCGTGGGTTTTACCGAAGGTGTGGCCGCCCGCAATCAGCGCGACCGTTTCTTCGTCGTTCATCGCCATGCGGGCGAACGTTTCGCGAATATCCTTGGCGGCCGCAATGGGGTCCGGGTTGCCGTTCGGCCCTTCCGGATTTACGTAGATGAGTCCCATTTGAACGGCGGCGAGAGGATTCTCAAGCTGACGTTCGCCGCTGTAGCGCTCGTCCGCCAGCCACTTGCCCTCAGGCCCCCAGAAAATATCTTCTTCCGGCTCCCAGATATCTTCGCGCCCGCCGCCGAAGCCGAACGTCTTGAACCCCATCGACTCCAGGGCGACGTTGCCGGCGAGAACGATAAGGTCGGCCCACGATATTTTCCGGCCGTACTTCTGCTTGATCGGCCAGAGCAACCGGCGCGCCTTGTCGAGGTTCACGTTGTCTGGCCAGCTGTTGAGCGGCGCAAATCGCTGTGCTCCGGAACCCGCGCCGCCGCGGCCGTCGCCGATACGGTACGTTCCCGCGCTATGCCACGCCATCCGGATGAACAATGGCCCGTAATGGCCAAAGTCCGCCGGCCACCAATCCTGCGATGCCGTCATCAAGGCATGGAGGTCCTTGATCACCGCATTCAGGTCGAGGCTCTTGAATTCTTCGGCATAATTGAACTGCTTGTCCATGGGATCGGACAGGGGAGAGCGCTGCTGCAGGATCTTCAGGTTCAGCTGATCCGGCCACCAGCCCGCATTCGTCGTGGCCCCAGCCACCGTGTGTCTGCCATTGCCGCCCGATACCGGGCATTTGGATTCGGTTGACATGTGTTGCTCCTGATTCTCGGGGACAGGCATCCCCGCTGCGGTGGTGAGTTTGTTATCCATCAGTTCATCTTCCTTCCAATTCGTCAAAATAACCGTGACGAACTACGAATTCATCTGGGCTTTCCCATTTGCGGAATCGCCGCCGGACGCGCCATTCATCCGGTATCCACACGCCTGCGGCACTTCACCGGAAGCGCGCGCGAAGCGCACTTCGTGCACAGCCCCCTAAAGATGAGTTCGCATTCGCGAAGAATCCGCTTACCGAGGGAGCCCGCGGCAGGCCTGGGCACGTGGCACCACGCAATGTCCTCGACGTTGCCGCAGCGGTCGCAGATGAAATGGTGATGCCGCGTGCCGGTCGCATCGAATCGCGCGGCGCGGCCCTCGACGGCCACTTCACGCACCAGACCCGCCTGCACCAGGTCCCGCAGATTGTTATAAATTGTGGCCCTTGAAGACCGCGGATCCACGCGATTGACGGCATCGAAGATTTCCACGGCCGTGGGATGCCGATTGTGTTCCATTAAGAACGCCATCAGGGCGTAGCGCTGCGGAGTGCACCGCAACCCGCAGCCTTCCAGGGACCGTTTGATCGCCTCGGCGTCCATGAATTGGCTAGACTATATCTAACCTGATATTTTGTCAAAACTGTAAGCCGTAATCCCATTTCCAGCTTCTCGTTGAACCTCCCGGTGCCTTCGAACCGAGTGCGTTTCTCAGCACGGCGCTGGTCTCAACTTCGCGTTTTCGCATAATCGTTTTCACACCTGCGCACATCGGGCAACCCGGTCAACCCAGTTTTGTATCAGGGCTGGGTATCTGGAAGTGGTGATCGCGTTTCGAGAGTTGAAGAACAACCCGGCGCGTGAGTAGGCCAGAGCTGCCACGAAAGAGGTGTTCGCGTTCGACGCAAATGAAACGTGCAAAGGAGATGGTCATGGCCGAGCCAAATAAAAAACGACCGATCACGCCAGCTGATGCTGAATTCGAAATTCCCGCTGCTCCCGAACGGAAGCTCTCGTTGGTCGCGACACCATCCCAAGCTGAGCCCAAGCAGAGCGAGGCTCAAACCCGGGCCTTCGTCATCGCCTGGTTTTTCACCGTCATCTTCTATTTCCTCGAATATGCGGTGCGGTCATCGCCCTCCGTGATGATTCCAGAGCTGGAAGCCTCGTTCAAGACAACGGCGTTAGGGGTCGGCGCCATTCTCGGAATCTATTACTACACCTACTCCACCATGAGCCTGGTCGCCGGGGCTGCGCTTGACCATTTAGGAGCCAAGCGCACGGTTCCCATCGGTGTCGCGACCCTGGGGATCGGCTGCCTTCTGTTCAGTGCGCCGGCAGTACTGGCCGGAAATGCCGGACGCTTGCTGCAGGGTGCTGGTTCGGCGTTTGCGTTTACGGGCGCCGTGTATCTTGCGGCTCGCGGATTCTCGGCACGCTACCTCGCCACTGCGATTGGCGCCACGCAATGCGTCGGAATGCTCGGCGGCTCGGCGGGGCCACTTATAGTGGGGCCGATGATTGAGCGTGGAGTAGGCGTTCACATCCTGTGGGTCGGAATCGCAGTCATCATCCTGGCCAACGCGGTTGTTTTGTTTCTGGCGACCCCAAAGGAACAGCTCGGACCACACATCCAGGAGGGCGGTTTTGGCTCGCTGCTGGAGCCGTACAAGATTGTATTCTCGAACCCCCAGTCGTATCTGTGCGGAGCCGTTGCAGGACTGCTGTTTGCACCCACCACGATCGGCGACATGATCTGGGGAGTTGCAAGATTTCAAAAGGACCTTCTGGTGTCCCACCACAGCGCGGTGCTCATCGTCTCCATGGTTCCGCTCGGCTGGGTCGTCGGATGCCCGCTTCTGGGTTGGCTCTCCGACCGTATCGGACGGCGGAAACCGGTCATCCTGGGAAGCATTGCGGTCATGCTCCTCGCCGCAGTCCAGATTGGGTTCAAGCCGCTTCCGATTCCGGTGCACGTTGCCATGTTCGTCTTCGGTGTTGCATCGGGCGCCGCGATGATTCCCTACAGCATCATCAAGGAAGTCAACCCGGATAGCGTGAAGGGCAGTGCAGCTGGAGGAATCAATTTCCTGGTATTTGGAATCACCGCGTTCCTTGGCCCAATCTACGCAAATCGAGTCGGAAGGGGCGTAGGGATCGCGCCGAACCTGGCCTCAAATTTTCAGCGAGGAATCGAGTTCTGGATGGCTTGCTGCGCGGTCGCGATTGTGGTGTGCCTGTTTCTTCGTGAGACAGGAAGCGCAGCGCATCCGCAACCTGCTCACGAATAAACACCCAGCCCGGCGCCGCATCGTGACAACCGTGCGGCATCGATTCGAACACAACCGGCAGAGAACGAAAGTTCAGAGAGGATGGAAACAATGGCACATCGAGTTGCGGATGAGTTGGTGAAGAAACTTGCCGAGGCGGGCGTGGAGAGGCTTTACGGCGTGGTGGGAGACAGTCTGAATCCTGTGACCGATGCCTTGCGCCTGAATGGCAAGCTCAAATTTATCCATGTGCGCCACGAAGAAACCGCGGCGTTTGCCGCCGGTGCCGAAGCTCAGCTAAGTGGGAAACTGGCAGCCTGCGCTGGGAGTTGCGGCCCCGGCAATCTCCATCTCATCAACGGCCTGTTCGATGCTCATCGCAGCAATGCTCCGGTGCTTGCCATCGCCTCGCATATTCCCACCAGTGAGATCGGTACCGGATATTTCCAGGAAACTCATCCGGAAATCCTCTTCAAGGAATGCAGCCACTATTGTGAACTGATCTCGAACCCGAAGCAGTTTGAGCGTGTGCTTCACATTGCGATGCAGAGTGCAATTGGAAAAGGCGGGGTGAGCGTCATCGCGTTGCCGGGAGATGTGGCTGGGATGGATTTTGCGGCCAATGGCTCGGCCCGGTCCCTGATAGAACACCGGCCGTCCATTCGTCCTTGTGCGAAGGACCTGGCACAATTGGCGGAGATGATGAATGCGGCGAAGAAGGTAACGCTGTTCTGCGGAATTGGGTGCGCCGACGCCCACGATGAAGTGGTGGCCCTTGCGGAGAAGGTGAAATCTCCCGTAGGGCATTCGTACCGGGGCAAGTCGTGCGCGGAGCACGACAACCCATTCGACGTGGGAATGAGCGGGTTACTTGGCTTCGGCGCAGCCTACCAGGCAATGCACGAGTGCGATCTCCTGCTGCTGCTGGGCACGGATTTTCCGTATGACAAATTTATGCCGACAAAGCCCAAGATTGCCCAGGTTGACATCAGGGTGGAGAATTTGGGGCGGCGAAGCAAGCTCGATCTCGCACTATGGGGCGATGTACGCGAGACCATCCGCGCGCTTCTGCCGATGGTGGACGCAAAGCCGGATCGCTCGTTTTTGGATGCGAACCTCGCCAAACACAAAGAGGCGCTTCGCCGGTTGAATGTGTACGTCGATCACGTTGGAAAACGTACGCCCATGCACCCTGAGCCGGTTGCCGCCGCGTTGAGCGAAATCGCCGCCGACGATGCGATCTTTACCGCCGACACCGGGATGTGTAACGTCTGGTCTTCCCGGTACATTCGAGCGACCAAAGACAGGCGAATGATCGGCTCCTTCACTCACGGGTCGATGGCGAATGCGCTGCCGCAGGCCATTGGCGCCCAACTTTGCTATCCCGGAAGACAGGTCATCGCCATGGCGGGAGATGGCGGACTCGCGATGCTCATGGGTGATTTGCTGACCATGATGCAGTACAACCTTCCCATCAAACTGGTCGTGTTCGACAACAGCGCTCTTGGAATGGTGAAACTCGAGATGGAAGTAAATGGTCTGCCGGACTTTCAGACGGACCTGAAGAATCCAAACTTCGCAAAGGTTGCCGAGGCGATGGGCATGATGGGTGTAAGAATCGAAAACCCAGCCGATGTGTCCTCGGGATTGAAGAAGGCGCTTCAGCAATCGGGGCCTGCGCTCATCGACGTAGTGACCGATGCCAATGCGGTGTCGTTGCCATCCCATATCTCAGCCGACCAAGTTGTTGGCTTCGGGCTGACCATGGGAAAACTTGTCCTCGCAGGCCATATCGATGAGGTGGTGGACACGATTGAGGGAAATATTCGACACGTTGCGTGAGAAACGTTGCGTGAGGAACGTCTCTAACGATCTTTCAGAAACGTCGTCAGGCGGGCAGCGATCTCCGCCGGGAGTTCTTCCTGCAGCAGATGGCCGCAATTCACAGGGCCTCCGGTGACCGGTGCGTTGCTGACCTCGCGCCAGGTATCCAGCACGTCGTAGAGCTGGCCGACCGTGCTCCGGTTGCCCCAGAGCGCGAGCAGCGGCTGGGGCAGCCGCCGGCCGGCTTCACGATCTGCCGCGTCGTGATCGAGATCGATGCCGGCGGCCGCGCGATAGTCCTCGCAGATGGCGTGGATACAGGAGGGATCGCCGTAGCAGCGCAAATACTCCTGAATCAGCTCCTCGCAGGGCACGCCCGCTGTCTTGCTCTGTCCCTTGAGATGGAAGCGGAGAAAGAATTCCGGGTCGCCGGCAATGAGCCGCTCCGGCAGGGGGTGCGGCTGGATCAGGAAAAACCACCAGAAATATTTGGTGGCGAAGACGCGGTCGGTACGCTCATACATGGTTGCGGTCGGCGCAATGTCGAACACGGCAAGCCGCTCCACGGCCGCCGCGTGATCCAGAGCCATGCGATGGGCGACGCGGCCACCGCGATCATGGCCGACCACCGCAAAGCGGTCATGGCCAAGCGCGCGCATCAGGGCAACCTGATCTGCGGCCATGGCGCGCTTGGAATAGGTCGCGTGGTCCGGATCGCCGGCAGGCTTCGAGGAATCGCCATAGCCGCGCAGGTCGGCGGCGACCACCGTAAAATCGTGGGCGAGGACTGGAGCCACTTCCCGCCATGTCGCGTGGGTCTGCGGATGGCCGTGTAACAGCAGCACCGGCGGACCGTTTCCGCTGACCGCGGCGCGGATGCGAATGTCGGCACTCACGTTGACATCGCGAGGCGAAAAGCCCGGCAGAAGAGTGCGCTCCTCCAATTTCTTCCACTTCCCTTTCACCCAGCCGCAGGCGCTCAGGCTACCGCTTCGGCAACCGCTTTACCACACTCCTCGGTGGACGCCGGTCCGCCCAGATCGCGGGTCCGCAGCTTGAAGATTGCATCGTAGCCGCCGATCTGCGCGTTCCAGTCCTCCGGCATCATGCGCCCGTGCTGGAGGTAATAGTCGCACGCTGAACGGCTCCGCCGGAAGCCGCTTTGGGACGCCGTACCAATTGAATTCAGCATGCGAAAGGTGTTCAATGGGGATATGCGGGCGGCTCCGGCAAGGCCGTGAAGGAATCGCCCGGACATTCACGCACACAGAGGGGTAGGGTAAAAACATGGCAGGTTCGCTTCACCACGGAGTTTCCGGGCACAGCATGCCGCGGGACTACTCGCAGACGCCGCTGAATATTTACTGGGAGATGACACAGGCCTGCGCGCTCACCTGCCGCCATTGCCGCGCCGAAGCGATGCCGGGACCGCATCCCATGCAGCTTTCCTTTGATGACAGTGTGCAGTTTCTGCATCAGATTCCGGAGTTTGGCAACCCGTTGCCGCAGTTGATCCTGACCGGCGGCGACCCCCTGGAGCGCAAGGACCTGTTCCCCTTGATCGACGAGGCCCGCCGCCTGGGAATCGGAGTCTCCATCACGCCCGCCGCGACGCCGGCCTTTACCCGCGAGGTGCTGGTGCGGCTGAAGGAGCATGGAGTCGAAGGCCTGGGGCTCAGCCTGGACGGACCGACGCCGGAGAAGCACGACTCGATCCGTGGCGTGCCCGGAACTTTTGAACGCACCATGGCCGCGATCCGTTGGGCGCAGGAGCTGGAGATGCCCCTGCAGGTGAACACGCTGGTGGCGGAGGAGACGGCCGGCGATATTCCCGCCGTTTACGAGCTGCTGAAGCCCTATGCGGTCAGCCGCTGGAGCTTGTTCTTCCTGATCTCGGTGGGCCGCGGGAAAGTGCTGCAGGCGCTTTCTCCCGAAGAGGGCGAGAAGCTGATGGCCTGGGCCTTCGAAACCTCGCGCACGGCTCCCTTTGTGGTGGCCACCACGGAGGCTCCTTCGTACCGCCGGGTGGTCCTCGAAAAGATGCGTTCCGAAGGGATGACCGGGGAAGACATCAAACGCAGCGGCGCCACCCGCAGCTTCGAAATCCGCGACGGACACGGCATCATGTTCGTTTCCAATACCGGCGACGTCTGTCCGGCTGGATTTTTGCCCGTGGTGGTTGGCAATGTGCGCCAGGACCGGGTCGCCGACCTGTACCGCAACGCACCGCTGTTCCGGTCACTTCACGATCCCAACCAGTTCGAAGGACGTTGCGGCATCTGCGAGTACAACGCGCTGTGCGGTGGTTCGCGCTCACGTGCCTTTGGCGCAACCGGCAACCCGCTAGCCACGGACCCATTTTGCGACTACATTCCGCAACCCGGGAAGGTAGAACACGGCGGAACCAAGAAGTAATTCACCAGGAAGTAACCAACCAGCGCGGAGGGCAAAACCGCGCCCAACTTTTCCTGCCCCCTGACCGCAGGGGGCAGGCCCGCCGTTCCCCAACCCCATCCAGGAAACCACCCCCTCACTGAGCCTTCCGGCCAGCGGCTCGGCCCCGAGCAGGCAACTTAGGGGGAGTCCTGTCCCGGCAATACCCGGGAATCGCATCGTTCCCCCGTTTGTCTCCGTCCCAACGGCATCCAACCAACTGCATTAGGTTCTGCAGGCCGCCGCGCAACTACGCCCGGCGGGCTGGGTTCATAAGGAAGACCCGTCCTATTCGGGAAAGTGCAGCTCGACGTTGCTGCCTTAGAGGAGCTAGAGATGAGATTCAATTCAGTTACTAGAGACGCAGGGTGGCTGGGAGCCGTCCTGTACGGCACTCTGCCGCCGGGCCAGAGCGAAACGGCCACGGGCTGGCGACTTGGACAAATTACCCGGCAGGGGTTGGCGGTCGTGCTCAGCGCACTGATGATCCTGGTCCCCATGGGCCAGGCGAATGCATTTGCACAAGACGCGCCACCTCCGGCCGATAACGGTCAGCAGCCGCCACAGGCACAACCCCTGACACCCGACCAGTTAAATCAGTTAGTAGCGCCCATCGCGCTCTATCCCGATAATCTGGTGGCGCAGGTTCTGGCAGCTTCTACCTATCCTACCCAGATAGTGGAAGCCAATCGCTGGGTGCAGTCCCAGGGCAACGCCCCCGCGGCGCAGATTGCCGCCAGCGCGAATAACCAGAACTGGGACGCCAGCGTGAAAGCGCTCACGGCCTTCCCGCAAGTGCTGGCGCAGATGGACAAGAACCTGCAATGGACGACCGACTTGGGCAACGCTTACTACAACCAGCCGCAGGACGTGATGGATGCCGTGCAGGGGATGCGCCAGAAGGCACAAGCTGCCGGTAACTTGCGCAGCAACCAGCAACTGGCCGTGAGCAACAGCGGCGGCGATATTCAAATTGCGCCCGCCAATCCCCAAGTGGTGTACGTTCCGGTGTATAACCCCTGGACGGTTTGGGGCGGTCCGATTGTGGCGTGGCCGGGCTTCTACTGGGCTCCGCCTGTAGGAGTTTACTTCGGCGGACTGGCACTCGGCTTTGGAATTGGAATCGGCATCGGCTTCTGGGGAGGCTATGGCTGGGGTTGGGGCCACTGGGGATGCGGATGGCATGGCGGGTACGGCGGTTACCGCGGTGTCGTCTTTAACCACGGAAGCTACTACACCCACAGTACGACCGTGATCAACCACGGATTCAACCGTCCGGGCAGCCCGGGACGCGGTTATGGAGCGCGGGGCGCCTATGCCTCCAGGGGCGGCGGAGGATTCAACCACGGTGCTGTCGGCCTCAATCGCGGAGCTGCAGTAGGCCGCGGTGCTGCCGCACCGGGTACGTTTGGTGGGCATAGCGGCACAACGGCCGGAAGGGCCTCGGGAACAGCTGGCGGCGCGGCACATACGTCAACGTCGGCTGGCCACGGAGCAGCCTCCGGCGGCCATTCCTCCTACGGCGGTGGGCATGCCGGTGGCGGTGGCGGCCATGCCGGTGGCGGTGGGCATGGCGGCGGTGGCGGCCATGGCGGCGGTGGTCACAGATAACCGTAATGGATCTGGAAAGCACGAAAGGGAGGTCCACCGTGGCCTCCCTTTTTTGCGCCCGAGGAAGCGGTGCTCGATCCCGTGTCACAGGCCGGCATCTCTGCTTCCGGAGCAGCGGCAGCTCCTGTGATGGCGCGGCTTCTACGGATTATTGCTTACTTTCGGCCAGGGATGCCTTATGCACGGTATTTTGTGCCCAAATCGCGCCCCGCTGCTTTACACTGCAGCTTTGATACCCTTTTTACAGTCGCAGAAATAGCCTGCCGAGGCAGCTCCGGCGTCACCACCGTTGGGTATTGGGAGAGACATAGCAGTGATGAGAAAACTGATTCGTTCCTGTTGGATGACGGGGCTACTTGCAATTGTGTGTGGCCAAGCACCGGCCTGGGCCTACACCGCGGCAGCACCGGGAGGACACGACGTTGTTCTCTCCAGCATGGACAAGGAGTTGCAGCGCGCCCAGGCAGAGTTGGGCAAGCTGACCCCGGCCGCCTACTTCATCAGCTACACGGTGCACGACGAGCAGGAAGCCATGGCCGTCGGCATCAATGGCAGCCTGGTTACCAGCACGGCCAACCGCAAGCGGATGGCGGATGTCATCATGCGAGTCGGCACTCCGGCGCTGGACAACGCGCATGGCGAGAATCGGCCCTCGGCGATCTATACCGATACCTTGCCTCTCGATGACGATGCCGGGGCAATTGCCCACGCGCTCTGGCGGATGACCTTCGGCGAGTACCGCCGGGCCTCCAACGCGTTTCTGAATGTGCAGACCAAATCGCTGGTGAATGCCAAGGAAGACGACCTGTCGGCGGATTTCAGCAAGGAAACCGCGCAGACCCACGCCGAGTACAAGGATGTCGCTCCCATCCCAGAGCAGAAGGCGATGGAGACTTTTGTGCGCCGCTTCTCCTCGGCTTTCGCGAAGTATCCCTATATCTATTCGTCCGGCGCCATGGTGACCGCCGACAAATCGCTGCAGCGCTTTGTCTCCAGCGAAGGCGGCAGCGTAGTGACGCCCGACACGGTAATCCGCGTAGTCATTCAGGCGGAAACCCGCGCCGAAGACGGCATGGAGTTGATGCGTCTGGAAACCATGCAGGCCGATTCGATGGACCAGCTCCCCGCCGCCGCCGAGATCGACGCCAGGGTGGAACGGATGGCCAAGGACCTGAAGGCCCTGCGCGAAGCTCCCGTGGCCGAGCCCTACGATGGCCCCGCGCTTCTTTCCGGCCGCGCCTCCGGGGTGTTTTTCCACGAAGTGCTTGGGCACCGGCTGGAGGGCCAGCGGCAGCGCGGCGACGAAGAGGGACAGACGTTCACCAAGAAGCTGAATCAGGCCGTCTTGCCGGAGTTCCTCTCCGTGGCGGATGATCCGACCATGCGCACGCTGGATGGAACCCGGCTGGCTGGCTGGTACCAGTACGACGACGAGGGCGTTCCGGCGGCCAGGGTCCAGGTGATCAAGGACGGAATCCTGCGCAACTTCTTAATGTCGCGCATGCCCATCGCGGGCTTCGATCACTCCAACGGACACGGCCGCGCGCAGGCCGGCTACATGCCCGTGGGGCGCCAGGGCAATCTGATCGTAACCTCGACCAAAACCGTGAAGGATTCCGAACTCAGGCAGAAGCTGCTGGATGAAGTAAAGCGGCAGGGAAAGCCATACGGACTTTATTTCGACGACATTCAGGGCGGATTTACTCTCACCCAGCGCTCCTCGCCGCAGGCCTTTCAGGTCCTGCCCGTGATGGTGTATCGCGTGTACGCCGATGGGCGCCCCGATGAATTGGTCCGGGGCGTGGACATCGTGGGTACGCCTTTGGCGGCCATGAACCGCATTCTGGTGACCGGCGATACCTCCGCGGTCTTTAACGGAGTGTGCGGCGCGGAGTCGGGCGGGGTTGCGGTTTCCGCAGCGGCTCCGGCGATTCTGTTCTCTGAGATTGAAGTGCAGAAGCGGGCTCATTCCAACGAAAGGCTGCCGATCCTGGCGCCGCCCGGATTTGAACCCCCGGCCGCACCTCCGACGCGCGCCGCGAAGGTGCAACAATGAAAACGCTTGGGATGAGATTGACTTTCCTGCTGGTCGCACTGCTGGGCATCTCCGGCACGCTGGCCGCCGACGCAAAGAACCTGCCGGCCTCCGACGATCCGATCCTGCGCGCATTGCAGACGGAGCTGGAGCGCTCCAAGACCGCGCTCAAGCTGGAGAATTCGCCGGCGCCCTACTTCATCGGCTACCGCGTGGTGGACATCGACAACTGGGATGCCGATGCCGCGCTGGGCGGCGTGCGCAGCGAGTCGCGCTCGCGCATTCGCTTCCTCATGGTGCAGGTGCGATTGGGCGATTACAAGCAGGACAATTCCAGCCCGCGCGGCGAAGGCGCAGTGGAAGTGATTCCACTCGACAGCAGTGAGCAGGCGATCCGCTTCCAGGTCTGGAGCGCCACCGACAAGGCCTACAAGCAGGCAGTCGAGGCCCTGACCGCCAAGCAGGCGCAGCTGAAGCAGCTGACGATCGATCATCCGGTGGACGACTTCTCCCGCGCCGGAGCCGTGCAGTCGGTGCAGCCGGTGGTAGAGCTGAAGGTGGAGCGCGAGCCCTGGCTCAAGATGCTGCGCGACGCCTCCGGTCTCTATACGCAGGACCCGAAGGTGCAATTTGTGGAGGCTTCGCTGAGCTTCAAGGCGGTGAACCGCTACTACGTCAATTCCGAGGGAACCGTGGTGCGCGGCGGAGAAGAGCTCTACCGCCTGGACATCGGCGGCAACACCCAGGCCGAAGACGGAATGCAGCTGGAGCGCGCGGCTGAGTTCACGGCAAAATCGTTGCAGGAACTCCCACGCGCGCCGGAGTTCCAGGACCGGGCCGCCAAACTGCTGGCATCGCTGAAGCTGCTTCGCGAAGCGCCGCTGGCCGATGAAGACTACCACGGCCCGGTGCTGCTTTCGGGGGATTCGGCTTCGACCATCGTTTCATCCCTGGTGGGCGAGAATGTGCTGGGCTTCAAGCCGGAGCTGGGACAGAATGCCCGGGTGCACGGACAGTTTGCCAGCAGTTACAAAACGCGCGTGCTGCCTGAGTTCCTGACCCTGGTCGACGATCCCACATTGTCCGAGCTGAACGGCACCGCTTTGCTCGGTCACTACGACGTGGACGACGAGGGCGTAAAGTCGCAGCCGGTTCCGGTGATTGAAAACGGAATCCTGCAGAACTATTTGCTGGGGCGCGAACCGATTCGCGACTTTCCCTCCTCCAACGGTCACGGACGCGCCAGTCTTCCGATGAGCTGGCCGGCGCCGGCCATGGGAAACCTTGTGGTGCATTCCAGCGATGCGGTCTCATTCGACGAGCTGAAGAAAAAACTGATTGCCCTGTGCAAGGACCGCGGCCTGGAATATGGCTACTACGCCAAATCCATGGGTGGGCCGCGCGCGCCTCGACTGCTCTATCGCGTCTGGGCGAAGGACGGCCATGAGGAACTGGTGCGCGGCGCGTTGTTCGGCGATCTGGACCAGCGCTCCATGCGCAGCGACATCGTGGCGGCGGGCAACGATCTCTATGTGGACAATGAGATCCTGCCGGTCCCGCATAGCGTGGTATCGCCATCGATTCTGTTCGATGACCTGGAAGTGAAACGCCAGACCGCGAACAAGGACAAGCTGCCGGAGTATCCCGCGCCGGAGCCGGCCAGCAAGTAGAGTGAGGCCATTCTGGAAAAGCCACCTGCATCGCTCAGCGTAGCGCCATGGTTTGACCGGCTGCGCGTGGTGCTGGTGCGCTCGCGCAACCCGTTGAACATCGGTGCGGCGGCGCGAGCCATGAGCAACTTCGGCTTCCGCAGCCTTCGCTTGGTCACGCCGTGGGAACCCTCCTACCTCGGCGCCCGCTCTGCCGTGGGCGCCTCCGAGGTGCTGCTGAACGCGGAGCTGTTCGGCAGCGTGGCGGAGGCAGTCGCCGACTGCGGGCTGGTGGTGGGCACCTCCGCGGTGGGCGAACGCGAATTGCAACATCCGCTTCGCGTCCTGGAGCAGGGCGCAGAAGCAATGCGCCAGCAGCTTGCGGTGTCGCCGGTGGCGCTGCTGTTCGGCTCGGAAAAATTCGGGCTCTCCAACGAAGACCTGAGCCACTGCCACTGGCTGATGCGCATCCCTACCCGCGACACGCATGACTCGATGAATCTGGGCCAGGCGGTGGCGGTGTGCCTGTATGAGTTGGCGCGCAGCAGCGCTCCTGCCCTGCCCTTAAGCGCGCAAACTCCCGCAACTGCCGGAGAGGTCGAGCGCGTCGCGCAGCTTTGGTTCGAGGCACTCTGCGCCAGCGGGTACGTGCAATCGCCCGGCGAGGCCGCAGCCAGGGAGAAGCTGCGCCGCATGCTCGGCCGGCTGAATCTGGAGCAAAACGACGCCGAGCTCTGGCTGGGCATGATGCGCCAGATTCTCTGGAAGATCCGCCATCCCCAGAAACCTTGACCGGCGCACCGGCTCAGAGGTGCTCCGGCGGCACTTGAAAGTTTATCTCCGAGAGCTGAAACTGAGTGCATGAACGCCGTCGCCGTGATTCCCTCTCGCATTGCATCCACCCGACTGCCGCGCAAACCGCTGCGCGAGATCCTCGGCAAGACCATGATTCAGCGCGTGTATGAAGCAGCCCGCGCCTGCCTCGGCCTGAGCGACGTGATCGTTGCCACCGACTCGGATGAGATCTTCGCGCTCTGCCGCAAGCACGGCTGGAACGCGCGCATGACCTCGGAGCAATGCCGCAGTGGAACCGACCGGGTGCGCGAAGTTGCGCAAAGCGTAGCCGCCGATATTTATGTAAATGTTCAGGGAGATGAGCCGCTGGCGCGCCCCGAGCATCTGGATGCGCTGCTCTCCGTGATGAAACCGGGAGTCGAGGTAGGAACCGTGTACACCCCGTGCCCGGCCGAGGACGTAGCCAACCCGAACGCCGTTAAAATCGTCACCGCTCTGGATGGACGCGCACTCTATTTCTCACGGGCCACCATTCCATTCGATCGCGATCGCCGCGGGGATGTGCCCTACTACAAGCATCTGGGATTCTATGCCTACACGCCCCGGGCGCTGGAGCAGTTCTGCCTGTGGCCGGAGTCGGAGTTGGAGCGCACCGAGCGATTGGAACAGCTTCGCTTCCTCGACCATGGCGTGCAGATCCATGCCGCCGAAACGCCCTTCGACACGGTGGGCGTGGACACCGAAGACGACCTGAAACGCGTGGAGCAGATCCTGCGCGCCCAGGGACGCCAATAGCGCGAAGAAGCATCCGAAGGAGGGCCGCACTATGAAAGTGGAGAAGAAACTACGGTCGCTTGCCACTCGCTACCGGGTGGATCACGGCAAGCGGTTTCGATTACGGGACTTTGATCCGGGCGATACGGCGGGTCTCTCCGAAGAGATCAAGGAGGAGTCCGGAACGTTGCTGCAGCGCTCCACTCAAGAACTGGCAGAGCTGCAGGACTTGCTCTTCGCCCAGGACCGCTGGGCGCTGCTGCTGATTTTTCAGGCGATGGACGCGGGCGGCAAGGACGGCACCATCAAGCATGTGATGAGCGGGGTCAATCCGCAGGGCTGCCAGGTCTTCTCATTCAAGCAGCCTTCCGCGGAGGAACTCGCCCACAGCTACCTTTGGCGCACCTCCACCTGCATGCCGGGACGCGGCAAAATCGGGATATTCAATCGCTCCTACTACGAAGAAGTTCTGGTGGTGCGGGTCCACCCGGAGTTGCTGGAAGCGCAACGTCTGCCGCATGCGTGCGTCAGCAAATCCATCTGGCAGGAGCGCTTCGAAGACATCTCCAGCTTTGAGCGCTACGCCACCCGAAACGGAATCGCGATTCGCAAGTTCTTTCTGCATGTGAGCCAGGAAGAGCAGAAGCGCCGCTTTCTCGCCCGTCTCGACGAGCCGGAAAAGAACTGGAAGTTCTCCGCCTCCGACGTGCAGGAGCGCCGATTCTGGAACGACTACCAGGAGAACTACGAGGACATGATCCGACACACCTCCAGCAAACATGCCCCCTGGATCGTCGTCCCTGCGGACCACAAGTGGTTCGCGCGGCTGGTCGTCTCCTCCGTGATTGTGGACGCGCTGGCGGAGATGAAGCTGAGCTATCCCGAAGTAAGCGACGAGAAGCGGCGCGCCCTGGCCGCCGCCCGGCGCGAACTCGAAGGCAAGACGCATTTGAAGAAGTAAAGTAAAGTAGAGCGACGAGGAGATCCGGATGAGCGAAGAACACGAGATGGAAGAACTGCAGGAAGCCGCCGAGCACGGCCGCGAACATTCCAACTTGGCCCCGGTCAGCTTCACCATGGCCTTCCTCGCCGTGCTGGTTGCAATCGCCACGCTGCTGAGCCATCGCGCCCACACCGAGGAGGTTCTTTTGCAGAATAAGGCGACCGACCAGTGGGGCTACTACCAGGCCAAGAACATCCGCCGCCACACCATGGAGCAGTTGGATGAACTGGTGAAGGTCATTCAACTGAAAGACGCCGCGGGCGCCGCTGCCTGGGTCAAAACCAACCAGGCGGCAATCGAGAAGTCCAAGGGTGAACAGGACAAGATTCAGGAAGAGGCCAAGGCGCTGGAGGAGCAGGTGGATCTGTATGAGCGTCGCGCCAACCGCTACGATCTGGGCGAAACTCTACTGGAGGTCGGCCTGGTGATCTGTTCCATCACGCTGCTCACCAAGCGGCGACACTATTGGTTCGCGGGCATGGTGTTCGGCATTGCCGGAGTTGTATTCACCACCACGGGCGTCTTGCTCCATTGACGGAGTCCATGGCGAGGGCAGTAAATTCCGGCTGATGTAGAGGCTTCTGCAAAAAGGCCGCCCGTCACGGGGCGGCCTTTTACTGTGCGATTCCAGCGCAGAGGCTATCCCGCCCACGGATCGTCGCCCATACCAAGATTTTTCACCAGAAAGCTCCACTCGTCGGTGACTTCCTCAATGGCCTTGGAGACTGGCTTGCCTGCGCCGTGCCCCGCCTTGGTTTCGATGCGGATCAATACCGGAGCATCGCCCACCTGCGCCGCCTGCAAGGCTGCCGCGAACTTGAAGCTATGCGCCGGAACCACGCGGTCATCGTGATCGGCGGTCACGATGAGAGTCGGGGGATACCGCGTGCCCGGCCTCAGATTGTGTAGCGGAGAATACCTGTAAATCGCCTCGAACTCCTCGGCATCGTCGGACGATCCGTAATCGGCGACCCACGCCCAGCCAATGGTGAACCGATGGAAGCGCAGCATATCCATCACGCCCACTCCCGGCAGGGCCGCTCCGAACAACTCCGGGCGCTGCGCGATGCACGCACCCACCAGCAGCCCGCCGTTGCTGCGTCCGCTGATCGCCAGCTTGCTGGGTTGCGTGTAGCGGTTGGCAATCAACCACTCGGCGGCCGCTAGAAAATCGTCGAACACATTCTGCTTCTGCAGCCTGGTCCCCGCCAGGTGCCACGCTTCGCCATACTCGCCGCCGCCGCGCAGATTCGCCTGCACGTAGACGCCGCCCATTTCCATCCACACCAGGTTGCCGGCGCTGAAAGCAGGAGTCAGCGAGATGTCAAAGCCGCCGTAGCCGTAGAGCAGCGTCGGATTGCTCCCATCCAGCTTTACGCCTTTTCTGGCCGTGATGAACATGGGGACGCGCGTGCCGTCCTTGCTGGCATAGAAGACCTGCTTCGTCTCATAATCGTCCGGAGTGAACTGCACCATGGGGCTGCGGAAGACCTCGCTTTGGCCGCTCTCCAGGTCATAACGGTAGAGGGTCGCCGGCGTTGCATAGCTGGTGTAGGAGTAAAACGTTTCCTTGTCCGTGCGCAGGCCGCCGAAGCCCGCCACGGTTCCCAACCCCGGCGTCTCCACCGTGCGAAGATAGCTGCCGTCCATGCCGAAAAGCCTGACTTCGCTGTGCGCATCCTTCAGATAGCTGGCCACGAACTTGTTGTCCAGCATGGAGGCTCCCAGCAGCGTTTCGCCGGATTCAGGAACGACCGTCTGCCAATGTTCGCGCTCCGGATTTCGCGTATCAATCGCAATCACGCGGCCCAGCGGAGCCTCGAGCGTGGTGACAAACCAGAAGACCGGACCATCGTTATCGATGAAGTGATACACCGCATCTTTCTCGTCCAGCAACTCCACCACCACGCTGTCCGGCTCGGTCAGGCTCCGGTAATAGACGCGGTTTTTCGGGTCCGTACCCTCGCTGATGTGGAGGATTAGGTAGCCGCCATCGTCGGTCACCGACCCGCTGAATCCCCACTCCTTCTGATCGTCGCGATGATAGATCAGGGTGTCTTCCGCCTGGGGTGTGCCCAGCCTGTGATAGTAGAGCTTCTGGTAGTAGTTGGCGTCGCGCAGCATCGACTCGGCCTTCGGCTCGTCGTAGCGGCTGTAGAAAAATCCCTTGCCATCCTTGCTGAACGACGCACCGGAGAACTTCGACCACTGCACCAGGTCCGGCAGATCGTTGCCCGTCTCCACCTCGCGCACATGCCACTGCTGCCAGTCCGAGCCGGAGGCAGACAAGCTGTAGGCAAGCAACGATCCGTCATCGCTGAGAGCCGTCCCGCTGACCGACACCGTGCCGTCGGCGGAAAGCGCATTCGGGTCCAGCAATACGCGCGGCTCGGCATCCAGCGCGGGCAGCCAGTACAGCACGCTCTGGTTTTGCAATCCGCTGTTGCGCGAGTAGAAGTACCGCGCGCCCTTTTTCTGGGGCACGGAGAAGCGCTCGTAATTCAGCAGTTCTTTCAGCCGCGCGCGGATTCTTTCTCGCGCAGGGATCTGCTCCAGGTAGGCGAACGTCAGCTTATTTTCAGCCTCGATCCACGCCCGTGTCGGCGCCGAATCGGGATCTTCGAGCGGACGGTAGGGATCGGCAACCGTGGTGCCGTGGTAGTCGTCGGTTTGATCGCTGGTAGGAGCGGCAGGATAGTTGATCGGATTCACTCCACCATTCTGCTGCGTCCGGCCGCTTTCTGTATAGAGCCGCACGCCCTGCCTGCGCCGCCGCGTGGACTTACAGAAGTCTTACAATCTCCGCCTCCCGCGGTTGCTATCTTGGAACCAACGGGGCGTGGCCTTCGCATCTGTTTCCCAATCCGCATTCGCGGTGCGGACGGATGGCCACGCGAGAGGATGACATCGGATGAACAGTTCCAACGACCGCAATCAAATCAACTGGCTTACCGCCATCGTCATGGTTGTTTACCATATTCTGGCCGTCGTGGCCCTCTTCCACTTTTCGTGGAAGGGAGTGGGCGTGGCAGCCGTGCTGTGGTGGATCTCCGGATCGCTCGGCATCGGGCTGGGCTATCATCGCCTGCTCACCCATCGCGGCTACCGCTGCCCCAAGTGGCTGGAGTATTTCCTGGCCGTTTGCGGCACGCTTGCCCTTGAGGGCGGCCCTATCTTCTGGGTCGGCATTCACCGCATCCATCATCAGCTCACCGACCGCGAAGGCGATCCGCACTCGCCGCGCGACGGCAAGTGGTGGTCGCACATGGGATGGGTGCTCACCGGGCAATCGCTGCACCAGGAAACCGAGCAGCTGGCGCCGTACGTGCCCGATCTGCGCCGCGACCGCTTCTATCTCTGGCTCAGCCGCTACCACTGGCTTACCCAGGTGGTCGTCGGACTTGCCGTCCTGTATTTTTTCGGCTGGAACGTGGCGCTGTGGGGAGTGTTCCTCCGCACCGTAGTCGGCCTGCACGCCACCTGGCTGGTGAACTCCGCCACCCATATGTGGGGCACGCAGCGCTGGGCAACCGGGGACGACTCCACCAATAATTTCCTGATCGCTCTGCTCACCTTCGGCGAAGGCTGGCACAACAATCATCACGCCCATCCCAGCTCCGCACGCCATGGCCTCCGCTGGTGGGAGATCGATACCAACTGGTATGTCATCTCGGCTTTGCGCGCCGCCGGACTGGTGTACGACGTCAAACTTCCGAGGGCCGACAGCCGCATAAAAGAAATCCGCGCCGCAGCTCCGGCTGCGCTCCCCACCAAGGCCGCGCCCGAACATGCCGATGCCGAGGTCGGGCAGGCCGTCGCCGGCGACTAAAAGCGGTCTGACAAAAGGCTTGAGCCGTCTGAAGGGCTTTTCCCTCAGCGGCTAAAGCCGCGTGAAATGAGCTCTTCTTGCGGCACGACTGAAGTCGTGCCCTTTCAAAACATCGTGGATTGGCACCCGGAACTCCTCTTTACTAACCGCGCCGGTCTTACTACCATCAAGCTGTCTTATGCCGATCACCTCCCGCAACCGGGCTATTGCGTTCTTCATCGTGCTGGGAGCCTGCTCGGTTGCCCTCGCGCTGGCTCTCAATATCACCTGGCTGATTCACTGGCGCCAGATCGGCATGGTGGTTCTGGGCATTCTGTTCTTCGGCTTCATCATTGCCGGAGTTACCCTGAACACCATCTTCCTGGTGCGCGAGGTGCGCCGCAGCGAACAGCACGACAGCTTTATCAACGCGGTTACCCATGAGTTGAAGACGCCCATCGCCTCCATCCGTCTCTACCTGGAGACGCTGCAGTCGCGCGACCTCAGCGACGCCCAGCGCAAGCGCTTTTACGGCATCATGCTGGAGGACACCGACCGCCTGATCAACACCGTGGAGAAGGTGCTGCGCGCCGGACACCTGGGACAGAAGAGCGGAAAAAACTTTCAGCGCCTCGACCTGGGAGAGCTCACGCGCGAATGCGCCTCGCTGGCCCAGACCCGCCACCACCTCTCGCAGGAAAACATCCGCTTCGTCAACTACACGCTTTCGCCGCCATTCGTGCATGGCGATCCCGAAGAGCTGCGCTCGGCCATCGGCAACCTGCTGGAAAATGCCGTCAAATACTCGCCCGGCAAAATCGCCATCACCGTGGAAATCCTCGACGAAGCCAAAGATCTGCTGGTCCGGGTCAACGACAAGGGCCAGGGCATCCCGCAAGGCGAACTCAAGCGGATTTTCCGCCGCTTTTATCGCGTCAACGAACGCCTGCGCCAGCGCGTAAAAGGCACCGGACTGGGACTGTTCATCGTGCGCAGCATCGCCCAGCGCCACGGCGGCAGCGCCTATGCCAGCAGCGAGGGCGAAGGCCGCGGCGCCACCGTCACACTGCGCCTGCCTAGGGACTCCGCGTAGGCTTGCTTGCGTCGGGTAACGCTGCGCTGCCGGGCGCCGTCGCATGGGCCTTCCCGCGGGTGAATTTCCGCGATACCATAAAGCCCGTTGCCCGCGGCTCCGGGCAGGGATGGGGAATTCATGAAGGAATTTTATATTCGAGACGCGGCACAGCAGGAAAACAAAGTGGTCACCACCAGCTATGTCGTCAGCAACAAGCAGATCAAGTCGAAAAAGAGCGGCGAGCCATATCTGGACCTCACCCTGATGGACCGCACCGGAACCATCCAGGCCAAGATGTGGGACAACGTCGAGGAATGCTCCGACCACTTCGAGCAGGACGACATCGTCAAGATCAAGGGACTGATCAACAAATACAACCAGCGCTGGCAGCTCACGGTTCACAAGGTCCGCAAGATGGACCCCGACGAGATCGACTTCTCCGATTACCTGCCCAAAACATCGAAGGATGTCGATGAACTCTGGCAGACGCTCGGCGAATTCGTCTCCACCATCGGCGAGCCCCATCTGCGCCGACTGCTACAGCTGTTCATGGACGATCCGGAGATTGCGCGCGACTATCGCAACGCGCCCGCGGCCAAGACGATGCACCACGCCTGCATCGGCGGACTGCTCGACCACGTGGTCTCGCTCTTCCGCTCCTGCGACCTGGTGGCCCGCAACTATGCGTTCATCAACCGGGACCTGCTGCTCACCGGCGCCTTCCTGCATGACATTGGAAAGATTCGCGAACTGAGCTATGCCCGCTCCTTCGGCTACACCACCGAGGGCCAGCTGCTGGGCCATCTCATCATCGAGCTCGAACTGCTGCACGCCAAGCTGGAGCAGATTCCCGGCTTCCCCCCGCAGCTCAAAATCCTGGTCGAGCACCTCATCATCAGCCACCACGGGCAGTACGAGTTCGGCTCGCCCAAGCTCCCCATGTTTCCCGAGGCACTCATGCTGCATTACATGGACGATCTGGATTCGAAGATGGAAGCCATGCGCGCCCAGTTCGAGCGCGATGCCGAGATGGAGTCGCCGTGGACCGGGTACAACCCCGCGCTGGGACGCCCGCTGCTGAACACGCAGAAGTTTCTCAAATGCCTGGAGCCGGCCGAGGCCGAGACGGTCCCCGCGCCCGCCGAGTAAGCATCCACTTCGCCGGCGGACAGCACAGCTGTCCGCTGGCGCCTACTGATTGACCGGAATCTTGATGATCTTTTTCTGAATCGCGTAGGTGACCAGCTGCGCTTTGTTGTGAATGTCCAGCTTGCGCATCAGGTTGAACTTGTGCGCTTCCACGGTCTTCACGCTCAACCCCAGCAGCACGGCAATTTCCTTGACCGAGTTGCCCTCGGCCAGTAATTTCAGGATCTCGCGCTCGCGCGGCGTAAGCGTGGAAATCCGGGGACGCATCTTGGTATCGCGAACCCGGGCGCGAAAGTCCTCGACCAGCTTGCCCAGCACCTGGGAACTCAGATACTTTCCGCCCTTGTACACATCGCGCACCGCCGTCACCAGCTGCTGCGCCGGCGTGTCCTTGAGCACGTATCCGGAGGCTCCCACCTCGAGACACTGCACCAGGTAGTCCTCGTCTTCATACATGGTCAGAAACAGAACTTTGGTTTCAGGACGGTTCTTTTTGATATGACGCGCCGCCTCGAACGAGGACAGCCCCGGCATCCCGATATCCATCAGCACGACGTCGGGACGCAGCTCCCGCGCCTTCTCCACGGCATCGCCCGCATCGGGAGACTCGCCCACCACTTCGCAATCGTTTTCCATCTCCAGCAGGCGGCGAACGCCCTGCCTGAACAGCGTATGGTCATCCACTAACAGACATTTTATCTTCGGCATTGCGCCCGCTCCTCGATCTCACCGGTCTCGTACTGCACATCGGAATCATCCACTGCCTGCTCAGCTTACGGTTCCCAACAGCGCACGTTCCCGCGCCTTGAGACCCTTTTCCGCCTTTTCGCTACGCGCCGGCACCGGCACGGTAATCGAAATCTTTGTTCCCTCGCCCTTGCGCGAATCTACCTTCATCCGGCCGTTCAAGGTCGTAATGCGCTCCTGCATTCCGGCCATTCCGAAGGAAGGCCGCATGGGATTGGTCACCGGGCGAATGCCCGTGCCATCGTCTTCAATCACCAGCCGCAGCGTCTCGCCCCTGCGCTCCATGTGGATGTCCACGTTGTGTGCCTGGGCGTGCTTGGCAACGTTGTGCAGGCTCTCCTGCACCACCCGGTAGATCGCGGTTTCAATCACCGGATCGAGCCGGCCGACGTTATCGCTGATGGCCACGCGCGCCGTTACTCCGGCGGTTCTGTGCAGGTCCTTGGCCTCTTTGCGGATCGCCGAGATCAACCCCAACTCCTGCAGCACCAGCGGCGAAAGCCTCCCGATAATGCGCCGGATGCCCTCGATGGTGCGGTCCACCACAGCCACCAATTCGCCGATTTTGTCCTTGGCCTCGGGCGTCTTTACCGTCCCGTCCAGCATTCCCAGATACAGGCGGATCACCATCAACGCCTGCCCGGTCTCGTCATGCAGTTCGCGGCTGATGCGCTTGCGCTCCTCTTCCTGGGCCTTCAGCAGATGCCCGCTCAGCTCCACGATGCGCATCTCGCGCTCGCGCAGCGCGTCCATCATGCGCGCGCGATCAATGGCCATCGCCGAGCGCTCCGCCACGGCCCGCAACAGCTCCAACTCCGTGGGCAGCCACTCATAATTCTTTTCGAAGCCGAGGATCATGACCCCGATCACACGGTCGTTGATCTTGAGCGGAACCCCCCAGAGCGCGCGCGCCCGTTCGCGCAACTCCCGGTTCAGCAAGCCCGCCGAGTGCGCCAGATCGCTCAGCATGTCCGGCTCGCCCGTCTCAAAGATGTGGCCGGTAAATCCCTGCCCCGGAGCAATGGAAACGCCGGCGCCAAACTCCGGCGCCAATCCCGTGGCGCTGCGCACCCGCAGCCGGTTGCTCTCGGCTTCGGCCAGCAGGACCACTCCGATGTGGGCGCCGAAGATTCCCCCGGTGACCACCAGCACGCGCTCCAGCAGCGCCGTAAGATTGATGGCCGATAACTCGGCGTCCAGAATTTTCAACAGCGCATCACTGGCGCTCTGCTGCACATCGAAATAGGAGCCGGAGACGGCGACAAAGCTTGCCGACGTCAGCCCCTCGATCGCCGCCATCACCTCGGCGCCGCGCTCTCCAAATGCCTCGCCGATAAACGTGGAGGCAATCCTCTGGTAGATCTCCAGAGAGCGCGCCACCTGCCGGGTGTCCACCCGCAACTTGGCCAGACGCCGTCCGTAATAGTGCAGGTTCTCCGTAAATTCGTTGAAGTTGGCGTGGCTCATCACCATGAAGCTCACGCCCATATTCAACCTCTCCAGTGCCAGCATCGCGCGCTCTTCGAAATTAAATTCCTCGAAGATGCGCTGGCGCCAGAGCGCCGACATCTCCGGGAAGCGCGGTTGCAAAGTGTTGGCCGCCTCCAGAATCAGCTCGCGGGCCGACTCCTTGATGGGCAAAACTGTGGACACCATAGTTTCCTTTGATGCAAGAAAGGGCGTAAAGCTTTGTATGTAGATCTAAGTAACTACGTTTATTTGCAAAAACTTTAGACCGGCGCATCCGGCCGGGCCTATTCTACCTCGTCTTGACCCGCATGGTTGGCGGCATTTGGGGTGGCTTCTCGGCTTCAGGGCCAGCGACCACTGGATATCGAGGAATAGCACTAAAACCTTAACCCTGAGCCCACGACGGGTCTAAGGTGCAAAATCGAAATTCCCCATCCAGAGGCAAACGGCGCCGCTTCCGTTACAATCACTTTCATGCTCCGTTTCTTCACCGCAGGCGAATCGCATGGCGAGGCGCTGGTTGCCAATATCTCAGGTCTCCCGGCCGGAATCCCGGTCACCGAGTCCTATATCGATCACGAACTCTGGCGCCGCCAGCAGGGCTTTGGCCGCGGCGGACGCATGAAGATCGAGCACGACCACGCACGCATTCTGAGCGGCGTGCGCCAGGGCCACACCATCGGCGCGCCCATTGCCATGCTGATTGAAAATCGCGACTGGCAGAACTGGAACGAGTCTCTGCCGGTGGGCGAGGGCGACCCGGAAAACACAAGCCGGTCAAGTCTCCGCGTCCGGGCCATGCCGACCTGGCGGGAGCGCTGAAGTACAACCTTCCGGAGGCGCGCTACATTCTGGAGCGGGCCAGCGCCCGTGAGACCACGGCGCGCGTGGCCGCCGGAGCGGTGGCCAAGCAGCTGCTGGCGGCGCTCGAGATCGAGGTGCTCAGCCATGTGATCCAGGTGGGCGGCGCGCGCCTGGCGCGGCCGGTTTCCTTCGACGAGATTCGCGCCCTGGCGGCCAAGGATGAAGTCCTGCTGAACTGTGCCGATGAGGAATCCGAGCAGCGCATGAAGGCCGAGGTGGACGCGGTGCTACCGCACCGGCGATACCGCCGGCGGAGTCTTCGAGGTGGTGGCGCACAACGTTCCTCCAGGGCTGGGAACCTATGCCAACTGGGACGAGCGTCTGGACTCCAAGCTGGCTGCCGCCGTCATGTCGATTCAGGCGGTAAAGGCGGTTGAAATTGGAGACGGCGTACTGGCCGCCGCATCGCTTGGCTCGGCCGCGCAGGACGAAATCGGCTACGCCCGAGCCGATGAACCGGCGGGAACCCTGCATTCCAAGTTCACCAAGTTTACCCGCGCCGGCAATCACGCAGGCGGCGTGGAGGGCGGCATCTCCAACGGCTGCGACCTGGTGGTGCGCGGGCATCTGAAGCCGATCTCCACCCTGCGCCGCCCGCTGGGCTCGGTTGACTTTGCCAGCCGCGAACCGGTCAAGGCCGCCTACGAACGCTCCGACGTGTGTGCCGTGCCGGCCGGCGGCGTGGTGGGCGAAGCCATGGTGGCCCTGGTGCTGGCCGCGGCCGTGCTGGAAAAATTCGGCGGCGATTCCCTGCTGGAACTTCGCCGCAACTACATGGGATACTGCGAGCAGTTGCGCAATTACTGAAGCGAACGATGGAACGACGTGAATTGGAACGGCCGATGATCTATCCGATTGTGAAATACGGCGACCCCGTGCTGGAAACTCCGGCGGCGCCGGTGACCGAGTTCGACGAGAAGCTGCAGAAGCTGATCGAGGACATGTTCGAGTCGATGTATGAGGCGCAGGGCGTCGGCCTGGCCGCGCCGCAGATTGGCATCTCGCTGCACCTGTCGGTCATCGATACCTCGTTCAACGAAGATCCCGAGGCGCGGCTGGTGCTGGCCAATCCGCAGATCATCAGCGTGGAAGGCAAGCAGGCAGGCGCCGAAGGATGTCTCTCCCTTCCGGACTTTCGCGAGAAACTGGCGCGCGGCAAGCGGGTCACCATCCGGGCGCAGGACGCGCACGGAAACTGGTACGAGAAGACCGGCGAAGACCTGCTGGCGCGCGCCTTCCAGCATGAGATCGATCATCTCAACGGCAAGCTCTACATCCACCATCTCTCCTCGCTCAAGCGCGACATGATGAAGCGCAAGATCAAGCGCCTGATTCGCCAGGGCGAGTGGTAGGCACCGCTTCCCTGACGCGCACGCTGATCGAGCCGCTACAATCAATACGTGAAACTTGTCTATTGCGGTACTCCCATGTTTGCCGTTCCGCCGCTGGAGGCGCTGGTTGGCGCCGGCCATTCGGTGCCGCTGGTGGTGACGCAGCCGGACCGCCCCAAGGGCCGCGGAATGGAATTGGCGCTGTCGCCGGTGAAGCAGAAAGCGCTCGAGCTTGGCTTGGCCGTCACGCAGCCGGAGAAGATCAAAAACAACGCTGGAGTTTCGCGCGCAACTGGAGGCGCTTGCGCCCGACTGCATTGTGGTGGTCGGCTACGGGCGCATCATTCCGCGCTGGATGCTGGATCTTCCGGCGCATGGCAACATCAACCTGCACGCCTCGCTGCTGCCCAAGTATCGCGGCGCGGCGCCGATCCAGTGGGCCATCGCCAACGGCGAACGCGTAACCGGAAACACCACCATGCGCATCGACGAGGGACTGGACACGGGAGACATTCTGCTGCAGCGGGAGATGGCAATCGGCCCCGAAGACACCAGCGTGACGCTGGCTCCGCGGCTGTCGGCGATGGGAGCAACGCTGCTGGCGGAAACCCTGGCAGCGCTGGCGGAACATCGCGTGCAGCCCACGCCGCAGGACAACGAACGCGCCACGCTGGCGCCGATTCTGACGCGCGAAGACGGACGCATCCACTTTGCGCGCGACACTGCACAGACGATCTGCAACCGGCATCGCGGCTTTCAGCCGTGGCCCGGATCGTTTACTACGTTTCGCGGCAAGCAGCTTACGCTCCATGCGATCGCAACCGCTGCGGGCGCGGCTACGCTGGCTTGCAGCGAACTTTGCGCGGACGGAGAACAGCTGCTGGTGGGCTGCGCCGAACAAACGGCGATCGCGATCCGCGAATTGCAGCTGGAAGGCAAGCGCCGCATGAGCGCTCGCGAGTTCATCAATGGGTACCAGCCCAAAGCGGGCGAAGGATTGGGAAGCTAACATGGCACTCGTGACGGGTAACGCTGCGCTGCCGGCCGCTGGCGCGTTGGGCGAAGGATTGGGAAGCTAACATGGCGGTATCACCGGCACGGCGCTATGCCTACGACATTCTGATCCGCGTGGAGCGCGATGGCTCCTATGCCTCCGAGTTGCTGAACGCTCCGCGCATGGACGCGCTCTCGCGCGAGGACCGCGCGCTGTGTCACGAGCTGGTGATGAGCACGCTGCGCTGGCAATCCGAACTGGACGCGCGGATCGCGAAATACTCGTCACAACAAGTTTCCCGGCTCGATGGGGAGGTGCGGGTGGCGCTGCGATTGGGCGCGGTGCAGATGTGCCACCTGGACCGCATCCCCGCGCACGCCGCGGTGCACGAGAGCGTGGAACTGGTGAAAGCTTCGGGAAAGCGCTCGGCGGTGCCCTATGCCAACGCAGTGCTGCGCAAGCTTTCGGCCAACGCGAAGACCCCGGCCATCGATGCGGACTCTGCTGCAATCCCACATCTGCTGACTACGGCAGATATGGGGCACCGAGCTGCGGAGCTGGCAGCGGAGTTTGCGCACCCGGAGTGGATGGTTGCGCGCTGGATCGACATGTATGGATATACCGCGGCGCGCGCCGTCTGCGCGGCCAATCAGCAGGCTCCGGCGGCTGCGCTGCGGCTGGTAACCAACGAGGCCGAGGAGGAACTGCGCGAAGCCGGGATCAAACTTGCGCCGGGCTTACTGCTGACGAATGCGCGGCGGCTGATCTCCGGCGACCTCGCGCACAGCCTCGCCTTTCGCGACCATCACGTCGCGGTGCAGGACGAAGCCTCGCAACTGGTGGCGGCGCTGGTGGGAAAAGGCCGCAGAATTCTGGATTGCTGCGCGGCTCCCGGAGGAAAGACGGCGGCGATTGCGGCGCGCAATCCGGGCTCGGAGATAGTTGCGGTGGAATTGCACGAGCATCGCGCCAGAGCGCTGAAAGAGAGGCTGCGCGCGGTGCCGGCGACGGTGATCACGGGCGACGTGACGCGGATGGAATTCACCGAAAAGTTCGACTGCGTGCTGGCCGATGTGCCCTGCAGCGGCACCGGAACGCTCGGGGCGAATCCCGAGATCAAGGGACGCCTGCGGATGGAGGATTTGCGCGGGCTGCAAGATTTACAGGTGTCGATCTTACGCGCGGCGGTGGCCGCGCTGGCTCCCGGGGGAAGGCTGGTGTACTCGACCTGCTCGCTGGAAGCCGAAGAATGTGAAGACGTTGTGAAGCAGGTTTTATGCGGTTCGGACGCAGTTTCGGTGGTGGAGTGCGAGGGCGTTCTGGAGGAGCTGAGAGCTTCCGGCGAACTGGCCTGGGCGGAGCCGCGGACACTGGTGCGCGGAGACTTTCTGCGCACGTTGCCGGGAGTCCATCCCTGCGAAGGGTTTTTCGCGGCGGTGCTGCGGAAGACCACTTGACGGGGAATCATTGACGGGTGAAAGCCTGACGATTTCGGCAATGGAGTTCTTCGCCGAGAAGCCCCTGGTGCGTTCGCGGATATCTCAGCAGCGTAGGGGTCCTTCGCTTCTCTCGGGATGACAGATCAAAAAAACAACACATAAAACAACACAAAAAACATAAGTGAAGCGCCCGGTTAGAGGGGGCGCATGACGTGCAGGGAGACGTTGGTTCCGGGGGTGACGCGGCTGCCGGGAGCGGGCTCCTGCGCGACGACGGTGGTGGCTGCGGGGTTGGGACTGGAGAACAGGCCGGACAGGTTGGCCGCAGGCGCATGGGCGGGCGCAGAGGTCAGGGAGACGACTTTCAGTCCGGAGGCGGCGACGAGATCGCTGGCTTGGGGGAGGGTCAGGCCGGTGAGATCGGGCATGGCGTAGGCGGGCTCGGGCGGCGGGGCGGCGTAGAGCAGACTGATGCGGGGCGAGGCTACGCCCTGGGCGCCGGCCGAAGGGGTTTGGGCGAGGATGGACTGGGGCGCCGAGGCATCGGTGGGCAGTTCGGCGGCGGCACCGACTTCGAGGCCACGGCGGCGGATATCGATTTCGGCGGCGCGCGGGCTCAGGCCGATAAGGGAGGGAATGTCGATCAGCTGCGGGCCGAGGCTATCGGCGGCCTGGACACGCCAGCCGCGGCGAACCTGGGTTCCGGGCTCGGGCTGCTGGCTGACGACGCGTCCGGCGGGAATGGTGGCGGAGTAGAACTGATCGCTCGGTTCGAATTCGAGGCCGCGCTCGGCGGCCAGACGCTGGGCTTCGGCGGGAACCATGCCGCGGAAGTCCGGCACCGCGACCTCCCGGCCATGGATGGCGAAGCGCATGCTGATCAGGGTCGAGGCGAGCGCCACGATGATGAGCACCAGAAGCTGGGCAAAGAGACGAAGGAAGCGGATCATCCTGCAACAGCGTAGCGGCTGACGGGCGACGCGACAAGGTTACGAGGGGTACTGTTCGGATTCCCCGTGGCTCGGCCGGAAGGGCGGCGGCCAAGCGCGACTCCGGGAAACAATCACAGGGGTCGGTGATCCGGATCACACCACTATGGTGATCCGGCTGATAGAAGTGAGACTGGGGGTGGATGCTTTGAACCCATTGAAAACCAACGGCGGAACGGATTCGCCACACCACAATTCGACACACCGGGATTCGCTCTACCAGGCCGACGAAGAGCTGCTGCGGGCGCTGGTCCCGGCAGGAGAGCTGAAGCGGGTGGAGCGCGACGGGCGGCTGTTTTCTTCAGGAGACGCGGCGGGCGGCGTGTACCTGATCGTGAAGGGCACGGCGCGGGCGACACTGGCGGGCGACGGGCGCGAACTGATGTGCCGCACGGCGGGTCCGGGCGCGGTACTGGGGCTGACCTCGGCGCTGTGCGCCAACCACTACCAGTTTGACGTGCAGGCGCTGGAGACGGTGGAAGCGGTGTTTCTGGAGACCGGGACGGTGAACGAGATTCTGCGCGGGCAGCCGGAGCTGTGCATGCGCGCCATGCGCATGATGTGCGCTGAGTTGGAGGCGCTGCGGCAGACTCGGGAACATATGCAGAGCTGCGATAAGCAGAGCTGCGCGCTACACCCGCAGTGCAGCCAGGCGCGTCTGCAATAGACGCCCCCACGGCGGAGAGCGCCGTGCCCGGGGGCACGGCTTTTGCAATGGCCGAAGAACTTTGGCTGGGTTTTAGGGATTGGAAAACAGGGAATAAAAAGCTCTGCTTTCATTTTGGAACCTCGGGAATCCGAAGCGAATCAAGGGTTTGGCGTTAGTCCACGGACTTCGGTTCGTGTTTTTTACGGCCGGCCCATTCCGGCTTTGATTTCAGCAGATGAGCACGGTAGAGTTTCCGAAGCCTTCGCGTAACGGTATTGTCCGAGGCTTCGAGAAGCTTCGATTGGTTTGCATTGATGGCCTCGCCGAATCGGCGAGAGGAATCCTAAATGATTGAAAAGAAAGATTGGGGCGAATTGAAGCCACTGAACAAGATATGCCTGCGCATGGCCATATGCGGAGTGGTGGTCGTCGCGATGGCGGCATCCATGGTTTCGCAGACATTGGAACGCCCCAGCCGGATCACGCAAGAGATCGACAGCACACGGATGATTACGCTGCCGGGCAATGTGCGCCAAGACCTGACGCCGGATCGCGACCTGGGCCCGGTGGAAGATGCCATGCCGTTGCGGCTTCATCTGGTGCTGCAGCGCAGTCCGGAACAGCAGGCCGAGTTGGATAACCTGATTGCACGGCAGCAGCAGCCGACCGCGCCGGAATATCACCAGTGGCTGACACCGCAGGAGTTTGGGGCGCGCTTTGGGGCATCGCCCGACGACATTGCGAAGATTACCACGTGGCTGGAATCGCGCGGCCTGCGGGTGAACGGCGTGATGAACAACCAGATGTTCATCGATTTTTCGGCGACCGCCGGGCAGGTGCGCGACGTATTCCAGACAGAGATGCACTATTGGAACATCCGGGGCGGCCAACACGCGGCGAACGCGCAGGACCCGATGATCCCGGCGGCGCTGGCGGGGGTGGTGAGCGGCATCAAGGGCCTGAGCAAGATTCCTCCTATCGCCTTGCACACCAGGCCCGGCCAGACCAGCTATGACCCGGCGACGCACCACTGGAAAAAGCCGGAATCCGAGAGCGGGCCTTCCGGGTTGCGGGCCTTGCCCGCCCTCAACAACGGTGTTTCCGGTGGCTTTGAGGAGTACGACGTGACGCCGCAGGATTACTACGCCATCTATAACGTCAACCCGGTGTTCAATACGAACGCGAATTTGGGCGCGGGCGCGACCGTCGCCGTCATCGAAGAGAGCGACTTTGAGTACGGCACGGTGAACCCCTCGACGGGCGCGGCCAGCGGCGGCGACGTCGCCACGTTCCGGAACCTGTTCGGCGTGCCCGGCAGCTTGAACATGTTCGTCTATCACGGATATGGGAGCGTGAGTTGTACCGACCCCGGCATCGACCCGGAAAATCAGGGCGAAGAGTCCGAGGCGGCGTTGGACGCTGAGTGGGTCAACGCGCTGGCTCCGTCGGCCAACCTAATCGTCATGTCCTGCGGTCCCGCTGGGAACGGTATTTTCAACTCCATGGCAGCGCTGATCGACAACGGGCTGGCGGACGCGATGAGCTTGAGCTATGGCGAGAGCGAGATCGGCTACACCACGACGGATTTCTCAGCGCAGGACGCTCTGTTTACGCAGGCCGCGGCGCAGGGCCAATCGTTCTTTGTCGCCTCAGGCGATGGCGGCTCGGATGTGAATGACTGGGTGAATGGGACGAGCACGTCGGTTTCCGGCTATAACGTGAACGCCTACGGAGCGCCCACAGTGACGGTTGCTGGCGGGACGGACTTTTCCGATCTCTACGACTGGTCGGACGAGAACTTTGCCCAGACAAGCAATTGTGGTGACGGGTCCGCCACCTGCGCCACCTGGGGTTCCACTTACTGGGGCGCCACGAACACCAACTACGGCGACGCCCTGAGCTATGTCCCTGAGACTGCCTGGAATGACAGCTGCGCGGGCAGCCTTGTGGCGTATTTGGCAGGAGGACCGGGTTCCCCCTACACTGGCGCGCAATACTGCGCTGCACTGATAGCTAAGTACATCAACGATAGCGGAACCAGCGGCTCGGGCGGCTTCAGCACGCACTACACGGGGACACTGGCCCCAGCCTATCAAGCCGGGATTCTCGGTTTCAGTGGCTCAGCGCGGGCGCAGCCGGATATTTCGGCATTTGCTTCCAACGGCTACTGGAATCATGCACTGATTTTCTGCGATTCCTATACGAATAAGGCGGATCCTAACGCGCCAGGATCGGGAAGCAACCCGGTGACATCCTGCACTTCGAACAGTACCTTCGGCTATGCCGGGGGAACGTCGTTCGTGGCGCCCTCGCTGGCCGGCGTGACCGGACTGCTGGTGACTTCCACCGGAAGCCGCCAGGGCATGCTGAACCCGGCGCTGTATGCACTGGCCAAGGTACAGTTCACCGCCTCGGCCACCAAGTCAGCCTGCTACTCCAACGGGCAGACCTCGAACACGGGAGTGACCAAGGGCCTTCCGAATGCCAGCACGTGCATCTTCAACGACGTTACGACGGGCAACAATGACGTGCCCTGCAGGGTGGGTTCCACCGACTGCTACGTGGACATCGGAGCGACCTACGGCATGCTGTCGTTAAACGGCGCCAGTTCGCTGAAGGCCGCCTACCCCTCGACGGCAGGGTTTGACGAGGCCACCGGCATTGGCACGCTCAACGTCTATAACCTGATCAGCAAGTGGAACACGGTCTTCACCAGCACGACGGCGCTTGCGGCCAGTCCCACGACGATTGCAGCCAGCGGATCCACCACCCTCACCGCAACGGTGACGGGCGGAGTGCCCGCGGGTGCGACCTACACGCCCGCAGTGAACGGCTTGGTGAACTTTGCCGCAGGCACCACGGCGCTGGGCAGCTGCACCCTGAGCGGCGGAGGCTGCACGCTGGCAGTCAACGGCACCTCCCTGCAAACTGGCGCCAACTCGATTGCTGCGACGTTTGTGGGCAGCGGAAACTATCCGGCTTCCACATCAAGCCTCGTGACTGTCACCGTAGGAGCAAGTTTAAAGACGCAGACGATCACGTTTACAAATTCAATGACGCAGACCTATGGCGTGGGTTCGATTACGCTGACGGCCACGGGCGGAGGCTCGGGGAATCCTGTAACGTTCTCGGTGCAATCCGGTCCTGGGACATTGAGCGGCAGCACGCTGACCATCACGGGCGCGGGCTCGATCGTGGTGCAGGCCTCGCAGGCGGGCAACGGCAGCTATCAGCCCGGCACCGCGGACGCGACGGTCACGGTGAATCCGGCAGCGCTCACGGTGATGGCGAATAACCAGGACGTGGCCCAGGGCGCGACGATCCCGGCGCTGAGCGGCACGCTGACGGGCGCGATTGCGGGCGACGGAATCACGGCCAGCTATACGACCACGGCAGCCAATAGCTCGACGGTGGGAATTTATCCGATCACCCCGAAGCTGAACGATCCCAACGGCAAGCTGGGCAACTACAGCGTCACGATTACGAATGGATCGCTGGAGATCTACTACGACACGGCGCTGCCGCTGTCGCTGTGGATGTCTCCGACAACGAAGACGGCGGGCGGGGCGAGCTTTACCCTGACGGTGGGCGGAGCGAACTTTACTACGAAGTCGGTGGTGCTGTGGAACGGGGCGGCGCGGGCGACGACCTATGTGAGCGCCACGCAGCTGACGGCGACGATCCTGGCCTCCGACATTGCGGTGGCGGGAACCGGCCTGGTGACGGTGGCCAACCCGGCGCCACCCGCGGGAACGTCATCGGCCCAGCCCTTCGTGGTGATGTCGAGTTCGCCGGTGGCGACGATCACGGGCGCCTCGCTGGCCGATAAGCCCAGCAGCGGCAACTACGTGCTGGTGCTGACGGGTAGCAACTTTGTGGCGGGCTCGACGGTAACCTGGAACGGCCAGCCTCTGACGCTGACTTCGGTGAGCGCATCGCAGATTACGGCGCTGGTGCCCACCACCGAGTATGCGCCGCTGCCGGGGATGGTGAAGGTGACGAATCCTTCGGGCACATCGAACGCGATTGAGGTAGAGTAAGCGTGGATGCCGGTTGGCGGCAGGACCCAGCGCAGCGCGCGGTTAGGCATGGCGTGCGCGGAATTTCATGACCAGTAGAAGTGCGGCGTGGATGGTGCGGGAGTAGTGTCTTTCTAATCGTAAACTAAAGCAGCAGGAACACTGGGCAGGGGGAGAGCGGCGATGAGGAAAGTTCTGGCGATGGTGGTTGCGGTGGTTACGATGGCGGCACCGGGTGTGGCGCAGAAGCCCAAACCCAAGGCGGCAGCTTCGGCGTTTGGGGCGCAGGCTTCGCCGGCAGTATCGGCGTCGAGTGCCACGGTGGGGTATGTGCCGGTGTTTACCGACGCCGCAGGCGATCTGGGCGACTCGATCATTTTTGAGAACAGCGGCGCGACCAGCGTGAGTATCACGGGCAATCTGGGCATTGGGACGACCACGCCGGCGGCGCAGCTGGAAATTGTGGGCCCCAACCCGTCGCTGCGGGTCGAGAACTATTCCAACACGGCGGGCGACTCGCCCAACTTCACCTTCTACAGCGCGCACGGCACGGCGGCGCAGCCCGGGCTGACGCAGGCCGGGGACAACCTGGGGCAGTTTGCGGCCTCCGGCTACAGCGGGTTGCTCTACAACGGCTTGCCCTTTGGTTCCACCAAGGCGAAGGTGACGTTTGTGGCGACCGATCCCTGGTCGACCACCGACAACGGCACGGGCATCAGCTTCCAGACCACGGCTAACGCCGACACCACCCTGACCCGCACCTCGCGCGTGTTCATCGACAATACCGGCAACGTGGGCATCGGCAGCATTTACGGTGTGGCGCCGGCCACGCCGCCGCCGAATCCGCTCTCGGTCAACGGCGTCATCCAGAGCGCGTCGGGCGGCTTCCTGTTCCCCAACGGCAATTTGCAAACGGTGCCGGCCTACAACCTGGCGCCCGCGGACGCGTCGCTGACCTTTGCCGGCACGCCCACGGCGCCGACGGTAGCGGTGAACCCGGCGGTGGTGCAGAAGCTGGTGACGGGCAGTTGCGCGGCGGGCTCAGCCATGACGTCGGTGAACGCCAACGGCTCGGTGAACTGCGCCACGGTGGGTCCGGGCGGGACGCTGGCCAGCACTTCGGCGATTGTGGCGACGGTGCCGCTTACGGGCGGCGCCAGCGGCAATTCGCTGACCAACATCTACACGAACACGACGGGAGTGAACGGCTACTACCGGGTTTCGGTGTACATGAACGTGCCGACGCAGGGAACCTGCGCGACGCAGGGGACGTGCGCGGGCGTGGCGATTTTCGTGGGCTGGAACGACGGGGTATCGGGCACGACGATGGCCACCTCGCACTGCGATCTGACGGCGGTGTGCGGCTCGCCGGGCAACGTTCCGCTGCTGTATCTGCCGAGCGGCCAGTCGATCACCGCCCAGGGCCAGATCTACCCCGCCGGCAACAACGGCCTGAATGCCCCCACCGGCTCGCCCGTCTGGAGCGGCTACCTGGTGGTAGAGCAGATGTAGGAGCGCAGTTCCCTTCCTCCAAGTATCGCAAAAGGCCGCGTCTCGATAGACGCGGCCTTTTGTTGCGGCTATCTTTCGTTGCGGCTATTCTGGCCGGAAAGGAGATTCAAGCGATGGAGATGGACGACAAGCCCATTGCGGCGGAGTGGGAGGACGTGCCGGGAATTCTCTACATCGACCATGTCGCCATCGCGGTTCCGCAGGGCGAGTTGGAGAGACAGCTGGCGGCCTATGCACAGCTGGGCTTCCGGGAGATTCACCGCGAAGAGGTGGGCGGCGGCGACATGGTGCGCGAGGCGCTGCTGCAGATTGGCGGCGGCCCGAACCGGATTCAATTGCTGGAGCCGCTTTCGGCGGCGAGTCCGGTGCAGAAGCTGATGGACAAAAACGGCGGGCGCGGCGGCTTTGCGCACGTGGCGTTCCGGGTAAAGAGCGCGCAGCGGGCCTTCGACTACCTGAAGGCCAAGGGCTTCCGCATCATCGACGTAGCGCCACGGGCAGGCTCGTGCGGAACCACGGTGTTTTTCGTGCATCCCAAGTCGCGGGCCGACGATGGCTTTGGGTATTTGATCGAGATGGTGGAGGCGGCGGAGTAGGCCTCAGGGTTTGAACCAAGGGCAAGGGCGAACGTTTTGACAGAAGTGCCTCTGGCGTTGCATCGGAGATTGGAGCGGCGCTGGGGTCCTTCGCTTCACTCTGGATGACACTTCAAAAACAAAAGCAAGGCTAAGCAAAGGCAAGATCAAAAGCAGGGCAATAAAAAGAGAGGCCATTGCTGGCCTCTCTTGGTTTGGGCGCTGCCCAGTAGGGCTAGTTGAAGATGGCACCAACGGTCTGGTTTGCGGGGATCGTTTGGCCGCCTACCGTTTCGTCCATTTGTACCGTGCAGGTTGTGGCCGTTGCAGGTATGCAGTTATTCGACCAGCCTCCAAAGGTAGAGGTACCGCTTGGCGTTGCGGTTAGCGTAACCGTCGGACCTGCAAAATAGCCGGTGCAGCCGGATGCGCTTCCGGTAGTGCAGTTAACCCCAGCAGCAGAGGTACTGGTGACGGTTCCCGCTCCGGCGCCAACGGTGTAGACGCCCAGCGAAGGCAGCTGACTCGGGTTGATGCCGCCGATTTCGACGGTCAGATTGGAGGTGCCGACAATAGCCGAAGTGACTTGGCAGGAGTTAGGGTTCCCGCATTGGCACACGGTGTTTTGCGGAGAACAGGTCGCCGTGATCACCGTGGTGCAAGTCGGCGGGAAGTTGATCGATGTGCAATTCACGGCTGTAGCCAGACCCGAAAGATTGATGGTTGCGATACCCACGGCGGCGGAGCTCCACTCTACCTCGTTCGTGATGTCCTGGGTCACCTGCGGCCCAGTGCTGTAGGTCCCAATCGCGATGAACTGGGCGGTGTCGTTAGCTGCATACAGCGTCTGGCTTCCTGTTCCAGGGTAGATGGTGATGTTCGTCAAGGTGTGCTGCGCGGCTGGCGCACCGGGACTGACCGTCAGGGCTGTCGAGCCGGTGACTTGCCCACTCACGGGATCGGTAACCTCGGCCGTGATGGTTGCAACGCAGCTCGCAGCAGCAGCAGCACAGCCGGTCGCCGTCGCCTGGCCGGGTCCGAGGTTGGCCGGGGGAGCATTGGGGTTGACGCACGTCGCGTTGGTCAACGGGAGCGTGCAGACGGTAGCAACTGCGGCGTCACTGGAGCTCCAAGTGGCCGTCTGGGTCAAATCTACTGTGGTCGGACTGCTATTGTAGGTCCCGATCGCGATGAACTGAGCGGTCTGACCCAAACTGTTCAAGGTCTGAGTGCTGGGGATGATTGCCAAGCTGGTCAGCGCACGCTGCGAGGAAGTTGCCGCAGTCACGACGAGAGTCGCCTGACCGACAACCTGATCGTTATTCTGATCGGTCCCGGTGGCTGTGACCGTGGTCGTGCAGATGCCGGTGGGGCAGCCGGTGGGAGTTACGGTGATCAGGCCGGGCGAAGTCGGGGTCACGAAGTTGGCGACGGTTGGGTTGCTGGAGGTCCAGATTGCCGTGCTGGTCAGGTTCACGCTGGTCGGGGTGCTGCTGAATGTGCCGATGGCGATGAACTGAGCCGTCTGTCCGGGAATATTCAGCGTCTGAGTCGCCGGAGTGACTGCGACAGAGATCAGGTCGCGGTTGACGCCTCCGCCGCCGCTGGTCGGGATGGTCACAATGAGATCCGAGCTTGCGGTCACCGCTCCATCGCTGGCGCTGATGGTTGCGGTTCCGGCGCTCACAGCATTGGTCACGGCGACGGGCAGGCCGTTGATGGTTTCGACGACCGGGGTGCTCGCAATGCCGGGCGCGCCCGTTACCCAGACGACCTTGTCGGTGACATCCTGGGTGAAAGCCGGGTGCGTGCTCTGCTTGAAGGTTCCGACGGCGGTGTACTGGGCTGTCTGTCCGGCGGGGACCGACTGGACGCCTGTGCCCGGAGTGATTGTAATGGACATAAGCTGCGGACCCTTGGCGCAGCCCGTCAGGGCAAGGGCAAGGGATACGGCTACGAATGCGGGAATCGTGCGTCGCAGAAACATGTCGGCTCCTACCTAAATTTGGTACTGCACTCTCACGAGAGTTGATGATCCGCTCTCACGGAAACGGCAGTCAAGCGAAAACAGAGACTCTGGAGTATCGACGCCGCTACAGTAGTTACTCTTCCTCGTTACCATGGTGCGGCTTAGGACGATCGCCGGACCGGCCACAGGCCTGCGGCATTACTGCGCGGCGTACCTGGGGCAGACGAAAGCGATATACCAGCTTGGATGCAGAGTAGCTGCTCAAAAGTTGTAAGGGAATTAAGGTTCCGGGGAATGCTGTGTGGAAAACGGGAACAGGCGCCAATTCTGCTGGAGCACGGAAGGCTTGCTTTGGCGGGACAAAATCGATTGCGGGGTGAGTTTACCTGGATCGGCACTCGCTATTTGAGCGGTGCAGGGGCCCTTCACTTCGTTCAGGGTGACACCTCAAGAACAAAGGCAGGAGCAAATCAGGATCAAAAGCAGGAGTAAAGACAAAGGCAAAAAAGCTGGGGTCACGTTAGCCGTGCTGGGCGTCGGGCGGGTGGGCGCTGAGTTCGAGGGCGTGGCGGAGGGCGGCGAGAACCTGGTCGCTTGCGGATTCGAGGGGGCCGGCGATGGCGTGCCCGCTGGCGCAGAGATGGCCTCCGCCGCCGAAGGCCTGGGCGATGCGGGCGACATCGATGCGTCCCTTGCTGCGCAGGCTGACCCGGTATTGGCAGCCGGGGACCTCGCGGAAGAAGGCGGTGGCCTCGATGCCGTGGATGCCGAGCGCCCAGTTGACCAGACCTTCGCAGTCCTCTCCGGTGGCCCCGCAGGCCGCCATGTCGGCCTGGGAAACGTGCATCCACGAGATGGGACCTTGGCACTGGAGGTTGCCGAGGGCGCGGCCGAGAAGACGCATCTTGGAGGCTGGGTTAGAGAAGTAAACCTGCTGGGCAATGGCGGCGGGATCGGCCCCGGCCAGCACCATCTCGCGGGCGAAGGCGAAGGTTTGGGCGCTGGTGGAGGAGAAGCAGAAGGAGCCGGTATCCGTCAGCACGGCTGTATAGAGGCAGGTGGCGATAGCGGGAGTGATGGGAACGGCGGCAGCCTGGGCGAGGTGATAGACGAGCTCGGCCGCGGCGGCGGCAGTGGGAACGACGAAGTTGACGTCAGCGTATTCGGCGCAGGTTTCGTGGTGGTCGATGTTGATGGAGAAGAGCCCTTCGAGTCCCTCGAGGCCGGTGCGCTCCAGGTTGTTGCACTCGAGGACGAGGACACCGTCGTATTGGGCGGCATCGACCGGACCGATGCGGAGTTCGGCGGCGCCGGGCAGACCGCGATAGAGGAACGGGACACCGTCGCTGAGAAAGGCGTCGGCCTGGCGTCCCATCGCGCGCAGAATCTGCACCCCGCCAAGGACGCTGCCGACCGCGTCGCCGTCCGGCCGGGCGTGGGAGGTGACCGCCCAGCGCGGACGCGAACGAAGGGCGCAGACGACCTCGGCGAGAGAGTTCACGGGGTCTTCTTCCCGCTGCTTTTTTTCCGGCTCTGCTTGCCGGCGCGATGGAGAAGCTCGTCGATGCGCGAAGCGTAGCGGCCGGAGTTGTCGAGGACGAAGTGGAGGTCCGGTGCGAGGCGGAGGCTGAGCGCATCGGCGAGCTCGTGGCGGATGAAGCCGACGGCATCGTTGAGGGCGGTGACGCACTCCTTCTGTTCGCGCTCGTCGCCTTCGACGCCGACATAGATGCGCGCGGACTTGCCGCCGGAGGCCATGGCGACCTCATTGACGGTAACCAGGCCGATGCGCGGATCGGAAAGCTCCCCGGTGACGATGATAACGAGTTCTTCCTTGATCGCCTCGAGGAGGCGGTCCTTATGATGCTGTGCACTGCGGTTTTCCAAGAACGATGCTCCTGCGCCCAATGACGCGCTAGGAAATGATAGCGCGGGGAAACCGTTAAATTTATCACAGGGCAGAGAGCAGTCTTCAAAATATCCAATCGCGGATGGCCGAAGCGACCCTGAGCCGCAGGGAATGAAGCGGTATTGGGGCTCCTTCAGGTTGTTCGGGATGAGCCCCTTCAACACCACATAGGCAATGTCAACGACCCCGCATCTGCTGACTACGGCAGACGTAGAACACTGCAAACACAAGGACAATGTCGACTACCGCACATATAGAACGGGCATTCAGGGCAAAGCTGGGGACGGGTGGAAAATGCCTCCCATAAAACAACGGAATTCATAAAAAAAATTAGGCAACCGATGAAAACCACGGCTGAATTGGAAGCATCACAGGTTCCGCGCTGGCAGCTCTAGAGAATTGGTTTGCCGCCAACGCAGGACGCGCCAACCCCCGTCCGGACAAAGAACCCAGGAGATCAGGTCGAGGTCTTACTTCGATAGGATGTACCGCCGCTCCGCAAGCCTTGCGCTTGGCGGAGACGGCTTGGGCTGTGTCCGGTTGCAAGTGCAAGGAGGCGGTTGCGCCGGAACGTAACGAGTTGTACTGACGCCGCAGCCAGAAACTGCGGCTGGAAGGAGAAGCGCGATGAAAGTCGGACGCTATGTGTATCCGATCGCAGTTGTACTCGCAATTGCGGTTGGTTTTGGAATGTGGCAACCGAAAGCGGTGAAGGCAGGTTCGCACCATGAGGAGCAGCCTTCGTGGACTGTGGACCCGAGTTGGCCCCAGCCCCTTCCCGCACCGGTTGGGACCGACGGTGTGGCGCACCGGTGGGTAACCGGCGAAGTGGCCGGGACGTGTATCGACTCGAACGATCACATCTTTACCGTTAACCGGGGTTGGGAAGTGGGCGTAACCATTGGTGGCGTGTTGCAGGGCAACGAGTCGGGGGCCATCGTCGGACAGGATGCCAGCGCCTCGGCGATCCCGTCTCCGCCGGTAGTTGCCTATAACCAGGCGGGCTACGTGGTGGATAGCTTCGGCGACCCGTCGCTGGTTCAGACCGGTCCGACGTATGGCGCGGCGGCAGTCCTGCCCCAGGGCATGCACGGCTGCTACGTGGATTACCAGGACAACGTCTGGATCGGCGGCAATGGCGACGGCATTGTGCAGAAATATTCACAGAACGGCACCATGCTGATGCAGATCGGCACCAAAGGAATGTGCGACGGTCCGGCGAACAACAGCACGGCGGAGGGTGCGACCACCTACACCACGTGTGGCGAATCCAAGGACAACAACAGCAGCACCACGCTGCTGAATGAACCCGCGGACATTGCGGTAGATCCTGAGCCTGACCCGGAGACCGGCAAAACCGGGGACATTTACATCGCCGACGGATACGGCAACCACCGCATCGTGGTCTTCGATTCCACCGGAAACTACGTTCGGCAGTACGGCACGAAGTGCAGCACCACCGGCCCGTCGTGTCCGGATGGAACGTATGGAGCGACCGGCGGCGGCCACCCGCACTGCGTAGTGTTGGGCAACGACAATCTGGTTTACACCTGCGACCGTCCCGACAGCCGAATCGAAGTATGGCAAAAGGACGGTACGTTCGTGAGGTCTATTCCGGTGGATCCGCCAGCCTCGGCGACACCGGGAAACCAGGCGGCCATTCTGAAAGGCGGCACTCGCGCCTGCGATCTGGACTTCTGGCCGAATATTGATTTCCTCGCAGACAAGAGTCCGACCAGCCAGAGACTGATGGTGAACGTAGATCTGGGGAACGACAATGTCTGGATTCTCGACAAGGCGAGCGGCGGCATGATTGGCGCACTGGGACGTTGTGGAATTAGCCCGTGTCCTGGGCACGGTGCGGGGGAATTTGCCTTCGCGCATACCGGGGCCACGACTTCGAACGGCGACATCTACATTGCCGAGACGATTACCGGGCGGCGCATCCAGAAATTCACGCTGAACGGCAAGATGCAAGGCCACGGCTACTAGCCATTCGCGGCGGCCGGGACTGGAGGTGCCGGCCGCCGTCCACTTTCCAAGACGTCCTCTTGTAAGGAAAGGAGATCCATGCTGAGACGCTGGTGGAGGAATACGGCTGCCCTATTTGCACTCGGCTTTGTGCTGGCCGCGCCCATGACGCTTGCTCATGATTTTCCGCTGCACACGGTGATGAATTCCTTTGTGAAGATTGGGCCCAATCAGGCCGATCTTGTCATACGCATACCGCTGGATATGGTTCACTCCGTGCCATTTCCGATGAACGGCCGCCTTTACAATCTGCAGGCTTCCGGCCCGGCAATCCAACTGGCTTTGAGCGGTGTTGCCAATGACATCGAAATCTGGGAGAACGGGGCAAGGCTCGTCCCCAACAGCGCCACCGGCAGGCTTTCCCTGCCCTCGGACCGCTCCTTTGAAGACTATGAGCAGGCGGAAGCAGTGGTGGGCCGGCCGATGAGTTCCGATACCGAGATCTACTTCGATCAGGGATACCTGGATGCACACCTGGTGTATCCGATCACGTCGCCTAAGTCGGTATTCACCATCCAGACCATTCTGGCGCGGGACCTGGGAGACTTCGCCAAGTTGACCGTACGGTATATGCCGCTCGATGGGAGCAGCCGGGTGTTTATGATTTCCTCGGTCTCCGGGCGCGTGGCGTTGAACCCGCCGTGGTATCGCGCCGCACAAGGGTTTGCGGTGCTTGGCATTGGCCACATTTTGAGTGGGCTGGACCACATGCTCTTCCTGCTTTGCCTGGTGATTCCGATTCGCCGCTTCCGCGTGCTGGTGCCGGTGGTGACGGCGTTTACGCTGGGCCATTCGGCGACGCTGATCGGCACGGCCTACAACCTGGCGCCGGCGGGCACATGGTTTCCTCCGTTTGTGGAGATGATGATCGCGCTGTCGATTGTGTACATGGCGGTGGAGAACATCGTCGGCGCGAACCTGGACCGGCGATGGATGATCGCGGCGCTCTTCGGATTGGTGCACGGCTTTGGATTCTCCTATGCGCTGAAAGAAAACCTGCAGTTTGCGGGATCGCATCTGCTGGTCTCGCTGCTGGCGTTCAACATCGGAATCGAGATCGGGCAGCTGATGGTGTTAAGCGTGATGATGGCCGCTCTATGGATGATGTACCGGCATATGCGGCGTCCTAGAATCGCAGCGATTGTGTTGTCCGCATTTGTGGCGCACACGGCGTGGCATTGGATGATCGAGCGCGGACAACTGCTGTGGCAGACCAAGTGGCCGGTGATCGATGGAGCGGCAGTCATGACTCTGGCGCGGTGGATCGCGGTGCTGCTAGTGGCGGGAGGAGCGGCGAAACTGCTGGCGCGTTATGCGCAGGGCAGGAGAACCGCGATTGCGACGCTGCCGGCGGGCATGATTGCGCCGGAGAAGAGTTGAGAAGATTGCAAGGACTCAAGGACTGGAAGCAAAAATCGATGGTCAGCCGAAGTGACCCTGGCGCGGCGTGGGAAATTTGAATGGCGCTGGGGTTCTTCGCTGCGCTCAGAGTTTGTGACTTTATTGATTTTGTGGCGTTTTTCGCAACGTAAGTATCTGTATTTGCAACACCGATTTTTTGAGAAATCGAAAAAGTCACAAACTCTCAGAATGACACCTCAAAAAAAAACAGGAGCAGCTAGAGTTCGATGATGGCGCCTTCGCGGGCGGCGCGGACGCGGGGAAAGAGTTCGGCGGCGGACTTGACGATGGCATCGACGCACTCGTCGTCGTGGTCGGGATCGTGGTGGTAGAGGACCAGTTCCTTGACGCCGCTGGCCTGGGCGATATCGACGGCCTCGCGCCAGTGGCTGTGTCCCCAGCCGCGGCGGCGTTCTTCGTATTCGCTGGGAAGATACTGAGCGTCGTAGACAAGCAGGTCGGCGCCTTCGGCGAGTTTGCGCACGTTGCGGTCAAAGACCGGATGGCCGGGCTCGTTGTCGGTGGCATAGACGAAGACGGCGTTGTCGCTCTCCAGGCGGAAGCCCAGGCATCCCTGGGGATGGTTGAGCCACATGGATTCCACGATGCAGTTGTCGAAGGCGACGCGCTCCTCTTCGATGTCGTAGAAGTTGCAGTGGGCGGCCATCTCGGTCATGTCCACGGGGAAGTAGGGATCGGCCATCTGCTCTTCGATGGCGCGCTGCAGGCCGCGGGTGCGGCTGGAGGAATGGAAGAAGAAATAGTTGTCGGGATTTTCATACAAGGGCTGAAAGAAGGGGATGCCCTGAATGTGGTCCCAGTGAAAGTGGGAGAGAAAGACGTGGGCGTAGATGGGCTTGGCGCCGTATTCGGCGACCAGGCTCTTACCCAGGTTACGGAATCCCGTTCCGCAGTCGAAGATATAGATCTGGCCCCCGATGCGCACCTCGACGCAGGAGGTGTTTCCGCCGTATTGCATGTTCTCCAACTGCGGAGTTGGAGTGGAGCCACGGACTCCCCAGAACCTGACTTTCATGCGTCCCTTCCAGATCAGTTAAGGGCAGGTTTCGCAGGCGGCCGACGGCCCGATGCGGAACCAACTCATACCTCCGGCACGGCGTGAGCAGGAGAGAGTTACCCGAGTATATGCCAGCCGATGGCCCGCCTCAACGATTTACGCAGAAGCACCGGGCGGAGAAAGGGTGCGGCGTTACGGAAGGGATGGGGCGAATGGGCAGGGATGGTGGGGAAAACTCAGGTAACTAATTGAGAGATATGAAAGATTCAACTTGAATCTGAATTCCTTTTGGGAAGAAGGGATTACGGGTGTAAGAAACTTATAGGCATTACTGACTTGACTCCTGGGAGCTTAAAAGTAAGCTGGAGGACAAGGGAGAGTGCGATGGAAGATACCAGGCCAGAAGAGAAGCGAGCCATCCGGCGCTTTACGCTGCAACTGCCGGTAACGGTGACGGCGAAATCCGGCGAACGGGTGCAGGCGACGGCAGAGAGCCGCGATGTGAGTTCACACGGGATTTGCTTCTATTGCGACACCGCGCTGGAACCCGAGTTGTCGATTGATTTCACCCTGACGCTGCCCACCGAAGTCACCATGACGGAACCGCTCCAGGTGCGCTGCTCGGGCCGGGTGGTGCGGGTGGAGAAAAGCGGCGGCAGCGGCAAGTTCGCCGTGGCCGCGGCGATCGACAATTATGAATTCGTGGCCGACAACGAGCTGCAGACCCAGGTTGTGGACGCCGAGGCTGACGCAACGCCCGCAGTGTGATTGAATGGCTCATGGCCAAAAAGCAGGTGCTGCTGCTGGGATTTGCGCTGGCTGCCAGCGTTGCGGCGCACGGGCAGAATGCGATCGGTGAGGTATTTTCAGGCGACGCGAGCGTGCGCGGCCAGGTGCTGTTCTCCAACCAGGGGACGGAGGTGCTGAGCGGCTCGCAGGTGACGGCCGGCGAGGGCCCGGCTGTGCTGAAGCTCAAGCGCGGCGGCCAGGTACGGATCTGCCCTGGAACCAATCTTTCCCTTACAACTGATGCCAGCGGCAAGGCGCTGGCGCTGGCCATGAGCGCCGGCTCGATGGAACTGGATTACACGCTGGCGAGTGCGTCCGACGCGGTATTGACGCCGGACTTCCGGCTGCAGTTGATTAGCCCCGGCACCTTTCACCTGGCGATCTCGGTGGGCGCCTCGGGCGACACCTGCATACGCACCTTGCCGGGCAACGATGCGGCGGTCTTCGTGGCCGAGATGATGGGCCGGGACAGCTATCAGCTTTCGCCCTGGAAGAGCGTATTGTTTGGCGCGGGAAAGATCTCCGGCGCAACCGTGGCTCCGGAGAGATGCGGCTGCCCGGAGCCAACCGCGCCGGCACGGATCCCCGAGGTTGCGGAGTCTCCGGCACACGGTGGCAGCGCGACTACCCAAGGCCCGCCGGCTGAAAAACACCGTACGGAAAACCAAACCGCGGAGGCGGCCTCGGCGGAGCAGAATGCAGTGGCCCACCTGGAGGCGGATACCCAGTTTGCCTACCGGGGCGACCAGCAGGTGCAGGACCTTTATGGCCAGGTGTCGCGGCTGTCGATCTCAACGGACAACTCGGCGCTGGCGCTGGCGCTGCTGCCGCAGGTGAGCGGGCCTCCGGAAAAACCTGCGCCGGCGGAGAAGAAATCGGGGTTCCTGCATTGGCTGGGGCACTTGTTTGGGCGGTAAAAAAGGCAAGCGGAGCTGACTATTTTTTGGCTTTCGCCGTGGTAAACTCCCATTTGCCAATGTTTTAAGCTCCGGCTGCGCGGGCTGACGCCGGGAAAGAAAATCCGCTGAACACGGAGAAACAAACGAGATGACGAAAGCCGATCTTATCGAAGAGGTTTCACGACTGGCCGAGTTGACCCGGAAGGACAGCGAAGTCATTGTGGAAACGATCTTCGACAGTGTAGTGCGCGCGCTGCGCACGGGGGACAAGATCGAGATTCGTGGATTTGGCAGCTTCCGCACGCGGCAGCGCAAACCACGGGTTGGCCGCAACCCGAAGACCGGCGACCGAGTCGAGGTTCCACCCAAGAAAATTCCTTTCTTCAAGCCGAGCAAAGAGTTGAAGGACATGGTGAACCGGGACAGCGCAGGAGCGCAGGCCGTGGCCGCGAACCTGTCCACCAAAGCAGCTTTGGCCGACCCGGCAGCCGTGAAGCCGGAGAACTAGGACTGCGGCTCGGGATTGGCTTGCGCGGGACGGCCGGCGCGCCTGGGAACCCGTTAGCGAAGGCCGCGTAGCAGAAGCGCATAATCCAGGCGTATAACCCAGTGCATAACCCAGGGGGCTGGCGGCGCATCGCCACCGTGTCTTTTCCGTGAACCTGCCAAACTCCATCACGCTGGCGCGCATCGGCTGCGTACCGCTGTTTCTCTGGATCCTTTCCAGCGCAGGACTTCACGTCCTTCATGCATCGCACGGGCAGCAGGCGCTGCTGGCGGCGGCCGTGCTGGTGCTGGCTTCCTTTGCCGGCGCGGTGGATGGCTTTCTGGCGCGCCGCATGCAACGGGTAACGACCCTGGGAGGACTGCTTTCCGCGCTGGCCGATCAGTTGTTACTCGCAACCGCCTACATTGCGCTGGTGCGCTACGCTCCGGAGCTGCTCCCGGCGTGGCTGGCGGTGCTGATGGTGGGCCGTGAGTTCATGGTGACCGCGCTGTGCGCGGTGGCAGCGCAGGAGCGGATGACGCTCGGAGTGCGCGACATCGGCAAGGCAAAGACGGCTCTGCAGACGATTTCCGTGGTGGCCGTGCTGCTGGCCCACGCGTGGCCGCGGTGGCAGCTGGGTGGCTCCGGCACAACGTGGCGCGGTGCCGCAATTGCCGTGGACATTCTGTGGCTGACGCTGGCGGTGTCACTGGCCTCCGCGTTCGCCTACTTCCGCGCCTTCTGGCAGGAGGCGCAGCAACAGAGCAAACGGCAGCGCGCTCCCCTGCCGTTTGCGGGCAAGCGGGATACAGATGTGAGGGCATAAGGATTGCGGCTGATGCAAGTCGGATAACGCTTCGCTGCCGGTCGCAGACGCTGGGGTGATAGCGACGTGAGAGTGTAGCGGCAACAACTGCGAGTTTCATCATGAACGACTTCCCTGCTGAATATTCGAATGAAGAACGGCGCTGGCTGCTGAGGCTGGCGCATGCGAGCATCCGCGCGGCGGTGCTCAGAAAGCCTTTGCCGGCACAGGAAGCGCCGAACGAACATTTGCGCGAGGCGCGTGGAGCGTTTGTCACGCTGCATGAAGACGGCGAGTTGCGCGGCTGCATCGGGATGATGGTAGCCGTGAAGCCTCTGGATGACACAGTGCTCGAGATGGCGAGGGCCGCGGCGCTGGAAGATCCGCGCTTTGATGCGGTGCGCGTCGATGAGCTGGACAAGTTGCAGATCGAAATCAGCGTGCTGTCTCCGATGTTTGCGATTGCTCCCGAGGACGTAGTGGTGGGGCGGCATGGGCTGATGATCAGCTACGAGGGACGGCGCGGAATTCTGCTGCCGCAGGTGGCTCCGGAATGGGGATGGGACCGCGAAACATTTTTGGCGCAGCTCTGCCGCAAGGCGCGGTTGCCGATGGATCAGTGGCGGCGCGGCGCCAAGCTTGAGGCGTTTACGGCTGAGGTGTTCGGGGAGAATGAGCCGGGAGAAAGCTTGAAGAGCTAGGTTTCAAAGTTTCGCAGGTTTCAAGGTTTCAGAGGTTTCAAGGTTAGAGGCAAAAGCAAACGCAAGAACAAACGCAAGCGCAAAGGCAACGGCCCCACCCAAGCCAAAAGATGGCTTGAATGGGGCACCCTGTAGACCCCGTAGGTTCGATGACATCCCACATTCGCCAACTACGGGCGGATGTGGGCCACCCTGACTTTCTCTCGTTCCACTTTTCATTCCCAGCCATTATGCAGTTGTTCTTCGGCGCGGGCCGAGGAAGTAAACGATGACTCCTGCGAGCACGATCGCTGCGCCTGCGGTGAGAGCGTTGATGGAGCCGATGCGTTCGGCGTGGTTGCGGGCGCAGGAGAGAACGATGAGGATGGCGGGCGGCGCGGATACCAGCACGAGGCCGAGCGGGCCTCCGGCGATGCGGAAGGGACGCGAGAGATCGGGCTCGTGGATGCGGAGCGCGATGAGGGCGGCGAATTCGAGGAGGATGCTGAGGCCGGTGAGCAGGACATCGAGCATGACGGTGCGCTCGAAGCCCAGGCCCATGGCGCAGGCCCAGCAGACGGCGCAGACGACGATGGCAACCCAGGGCGCGCCTCGGCGATTTTCGCGGGCGAAGACGTGCGGCAGGAATCCGTCGCGGGCCATGGCGTAGGGCAGGCGCGAGAGCGAGAGGACGAGCGCGTTGAAGGTGCTGAGCGCGGCCGCCAGGGCAGCGGCGGTCATGAACAGCGCCAGGCGCGGGCCTCCGAAGCGTGCGGCAAGCGTGACCCAGGAGCCGGTTTCCCAGGCGGAGAGCGGGACGCGCGCGTGGGCCACGGCCAGGATGGGCGCGATGTAGGTGGCGACGACGACGACGAGCGAGATCGCCATGGCGCGGCCGTAGGTGCGCGGGGCGTTCCGCACGTCTCCGGCGATGGTGGAGGCGTTGTCCCAGCCCATGTAATTCCACATGGCGATGAGGATGCCGCCGAGGGCATCGGTCCTGGTAAGCGCCGGCGGGTTCCCGGCGAGCGGCGTGGACGCGATGCCATGCCAGATGAGGAACGCAAAAGGCGCGAGCAGAAAGAGCACGAAGACGATGGAGCTTTCGCCGACGAAGCGGGTTCCGAAGAGGTTCATGACGACGCAGGCCAGGATCATGAGGGCGCCGATGAGGAACGGGATTACGCCTTGGCCGAGCTCGGGGACGAGATGGGCGAGGTAGGCGGAAAAGAGGATGGGGTAGATCGCCATGTCGAAGATGCTGCCCATGAAGGTGAGCCAGGACTCCTGGAATCCCCAGAACGGGCCGAGGGCGCGGCGCACCCAGACGTAGAAGCCTCCGGTTTCGGGCAGGGCAGAGGCCAGTTCGCTGACCATGAGCGCGGTGGGCACGGCCCAGAGAAGCGGCGTGAGGCAGAGGATCAGGATGGCGCGCGAGTAGCCGTTGCCCGCAACGATTTCTTCCAGACCGAAGGGGCCTCCGGCGACCATGGCGTAGGTGGCCGCGACGAGGGCGAGCAGGCCGATTTTGCGGGGGGATGCAGGTTTCAAAGTTTCGTTTTAAAGTTTCAAGGTTAAGGGCGAGAGTTTTGGCAGAAGAGCCTCTGACGTTGTACCGGAGATTTGAGCGGCGCTGGGGTCCTTCGCTTCGCTCAGAGTTTGTGACTTTATTGATTTTGTGGCGTTTTTCGCAACGTAAGTATCTGTATTTGCAACACCGATTTTTTGAGAAATCGAAAAAGTCACAAACTCTCAGGATGACACTTTAACCAACGGCAAGGGCAACGGCAAGAACAAGTGCAACAGCCCCACATCTGCTAACGGCGGCAGATGTGGGGCACCTGTGTGTATACCAAAATCAACGGCACACGGCTACTGGGCGGCGGCGACTTCGGTGGCGGCTTTGCAGCCGTGGGAGATGTGGGTGAAGACGAGTGCGCGGTGCAGGAACGAGCTGGAGGCCTGGCAGGCGGAGTCGTCCTGGCGGACGACGGTGGGGCTGCGCTGCTGCCGCGCGTCCTGGCGCTGCTCTTCTTCGCTGCTTGGGGCTTCGGTTTGCACTACGTCGCCTAGCTCCATTTCGGCAGAGGAGCGGGTGATGAGAGCGGTGGAGGATTCGGGGCTGACGTTGAGCACGAGGATCTCGCCGAGGACGTGGTCGGGCATCAGGCGGTCGGAGTTGGTCGGGATTCTGGCCTGGTTGACGGCAGTATCTTCCACGCCGCGAGGCAGCCTCTCCGAGGCGCGGTCAATCCGGTTAAGGTCTTCGGGAGCGTAGCCGCGCGAGATGACGAGATAATCGCCGGGCTTGGCTCCCTTGATGGCGCCAAAGTCGGTATAGACGATGATGCCGGTGCCGAGCAGGCCGACGAAGTCCTGGGCGCCGAGGATGTGTCCTTTGAGGCCGGTGACGGGGGCGCGAAAGACATCGAGCTCGGGTTCCGGGATGCGGAAGCTGATCTGCGGCCTTTCCTTAAAGGGGACCACGAGATCACCCTGGATGGCGGCGGTGCAGGAGTAGTCGAAGGTGGCGATGGCGGTGCCGTCGATAATGGAACGGACGGTGAGCCAGCCGACATCCTGGTATTGGTCTCCAAGGCTGGCGAGCTTTTTTTGCTGATCGAGCGAGGAGTTCTCCCGATTGGGATCGGCCACCTGGCGGATAAGGCTGTAGCGGGTTCCCACGGCCAGGTCGGGGCCGCGGAGAAAGATCGTCGAGCGCCCCTGGAAGCGGTCCTCGTTAGGACTCTCCTTGGAGCCGAGGACGAACGAGTCGCGGGGCACGGCCGCGCGAGTGATGAAGCCGGAGCAGTAGATTTGGCTGTAGGTCGGGCCGGGGATGGGCGCGGCTTCCGGAGCCGCAAGGCCGGGCATGGTCTGCCCCATCTGAGTCTGCGACAGCAAGGGTGCCGACAGCAGGGTTGCCGACAGCAGGGCGAGTGCCAGGTTCAAGGGTTTCATTCCGTGCTCTCATTTCAGCCGCAAAAGGGCGCTTGCCGTTGGTATCCGACAAGCGAGCTTCGCAGCCGGGTAACGCGGCAAACAGATGCCGCTGCCGGCCGCGGGCGCTCGCGGGTAACGCGGCAAACAATGCCGCTGCTGGCCGCGGGCGCTCGGGCATGCGCTTGTATCCGGAAGCTAACAAAGGCGGGAGCAGCGGTCAAGTAACGATGGACGTAGGCCGAGTACAGCCGTTAACCGATAGGGCACTCCTGCGAATTTCTGTATTTTTCTGTTGAAAATCGAATTCAGGCATTGCAACCGGACTGCCGCATCATTACCATTTGCCCACAAATGACTGTTGCACCGGTAAACTACACGGCCCGCTCTCTTCGCCTCCGCATACCGCGGATCTGCGTTTCCATTACTTCCGACGACGCCTCCGAGATGATGGACAAGGCAGAGTCGGTTTTACGCGAAAACTCCCTGATCGAGCTGCGGCTCGACTACTTGAAGGCCCCGTTGGCGGCCATGTCGCGGCTGCGGCGGCTCACCGAGGCGCGTCCGGACGGCATCCTGATCGCCACCTGCCGGCGCACAGCGCCCGGCGGGAACTTTGACGGCTCGCTGGACGAGCAGTTGGAGGTGCTGCGCAAGGCGACCGAAGCCGGCTGCGCGGCGGTGGATATCGACATCGAGAGCGCCGAGGCGATGAGCAGCGAGGATTGGGAAGATATGCGGTCGCGGGCGGCCATCGTGCTCTCCAGCCACGACTTTAAGAGCACCAGCGGACTGGAGGAGACGTTTGCGCGCATGCGCAGCTTCAACTCCGACTTCTACAAAGTGGTGGGCACGGCAACCTGTCTGCATGACAACGTGGTGATGACGCGCTTTCTGGAAGAGCACTGCCAGGAATACCCGATGGTGGGCATGTGCATGGGCGAACAGGGGATCATGAGCCGCATCCTGGGAATTCGCGCCGGCGGGGCGTTCACGTTTGGCTCCGAGGGCGCAGGCAAGGAGACCGCGCCGGGGCAGCCGACCTATCGCGAGCTGAGGGACTTTTATCGCATTGAGCAGGTGGAGACGGTGACCAAGGTGTACGGCATCGCGGGCAATCCGGTGTCGCACTCGATGTCGCCCTGGGTGATGAATACGAGCTTCCGGCGGGAGAACGTGAACGCGGTGTATCTGCCGCTGCACGCCAAGACGCTGAGCGACCTGCTGGCCACGGTAAAAGGCCTGCCGCTGGATGGGCTGAGCGTGACCATGCCCTACAAGCAGGCAATTGTGTCCCACCTGGACAACAGCGACGTTCCGACCCAGCAGTGCGGGGCATGCAATACGGTTGTTCGCGGCAAGGACGGCCGGCTGTTCGGCTTCAACACGGACGTGTATGGCATTGTGGCGGCCATCGAGCCTCGCGTGGCCCTGCAGGGCGCGCGGGTGCTGGTGATCGGCGCCGGCGGGGCGGCGCGGGCGGCGGTCATCGGACTCAAGGCCAAGGGCGCCGAGGTGACCATCGTGAACCGCACTCCGGCGACGGCGACGGAGCTGGCCAAGCAGCTGGGCGTCAAGACAGCCAAGCGCAGCGAGGTGGCCAAGCTGAGCTTCGACCTGATCTTCAACGCGACCCCGGTAGGAATGGGTCCCGCGGCGGAGACTCCGCTGGAGGAAAACGAGCTGAACACGACGTGGGTCTTCGACTCGGTGTACAACCCGGTGGATACCCCTCTGCTGAAGCTGGCGCAGTCGAAGGGCTGCGGGACGATCAGCGGGGTTGAGATGTTCCTGCACCAGGCGGCGCGGCAGTTTGAGATCTGGACCGGGAAGCCGGCGCCGATGGACGCCATCCGGCAGGTTCTTCTGCGCCAGCTGGGCGCAGCCGGCGGCGAGGGCGCGGAGGCCATCCCCACGGTGGTTTCGCCGAAGATCAAGCCGGTGGCGGCGGGCGCGATCTCCGCTGTCGCAGTCGAAGCGGCCGGTGAGGCGCCCGAGGCAGCCAAGTCCGTGGCGGCGGGCAAGGCCACGGCTGCGGCCAAAGAGGCTCCTCCAGCCAAGGCCGGCGCGCAAAAGACGGCTGCCAAGGCGGTTCCGGCGAAGAGCGCGAGGGCTGCTGCGCCCGCGGCCAAGGCGGTTCCGGCGAAGGCTCCGGCAAAGACGGTGACCAAGAAGGCTGTGGTGAAAGCGCCGGCCAAAAAATCCGGCAAGGCCAAGGGGCGGTAGGAAGGGCAAGGTTTCAAGGTTTCAAGGTTTCAATGTTTCAAGGTTAAGGGCAAGAGCAAAGGCAGAGGAAGAATCGAGTCGGTGGCCGAGGTGCCTCTTGGGCCGTGCGGGAGATTTGAGCGGCGCTGGGGTCCTTCGCTTCGCTCAGGGATGACACTTTCGAATTCGCGCAAAATGGCATCGCATCGAAAATGATGTACGAAAATGCGAAATGGGTGACATCACGAACACCCATTTTGACTTGGAAATTCCGAAGCAAGGGTGCCACGGCTGGCGCCGCTTTGTACTTGAAACCTTGGGCGAAGCGTGCGGCTTGGCCGTTGGTCTTAACTTTGAAACCTTGAAACCTGCGAAACCTTGAAACCTTGCCCTTACGACGCTTCCTTGTGGCTCTTGTTGAGGTCCGAGGAGAAGACGACGCGGTTGCGGCCCTTGGCCTTGGCCTGGTAGAGGGCGGCGTCGGCGGCATCGAGCAGGTCGCGCTTGCTGCGCGCCTCCGCGGGGAAGATGGCAACGCCGATGCTGATGGTGAGGTGCTCCACGGCGGCGTCCTCGGCGGGACCGGTGCGGAACTTGGCATGCTCGACCGAGTAACGCAGGCGCTGCGCGACCAGCTTGGCGCCCTGCGGAGTGGTTTCCGGAAGCAGCAGGATGAACTCCTCACCGCCGTAGCGGGCGGCGATATCGATCTGGCGGAGGTCGCTGGAGAGGATGGCGGCGACATCGTGCAGGACGCGGTCGCCGGCGGGGTGGCCGTGCGTGTCGTTGAGCCGCTTGAAGTGGTCGATGTCGATCATGAGAACGGCGACGGGGGTTCCGCGGCGCTCGGCGCGGGCCAATTCCAGGTCGAGCTGCTGCTCGAAGTAGCCGCGGGTCTTGAGGCCGGTGAGGAAGTCGGTGAAGGCATAGCGCAGCAGGGTTTCATTGGAGTAGTCGCGGGCCAGCATGCTCTCGGTGACCAGGGAGAGCATCCAGAGCAGCTGGGCATCCTCGCGCGAGAAGCTGTCGGGTTGGTCGCCGAACAGCTGCAAGGCCCCCACCACGCGGTTACGCACAAACAGCGGCACCACCACGATGCTGTTGGCATTCAACGCGTGCAGCAGGGCGTCGGCCTCCGGCTGGCTGTGGCGCGGCAGAAGCAAGGGGCGGCCCAGCTTGGCGGCCCAGTAATTGAGCACGCTGGCGCGGGCAAAGTTCTCGGTTCCGGCGTCGGGGAGATTGCGCGAGGCGCGCAGGTGCATCCCCTCGCCATTCTCCTCCCAGAAGTAGAGGGCGGCGCGGGAGAAGCTGACCATCTCGGCGGCCATATCGCAGACCAGGTTGAGGGTGGAGTCGAGCTCCATCTCCAGGACGGTGAGCATGCTCATGCGCAGCAGCACGTTGACCTCGCGGCTGCGGCGGACGATGGTCTCCTGGTTCAGCTCGGAGATCACCTCGACGGCGAAGCGCTCCAGCGGCTCGGATTCAGGGTACAGCGAAGGAAACATCATCGGCCAGTGAACCTTTTTCCACTGTGCGAAGTTGGATGCGCTGAACCAGTCCGGCGCTGCCCTGTTCTAGGGCCCGGCTGGGGTTATCCCAACGCCGAGTTATCCAAACATTGAGTATTCTCGGCAGCCGGTTGCTAATTTCAGCAATTCGGCTTAGGATTGGGATGCTGAGAACCACCTTAGATTATCTGGAACTCTCGGGCTTAAGCTTAAAGGCGGAAAGTGGGAGTGCAACGACCCGAACTGGCACACGGCCGGAAAAGGGAATGGCTCCGCGAGCCGCAGCACAGCTGAGAGAGATGGATCGGATGGAATAAAGCACCTCCCCGAACATAAGCATTTCTGAAGCAGTCACCAATTCAGTGGAAGCTGGTCCTGATTCCCCGGAGTGTTCCTCACCGGGTGTCACTGGAGAGCAGAAGATGGCGTGGTACGCATACTGCATCAGCGAACAGGCGAATTTTCAGCAAGGCAGAGTTCGCCGCCCCTTTCTCATCGAATCTCTCAAAGGCGTGGACGCAAGCCCGGTGCGGGGGTTCCCCTGCGGCGAGTTTGTGGTGATCGTCAGCGAAATTGAGCACGGAAAAGCCCTGAGCCCGCACGCCCCCATGGAACATGCGCGGATTGTGAGCGAATGTTTCAAGGTGGCGACCCTGCTGCCCTTCAAGTTCGGAACGGTCTTTGAGTCCGACGACGCGCTGCGCCAGGCAATGCGGAACAACAAGAAAACCTTTGCCGATTCCATTGCCAAACTGCGCGGCAAGAGCGAAATGCACATCAAGGTAACGGCCCGCGGCGGAAGCAGCGCCATCGCCGAAGTCCTGTCGGTGCTGCCGCACAAGGCCGGCGGCGAGTACCTGACCCGGCTGAAGGAACAGGCCAGCCGCGACCGGGAGCGGCAGTCGCGCGCCCGCGCGCTTTCGGTACAGGTGCACAAGTTGCTGAACCCGCTGCAGGAGGAGGTCTCCTGCAAGAAGGTGGACACCGGCATCGTGCTGGACATTGCCCACCTCATCGACTCCAACGGGGTGGAGAAATACCAGAGCCGGTATTCGAACGCGCTGCGTCAGTTCAAAGACGTGGAGATCTCGCTGAGCGGCCCCTGGCCGCCCTACCACTTCATGCCCAGTCCGGGCAAAGTGCGCACGGTGGCCAACCATAATTAACTGAGCGAAGCTGGAATGGAAGCCGAAAAGGTCCGCTTGGCGGACCTTTTCGCTTGCCGCGGGGCCCATTTCAGAATTGAGGCCGGAGAAAATTATCGGTACTCGGATGCAAAAGATTGACATCTAAATACCAATAGTTAGGATGTTGTCTGCTGTCTGCGGTGGAAATGGTGTATCGATACTCCATTTTCCGGTTGCGCTCGACCTAGAAAATGAACATGAATTTGCAACTCATTTCCAGCGCGAGCTCTCTATATAATTCATTGGGCCAAGCGAATTAGAAACAAGGCAGTATGGCAGGTCGCGAAAGGGCGTTATGACGGGTGCGAACCGGACAAGAGTGTTGATTGTGGACGACGACCGTTCGCAGTCGGGCTTTATGAGCTCCCACCTGAAGCGCTGCGGCTATGACGTGAGCATGGCTTCGACGGGAGACGAGGCGGTGGGGATGTTCCGGGTGTTTGACCCGGCGCTGGTGCTGCTGGACGCCGACGCGCGGGGCATGGACGTGATGGAGAACCTGGAACGGCTGAAGCAGATGAAGCCGGAGGTTTCGGTCATCATGACCGGCAGCAGCGGCACGCCCGAGATGATCTTCCGCGCCTCCAAGCTGGGGGCCGACGACTTCCTCTCCAAGCCTATCGATTTGCCCTCGCTGGAGCACCGCATGGCGCAGCTGCTGGACGGGCGGCGGCTGACCACCGAAGTGACCCATCTGCGCGACCAGGTGCGGCGGCAGAGCGACTTCAGCATGCTGTTCGGCACCAGTCCCAAGATGGAGGACGTGAAGAACACCATCGAGCAGGTGGCCGATACCAACGTGACGGTGCTGATCCGGGGCGAGAGCGGCACGGGCAAGGAAGTGGTGGCGCGCATGATCTTCTCGCGCTCGCTGCGCCGCGAAAAGCCCTTTGTGAAGGTGAACTGCGCGGCCATTCCGCACGAGCTGCTGGAAAGTGAGCTGTTCGGATACGAGCCCGGCGCGTTTACCGGAGCCAACCGGCAAAAGCTGGGCAAGTTCGACTTGGCGCACGGAGGCACGATCTTCCTCGACGAAATCAGCGAGATGCATCCGGCGCTGCAGGCCAAGCTGCTGCACGTTCTGCAGGATGGGGAGTTCTCCCGGCTCGGCGGCAAGCGCGACATTGCGGTGGACGTGCGGGTGCTGGCCGCGACCAACAAGCAGTTGGAGCGCGCGGTGGAGGATGGCAGCTTCCGCGAGGATCTGTTTTACCGGCTGAATGTGGTGACCATTCACATTCCTCCGCTGCGCGAGCGGCAGGAGGAGATTCCTATCTTCCTCGACTTTCTGCTGCGCAAGTACAGCGAATATTACGGCAAGCAGCCCCCGCCGTTCACCGACTACGCGGTGAGCCGGATGATCGAATACAGCTGGCCGGGAAACATCCGCGAGCTGGAAAACCTGGTAAAGCGTTATGTAATCGTGGGCAACGAATCGCAGATCATTCGCGAGCTTTCGACGCACAAGCCGCTGATTGCCTCTTCCGCTAGTTCCTCTGGCGGGAACGCCAGTCCGCATTGGGAGCCCAAATCGGGAGGCGCGGGCAGCATGGCCCCGGCGGCGCCGGCTTCCAGCCCGGCAAGCGACGGCACCCTCTCCTTGCTGGAGATTGGACGGCAGGCCGCGATGGAGGCGGAGCGGAAGGCCATCGAGCGGGTATTGAACGAGACGCGCTGGAACCGCCGCCAGGCGGCCAAAATCCTGAAGGTCAGTTACAAGGCGCTGCTGAACAAGATGAAGCTGATGGAGGAGCAGGACTTGGCTAAAAAGAAGTCGGTTCTTGCCAGATAGTGGAATTAAGTTACCCATGCCGTGCACTTTTTATCGGGCGGCGTGACAATCATATCTAGATTGCCCGAAATAGATTCAGGTAATCTCCTCTGAACTGAATGGGTTAGGGATATTTTTCCGTTTCCCGAAAAAAACCTGCTCCGCTGGCCTCGAACGTGCATCTATCTTGAGTAACAAAGAGGCCGCAAATCAAATGGCAAGTCCCCTCATGAAGTACCAACTTCTCAAGGCTCTCCGGGTATCCCGGAGCAGCGTCTAAACTCTCCCTCCTCTAGATCCTCCCTCCCTTGCCTCTTTCAGAGAGCGACCCAATCAGGGTCGCTTTTTTGTTGGAGCCGAATCGACGGCGCAGGGCCGAGTTGGCGGAACTCCCGAACAGGATATGGGAGCGCAATTGGCAGAAGCAGCATTGACCGCCGGGGCGGGTACGCATATCATCATCGGTTTGAATATTCAGGTAAGGCAGTGAACGGCAGGCCAACATGATGGACAAAGGAAAACTCGAATATTACCGGCAACAGCTGGAGACCAGGCGTGCGAACCTGCGCGAGAGCGTGGCGCGCACCGAGCAGGACGGCCGCGCCGCGCAGACGGAGGACTCGGCGCAGGACATTGCCGATCGCGCATCGAGCTCCTACCAGAAGGAATTCCTGTTTGCGCGCAGCAATAACGACCGGCAGTTTCTGCAAATGGTGGAGCGCGCGCTGTCGAGCATCTCCGAAGGAACTTACGGCGAGTGCGAGCAGTGCGGCAATGCGATCAACGAGCGGCGGCTGGAGGCAGTTCCCTGGGCGCGGCATTGCATTGTGTGCCAGGAGAAGCTGGAGCGCGGCGAGCTGGAGCAGCCGGCGCGGGAGGCTTGAGCGGCGGCAGGCCGAAGCGTGCTCGCCGGCGATGGGGCTGCCTCACGGGGCAGCCGCCGTGTTTTTTATGCGGCACTTTCATGCGGCGCAACGAGGGCAAAACTCTAAGCCCTGCCGCCGTGGCGGATCGCTCCAAGGGCGCGAACTAGGCCGGGTCTTGCGGGCTGGGCTTGTCTTCAAAGAAAAGTTGCGCCAGCTTGCGGCGCAGAATCGATCCGCCGAAGCCACCGGCAAAACCAGGCAGCGAGATAAGGATCGCACCGGCGATGCTGGCGCGGGTGAAGTGCGCGGTGGGGACGACAATGCTGGCGACCAGAATGGCCAGCGGCACGGGGATGCCGACCAGCAGGACCCATCGCCAGGGACGCGCCGGACGCAGCAGGCCGAGCATCATGGTGACGGCCGTGACGGCCAGCGCCGAGAGCACGGGGTCGGGCTGGTCCATGGTTTCCACCAGCACGTGGAGCACGCCGCAGCCGGCGCCGAGAAGCAACGCAAAAAGCGCGAACAGAAGGGGGAAGCGTTCCGGTTCAGAGGTTGGCGTGGCGGGTAAATTCATTGCGTAAGCGATTGTAACGCAGTCCGCATGGCGCGTTGCTGTCACACCAACATGCAGCAACCCGCGGAACAGATCACCTGAGGTTTCAAGGTTTCAGAGTTTCAAGGTTTCAAGGTTAGGAGCAACAGCAAGAGCTGCTGCAGATCTGGAGCAGCTGCGCACGCATGAATGTATCAGAGCCAGTTACGGATTCGTTGCAGAAATGATCCGCTCTTATTGTCGGGACAAGCGCTGTGACGAGCTGGATCAAAAACTTCAGTCACTCCCGATGCGGTCAGGCAATTCACGAGTTTCTCTGAACCGTGTTTCTCTTTGAAGGATAGCTCTTGAGCAAACAGCGGATAGATTGTGAGGATGTGGATCGACCTGTCGGCCGCAATCTTGATTTCGCGAAAGCTCGCCGGAAGTTCGCGCGGGGGAAGAATAGCCAGTCCTGCAAAACCCCCGGACAATTTGTCCGACTCGGACAGGTTGACAGAGTGTCCTAATGCTAACCATGTCTTTTTTTCATGAGGGTAGAGCGCACACCGCCTGAAGGCGCCAATAGGCCAAAACCAATTTGGCTCTCGCCAGCGAAGATCGCCCTGCGCCAGAGGCCAATGGGATGGCAGGCAGAGACAGAGTTCTGCCCACGACAGACACTCCAGACCCTTCGGCACCTGCATCGCAAGGTCGCTCATTCCACTGGTAATCAATACGAAGAAGGGCCGTTCTGCCGTCGGGCAAGCGACGTTCACATCGATGTGAAGCAGAGATGATTTCTTCTCGTGCAACACATAACCGTCGCCTCCCAAATGCAGATCCATATGCTCCAGGATCGATTGCATGTGTATCGGCATAGACTAGGATTCTGTTGGTTATGCGGCTGAATGTAAAGTCGAAGCTATCAAAACGCCCCGGATTGCTCCGGGGCGTTGCAATGTTGCGATGCAATTGACTACTTTTCTTTGGCGATGGCGAGGCGCGATTCGGCGCGGGCGAGCTCGGCAAGAGCTTCGTCGCACTGGGCGGTGTCCTCGGCCAGCTTGAGGCGCTCCTGGGCACGGTCGCGTTCGGCTTCGGTGCGAGGCACGTCGATGTCTTCGGCACGCTCGGCGGTCTCGGCGAGGATGGTGACCTTGTCGGGAAGTACCTCGGCAAATCCCCAGGCGACGGTGAGACGGGTGGAAACGCCAGCTTCATTGGTATAGGCGATTTCGCCGATGGCCAGCTCGGTGATCAGCGGTGCGTGGCCGGGAAGAATTCCGAGATAGCCGTTGCGTCCGGGAATCTGGATCTCGGTGGCGCGGTCCTTTACGACCTGGCGCTCCGGTGTGACGATTTCGAGTTCGATAGTCTCTGCCATTTAATTTCCTGGTACTGCCCAATCAGCTTCGGACGGCAAGATCAACTGCCCCACTCAAGCCAAAGGATGGCTTGAATGGGCCACCCGTGAAACCTGGTGCTGCGTCCATGCCATCAGCCTGCTTCCCACCTTAGCCGCAATGCGGCGGCGGAAGGTGGGGCACCCGTCGTTTCGCCGGGTGCCCACAGTTTTTTCTTACGCCTTGGCTTTCATCTGCTCGGCGGCTTCCAGAACCTCATCGATGGAGCCCTTCATGTAGAAGGCCTGCTCAGGGATGGCGTCGTGCTTGCCGTCGATGATTTCCTTGAAGCTGCGAACGGTGTCGGCCACCTTGACGTACTTGCCGGGGAAGCCGGTGAACTGCTCGGCGACGTGGAAGGGCTGCGAGAGGAAACGCTGGACCTTGCGGGCGCGCGAGACGGTAAGCTTCTGCTCTTCCGACAACTCGTCGATACCGAGAATGGCGATGATGTCCTGCAGGTCCTTGTAGGTCTGCAGGGTGCGCTTGACGCTCTGCGCCACATCGTAGTGGTCCTGGCCGACGACGCGCGGATCGAGAATGCGCGAGGTGGAAGCCAGAGGATCGACCGCCGGGTAGATGCCGATTTCGGTCAGGGCGCGGTTGAGCACCGTGGTGGCATCGAGGTGGGCGAAGGTGGTGGCCGGAGCCGGATCGGTTAAATCGTCGGCAGGCACGTAGATGGCCTGCACCGAGGTGACCGAGCCATTCTTGGTGGAGGTGATGCGCTCCTGCAGTTCGCCCATTTCGCTGGCCAGGTTGGGCTGGTAGCCCACGGCCGAAGGCATACGGCCGAGGAGGGTGGAAACCTCCGAGCCGGCCTGGGTGAAGCGGAAGATGTTGTCGATGAACAGCAGCGTGTCGGCGCCCTCGACGTCGCGGAAGTACTCGGCGACGGTGAGGCCGGTGAGGGCGACGCGCAGACGCGCCCCGGGAGGCTCGGTCATCTGGCCGTAGATCAATGCGGCCTTGGACTTGTCGGGATTGCCCGCCTCGATGACGCCGGACTCCTGGAACTCGAGCCAGAGATCGTTGCCTTCGCGGGTACGCTCGCCGACTCCGGCGAAGACCGAGTAGCCGCCGTGCTGCTTGGCGACGTTGTTGATGAGCTCCTGAATGACGACGGTCTTGCCGACGCCGGCGCCACCGAACAGGCCGATCTTGCCGCCCTTGAGGAAGGGCTGGATGAGATCGATGACCTTGATGCCGGTTTCAAACATTTCGGCGCGGGTAGACTGCTCATCGAAGGCGGGCGCAAGGCGGTGGATCGGCATGCGCTTTTCCGAGTTAACGGGTCCGAGGTTGTCGACCGGCTCGCCGATGACGTTCATCACGCGGCCCAGCGTCTGCTTGCCCACGGGAACGCTGATGGGACCACCCAGATCGATGGCTTTCATGCCGCGGACCATGCCCTCGGTGGGCTGCATGGCGACGCAACGGACGCGGCCTTCGCCGAGGTGCTGCTGCACTTCGAGAATTACGTCGATGGGCTGGGGAACCGTGAAGCCGTCGCTGACCACGCGAAGGGCGGTATAGATGAGCGGAATGGCCGCTTCGGTGAACTGCACGTCCACGGCGGGACCGGCGATCTGAATGACGTGTCCGATATTTTCAGGCATATGTGTGAACCCTGTTTCAAAGTTGAGCCGTTTTCGCGGCGTCCGAGCCGCGAGGCGAAATCCTGAGCGCAGCGAAGGATCAGGATTGCAGCCTTCGCCAGGTGGCCCACTCGACATTCCTTTCGTTGAGTGGGGCAGTTGAATCCGTTTCGTCTTCGCTTGCGCGAAGGCTGTTTACAGCGCTGCCGCGCCGCTGACGATCTCGATAATTTCCTTGGTGATCGCGGCCTGACGGGCGCGGTTCATGGTGAGGGTGAGCGAGTCGATCAGATCACCGGCGTTGTTGGTGGCCGAATCCATGGCGGTCATGCGGGCGGCGTGTTCGGCGGCCACCGATTCCAGCATGGCGCGGTAGATCTGCACGATGACGTATTTGGGAAGCAGCTCGCGGAACAATACAATGGCGGGCTGCTCGTAGATGTAATCGACGGGCGCGGTGGCAAAGTTGGCAGCGATACGATCGATGTCGGTGGTGTCCTGCGCGTGGGGATCGACGCCGGCCGTAACTGCGGCTTCGCCGGCGCGCTCGCGCTCCTGAAGCGAGGGCTCAACCGAATCCTGAATGACGTGCTCGCCGAGGGAGCCGATAGGCAGGACCTGCTCGACCACCAGGCGCTGCGCGATGACCGACTTGAACTCGTTGAAGACCACGTACACCGCGTCGATTTCACCATCGGTGTAACGGGCGATGATGTCTTCGGCAATGGGAGAGACGTGGCTGAACTGCGGCACCTTGAGAATGCCCAGATGCTCGCCGGTGACACGCACCGCCGAGGTGCGCTCCTCGTTGGCAGCCTGCGCGGGATAGCGGCGGCGGAAGTAGTCGCGGCCCTTGCGGCCCACGCACTCCACGTCGATGTTGACGCCCGCTTTGGAATCAACGAAGCGCTGCGCCGTCTTGAGCAGGTTGGAGTTGAAGCCCCCGGCCAGGCCGCGGTCTCCGGTGACGACGACGAGGACGATGTTGCGCTCCTCGCGCGTCTCCAGCAGCGGATGCTTGGCCGCGCCGGTCTCCTGGTCGAGCACGTCGGCGCGCTCGACCAGCGACTTGAGCACGTTGGTCAGCATCTGCGAGTACGGACGGGCGGCCAGGGCGCGTTCCTGGGCGCGGCGGAGCTTGGCAGCCGAGACCATTTTCATGGCCTTGGTGATCTGCCGCGTGCTCTTCACGCTGCGGATACGGCGCCGGATATCGAGAACGTTAGGCATTTTCGTTCACTCTGGCGGGTGCCCCTACTTTACCGGCGCAGCGGCGCTGCGCTCGGCCAGGAAGCGGTCCTTTGCTTCCTTGATGGTCTTGACGGCGTCGGCCTTGATCTCGTCGGTGAGCGCCTTCTTCTCCCGGAGATTCTTGAACAGGGAGGGATTGACGGTCTCGACGTAGGTGTACAGGGCCTTCTCGAAGGGACGGACATCTTCCACCGCCAGGTCGTCGAGGAAGCCGTTGGTGCCGGCAAAGATCGACAGAACCTGGTGGGTGAACGGCAGCGGCTCGAACTGTCCCTGCTTGAGCAGCTCAACCAGGCGGGCGCCGCGATTCAACTGGGCCTGCGTCGCCTTGTCGAGATCGGAGCCGAACTGCGCGAAGGCAGCCAGCTCGCGGTACTGCGCCAGCTCCAGCTTGAGGCTGGAACCAACCTGCTTCATGGCCTTGACGGCCGCCGAGAATCCGACGCGGGAGACCGAGATGCCGACGTTAACGGCCGGACGAACGCCGGAGTTGAACAGATCGGCTTCGAGGAAGATCTGACCGTCGGTGATGGAGATGACGTTGGTCGGAATGTAGGCCGAAACGTCGCCAGCCTGGGTTTCAATGATCGGCAGCGAGGTGATGGAGCCGCCGCCCAGCTTGTCGTTGAGCTTGCAGGAGCGCTCCAGCAGACGGGAGTGAAGATAGAAGACGTCGCCCGGGTAGGCTTCGCGGCCCGGCGGACGGCGGAGCAGCAGAGAGATTTCGCGGTAGGCCACGGCGTGCTTGGAAAGATCGTCGTAGATGACCAGGGCGTGGCGCTTGGTGTCGCGGAAGTATTCGGCGATGGCGGTGCCCGAGTAGGGCGCGATGTACTGCATCGGAGCCGGGTCGGAAGCCGAGGCGACGACCACCACGGTGTAAGCCATGGCACCGGCCTCTTCCAGGGTCTTGACGACCTGGGCGACGGTGGAGCGCTTCTGGCCAATGGCGACATAAACGCAGATCAGATCGCCGCCCTTCTGGTTGATGATCGTATCCAGACAGATGGCGGTCTTGCCGGTCTGGCGGTCGCCAATGATAAGTTCGCGCTGGCCGCGGCCAACGGGAATCATGGCGTCGATGGCCTTGATGCCGGTGGCCATGGGCTCACGCACCGGCTGGCGGTCGATGACGCCGGGGGCGATGGACTCGACCGGATTGAACTGGGTGGTGGCGATCGGACCCTTGTCGTCGATCGGCTGACCGAGAGCGTTGACCACACGGCCAATCATGGCGTCGCCGACGGGCACGCTCATAATTTTTCCGGTGCGCTTGACCTCGTCGCCTTCCTTGATCTCGGTGGCTTCACCGAGCAGCACGGAGCCGACCTGATCCTCATCGAGGTTCATAGCCAGGCCTGCAATGCCGTGGGGGAAGGAGAGCAACTCGCCAGCCATGACCCTGTCCAGGCCATGAATGCGGGCGATACCGTCGCCAACGGAGATCACGGTTCCAACTTCATCAACGGTGATCTTGTTTTCGTAGTTCTCGATTTGCTCACGAATGAGCTGTGTAATCTCGTCTGCTTTAATCTGGGCCATTTTTGCTCTCAGCTCCCGGCGGCCAACGATCGGCATCCGGGCACTTAAATAGTCACAACTGAAACGGTTGGAGCGCCGGCGTGCGGCGATCCGCAAGAAAACTAGCTTTCGATCAACTGCTGGCGAATGCGCTGCAGCTGGCCGCGCACCGAACCATCGTAAATGGTGCTGCCCACCCGCACGGTAACGCCGCCGATCAGACTGGGATCGGTGACGTAGCGGGGCAGGACGTACTTACCCGTGAGGCGCGAGATCTCGGCCAGCAGCGTGGATTGCTGCTCCGGGCCAAGCTCGCGGGCGCTGATAATCTCGGCATCGATGCGTCCGCCGCGGCTGTTGAGCTCGGTCTCCAGCTGGGAGACGACCTCGGGCAACAAGGCGATGCGGTCCTGATCGATGAGGACGGCGATGAAGTTGCGCACCGCACGATCGGTCACTCCGACCTTGTCGGCGAGCGCATCCAGAACCTTGCGCTTCTGCTCGGCGAGGATCGCGGGCGACTCCCAAACTTCACGCAATTCGGTGCTCTCCTGGAAGGCAGCGACCAACGAGTGGAGCTGTGCGACGGCCAGGGCGGCGTTCAGATTGGAGTCGGCGATCACGTCGGCCATGGCTCGGGCGTAACGAATGGAAACGGCGGCCATTATTGACCATCCTTTCCGAGCTGGGCGGCAAAGCCGCTTACCAGCGCATGGTCGGTTGCGTCATCGACCCTGATTTTCTTCTCTGCAAGGTCCACCGCGAGTCCGGCAACGAACGCCTTGAGATCGCGCTGCACGGTGCGGGCGGCGGCGGCGATTTCCTGCTCGGCGGCGGCAATGACCTGCTGGGCATCGTGCTCGGCGTCGGCCTTGATACGCTGCTCTTCGGCGCCGAAATCGCCCTCGGCGGCCGAGCGGATCTCGGCAATCTCGGTGTCCAGCTTTGCCAGGCGGCCCTCGATCTCGCTCAGGCGCGCGCCAGCTTCGGCGCTGGCCCGGCGGGCCTCCTCGATTCCCTTCTGGATTTCCGCGGTGCGGGGAGCAAAACCGTTCGGCATCGCCTTGCGCACCACCCAGACCGCACCGGCGGCCAGGATCGCAAAGTTGATCACGAAGAAGATCCAGTACACCGCTTCCTTGGAGAGGCCGGCCTTTTTGGCTACGGCGCGCACCGTGGGAGAGTACTTGAACTGCGCGTTATCCTCAGCCTCGTCTATGTTTTCGACGGGCTTATCTCCGGGGCTGGCGTACTTGCTGTGATGTTCGCCCTGCACGGTGTTGGCGCTCTCCGCGGGCGCGCTGGAGACGGTCGCCGGCGACGGGGAGCTGGATTGGGCAAACAGAACGCCGGTGGAGAACAGGAAGCAAACGGCGAGGAAACAGATACGAGTTGATTTCGACATTATCGCCCGCCCAATACGGCTGCCGGGCCGGCGCCGGCGGTTTGAAGAAGGGTCCCGATGATCTGGTTGGCGATGCGGTCGCTATCGGCCTCCAGGGTGGCGCGGGCGGTGGTGCACTCCGCTTCAAGTTCGGCCTTGGCCTGGGCAATCAGCTGCTGGGAGCGTTCGCGGGCTTGTGCCACGGCGGCGGCGCGGGCATCAATGGCCTGTTTGCGGCGCTGGTCGAGAGCCTTGAAGATGGCCAGACGCGCCTCGCGCAGGCGGGCTTCGTATTCGGCGGTGCGGGCCGCAGCCTTGGCGATGTCGGCACGGGCCTGCTCCACCGCTCCCTGGGTGCGCTTGCGGCGCTCGGCCAGGACGGCTTCCAGGGGCTTGTGCAGGATGACGTGATACAAGCCATAGAGCGTCAGGAGCAGCACCACGGTGGGGATGGCGCCAAGCAGTAAATCACCTAGTTGTTTGAGGGTTTGTTCCATTTCTCTATGAGTGCGGCACCTGATTAGTTTTGGTACTTCGGGGACTCTTCAAGCTTACATTCCGGCGAGAAGTACTGTCAATTTTCACAAGATCGAAAATTTTGCCCGTTTCGGTAAAAAAGTTGGCAGTCAGCTCTCGATCTTGCTTGACTGGGGGCCCGACAGCGCTAACATGTGACCCATCGCCTCCGATCCAATCCGGATCGAGATGGGCCTGAGATTGAGGAATTGACAACCGCTCCTCAGTCTCAGGCCCATTTAATTTTTTCCGCGACCAAACCGGGTGCCCTGTCCTGGCCTTCTTCTGGCTAGGGCGGGGCTTTTGAACTGCCGCGTGAACTGCTGCGAATGTGGAAGTGAATTTTTCTGCCGCGCCTTCCGCGGCGCGGAATTATTCGGCGCGGCGCGGCGCCTTCGGCGGGGCTTTTTTGCGGGAGCGTCTGGCTGTGCCGTGCGGCAGTACAAAGCGGTGGAGCCGCCGCAGCAGCGACTCGGGCGCGTCCACCTCCAGTTCCACCATCTCCTCGCCGTTCTCGTCGGAAACATAGCCGCGCGAGAGGATGACCGAGCGCGACTCCAACTGCGCCAGCACCTTGCCCTCCGACTGCGGCACCCGCAGACGGGCGCGTGCAATGGGGTCCTGATCGAGGTGCGCATCAATGGCAGCCAGCAGGCGATCCAGGTGAAGCGCGCGGGCGGCGGAGATGTGCACGCTCTCCGCGGTGTCTTTGAGCTGGGCGCGGGCCGCGTCGTCGAACAGATCGATTTTGTTGAGCACGTGGATCTGCGGCTTGTCGGAGGCATCGAGCTCGCGCAGCACGCTCTCCACCTGCGCCATCTGCTCGGCGGCGGTGGGACTGGTCGCGTCGGTGACCTGCAGCAGAATGGCCGCGCGCTGCACCTCTTCCAGCGTGGCCCGGAAGGCGGAGACCAGCGTAGTGGGCAGGTTGCGGATGAAGCCCACGGTGTCCGACAGAAGCACCGGGCGGCGCGATGGCAGGGTCACGGGGCGCAGGGTCGGATCGAGGGTGGCGAACATACGCGCGCTCTCCACCACTCCGGCCTGGGTGAGCGCGTTGAAGAGCGTGGACTTGCCCGCGTTGGTGTATCCGACCAGCGCCACCACCGGAACCGGCACGCTCTCCCGGCGCTGGCGCTGCTGCGAACGGATGCGGCGCACGTCCTCAATCTGCTCCTTGACGTGGCGGATGCGGCGGTAGATCTTGCGGCGGTCGGTTTCCAGCTGGGTCTCGCCCGGTCCGCGGGTGCCGATACCGCCGCCCAGCTGGGACATCTGAGCGCCGCGTCCGGCTAGCCGGGGAAGCAGGTATTGAAGCTGCGCCAGCTCGACCTGCAACTGGCCTTCACGGGTGCGGGCGTGGCGGGCAAAGATGTCGAGGATGAGCTGCGTGCGATCGACCACGCGGCAGTCGACTTCGCGCTCCAGGTTGCGCAGCTGGGAGCTCGACAGCTCGTGGTCGAAGATGAGCACGTTGGCCTCGGCCATCTTGGCGGCGGCGGCAACCTCGGCCACCTTGCCGCGGCCGATCAGGGTCGCCGGGTCGGGACGGTCGCGGCGCTGCAGGATCTCTCCCACGACCACGGCCCCGGCGCTGCTGGCGAGCTCACGCAGTTCGGCCAGCGACTCTTCGGAGTTGAACGGTACGGCGTGATCCTCGGCTTCCAGACGCACCGTCTTGGAGGCCGAGCGGGCCTGGCGCGCCTGTGGAGGAATCGGACTCGGTTTGCCGTCTGCCTCCTCGGCAGCTTCGGCTGCAGCTCGGGTGGGATGGCTGCGGAATTCGACGCCGACCAGAAACGCGCGTTCGGCCTCGCCGGCAGCTTTATCGGCAACATGGAGCCGGCTGGCGTGGTCTACCGCGGCATCAGGGGCTGGCAAGCGAGGCTCAGCGATGGCTCACCCCTGCGGCGTGTTGGAGATGGGCGCGGCCGGTGTGGTTGGAGAGCCCGCAGGCGAAGCGGCATGACCGGGCCGCTCCAGATGCGGCGCCCGCGCCATGACCACGGTGGAGATGGCGTGCTTGAAGATCAACTGTTCCTGATTGTTGGTCTCCAGCACTACGGAATACTTATCGAAGGAACGGATGCGACCCGACAACTTGACGCCGCTGAGCAGGTAGATGGTGATGACGGACTTGTCTTTCCTCGCCGTGTTGAGGAACGAGTCCTGTATGTTCTGTGCCGGTTTGCTATCCATCGGTCACTTTCTCCTTCAAATAAAACAGCCAGAAAACCAGTTATGCCGCCTGCTACCATCGAGGCGGCAAAGGAAACCCTGTCCGGCGGGGTAAGCTAACGTACCCGGACAGCCAATACGATACGGCCTGCGCCCGGCAATTTCAACTTGGATGCGAGATTGCGCAGGATCGATTCGCCGCCCTGGGCTGAATGCGCCATTTCGGAAGATGGTTTTGTAGAAAGCAGGAAACAGGAGAAGCGATCCTGAACATGGAACGCTGCACCTGAATTCCCCGCCCCGGTTCCGCACCGGGAGATCAAACACCTAAATTCAACCTAAATTCTGCCACCGGACACCGAGGATGGGAAACGAGGCGCATATAATGGTTCGCCATGGAAGAACGGGAGTATTACGACGAGCGCCAGGAAGTTAAGAAGCATATGCTGATCTGCCCGCACTGCCGGCAGGAAGGCGAATACGAAGTCGGCTGGATTGTGCGCATGAAGAAAAAATCGCTGCCGCCGCGGGCCGACGAGCGCGACCGGGCCAAGTTCGCCAAGGCGCAGAGCTACATGGTGCGCAAGGACGATTTGCTGGCCTGCAAAAACGTGCGCTGCCGCAAACGCTTTGAGATCGCCGGCATCCAGACGGTGGCCTTCCTTTAATCGACCGGCGAGTAAGCCGATTACAAGGGACGCCGGAGGGCGTCCCTGTTTCCAGAGTTGCAGTTTTCGAAGCACCAGGCGCGGGCTGCCGCGCGGCCGGGTTCCAGTCGTGAAGTTCAATCAGAAGTTGGTTGAGGTGCAGCGTGAAGATCCTGGTTTGCATGAAGCAGGTTCCGCAGAAAGATGCGCCGCTGAAGCTGAATGAGAGCGCGACCTGGGTTCGCGAGGACGTGGGCTACGAGGTGAACGAGCCGGATGCCTATGCGCTGGAAGAAGCGCTGCGGCAGAAGGAAAAAAACGGCGGCGAGGTGGTGGTCATCACCGCCGGTCCGGCGCGGGCGCAGCAGGTGCTGCGCGAGGCGCTGGCCAAGGGAGCCGACCGCGGAATTCATCTGGAAGACGATCGCTTCACCACCCTGGACGCCTTCAACACCGCGCGCGCCCTAGCCGAGGCGATCAAGGGCGAGTCCTTCGACCTGATCTTCACCGGCCTGCAGTCGGACGACTGCGGCTATGCCCAGACCGGAGTTCTGCTGGCCGAACTGCTGGGCTGGCCCCACGCCACCATCATCATGCAAATTGAAAGCAAAGACAGTGGCATCCGCGTCAAGCGCGAGCTGGAGGGCGGATTCTTTCAATTTGTGGAGATGCCGCTGCCCTCGGTGCTGACCATCCAGTCGGGAATCAACAAACTGCGCTACGCCACGCTGCTCGGCATCAAGCACGCCAAGAACAAGCCTCTGCGCAAGGTGAGCTACGAGGAAATTGCAGCCGCGCTGAAGCCCAACCAGCTGACCATTGAGCGGCTCTACATTCCGCAGAAGACCAAACAGACCGAAGTGCTCCAGGGCCCGCCGCAGGAAGTGGCGAAGAAACTGGTGGCCAAGCTGCGCGACGAAATGCGAATCCTGTAATGCGGGCGCTGAAATTCGAGTGATGCCAGGAGCGTCCATGACGGCAGAGGCAGAGATGGCGAATCAACCCGACCGCGAGCAGGCACGCGAGAGCATCACCACCATGCGCATCATCGGAGGGCTGCTGCTGATCGTCGCCCTGCTGCTCTACTTCTTCCACCTGGCGGAGGCGCAGATGGGACACCCGACGCTGGGCGTGCTGGCCGCCGTGTTTGCGGTGGCGGGTGCGGCGCTGCTGTGGGTGGGCTGGCGCAAGATGCGCGCGCTGCGGTAACGATTCTCAGAACGCAGGCGGGTGGCCCACATCCGCCGAGCGCCCGCGGCCGGAGCGGCGTCTGTTGCCGCGTACCCGGCTGCGAAGCGCAGTTGGCGAATGCCGGAAAGCGGAGCGGAGAGACGAGATGGCAGAGACGATTCTGGTGATCGCCGAGCAGCGCGAAGGCAAACTGAACCGGGTCTCGCTGGAGACCATTGCGGGCGCGCAGGCGCTGGCCAAGCAAACCGGCTGGACGGTGGAAGCCGCAGTGGTGGGCGGCGAGAACATAGCGGCGTGTGCGTCCGAGTTGGCCCAGACCGCGGTGGCCAAGGTCTATGCCGTCGAAGACGCGTCGCTGGAGCGCTACACTCCGGACGGCTTTGTGACCGCGCTCAAAGCTTTCCTCGAAAGCCGCCGGCCCAAGCTGGTGCTGCTGCCCCACACCTACCAGGTGCGCGACTTTGCTCCCAGGCTCGCCGCCACGCTGGGCGCGGCGCTGGTGAGCGACGCGGTGGGCGTCCGCTACGAGAATGGCAAGCTGATCTTCACGCGACAGATGTTCCAGGGAAAATACGCCGCCGATCTTTCCGTAGCGGGCGATGGGCCGTACTTTGCCAGCTTCCAGACCGGGGCCTATCGCGCCGATCAGGTGGAGAGTGGAGCCGCGCCGGTGGAGAGGGTGAGCGCCACGACGGGCGAGATCCGCACCCATCCCGAGCCTCCGTTCAAGGAGGCGCAGCAGGCGGTCGATCTCTCGCAGGCCGCGATCATCGTCTCCGTGGGGCGCGGCATCAAAGAGCAGAAGAACATCGAGATTGCGCAGGCGCTGGCCGATGCGCTGGGCGGCGAACTGGCGGCCTCGCGTCCCATCTGCGACGCGGGCTGGCTGCCGATGTCGCGCCAAGTGGGATCGAGCGGACAGACCGTGAGCCCCAAGCTCTACCTCGCGATTGGCATCAGCGGCGCAATCCAGCACGTGGTCGGCATGAAGGGCTCGCGCAACATCATCGCGATTAACAAAGATGCAGAGGCTCCGATTTTTGAGATTGCGGATGTGGCCGTGGTGGGGAATTTGTTTGACATCGTCCCGGCGCTGACGGAAGAGGTGAAGAAAGCGAAGGGATAGCAGGTTTCAAAGTTTCAAGGTTTCAAAGTTTCAAGGTTTCAAAGTTTCAAGGTTTCAAAGTTTCAAGGTTGCAAGGTTTCAAGTTGCAAGGTTAAGTCAAAGGCGTAAGAGCAGGTTTCAAAGTTGCGAGCGAGGAGAGTTCTTGGCAAACACTTATAGGGACTTGCTTGTATGGCAAAAGTCCAAGGCTCTTGCCGTCGAGATCTACCGCGCAACAGAGGAGTTTCCCAAGAATGAGATATTTGGCTTAACGAGCCAAATGCGAAGAGCTGCGGTTTCGGTGGCATCCAACATCGCCGAGGGTCAGGGACGCGGCAGCAAGCCGGATTTTACGAGGTTTCTCTGCATGGCACGCGGTTCATTGCTGGAATTGGAAACCCAACTCGATATTGCAATGGAACTCAGGATGGGCAAGGCAGGCGAACTCGCTAAACTCCACGAAGATTGCTACAAGGTTCTCGGCCTTCTCAATCGCCTTCTGAAAGCAATCGAGACAAAGATCAGAGCGTAAGGGTGTTCAACCTTGAAACTTTGAAACCTTGAAACTTTGAAACCTGAAGGTGAGTCCCATGATCTTCCGCACGCCGCTCGAAGGAATCGAACATCCGGAGATGGAAGCCGATGTGGTGATCGTCGGCGGCGGACCGGCGGGGATGGCTTGCGCGCTACGCTTAGCGCAGCTGATCGATGCACACAACACCCAACATCCTGATGCGCAGCTCTCCAAGGAAAACATTTATGTGCTGGAGAAGGCGCGCGAGATCGGGCAGCACTGCCTTTCCGGCGCGGTGCTCGACCCGCGCTCGATGGACGAACTGCTGCCGGAGTGGCGCACGGAAGCGCCCCTCGAGGCCGAGGTAACGAGCGACAGCGTCTATTACCTGACGCGCAAGTGGGCCTTCAAAGCTCCCATCACGCCGCCTCCCATGCAGGACCACGGCAACTACGTGATCAGCCTCAACCGCTTCACCAAATGGCTGGGCGAAAAGGTGGAGGCGGCGGGCATCACGCTGTTCAGCGGCTTTGCCGGGAGTGAGTTGCTGCTGGATGGCTCGCGCGTGGCCGGCGTGCGCACCGACGACAAGGGCGTAGACAAGAACAACCGGCCCAAGTCGAATTTCGAGCCGGGATACGACTTGAAGGCGAAGGTGACGATTCTGGCCGAGGGCACGCGCGGCTCACTGACCAAGCAGCTCTGCGAACGGCTGGGACTAACGAAACAGCGAAACCCCATGACCTACGGCGTGGGCGTGAAGGAGCTGTGGGAGCTGCCCGCGGGACGCGTTCAGCCCGGTGAGGTAATTTACACCATGGGCTATCCGCTGACCACGATGGAGTATGGCGGGGCGTGGATTTACGGAGGCTCGGAGAACCCGGGAGGCAAAGACACCACGGTCTCGCTCGGCTTTGTCACCGGCCTTGACTATCCCGATCCGCACACTGATCCGCAGCACGTGCTGCAGTCGTTCAAGCAGCATCCGTTTGTTCTGCGTCTGCTGCAGGGCGGAAAGATGGTGCGCTACGGCGCCAAGACGATGCCGAACGGCGGCTGGTGGGCGATGCCTCCGCTGGGCGGCGACGGATGGATGATCGTAGGCGACGCGGCGGGCTTTCTGAATTCGCAGCGGCTCAAGGGGATTCATCTGGCGATCAAGAGCGGCATGCTGGCCGCCGAAACCGCCTTCGAAGCATTGACCTCGGGCGACAGCAGCGCAAAGCAGCTTGCGAAGTTTCAGCAGAAGGTGGAGAGCAGCTGGATCCGGCAGGAACTCTACCCGGTGCGCAACTTCCACCAGGGCTTCGAGCACGGCTTTGTAAGCGGAATCCTGAACACCGGACTGCTAATGGCGACCGGCGGATACGGCCTGCGCAACCGCTATCGCGCACATGCCGGATACGAACGCATGCGGCCGCTGTGGGACATCATGGGCTACCCCCAAAGCCGCGAGCAGCTGCTTGGCCCTGCCAAAGGCGACGGCACGCTGACCTTCGACAAGCTCACCGACCTGTATCACTCCGGCACACGGCATGAAGAAGACCAGCCCGCGCACCTTATCATTCACGACACCAACATCTGCAACACGCGCTGCACCCGCGAGTACGGCAACCCCTGCCAGCACTTCTGCCCGGCCAACGTGTACGAGATGGTGGAGGACGCCGATGCGCCCGGCACGCAGCGTATTCACCTCCGCATTCATCTCAACCCAGCCAACTGCGTGCACTGCAAAACCTGCGACATCATGGACCCCTACCAGATCATCACCTGGGTACCGCCCGAGGGCGGCGGCGGGCCCAGCTACGATGGCATGTAGCGTCCGCGCCTGTAGATTCCCCGCCAACGGAATAGAGTCGGAGGCTGACGGCAAAGCATCTAGTACAATAGGGTGAACCTTCGATTTCATGCCGTTAATCGATCAATTCGGGCGCACCATTCACGACCTTCGCATCTCCATTACCGACCGCTGCAACTACCGTTGCGTGTACTGCCGGACCGGCACCTACGGCGCTCAGTATCCTGAGCTGACGCTGGCGGAATACCTGCGCATGGCGCGGGTATTTGTCTCGCTGGGCATCACCAAAATTCGCCTGACCGGCGGCGAGCCGCTGCTGCGCAAGGACGTGATTGAGCTGGTGCGCCAGCTCCATGGTCTGCGCACCGTGGAGGGCAAGCCACCCGAGCTGGCCATCACCACCAACGGGCATCTGCTGGCGGAGATGGCCGAGCCGCTGAAGCAGGCCGGGCTCGATCGCGTGACCGTGAGCATGGACGCCGTGGACCCGGAGCGCTTTGCCCGCATCACGCGCATGCCCAACGGATTTGAGTCGGTGCTGGCGGGAGTGCGTGCGGCGCGGCGCGCGGGCTTGACCCCGGTCAAGATCAACTGTGTTCTGTTGCGCGGCTTCAACGAAGACCAGGTCGAGGCCTTCGGAAGGTTTGCCCAGCAGGAGCAGGTCTCGGTGCGCTTCATCGAATTCATGCCGCTGGAGGAAGGCCGAGTCTGGTCTCCGGAGGTCGTGGTGACGCTGGCCGAGGTAGTGGAGCGCATGGCGCACTTTGCGCCCTTCCATGAGATTGCGCACGAGCCCAGTTCGACCTCGCGGCGTTATGTGTTTGACGACGGCAGCGCCGAGTTCGGCGTAATCGCCCCGGTGAGCCTGCCCTTCTGTGGCGCCTGTTCGCGCATCCGTCTCACCAGCGACGGCAAGATCCGCACCTGCCTGTTCTCTCTGCGCGAGCACGACCTGCGCGCGGCGATGAACTCCGGAGACGGAGACGAGGAGATGGTGCGCATCATCGAATACGCTCTCGCCAACAAAGAGGAGCGCCACCACATCGGCGAGCCCGGTTTTTTGCAGCCCGGCCGCAGCATGGTGCATATCGGCGGATGAGCGCCCAGCGTCAGCGACCGGAGGGCCATCCGTTGGCCCGTACCCGACGCCAATCCTTTACGTGTACGTGGATAGTTAGCGCGGGCTAGCCGCGGACAGAGTATTCCACCCGCGCAATTGCTGCATGGAAGACAAATAACTTGCTTCTCTGCTTCGGGTTCATGCATTATTAATAATTAGTTAGATTTACGGCTTCAACATCCCTGCGGGTGGGAAGTATGCGCATCCGCTGGAGCCGTCGGTACAGCTTTCAACATCCCCGCTCTTGCGTCCTCCTTCGGATGGCGGCAAGGGCTGAAGGCAGACAAAACGTGGCTACAGCAGTCAATACGGTTTCTACGTGCTCCCTCGACAATTATCTTGTCCTGCCGGACCACTCGTGCGATGCGCGCATCCGAGCGGCTCGCGAGACACTCGGAGAGCAGTGCGTGGTGCTGGGGCACCACTACCAGCGCGACGAAGTCATTCAATTTTCCGACTACCAGGGCGATAGCTGGCGGCTCTCCGAGCTGGCCTCGAAGGCCACCGGGCGCTATATCCTGTTCTGCGGAGTCCACTTCATGGCCGAGTCCGCCGACATTCTGGCGCGGCCCGACCAACAGGTGATTTTGCCGGACCTGAACGCCGGCTGCTCGATGGCCGATATGGCCGAGATCTCCCAGGTGGAAGACGCGTGGGAGCAGTTCGTGCGCCTGGGCCTGACCACCGAAGAAGGCGACGGCATTTCGCCGCTGACCTACATGAATTCGGCTGCGGCCATCAAGGCGTTTGTCGGCGAGCGCGGCGGAGCGGTCTGCACCAGCAGCAACGCGCGCGCCGCCATGCAGTGGGCCTTTGAACGCAACCGCAAACTTTTCTTCCTTCCCGATCAGCACCTGGGACGCAACACTGGCTACGCCATGGGCATTCCGCTGGACGAGATGGTGGTGTGGGACCCCTATCAGCTGCAGGGAGGCCAATCGGCCGAGGCGCTGCGCAAGGCCAAAGTCATCCTGTGGAAAGGCCACTGCTCGGTGCACATGCGCTTTGTGCCCGAGGATGTGGAGCGCATGCGCCAGCGCCATCCGGGAATCCAGGTAATCGTGCATCCCGAGTGCCGCTGGGAAGTGTGCCAGAAGGCCGACGACACCGGCTCCACCGACAAGCTGCGCCGCCTGGTGGCTGCGGCCCCGGCGGGTGCGAAGTTTGCCATCGGCACCGAGATTCATCTGATCAACCGGTTGGCCAAGCAGCATCCCGATAAAACGATTCTGACGCTGAATGACTGCGGCTGCCTGTGCACGACGATGTACCGCATCTCGCCGCAGCACCTGGCCTGGGCGCTGGAGAACCTGGTGGACGGCACGGTGGTCAACCAGATCAAGGTGCGTCCGGCGGTGAAGCACTGGGCCAAGGCCGCGTTGAACCGGATGCTGGAGATCAAGGGCTGAGCGCGGATCGTTCGTTTGAACAGGCGTTCGGTCCGGATGTTCGGTTAGAATGGAAGTACGCCATGCGAACCTTTACCTTGCGCGAAGCGCAGTCCATGCTCCCGATTCTGGAAAGCCTGCTGCGCAAGTCGATTGAAGCCAAAACCCTGATTGAGGAAATCGATCAGGAGTTCAACGAGCTGAGCGAACGCATCTTCCTGAACGGCGGGACGATGGTGGACGTGCGCGCCTGCGCCGTCCGCAAGGCGCAGCGCGAAAAAGCCATTCAATCGGCCAAGGACACGCTCTCGGAGATCAACGCCATCGGCGTGCAGGTGAAGGACCTCGACATCGGGCTGCTGGATTTTCCCTGCAAGATCAACGGCGAAATCGTACTGCTGTGCTGGAAGATGGGCGAGTCCACCATCTCTCACTGGCACGGCACCGACGAGGGCTACGCCGGACGCAGGCCCATCGACGAGCGCATGCAGGGCGAATAAGGTTGCCCCAATAAAATATTCAATCCTCCGCTGGACCAAGCTTCTGGAGCAACCTGCTCAAATCACCTCGAATCCCAAAATGCATGTAGCAAATCCATCGGGAGGTGTATCGATGCGTAAGCTTGGTTTATTGATCGGGATCTTGTTTCTGGCGAGTCTGAGTGCGATGGCGCAGAAGGTGGATATCTTCGGCGGCTATTCGCTGGTGAATTTTGCGCCCGGGGGTGGCTTCTCGTCGGTCAACTTTAACGGCGGGGTCGGCTCGGTTGCCTATCACTTCACCAATATGTTTAGCGCCGTAGGCGAAGTTGCGGGGTATCACGCTTCTCCGGTTGGCGTCGGCGTGACTGCGATCACCTATCTGTTTGGCCCCAAGGCCTCCGTGAAGGTGGGTCCAGTGACGCCTTTCGGGCAGGTGTTGTTCGGTGGAATCCACGCGAGCGCCGACAACTCGAGTGCAGACGCTTTTGCGATGACCTTTGGCGGCGGCGTTGACTGGAATGTGACTAAGCATTTTGCCGTGCGCTTAGGCCAGTTTGAGGACTTGTATACCCAATTCGGCTCGGGCTCGGGGTTTACGGGCAGCGGCAGCCAGAATAGCTTCCGCTACTCGACCGGCGTCGTCTTCAAGCTTTAGCTCACCACACCACAGCCCGCTGACATGGCGGGCAAAAAACGAGGGTGCCGGAATTCCGACACCCTTTCCTGACTCGTGAGTCTCGCGCCTTCAACTTTGAAACCTTGAAACCTGCGAAACCTTGAAACCTTGCTCTTACGCCGTCTCCTTCATGGCCTCGTCGAACTTTGCCAGGAAGCGGTCCACGCCATCGTCGGTGGCCAGCGGGCCCATGATGCCGATGCGGAAGATCTTTCCCGCCAGCGGGCCAAAGCCGCCTGCGATCTCGATGCCGTGCTTCTCCAGCAGGTAGGCGCGGACCTTGGCGTCGTTGACGCCGTCGGGAACGCGCGGCGTGTTCAGGTTCCAGATGCGCTGGCCCTTGGCAACGTGCATCGTGAGGCCAAGCCGTTCGATGCCCTCCACAAAGCGCTCATGCGCGTTCTGATGGCGCTGCTGGCGCAGTGCCAGTCCTTCTTCCTCGATGATCGCCAGCGACTCATGCAGCGCGTAGAACAGCGTGGCCGAAGCCGTGTGATGGTAGCGGTGCGAGACGGTCAGGTAGTCGGAGATCAGCGACAGGTCGAAGTACCAGCTGCGGTTGACCTGCTTGCGCTGCTTCAGCCGTTCCTGCGCGCGGGGCGAAATGGTCATGGGGCTCAATCCCGGAGGCGCGCTGAGACCCTTCTGGGTGCAGCTGTAGGCCACGTCGATGCCGTTGGCGTCCACGTCCACGGGCATGGCGCCCAGCGAGGTGACGCAATCGGCGATCACCACGGCGTCCACTTCATGGGCGGCATCGCAAATCGCCTTGCTCTGCTGGAAGACGCCGGTCGAGGTCTCGGCCTGCACGAAGGCCACCACCTGGGGACGCTCGCGGCGGATGAAGTCGACCGCCTCGTCGTCACTGGCGGCTTCGCCCCAGGGCTTATCCAGGCGCACGATCTCGGCGCCGTGCCGCTTGGCCATCTCGCCGATGCGCTCGCCGAAAAAGCCGCCTACGATGAGCCCCAGCTTGGTGCCCGGCTCAATAAAGTTGGAGACGGCGGTTTCCATTCCCCCCGAGCCGGTGGCCGAGATGGGAAGCGTCAACTCGTTCTGCGTATTGAAAACCATACGCAGCCCCTTCTGTACGTTCTGCGATATCTGAAAAAAGTACGGATCGAGATGGCCGACAATCGGCTGCATCATCGCCTGGTAAATGCGCGGGTAAACCTGGCTCGGTCCCGGCCCGTAGAGCAGACGCTTGGGCGCATGCACCGAGGTTTTCACACAGTTAATCTGATTCTCTATAATGGTGCTCATCTTCTGTCTCTCCCAAGCCTATGATGCTACGCCGCCACGGACAAATCGGGAAGCATCAGTTTTCAAATTGACTGCGAAACTCCGCCAACTGCTGGCGCAGAACCTCAACTTCGGCGCGCAACTGGGCTACTTCGGCTTCCAGCGCGTCCAGCCGCTCATCGCGCCCGGACGCAGCCGCGGCACATTCTCCGGTGGCCGGTGAAGCGGCTTCGTGCGACACAAGTTCTTCTCCGCCCAGGCGGTCGGCATAGCGCGACTCCTTGGTTCCGGGCTGCCGGGGCAGCAGCACCGCCAGCGGCGGATCGTGCTCGATGAGCTTTTGCAGAACCAGCTGCACCTCGTCGAGTTCCTCCATGCGATGCATGCGTTCGCTGCGGCCGCGCAGCTCTCCCGGCGTCTGCGCGCCGCGCAGCAGCAGGGTGCAGAGCACGGCGCTTTCGCGGCGGCCCAGATTCAGAATCTCCATGCGGTGCTCAAAGCGCGCCACCCGTCCTTCGCCGCGCGCCACTCCTGCCAGCCGCTTTTCCTCCAGCGACCGCAGAGCCGCGCGTACCGCCGGCTCGTCCAGCTCCATCACCGGCTCGCGGTTCGACTTCTGATTGCAGGCGGCCAGCAGCGCGTTGAGGGTGAGCGGATAATAATCCGGCGTGGTGATCTCTTTTTCCAGCAGCGAGGCGAGCACTCGCCTCTCAACCGCGTCCAGATGCAGTTCCAATGGGTCTCTCCCCGGTCGATGCAGGATGCAACGTAATTCTGCAGCCCTGCACCCCGGCGAGGCAAGTCCGCGCCTGGCGGCTGGCCTTTTGCGGGGGCGGCGCCGCCTCCGCAAAAGGCCAGCGGTGGACGTGGCTGGCCGCCGGACGGGCAAAAAAGCGCTGGGTAGGGTAGAATCTGATAATCCGAGATAGGAAAAATTACCCGCATTTCTGCTGAACTAGGGCCTGTATTCTGCTCTGCCCGAATTATGATTAGTAAAGAATGATTTCTGAAAATCGGGCGGGAACCTTTCCCCGCTCCTGGGAGCTTGCATGAAGCGCTTGATCGGCTGTGTGGCCGTACTGTGCCTGTTGGCACTGACGGTTGGATGTGGTGGAGTTACAAGCAACGGAACGCTGGCCTATATCAGCAATTCCAACGGTACCGGCTTCACGGTCTTCCAAGTGAACAACAACGGCACCCTGACCACGTCCACCATTTCGCCAATACCATCTTCGACCCCCTCGGGCGACGGGCCGAAGGTGATCCAGTTTTCCGCCAACGGAAAATGGGCCTACTTCCTCGACGCCGCAGGCAACTACATCTACGCCTATACCCGCTCGGGAAATGGCACGCTGCCAATCTTTATTGGCCAGTATGCGGTGAACGGGGCAAGTTCGCTGGTGATCGCTCCCAATAGCACGTACCTCTACGTCTCGCTTCCGAACGTGGCGGTCCCCAATGGAAAGACGGGGGAACTTGCCATCTTTTCCATCGACCAGTCCACCGGCATCCTCACCGGCAGCCAGCCGGTGAACGTCGGCTACTCGATTTCGCAGCTGGTGATGAATCCCACCGGCACCCTGCTCTTCGGGCTCGCTCCGCAGACGGTGGTGAGCTGGCAGTTGAACTCCACCTCCGGCGCCGCCGTGCAGTCGGCCACGCTTTCCGTGGGAACCCAGCCCGATTGGATGATTCTGTCGGCAAACGGTTTGTACATGTACGTGCTGGACGCCACCGCAACCACCACCATCACCAACGTGGCCAACTGCGGAGCACCGCCGAACGTGCTTCCGAACTGCAACTCTCTGCCTGGTCCCAGCCCCAACTTCTATGCCTACACCGTGGGAACTGGCGGCATTCTGCAGGCGATCACCGGCACCAACCTCCAACGTGTATTCAACGAAAACGCGGACCTTCAGACCGGCGTCTTTCCCACCATTCCGGTTGGCGGAGTGACCACGAACGACTCGCGCTATCTGTTCATCGTGAACTTCGGGACGAAAAACATCTCCGTATTCAGGATCAATACCGCGGCTAACGGCAACCCAGGCGAGCCCACCGAGGTCACCGGCTCTCTCACCGTCATCAATGGCATCTCGACCTCGACCGCTTCTCCGTTTCCCTGCGCAGGAATGGCCGCAGGGGTGGCAGTCAGTTGCGCGGGGCCGTCGTTTGCCGCCGTTTCCAAGAACAACAATGCGCTGTATGTGGTCGATGAATCCCCCGGCAGGATTTTCCAGTTCTCGATGAACGAGAACACCGGCGTGCTCAGGGCGTTGAACCCGGCCTACGTAGGCGCCGAAAACAACACCAGCAACCCGACCTGGATCACGATCCGCTAAATGAGGAATATGAACCGGCTGTCAACTCTCATTGCGATTGGGCTTGCCGGGCTGCTGGCCGGTTGCGGCAGTTCGTCCAGCAGCAGCACCCAGCCTGGCACCACGGACGGCCAGGTCGACGTGTATTCGGTCAACGTGTCGCCCACCCAATTTACCCTGAACGCGGGCGATTGGGCTTCGATCACCGCAACGGTCGATGAATCCGTGAACAATGCGCCGTCCAAGCCGATTGCCCCGCAGCCGGTCATCACGTTCCTGTCCTCCGACTCGCGGGTGACGATCTCGCCCGCCGGAGAGGTTTGCGCCGGACTATGGGACGTGCGCTACCTGACCTGTACGGCGACGCCGACCCTTCCCACCGGATACGTAATCATCACGGCATACAATGCCAGTCACAACGTCAGCGGAACCACCCGGCTCGCGGTGCATGAGCGCGCCGCCAGTATCACCCTCGGGATGCCGACCTCGAACATCTATACCGGGACGGTCACCGTAACCAACGGGGTATCGAGCATCCCGCCCGGCGATTACCCGTCGATGACCCAATGCATCTCGCAAAACAATGCCGTGCAATACGTGGCGGCTGCTGTGGACGCCAACGGCAACTCGCTCCCCAATTGTTCCGTCTCCGCCGTCGCCGGTTGCATCAACAACAACGACTACACCTGGTCCACCGACAACTCGAGCGTGGCCCAGGTCAGCAACTACGGCTTCGTGGTCGCGCGCAATCCCGGCCTGGCCAACGTCTATGCGACGCTGAACGGAACCGTAAGCGCGCCGCTGGCATTCGTCACCTGCCCGCCTGAGTCCATTGTTCTAACCTCTTCGGCTTACATCACCGTGGCGCCGACGGGTCTATTTACCACTGCAGACCTGACCGGGCTGAACAAAGGAAGCCGGGCGTATATGACGGCGACCATGACCGATACGAACGGCCTCCCGATCATCACTTCGCCGCTGACCTTCGTCACCTCCGACCCGCTGATCGGCAGCTTCACCAGCACTCTGCCGCTGACCTCCACGCTTACGGCCAACTCCTCGGGACGCTTCACCATGATGGCCTCCTGCGGGCCGGCCAGCTGCAACTCCGCCGTGGAAAGCTTTATTTCGCCGGCGGGACCGGGCACGGGTACGGCAACCGGTTTCGGCTATCCGATCTACAGCAATGTGGTCGGCGCCACCATTCAGGGCACCACCGGCAGCACGGTGCTGGTCACCGGAACCCTGCTTTCCGACGGCGTCACTACGGCACACCGCCTGCAGGTCTATGACAGCCAATCCCTGTCGCTGATCCAGACCGTCTCCCTGGCCAACGTACCCAACTCGCTGGTGGTTGCGCCCAACGGCACCACGGCGTATGTGGGCAGTAGCGGCGGATTGATCACGGTCAACCTCGCCACCTATCAGCCTACCTTGCTGCCATTCCCCATCGTCGGAGGACTCAGCACCGACGTGATCACCGGCAAGGTGCTGGGCGTTTCGCAGGACAGCCGCTACGTTGTGCTCTCCGACGTGGCCAACGGCCTGGTCTTCTTCATCGACACCACCGGAACCAAGGTTGCCCAGCGCTTCAACATTCCCAACATCACCTCCGTAGCGTTTGCTCCCGACGACTCCAACTTCTGGGTCGGCGGCGCAAACGGAGTCTATGTCTACCGTGGCGATACCTTCGTGCCCACCCTGACCAACGCCAGCAGCAGCGTAAATTCGCTGGCCTGGACCGCGGACGGCCAGTCCTACTTTGCCAGCGGCAGCCAGTTGATCGCCTACTCCACCTGCAACGATCAGGTGATCGAGCAACTGCCCGTGGGCGATCCGTCGTCCACGGTGACGAACGGCCTGTCCACCACCGCCCTGCCCTCAGCGCCACCGGCCGAGGTGCCTCACGTGCTCGGTCTCGACGGCACAACGTGGTTCGATTATCCAGTTTCCAGCACTTCGGAGGCTGAGCTGCAATCCGCTACCGTCGCGCAGATCAACGGGACGATTCTGCCTGACGGGACGATTGTGACCGTCGGGCTGAATCTGTTTCCGGGCGAGGCAGGCAATGTCTGCAACTCCTCGGAACCTATGACAGCACCAACGGTGACCGTCCATGCGCCGGCTACCTTGACCTCGTCCATGCCATCCGCCGACACCGCTCAGCAGATCGCCTTTTCTCCCGTTCTGGAGCAGGAGTTTGTCACCGGAGTCAATCCAGCGACGGCGACCCTGGAGCCATATATTTACGGCTATCAGGTCGCCTATAACGCGATTCCCCAGCAGGAGATTCGGCTCGGCACCATCAATTCGGTCGTGCCTTTGAGCGGCGGCGTATTGAACGATGGCACCAAGTTGTACTTCGGAACCTATGACAGCACCAATGGCGCGCTGCTGCACCGCGTCGATCTGGCATCGCAAACCGAAGATTCTGTTCAGCAAGAGATCATCGATCCAAAGACCGGGCAGCCGACGAACCCGCCGACCTTTGTCACCGTAATCCCAGCAACCGTCGGAGTGGTCCCCAGCTTCGTCGCGGTTGTCCCTAAGTAAAAGGAGAGGCTTTTGAAACATAAACTGATTCTCATTACCGTACTGGCGTTGGGCACCATGGCACACGCACAGGGTTTTCTGTCCAATCTTTCGCTCGGCGCCGGCGGGCAGGGAATCTTCCCTGCGTCAACCTTTACCAGGAGCCTTGCCCTGGCAAACTCCCCCCTTGGAAATGTGGGCACCCAGGCGGCCAGTAATTCGGTAGGAGGGTTGGGCGATGTGCGGTATGACTTTGGCCGCCACAGCGCCTTCGATCTCTCCTTCACCTTCAACCGCAGTACCCAGTACTATTACCCGAGCAGCCAGTTTCTCAACTTCGTCCAGAGCAACAACCTCGAGATCATTGGAAGCTACATCTTCCGCCTTCCCGCCAAAGAGCACCTGAAGCCCTACTTTCTGCTCGGCGGAGGCGCGGTGCACTTTTCCCCGAACAACAACTTCTCCACCGGCCTCACACCCGACAGCCAGATGAAGCCCGCCTTCGCCTACGGCTTCGGAACCGACTTTCCGTTCAGCGACCGCTGGGCCGTGCGCCTGCAGTATCGCGGACTGTTGATGAGCGAGCCGAACTTCGGCCTCGCGACCAACGACCCCAACGGCTTTGGAACCGGGCTGAAGATGAACGTGTCGGAGCCTTCGATCGCGGTCATCTACCACTTCTAGAGCAATCCGCAATGCAGAACAAAGAAGGGCCGGAGCGCATGCTCCGGCCCTTCTTTGTTCTGCTGCCTACGCCGCAATCAGCGCACTTCGTATCCGGTGTAGTCGATGTTCAGGGTTGCGGTGCCGCCCATCCGGACGTTGGTCACCGACTTATTGGAGAGCGGAAACCAGAACTGTCCGACTTTCTGGTAGCGATGTTCGATGCGCGTCTTTTTGATCCAGAACGAGGGATTCTTGGCCGGCTCGGCGTCGATGCTTTCCACCGCGAAATCGGCGGCGTTGACGCAGATCTCTCCGCGATACAGGAACTTGTTGTCGCGCTTGGGCTCCACCGCCAGCCGGTAGCAGCCGCCATAGGGACTGGGACGCGAGCCCAGAAGAGTAAACGAATAGTTGTCCGGGGTCAGCGAGGTCTGGCGCTGATTGTCGGCGTGCGCCGCCTCCTGCTCGCTCTCCAGCAGCTTACTCAATACCTTGGACTGGAGCAACTTCGAGCCGCTTTCGGAGACCACATCGAAGCTCTTGTTCTCCGGCGCCTGGTAGTGCGCCACCACATCCATCTCGGCTTGAATGCCCGACGGGAAGCCGTGATAAGCCAGCCGGTAGGAGCGCTTGCCCTCAAAGCCGTGCAATGCGGCAGCGCGCTGCGCGTTCTGCTGGCCCAGGCGAGCGACGATCTCGTCCACGCTCATGCCCGCGGCCAGGGCCGTGCTCGTCGTGATCGGCTGGATGTCTGCGGCAAACGCCGGTGCTGCAAGCAGCAGGGCAAACGCCAAGGTGAAAGGGGTGAAGGGTCGAAGCTTAATTTTCATGCATACTCCTGGATGCTGCCGCGCAGGTCCTTAGGCGAACCGGAACGCGGAAGCCGTGTAAATATTTTTTCCCAGCGCTAGCGCTAGGACGAAGCCACATCGCCGGCAATCCCCCGGCCAATGCCCGCGGCGACGCGCCAGGCTTGCAGCACGCCGGAGAGGGCGAACATCAGGGCCAGCTTCGGCAGCGTAATCAAATCCTGCGCGAACGGACTGCCCTCTTCACCGACCAGCAGAGTCCCCCGGCGCATGATGTAAAGGTTGAACATCGCCGAGAGCGCGGTGAAGACCGCCGAGGCGATCATGCCGCTGCGGAACGCCTGCGTCCCCAGGGCGGAGTGGAAGCAGATATCGCCCACCTGAAACAGCAGCGGGAAGACCCCCGCCAGCAGCAACGCCACCAGCCACTGCGGCTCGGCCAGGCGCAGCACCTGGGTCACCGTGCCAAAGAAACCCATAAAGCCTGCGCCGAACAGCGCCTCGGCCAGCACGGCATGGGAGCGTCCCGCCTGATGCGATTTGAGCGAAGCCGCCAGAAAGACGCCGCCGCGGAACAGCGCGCTCAGCAACGCCGCCTTGCCGTTCCAGCGCAGCAGAAACTGCAGCGGGTTCCGAACCAGCCCCCCCAGTGCCTGCCTGACAGTAAGCGGCACTGTCGCAGCCACCTCGGCCGGAGCCACCTCGCCCTTGAATTGATCCATGCATATAGAATACTTTGAGAATGGGAATTTTTTCGCAAAATTCGTCCTGCGGTCCTGTCAAACTTCTGTAAATGATGCTGATCCCGCCATCCGTGCGGGTTTATGAACGTTTATTTACCGCTAATTTGCCCCTCCGTAATCAAATTTGAGCCCAGCTTGCCCCATACTTGAGATAGAACGAAGTTCTGAGTTCGCGATAAACCGGAACGGGGAACAATCGATACATCAGGAGGATGCCCCTTGCAAGCAGACATCGCATGGTTTGACCGGGATCAGACGCTCATTCACCAATTCAAGACCGGCGTTTCCATCCACAGCCACACCAGTTGCTCCAAGGAAAGTCTGGAATTCGTCGGGCGCATCTTCGCCTCCCACCCGCTGCTGCGTGCCTTCCTGGAATCGCACATTGCCAAGGCCGGCAAGCGTGGCATCTCGCTCGACCTCGCCAAAGGCTATTGGACTCCGCCGCTCTGTCCCCGCTCGGCCTACGAAGTCGAGAAGAATCAGATTGAGCAGGAACTTGGAATGCCAGCCCTGGTCTCGCTCTCCGATCACGACTGCGTGGACGCCCCCTTGCTGCTGCGCGTGGTGCCGTCCATGCAGGAGATACCCATCTCCCTGGAATGGACCGTGCCCTTCCAGACTTCCAAGTTTCATCTCGGCGTGCACAACCTCCCCGCGGCGCGTGCCGGCGAATTGTTCGATGAACTGAAGGCCTGCACCGCCCAGCCCAGCACCGACCGTGTCTGCGACCTGCTGCGCACCCTGCACGCGATTCCCGAGGTGCTGGTCGTCTTCAACCATCCGGTGTGGAATCTCTACGCCAACCCGGCCGCCGAATTCGCCCGGAACATCGAAGACTTCCTCGGCCTCAATAACGGCTTCCTCGGCGCATTCGAGTTGAACGGCTCGCGTGGCTGGGAGGAGAACCGCCGTGTGGCTCAAGTTGCGGGGAAATGGCAGCAGATGCTAGTCTCCGGCGGCGACCGCCACGGCTGCGAGCCCAACGCCAACCTGAACCTGACCAACGCCACCAGTTTTACCGAGTGGGTCCACGAGGTGCGCGTGCGGCGCACCAGCCAAATGCTCTTCATGCCGCAATACAGTGAGCCGATGGTGGCCCGCTTCTACCAGACCTTCCTCGACGCCATCCGCGAGTATCCGGACCACTCCGACGGCGCCTGCCGCTGGGACCAGCGCACCTTTCATCCCGGCCCCGACGGCGTGATCAGTCCGATCAGCTCGCTCTGGGGAGGCATTCCCCCATTCCTGCAGAAGATCCTGAGCATTGCCCGCCTGGCGGAGACGACCAACCTGCTGAACGTACTGCGCTTCTTCAGAGGACACCCTACCGGCCAGATGCCTGGCATCGTTGGACGAGAGGAACGAGCCTGATGTCTGGACGACCGGTTCGCGTTGCTCTTTTCCCTGACTCTCTGAACGAAGTCAACGGCGTGGCCAACACCTGCCGCAACTGGCTTGCCTACGCCCACCGCTACCAGTTCCCCATGCTGGTGGTGAGCGCCGCCGACAAGGCGGAATTCCGGCAGGAAGGCAGCATTTCCCGGCTCGACCTTAAGCGCGGCCCGATCTCGTTCAGCGTGGAGAAGGATCTCCGCTTCGACGTTGCCCTGGCGCTCTTTCAACAACACAAGAGGGTGGCCGACGCGCTGCGCGAGTTCCGTCCCGAGGTCGTGCACATAACCGGTCCCGGCGACATTGGATTCATGGGCATGATTGTGGCCCACGAACTCGGCATCCCGGTCGCCGCCTCCTGGCAGACCAACATTCACGAGTACGCCGCACGCCGCGCCAGCCTCATTCTGCCGCGCTGGTTCTCCGGCGAGCCACGCGCCCGGCTGCTGCAAACCATCGAAGACCTCAGCTTCCGCCTCGCTGTGATCTATTACAAGGCGGCCCGCTTCCACTATGCTCCCAACCAGGAACTCATCGACAAGCTGAGCGCAACCTCCGGCCGGCCCTGTTCGCTGATGGAGCGCGGCGTGGACCTGGCCATGTTCAACCCCGCGCACCGCAGCCGCGGCAACGACGGCCAGTTCGTCATCGGCTACGTCGGGCGCCTCTCCACGGAGAAGAACGTCCGCAGCTTCGCCGGCCTGGCCAAGGCGGTCCAAGCCGCCGGCTACGATCACGTCAAGTTCGTCTTAGTAGGCCACGGTGCCGAACAGGAGTGGCTGAGCAAGAACATTCCCAACGTCGAGATGACCGGCGTGCTGCGCGGTGAGGCGCTCAGCCGCGCCTACGCCAACATGGACCTGTTCGCCTTCTACTCGGAGACTGACACCTTCGGCAACGTGGTGCTGGAAGCGCTGGCCTCCGGCGTCCCCGCCGTGGTCACCGACAAGGGCGGCCCCAAGTTCATTGTCGATCACGAACGCTGCGGCTTCGTCTGCTCCGGCGAAGAGGAGTTCAGCGCCAGCGCCCTGCGCCTCATCGCCAGCCCTTCGCTGCAGACCGACATGGCCGTCGCCGCCCGCCAGCGCGCCCAGCGCGCCTCCTGGGACGCGGTCTTCGACTCGGTCTACGACGCCTACCGCCGCCATCTCCCAAACCCGGAGGAAGCCGCGAGCACCGCCCGATTTCACGAAACGCTAGATTCCCTCGCGCCCCGCTCGCTCCCCCTGCAGGCGCCAAAGCTGGATTAGCAGGAGCGCACGGAAGGGCAAAACCAACAGCCCCACATTTGCCAACAACAGGCAAATATGGGCCACCAAGCCGGAGACTACTCACTCCGCCGGGTGCCCCATTCAAGCCCTCCTTTGGCTTGGGTGGGGAAGTTGACCTTCCCCTCGCGGGTGCTCCTGCTTTCTCCCCGCCGTGCCGCTCTTGCTACAATCTCCCCATGGCGGAGTTAGGCAAAACCTTCCTCGGCATCGGCCTCATCCTCATGATCCTGGGCGCGGTGCTGCTCGTCTCCTCGCGCCTCGGCCTGCCCTTTGGACGCCTGCCCGGAGACTTGCAATGGCGCAGCCGCAGCGGCCACACCCAGGTCTATTTTCCGCTCGCCACCTCCGTCATTCTCAGCCTCGTCCTCACGCTGATCCTCTGGCTCCTGCGCAGCTTCCGGCGATAGAGATTGAGTCCGGTAACAAGGGTTTCACTTTGAAACCTTGAAACCTCTGCAACCTTGAAACTTGCCTTCCCCTCCCTGCTAAACTTTCCCCGTGGACGATTCTCCCCAGTTCTCCTTCGAGTTTTCCGCCGAAGCACCTGCGCGCCGCATCTTCGGCGTGCGCGAGCTGGTCACCTCCGTCCGCACTCATCTGGAGAAGGGATTTCCCGACGTCTGGGTGGAAGGCGAGATTTCCAACTACCGCCCCGCCGAGAGCGGCCACATCTATCTCACCCTCAAGGACGGCGACTCCCAGCTCCGCGTCGTCATGTTCCGCGCCCAGGCGCGCCTGCTGCGCTTCCGTCCGCAGAACGGGATGCAGGTCATCACCCGCGGCCGCGTCACCATGTACGAGGCTCGCGGCGAGATGCAGTTGCTCGCCGAATACATGGAACCGATGGGCGCCGGAGCCCTGCAGGTCGCGTTCGAGCAGCTCAAGGCCAAGCTGGCTGCCGAGGGACTCTTTGCCCAGGAGCGCAAGCGGCCGCTGCCCCTGCTGCCCCGGCGCATCGGCGTTATCACCTCGCCGCGCGGCGCCGTCATTCGAGACATTCTCAACGTCCTCGCCCGCCGCCACCAGTCGCTCAACGTGCTCATCTATCCCGCCCAGGTGCAGGGAGCCACGGCCGCAGCCGAAGTCTCCGCCGGAATCCGCTTCTTTAACTCGAACTCGCAGATCGGGAACTCGGAGGGAGAGAAATCGCAGGCCGCCTTCGCCGTCGATGTCATCCTCATCGCCCGCGGCGGAGGCAGCGTCGAAGACCTCGCCGCCTTCAACGACGAGTCGCTGGCCCGCGCCATCGCCGCCAGCAAGATTCCAACCATCTCGGCCGTCGGCCATGAGACCGACTTCACCATCTGCGACTTTGTGGCCGACCTGCGCGCCCCCACGCCTTCGGCTGCTGCGGAGATCGTCATTCGCTCCCAGCAGGAGCTGCGCGAGAGCGTGGGACTGCTGCGCGAGCGCCTGCGCCGCGCCGTGCAGTACAAGCTGCTGTACGAGCGCCAGAAGCTGGGGTCGCTGGAGGCCAACCGCGTCTTCGCCCGCATGCAGGACGCCATCGCCCGCCGCCAGCAGCGGCTCGACGACCTCGGCTTCCGCCTGGAAAGCCTGATGCGCGCACGTCTTGCGGAGTCTGCCCGCCGCGTCGATCTGGCCGTCTCGCGCCTCGGCCAGCACGACCTGCGGCAGCAGCTCACAATGCGCCAGCGCGAACTTGCCTCCCGCGTCCAGGCGCTCGCCGCTGCCATGCGGCAGTCCCTCCTGCGCCGCCGCTCGCGCCTGGAGCAGGCCGGCGGCAAGCTCGCCGCGCTCTCCCCGGTGGCCATCCTGGAGCGCGGCTATTCTCTGATTTTCGACGCCCAGGGCGCGCTGGTGAAAGACGCTGCGCAGCTGGCGCCCGGCGACCCGATCCAGGCCCGCCTGGCCCGTGGCGAAGTGCGCGCCCGCGTCGAATCGCTGCACAAGACCACGCCCGACAGCGGCAAATCGCAATGAGGAAGTTCGCTGCCCGCCGTGGCTGCGCGGTGTAAGCTGCTTCCCTGCTTTACAATGTTGTAGACTCTCCCGCGCTGCGAATGCAGGCGCGCCAGAAAGGAGACCCGCCGATGCCGCAGACCTTGCCAGAAAGTTCGTTGCACTTCAGCGCCGGGTCCGTTCTGGACATTCTGCTCGTCTCCTATCTCATCTACCAGTTTCTGCTGCTGGTGCGGGGCACGCGCGCGGTCCCCATGCTAACCGGAGCGGGCGCTCTGGTCATCGCCTTCTACATCGCCCATCTCACCAATCTGCGCACCTTGGACTGGCTGGTGGGCACCATCCTGCCGTACAGCATCTTTGCCCTCATCGTCATCTTCCAGACGGAGATCCGCCAGGCCCTGTCCCGCCTGGGCCGCAACATCACCCGCTCCCGCGCCACGCAAAACGAGGCCAGCGATGTTTACGACGATGTGGTCATGGCCGCCAGCGCCTTTTCCCAGGACCAGACCGGTGCGCTGATCGTCATTGAACGGGAGATCGGCCTGCGCACCTACGTCGAGAGCGGAGTCGCGCTCGACGCCCATCTCTCCTATGAGCTGCTGGCAACGCTGTTCCGTCCCAGTGCCCCTTTGCACGACGGCGCGGTCATTCTGCAGGGCAACCGGGTCGCCGCCGCCGCCTGCTTCCTGCCGCTTTCCATGAATCCGCTGCTCTCCACCCAGCTGGGCACGCGCCACCGCGCCGGCATCGGCATCACCGAAGAAACCGACGCGGTTTCGGTGATCGTCTCGGAGGAATCCGGCGGAATCAGTATCGCCGTCGGCGGCCAGGTCGAGCGCGTCTCGCCCGAGCGCCTGCGCACCCGCCTGGGCGAACTGCTGATGCGCTACGCACCGCAGCCAGCGCTGTCGTTCCCCATCCCCAGCTCTGACGATGAGAGCTACGCCCCCGGCGAAGTCTGCGATCTGCCGCTCTCGGAGATCCCCCGCAAAGGAGATGAGCAGCCGTGATCTCGCGCCTCCGCCGTCTCATCTTCGACAACACGCTGCTCAAGCTGGTCTCGGTGATCATCGCCATCCTCATGTGGTACGGAGTCGCCCACGAACCGGTCTCGGAGATCTCCGTGCGCGTCCCCGTCGAATTTTCCGAGCCGCCCAAGGACCTCGATTACACCTCCGACATCGTTCCCCAGGCGCAGGTTCGGCTGCGCGGCCCGGCCCGCCTGCTGCGCGATCTCCAGCAGGAGAGCGTGCACGTGGTGATCAACCTGCGCGGCGCCGCTCCCGGCGAACACACCTACGACATCACCGCCGCCGAGGTTCAGGTTCCTCAAAATGTCGATGTCCTGCAGATCTCTCCCTCGCGGCTGCGCCTGATCTTCGACACGGCGGAGACCCGCCAGGTCGCCGTCAAGCCTCGCATCGTGGGAACACTGCCGAGCGGATACGGCATCGAATCCATGACCGCCGTCCCCTCCACGGTCACCATCACCGGCCCGTCGCGCCACGTCGATGCCGTCGATAGCGCCCTCACCGATGCGGTTGACATCACCGGGATCGCCGGGCAGTCCACCTTTGACACCCGGGCCTATCTGCCCGACCCGCTCGTCCACGTCTCCGGCTCCAACGCCGTTCGCGTCACCATCACCAGCGCAAAATCCATCTCGAAAGCGGGGGCTCACTAACTTGGCCATTCCATCCCGGACCCATATCCGGCAGCTGTTTGGAACCGACGGCATTCGCGGCGTTGCCGGCGAATATCCCCTCGACCACGCCACTGTTTACGCCATCGGACGCGCCTGCGGAGCCCGCCTGGTGCGCCGCTCCGCCAACGCCCGGGTGGTTCTGGGGCAGGACACCCGCGAATCCTCCGGCTGGATCGCCGAAGCCCTGGCCCGCGGCCTCACCGATTCCGGATGCGGATTTGCCAGCGCCGGCGTGCTCACCACCCCCGGCGTCGCCTACCTCACCCGCACCCACGGCTTCTCCGCCGGCATCGTCATCTCCGCCTCCCACAATCCCTGGCAGGACAACGGCATCAAGCTCTTCGGCCCCAACGGCATGAAACTCGCCGATGAGATCGAGCAGGAAATCGAAGCCGAAATCTTCGAGCACATCGACCTGCTCGCCGCCCACCAGCACGACGAAGCCAGCCTCATGGACCAAATTCTCCCCGGCGATGCGCAGCTGCGCACCGACTACGAAACGTGGCTCGCCGAGTCTGTTCAGGTGGGAACAACCAATGCGAGCGGCCTCCAAGGCCTCCGCATCCTCATCGACTGCGCCAACGGGGCCGCCAGCGCCATCGCGCCCGAGCTCTTCGCCCGCCTCGGAATCTCCGCCGTTGCCCTGCACACCGCACCCAACGGACGCAATATCAACGACGGCTGCGGAGCCCTGCACCCGGAGCACGTCGCCGCCGAACTGCTGCGCCGCCCCGGACAGTTCGATCTCGGCATCACCCTCGACGGCGACGCCGACCGCGCCCTGTTCTGCGACTCGCTCGGCAACATCATCAACGGAGACGCCGTCCTGCTCATCGCCGCCCGCGACATGAAGGCCCGCGGACGACTCGCCCATGACACCGTGGTCGCCACCACCATGAGCAACATGGGCCTGGAAAAAGCTCTGCACGTCCACGGCATCCAAATGCTGCGCTCCAACGTCGGCGACAAATATGTACTGGAAGATATGCGGAAAACCGGAGCCACCCTCGGCGGCGAACAGAGCGGCCACATCCTGTTCATGGATGCCGACTCGACCACCGGCGACGGCCTGCTCACCGCCCTGCGCGTGCTGGAAGTCGTCGCCCGCTCGGGCCAGTCCCTGCGCGATCTGACCTCCGAGTTCAAGGTCTTCCCGCAGGTCATCCGCAACGTAAAGGTGCGCGAGAAAACTGCGATGAGCCAGCTCCCCACAGTCGCCGCCGCCATCCATACCGCCGAGCAGGAACTGGACGGCAATGGCCGCGTCGTGGTGCGTTACTCCGGCACCGAGAAACTCGCCCGCGTCATGATCGAGGCCGAAAGTGAAGCCCTCATGCACCACCACGCCGACGCCATCGCGGGAGCCCTGCAGGCAGCCATCGGAGCCTGACTCGACCGCGCTCTACGGCGATTGGAACGGAATCGTAAACGAGCAGAACTCGCAGGCGGCACTGTGAGCACCCGAGCAGGGTGGGGTCGGAATCGAAGAGGTCCGCAGGCAGTTGGTGCAGGTCACCGAAACCCGCTCGCTTTCGGCATGCGGAATCCACACCGGAGCCTTCGGCTTTCCCTCGTGCGGGTGAAGCGGGGATTTCCGCACCAAGGCGGCGATCTGTGCCATGAGACGGTCCGGCGTGTACTGCGATTTCTCGAAAAACGCATCGGCCAGCACGCTGTGGGGCACGTCGAAGCCGGTAAACTCCCCGCTGATCACAATCACCGGCAGCTGCGGGAAGCGTTGCCGGATCACGGAGAGAAACTCAAAGCCATCCATGTTCGGCATCTGCAGGTCGGAGATAATCAGATCGGGGAGCGAATCCTTCAGCGCAGCCAGCCCGTCGAAGCCATCCTTGGCGCATAGCACTTCATAGCCCTGCAATTCCAGGATCGCCTTGGCCAGCTCTCTGAGCCGCTCATCGTCGTCGACAAAAAGTATCCGGTACTTGAAAGGCATGCGCCACTCACCCCTTGAGCGTTTGAACAATATTGCATGAGCGGAGCCGTTGGCGCAAATCACCTCTGCACGATTGGCCCACTCACTCCATATCCCGCCAGTTTCCGCCCACGCTCACCTCCACCTCCAGCGGAACGCTCAACTCATGCGCGCCTTCCATGCACTCCTTCACCAGCGCCTTCACCGTCTCCACCTCGGCTACCGGAGCCTCCAGCACCAGTTCGTCATGCACCTGCAGCAGCATCTTTGCCGCAAGCCCGTGCCCGCGCAGTTCGGCATCCAGACGCAGCATCGCGACCTTGATGAGGTCCGCCGCCGTCCCCTGCAGCGGAGTGTTCACCGCGGTCCGTTCGGCAAAGCCGCGCAGGTTCGGGTTCTTGCTCAGCAGGTCGGGAATCGGGCGCTTGCGTCCAAACAAATTGCGCACAAAGCCGTCGCTCCGCGCCTGCTCCAGCGTGCGGTCGATAAAGCCGCGCACGCCCACGTAGCGCGCAAAATACGCATCGATAAACCGCTTGGCTTCCTTCTGCTCGATCCCCAATTGCTGCGCCAGTCCAAACGGCGAAAGTCCGTACACGATGCCGAAGTTCACCGCCTTCGCCCGGCGCCGCTGCTCGGCGTCGATCAGCATCGGTGGCACGCCGAAGACCTCCGAGGCGGTCAGCGCGTGGATGTCCTGGCCGGTGCGATACGCCTCCAGCAGCAGCGGGTCCTGCGAGTAGTGCGCCAGCAGCCGCAACTCGATCTGCGAATAGTCTGCCCCCACCAGCAGTTTTCCCTCGGCGGCCACAAACGCCGCGCGAATCTCCCGCCCCAGTTCGGTGCGGATCGGGATATTCTGCAGGTTGGGATTGGTTGAGCTCAGCCTACCGGTGGCCGCCACCGTCTGGTTGAAGCTGGTGTGCAGCCGCCCGTTGCGGCACAGCTGCGGCAGTGCATCGATATATGTCGATTTAAGCTTGCTCAGCTGCCGGAACTCCAGCACCCGCCGCGCAATCTCATGCTCGGCGGCCAGTCCCTCCAGCACATCCTGCGCCGTCGAAACCGTCTTCCCCTTGCCGCTCTTGAAGGGCCGCGGCAGCCCCATGCGGTTGAACAGCACCTCGCCCAGCTGCTTGGGCGAATTCACGTTGAACTCCATCCCGGCCATCTGGTGAATCTCGCGCTCCAGCCGCTTCACGTCGCCCGCCAGTTTGGCAGACATCTCCGCCAGCACCCGGCTGTCCAGCTGCACTCCCGCCTGCTCCATGCCATGCAGCACAAACGCCAGCGGCAGGTCGATCTCGCGATAGAGCCGCTCCAGCGCTCCGTCGGCTTCCACCTCGGCACGCAACACCCCGGCCAGCCGCAATGTCATGTCGGCGGCCTCGGCCAGCGACCCGCCGAGCTTCAGCCCCAGCCGCCGCAGCGCCACCTCCGGCAGGGTATGCGCGCTGTAGGTCGGGTCCAGCAGATACGAATACAGCATGGTGTCCTGAAGAAACGTGTCGTGCTCTACCCCGCGCAGTTCCACTCCACTCGCGCTGAGCGCATGCAGCGTGGACTTCACATCGTGCACCGCCTTGGTCACCTTGGCATCGGCCAGCAACTCTGCGATGCGCGCGCCGTATTCGCCGCCCAACTCCGTCGTGTAGCTCACCGCTTCCGTCATGCAAAGCGCAATCTGCTGCCCAGCGCCAGCCGGAGCGCCTGCGGCCAGAGCGGCATCCTTTGCCGCGTACCCGTCATCGCCGGCTACCGGCTCCCCGAGGTCTAGTGAACTCTGCTCTGCGGGTGCCCCATCCAAGCTTCCTTTGCTTGGGTGGGGTAGTTGACCTTGCCCTAGCGCTTCTTCTTCTGTCTCCGCACCAGCTTCCGCACTCGCTTCTGCAGTCTGCGAGGCCTCGCTCAGCCGCACCGCCGCCGAGAGCGCAATCGCCAGCAGTTGCGCCTTCGCCAGCTTCTCCAGCGCCTCCTGCGTCAGTTCGCCATACTGGGTCTCGCCCACCGCATCGCCCGAGGCCAGAAACTCCTTTTGCAGAGTGGTGAACTCCAACTCGCCAAACAGCTCGCGCGCCGCCGCCACGTCCGGAGTCTGCGCCCGCATCCGCTCCGGCTCAAACGCAATCGGCACGTTGCAATCGATGGTCACCAGCTCCTTGCTCAGCAGAATCATCTCGCGGTTCTGCTGCAGCGATTCGCGGTAGGTCTTCTTCTGCACCTCGTCCGCCCGCGCCAGCAGCGCGTCCAGCGTACCGAACTTCTGGATCAGCTCCACCGATCCCTTGTCGCCGATCCCCGGCGCGCCCGGCACGTTGTCAATCGAGTCGCCGCGCAAGGCCATCAGGTCGATCACCTGTTCGGGCTTCACCCCCAGCAGTTCTTCCACTTTGGCCGGGTCGCAAATCAAGTTGTCCTTCGGGGGATTCAGCACGCAGACATTTCCATCCACCAGTTGCAACATGTCCTTGTCGCTGCTCACCACGTACACCGCGTATCCGGCCTCTGCGGCCCGCCGCGCCAGCGTGCCGATCAAGTCATCGGCCTCAAACCCCTCGCGTCCCAGAATCGGAATGCGGTACACATCCAGCGCGCGATGGATATACGGAATCTGCTGCCGCAAATCCTCGGGCATCTCGGCGCGGTTCGCCTTGTAGCCCGCGTACGCCACCTCCACGATCTCGCCCGTCTCCTTGTCGCGCTTCTTCTGCGCCGGCATGGCCTCGGCCTGCGCCTCGCGGAAGCTCGGCCCCATGTCGAATACCGCCGCAATGTACTCGGGATCAAAATCCTTGCGCAGCTTGTTCAGCATATTCACAAATACGAATGTAGCCGCCGTCGGCAGCCCGCTCCGCGTGGACATGGGCCGCTGCCGCGCCATCGCATGATAGGCGCGGAAGACAAACGAGTACGCATCGATCAAAAAAACGCGCCCCTTGCCCACGGGAGGCAGCGTGGGAGTGCGCGTTTCAGCTACGGCATCGGAGTCGGCGGATTTCTTCTTGGCAGGCACGATGAAATGCTAACAGACAGCCTGGGTGTGCGAGGCAAGCGCGTGAACTAGAAATCTATACCCTGCTCAAGCTCTTTTGAAAGATTCCTTAGCGCATTGGTTTGCTCTCTCGTCAGCTTCGCTCCAAGCAAACACACGTTCATTTGATACATGGAGCCATACACCTGCTTGTTTGAAGCAGGATACATTGCCGCAAAGTATGCGTCTCGGTACGCAATCCAAGCTCTGTCAAAAGCCTTAATCTTTGAGACTACGGCAGCATCACTTTTAACCTTCAGCAAGACCTCGCCATATGCACGATTCAGTTCGACATCGGCACGCTTGGCTTCATCGGCAGCGCAGGAGTTGATTTCCGCTTGGGTCTTTGCCTTGTCGCCACAGGCTCGATATTCCGGCGATTCTTGAGCTACGCATAGGCACGGAACAAACAACAAACTGCATACCACAAATAGCAATGCTTTCATCACACCACTCCGCCTATCACGATTGTGAATCTTCTACTCGATAAACATGCAATCCCCGTAGCTGAAAAACCTGTACCGCTCGCGCACCGCATGCTCATAGGCCGCCAGCACCCGCTCCCGCCCCGCAAAGGCCGACACCAGCATCAGCAGCGTGCTCTTGGGCAGATGAAAATTGGTCAGCATCGCATCCACCACCCGGAAGCGGTATCCCGGATAAATAAAAATATTCGCCTCGCCGACTGTGCGCGGCAAGCTCAAACTCAGGGTGGCCCACATCCGCCTTAGGTTGGCGAATGTGGGGCTGGTCCGGGTGCCCCATTTCTGCCTTCCTTTGGCAGAAGTGGGGTAGTTGACTTTGCTCTTGATCTTGACCTTCCGACTCTTCGCCCCCGCCCGCCGCATACTCCAGCGTCCGCACCGTCGTAGTCCCCACGGCCACCACCCGCCGCCCCTCGCGCTTGGCCCGCGTAATCTTTTCCGCCGTCTCCCCGGAAATCTGGTACCACTCGGTGTGGATCTTATGCTCCTCCACCACCTCGCTGCGGATCGGCGCAAACGTCCCCAGCCCCACGTGCAGCGTCACCGAAGCCGTCTCCACGCCCCGCTCCCGGATCCGCTGCAAAATCTCCTCCGTAAAGTGCAGCCCCGCCGTGGGAGCCGCCACCGACCCCGCCTCCCGGGCAAACACCGTCTGGTAGCGCTCCCGGTCCTCGGCCGTGTCTTCGCGGTCGATGTAAGGCGGCAGAGGAATGTGCCCCAGCCGCTCCAGACGGGCAAAAAAATCCGGGACCGGCAAGAAGCGGATTGTCCGCTCCCCAAACTCGCCTCGCGTCAGCACCTCGGCTTCTAATAGCGGGCCATCCCCAAAGTACAGCCGCTCCCCCGGCATAATCTTCCGTCCCGGACGCACCAGCGCTTGCCAGAGCTGTTCCCCGGCGTCAGATCCCGGCAGCCGCCGGGTCAGCAGCACCTCCACCCGCCCCTGCAAAAATTCCCGCGAAGCCGGATTCTGCGGGCTCAGAGGCTGCGCCTTGTGGCCACTGCGATGCCCAAACAGCCGCGCAGGGAGCACCCGCGTATCGTTGAACACCAGCAGGTCGGTTGGCCGCAGCAGCTCGGGAAACTCGCTGAAAAACGCATCCCGCAGGCTCGCGCCCTTCAGGTGCAGCATCCGCGAGGCAGCGCGTTCGGCCGGCGGATGCTGCGCAATCAGCTCCGGGGGTAGGTGAAAGTCGAACTCGGAAACCAGCACGCTGACGATTATAGCCACCCAGGGATTGACCTCTGCTTCTTAGTTAAGTGTGGCGCTGCCCTTTACAGTGCGGTACTATGGCGGATAGCGGGTCATTTCGCACTGGGTTGAATCCGTAATGAGCGAGCACGAATCCCGGCTGGAAATACTGCACATCGGCAAAATGCTGCACGAGCGCGGCCTCATCGCCGCCACCGACGGCAACATCTCGGCGCGCCTGCCCGATGGCGCAATCCTCATTACGCCCACCTGCATCAGCAAGGGCATGATGTCCAACGAGGACCTCGTCGTGGTGGACATGCATGGCCGCCGACTGGCCGGCTTCCGCGACGTCAGCAGCGAAATCGCCATGCACCTCACCATCTACCGCATGCGCGACGACATCAACGCCGTGGTCCACGCCCATCCGCCCACCGCGACCGGCTTTGCCGCCTGCGGACTCTCCCTCGACCAGGCCCTGATCAGTGAAGTCCTGCTCTCGCTCGGCGGCGTCCCTCTGGCCCGTTACGCAACGCCCGGCACCTCCGAGCTCTCCGAGGCCCTGGAGCCGTTCATTCCCGATCATGACGCCGTCCTCATGGCCAACCACGGCGTAGTCACCTACGGGTGCGACCTCATGCAGGCCTACCTCAACATGGAAACCGTCGAGCACTTCGCCAAAATCGCGCTGGTCGTCAAGCAGCTCGGCTGCGAGCGCCCCCTGGCCGCCGAACAGGTCAACCGGCTGCTGGAAATGCGCCAGCGCATCCAGACCTACAAGTCCGAACAACGCACCCGCACCCGCGCCTAGGCTTTCCGCCGATACCGTAGGCAAAGTCGGGTGCCCCAGGTTCGCGCCGACGCCTTTCGGCGATAACCTGGGAAGCAATCCGTTCCTCATCTAAACGCTCTTGCAGTTTTTCTGTTGCCGCCACTCTACTCCCGCCGGTGCACAAACTCCTCCACCGCGCGCCTCGGGCTATCCTGCGGAACCTCATCCGCGTATCCAAACGGCAGCACTGCCAGCGGAACGTGCCCCTCGGCGGCCTCGACCACGGCGGCTACTTTCGCCGGAATAAACGCACCCACCCAGCAGCTCGCCAATCCCAGATCGGCTATCGCCAGATGCGCCAGGGTCGCAGCGATGCTGGCATCCTGCAGCGCCCAGTGCTCTTTGGGCTCGTACTCACAGCGCGCCGCGTGGCTGCACACCACCAGCGCCATGGGAGCCTGCGCGATCCAATCGTGATTGAACGTGGCCCCGGCCAGCGCCTGCATCCGAGCGGCGCCGCTCACCAGGTAAATCTCATAGGCCTGGAAATTTCCCGCCGTCGGCGCCGTCCGCACCGCCTCCAGAACCTTCGCCACCAGCTCCGCGGGCACCGCGTCCCCGCGATACCGCCGCACCGATCGCCGCGTCCGCACCAGCTCTGTAAACTCCATCCGTATCTCCGCCTCCGTGTTCAGGTTTCAAAGTTTCAACGTTTCAAAGTTTCAAGGTTAAACCCTCAGGCACGAACTCCGCCCGCGAAACTTTGCACTTATGTTCTTACCTTGAAACTTTGAAACCTGCGAAACCTTGAAACCTTGCCTCATCTACACTAGAAGCATATGCTTCGCTTCCTCGCATTTCTTCTGTTGGCCGTGGCGCTGTGGCTGGCCTGGGCGCTGCTGCTTCCGCTCGCCCCTCCGCAGCCGCGGGTGCTGCTCTTCCCCACCGGCTCCTCATCCAAGGCCATCGCCGCCCAGCTCGAAACCGCGGGCGTGGTGCGCAGCCGGTTGGCCTTCCAGCTCCTGCATTACGCCTTGCCTACGCGCCGCCTCAAGGCGGGAGAGTACCGCTTCGAGCACGCCGACAACGCCATGGAAGTCTTCGACCGCATGGCGCGCGGCGACGCCGTCATCCGCACCGTCGTCGTCCCCGAAGGCTACAACATCTTCGAAATCGCCGCCGCCATCGAAGGCGCGGGCCTGGGCAGCAAGCAGGACTTCGTCGCCGAAGCCACGCGCGACACCGCGCTGGTCCACGCCATCGACCCGCAGGCCCGCTCGCTGGAAGGCTATCTGTTTCCTGACACCTACCAGTTCTCCCGCATCATGAGCATGCACGAGATGGCAGCCATCATGGTCCACCGCTTCCAGAAGGAGTCGCAAGCCCTGGGCCTCGGCACGGACACGCATCGCCTCGTCACCCTGGCCTCCATCGTCGAAAAGGAAACCGCCGACCCCGTCGAGCGGCCCGAAATTGCCAGCGTCTACGACAACCGCCTCACCCGTAACATGAACCTCGCCGCCGATCCCACCGTCGTCTATGCCGCCGAGCTCCAGGGCAACTATCGCGGCGCCATCTACCAGAGCGATCTGCAATCCGACTCGCCTTACAACACCTACAAATTTGCCGGACTGCCTCCGGGCCCCATCGCCAATCCCGGCGCCGCCTCGCTGAAGGCCGCCATGCAGCCGGCCCAAACCGATTACCTGTTCTTCGTCGCCGTCGGCGATGGCAGCGGACACCACCACTTCTCCACCACCTTCGAGCAGCATGAGCGCAACGTCGTCGCCTACCGCAAGTCGCAACGGGGCCGCTGATGCAGCTTCCCCCTCCGCTGCGCCGCGCCATCGAGCAGGAACTCGCCGCCTGCGATCCCGCCCGCCTGCGCGCCGCCGCAACCCGTCTCAGCCAGTGCTATCGAGAAGGAGCGGGTGGAGCAGCTCCGGAAACGATGGGTGCCCCACCTTCCGCCGCGCCGCCTTTGGCGCGGCTAAGGTGGGAGGGCAGAGTCCCCCAACCCAGCAACCGCCCCAATTCAGTCGATGGTCGCACGCCCACGCTCCTCGCCGATGATCTCCAGCGTGCCGCCTATCTTGCCGTGCGGATGCCCGCAACCTTCGCCGCCGTCGTCGCCGCCCTCGATTGGACAAGCGAAATTTGTGACAACGAACACCTCGGCATCCACACCATGCTCGATCTCGGCAGCGGTCCCGGAACCGCGCTCTGGGCCGCCGCAGAGGTCTTTCCCACGCTCGCCTCCGCCACCGCCGTCGAGCGCGATCCCCGCCTCATCGAAATCGGTCGCAAGCTCAGCGCCCTTTCCGGCGACGCGGTTTTGCGCAACGCGATCTGGCTGCGTGGCGACCTCACCCTTGGGTTGAACAAAGACGTCCTGCCGCCCGGAACCTGGGATCTGGTCGTCTGCTCCTACGCCCTCAACGAGCTCGCCGCAGCCCAGCGCGCAGGACTCCTGCGCCAGGCCTGGGAGCGATGCGCCAAGCTTCTCGTCGTGGTCGAGCCGGGAACCATGGCAGGCTTTGCCAACATCCTCGCCGCGCGCACCCTCCTGCTCGGAGCAGGGGCGACGCTGGCCGCGCCCTGTCCCAACTCGCTGGCCTGTCCCATGGCCAATGGCGGCGACTGGTGCCACTTCGCCGCGCGCGTCGAGCGCACCGCCACCCACCGCCGCCTCAAGGAAGCGACCCTGGGCCACGAAGACGAAAAGTTCTCCTATGTAGCTTTCATGCGCGGCCTCGCTTCGCACGATGACGAATCGCAGAACCCGCCGGCACGTATCGTGCGCCATCCCCGCATCTTCAGCGGCTACACGCAGCTCACCCTATGCCGCGAAGGACAGCTAGCCTCCGCCACCGTCACCCGCTCGCAGAAGGAAGATTGGCGCCGCCTCAAGCGCCTGGGCTGGGGAGATCGCTGGTAGTGTCCGACGCTTCCACCGAAGAAAACACTTGCGGGTGCCCCATCCTAGCCCGTCGTTGGCTAGGGTGGGGTTGTTGACTCTGCGTTGTTGTTTTTATTCCGCGTTCGTTCCGGGCTCGCTCTCGCGCTCGGGCAGAAAGCGGTATCCAATCCCGCGAACCGTGATCAGATATTTCGGTGTCGCGGGCGAATCTTCCAGATAGCGGCGCAGGCGCACGATGAAGTTGTCGATGGCCCGCGTGTCGGTGTCCTCGTGCAATCCCCACACCTCTTCCAGAATCTGCTTGCGGCTCACGTTCTGGTTGCGATGCGCGATGAAGTAGCGCAGCAGCGACGCCTCCATCAGCGTCAGCTGAATCTTTCCCGCCGGCCCGCTCAGCTCCAGTGTATGGAAATCCAGCGTGCGTCCATCAAAGCGGAAGACCTCATGCGGAGGCCGGCTCGGCCAGCAATCCCGAAGGCTCGCGTTCCCTCCGGCGCCGCCCGCGGGGGCCGTCTCCGGACGCGGCTGTTGCCGCCGCTCCTCGGCCGATTGCTCACGCTGCCATTGCGTGCGGCGCAGCAGCCCGTGCACCCGCGCAATCAGGATGCTCAACTCGAATGGCTTGGGAAGATAGTCGTCGGCGCCCGAGGCAAAGCCCTTGAGCACGTCCTCAGGACGCGAGCGCGCCGTGAGCATGAGGATGGGAACGTAGTTGTGCGCCGCGCGCAGCTGGTCGGCGACCTCGAAGCCGTTGACCCCCGGCAGCATCACGTCCAGCACCACGGCGTCATACCGTTCGTTGCGGACCATCAGCGCGTCCAGCGCCGCCTCGCCGCTCTCCACCGCCGAAACCTCGTGCCCCTCGGCCTCAAGATTGAACAGCAGCCCCTGCGCCAGATGCAGCTCGTCTTCGACAATCAGAATTCGCGCCATCGCGCTTGATGGTAGCGCACGCTCCCGAGCTCTGGCGAGTAGGAAACTTACGCGGTATCGCCTACGCCTTAATCGCCTGTCCCTCGCGAGCCAGCGCGGCCATCTGCAGTGCAGCTTCTTTGCCGGTGCGAACGCAGTCCGGCACGCCGATCCCCTTGTAGAAGTTCCCGGCGATGGCCAGGTTCTGCATCTGCTTCACGGTCGCGCCGATGCGCTCGATGCGCTCCAGGTGGCCGGGCGTGTATTGCGCCATGGCGCGGTCCCAGCGGTACACCTTGACGAACCACGGATCGGCACTGAGCCCGGTGATTTGCTTGAGCTCTTTCCGAACCAGCGCCGTGATCTCTTCGTCGTTCATCTTCAGCACGCCCTGGTCTTTGGCGCCGCCCAGGAAGCAGCGCACCAGCGCCTTGTTGTCCGGCGCGCGGAAGGGAAACTTGGTGTGCACAAACGTGGTGGCCAGCATGCGCGTGCCTTCGCTGCGCGGCACCAGAAAACCGAAGCCCGGCGGGCACATCTTTAAATCTTCGCGCTGGTAGCCCAGCGTCACTGTGATCGACGAGCTGTACTCCACGCCGCCCAAATCGCCGGAGAGTTGCTTGTCGATCCCGGCCAGCATGGTCGAGGCAATGCGCGCGGGCGTGGCAAAGATGACGGCGTCGAACTGTTCGGCTCCGCGATCGGTCGTCAGCTCCCAGCCGGTGCCGAGGCGCGCCAGCGCACTCACCGCGCTCCCGGTGCGCACACTCTGCGGGTCGAGCCGGGCCACGATGGCGTCGATCATCTGCTGCATGCCGCCCTTCAGCGAGCTGAACAGCGGCTTAGGCGTGTAGCCTTTCGCCGCCTTCATGGCCGCCAGTTTCTTGCGCCCGGCCAGCATGGCGCGGCACAGCGAACCGTAATTCTCTTCCATCTCCACAAACTTGGGCAGCACGGCGCGCACGCTCAATGACGCAGCATCGCCGCCGTAGACGCCGGAAAGCAGCGGGTCGGCCAGCCGGTCCACTACTTCGGAGCCGAAGTGGCGCTCCACCATCTGCGCCACGGTCTCGTCCTTATGCACCGGCTGCGGCGGATGCAGCAGCTCGCCCAGCATTTTGAACTTTGTGCTCCAGGAGAACAGACGAGTCAGCGCCGTGGGAATCAGCTTGGTGGGTACCATGAACATCAGCCCGTCGGGCATGGGAATCAGGCGTCCCTTGACCACGATGTAGGTGATGCGCTGTGCGTCGTTGGAGCCGATCAGGTCTCCGGCGATGCCCAGTTCGGCGCACAGCTGTGCGGCCCAGGGCTTTTCGGTGAGGAACGAATCCGGCCCACCCTCCACCACGCAGTCGCCGATGCGGTCGCTGAACATCACGCCGCCCAGCCGGTTGCTGGATTCAAACAAGGTGTATTCGATGGGCGCGCCCTTGGCCCGCTCCTGCTCAAGGTAGTACGCAGCGCTCAGTCCGGAGATGCCACCGCCAATGATTGCAATACGCATGAATGCCTCTTACCTATAAAACTTTGAAACGCGCTTTATTAGGAAGTAGTTTACGCCGTCGCGCTGAGCCGCTTGCGCGCCAGTTGCGCCACCGCCTGGGCAAACAGCACGGAGTCATTCAGCGACTCGGCCCGCGACAGCGTCATGCCCTTGGAGGCGGCCAAATTCTTGAAGGCGATATCGACGTCGTAGAGCACCTCGACGTGGTCGCACACAAAGCCGATGGGCTGCACGAAGAGATGCTTGTGTCCGGCGGCGGCCATTTCTTCGATCACGCTTTCCACCGTGGGACCAAGCCAGGCTCCGCCGCTGGCGCCCTGGCTCTGGAAGGCGAAGCGCCAATTTCCGTCGAGCTCCGCAATGCTGGCGGCCACCAGTTCGGCGGTTTCCTTCGTCTGGCGCTCGTAGTCGTCGCCGTCTTCAATGGTGCGCGTGGGAACGCTGTGCGCGGTGAACAGCACCGGCACCGGCGCGTTCGCTTCCAGGCAGGCGCGCGACCAGCCGTCGCGCAGCTTTTCCGAGAACGCGCGAATCAGCAGCGGCTCGGCGTGCCACTCGTTGACGAAGTCCACCGTAAACGGAGCCTTGCCGGTCTCGCCCACCACCGCGCGCCGGTACAGTCCGACGCTGGTGCGCGAGTTGTGCGGCGCCAGACAAATCGCGACAGCGTGAGTCACGCCGTCGGTGCTCATCTGCCGCACAATGTCATGAATGTAGGGCTTCCAGTTGCGCATGCCGACATAGGCGGGCAGGCCCAGCTCGCGCGAGATGCGCGAGGCCTGCTGCATGGTGATCTCGGTCAGCGGCGAGTGGCCGATAAGCGAGTAGCGGTGCTGAATCTCCTTCACCACTTCCGGAGGAAGCGGCCGTCCGCTGGTCACATTCGCCAGGTACGCCGGAATCTCGTCAACGGTCTCCGGAGTTCCGTGGGCAAGCAGCAGGACGGCGGTCTTCGGCATGGCTATCGGGTTCCGGCAGCGGTGGCGCGAAGCTGCGCCGAATACTCCTGCACAAACTTGCACAGGTTCTTCACGTTGTCCACCGGAGTCAGCGGCAGAATCCCGTGACCGAGGTTGAAGATGTGTCCGGGGCGGCTTCCAGCCTGATCCAGAATGTCTTTGGAGCGCTGCTTCACCAGCTCCCAGTCGGCAAACAGGGTGACCGGATCGAGATTGCCCTGCACCGCGGGACGGTGGTTCAGCAACTTCCAGCCCTCGGCAAAGGGGACCCGCCAGTCCAGACCGATCACATCGGCTTCCGTCTCATTCATCGAAGGCAGCAGCGTGGTGCTGTCGGTGCCAAAGTAAATGATCGGCACGCCCGTCTTCTTCAGCATGGAGATCAGCTCTTTGGTGCGCGGCAGAGCGTACTGGCGGTAGTCTTCCACGCTCAGGCAGCCAACCCAGCTGTCGAATACCTGGATGACATCGGCGCCCGCCTTCACCTGATCGGCGATGTAGGCCGCAAGCACGATGTTCAGCTTGCGCAGCAGTTCGTCCCACACCTGCGGCTGGCGATACATCATCTTTTTCACTTCGACGTAGTTGCGCGAACCGCCGCCCTCGATCATGTAGCTGGCCAGGGTAAACGGCGCACCGCAGAAGCCGATCACCGGCAGCTTGTCTCCCCAGTGCTTGACGCACAGGGAAATTGCCTCGGAGACATACTGCAGCTCCGGCGCGCCGTTGGTGGTCAGAACCTTGACGTCGTCGGCAGTGCGCAGGGGCTTCTCGATGACCGGACCTTCGGTGGCCGAAAAGTGAAAGGGCAGCCCCATCACTTCCAGCGGCAGCAGCAGGTCGGCGAAGATGATGGCGGTGTCCACCTGCAGAATCTCGGCTGCTTCGATCGTGACCTGGGCAGCAATCTCGGGCTTCTTGCAGATTTCGACGAGTGAGTGATGCTTGCGGACTTCGCGGTACTCGGACATATAGCGGCCAGCCTGGCGCATGAACCAAACAGGTGTCGAGTCGGTGGGAAGCCCCTTACAGGCGCGGACGAAGATCGAGTTGGGTGCGGACATAAAGATCAGATGTTATCAGAATGGAGGAAATTTCGCCCGTGATTCGAGTCACAGGGCGCTAGGCGCGGCGCAGCCATGATTCCTCGCGGGTTACGTGCTCCGGCCAGTGCATGACTTGGCCCGCTGCACTGTAGGCGCGAGGTTCTTCCTTTGCGTTTCTACCGGATGCTTGATCGACAGCTCAACGTTTTCCCTAAATATCTCTACAGCCTCTTGAGCTGACTCGGCGGTAATAAGCTTACCGCCACCCTTGGATCTCTCGCCCATTTTTTGCACAACCTGGTCGATAATGCTTTTCTGTGCCTCAAGATAGCTCCCAAGAACCTTTCCGGTAAGAGCCCCTTTTTGTCGTGGCCGTCCGCCCTTCAGGCCATTTATGCGAGAGGCCCTTTTCTTAGCCCCGCTCTTGGATGATCCTCCGCTGCGCCCTATTCCAGCCATCCAACTCTTGCTGCCATAGACGCGCCGCAGCAGACTCGGAACATAGTGGTCAACGTCGAGGGCTGGCCAGTGTAGCCCGGTTCCATTGCCGACAATCTCCACGTCCGCAATCTGCGCTTTCGAGGCCGACTGCAGGCCCTGCAAATCTTCACGCGGGATGAGGTGCCGGTGCCCATCGCTCAATTTAAGAATCAGCAGATCCAGTCCCGGCCCCGGCCTGTATTCCACACTGGTCACGCAGGGTTCTTCTCGCAAGTTCTTGGCCTGTGCGATGGCTCGATCAATTTCGGCGTCAGTGGTGACAACCTTATGCTTTGCCATGGATCTCCTCCCAGAGGCTCAGTAACTCGTCAAAATACAGGGCCGCAGCGGCGAGAATCTTTTTAACGTCAGAGCGCTTGGCAGTCGCGGGCCGGATGGAATCCCTGCGATCCGCGAGCGCGACGTTTCCGTCCGGGCGCAATTCCACGATCACTTCCGCCTCGCTGGCGAAGCCGTGAACATGGCGAGGCGGATGATCGTTGGAGTACACGATAAAGAGAACGCCATCGAACTTGAGCGAACCCACGCGCACATAATAACCCAAGCGCGCTTAGGTTATTGGATTCTTTTTTGAGTTCAGGGGATGTCGAAAAAGATTTGTCATGGCGCTCCGGGGCCGAAACGCCATGACGAACAGTAGCTCTAGTGCCGGAAGTGCCTAACCCCGGTGAAGACCATGGCCAGGTTCAGGCGGTCGGCGGTGTCGATGACCTCCTGGTCGCGCACCGAGCCGCCGGGCTGGATGATGGCCGTCGCGCCCGCCTTGGCAATCACCTCGACGCCATCGGGGAACGGGAAGAACGCGTCGCTGGCGGCAACCGTTCCGCTCAGCGGCAGCACTGCTTTGTCGGCGCCGATGCGGGCCGAATCCACGCGGCTCATCTGGCCCGCGCCCACGCCCACGCTCTGGCCGTCGCGGGCATAGAGAATCGCATTCGACTTAACGTGTTTGCAGACCTTCCAGGCGAACAGCAGCGCCCGCATCTCCTCCGCCGTGGGAGGCCGCTTGCTTACCACCTTCAGGTCGGCCTCGGTCAGCGGACGCACGTCGTTGTCCTGCACCAGCACGCCGCCGGAGACATTCTTGAGCACCCATTTCTGCTTCAGCTCGTCGATCTCCACCAGGCGCAGGTTCTTCTTCTTGGCGAAGGCCTCGCGCGCTTCCGGAGTAAAGCCCGGTGCGGCAATCGCCTCCACGAAGAGCTTGGCCATCTCGGTGGCTGCTTCGCCGTCGATCACGCCGTTGACGCCGATCACGCCGCCGAAGGCCGACACTGGATCGCATTCCAAAGCGCGCAGATAGGCCTGCTTCAGCGTGGTGCCCGTCGCGGTGCCGCAGGGATTGGTGTGCTTGATGATGGCGCAGACCGGCTCGCTGAACTCCTGAGCCAAGTCCCAGGCCGCCTGCAAATCGACAATGTTGTTGTAACTGAGTTCTTTGCCTTGCAGCTGGCGTCCGTTGGCCACGCCCTTGCCGGAGCCGTCGCCGTACAGCGCCGCTTTCTGGTGCGGGTTCTCGCCGTAGCGCAGGTCGAAGGACTTTTGGAATTGCAGCCGCAGCGTCTCGGGAAAGCTGGCGCTCTGGCTGGTGTTTGGATTAAGCCGCGAGATATCGAAGTGACCCGCGTCATCCACGGTTATTTCGGCCAGCGCGTTGGCGATGGCGGTGTCATAGGCCGAGGTGGTGGCAAAGGCTTTCTGCGCCAGATGCCACTTGGTCTTTAAGGACAGCTCTCCCGCGTGCTGCTCCATCTCGGCGGCGATGGCTTCATAGTCGGCGGCCGAAGTGACGATGGCGACATCCTGGAAGTTCTTGGCCGCCGAGCGCACCATGGATGGCCCGCCGATGTCGATGTTTTCGATGATCTCCTCGAAGTGCGCGCCGGACTTGCCCGCCGTTTTTTCAAAGGCGTAGAGGTTCACCACCAGCATGTCGATGGGCTCAATGCCATGCTCCTTGACGGCGGCCACGTGGGCCGGGTTGGAGCGCACGTGCAGAATGCCTCCATGCACCTTGGGATGAAGGGTCTTCACCCGGCCGTCGAGCATCTCGGGAAAGCCGGTCAGGTCGCTGATGTCGCACACCTTCAGCCCCGCTTCGCGCAGTACGCGCGCCGTACCGCCGGTGGAGATCAGCTCCACGCCCTGGGCGGCCAGCCGCCCTGCAAATTCAACCAGTCCTGTCTTGTCGGTCACGCTCAGGATGGCACGTTCGATCTTCGCCATGATTGCCTCGTTCGCCTGCCGCATGGTCAGAATGCGCCGGGAACCAGAGCGCACACCGCACGGCATCAGTTGAGTTGAGATCCGTACTTCGATTCGGGGACCCCGGTGATTCTCGGAATGCCCGGTTCAGCGGACGGCGCCCGCTAGATATCCTTGCGGGGACGCGCCTTGAGGCGCACTTGCCCATCCGTCACCATTACAGTGTACTCGACGGCTTCGCATTTGAACTGCTTGCGGATGGATTCGGTCTTGAGTTGTACAAAGGAAGCAAACGAGTCAAAGGCTCCCAGCGGCTGGCCCACGGCTTCGCGGGCCCGCACCACGGACTCGTAGAGCGGAACCACCTCGACCACATCGCTGCTGAACAGGACAAAGCTCTCCGACCGTTCCCGCTCCGGAGCCTGCGGCGCATGGCCGGGCTGGAGATCATCCAGATGGCCGAAGCCGCCCACCCCGATCAGTTTGTCCTCCGGTCGAACATATCCCAGGTCCTTGACCCGGGATTTGCGGCGCCAAAGATCGCTGAACACCGCCAGGCGCTGGGCAGCGCTCTGCACACGATAGCGCTGTACGAGGTTGAGACGGGAGTTCTCCATGTGCCCCCGGATCTTGGCAACCATGCGCGCCTCGTTGTCAACAGGAGGCCGCTTGCTGCCGCCAGCAAAATAGATATCGTATTCAACCTTCAGGCGCCGGAATGCATCATCCAGCAGATCCAGCTCCTGATCGATCGTCAACTCGGCCATAATGGGGGGCTCTTGAGTGGGAATATAGCATAGGGAAACGTTTGCCGGGTGGCACGGCAGACTCATGCGGACCGGCGGCAAGGACAGTGTCCTGAAAAATATATTGAAACCTCAGGTTGCCCTGCGGCCGAGAACTCGCATCTAAACCCCCATGTTTGGAAGCGAAAAGATCCGGATTGCGATCGCGGACGACCATGCAGTCCTGCGCGAGTCCCTGTCTGCACTCCTGGCCTCACACCGCGATTTTGAGGTGGTGGGTACGGCCAGCAACGGTGCGGAAGCCCTGGAACTCGTTGAAGCACAACATCCAGACGTGCTGGTCCTGGATCTGTTCATGCCTGGAACCGATGGCTTCGAGGTGTTGCGACGACTCGACCATGCCAGCTCGAAGGTCGCCAGCGTGGTGCTGACCGGCTCCGACAGCCAGCCCGATTATGTACAGGTGGTGCGCCTGGGAGCTCGCGGGCTAGTACTCAAGGGCGACTCCCCGGAGACTCTGTTCACCGCCATCCGGACCGTGGCCGAAGGTGAATTGGCCTTCAGCGACGATGTGGCCCAGGGTGTGCTGATGGCCATGTCGGCCGATTCCCAGCCGGAGCGGGCCATCAACCTGCATCGCCTCAGCGAGCGTGAAAGACAGATCGCAGCACTGGTCGCCAGGGGGATGAAGAATAAGGATATCGCTCAGCAGCTGACGATCAGCGAGAACACCGTCAAGCGCCACCTGCAGAGCATCTTCAGCAAAACCGGCGCGCGCGACCGCCTCGAGCTCGCCGTCATCGCCCTCACCGAAAAACCCACCGCAGCCTAGCGTCCGCGACCGGAGCGGCATCGGTTGCCGCGTACCCGCCGGACGTCAGCGGCCAGAGGGCCGTCGGTTAGCCCCTACGCGATTCAACGCCCCGCGCCTGCGAACGTTCTAGTGGCCGCCGGAGGCCGCCATTTTTTTCACCATGGCCAGCACCAGCTTGCGGTCGCTATCGTTCAGCCCGCCGGAGTAGCGCCGGATCTGGGAGAGGAAACGCACCTGCTCTTCGCTGAGTTGGGGCAGGCTCTTGCCGCTGGCGCCGTCTTCGGGACCCTCCGCGAAGAACTGCCCCAGCGGAATCTCCAGCGAATTGGCAATCTTAGCCAGCGTCTCCAGCGACGGAACCGTGTGTCCGTTCTCCACCCGCGAAAGGTAGCAACGCAGCAGCCCGGTACGCTTCTCGATGTCACCCTGTGACATACCTTTTTGCAAACGAAGGTTACGGATGATTTCGCCGATGTTCATTCTCGTCTTCTTCTGACGCGCAGCAACCGCGTACTCTGCTTTGGGTATTGGGGAATCTTGATAGTAATCAGTGTGCAAACCCGCTTGCAAGCGAATTCTCACAAAGTTACTGCCGGTCACAGCACTATGTGACACGAGCACATCAGGAACAGGTGTGAAGCACGCGCGGGAACTCGGTCTCTCGCCTGCAGGCGCGCCGGATTGGGGCTGGCGCTGAGCGGTATGCACTGGGACTGCCCACTTACAGCAGTGAAGCGGCGGAGAGTCTCCGCCGCTTCCCCGTGTGCAGGAATCCGGCTGCTTAGCTGCGGATGACCGAGTAGAGGCGCTCGGCCAGGCCGATGACGCACAGGGCCACTGCGATGTGGGCCACCTGCATGGCTCCCATGGCGCGGGGCAGCAGCGGCAGTTGCATAAAGCCGACCATGGGCAGGAGAAGAGCGAGCAGGATGCCGGCAATCCCCAGGCCCACGGCTCTCTTGGTCACCGCAATCACACCCATCACAAAGACCAGCACCACCACGCAGAAGCCGAGAGCAATATGCGGCTTCAGATATGGCTCGTGGGCGTTCATCCACAGCAAGCCTCCAATTACGATCGCCGCCAGGCCCAGCACGCGCACCAGCATGATGAAAGCTTTTGCCAAATCAATTCTCCTTCCGATTGGGGAACAGCCGAACCCATTCTACATAGATTCCATGCCTTGCATTTCGACTCGCCACGACCGGCAGCTTTCTGCGATTCGATCCCCTTCGAATTTTCGATCCTGCCGCCATTCGCGGCCTCCGCAATCCGCGCTACACTCGCTCATGCGCTTCCAATGCCAGCCCGGATGCATCGCCTGCTGCGAGCAGAAGGGCTTCGTCTATCTCACCCGCGACGACATTGCGCGCCTGGCCGAGCACCTCGCCATCACCCGCGCCGAGTTCCGGCGGCGATACCTGTGCGGCGTTGCGCCGCTGTTGCGCTTCCGCAAGCAACCTCACAAGCAGTGTCCGTTCCTGCTCGCCGGCGGGTGCTCGGTGCACGCCGTCAAGCCGCTGCAATGCAGCTCCTTCCCCTACTGGCCGGAGCTGCTCGCCAACGCCGCCGAGCGCCGCGAGGCCGCAACGTACTGCCCCGGCATGAATAAAGGGCCGCTGGTCAATCTCACCCTGGCCCGCGAGGTCGCCAGCGAAGTGCAGCAGGCTTTTCCGGAGCTCTATCAGGAGGAGACATAAGATGTGCTGATTTCGATATCCCGCCGCTCGGGATTGTGAGTGCCTTGGCGATGTTGCTCTCGGTAATAGAAAACAGCAAACACAACTGCAAGGTCAAAAAGCCCCACTCAAGCCCAACAACGGGGCTTGAATGGGCCACCCGCGAGGACCACCCCTCCCCCTATATTTCCCGGCAAAAATTTGAAAAAAAAGGGGTTAGGGGGCGCAACCGGGGCACAAAGGCGAAGAAAACTTTCCTGATTTCAGGATAGCAAAGAGGGTGGGGGAAACCCTCAGTGGGAGGCGGATATTTATGTAGCTTAGAGTCAGATGGTTGCGAGGAATTGCAAAGAAAAATCGCTTGACAGGGTTGTGCAACGAGGCCCATCGCGTTCTGCATCGCAGGGAGCCGCCCAGGCGGCTCCGCTTCGGGATAGTGAGCTAAATGGCGATTTATCGCTAGTATTTAAAAGGGCCACTCGCCACACCTCGCAGGGCGCTAGATATTCTTCGTTTCCTTGCTCTCCCGTCCTCGCCGCTTACGAAGGCCAATCCAGGTGCCCAGCATGGCGAACGGCAAACATACGAGCACAGTCTCAACGAGAAAAATCTCAATAAGTAAAGTCTCTCTCGTAGTGATATGGGGACCGAACGTCGACACGATTGCTGGAACGAGGTCATCCGACAATGTCTCAGGCCCCCAACGGCGATACGCTGCGTGAACCAAAGCAAGAAGAGCAACTAGCGATGCTGAGTGAATGAACGGTGCGCGGTGCGCGATTTTAGCAACGACATAGCCAGCCGATACTAATCCCACTGCTATGGCAATCGGCCCCGTATACATGTACAAGAGATCCGCCCAAACGTTCGACATCGACCACAGATAGACCACTCCGTACAAAACACCGAATACAACTACGCCAACAGCGATGAATGCGGCAAGGCCGGCTGCTACGGTCCTCACGCTATCGCTAACGAACAACTTACGCCGATTTGCCATCTCGAAATTGCGCTCCGCTGGCATGCGCAGGAGTGTACGTCAAAGCAGGACTGAGTTCCAGCATGTCAGGATACCGGACGATAACAGGGCTAGTATCTCACTATCCCAAAGCGGCAAGCCCGTGACGCCCCTCCGGCATGCCTTAAACCCCGCAAGAAAACTTACCGCTGGCAGAATCCAGCCAGAATAGCTGGCATCCAATCCTAAGAACCAGCAAACGCGAGCGCCGAGCGCCGCCCAATTAGGCAGAACGCAGAACCGGCCGCGCGTGCCAGCGGCTGGACGCACCATCTGCTATCATTTCCCCGCTTACTTAATCTTGATAACTAACGGAGGAGCCGTGTGTTTGTCGCAATTCTGAAGGAAGCCCGGCCGGATGAAACTCGCGTAGCGCTTACCCCGGATGGGGTAAAGGCGTTGGCCGCAAAAGGTGCCAGCGTGGCCGTGGAAAGCGGCGCGGGCCTGCACTCCGGCGCCATCGACGCCGATTACCAGGCCGCCGGCGCCACCATTTCCACCTCCCGCGACGAGCTTCTGACCTCCGCCGATGTCGTGCCCGTGGTCAACGCGCTGCCCACCGCCGACCAGCAGAAGCTGAAAAGCGGCAGCGTCATGATCGGCTTCCTGCGTCCACTCGACGAGCCGGCGGCGCTCGAAGCGGCGATCCAGCGCGGAGCGACTCTGTTCAGCATGGAGCTGGTGCCGCGCATCACGCGCGCCCAATCCATGGACGCGCTCTCTTCGATGGCGACCGTGGCCGGATACAAGGCTGTGATCATGGCCGCCGACCGCCTGCCCAAGCTCTTTCCCCTGCTCATGACCGCCGCGGGAACCATTCCCCCGGCCAAGGTTCTGGTGCTGGGCGCAGGCGTCGCCGGATTGCAGGCCATCGCCACCGCCCGCCGCCTCGGCGCCGTGGTGGAAGCCTATGACGTGCGCGCCGCCGCCGGCGAGCAGGTCAAGTCGCTGGGCGCCAAGTTCATCGAAGTCGATCTGGGCGGCCTGCAGACCGAGGATAAGGGCGGCTATGCCAAGGAACTGAGTCCGGAGGCGCTGGAACTGGGACGCCAGGCCATTGCCCGCGCGGCCCTGTTTGCCGACGTCGTCATCACCACCGCACAGGTTCCCGGACGCCGCGCTCCGCTGATGATTCCCGCCGCCGCGGTCAACGATATGCGCCCCGGCTCCATCATCATGGACCTGGCCGCGCCCGCCGGCGGCAACTGCGAACTTACCCAGCCCGGCCAGACGATTGACTATCGCGGCGTCACCATCTTCGGACCCTTGAACATCGTGGCCGAGATGCCGGTACACGCCAGCATGCTCTACTCGCGCAACCTGAGCAACTTTCTGCAGCTGATTCTCAAAAGCGGCGAGTTGAAGATCGACCGCGCCGACGAGATCATTGCCGGCTCCTGCGTCGCCTTCGGCGGCGAGATCGTCAACGAACGCGTCGCAGCCGCCTTGAAGGCCAACGCGTAAGCCATTCGCAACCGGAGGAGATTTGTGAGTCCATTGCTTCTATTTGCCATGTTTGCCAACCAGGGGCCTACGCCCGAGGCCGCCGACCCCATGGTCCTCATCGCGGCGTTATACGTTTTTGCCTTGGCCGCGTTCCTGGGTTACCTGGTGATTTCGCGCGTTCCGCCGCTGCTGCACACCCCGCTGATGTCGGCCACCAACGCCATCTCCGGCATCTCGCTGGTGGGCTCGCTGGTCATAGCCGGAGCCTATGAGTTCGACCACCACAAGCTGCTCGCCGGAGGCACGCAATCTCACGCCTCCATTGCCACGCTGCTAGGCTTCATCGCCGTCTTCACCGCCACGGTCAACGTGGTCAGCGGCTTTGGACTCACCGACCGCATGTTGCGAATGTTCCGCAAGGACGTCAAAGGCAAGGAGGCCCACAAGTAATGGACGCCTCCCAGGCCGTGCAACATCTCGTGCAATCCCCGAACTACATTCTCGAATTCACCTACCTGCTCGCATCCATTCTGTTCATCTTCGGCCTCAAGGGTCTCAGCCATCCTGACACGGCGCGCCGCGGCATGTTCCTGGCCGAAGCCGGCATGGCCGCCGCCATCGTCGGCACGCTCTTCCACCGTGACATTCACTTTTATGGATGGATCCTCGCCGGCCTGGTTCTCGGCTCGCTGGTAGGCGTGGCCTTTGCCGTCTGGGTTCCCATGACGGCCATGCCGCAGCGGACCGCGCTGTCGCACGCCTTCGGCGCCATTGCCGCGTCCCTGGTCGGCATCGCCGAGTTCCTCATGCACTCCAGCACGCTCTCGCTGTTTACCCGCAGCGCACTGGGACTGGAAGTGATGCTCGGCACGCTGACCACCACCGGCTCGCTCATCGCCTGCGGCAAGTTGCAAGGCACCATCCGCGGAACCCCGGTCCAGTTCAAAGGCCAGCAGATCCTCAATCTGCTGATCTTTTTCGCCATGATCGGCTGCTTCGGCTACTCGCTCTACGATCCTTCCGCCACCTATTACTTCTATGGCATGGTGGCCCTCGGGTTCGTTTTCGGCGTCATGCTGGTTATCCCCATCGGCTCGGCGGACATGCCGGTCGTCATGTCGCTGTTGAACAGCTACGCCGGACTGGCGTCGGCCGCAACCGGCTTCGTGCTGGGCAACAACATCCTCATCATCGCCGGCACCCTGGACGGCTTCTCGGGCTTCATCCTCTCCATCCTGATGTGCAAGGCCATGAACCGCTCCATCACCAACGTTCTGTTTGGAGGCTTTGGCGCGGTGCACCACGCCGCCGGAGCCGGAGCCACCGGCGAGATGCATGAGATCTCGCTCGACGATGCCGCCGTGCGCCTGGCCTACGCCAGCAAAGTCGTCTTCGTCCCCGGCTACGGACTGGCCACCGCCCAGGCCCAGCACGCCGTGCGCGACCTGGCCAACGCCCTCGAAGAGCGCGGCGTCACCGTCAAGTACGGCATCCATCCCGTTGCCGGACGCATGCCCGGACACATGAACGTGCTGCTGGCCGAAGCCAACGTGCCCTATGGCGAGCTCTACGAGATGGACCAGATCAATCCCGAGTTCCCCTCCACCGATGTCGCCATGGTCGTCGGCGCCAACGATGTGGTGAACCCGGACGCGCGCGACAACCCCAACAGCCCCATCGCCGGCATGCCAATCCTGGAAGTGGACAAAGCCAAGTCGGTCATCGTGCTCAAGCGCGGACAGGGACGCGGCTTCTCCGGCCTGGAGAATCCGCTCTTCTTCAAACCCGTCACCAGCATGTTGTACGGAGACGCCAAAGCCTCGCTCGCCCGCCTCGCGCAAGAGGTCAAAAACGTCTAGCTGACGAAGTGTTGATCTCCGTTGGCATCTGCGATAACCAAATAGAGTGCCCCGTCCTAGCCTTCTTCTGGCTAGGACGGGGTTTTTGATTCTGTACCCTCTGCCGCGTTTTACAATTCCCCTTGCGGCAATCTCAGCGAGGAGAACCTCATGAACCTTTCGGCGGCGCTCTCCATCTACGCTCCGGCCAACCGGAGAAGGCTGCTGATCCTCGCCGCCCTGATGGTCGTCGTCATCGCCGCCATCGACTGGTGGACCAAGCCCTATCTATCGCTCGGCTTCCTCTACCTCTTCCCCATCATGATCGCCGGGGGTTATCTTACCCGCGTCCAGATTGTCGGCTTCGCCATCTTCTGCGCCTGCCTGCAGGAGCCCTTCAGCAACCTTCCGCCCGGCGAAACCTGGCCGCTGCTCATTCTCTCCTCCACCGGATTCATCGGCACCGGCCTGCTCATCTACGAACTGTTGCGCAACCGCCGCATGGTGCTCGACTACCTGCAGGAAATCGAGACCCAGCAGCAGGCGCGCCGCGAGGCCGAAGAGCAGTTGCAGGTACTGGTCGAAAGCAGCCCGGCGGCCATCGTCACCTTGGACGCCGACGGAACCATTCTGTTGGCCAACGAAGCCGCCCAGCAGATGCTGGCCCCAGATGCGGCGCCCCTGCGCGGCCAGAGCATCGCAGCCTATCTGCCCGCACTGCGCTCCGCCGTCCAATCCAAAGCCTGGAAGAACTTCCGCACCACTCTGCAGTGCAAGGGAAGCCGCAGCAACGGCGAGGTCTTCCTCGCCGGCGTCTGGTTCTCCACCTGGTCTTCCACGCACGCCTCGGTCTCCGGCAACCGCCTGGCCGCCATCATGGTCGATCTCTCCGACGATCTGCGCAGCCGCGAGGACCTCAACCTCGACTACCTGCTCACCAACACCCGCATTCTCATGAGCGCCGTCTCGCACGAGATCCGCAACCTGTGCGGCGCAGCCCTGGTGGTGCACAAGAACCTGGCCAAGGTCGGCGAACTGCGCGGCAACGCCGATTTCGAGGCACTCGGCACTCTGATCCACGGACTGGAGCAAATCTCCGCGATGGAGCTGCGCGGTGGGGCCCAGCAGCCTCGCACCGCCATCGAGTTGACCTCCGTGCTCGACGAACTCCGCATCCTCATCGATACCGCTGCCGAGGAACACGGCGTCTCCATGCAATGGCAGGAGACCGGCCCGCTGCCTCTCGTCTGGGCCGACCGCTACGGACTCATGCAGGTCTTCCTCAACCTCGCCAAAAACAGCGTCCGCGCCATGGAGCACGCCGAAACCAGGCGCCTCACCATTGGCGCCACCGTGGAGGCCGGCCACGTCACCGTGCACTTTGAAGACACCGGCAGCGGAGTCGCCGATCCGCTCACTCTCTTCCGCCCCTTCCAGAACGCGGCGCAAGGCACCGGCCTGGGCCTGTACGTCTCGCGGGCCCTGGTCAAAAGCTTCGGCGGCGATCTGGTTTACCAGCACCGCGAGCGCGGCTGCTGCTTTCAAGTGGTTCTGCCGAGCGTGAATGAATCCGAGGAGACCGCCCATGCCTGAGTCCCGCGCAACCATCCTGCTGGTGGACGATCACGCGCTGTTTCGCGACAGTGTGGCCCGCTTCCTGGACGGCGACCCCGGCTTCCAGATCGTGGGAGGCTGCGCCGCCATCGACGAGGCCAAAGCATTCCTCCTCGCCAACCCGGTCGATCTGGTGCTGCTGGATTTCGATCTGGGAGAGCGCGACGGCATCGACTTCATGAACGTCGCCGCCACCATCGGCTATCGCGGAAAGGTTCTGCTGGTCACTGCCGGGGTGGATGAAGCCAACGCCGCCAACCTGCTCAAGCGCGGCATCGCCGGCGTATTCCTGAAGCACAACCCGCCCGCCATGCTGGTGGAAGCCATCCGCGAAGTGCTGGCTGGGAATGTCTGGTTTGAACAGAACTACCTGCAGAAGATCGTCGGCCGCGCCGCCGAGCGGGCTGCCGAAAACCAAGTGCCGCGCACGCGGAAACTCACCGAGCGCGAACAGCAGGTGTTGATTGGGGTATTCGAGGGACTGGCCAACAAACAGATCGCCGCCCGCCTGAACGTCTCGGAGAGCTCCGTCAAGGCGACGTTGCAGCAGCTATTTCAGAAAACAGGCGTACGCAACCGGAGCCAACTCGTCAGAATCGCGCTCGAACAATACCGCGAACTGATCTGAACGCCTAGGCGCGGTGGCCGGCAGTGCCAACGTTACCCGACCAGCCTAAGCCTGCGGAGCTTGCGGCGGCGGAACGTCCTTCTTGGCTGCGGCGGTCTTCGCCGGATCCTCGTTCACGGCGTCCTTGAAATTCCTGATTCCCTGCCCCAACCCTTTGCCAAGCTCTGACAGCTTGTTCGGCCCAAACACCAGCAGGGCAATAAACAGGATCACAAGCAAATGCATCGGTTGCATTAGTCCTTCAAACATCGAACGCCTCCAAACCTCTTCTGCTGCACGCGCCGTCGGCGCGTCTATCGATACAGGTTATCTCCCGGCACGCCGGGTCGCTGTGCCGTACCTCACAATTTTAGACTATCTTTCACCGGCCGCTCTGAATATTCTTCCGAATTGCCCGCCATCAGCAGAACCTGCGGTGCCCCATTTCTGCCTTCCTTGGGCAGAAGTGGGTCCGTTGACCTTGGCCTCTCAGCGGTTCTTCCCAGCCTCATCTGCCGCAGCCGGAGCGAGGCAGAGCTGCGGGTAAGCCAAAGTCGCCTCAGGATGCTTCGCCGCCAGCAACTCCAGCCACCGGTCCAGTTCCAGGCGAAGTCCCGCCACATCCAGGCCTCCAAACCGCGCCGGGCAACTCTCCAGCCTCCGCCGTGCCGCGCTGAGCAGGGCGATGGCCCCCTGCAGGTTGTTGCGCTGCAGATGATGGAATCCGCCCGCCACCTGAATCAACGCCTGCAGAAACGACTTCTCCGGACCATGGCTCTTCCGCCAAAGAATTTCCCAGTGCTCGTGCGCGGCGAAGAATTCCTCTCTCCGGTAGCAGCGAAGTCCATCGCCCAGAGCTCCGAGATTCCAGTCAAATTCCATGCCGTAACCAGTCTGTCTCCAACGTGGCAACCGGAGATAGTACCATCCCCGCCACTCCCGCCCGGCAGATCCCCGCCAATAGAGTTTTGCCTGCCTTGGAGTTCGAGCTTACAATCTTAGTGCTTTACTTACGTGTATTACGCATAATTAAGCGTCTAGTTTGAATACTCGAACGCGGGTCGCTGGCCGCCTCAGGTTTCAGCCGGCTCCCGCCGATGGAGACCGTATGAACCCCGCTCCTTCCAATCCGGACACACTGGGCTTCCTGGGCTCCCTGGGGGCAAGCGACGCTCGCAACATTATCGCGGTGTTTGTATTTCTGGCCGCAGCCCTCGCCTTCTATTCCCTGTGGCGCAAACAGCGCGACTTTCGCCGCCTCGACGAGGCCATCAAACTCCACGAGGAGACCATGCACAGCGAGGCCCCGGCCGCAGTCGGCAGCGGAGCACTCCGTAACCAAGTGAAAAAAGATGTGTGGACAAACTGAAACCCAGCGCCTGCGACCGGAGCGGCATCAGTAACCGCGTACCCGCCCAGCGCCTGCGGCCGGAGCGGCATCAGAGCCGCGTACTACCCGTCGCCCAGCGCCTGCGGCGCGGTCAGGCCGCGTTTTTGGCCGGAGAAACCACCTTCATCCGCTGCCAGTCGTAGGGAAATTCCCTGCCGCAATCCAGGCAGACAATGTAGGTGTCGCCGCGCTCCTTGCCCTCAGGCAGAGCCGCACCCGGTTTTCTGGCGGTAATCGGAAACGTACAGTGCTGGTGTACACAGCCAAACAGCGAAGCAACGAAACGGAACATTACGGCCTCCCGCAGACCAGCGTCCGGCATTCTGCTGCCAAGCCTACCTGGCTATCATCGGCGAGTTCGCGCCCCAGATGGAAACAAATTTCGGAGAAATGTTTCGAGCGCATCCATTCGGTAACGGTTGCCCATCGGCCTTCCCAATCCGGGCTCGGCCAGGCGTGGACGGAGACGGCAAGAAAATGGGGCAGCACGCCAGCGCGCCCTGCCCCGTCTCCGGCGACCGAATTCAGGCTACTTGATGTCGCTTACCTTGCCGCCATTAAAGGTGACTTTCATGTCCTGGTACACGTAGATCTTTTTCGGTCCCAGATCCATGATGCTCTTGGGCTGGCCCAGCGCCGCTTTCACCTGGTCCGGGGTCTGGCCCAGCGCCACGGTCGGAGTTTCGCCACCGGCCGGCGCCGCACCTCCCGCATCGACAGCGGCATCCTGTTCGGCTGCATCCGCCTCCTTGGACTCCTGTTTCAGCTCGGATGCCACCTCTTGCTCCGGCGGCGGAGGCGGAGCGGCGGCGGCCATCGCGGTCTCCACCGGCGGCGCTTGGGCCGAGGCCGGAGCTGCCGGCAAACCACCCGTCCCCTGCTTCTTCTGCAGTTCCTTCAAGCCGTCGTCGATCGTCTCCCGCATATGGTTCTGCATGTCCTGCAAGTCCGATACCTGAACCGCGACGGTGTCGCCCTTGGGACATTCCTTGCCGCCCTTGCTGGCCAGAACTGCCAGGTTCACCGCGGTCGCATTGGGATCGTTCTGCGCGGTCAGTTGCAGCGCGTCGCCCTGGCTGATGGCGCATTCGTTCCCCGCCGCATCCACCACATCCAGATCGGTCCCGGCCACAAAGACGTGCGCGGTCCCGTCGCTCAACATGCGCTGAACGCTGCTGGACGCAGGATCAGGCTCGTTCTGCCCCCCGCTCTTCGACTCCTCGTTCTCCAGCGCAATCTGGCGCTTTACCTCATCCGAGATGGCATTCTTCACGTCGGGCGTCAGCGGGGCGGGGTTGCTCAGTGCCGCCTGCTGCTGGGATTCCTGCTGCGCCTGGTAGGCCGCTTGCAGCGAGTTCGCGATCATGTAATCGGTCAGCCAGAACGCCGGCCCGGCATACACCGGATACGGAGTGAAGTACGCGCCGTAATATCCGTACCAGGGATTGCCTCCCCAGCCCCACCCACCATACGCCACGGGCGCGGCCCACGGGTTGTACGCCCAGCCGTAGTACGCCGGACCGTAATAATAGGCGGGATAGTACGGATTCACCCAGCCGCCGCGGTAGTAATAGCGGCCGTAGAAGCGGTGATAGTAGGCGCCGTGGTAGTAATACGAGCGCCGCGCAAACTCATGGCCGTGGTACGAGTAGGGATGCTGCACGTACCCGTGTCCGCCGTGCTCCACCATCACGCGGCTATGGTCGGGCCGTTCCGCCACCGCCCGGCGGTTGCCGTTCAGTCCGCGGTGAACATCCATGTTGCGCTTGGGATCGTGCACCGTGGCAATCTTGCCGTCGGAGCGTTTGACCACCGTGCCGCCGCTCTTGGTCTGGGCCACGGTCGCGCCCTTCGGAGTCCGGGCTGGCGCGCCTGCGCCATGCCCCGCTGCAGCCGCGCCGCCTCCTGCTGCCGCACCGTGCTGACCTCCTGCCGCCGCGCCGTGCTGTCCACCCGCCGCCGCGCCCTGCGTGCCATGGGCGGCGCCTGTACCTGTGGTGCCCGTGGTGTGACCGGCCGTGGTCGTCGAGGTCGTGGTGGGGTGAGTCGTGGTGGTCGTCGAGGTCGTGGTGGGTGTGAGTCGTGGTGGTCGTAGTTGTCGTGTGGCCCGCCGTCGATGTGGTCGTGGTGTGACCGGCTGTCGATGTGGTGGGGCCGTGCGTGGTGGTCGTCGAGGCGCCTCCGCCCGGATGGGCAGTCGGAGCCGCTGTATGAGGCGCCGCCGAGGGCTTCGCCGAACCACCGCCGCTACTCTTCTTCTCACCCGCTTGCAGCAACATCGGACAGATCATCAGCGCCACAATCGCGCACAAAGTGAAGTATCGGGACCAGCCAACCTGTCGAGCTCCGGCTCTATTCATCGCAGTTCCTTTCCTTCCGTTCCTGGTTTTTCCGTCCCGGCAACCTGTCTCAACCGACGGCGCCTTCGATTACTGAATGTCCTTCACCTTGCCGTTCACAAAGGTGACCTTCAAATCCTTGTACGTATAGATGTCCTTGATTCCGACTTTGGCCTTGTGCACCGGTTCCCCAAGGATGGCCACCACCTGATTCGGGGTCTGTCCCAGCGCGACGGTCGGCGGCGGAGCCGCGTCCGGCGGCGGTGGAGGCGGTGGAGCAATCGGCGGCGGCGCGGCTTCGGCCGCAGCGGGAGCAGGAGCAGGTTGTCCTCCTCCGCCCGAGTTCGCGTCATCGGAGGGTTGCACCTTCACCACTTCCTGCACCCGCTTCACCACCTCATCCGGAGACGGCAGTCCATCCTTGAACGGAATCGCCAGCGCCCCCGAGTAGCGCACATCGCTGACCGCGTCGGTGAAGAACTGCATCGTCACCACGGAGTCCTTGCCCGCATCCTTCACATCGATCGCCGTGACCCAGAACTTTTCCCCTGTCACGTAGTACCGGCTCTGCGGAGCCTTGTCCGATTCCGGAATCTTGCTTCCGAACCACGGAATCTTCCTGGCCAGGTCCCCTGTTCTGCACGCTCCATTGGGCGAGAGCCTCCCGTCCTTGTAGGTGTTGGTGCACGGATTTACAGCGGCCGAGGTGGCCAGCAGCATCAGCTTGTCCTTCTGCAGCACCAGCACCGATCCGGCGGTCACGATATCGGTCTTGTCGTCCGTGGTTTTGGTGAGCGCGTACTCTGACTCCAGTCTCTTCTGAATCGCCGCACTGTCCGCGGCGGTAGCCACCGCCGTCATGCCAACCACGAGCGCAATCAATGTCATCCGCGAAGCAATGATTCTCATGAGTGTGTTCTCTTTAGTCTTTAGGGTCAGGGAGCTGAGTTTCCGGTGTTCCCAAGGACAAACACCGCCAACTACGCGAAACACTGTACGGATGGATGCAGATTTCCGCGCCGGGGTTTACGTACTACGCCCAGCGTCCCCGGAGTATACATCAGCCGGCGGACTCCATTGTGAATAGCAGATTGTAATTCCTTGCGCGTCCTTGGAATGCCCCGGCAAGTTCGTTCCGCCGCCGAAGTTTAGTACGATGGATGGATAGGTGGCGTGACCCGATGTCCCAGAACCAATCCGGTAAAGACCGGCCCGAGCAAGAACAGCCCGAGCAGATTGCCCGCAAAATCATCGAGCAGTGCACCGACTGCGACCAGTGCCGGGAATTCATGGAGGACACCCCATGCCTGTTCTTCCCTCGCCTGTTCCGCCTCCATGACCGCGAGGCCGGCGAGGGCAAAAAGATCACCTCCGACGAGCTGCGCAAGCTGGTCGATCTGTGCAACATGTGCGGCACCTGCTCCTGCGCCTCGGTGCGCGCCGATATTCGCGATGCACGCGATGGCTTCATCGGGCGCGACGGCATCAAGCCCTCCATTCGCATTCTGGAGGACGTGCAACGCGTCGGCCAGATCTGCGGCGCCTTTCCCCGGCTGGCCAACCTGCTCTCGGAGATCAAACCCGTCGCCGACCTGGCCAAAAAGCTGGCTGGCATTCATCCCGACCGCAAGCTCCCCAAGTTCCCCATGGAAAGCTTCGATGCCTGGGCCAAGAGCCGCAACCTGCACCGCAAGCCGGAAACCAGCGGGTCCAACATCGCAAAACCCAAGGTCGCCTACTTTGCCGGATGCACCGCCCGCTACATGTTTCCGCAAGTGGCGCAAGCCACGGTCGAGGTGCTCGAACGCAACGGAATTTCCGTCTTTTATCCGGAGCAGAAATGCTGCGGCATGCCGACCCTGCTGGAGGGGGACCGTCCCTTCACCTTCGACCTCGCCGGCTTCAACTTGCAGCAGCTCGAAGAGGCGGTGGACGATGGCTTCGACATTCTCACCTCCTGCCCCACCTGCGGCTACATGCTCAAGGGAGTTTTAAGCGACGGCGCCTACTTCTCCAAGGAATACCGCGCCAAGCTCATCGCCATGATGGCCGACGCCGGGGAAAATCCCTGGACGGTGCAGCAGCAGATCATCGATCAGGAAGCCGCGCCCCAAGGCCGCGCCACTGCCGCCTCGCCGCGCCGCAGCAAGCCCGCCCTGCCCATCTACATGATCGTCAAGGGACTGCTCCAAGACGACGGCTACTTCGCCGAACTCGACGGCCTCAAGCGCATTAAAATCGCCAGCCACACCTACGACGCCGGCGAGTACCTGCGCCTGCTCAATCGCGAAGGCCGCTTCAATCGCGCGCTCGGCCCGGTACCCGGCCGCATGGCCTACTACGCCCCCTGCCATCTCAAGGAGCAGAACATGGGCCAGCCCTGGACCGAGCTTCTCGGCCACGTACCGGGCATCTCGCTGGAGGGTGTGGGAGACGCCTTCGACTGCTGCGGGCTCTCCGGCATCATGGGCTTTAAGAAGGAGTTCCACTCCCGTTCCCTCGCCATGGGCCGCGGGCTCATGGACAAGATCCGCGCCATCGATCCGGAGACCCTCGTCAGCGATTGCCTCAGCTGCCGCATCCAGTTCAACCAGGCTCTGCCCTATCCCGTCCTTCACCCCGTCGAACTCCTCAACGCCGCCTACGCCAGCTACCAAAAATAAAAAGACGGGTGCCCCACCTTCGACGCGCAGTCTTTGCGCGGCCAAGGTGGGAAGCAACACCCGTCCCCTTGCAGTTGTTCGATCTTGTTCTTTAGTTCACTGCGGAAAACATCGGCGCGCTTAGGGACTCCGGTTCGTGCAGCGCCGCCTTTGCGCTGCCTTTGCGCCGCCGAGCTCCATTGCCGCCGTCCACCTTGAACTTCGACACCACCTGCTGCAGGTCGAACGCAAGGCTCGACAAATCCTGGCAGGCCTTGGCCGATTCCTCCGCGCTCACCGCCGACTGCTGCACCATCCTGGAGATCTGATCCATGTTGCCGTTCACCTGCTCGGTGGCGGCGGCCTGCTCGGTCGCTGCCGTAGCAATGTGGGTAATCATCTCGTGCTGCGTCCCGGCCGAGGTGATGATCGTGCTCAGAACCTCGCCCGCCTTGCTGGCCGCTTCCACTCCGGCGTCCACTCTGCCGGTCTCGGTGCGCATCGCATCCACCGCCGCCTTGGTCTCGTGCTGAATCGTCTCGATCATGCCGGCGATTTCCTTGGTCGCCGTGGTGGTGCGCTCGGCCAGCTTGCGCACCTCGTCGGCCACCACGGCAAAGCCGCGTCCCTGTTCGCCGGCCCGGGCCGCCTCGATCGCCGCATTCAGCGCCAGCAGGTTGGTCTGGTCGGCAATGTCGTCGATGGTGCCGATGATCCTGCCGATCGAGTCGCTCGATTTCCCCAGCTCCTCGATCTTGTGCGCCGTGGCCCGCGTCGAATCCGCCAGTTCGCGGATCACCACGATCGTCTCTTCCACGATCTTGCCGCCTTCGATGGCGACGTTGCCGGAGACCTGCGCGTTTTCCGCCGCCCGGCTGCTGTTGTCGCTCACCTGCTGCACCGTCGAACTCATCTCCTGCATCGCCGTGGCGACCTGCATCACCTGCTGCTTCTGCGTGTCCGACGATGCCGAGATCTGGCTTGCCGAGCTGGAAATCTCTTCGCTGGCGCTGGCAATCGTCTCCGCGTGCTGACTGATCTCCGCAACCGCCGCGCCGACCTTTTCAAAAGCCTGATTCAGCGCCCGCGCAACTTCCCCAATCTCGTCTGCCGAATCCGCCTCGATATGGTGAGTCATGTCGCCATCGGCCAGCGCTCGTGCGGCCACCTGAAGCTTGCCCACCTGCGTGGTAATGTGCTTGGACACCAGGAAGACCACCAGACTGACCACGCCCAGCGCACCCAATACCACCACGAGCATCAGCATCTGCGCGTTCGACGCCTCCGTTACAGCATCGCTTTCATGCAGCTTCACGCCTTCGTCCACATGCTTGAGCAGCTCATCCACCGCGACACTCTGCTCCGCTCGCAGCGGAGCCAGTTTTTGATGACGCAGCTCATTCGCCTCCGCGAATTTGCCGGCCGCCACCAGCGGGAGGTACTCGTTATTCGTAATCTCGAAATACTGCTGCGCAACGGTGTAGAGTGGGCCGTCAAGCATTTCCAGCGTCTTGGGGTCCGTGACGAATGGGTCATGCTTGTAGCTGTCATGAGCCTTCTCAAAGTCCTGCTCCGACTCTTTGATCTGCGCTGCCGCTCTTTGAACCGCGGCTGGGTCGCCCTTGCTGTCTTCCACCGTCAGGAAATACTTCGCGAATTCATTCAGCGAAAGAGGAGCGGGTGCCATATCACTCGACAAGTTCCGGGCAACACTCATCCGCTGATAAAGCTCGCTGCCGATCTTCACCTGGCTGAGGGTCATAAACGACAGACCTGCCACCGCGATGATTCCAAGGACTGCCGAGCCGGCAATCAGCATCAGCTTCGTCCTGTACTTCAAGTCTGCAATTCGTAGCATTTCCAAATCCTCCGGTGATCGATGACGGTCGCACACCGCCAATCCACGCTTGCTACATCGGAGAATTGCGCCAAACGCTTTAACCCACCACGCGCCCGCGGCCGGAGCGGCGTCCGTTGCCGCGTACCCGGCTGCGAAGGGTATCCCTGAAGACATCCAGAGCTGGCCTCAACTATTTCGCCCTGCCTTCCCTCTTTGGGCCTTACTCCAGGCAACGCCGGCCCACGAATTACCCCTCTGAGTGAGTCTGGCGATCAGTTCTGCCATTGGCGGTCTTTATGCATCTTGTACCCAAAAAGGAATCAGCTTTGAGTGCGGTTCCGCTGGAAGGCGCCGTCCTGTGCGTCAACTGCGAATGTGTCTCCAGCGGCCGCTTCGATGAGTGCCCGGTCTGCGGCAGCCGTCAGCTCCTCAACATCGGACAGATGCTGGGCGGCACACCGCTTTCCGAAGAACCCACTCCCCCCACCGGCGACGGCGTGCTCTTCGACCTCACCTTTTCCATCGAACTCAAGCAGATGAACTCCAAGGACGTGAACGCCGCCGTGGACCGCATCACGCGCCTCATCGGCCCCCGCCTCGGCCAGGGACGCGCCTGCCTCCACATCAACGTCGAACCCGTCGCCGTCGCCCGCATCCTGGACGAACCGAAAGCCGCATAACCGGGTGCCCCATATTTGCCTGCCTTTGGCAAATGTGGGAAGGCCGAGAGTCGGCATCTAGCCGGGTGCCCCATTCAAGCCATCTTTTGGCTTGGGTGGGGGAGTTGATCTTGCCCAGTCCATCCCCCTCCCGATGCTAAAATCCAATACCACGAGTCCAGCCGTTTTCCAGGAGCCATCTGCCCCTTGTTCACCTTTGTCCTCATGCGGATCATCGCCGTGCTCCTGCTGGTGGCCGCCAACGGATTCTTCGCCGCCGGCGAGTACGCCCTGGTCAGCATCCGCGACACCCGCCTCGAGCAGCTCATCCAGCAGGGACGCATCGGCGCGCGCACCATCCGCAAACTGCACAACAAACTCGACGAGGTCCTCAACGGCATCCAGATCGGCGTCACCATGGCCAGCCTCGCCCTGGGCTGGATCGGCGAAGAGTCCATGGCCCGCCTGCTCGAAGCACCGTTGGCCCGCCTGCCCCACGCCGCTCTGTTCGCCCACGCCCTGGCCTCGGTCTTGGCCTTCACCTTTATCACTTACATGCACGTCATCCTGGGCGAGGTGGTCCCCAAGTCCGTCGCCCTGCAAAACGCCGAGCACATCGCCCTGGCCGTGGCTGGACCGCTCGACTTCTTCATCACCCTGTTCAGCCCCGTCACCCGCACCATGGCTGCCTCCTCGCGATGGGTCCTGCACTCCTTCGGCTGGAGCCATATCCGCGATGGCGGCGTGCACACTCCCGAGGAACTCAAGCTCAGCGTCACCGCCTCCCACCGCTGCGGACTCATCTCCGCCGAGCAGCAGGACCTGCTCCACCGCGCCCTCGATCTGGAGACCATCACGGTGCGCGAGATCATGGTCCCGCGCCCTGACATCTTCTCCCTCCCCGGCAACATGCCGCTGGAGGAAGCCGCCGCCCGCGTCGTCGAGGAGCAGCACTCCCGCGTCCCCGTCTACGACGCCGCCCGCGGTCCCGAAGCCATCATCGGCGTGCTCTATTCCAAGGACCTGATGCGCTGGATGCAGTTCCGCCTGCGCCGCGCTCATGCCGCTGCCTCAGCCGGGAGCGCCGCCACCGAGAATGCTCTCCCGCAGCTCTCCCTCGCCATCCGCCACATCATGCGCGAGGTCCTGGTCGTCCCCGAAACCTCGCCGCTCCCCGATCTCCTCGCCGAATTCAAACATCGCCGCCGCCATCTCGCCGTGGTGGTCGATGAGTTCGGCTCCACTGCCGGCGTGGTCAGCGTCGAAGATGTCCTCGAGCAGCTGGTCGGCGAAATCGAAGACGAATTCGACGACGTCGCCCGCACCCATCACGGCAACCCAGCCTCGCTCGTGCTCGATGCCTCGCTCAACATCCGCGATCTGCAGTCCCAGTACCACCTCACCCTGCCGCGCGACGAAGGCTTTGAAACCCTCGCCGGCTTCGTCGTCGCCCGGCTGCAGCGCATCCCCAAACCGGGCGACACCTTTCTCTACCAGCAGCACCGCTACACCGTCCTCGAAATGGAGGGCCGCCGCGTCGAGGCCGTCAAGGTCGATCTGCTCTCCGACGCTTCGCCCGCCGAAGGCAAGCCCGAAGCAGGGCAGCCCCGCGAGGTAAATCCCGGCACAGGCCAGTCTGGCGAAAGACAGCACCCGGCATGATCCGCTATCTCCTCACGCGCCTCGCCTACATGCTGCCCGTGGTCTGGCTGGTGGTCAGTGTCGTCTTCCTGCTCATCCACCTCGTGCCCGGAGACCCCATCCAGGCCATGCTCGGCGAAGGCGCCGCCGGAGCCGACATCCAGGCTGCGCGCCACGCCTACGGCCTCGACGTGCCTCTGCCCACGCAATACGTCCGCTACTGGAACGGCGTCCTGCATGGGGATCTCGGCCGCTCCCTGCGGTTCAACCAACCGGTGCGCTCGCTCGTTGCGCACGCCTATCCCGCCACGCTCGCGCTCACCCTGGCGGCGCTCGCCATCGCCGTCCTGCTCTCCATCCCCGCCGGAGTCCGCTCCGCCACCCACCGCAATCAGTGGGACGACCGCGCCCTCGGCTTCGTCAGCCTGCTCGGACTCTCGGTCCCCAACTTCGCCCTCGGCCCCATCCTCATCCTGCTCTTTGCCATCCGCCTCGACCTGCTCCCGGTCTCCGGCGCGCATAGCTGGCGCAATCTCGTCCTCCCCGCCGTCACCATGGGAGCCTCGCTGGCCGCCATCCTCACCCGCATGGTGCGCACCAGCATGCTGGAAGAGCTCGGCCAGGATTACATCCGCACCGCCCGCGCCAAGGGACTCAGCGAGCGCGCCGTCGTCTACCGTCACGCCCTGCGCAACGCGCTCATCCCGGTCGTCACCGTCCTCGGCCTGCAGTTCGGAGCCCTGCTCGCCGGAGCCATCGTCACCGAAACCATCTTCTCCTGGCCCGGCATCGGACGCCTCACCCTCAGCGCCATCAGCAACCGCGACTACGCACTTGTCCAGGGATGCCTGCTCTGCATCGGCCTCACCTACGTCGCCGTCAACTTCTTCACCGACCTCCTCTACTCCGCCCTCAACCCTCGTATCCGCCAATGACCATATCGAGAAGGAAATTCGAGGGCGAGCAGAAACCCGCGGCCGGAAATAACCTCGAGGGTGCCCCATTCAAGCCCTCCTTTGGCTTGAGTGGGGTCGTTGACCCTGATTTTGCTGCCGACATTTGCGCTCCCCACATTTGCCAACAGCTGGCAAATATGGGCCACCCGTCGTTTTTGACAAACAACGTCAAGGGGTTGGCCTTTGTCTAACTCCGCCTCTAGCCTTCGCCGCAATCCTCTCGCCCTCATCGGCGTCGTCCTCATCCTCGTCTTCGCCTTCTGCGCCATCTTCGGACCGCTCATCGCCCCGCGCGATCCCGCTTTCATCGACCTCGCCGCGCGTCTCCAGCCGCCCTCGGCGCACCACCTGCTCGGCACCGACGAGCTGGGCCGCGACCTGTTCTCCCGCATCCTCTACGGCGCCCGCTACGCCATGATCGTCGGCTGCTCCGTCGTCGCCGGATCGCTCCTGCTCGGCACCTTCGTCGGCTCGCTGGCCGGATACTACGGCGGACGGCTCGACCGCTTCGTCAACGTCATCGTGATGAACGCATTCCTTTCGTTCCCGGGAATCCTGCTGGCGATCGCCTTCGTCGCCTTTCTCGGCCCCGGCCTGTGGAACCTCATCCTGGCGCTCATCATCGGCGGCTGGGTCGGCTACGCCCGCCTGGTGCGCGCCCAGGTGCTCGCCGCCCGGGAGCGCGAATACGTGGAAGCCGCGCGCGCCCTCGGAGCCACCGACTTCCGCATCCTGGTCCGCCACATCCTGCCCAACATCATGCAGCCGGTCATCGTCCAGGCGGCCATCGGCATGGCCTCGGCCATCCTCGCCGAAGGCACCATGAGCTTCCTCGGACTCGGCGTCCCACCGCCGGTCCCCAGCTGGGGAGCCATGCTCAACGATGGCCGCTCGCATCTGTTCGACTCCCCGCACGTCGTCCTTTTTCCCGCCGCCGCCGTCATGCTCGCCGTCCTCGCCTTCAACTTCGTCGGCGATGCCTTGCGCGACGCGCTCGATCCCCGCTCCCGCATCCAGGCCGGGCTCTAAGCCAGCACCCGCGTGCCCGATCGGCACTGAGCACGAATCCGGGCCACCGCATTTCGCGTATGATTTAAGTATTCATCCTGAATGGAGATTTCAGAACGTGGGAGCGAAAGTTGCCACCATCGCATTTTGTTCCGATGTCTACATGGAGGCCCCGCTCCACGTAGCCGCCTCCTCGGTACTGAGAAGTCTTCACCCGGACTGGACTGCCAAAATTTATATGCTGACGGAAGGGATCGGTGAGTCTGCTGTCCTCCGCCTTCATAAAACCCTCGACCGAGTCCAGCGCCCCTACCAACTCGTCGAGATCAGGTCTCCCGATACCAGCGTCTTCAGGAACCTGCGTCCCTTCCATGGGAGTCACGCGGCCTATTATCGCCTTCTATTGCCGGATTTCATCACCGAGCCGCGCTTCCTATACCTTGACACCGACACCGTGACCGGAATCGACGTCTCACGCCTTTTTCAGGCGGACATGAATGGATATCCGCTCGGTTTCGTGGTTACGGGCCGGGTAAAGTGGGCGCTGGATAAGGAGTTTTACCTCTCGCAGGGCGCGACGGAAGACGATCCTGCCTTCAATTCGGGAGTAATGCTGTTTGACGTTGGGCAATGGAAAGCGCAGAACTGCTTCGCCCGCCTGATGGAATTCTGTAATGCTCACCCTGACCGCCTGACCTCGGCGGATCAAACCGCTCTGAATGTCCTCTTCGCGCGGCACTGTTATCATCTGGCCCCGGAATTCAACGTATGGCTCGCCCCTGACAGCCGGACGCCGACGCAAGAGAATGCGATCTTTCACTTCGTCGGCAGTCCGAAACCATGGGACCTGTTCGGCGAAATCTTCCATCCCTACCACCATGTCTGGAAAGAAGCATCACGACGCATCGCTCTGGGATTCCTGCAGCGCAGCGCCTATACCGATCTCAGAAACTGGGTCCGGTTCCCCCGCATCGTCGGCGGCTATCGCCGCATACTGCGCCAGCGATACAAGCAGATGATTGCGCGACAATCGCGAAAGAACGATCAAAATAACAAGTAGTACTCTCTCGGAGCCACTGCCGCTTGATGCCCCGTCCAGACTGCTAGGGCAAACCTGCGCAGCCGGATTCCGCAGGCCTCCTCAAAATCGTCTCCCGCATCGTACTTTTGCCGCTTTGAGCCGGTTGCAAATACCGAACCTTCCGAGTGGCCGGATCGATGAAGGAGGTCCCATGTTAGGAACGATCCTGATTGTGGTTTTAGTCCTGATGCTGATCGGAGCCATCCCGGCGTGGCCCCACAGTCGCAACTGGGGATATTACCCCAGCGGCACACTCGGGCTGCTGCTGCTGATTTTGATTATTTTGGTCCTGCTCGGACAAGTCTGACGCCAGGGATCGCGCAGACGCCTGGTGGCAATCTTCAAGCCGGTTGGCGCAAGCCCGCGATCAGCAATCCGAGCCCTGCCACGCACAGAACGCCGCTCGCCAGGGGCGGCAGCGTCTCTCGGTGACGTGTGGTGATTTTCAGAGATGTGTCGCCGGCCTTGAATTCGTGGCTTGTGCTGGTGGGTACCGGCACAAAAAATGACAGGATGCCGACCACCAATAACGCAATCCCCATCACGACCAGTGGACGCATCGCTCTCCTCAGGGTGGCCCATTCAAGCCATCCTTTGGCTTGAGTGGGGCAGTTGACTTTTCGCCCTTGACTTGCCTTCGCCTTACCCTTGAAACTCTGAAACCTGCGAAACCTTGCCTTACTGGTCGTCCCGCCGCTTCAGCGTCGGCCGGTCGTCGCCGCTGCTGCCCGCGCTGTCACCGCCGCCATCTCCACTCGACGCAGCTCTCCGCAGGCTCGGCCCCTTGTCCTTGCTGCCGTCCACCTTCCGGCGGTTCTCCAGCGCGGCCAGCCGCGATTTCACGTCCTGGAACTCCGAGGTATCCACCACATACTGCGGCCTTGGCGGCAGAATCGTGGCAATCTCGTGCTGGGTGTGCTCCATGCGCGCCGGCGTCGGCGGATGCGACTCAAATGCCTTGGACACAAAGCCCGGTTTCTTTTTCTCCAGCGCCTGTACCTTCTCGAAGAACTGAGGGAAGGCCTGCGGATCGTATCCGGAGGCATACAGATACTGCACTCCCAGATAATCCGCCTGCGCCTCAAAGTTGCGCTGGAAGTGCATAAACGTCAGCGGCACGCCGATTCCCGCCGCCTCATACAGTCCATAGCCAATTCCTCCGCCCATCATAATCAGCGGAATCGTAGCCAACTGCGCCAGGTTGCCGCGCGTCTGCTGCCGCGCCGCATGGCAGGCGGCCACATGCGCAATCTCGTGCGCCATGACCCCAGCCAGTTCCGCCTCGTTGTCCGCCGCCAGAATCAACCCGCTCTGCACGTAGAAGTAGCCGCCCGGCAGCGCAAACGCATTCACCGTGTCGTCGTCCAGAACCTTCACCGTGAACGGCACCTTGGCATCCGAGTTGCGCACAATGTTCTGGGCAATCCGGTTGATGTACTCGCTCACCACCGGATCGTTGATCACCTTGGCGCTCTGCTCCACCTGCATGGAATAGCTTTTGCCCATCCGCACCTGGCTCTCCAGCGAGTACCAGTTGCCCATTCCCTTGCTGCATCCCACGTTGCGGTTGCCGATCGCGTTCACGTCGTCGGTCTTGCCGTCGTGCGGAAAGTCGAACTCGTCTTTCTCCTCTTTGGCATCCGCCTTGAGGGCGGGCGTATCGGTCTTGGCTGCGGGGGGAACCGCCGGTGCTGGCTCGGCCGAAGCAGGAGTTCCGGTTGTGGACGCAGCCGGATCCGGGCTGCCCGCCGCAGCGGCAGCGCCTGTCGAATTCTGCGTCATCCCGTAGCCGCACAGCCCAAGCACCAGGGTCAGCAGCAGCACCAATCTCCATCTCATACTCGTGGCCGCCTCGAGGCCTTATCCGTTCCAGCCTTATTCGATATTAGAACTACTCCGCTCCACAAGGTTGTACACACCTTATTGAGTATTCCTCCTTCTTTGCGAATTTGTGTAACGGGTGGCCCATTCAAGCCCTCCTTCGGCTTGAGTGGGGTACTTGGCCCGGGCCTCCTTCAATCTTCGCAACTTCGATATCTGCGAAACCAGATCTGTGAAACCCCGGTTCTCCACAGCCGCTCCCGATTTCTCCCCGGCAATCTGCGTTATACTGCCGGAAGTTGGAGCTTTCCAGCTACCGAATTTTCCCGAGGGACCCATGGCTACCAGCGCTGAAGGCCAGCTCGCATTTGAAGGCTCCGCCAACGATTTCCAATCGCTGGAGGCAAAGATTTACCGCGCCATCGAACTGCTCAAGGAGGCGCGTTCCCAAAAGGCCGCCGCCGAGCTCGAACTGGCCACCGTGCGCGAGATGCTCGAGGCCCAGGCCGCCGATGCCGACAGCCTGCGCAACCAGCTCCAAGCCCTCCAGCAGGAGCGCACCCAAGTGCGCCACCGCGTCGAAAAGCTCCTCGGCGACGTGGACGCTATCCTCGACGAGCAGTAGCCGGGATTTGCGGCCAGCGCGGTGTCTTGGGCCGCTTTGGTCGCTGCCATTGTTCGAGGTGTCATCCTGTCAAACGAAGTGAAGGACCCCAGCACGGTTCCAATCTTCGGCAAGCCTCCAGAGGCACCTCGGCCGGCAATCGATTTCGACCCTCAGCCGGCTGTCGAGGCAAGTTGCCGAACCTGAGGCTCAGCTCTTGCTTTCACCCGTACTCTGCGGTCATAGTGGAAAGCGAAAGCGAGAATAAGGTGACGGAAAAGAACGGGGCGGGAAACAACATGGCCGATCCAAACAACAGCATCCGCGTGGAGATCTACGACGAGAGCTATCATCTGCGCGGCACCGATCCGGCCTACATTCAGCGCCTGGCCGACGTGGTGGATGCCAAGATGCGCGCCGTCGCCCAGCACACCAGCACCGTCGATTCCCTGCGCGTCGCCGTCCTGGCCGCCCTCAACATCGCCGACGAGTACTACCAGCTCAAGCGCAAGCACGAAGGCATCGAAAGCGAATACACCAGCCGCGCCACCCATCTCGGCCAAGCCCTCGACTCCGCGCTCGACGACGTCCTCTCCGATACCCGCCGCACCGGCTAAGCGAAGTTGCGCCGATGGCCAGAACTCCCGGCCCGTTTATACTGAGGGCATGTGGTACATTCTGCGCTTTCTCTGGAACGCGACGCGCGGGCATCGGCTGGCGCCATGGCGCAGCCCCTATCTCCGGTGGCGTCTGGAAACCTACACCGGGCTCAAGATGGAAAAGATCGGACTGCCGCAGATGATCACGATCTTCCGGCATGAGCATCGCCAGATGCTGCGCTTCCTGCTGTGGACGGCGCGCATGGACAACTACGCGCGCGTAAAGCCGCGCAATCCCTCCACCCAGGACTGGGGATAGAGCATTTCAGAGAAGCGTGGTTGCCGAAGTGCCCCTGGGCTGGAGAGCCTACTGGAGCCGCGCGGGGATTCCTCGTTACGTTCGTAATGACACCATTCGAGTTTAGAACTCCGCGGTTACTTCGGCGCCGCGTCCTGCCTTTGCCATCTGCGCCGCAGAGCCGCGATTGCAGGCAATCTCCAGCAGGCCCATGCTGTTGAGCACCCCGAAAACCTCGCCCGCCTGTCCCTCGGCATAGGTGCAGCGAATCGCCGTCACCACCGCCTGGCCTACTTTGATGTTCACCCTGGCATCGGCGGCAAACAGCGGGGTCGCGTTCTCCATGTTGAGGTTGGTGATGAGGTTGCCGAACTTGTCCACCTTGAGCACGGCGCCTTTCAGCGCGCGTTCGGCAGACGGCTTCGGCTTGGGCAGCGCGAAGCGCACGTAGTCGGTGATCTCGTCGCCGAATTTTTCCGGCTCCACGCCCTTGCTCAGCCATCCGGCGCAGGGGGCAAAAATATCGCGCCCGTGGAAGGTGTTGCTGACCGGATGCAGGAAGTGATGCGAGGCAGTGATATGGCGTACCAGCACGCGCTCTTCCTGCGCCATTACCAGCGAGAGCACGCCGTTGTCGGGCGCGATGAAGTAGTGCCTGGTGGTCTGCACCAGCAGCGGCCGGCGCTCGCTTCCCACCCCCGGATCGACCACCACCAGGTGAATCGTCTCCGGCGGAAAATAGCGGTAAGCCTGGGCGATGGTCAGGGCGCCGTCGAGCACGTCAAACGAGTTCACCGCGTTGCACAGGTCCACCACCTGGGCCGCCGGGTTCACCCCGAGAATCACTCCCCGCATGGTGCCCACGAAGTGGTCCGAGCTGCCGAAGTCGGTGGTGAGTGTGATGATGCGCGACGCCGTCATGAGTGTCCCCCGGTGGCTGCCGCCTGCATGGACGCCAATGCCACAGGCATGATTCTGCCACGAATGAATGGCTCCCGCTACGTGGCGGCGAACGTGGTGCCGCAATTGCCACGGAGCGGGAGCGACCATGAGGGAGTGTACGAACTCCTGCGCCGGCGCGTGCTGGGGCGCAATCGTTGGTAGACACATCGAATGTTGGTTTGTATTGCCCTACGGCGGGCATCCGAAAGCAGGCTGCGAATGCAGCTTTAACACCAGCACCTGAGCCTCTCCGAGCGGGTGTGGAGCAGGCTCTCTGCGACTCTTCGTGGAAGCGCAGAGCTGGTGCGGAGGCGGGCTAGTCGATCTCAGCCGATGGAACGGTACCGGCCAACTTGAAGACGTAGCGTCCCGGCTTGAACGGGTGAGGGACGCACTCGACGACGACTTCCTGACCGAGCGGGAGATCCTGTTCGCACTTGACCGGAACCTGACGCTCTCCCACTACAGGGAACTCGACGGCGATCCAGTGGATGTTGGTCGAACCATAATTCGAATGCGATTGCACGGTTCCCGTCAGGTGACCGCCGGCTTTCAGAATGGCGACCATGTTTCTGGCGAACTCGTTGGACGCCGATACGGATGAGATGCTCATGACTCAATACCTCCTGCAAAACTCTGGTCCCGATCACGATCAGCCCAGGGCAGCAAGTACGAACAAGCTCTGCCGGCTTCAAAAAAACCGCGATACATTCACGATGAAACGTCACAATGAAACGTGGGGGAACGTCTCTGGAGAGCGGACGGAGCGCCAACTGTTGGCTGCCGGTAGCGGCCTACAGCGGCGCTCCGTCGTTTCCCCAGGAGAAGCATGCTGCTACTGCTTCTTACTTCGATCTACTGCTTTGGTTCGGACTGCTTACGCCTTTGCGGCAGCGGCCTTCACGTTCTTGGTGGTCTGAGCGACGATCTCTTTCTGCGCGGCGACGACGGTGTCAAAGCTCTTCTGAACCGAATCGGCAACCGTCTCGACCGCAGTGCCGGCAACGCCGGGCTGAGCCTTCACGGTCTCGATGTTGGTCTTGGTCTGCTTGACGGCAAACTCGACAACCAGGTTCTGCGCGCCGATGGCGCGATCGAACGAGGCCTGCAGAACGTTGCTCAGATCAGCCTTTGCCTTGTCGGCGTCCTTGCCATAGGCCTGGACGGCTTCGATGGAGGCGTTGTTCTGCTCCAGGGCCAGATCCAACAGGCTCTTCTGCACGGCAACGAAGCCTTCGATCGCTTCGCCGGCCAGGTCGAGCACGAACAGGCCAGGCAGCGAGGAACCCTTCAGGGCCTTCTTGATGGCGGCCAGAATCTCGGCGTTCTGCTTCACGGCCTGATCCAGACCGGACTTGCTCAGCTCGATGGCGCGCTCCAGGCCCTTGGTGTACAGGGTGAAGTCGATGGTCTCTTCCAGCTTGGTTGACTTGGTGTTGGCAGTCATGTTCCCCTCCTAGTGGGTTAGTTCTTAAGTATGGTTGCTTATGCTGCAACTTGTGCTGCAGTGCAGCATAAAACAAGTATTGCCCGATCCGGGGACCCTGTCAAGCGGGAAATGAGGAGTATGGAAAAGAAGATCATCATCAAGAAATATGAGAACCGGCGGCTTTACGACGTCACCCACAGCAGGTATGTGAATCTGGACGAGATAGCCCGGACGGTGCAGGATGGGGTGGACATCCAGGTGCTCGACGCCTCGTCGGGAGAAGACATTACGCGCCTGGTGATGACGCAAATCGTCACGGAATGCGCCAAGGCGCCGGATTCGGTTTTTCCCCTCGATATTCTGCGGCAGATGGTGGTCGCATCGGGCAAGGCGAGCCAGGAGAGCGCCATGAACTACATGCGCGCCGTCACCGACATGTACAAGAATGCCCTGCGCGGCTTCACCAAAACCATGACTCCGTTCGAGTTGATGCAATCCCTGATGGCGCCGGGCACGCAGGCGGAACAGCTTTCGCCGGAGCAGCTGGCGGCCGTCGCGGCCGGGACGCAGAGTTTAGCCGCACAGCAGGCGCAGGAAAGCGCGGAGATCCAGGAACTGAAGCAGCGCATCCAGGAGCTGGAGGCCATGGTGACGAAGCAGGGCAATGCTCCCGAGCCGGCTAAAGCAACGAAAAAAGGAACCCCCAAGCGAGGCGGTTCCTAAGCGCAAGGTCCCCTGGCGGGAGCCACATTCCGGCTCCCGCTGTATTCATTTACATTTGAGAATCCAGTAAATCGCACCTCCAAGCGGGGTCAAAAAGGTGCCGCGCTCGTCTGCTGAGACGCTGCAGTGCAGCACCGCGGCACGAAAGTGGAACACTTCCCATTCCAGAGTTTTCACGGCTTCCCAAAATCTCGAATCGCTTTCTCCGGCGCTTCTCTGCCCCGAAAAATTGCTACCTTACAGTACGAACATACTTGCCGCAGGACGCATCCTAATTAGTATCGTCAGCCAAGTGCCGCTCCAGCGATGGCGCAGCGACTGTTCCCTGATCGAGGTACTCATGCTGTCGAAGTGTCTGAATTCGCACTGTTCCGCTACGTTCCGATACCTTGGGCAGGGCCGTCTGTTTCGCATCGACTTCGCGGAGGCGCGCAGGAAAATGGCGTACGCCGGGGGAAAGATGCCGGCATCCAGAGGTGCCAAGTCGAGCCCGATCGAATATTTCTGGCTCTGCGAAAGCTGCGCGGCAACCATGACGATTGAACTCGGCGAAGACGGTCAGGCACACGTGATTCCGCGCCAGATCGCCGGCAAAATACCGCCGGCGCCGGTTGCAGCGCCCAGGCCCAAGCTGGTGGCCACCGCATCCTAGACTAGCGCGGCGCAGCGATGAAAATTGGTTAAGCGGGGTTCTTGTCAGCGGCCAGCACGGTACCCGGCGTCGCGGCAAAGAATTGGAAGGTGGGGCGGTTGTAACGGCCGGCAAGGTTGTTGACGCGAACCGTCAGTAATTCCCAGAACATCTTGAGGCCGTCGACTACAGGATTGATCTTGGAGCGGTCGTCGTTGGCCCACTCCACGGCAACCTCCGTCATCTTCAACCCAAACTTGCGGGCTATGAACAGTACTTCAGGATCAAAGCCCCAGCCTTCAATCTGCTGGCGGGTGAAGATGACTTCGGCCGCATGGCGGGTGCAGGCCTTGAAGCCGCACTGGGTATCTTTATACGGCAAGCCGAGCACCAGGCGCAGCAGCCGGTTGTAGGCGCGGCCCACAAACTGGCGCAGCAGCGACTGGCGGCGGGTCTGCGTCTCGGCCAGCAGCCAGCGCGATCCAAACGCCACGTCGGCGCCCTGCTCGATGGCGGCGATCAGCTTGATGGATTCGCCAATGGGAGAGGAAAAATCAGCATCGCTGAACAGCAGTATCTCGCCGCGGGCATTCAGCATTCCGTTGCGCACGCTGTATCCCTTACCGTGATTGCCGGGATTTTCCAGCAGGCGGAGCTCGGGAGCGTGCGGCATGAAGCTTCTGACAATCTCGGCCGTGTCGTCGAACGAACCATCGTTGACCACGATGATTTCGCAGTTCCATTGCCGCTCGCGGACGAAGGCTAGCGCCTTCTCCAGGCTCGGGCCAAGGCGCGAGCTTTCATTGTAGGCGGGCAGAATAATGGAATAGAAACTTGTCATGGGATCGTAAGAGACGCATTCCCATTGTAATGCAGTGGAAACTAAAGGCCCAGCAAAAACCTGCGGCTCAGGCCGCGTCGGCGCGGAGGGCCATCATGGAGAAGAATTCGCGGACGATCTCGCCGTCCCAGAGGCCGGCGCGGGCCTCGGCAAGCATGGTTTCGCGCGCGCTCTGGTAGGTGTGCGCCGGCTTGTAGGGGCGCTCGGTGCGCAGGGCATCGTACACATCCACCACCTGCAGCACGCGCGCCAGCAGGGGGATGTTCTCGCCGGCCAGGCGGTCCGGGTAGCCGGTGCCGTTCCAGTGCTCGTGGTGGTGGCGAATGATAGGCAGCACAAGACGCAGCGAGCGCAATGGCTTGCAGATGTTTTCCCCGATGACCGGATGCATCCGCATGATGTGCCATTCGTCGGGCGTAAGCAGTCCCCGCTTGTGCAGAATGTCGTCGGCGATGGCGATCTTTCCTAGATCGTGCAGAAAGCCGCCGCGGGTCAGCGCCAGTTGATCTTCTTCGCCCAGTCCGAGGAAGCGCCCGAGCTCGCTGGCGTAGGCGGCCAGGCGCTCGCAGTGGCCTTCGGTGTAGGGATCGCGCGACTCGACGCTCCGCCCCAGGGTGCACAGCACGGTGTCGGCGTTCTCCAACTCGTCGGTGTAGTCTTTTACGCGCAGCAGCGAGGCCACGCGGGCAAACAACTCGACGGGAAAGATTGGTTTGTTGAGGAAGTCGTCGGCGCCGGCTTCGATGCCCCGAATCTTGTCCTCGAGGTCGCTCAGCCCGGTGATCATGACAACCGGAATCAGGCGGGTTTCTGGCGCGTCCTTCCACTCGCGGCACAGTTCGTATCCGCTCCTGCCGGGCATGATGACATCGAGCAGCACCAGATCGGGCTGCGACTGGCGCATCACCTCGGCGGCCGCGTCGGCATCCCCGGCAACCATCACTTCATAGCCCTGACGGGTTAGCAGGTCGCGCATGAGCATGCGGTTTTCCGCGTGATCGTCCACGACAAGGATGCGTTGTGTGCGGGTACGGGCTGGCACTACCATTTGTTAGTTGGAGTCTCGAACTGCAACTTGGGTTGCACCAGGCAAGAGGATTGCACAAAAAGGCGGGCAACGATAGGCTGCTGCCATGCAATCACGCGCCAAGCAATCACGCTCCATGCAATCACGACAACCGTACGCCGCCGTGCTGGTTCTGCTGATGATGACTCCTCTGCTCTGCGCCGAGAAGAAGGCGCACGTCATCGGCTATGGGAAAACCATGGCGGTGAAGCTGTTTCTTGGCCCCGACGAGGCGCAGACCATGCCGATGAAGGTGCGTGCGCTCAACGTGGATGGGAAGGTGAGGGAGTTTGTGACCGGAGACGCGCATGAGGTGACCGACCGTTTATTCGTGGTGCGGCGCGCCTACCGGCTGAACAACAATCTTCCGGACGAAGAAGGCAAGGGCGCCAGCTGGGTGTGGGAGCGCGGCGGATGGCTGATGGTGGACCGGCTGACCGGGCACGTGTCGCAGCTGGCGCTGGTGGAATTCGACCCTTTCTACTCCCAGGCAAGCTGGTTCCGCGACTATGTGGCCTACTGCGGAGTGAGCGACGACGCCCAGAAGCTGAGCGCGGTGGTGATGCAGCTGGGACGAAAGAAACCTCTGCTGAAAAAAGAGCTTGGAGCGGCCAGCCAGGAGGATATGCCGGATTCCCAGTGCGACGCCCCGGCGTGGGAGAAGAAGCCGACACGCATCACGTTTCTGCCAAAACGCGGCGAAAAGCAGACGTTTACGATCTTCGGGCATGCCTGGGACGCCGCTCCCGGATCGGAGGAAGAGTAGCCGGGCGGATTGCGTAAAAGTAAACGCGGGCCGGAGTGGCCCGCGTTGGGAATACGGCGAAAGAGCGGGAGCTTTCCTAGTACCCAGGTCCCTGAGGTGGTGGACCACCCTGAGGACCGGGGCCGGACTCCGGAGCAGGACCAGGCGGCGGAGGCGGAGGCGGCATCTCCGCCGGACTGGGGGTGCCGACCTTGCCGAACTCGACATTAATCTTGCGATACGCCGTTACATAAATACGCTGCTTCTGCACGTCGGTGCCGATGCGCTGCTCGATTCTGTAGGTGCCTGTGGCCAAGTAGATGCGCTTGACATCATGGGCGCGTCCGGCAAATGAGCCGTTGATGTAGATCTCCGCGTCGGACACGGGGGTCTTGATGTGCACCTCGCCGAGCGGGCGTCCGCCGTAGCCGGGATACCCATAGCCGGGATAGCCATATGGACCGTCGGGATATCCGTAGGGGCCCCAATATCCGTAGGGACCTCCCCAGTATCCGCCGTAGACCGGGCCACCGAAGCCGACGAAGACGCGAGCCGAGGCCATGGCGGGGAGAAGCAGCATCAGGGACGCAGTCAGCGTGGCGAGCAGAATCGTCCGGGAAAATCGAATGCGTGACATAAACACTCCTCCGGCACCTCGAATGCCCACGGTGGGGGCGAGAGCTCTACCCCGCGCGCCGTCTGGGCCAAGACACGGTGCCGCTCCGGTTACCCGGAGGCTTAGTCAAGAGTAACCCGGCCGGATTGGAAGAGTTGCGCGGCCCGGAAAAAAAATTGAGGGCCGCGCCTTGGCGCTGTCACACGCACCTGCGCGGAATGCGTGCTCCGGCCGGATGCACTAGGAGAGATCGTACTTTTTCATCATGTGGCGGAAGCTGCGGTAGCTGAGTTTGAGCAGTTCGGCGGCGCGGGTCTGGGTGCCGTTGGAGCGGCGCAGCGCCGATTGCAGCAGGCTCTTCTCGATGTCGGCTACGTAGCGCTCTAGGTCGATTCCGTCGGCGGGCAGGACGACCCCGGGCGCTCCGGGATTGGCCGTGGCGGCGTGCACGCCGTTGCTGGCCCCGTTGGGCAGTTCGACGCGCAGCTCTTCTTCATTATTGGACATGGCGACGGCGCGCTCGATGGTGTTTTCCAGCACGCGCACGTTGCCGGGCCAGTCGTAGCCCTTCATGGTCTTCAGGCTCTCGGACGAGAGGCGGACGACGTGTTTGCTCATCTGCACCGCGAACTTCTTGAGGAAGTGATTGGCGAGCAGAATGATGTCCTCGCCGCGGTCGCGCAGCGGAGGCACCTCGACGGGAATCACGCTGAGGCGATAGTAGAGGTCTTCGCGGAACTGGCCCTCCTGCACCTGCTGCAGCAGATTGCGGTTGGTGGCGGCGATGACGCGAACATCGATCGGGGTTTCCTGACCGCCGCCGACGGGGCGGATGCAGCGCTCCTGCAGCACGCGCAGCAGCTTGACCTGCATGCCGAGCGTAGTCTCGCCGATCTCGTCGAGGAAGATGCTGCCGCCGCTGGCCAGTTCGAAGAGGCCGCGCTTGTTGGCCGTAGCCCCGGTGAACGATCCCTTGACATAGCCGAACAGCTCGCTCTCCAGCAGCGTCTCCGGGAAGGCCCCGCAGTTGACGCTGACGAACGGTTCGCTGGAGCGCGGCGAGCAGGTGTGGATGGCGCGGGCCACCAGCTCCTTGCCGGTGCCGCTCTCGCCGCTGACGATGACCGTGCTGTTGGTGGTGGCGATGGTGCGCACGGTTTGCTTCAGATGGCGCATGGGCTCGCTCTCGCCGATGAGGTTGTCGAGCGAGTTGCGCTGCGCGGCGTCGCGCTTGAGCGCGGCGTTCTGCTGGCGGAGCTGGGTGCGGTCCATGGCCAGGGCCACGGCGCTGAGCAAATCCTCCAGCAGCTTGGGGCCCTTGCGGATGTAGTAGAACGCTCCGGCGTTGAGCGCCTCGATGGGCGTGGAGCTGTCGTCGACGGCGGTGATGACGACGACCATGGTGTCGGGCGAGACGCGGCGCGAGTGCTGCAGGACCTCCATGCCGGTGACCTGCGGCATGCGCACGTCGGTGACCACGACATCGTAGAGCGTGCAGTCAATCTTGCGGCAAGCCTGCTCGCCGGAGGTCACCGTCTCCACCCGGTGTCCCTGGCTCTGGAACGCAATCTGCAACATCTGGCAGATCGAACGTTCGTCATCACAGACCAGGATATATCCCATGATTACCTGCTTTCCTTGAGTTGGCTGGGGCCATACGTATTGGACAGGCCGGCAGAGCGGCGGGCAGCGCTTCGGCTTCGGCCTGGCGGAAGAGCAAGGTAAACGCAGTCCCTTTGCCCGGCTCCGAACTGACGGTGATTTGCGCCGCGTGCGCCTGAATGATGCGGTAGACGATGGCGAGGCCGAGCCCGGTGCCGCCCTCGAAACCGGACTGGAAGGGCTCGAAGATTTTTTCAATCAGCTGCGGCGAGATCCCGGTTCCGGTGTCCTGGAAACGGATGCGCCAGCCGCCGTCGTGCGCGTCGAGCGAGACGGTGAGGGTTCCACCGTCGGGCATGGCGCGGATGGCATTGCTGCAAAGATTCCAGAACACCTGCTTCAGCTTGTCGCCGTCGCCTTCGGCAAACGCCACGGGATGGGAGAAGCTGCGTTCGATTCGAATGCTCGACTGGCGATTTTCCAGCAGGATCAGCGTGTCGGAGAGAAGCTGGCAGAGATCGACTCTGGCGCTTTGAAACTCGCGGTCGCGCGAGTAGGTGAGGAAGTCTCCGATGATGGCGTTGAGGCGTTCGGATTCGCGGGTGACGATCTCGACCAGGGCGCGCTGATCGTCGGTGAGAGTGGCAATGGTGGCCAGCATCTTGACCGAGCCGGCGATGGACGAGAGCGGATTGCGAATCTCATGGGCGATGCCGGAGGCCAGCCGTCCCACGGCAGCCAGGCGATCGCGTTGCCGGAGTTCGCGCTCGAGGTGGCGAATCACGGTGAGGTCGGTGAAGGTGTAGATATGGCCGACGGCGGCGCCATCGGTTCCATACAGCAGACTGCAGCCGATGCCGAGGAGTTTTTCCGCACCGCTGGGGGTCTGCGCCCGCACCTCGTTGCGCGCCGCGCCGGGCGAAGGCAGGCGGTCCAGGAAGAGCTGGTCCACGTTGAGCCCGATCAGATCCTGCTGCCCGCGGCCCAGCAGAATCTGGGCGGCGGGATTGACCAGCAGGACCGCGCCTTCCAGATCGGAGGTGAGCAGACCGCTGGAGACCGAGCGCACGATGATGCCATGCAGGACCTGGAGATTTTCCAGCTCGAAGCTCTTGTGCTTCAACTCGACTTCGGCCTGGCGCATCCGGCTGGCCAGTTTGTTGGCCAGGTAGGCGATGGCAGCGAAGGCGAACAGGTAGATCGAAATGATGGCCTGCAGCGATTTGAGATCGGGGCGGCTGCTGGAATAGGAGTGGATCAGGTCGAAGTAGGAGAGCTCCAGGGTTGCGCCGAAGAGCACAAACGACATGCCGGCGGTGAGGTAGGCCCAAGTCTCCGACAGCAGGGTGGCTGCGACGATGATGATGATGGGGTAGAGAAATACGAAGGTGGTGTCGATGCCGCCGGAGAGGTAAACCACGGCGGTGGTAAAACACAGGTCGGTGACCACCTGCAGCTTGGACTGCATCTGCCACTGGTTTTTGCGGTGGAGAAACGTATACAGATGCAATCCGGCGAACAGGTACCAGCCGAGGATGACCAGGACGAAGAGCTCCCGGTTGACGTTGGTGGTGGTGAGGGTGACGATCGCCAACTCGATGGCGAGCAGAATGGTGATGATGATGATGCGGACCTTAACCAGCCACTCCAGCCAGATCCCCTCGTTGATTCCCGCGGCCATTCCGTTTCCTTCCTAGCCTGCAAGTTTGGAGATCATGGAGAACAACGGCATGTAGAGCGAGATGACGATGCCGCCGACGGCAACGCCCAGGAAGCTGATAAGCAGGGGTTCCATGAGGGCCAGCATGTCCTTGGTGGCCGCATCCACCTCGTCCTCGTAGAAGTCGGCGATCTTCTGGAGCATGTTGTCCATGGCGCCGGTGGCCTCGCCGACGCCGATCATCTGGGTGACCATGTTGGGGAAGACGCCGCTTTCGCGCAGCGGATCCACGATGGTGCGTCCTTCCTCGATGGACTTGCGGGTTTGCATGAGGGCGCGCTCGATGACGGCGTTGCCGGCGGTGCGGGCGGTGATGGCAAGGCCGTCCAGGATGGGAACGCCGGCCGCGATCAGCGTGCCCAGGGTGCGGGTGAAGCGGGCCACGCCGATCTTGCGCAGAACCGGGCCAAAGACGGGCAGGTTGAGCATAATCTTATCGGTGTAAAACAAACCCTGCGGCGTGCTGCGGATGTACTTGATGGCCACCACAAACAATCCGATGCTGAGGAAGATGAGCCACCAGAAGCTGCTGACGAAGTTGGAAAGACCGATGACGAACTGGGTGGAGGCGGGCAGCGTGACCCCGAGGCCGACGAAAAGATTGGCGAAGATGGGCACCACGAACTTGAGCAGCGCGCCCACGACGAGGACGGCAATCAAGATGACCGAGACCGGATAGACCAGGGCGGACTTGATGGCGGCCCTCATTTTGACCGCCTTTTCCACATACTGCGAGATGCGCGGCCAGAATGGTGTCGAGAATACCGCCGGCTTCTCCCGCCTCGACCATGTTGGTGGTGAGTTCGTCGAAAACCTTGGGATAGGCGCGCATGGAATTGGCCAGGGTCGCGCCGCCTTCGACCGAGGTGCGGACGCCGAGCAGCGCCTTCTTGAAGAAATCGTTCTGCTGGTTGACGCCGAGGATCTCCAGGCACTGTACCAGGGGAAGGCCGGCGTCGATCATCACCGAGAACTGGCGGAAGAAGATGGCCTGCTCCTTGGCCTTGACCGAGCCGCCGAACTTCATGTTGAGATTGAAGCCGGCGCCTTTTTCCTTGATGACGTTGGCCTGGACGCGTTCGCGCGCCAACGCGGCGCGGAGCACCTGTTTGTTTTCCGCGGCGCGCTCTCCCTGCACCTTTTCGCCCGCCGCATTGTTTCCCGAATATGTGAAAACCGGCATTGTGACCTCTCTACTCGCCTGACCGTTGTACTATTTGCGCGCCGATGCGCCGGAAGCCTTGGCGTTGCTCAGCGCGCGGTTAATCATTTCCTGAAGTTCATCGGGGTTGGAGGAGCGCACAAGCGCCGTCTCGATGGTGATGGCTTTCTGCAAATACAGCGCCATCAGCGACTGGTTGAACGTCTGCATTCCGTACTTGTCCTGGCCGGACTGCATGGACGAATAGATCTGGTGAATCTTGTCCTCGCGGATGAGGTTGCGGATGGCCGGGTTGGGGACAAGCACCTCCATGGCCATGGCGCGCCCCGGTCCACCGGCCTTGGGCAACAATGCCTGGCAGAGGATGCCCTCCAGCACCAGCGACAGCTGGGCGCGGATCTGCGACTGCTGATGGGAGGGAAAGACGTCAATCACGCGGTTAATGGTGGAGGCGGCCGAGTTGGTGTGCAGCGTCCCGAAGGTCAAGTGGCCGGTTTCGGCGATGCGCAGCGCGCTCTCGATGGTTTCCAGGTCGCGCATTTCGCCGATGAGCACCACGTCGGGGTCCTCGCGCAGGGCAGCCCGCAGGGCGGCGGTAAAGCTCTTGGTGTCCTGGTGCAGTTCGCGCTGGTTGACCAGGCAATTCTTGTGCGGATGCACGAACTCGATTGGATCTTCGATGGTGATGATGTGCTCGTGGCGCTCGCTGTTGATCTTATCCAGCATGGCCGCCAGGGTGGTGGACTTGCCCGAGCCGGTGGGGCCGGTAACCAGGATGAGGCCGCGCGGACGGTCGCAAAGCTTGGCCACCACGGGCGCAAGATTGAGCTGGGAAAAACTTTTGATCTCAAAGGGAATGACGCGGAAGACCGCGGCCACGGCTCCACGCTGGTTGAAGATGTTGGCGCGGAAGCGGGCCAGTCCCTTGAGGCCGAAGGAAAAGTCGAGTTCGAAATCCTCTTCGAAGCGATGCTTCTGGGCGTCGGTCATCACCGAGTAGGCCAGCTGCTTGGTATCGGCCGGCCCCAGGGGTGGCATGTCCAGCGGCTGGAGATGACCATGAACGCGGACCTGCGGAGGCGAATTGGTGGTGATGTGAAGATCGCTGCCGCTGAGTTCGAGCAGCCTCTTCAAAAGATCGCTGAGGGTTACCGCCATTCCTTCTCCTTGAGCCCTTGTTGCCTAATCTGTTGCTTAATCGTTGGCCGCGGCGCAACCGCAAATTTCGCAGGCGCCGTTTTACAGTACGGTTTCACGCAAGACCTCATCCATGGTCGTCTGGCCGAGAATGATCTTGCAGAGGCCGCTGCGGCGCAGGGTCATCATGCCCTGCTCGATGGCCTTCTTCTTCAATTCCAGCGACGAGGCGCCAACCAGGATCAATTCGCGCAGAACGTCGTTCATCTCCATGACCTCATACAACGCGGTGCGTCCCTTGTAGCCGGTGCTGTTGCAGCGTTCGCAGCCGCGGCCCTTCATCACCTTGACGGTGCGCGCCTCCTGCTGGGTGAATCCGGCCTTGAGCAGCACCTGGTTGGGAACTTCGACCGGCTCGATGCAGTTGGTGCAGATGCGGCGGATCAGGCGCTGGGCCACGATCAGGTGGATCGAGGTGGAAACCAGAAAAGGTTCGATGCCCATGTTCATCAGACGCGAGATGGTTTCCGGGGCGCCGTTGGTGTGCAGCGTGCTGAGCACAAGGTGGCCGGTAAGCGCGGCCTTGATGGCGATTTCGGCGGTTTCGAAGTCACGGATTTCGCCGACCAGGATGATGTTGGGATCCTGACGGAGAAAGGAGCGCAGGGCGGCGGCAAAGTTGAGGCCGATCTGCTCCTTCATCTGCACCTGGTTGACGCCCTGCAACTGGAATTCGACCGGATCCTCGGCGGTCATGATGTTGGTGTCCGGCTTGTTGAGCAGGGAGATGGCCGAGTACAGCGTGTTGGTTTTGCCCGAGCCGGTGGGCCCGGTGACCAGCACCATTCCGAAGGGCTTGAGAATGGCCCTCTGGAATTTTTCCAGCGACTCGGGCTCAAAGCCCAACTGGGTCATGTCCAGGCGGAGCTGGTCCTTGTCCAGCAAGCGCATGACGATCTTTTCGCCCCAGAGCGTGGGCAGGGTGCTGACGCGCCAGTCGAGAACCCGGCGCTTCCCGTTGATCCGCAGGGCGATCATGATGCGTCCGTCCTGCGGCAGGCGCTTTTCGCTGATATCCAGGCGGGCGAGAATCTTGACCCGGGAGATGATGGCGTCGCGGGCTTTGAGCGGCGGCTTCATGAACTCTTCCAGCACGCCGTCCACCCGGAAGCGGACGCGGTATTCCTTCTCGTAGGGCTCCATGTGCACGTCACTGGCCCGGGCCTGCACGGCTTCGCGGAGGATGCCGTTCACCAGGCGGATGATGGGAGCCTCTTCGGCGGCCGCTTCCATCTCGGCCATCGAGGCCTCGTCCTCTGCGCCGAGCGTCTCGCCGTCGTCGCCGCCGCCGCCGTCGTCGCCAAAGGCGGCCAACACCGAGTTCAAGTCGTCGTTGGAGCCGGCGCTATTGTCCTCGGGCGCGTTGTAGGCGTATTCGATGGCCTCCATGATGGCGGATTCGCCGCCCCGCAGCGGTTCAATGTTGAAGCCGGTTATGAATTTCAGGTCGTCCAGAGCGCGGTAGTTGGTTGGGTCCACCATGGCTACCTGGAGCGACGTGCCCACGCGGCCCAAGGGGAGAACCTTGTACTTGCGTGCAACCTCGATCGAGATCGTTTTGACGATCTTGGGGTCGATCGCATAGGTTGCCGGGTCGAATGCCGCGGCTTGAGGGCCCTTGGGTGGAGTCGTTGCCAACTGTATTTCCTCGCCTCTTCGTATCTGCACCGGGCCCAGCCCAGGCACATGGCTCCGTGCACTCGCCTGGAGGTGTGGGCAGCCCTGGACTGAACGCGTCACGGGAAGCCTTTTCCCCGCGAAAACGTTGAACACACACAGGGTGCGGAAGCAGTAACTGCAGAGTAGCAGCTTGACATTAATTGTCAATCGGGAGGACGCATAAGTGTCATGACGAAAGGGAGCGGTACCCCGGGTATCGGCTACACTTCCGGAATGCGGAGAAAGAGCTCAGAATCGCAAACCATCCGGCGTATCTTCCGTACCCTGGAAGCCGCGATGGGACCGCAGCACTGGTGGCCGGCAGGTTCGGCCTTCGAGGTGGTGGCCGGAGCCTATCTGACCCAGAACACGGCCTGGAGAAACGTGGAGCTGGCGATGGAAAACCTGCGCCGCGCGGGAGTCCTGACGGTTCAGGGAATCCGCGAGGCCACCGTGGAGCAGCTTGAGGCGCTGGTGCGTCCGGCAGGGTACTACCGGCAAAAGGCGGCGCGGCTGAAGGACTTTGTGGCGCACCTGGACGCCAGGCATGCGGGTTCGCTGGAAACCATGTTCGCGCAGCCGGTGGAGGCGCTGCGCAAGGAGTTGCTGGAGCTGACCGGAATTGGTCCGGAGACGGCGGACTCGATCCTGCTCTACGCGGCCAGCCGTGAGGTCTTCGTGGTGGACACCTACACCCGGCGCATCTTCGAGCGGCACCGGCTGGCGCAAGCCGGCACCGGGTACGAGGAGATCCGGGCCGCGGTGGAGACAGCCCTGGCCAAGGAGGGTTCGCTCTCCCACCTGAACGCCGCAAGCCCAGAGGCGCGGCGTGAAGGCGGGGCACCCGCGGTTCTTTCCCCCACGACGCTTTCCCCCGCAATTCGAGGCCTTGCGGTCCATGCGCCCTCGGCGGCCTCCGGCATGGCGCGCAGCGAGCTTTCGCAGCGCTACAACGAGTTTCACGCACTGCTGGTGCAGACGGCCAAACACTACTGCCTGAAAGCCGCGCCGCACTGCCAGGACTGCCCTTTGCGCCCGCTGCTGCCGCCGGGAGCACTGCCGCGCTAAGGCGTGCGAGTTTCAAATTGGAACGAAAATGTCGCAGCTTTCAGAGATTCACGTTTACCACTGGCGCATCTCTGCCATCCTACGAGTCCTCCGGTCGATGTTACGGCCGCACGATGGGTGGTCCGATGCCAGCCAATCGCGTTTTATTCGTGGATGACGAACCCAGCCTCCGGCTTACCTTTCCGGCGATCCTTGGGATGCACGGATTCGAGGTGCGTAGCGCGGCCACGGTGGCGCAAGCGCTGACTGAGATCACCACCCGTACCTTCGATATTCTGATCTCGGACCTCAACATCGGGCAGCCCGGCGACGGCTTTACCGTGGTCAGCGCCATGCGGCGGACCCAGCCGGATTGCATCAACTTTATTCTCACCGGCTTTCCTGCCTTTGAAAGCGCGCTGGCAGCGATCCAGAGCCAGGTCGATGACTTCCTGATCAAACCGGCAGAGATCGAGGAGTTGGTCGAGCTGATCAACGAGAAGTTGCAGACCCGGCACCCGAGTTGCCCTTCGGTGCCGATGCGCCTCTCCAAGCTGCTGCGAGACTACGTGGAGGAGATCCGCGAAATCACGGTGGGCAAGATGAAATCCGACCCCGCCCTGGGACCGATCTCCATCAGCGATGAGGAGCGGGGCGGCGAACTGCACGCCATGCTGCTGGAGATGGCCAACCAACTGGATTCCCCTGCGCCCGACCAGCTGACCGGGACGGCCATCGAATTGAGCCGCCGACACGGCGCCAAACGATTGGCCAGCGGCTACCGGATTTCCATGCTGGTGACCGACGCGGTGATCCTGGAAGGGGTGGTCTATGACATGGTGCGGCAGCGCCTGCTGCTGCTGGACACCAGCAACCTGGTGATCGACCTGAAGCGCTTCAACAACAGCCTGGATGTGCAGCTTGCAGGAGTCGGTGCAGGCCTTCTGGGACCAATCGGCCAGGCAGCGGAGCGCCGACAGCGGAGCGGGATAGCATCCTGGCAGAACAGTCTAGGCGCGGTGAGCGGGCCCTTCGGAACATTGTGCAATTTGGCGGATTTTTGTGTCTTTTCTGCACTAGAATCGGTGTGGGATTCGATTGAAGACACCGCCTCCATCTCGCCCGCGCCACAAGCTCCTGCTGCTGGGGGTGGGGATTGCGCTGCTGGTCTTCATCATCTTTTCGCAGGCGGCCTTCAATCTCAAATTTCTGCGGCCGGATTCGCTCTTCTCCACCTATGTGCTGGTGGCGCTGTCGGCGCTGATCTTTCTGGCCCTGGTGGCGCTGATCTTCGTGCTGCTGCGCACCCTGCTCAAGCTCTACCTGGAGCGGCAGGCCGGGACCGCCGGGTCGCGCTTCCGCAGCAAGATGGTGCTGGGCGCGCTGGTGCTCTCCTTCGGGCCGGTCATCGCCATGTTCCTGTTCGCCTACGGTCTGATGAACCGCTCCATCGACAAGTGGTTCTCGCAGCCGATCGAGGATGTGCGGGGACAGAGCCGGACCGTGGCCGAGCTGCTGAGCAGCTACGCGGGACAGAATGCGCTGGCCGAGGCTCGCTCCATTGCCACCAACCCGGAGGCCGTGAAGTCCTACCGCACGGGCCGCTTCGGCTCCGTGATGGAAGAGTTCAGCGAGCATGAGATGACGCTCAAAGGCGGCTTTGCCCTGGCCATCTACCAGGGACAGATCAAGGCCAGCTACAGTGCCCCGCTGCCGTGGAGCGTGTTGCAGACCGAGGTTTCAAACCTGTTGGCCCTGGAGAACAAACCTCGCCTCTACACCCTGAACCATCGCGCCTACATGCTGGGAACGGCGCCGGTGGAAGACCTTGGCTACGTGGCCGTGGCGCTGCCGCTGCCGGACAGATACGTGGACGCGCTGAATCAACTGGAGCAGAGCCAGCAGCGCTACCAGGATCTGCGGCACAACAACAAGCTGATACGGCAAAACTACATGCAGCTTCTGCTGCTGATCACCCTGCTGGTGCTGTTGGGCACGACCTGGTCCGCACGGACGCTGAGCAAGGTGGTGACTCTGCCGGTGACGGCGCTGATGGAGGGCACGCAGGCGATCTCCGCCGGCCGCCTCGACTACCGCGTGGAAGTCAGTGCCGGCGACGAGCTGGGACAGCTGGTGAACTCGTTCAACAGCATGGCGGCGGAGCTGGAGAGCAATCGCCGCCAGCTGCAGGAGGCCAACCTGAACCTGGAAGACCGCCGCCTGCAGATGGAGACGATGCTGGAGAGCATTCCCTCCGGGGTGCTGTCCCTGGACGGCACCGGACAGGTAACGCGGGTAAACGCTGCGCTGATCCGGATGTTCCAGCCCAAGGGGGTGAGCCAGCCGGGACCGCAGTCGGGCTTGCGGCTCACCGAGCTATTCCCCTCCGAAGTAGCGCCCGGCGTGGCGACAGACATCTGGCGGCTGGCGCGCAAGGCCGACCGCATGGGGACCACGACGGCGCAGATGGAGATTCCCTCAGGCGGCTCGGAGCTGGAAGTAGGCGTCACCGTGGCCCCCACGAGCGGCTCGGGACAAGTGCGGCGGCTGGGCTACGTGATCGTCTTCGAGGACCTGAGCGATCTTTTGAAGGCGCAGAAGCAGGCCGCCTGGCGCGAGGTGGCCCGCCGGGTGGCGCACGAGATCAAGAATCCGCTGACGCCGATTGCACTGTCGGCCGAACGCATCCAGCGGCACATCGAGCGCGGAGTGCGCGGCGAGGGCATGTCGCGAACCATCATGGAAAGCTGCGTGGCGACCATCGGCAGCGCGGTGGAGACGGTGCGCCGGCTGGTGGACGAGTTCTCCACCCTGGCACGCTTCCCGCAGTCGCATCCGCACCCGTCCGATCTGAACCAGATTGTGTTAAGTGCGATGGCGCTGTTCGAGGGGCGGCTGGAGGGCGTGGACGTGCGGCTGCAACTGGCCGACGGCCTGCCGCGCGTGATGGCCGATCCGGAGGCGATCAAGCGGGTGGTGGCCAACCTGGTGGAAAACGCGGCGGAGAGCATGAAGGACTCGGTGGTGCGGGAGATCCGCATTGCCACCACGCTGCTGGAGACGCGCGACGCGGTGGAGATCGAGATCTGCGACACCGGCGAGGGCGTGAGCGCCGTGGACAAGGAGAAGCTGTTTCTGCCCTACTTCTCCACCAAGGCGCGGGGCACAGGCCTGGGCCTGGCCATTGTGGCGCAAATTCTGGAAAGCCATGGCGGCGCCGTGCGGGTGGAGGCCAACCAACCGGTGGGCACACGCCTGCTGGTGGAGCTGCCCGTGGTGATGGCCGCCGAGCGTGGCACCGTGGAAGCCGAGAAACACGAGAACGCCTGAGAAGGTAGAAAGGTGGACGATGATCCACATCCTGGTGGTGGACGACCAGCCGAGCATTCGCGAGACGCTGGGTGGAATTCTGGAAGACGAGGGCTATCGCGTGACGCCTGCCGAAGACGGCGAAAGCGCGCTGACCCTGCTGCGCGACCAGCACTTCGACGTGGTGCTGCTGGATGTGTGGCTGCCGCAGATGGATGGGCTGGACGTGCTGCGGCAGGTGAAGGACCTGGAAGACCGTCCCGAAGTGGTGATGATCTCCGGCCACGGCACGGTGGAGACCGCCGTGCGGGCGACCAAGCTGGGAGCCTACGACTTTCTGGAAAAGCCGCTGTCGCTGGAAAAGACCTTGATCGTGGTGAAGAACGCGGCGGAGGCGCGCAAACTGCGCTCGGAGAACCAGGAGTTGAAGCGTCTGGTCTCCCACGCCGAAATCGTGGGCGACAGCATTCCGCTCAAGGCGCTGCGGCAGCAGATTGGGCTGATGGCCCCGACCAACGGGCGGGTGCTGATCTACGGCGAGAGCGGCACGGGCAAGGAGCTGGTGGCGCGCGCCATCCACGCGCAAAGCCTGCGCAAGGACGAGATGTTCGTGGAAGTCAACTGCGCCGCGATCCCCGAAGACCTGATCGAGAGCGAACTGTTTGGCCACTGCCGCGGAGCGTTCCCCGGAGCCGATTCCGAAAAGGAAGGCAAGCTGCGCAAGGCCGATGGCGGCACGCTCTTTCTGGACGAAGTGGGCGACATGAGCCTGAAGACGCAATCCAAACTGCTGCGCACCTTGGACGAGGGCCGCTTTGCTCCGGTTGGCATGGAGGAGCCGGTGACGGTGGATGTGCGTGTTATCGCGGCCACCAACAAAGACCTGGAAGAAGAGATCGGGCGCGGCAACTTCCGCGAGGATCTGTTCTACCGGCTGAATGTGGTGCCCTTCGTTGTGCCTCCGCTGCGCGAGCGCAAGGAGGACATTGCGGTGCTGGCGCGGCATTTTCTGAAAGAGTTCAGCAGCCAGTACAGCCGCCGCACCAAGGAGATCGCCGACGAGGGACTGGAGGTGCTGACGCACTACTCCTGGCCGGGCAACGTGCGCGAATTGCGCAACGTGATCGAGCGCATCGTCATCATGAATCCCACGGTGCAGCGATTGGAACGCAAGCACCTGCCTTCGATGCTGTACCGGGAAGCCAGAAAGTCGCTGGGCAATTTCACCACCCTGCACCAGGCGCGCGAGGCCTACGAACGCGACTACATCCTAAAGAAGCTGGACGAGAACAACGGCAACGTCAGCCGTACCGCCGAAGGGCTGGGGCTGGAGCGAAGCCATCTCTATCGCAAGATGAAGACGCTGGGAATCGCCAAAGTGGAAGAATAAGAACAGGTTTCGAAAGTTTCAAGGTTTCAAAGTTTCAAGGTAAGGGCCAAAGAGACGGCAACGGCTAGAGGCGGTTGCATGAATCGGTTTTGAAAGGGCACGACTTCAGTCGTGCCGCGAGAAAGGCGCATTTCAGGCGGCTTTAGCCGCTGAGGGAAACGCCCTTCGGACGCCCGAAAACACTATTGGGCCGCATTCAGGCTAAACGGCTAAGCCTTCGTGCCGGTTCCGTTATTTGACGGGAACCAGCGCTTCCAGCCTGCGGATGACCGTGAGGGTATCGCGTAGCGCGGTCTTGCCGACCTCCTTTTCGAACTCCGCCTGTAGTTTGTCGAAGGCGCGGATGACGCGCAGCGCACACTTCTTTCCCGGCGGCTTCAAATCGAGAAGGTAGGAGCGGGCATCGGCGGGATCGATCACTCTGCGCAGAAAGCCCTTGGCCTCCAAGGATGAGATGCAATGGCTCACGTTGCCGCGGGTGGTGCCAAAGGTCTCGGCCAATTGAGACGGCGTGATGCACTCCGGCTCATCGAAGAAAACCGCCGCCAGCACCAGGCCTTCCAGAAAGCTGAGGCCGTCGGAGGCGAGCGCGTGCGCGGCCAGCGAGTCGAAGCGGCGCGCCGCCCGGTTGACGGCGAACATGGGGCTCTCGTGGAGGAACGCATCGATCCGCATCCTTCGATTGTACATAATTGAGCTTCTTAATTATCAAGCGCAATATAAAACCATGATTGCGAGGCGCCGCGTCAGGGTTGAAAATCAGAGAAGCACACGCCCACGCATCGCAATCCATCCCCAACCAACCGGCTCGTCTGCACCATAGAGGCATTTTATGAAAACGATCTTCACCGTGCTTCTCCTGGGCTGCGCGGCGCTGGCGCAGAGCGCGCCGGACGCCAATCCCGCCCCCCAACCCGCGCTACCCCACCCGCAGGAGCAGGTGGTAGTGACCGGCACCTATGGCCCGGTGCCGCTGGAAGAGACCAACCGCAGCGTAAGCGTCATCGAAGTGGACCAGTCTCCGTCGGAGTACCGCAGCTGGGCGGATGCCCTGGAACAGGACTCCTCGCTCGACGTGCAGGAACGGGTTCCGGGAATGGAGGCCGACGTTTCCATCCGCGGCACCAGCTTTGAAGAAACATTGATACTTGTAAATGGACTGCGGCTCAACGACGTGCAGACCGGGCACAACAATCTGGACATTCCGTTTCCGTTTGAGTCGGTGCAGCGGATTGAAGTGCTCAAGGGCGCCGGCTCCACGCTCTATGGCTCCGACGCCATGGGCGGTGCGGTCAACTTCATCACCTCCATTCCCGATACCACGGAGATTCGTCTGGGCGCGGGCATCGGCAACTGGGGAACAAACCAGCAGAATGGGGCGCTCACACTGGCCCGCAAGCAGTTCAGCGAGCAGTTGACCTTTGTGCGCGAGCTTTCCACCGGCTTCATTGAGGACCGCGATTACCGCAACCTTGCCATCGCCTCCGAGAGCCGCATCAACACTCCGATTGGAGCCAGCGACGTGCTGCTGGGAATCAGCGACCGACCCTATGGCGCCGCGGGATTCTACAATGTCCCGGCCAGCTACGGAAGCTGGGAGCGCGACAAAGGCTGGCTGGCCGCGTGGACGCAGCCAATCGGAACCCAGACCAGCGCCGACTTCGGCTACCGCCGGCACACCGATGAGTACATCTACGTCAAAAGCGATCCTTCGCTCTATGAGAACAACCACATCGCGGAGTACTACCAGGCGGCGGTGCGCAGGTTCGACAATGTCGGCCCGGACATGCGGATCTACTACGGCATGGACGGGATTCGCGAGCACCTCGACAGCACTGGAACCTTCGGCGGGCTGGGAGTTCACACCCGCGACCAGGGCGGCTTTTACGCCAGCTTCGACGCGCGGGCGCTGAAGCGTTTTTCCTTCACCGCGGGAGGGCGCGAGGAACTGTACACGGGCGGACAGCAGGTCTTCAGCCCGTCGGTCTCCGGAGCTTACTGGGTGAGCAGCCGCGTCAAGCTGCGGGCTTCGGTCTCGCGCGGCTTCCGCCTGCCGGACTTTACCGAGCTCTTCTACAGCGATCCGGGGACCCTGGGCAATCCCAACCTGAAGGCTGAAACCTCATGGAGCTACGAGGGCGGAGTGCAGGCCGCGCTGGGCAAAGGGATCATGCTGGATGCCGACGTATTCCACCACCACGACGAGAATGTGATCGATTACGTAGGAGCCCCGGGCGCGATTCAGGTGGCGGAAAACATTCATACCTTGAGCTTCACCGGCGCGGAGGTTTCGTTGCGCGGCCAGCTGCCTCATCGGCAAAGGTTCGAGCTGAGCTATACGGGAATTCACGGCTCGGCAGCACCGCTGCCCGGCCTGGTCTACCGCTACGTATTCAACTATCCGGTGAACGAGGGCGTGGCGACCTGGTGGAGCAGAATCCCGGGCGGTCTCGATTCGCGCTTCCGCGTGGAAGCCGTGCAGCGGTATCAGGCCGCAAACACTCCGATACAGGGTGCCTATCCGCTGGTGGAGTGGACCGTGGGACGCCAGTTTCAGTATTTCAAACCGTACCTGCAACTGACCAACCTCACCAACACCACCTACCACGAGCTGCTTACCACCAACACGGCCGGAGCGGTAGTTGGATTGCCCTTGCCAGGACGGGGATTCATCGCAGGACTGGAAGTGCGGTGGAAGGAATAATAGTTTTACCGGAACAACCGCGAAAAGAAAAACAACTGCGAGGTTAACCACCCCACCTTAACGCCGCAAAATAAGAGGCGCGGCGCGAAGGTGGGGCACCCTCATGCTCGTACGATTCCTGAACTTCCCCGCTACTCCTGAACCTTGGCCTTGCTGACCTTGGGCTTCTTGCCCGGAGCCTTTCGAGCCTCGGGTTTTTCATCCTTGTCGGAGAGGCGCGTGTTGAGCGACTCGAGCTGCTTGCGCCAGTCGATGGCCTCATCCACATCGCGCACGTTGTCGCGCCAGCCCTCGCGCACTTTGACGAAGAGTTCGAGGAAGACCTTGACGCCGAGGATGCGTTCGATCTGCTGGCGGGCGCGGGTGCCGATGTGCTTCAGCATGGCTCCCTGCTTGCCGATGACGATGGCCTTCTGGCCCTCGCGCTCCACGAAGATCACCGCCGAAATTCTGGAGAGCTTGGTGCCCTCCTCGAATTTTTCGATCAGCACCCCGCTGGCGTAGGGCACCTCCTGCGCGGTGTTGATGAGAATCTGTTCGCGAATCAGTTCGGCGACGATAAAGCGCTCGGGCTGGTCGGTGATCTGGTCTTCGGGAAAATACTTGGGGCCTTCGGGCAGGGCGTTGACCACGGCGGTGAGCAGTTCCTGCTTGCCCAGCTCTTTTTCAGCCGAGATGGGAACGATCTGCACGAAGTCGAAGCGCGCGGACCAGGCTTCGATGGCAGGCAGCAGTTTCGTTTTTTCGAACAGATCGATCTTGTTGAGTAGCAAAAAGGTCTTCGCCTTGGCGCGCTTGACGATATCGAGCACAAACTCGTCGCCGGTGCCGAATTTCTGGGTAACATCGACGATCAGCAGGATCAGGTCGCAGCCTTCCAGCGAATCGTAAACCTCCTGCATCATGCGCTTGTTGAGCTGGTCCTCCGGCTTATGCACGCCGGGAGTATCGACAAAGACGAGCTGGCCGGCGGCATGCTTGGACGTGCGCTTGACGTTGACGATGCCGGTGATGCGGCTGCGCGTGGTCTGCGCCTTGTGGGTGACGATGGCGAGTTTTTCGCCAACCAGAGAGTTGAGCAAGGTGGACTTGCCCGCGTTGGGACGGCCGATGATGGTTACGAATCCTGAGTGCACACACTGATGCTATTCCACTGCGCCCGACTTTGGAATGGAAAGGGAACGGAATGGGGAACGGAATTACTTTGGAATGGAATTCAAGGGAACCGAATTCGGGGGAATGGAATTGGGCGGCCGGGTGACCACCCGGACCTTTCCCACGCGACGGGCGGTGGATTCGATGACCTCGAAGCGGAGGCCGCTCTCCTGCACCACTTCGCCGGGATGCGGAATGTGCCCGGCGATTTCGGTGACCAGACCGCCGACGGTGGTGGCGTGCCAATCCTCGGCCAGGCGGACGTCGAGCAGTTCTTCGAGACGGTCGGATTCCAATGTGCCGGGGACGATGTAGCTGTGCTCGCTCTCGCGCACCACCTCGTTGCGCGACTCGCCTTCATCTCTGAGATCGCCGACGATCTCCTCGATGAGATCCTCGACCGTAACCAGGCCGGCCACGCCACCGTATTCGTCGATGACGATGGCCAGGCGGCGGTTTTCGCGCTGCATCTCATTGAGCAGTTCGCTGGCACGCTTGGTCTCGGGAACGAAAAAAACATCGGTTTTCATCAGGCTGCTGGCCAGGCAGCGGGAAGCCTCGGTGTCGGCCACCTGCAGCAGGTTGCGGGCCGAGACGATGCCGACGATGTGGTCCAGGTCGCCGCGATAGACGGGAATGCGCGAAAAAGCGTGCTGCGAGAGCAGGTGCGTCAGCTCTTCCACGGTCGTGTCGGCCGAAACGGCGACGATCGAAGGGCGTGGAGTCATCACGTCGCGCACGTTTTTATCGCCGAACTCGACCACGGAATGGATCAGTTCGCGATCGCTCTCTTCGAGGATGCCCTCATCCTGCCCCGCTTCGATCAGCGCATCGACGGCCTCGGAGGGATGCTCCGGCTCCTCATCTGTATTCTCCGGACGAGCGAGTGAAATCACCGACTGCAGGAAGACGAGGAAGAGTGTGAGCGGCAAGACCAGACAGATCAGCAGACGTAGCAGAAAGGTAAGGCGAACCAGCCAGCCTCCGCGGGTGCGCGAAAAAAATAAAAACGGCAGAAAGCGGTCGAACAGCAGTATGACGACGAGTGCAAAGAACACTGCCTGCGCGGCATCTTCGGCACTCCAGTCGGGCCGGGTAAAGACCGAGTAGGCGAGCAGGAAGCAGATGGCCGCCGTCAGCAACTGCTCCAGCAGTGCGAAGGAGAGCGCGGCGCGGCGGTAGCTGAAGCCCAGGCGCGGCTCAATCTGGTGCTCGAAGATCTCGATGTTTTCCTGAAACTCGCGGGAGAGAAACTTTCCGCTCTCCGTGTAGAGACGCGAGGCGTAGGCGCTGAGGACCAGCAGCGCAATGAGCACCACCATGGCAAGAGAGAAGACCATCACGGCCTCCGGGTGCGGGCGGCCGGGCCAGCGCCTGGTTTGCGACTTGTGTCGCCGGCTGGTTTGCCCACTGGTTTGCCGGTTGGTTTGCCAGTTACGCCGCGCGAAGCCAAGGTGCGCTCGATAAGGCCGGCCGTGAGATGCAGTTCGTCGCGCAGCTTCTGCTCCAGGCAGAGCATCTCGCCTCGGTCGCGCTCGTGGTCGTGCCCGGCCAGGTGCAGCATGCCGTGCAGAATCAGCACCTTCACTTCGGTCAGCAGGTCGTGGCCAAGCGCGGCGGCCTGCGTGCGCGCCGCCGCCAGTGAGATGGCGATGTCTCCGCCGGAGGCTGAGTCGGATAACGCTGCGCTGCCGGCCACGGGCGCACGGGCGGGCGCACTGGGAAACGACAGCACGTCGGTGGGCTTGTCTTTGCGGCGGAACTGCTTATTGAGGCGCTGCATCTCGGCATCGCCGGTGAGCAGGATGTTGACCTCGCCGCGGAGTCCGGTGGCGCGCTGTGCCTGGTTGGCAAATCGCGCCAGGGCGAGGCGGCTGAGCTCTTTCGTTTTTCGTCGTTCTAAAATCACAGGTCTCTATTTCCGGGCAATCCCGGTACTCACTGAAAGAAAAAAAGGGAGAGCGCAGTGCTCTCCCTTCCATTGTACCGAATTGCTACTGCCGGACGGCTGCGCTCTGCTTGGCCTTTTCTTCCATCGTCTCCAGACCGGCGGGCGGGCGGGGCGCTTCCCCCTCCAACTGCAGGTTGAGCTGGCGGTCGTCCCGCGAGCGGAACTCCTCATAGGCGTGAATGATGCGCTGCACCAGGTGGTGGCGCACCACGTCGGCCTCGTTGAACATCTGGAAGCGGATGCCCTCCACCCCCTGCAGCACGTTCATCGCCTCGATGAGGCCGCTGCGGCTGGGGTTGGGAAGGTCGATCTGGGTGATGTCGCCGGTGATGACCGCCTTGGAGTTGAAGCCCAGGCGGGTGACGAACATCTTCATCTGCTCGCTGGTGGTGTTTTGCGCTTCGTCCAGAATTACGAAGGAATCGTTGAGGGTGCGCCCCCGCATAAAAGCGATGGGAGCGATTTCAATCACATTCTTTTCCAGGAAGCGATCCACCTTCTCCGGTTCCAGCAGGTCGTAGAGAGCATCGTAGAGCGGACGCAGGTAGGGATCGACTTTCTCCTGCAAGGTGCCGGGCAGGAAGCCCAGACGCTCGCCGGCTTCCACCGCGGGGCGGGCGAGGATGATACGCGCAACTTTCTTGGAGACTAGCGCGGAGATGGCCATGGCCACCGCCAGGTAGGTTTTGCCGGTTCCGGCGGGCCCGATGCCGAAGACCATGTCGCTCTGCTCGATGGCTTCCAGGTATTGGCGCTGGTTGACGCTCTTGGGCTGCACCTGGCGTTTGTTGCCCACCGAGCGCTGCTTGCCGGCATCGGCCAACTGGCGCAAGGTGACCGAAGGATCGGCGACCAGCACCCGCAGCATGGAGGTCAGCTCGCCGTTGAAGACCTGCTGGCCGTGCGAGCGCAGATAGTCGAAATCGTCGAAGACCTGCTGGACCCGGGCCACATCCTCGGCCGAGCCGTCAATCTGAACGGAGTTGGACTTGAGATCGATGGTGACATTCAGGCCATCCTCAAGCAGGTGAAGGTTTTCGTCGCGCGTGCCAAACAGGGTTTCGAGATTCGGACGGAGCTCGATGTTTTTCTTCATCACGAATTTGAATTCACCTCGGGCGCGGCGTGCGCCAAGAAACGCCGCTGAAGGAGTGGGAATGTTTGGGCCTGGGGAGCGAAGGCAAGCAAGAGCGGAGGCTGCCGGAAAGGGTGCTTCTGGATGGAAGCAGATGCCATTGGGCAGGAGCGTAGCGTGTTCCTTGCCGCGAGTCAACAAAAGAAACAAGGCCCGGCGCCGAAACTGCACTTCCGTACGCCTTGGATACCGCCATCATCTGAAAACTATTCGATGCAGATTGCGGCTGAGTGTCGCCGGACGCATGAGAAAAAGCGCGCCCCAGGGCTAAACCCAAATCAAACGGTTCTCAATCCACTAATCGAGAAAATCCACAAAGCTGTCGGTGATCTCAGCCCCGTGCTGGTTGGCAATCCGGGTGGCGGCGGATTCCACCTGCTTCATCAGCCCGTCCAGGTAGTGGCGCGAGGAAGAGATGGCGACCACGCCCAGGGTTGCCGTCTGCCATAGGTCGCTGGGGTTCAGCTCTGCCACCGAGACATTGAAACTGTTGCGCAAACGGTCCTTCAGGCTACGCAGAACCTGGCGGCGGTCCTTGAGGGAGTGCGCGTCTTCGATGCGCAGTTCGAAGCTGAGGTAGGCGATGGGCATGAGCGCAGCCGGCGCTGAGTGTAGGAAACATTGTGGCGCCAATGCAAGCGCAGGCCCGCGCCCGGATCGCTGCGCAGCGTAGAACCCGGCGCAGCGATCCGGTTAGATCGCGGTGCTATTTCGCCACGTTGCCGCCAAAAGCGAACACCGGTCCAGCCGAGACCCGGATGGCGTTGCGCGGCTCAGCCAGCAGGTTACTGAACAGGAACGTGTGCACGTACTCCAAGTCGCAGCGGATGTGCAGATGCTTGGTGGCGTTGAAATCGGCTCCGCCGCCCACTCCGTAGAAATACGTCGTGTCACGCAGATTGGGCCCCGAAGCGACTCCGAGTTCGGGAAGCGCTGCCAGCAGCTCCGCCGTAATGGTGTCATGCGCCTTCAGGGTGATGCCTTCGTGAATGGCACCAATCGAGGGGTGCAAGAGGAGCGTGAACCGCTTGAAATGCCGATAGGCGAGCTGCGGCCCGGCGGCAAAGGTCTGGGTGGTGGCGTCAAAGGGAACAAAGAGATCGTAACCGGGTGGCAGTTCGGAGACCACAGGCGCCAGTTTGGCCAGCGTCGAGTTATTGAGTTCGCCGGGAACCAGCGTGGTCGAGCCGGTCTGCACGCTGTAGTCGAAGCCAAACGCCAGCCAGGGTTTGACGTTCACGCCAACCTGCGTGTTGAATCCCCACTGCCCTAGGCTGATGTCCGGGGCACTTAGATAGGAGAAACCGCCGTATCCCTCGTACCGGCCGACATAATCCTGCTGCGCAACCGCAACAGACGAAAGGAAGAACAGCAGGGCTGCAACCAACACTTTTCTCATGGTCTGACTCCAAAATTCCGAACTGCGACTCCGCATCGTATATGTATCGGCAGCAACTCTGCAAATTACCGGAGTTTCGATATGCCGGTAACGCCAGGGGATGCCCACGTTACCGACTCGCAGCCGGAAAACATGAATAGGAACAGATGTGGGAGATGCGGCAGGCAGGGTTGGGAAAGTTTTACGGATGGGATGGCGGAAGATGGGAGCGCCGGCTGCCAGGTTGGCCGCCGGCGCTCCTATTCGCTAAATCAGCTGGGTGGCTACTTTCTCGAGGAGGAATGCCTCGATGATGTCGCCCTTCTTCACATCGTTGTAGTTGTGGATACCGATGCCGCACTCCATGCCGGTTCGGACCTCGCTGGCATCGTCCTTAAAGCGCCTGAGCGAGGAAACTTTGCCGGTGAAGACCAACACGTTGTCGCGCAGCAGGCGGATTTCGGAGTCGCGCTTGATGACACCATCCAGAACCTGGCAACCGGCAATCACGCCGATCTTGGGAATGCGGAAGGTGTCTCGCACCTCGGCGCGTCCCAGGTAGGACTCCTTGATGGTCGGATCGAGCAGCCCGGTCATCGCCTTCTTCATCTCGTCCTGCAGCTCGTAGATGATCGAGTGGAGACGGATATCGACCTTCTCCTGCTCGGCCATCTCCTGCGCCTTGCGTTCGGGACGGACGTTGAAGCCGATGATGATGGCGTTGGAGGCGGCGGCCAGCAGCACGTCGCTCTCGGTAATGGCGCCCACCGAGTAACGCAGCACCTTGATGCGCACCTGGTCTCCGGAAAGCTTGGTGAGCAGATCGTTGATGACCTCCACCGAGCCCTGCACATCGCCCTTGAGGATGATGTCCAGCTGCTTGGTGCCTTCGTTTTTGATCTGCGCCGCCAGGCCTTCCAGCGAGACACGCGCGCTCTTGGCGAGCGCCGCCTCGCGGGTCTTGGCCTCTCGGTAATCGGCGATCTCGCGGGCCTTTTCGCGTTCGGCCACCACCACGAACTGGTCGCCCGCCTGCGGCAGGCCTTCCAGTCCCAGAATCTCCACCGGAGTCGAGGGACCGGCTTCCTCAAGCGCGCGGCCACGATCGTCGAACATGGCGCGAACCTTGCCGAAGATGTTGCCGACGACAAAGTTTTCGCCCGCGTGCAGCGTTCCGTTGTCGATGAGCACGGTGGCTACCGGGCCGCGTCCGCGGTCGAGCTTGGCTTCCAGCACGGTGCCGGAGGCGAGGCGCTCAGGCGTTGCCTTGAGCTCCTTCATATCCGCCACCAGGCAGATCATCTCCATGATCTGGTTGAGGTTGGTATGCTTCTTCGCCGAAACATCGACGAAGATGGTGTCGCCGCCCCAATCCTCGGGCAGCAGACCGCGGTCGGCCAGCTGCTTCTTGACGCGGTCGGGCTGTGCCTCCGGCTTGTCGATCTTGTTGACGGCAACGATGAGCGGAACCTTGGCGGCCTTGGCGTGGTCGATGGCCTCAAGCGTCTGAGGCATCACTCCGTCGTCGGCGGCTACCACCAGAACCACGATGTCGGTGACCTTGGCGCCGCGGGCACGCATGCGGGTAAACGCTTCGTGGCCCGGGGTGTCGAGGAAGACGATCTCGCGGCCAAACGCCGGAGAGTTGGTGTCGGTGATCTTCACCTTGTAGGCGCCGATGTGCTGCGTAATGCCGCCGGCTTCGCCGCCCGCTACGTTGGTGGTGCGGATGGCGTCCAGCAAGCTGGTTTTACCGTGATCGACGTGGCCCATGATGGTGACCACCGGAGGACGGGTGACGGTGTTGAAGACCGCTTCGTTCTCCTGTTCGATGGCCTGCGCGTCATAGTCCTGTTGAATCTGGTCCTCAAAGCTGATGACCGAGCTCTCGGCTCCGAAGTGGCGGGCCATGTCGCGCGCCAAGTCTTCGCTGAGCGTCTGGTTGATGGTGGCGAAGACGCCGCGCGCCAGTAGCCGCGCGATCAGATCCTTGGCGCGAATGTCGAGCTTTTCCGCCAGGTCCTTTACGCTGACGCCCTCCGAGATGGTGATCGCGCGCGTGATCGGCATCGGCTCGTTGCTGAGCGAAAGCCGGGGCGGCGGCGTGAACCCCTTCATCGGTCCTTCCTGCTTGCCGCGCGGTCCCGTATAACGCTGGCCGGGACGGCGGGCTGGCGCACCAGTGCGTGCACCGGGACGCGGAGCGGCGCCCGGAGGCGGAGCTCCAGCGGCACCACCTAACAAGCCGCCCGGACGGGGCGGACCACCGGGGCGCGGACCCATGCCGGGACGTCCGCCAGCCATGGGAGGACGACCGCCGGGCGCAGGAGCGCTGCGGGTAGGATGCATCGGACGGCGTTCGCCGGGACGGAATGGCGGACGCGCACCGGGAACGAAGGGAGTGCCGGGCGCACCAGTCGCACCGGTAGCTCCAGCAGGACCGGCTGATTGACCCGGACGGGGACGCTGGAAGATCGGCTGCCCGCGTACCGGCAATCCAGTGCGATTGCCCATCGCCGCCGGAGACACCGGCTGGGGGACGCGCGGCGGTGGCGGCGGAGGAGCGGTGTACACCGGACGCGGTCCGGTTTGCGGCACAATCATGCGGCGCGCCGGCGGCTGGCTGGGCACAGGAGGCCGGGCTCCGGAAGCGGACTGCGGCTTGTGGGGCGCGGTCGTGGCCGCGGCAGTATCCGCTGGCTCGGCCGGGGTCGGCGCGGCGGCCGGTGCTTCGGCAACCGGCGCTTCCGCAACCGGAACTTCGGCAGCGGGAGCTTCGACCACCGCGATTGCACTCGACGGGGCCTGGACTGTCTCAGATGCCGACGGAGAGACCGAATTGGAAACCTCTGCCGGCGGATGCTCGACCGCAGGCTTGGTAGCCGCTGGCTCGGAGACCGGAGGGGCAGCCGCTACCGGAGGCGCGGGCGGAATCACCGCTGCCGGAGGCCGCTGCGCCTCGAAACTATGGCGCGCCTGAACCGACTCCGGCGTGACCATCCGCGGAGCGACCGGCGGAGCAGCCGCAACCGGAGGCCGCGGAGCGACAGGCTTATTAACAATCGCCTTGGGAGGAGCCGGAGGCGGCGGCACAGGAGCGGCCGTTTCCCCGGGCTGATCCCTGCGCGCCATGATCGCCTTCAGCGCATCGCCGGGCTTTTTGATGTTGGAGAGATCGATTTTGGGGCGAAACTCGTCGCCGCCACCGCCGCTGCTGCCACTGCGGTAGCGGTTGCTGGCGCCGCTGGTCTCGCGGAAATACTTGCGGACCTTCTCGGCCTCATCGACCTCCACGGAGCTGGAGTGGGTCTTTTTCTCCGTGACGCCGACCTTGAGAAGCACGTCGAGAATCTGTTTGCTTTTCACTTCCAGCTCGCGAGCCAGATCGTTAATTCGAATCTTCATCCGCCGTTGCTTTCCTTGATGCCGAAACCGTCTTCACCTGCCCGAAACGGTGCGGCTGCGCCGGAGCGCTGTACTGCTTTACCGGAGAGGTCTTCGCTGCGGAAGACTTCCGTGCTGCGTTTGCCTGGGCATGCATCGAGGCGGCCCAGAAATTGGCTTCCCTCCGCGCGATCCGCGCAGACCCGCAGTGGAAGCGGTGAAGGCGCGCCCAGAGGGCCGCGCCGCCGCGGGTTACTTGTCCGCCGGGTCCGCGTCAGCCTCGCCCGGATGATCTTTGTAGCTCTGCTCCTGCTCCGTCCCTGCGCCGCTCTCGGCCGGACTGACGGCCTCGGCAGCAGTCTCCGGCGCGGCCTCCGAGGATTCCTCGGCAGACTCGGCAGAGCCCTCTGCTTCAGTCTCAATCCCAGCCTCCGGCGCCAGCTCCGGCTCGGCGGCCAGCAGCGGGTCGGACGGATACTCGGCCGCGACCGGCTCGGCCGAGGCCTCAGCCAATTCCGCCGCCAGATCCAATCTGGAGAAGTAATTGTTCACCGCCACCGAAATTTTTTCCACCGTCTCGGGTCCGATGCCGGGGATGGCCTCCAACTCTTCGGGCGTCATGTCGGCCAGCGATTCCACGGTGGTGATGCCCGCGTCGCTCAGCTTCTCCAGCACCGCATCGCCCACTTCGGCGGCAATGTTCTCCAGCGAAGTCACGGAGTTGCCCACCAGCGAGTTCATCTGCAGCTCGACCTCCTGGCGCTTCTCCTCTTCGCTCTTGATGTCGATCTTCCAGCCCAGCAGCTTGGCGGCCAGCCGTACGTTCTGCCCCTTCTTGCCGATGGCCAGCGAGAGCTGGGTGTCATCCACGATGACCTCCAGATGCTTGTCGTGGCTATCCACAATGGAGACGCGCGAGACCTTGGCCGGCTGCAAGGCTTTTTCCGCAAAGCCCACCGCATCCTCGTGATACTCGATGATGTCGATCTTTTCGCCGCGCAGTTCGCGGATGATGGACTGCACCCGCATGCCCTTCATGCCCACGCAGGCGCCCACCGCGTCCACGTCCTTGTCGCGCGACATGACGGCGATCTTGGTGCGCTCGCCGGCCTCGCGCGCAATGGCCCGGATCACCACCGTGTTGTCGTAGATCTCCGGCACTTCGGTCTGGAAGAGGTTGGAGACCAGCTCGGGAGCGGCGCGCGAGACGATGACGCCGGGCCCCTTGGTCGCCTTCTCCACGCGAGTGATGACCACGCGAACCCGCTCGCCCACGGCGAACGACTCCAGCTTGGACTGCTCCTTGCGCGGCATGCGCGCCTCGGCCTTACCCAGGTCGAAGATGTAATCCGGCCCCTCGATGCGCTTGACCGTGGCGTTCACCACTTCGTTGACGCGGTTGTGATACTCGTTGAAGACCGTGTCGCGCTCGGCCTCGCGCACCTTCTGGAAGATGACCTGCTTGGCCAGTTGCGCGGCGATGCGGCCCAGTCCCTCAATCGACTTTTCCTGCAGCAGCTCGCCGCCAACTACGGCGTCCTCGCTGATCTTCAGCGCCTCTTCGAGCGAGATCTGAATCTGCGGGTCCTCGATGTCGTCCTCACTGGGAAGAATCTCCCTTACCGAGTAGGCGCGGATCGCGCCCGACTCGCGGTCGAGCACGGCGCGCAGGCTCTCCTGCGTCTTGTAGAACTTGCGCGTGGCGACGACGATGGCGTCTTCGACGGCGGCAACGACGATGTTGGGATCGATTCCCTTCTCGCGGCTCAGTGCGTCGATCACGTTATAAAGTTCGCTTGCCATATTCCCTGCCACCTTCACCTAATGCGGGGGAGCGCCCCGCTCTGAATTCTTATCTCGGGTATCGAACCCGATTGCTATCCCTGCGGCGCCAAAACTCCGGGACTAAATCTCCGGAACCAGACTCGCCTTCTCGACATTCGAGAGCGGCACAACGATGACGCCGGCGCCCTGCGCCTTCGCCTTCTTGCGGCTCGCCACCTGGTCCAGATCGACCGTGAGCTGGCCTTCGGAAACGCCCACCAGCCGCCCTTCGAACTGGCGGATGCCGTTGACCAACTCGCGCGTGCTGAACTTAATCAGGCTGCCGGCGAAGCGCGTGAAATGCTCCGGCTTAAAAAGCTTGCGGTCCAGTCCGGGCGAAGAGATCTCCAGCAAATAAGCCCCGCCGGGAACCGCGTCCTCGACATCGAAAATGGTGGCCGCCTCACGGCTGTACGCCGCGCAGTCCTCGTGGCTGACGCCCTCGGGCCGGTCAATAAAGATGCGCAGCGTGCGATTCGCACCGCTTCCCTTGAGCTCGATGTCCCACACCACCAAGCCACTGGAGTGGGCGACTCTATCGGCGATCTCACGAACTTTGTCGAGCGCAAATGCCATGCCTAACCAGAACTCCGCTTTCACCCAAGACTGCCGGCCACGCGGCGCGTCCAACCGTGGCTTCCCCAACAGGCCTGACGGCTGCCTGCCTTCGCCAAAGACGCAAATGGACAGGGAAATGAACCAGGAACGCGGCCCACACGGCCCACCGCTGCTCTCCACCGGCCCCAACCCGGAGCACGGAGAAACACTCCACAGCGATCACCTGAGAGTATAGCGCCGCTTCGGGAGGGAATACAACCAAGGCCAACCGCGCCGCCGGCTACCGGCCACTGCCCCCGGTCTCACTCCGGCCATAGGGAGCACTGCTGTCTTTAATTGGATAGCCGCGAACTGCGAAAAGTTGCAGGGCCGTTGCCGGAGCCGCTCACCTCTGGCACCGGGCCGAAAACCGGCGGGAGAGTAGCAGCATGATTGCGGAGCGGCCTGTTGGCAAAAAGGTGGCCGGGGTTAGCGATCGTCATCGCTTCCCCGGCCGAAGGAGAGCCATAGAGCCATATGGATTGCAGCTGCCCGAAGACAGCCCGCCCATTCAGTCTGCCTCGCTTCGGCACAGATGGGAAATCGGAAGTTTTTATGAGGCTCATAAGCCCACCCCATGGAAACTGGCTGATTGTCAACAGGAAGTTACAAACCATCTCACCAGCCGGTTTGCATCCGTTGGGATGGAGTTCATACAATGCCCTATGACCTTCCTTCTGGAAACGCTCAATGATTAACTTTCCCGTCCCCGAGGCGCTCACCTTTGATGACGTGCTGCTGCTGCCGGCAAAGTCCGACGTGGTTCCGACCGAAGTCAACACCCAGGTCCAGCTCACCCGCAACATCCGGCTGAACGTTCCCCTCATCGGCGCCGCCATGGATACGGTGACCGAATCGCGCATGGCGATTGCGCTGGCCCAGCAGGGCGGCCTGGGAATCGTGCACCGCAACCTTTCGATCGAGCAGCAGGCCGGCGAAATCGACAAGGTGAAGCGCTCCGAGAGCGGCATGATCGTCGACCCGGTCACCATCGAACCGGATCGCAACATCAGCGATGCCCTCGACCTGATGCGGCGCTACCGCATCAGCGGCGTGCCGGTCACCAGTGGCAAACGCCTGGTGGGCATCCTCACTAATCGCGACCTGCGATTCGAGACCCGCACCGACATCCCCATCTCGCAGATCATGACCAAGGACAACCTGATCACCGTCCCGGTCGGCACCACACTGGAGCAGGCCGAGCAGATTCTGCATCAGCACCGGGTGGAAAAGCTGCTGGTGGTCGATGACAACTACGAGTTGAAGGGCCTGATCACGGTCAAGGACATCCAGAAAAAGTTGAAGTATCCCAGCGCGGCCAAAGACGAGCAGGGACGCCTGCGCGTGGGCGCCGCCGTCGGCGCCACCGGGGACTTCCTGGAGCGCGCCCAGGAGATGGTCCGCAACAAGTGCGACGTGCTGGCCATCGACAGCGCGCACGGCCACTCCACGCGGGTGCTGGAAGCCATCAAGGCCATCAAGCACGCGCTGCCCAACGTCAGCCTGCTGGCCGGCAACGTCGCCACCTACGAAGCCACAGCCGAACTCATTTCCTGCGGCGCCGACGGCGTCAAGGTGGGCATCGGACCGGGCTCCATCTGCACCACGCGCATCGTCACCGGCGCGGGCGTCCCGCAGATCACCGCCATCGCCGAGGCCTCGCGCGCGGCGCGCGACACCGGCGTGCCCATCATCGCCGACGGCGGCGTGAAATACTCCGGCGACATCTCCAAGGCGATTGCCGCCGGCGCCAGCGTGGTCATGATCGGCTCGCTGCTGGCCGGAACCGAAGAGAGTCCCGGCGAGACCATTCTTTACCAGGGCCGCACCTTCAAGGCCTATCGCGGCATGGGATCGCTGGGCGCCATGGCACAGGGCTCCAGCGAACGCTACTTCCAGAGCCTGGACGATCCGGGCGAAGCGCACCGCGGCCTGGATTCGGGAATGGAAGAGGGCAACCGGCTGGCCAAGCTGGTTCCCGAAGGCATCGAAGGCCGCGTTCCCTACCGCGGCACGGTGGCCATGATGGTCCATCAACTGGTGGGCGGACTGCGCAGCGGCATGGGATACGTGGGCTGCGCCACGATCGAGGAGATGCAGCAGAAGGCGCGCTTCATCCGCATCAGCGGAGCCGGGTTGAAGGAGAGCCACGTCCATGACGTGACCATCACCCGCGAAGCTCCCAACTACCGCGCGGAGTAGCCATGAGCGACGCCCTGCAAGAAAGCTGTCTCCTGCCCGCGATCTCCCCCCCGATCTCCGGGGCACCGCGCCGTGCAAGCCACGGCGCGGTGCAGCAACCCGGCCGCAATCCGCGGCGGCGATCCAAGCACAGGTGGGAATTGTTCTGGCGTTACTGGCTGCCGGTGCTGGCGATGCTGACCCTGATCAAAATGGAATCCACCGACACCATGTCGGGCAAGCACACCGGCAGCTTTCTGGCGCACATCACGCTCTGGCTGGGGATACCTGTGCACGGTGCGCTTCTCGACCTGCTCAACATGATCATGCGCAAGGGCGGACACATGCTCGGCTATGGCCTGCTGTGCCTGAGCTGGCTTTTTTTGTTGCGCGGCAGCTACTGGCTACGCCATGAATATCAGCTCTGTCTCTCCGGAATCCAGGTGCGCCGCCTGTGGTGGCGCGTCGAGTGGGGCACGCTGTCCGTCCTGCTGACCTTCGTGGTGGCCTGCGCCGACGAGTTTCACCAGATGACGATTCCAAGCCGCGACGGATGCTGGAGTGATGTGGGCATCGACACCAGCGCCGCGCTCATCGCCGCCGCTGTCATCTGCCTCCGCGCCCGACTGCGCTGCCGCACAACTCCAGCCACCGAACCGGGTCGCTGAGCCCGGCAAAGCCTAATAAGTACGGCACTACGTCTGCGTTTGGGCAAGCTGGCCCGCTAAAGGTACTGTTTCGGGATAGGGAGCTAGATGGCGATTTATCGTTGCCAAAGTCGCCTATTTACCCGCGACAGCATCTTCGTATGTTCGGTGCAGCCTGCCCCAATGGATAAGTTGCGTCTGCGTCGCATTAAATTCCGGCTCGTCGGGAATTGCGTTGTTGAGTAGCCGGGCCGCATAGACATGTGCGGGCCACTCAGTCACGGGAAACAACGTCTGTCCCTGATGACGAGTGGCCAACAACAAGTAGTAAATATCCTCGCCGCCAAGTCCATAGGGCTGGCCGATCACTGGCGGCTCGATTGCGACGAGCATCCAGTCGTCCCGCCCTGCAACACGCACTCGTCTTTTGCACCAGCAGGCTCGCGGCTCGCCTCGCCCTCATTTAGACGCAGGTAGAAGTCAGCACTCAGATCGCGGATGTCCAGTGTCATTTGTCGCCTAGCCGTAGAAGTCCCTGAATACTCTGCGTCTTACTCACAGGCGGAGCCTAGCACAATGTTTCCTGTCTACTACAGGGCAAGGCACTCACTATCGGAGAATCTAAATCGATTCTGGGTCGAATGGCTTGGGGCAGCACAGGGGAGTTGAGCGGCGCAGGGGTCCCTCACTCCGGGATGACACCTCAGAGGCAAGGGCAATTGCAACTACTCGCCCTGAGAGATCGCCGGGTGCCCCAGGCTCGCGCCGAGGCATTTCGGCGATAACCTGGGAAGCAATGCCGGTTGCATCTGGGGCTTTTGTTGTTGAACTTTCACCCGGCTGCTACAGCGCCAGCTCCGCCAGCACCAAATTGTCCTCTATGTCAGGCGTGCTCATGTGGAAGTTCAGCCGCTTGCACAGGTTCTGCATCTCCTTGTTTTCGCCCAGCATATTGGAGTGCACTTTGGTCAGCCGCTGGTCGCGCGCCACCCGGATCAGGCGGCGATAGAGCTCCCCGCCCAGTCCCTTGCCCTGGAACTCATCCTGCACCAGCGCGGCCATCTCGGCCTCGGGACGGCCGTGGATTTTGCTCAGCCGGCCCACCGCAATGATTTCGCTGGTGCCATCGTCCTTCTTGCGCTCCACCACCAGCGCCATCTCGCGGTCGTAATCGATAAAGCAGATGCGGGTTAGCCGCTCGTGCGCGGTGCGCTGGGTCAGCTTCAGCGGCTGGAAGTAGCGCAGATACACCGTGCGCTCGCTCAGCTTCTTGTGAAACTCGATGACCAGCGGCTCGTCCTCGGGACGAATGGGGCGGATGGTGACCACTTCGCCATCCTTCATCTTCCACCCGGCTACGTACACCACCGGGTAGGGCCGGATGGCCGAGCGCGGAAGCTCCGCATCGGCCACGCTGCTCTCGTGCACCACCACCCGCGCATCGAGCGCAATTAGACGGTCCGAGGTGGCAAGCAGCGGATTGATTTCGATCTCCTTGATCGCCGGGTTCTGGATGACCAGGTCGCTGAAGCGCACCATCAGCTCCTCCAGCGCCGCCATGTCCACCGGAGTGCGGCCGCGCACTCCGCACAGCGCTTTATAGATCCGGGTCTGCTCCATCATGCGGCGGGCCAGGGTGGTGTTCAGCGGCGGCAGGGCCAGCGCGCGGTCCTCGAAGACCTCCACCAGCTGGCCTCCGGTGCCAAACAGCAGCACCGGGCCGAACTGCGGATCCAGCGACGAGCCCAGGATCAGCTCATAACCTTCCTGCTTGGCAAAGGGCTGCACCGTCACTCCCTGGAAATGCTCGTCGCCAGCCTTGGCCGCCACGCTCTCGCGGATCTGCCGGAAGGCGCGCCGCACGTGGGCCGCATCCGGCAGGTTCAGCGCCACCCCGCCCACATCCGTCTTGTGCGTAATGGTGAGGGAGTTGAGCTTGACCACCACCGGGAATCCAATGGCGGCGGCGGCCTCGACGGCCTCCTCCTCGCTCGCCGCCAGCTCGGTTGCGATCCTCGGAATGCCGTAGGCATCGAGCAGCTTCTTCGATTCGAACTCGGTCAGAATCGTGCGCCCGCTGCTGCGCACGGTGGCCAGGATTTCGGCGGCCTGAAGGCCCTGGGGATGAAAGGCGGCGGCGTTGGGCGAGGGCGTCTCATACAGTCCGCGCAGGTTGTAGGTGTAGCGCCACATGTAGTTGAAGGCCTGCACCGCGGTGTCGGGATAGTGGAAGCTGGGGATTCCCGCGCGGTTCAAAATCTCCTCACCCTGCGCCGCCGATTCGCCGCCCATCCAGCTGGCCAGCACCGGCTTGCCCAGGCCGTGGGCATAGGTCTTCAGCTGCTCGGCGATCTGCGTGGGATTGGTCATTCCCATCGGAGTCAGGATGACCAGCATCCCGTCGGTATTGGGATCCTTGGCGGCGATCTCCAGCGACTTGGCATAGCGGTCCGGCTCGGCGTCGCCCAGGATGTCCACCGGGTTGCTATGGCTCCACGCTGGCGGCAGATAGGCGTTGAAGGCCGCCATGCTCTCCGGGGAGAGTTCGGCCAGTTCGCCGCCGCCCTGCAGCAGAGCGTCGGTGGCCAGCACACCCGGCCCGCCCGCATTGGTCACAATGCACAGCCGGTTGCCCCTGGGCCGCGGCTGCTTGGCCAGCGCCTCGGTCATGAAGAAGATCTCGGCAATGGAGTTGACGCGCAGCACCCCGACTCGGCGGAAGGCCGCTTCCAGCACCGCGTCGGAGCCGGTCATCGAACCGGTATGGGAGGCGGCGGCCCGCGAGGCGGCGGCCGTGCGCCCGGCCTTGATGACGATGATCGGCTTGGTCAGCGAAACCTCGCGCGCGGCCGACAGAAAGCTGCTGGCGTCGCCAATCGACTCCATGTAGATCACAATCGAGCGCGTCCGCGGATCGTCGCCGAAGTAGTCGATCAGATCGCCCCAGTTCACATCCAGCATGGAGCCGACGGAGACGAAGCTGCTGAAGCCGACGTTCTCCGTCCTCGACCAGTCCAGCACCGCCGTGCACAGCGCCCCGCTCTGGCTGATGAAGGCCACGTTGCCGGGCCGCGCCATGGAGTTGGCGAAGGTGGCATTCAACCCGGACACCGGGTTCATCACCCCCAGGCAGTTGGGGCCCAGCAGCCGCATCCGTCCCTGAATGGTCTGCAGGATTTCGGCCTCCAGCCGGCTGCCCTGCTCGCCTGTCTCCTTGAAGCCGGAGGAGAGAACGATCCCCGCGGGCACGCCCATCTCCACGCACTGCGCCAGCATCGCCGGCACGCCCTCGGCTGGAGTGCACAGGATCACCAGGTCGGGAACCTCCGGCAGCTCCTGCAAACTGGCGTAGGCGCGAAACCCCAGAACATGGGCGCGCTTGGGATTCACCGGGTAGATGATGCCGCCGAACGGGTTGCTGATCAGGTTCCACAGCACGGTGCGGCCCACCGAGCCGGCGCGCTCGCTGGCGCCCACCAGGGCCACGCTGGAGGGCTTGAAGATGGGGTCCAGCGGATGGCGGTCAGCCCGCAAAACATCGTTCGAGGGACTGACGTTGGAAACCGGGGTCTTGCCAATCGGACTCATCGGCGCTCACCTTTCGAACCGGAGCTTCTGGCGTAGCATCCTACACCGCCCGGCCCTGCGCGGGGATGAAATTCTCCCGGCGTCAAGCCGGGGCGCTTTGCCGGAGAACGTCGCGCCGCCGCCGGAAATGCACGGAAAGCGCAACTCGTCACCGCATCTTTTGCTCCGCCGATGTTACAATCTTGGTTCGCGGAACCCCTCGAATACTTTCCTCCACGGACGTGACTACCTTGGCCGACGACACACAACAAAAGAGCCTCACCTACGCCGATGCGGGCGTGGACATTGAGCAGGCAAATCGCACAAAGCAGCGCATCAAGTACCTGGCGCACCGCACCTTCAACAAGTGCGTCCTCAGCGAGATCGGCGGCTTTGGCGGGCTCTTCCAGGTCGACAAGAAGAAATTCACCGACCCCGTCCTGGTCAGCAGCGTCGATGGCGTGGGCACCAAGCTCAAGCTCGCCTTTGAAATGGGCGTGCACCACACCGTGGGCGGAGACCTGGTGAACCACTGCGTCAATGACATCGCCGTGCAGGGCGCCACGCCGCTGTTCTTCATGGACTACCTGGCCGTGGGCAAGCTCGAGCTGGAGATCGCCGAAAAGGTCATCAGCGGACTGGCCGAGGCCTGCAAGCACAATGGCTGCGCCCTCATCGGCGGCGAAACCGCCGAGATGCCCGGCTTCTATCCCGAGGGCGAATACGACCTGGCCGGCTTCATCGTCGGCGCCGTCGAGCGCGAAAAGATCCTCACCGGCAAAGACGTGCAGGTGGGCGACGTGCTCGTCGGCCTGCCCTCCACCGGATTGCACACCAACGGCTATTCGCTGGCCCGCAAGCTCATGTTCAACGTCGCCGGCTATACCCCGGATACCTACGTCAATGAGATGAAGGGCAAGGTCGGCTCCGAGCTGATGAAGCAGCACAAGAGCTACTGGCCCATCGTCCGCCGCATGGTCGATGGCGAGGCGGTCTCTGCCATGGCCCACATTACCGGCGGCGGAATCACCGAGAACCTGCCGCGCGTGCTGCCCAAGGGCGTCGCCGCCCTGGTCGAGATGGGAAGCTGGCCGGTGCTGCCCATCTTCGAGCACATGCAGAAGATCGGCAACATCGAGCAGGCCGAGATGATGCGCACCTTCAACATGGGGATCGGCATGATCCTGGTGGTCCCGGCCAAAAAGTTCAAGAAGGTGCAGACCATCCTCGACCGCGCCGGCGAAAAAGGCTACGTCATCGGCCGCATCGTCAAGGGCGAGCGCAAGGTGCAGTACACCTAGCTTCGGGTGGCCCACATCTGCCTTCCTTTGGCAAATGTGGGAAGGCGGAAAGCCCGCGCCTAAAGCGGTTCTCCATCGCTCGCCGCCGCTTTCACATAACTTCGCAGGCAATAAGATACGGCGTCCATCGGTAAATGGACGCCGTATCTTTTTTTGCCCGCTGTGCACGCCTTTGCGTCAACCTGCGAGCGAACTTTCCCCAAGTATGAAAACCGGTTTCTACGCTGCGTTACTTTCCGCCAACTGATTCGTGCCGACCGTGCATTTCCTGGCGCTGACTGCGCACTTCGCCAGGCGAATCTCCAGCACGCCGTCCTTGAGTTCCGCGATGGCTTTCTCCGGATCGATTGGCGCCGGAAGCAGGTACTCACGAACGAACTCTTTCGAGCTCAGCACCGCACAGAGGGTTTCGTCTTTCTCGCTTTCGCATTCGGTCGGCAAATCCAGGCAGCCGGCGATGAGAACGCGGTTGGTATCCACTTTGACTTCGAAGTCGTCCTCGGTAAACCCCGGCAGTTCGGCTCGCACGCTGATCTCCTCGTCGGTTTCGGCGACGGTCAGCGGAACTTCCTGGAGCAACTCGGAGACTACGCGTTGCCACGCTTCAAGGTCTTGGCGGTTATTGAATCCACTTTCTTTGAATAGCTCGTAGGCGCGCCGCACAATCGACTGTTGAATCTCCTGCACCCGGGCAAGAAATGGGTCATCTTCCATTAATTGAGATATCGCGGCCTGGGCCGCGGGCGGAGTTTCTGTATTCATGGCTGGGGTCCTCCGTAAAGCGAATGTGCAGTCCACGTTACCCCCGTTAGACCTGAGTCGCTGTGACCGCGATCACGCCAGGGTAGGTTATTTTGTCTTAGTCGCTGAACTTTAACACTCGATAAGATGCGATAACTGAGAGTAAGTCCGAAGCTGCCGGACTTCATGAGCGAACGCACCGGATAACAACCACCGGGCAGACTGGCATCCCCTGGCTCGCTGGCTCACCTCACCCGATCAGAGCAGCCCTAGACGCTGAAATTCATCGCGCACGGTTCCATAGCATTCGCAGGCGACGTGCTCCATACCATTGCGGTTTTTGATGGTCACATTGCCGCGGGTGTAGTCGATCAGCCCAGCCTCATGCAGCATTCCGGCCGCCAGGGTCACGGTGGTTCTGGGGGCGCCCAGCATCTGGCCCAGGAATTCGTGGGTCAGCGGCATATGGTCGGTCTGCACCCGGTCGTGACAGGTAAGTATCCACCTCGACAGCCGCTCGCTGATCGTGTGCAGCCGGTTGCAAGCGGCGTTCTGGGCGCTTTGCACCAGGCTCGCCAGCAGATACTTCTGCAGAATACTCCGCAGCTGGCCGCTTTTCTCGAACTCATCCTTCAAATGCTGGGCACTGATCCGATAGCCGGAGCCCGGCACTTGAATGAAGGTTTCCCCCGGCATATGTTCCGCACCCAGAATGGACGGGAAGCCCGACCACCCCATCGATCCCGATGACTCCGACCTCGACCGTGGCGCCATCGGCCATGGTGAGAACCACCGAGGCCATTCCGTCTTCCATAAAATAGGCGTAATCGGAGCGGCCATTCAACAGCTTCGTCCTCACACCCATCGTCATCGGGGTCAGATGGGGCGTAAGGCGGTCAAGTTCTTCTTTCGGGAGTGCTGCTAAGACACGATTCCTATACTGCTTCGCAGGTTGGTTCATCGCTGCTCCTTTGCCGTAGAACGGCATCTGGACGCGCAAGAGAACCAGCCTTCAAAGGGCGGGCGAAGATGCGTATGAGGATGCTATCTAACTAGCAAGATCGTATCCCTTTTCCGTGGATATGTATGTTCGATATCAGACAAAGCGAAATAGGGACTCCGCGATACCCAATTTCTACACGCAATTCAGCTCACCTCGCACTGCCGGCGAAAATTGCTCTGAGAAATGTACGACTCCGGACAGACCGGGCAGGCCTGAAGATGTACAAGAAGGGATTACGAAAAGGGTGAAGCGATGGCTAAGCGGATTTTTGTCGTGGACGACGAGAGGTGCATCGCCGACACCCTGGCTGCAATCCTGTGCCGGGCCGGCTATGAGGCCAGCGCGTTCTACAACGCCCAGAGCGCGTTAAGCGAGGTCTACTCCTGCACTCCCGAACTGGTCATTACCGATGTCGACATGCCAGGGATGAACGGGGTAGAGATGGCCGTATGCATCCGGGAACATTGCCAGGCATGCAAGGTTCTTCTGTTTTCGGGGCGGGCTTCCTCCAGAGATCTGCTCGAAGCGGCCGGCACCCAGGGATACGAGTTTGAACTGCTGTCCAAGCCGATTCACCCCAGAGACCTGCTGGCACGCATTGAAGACGTTGGATAAGCCAGTTGAATCTGGTAAGAACCGTTCTATCCCAGTACGACGCATGTTAGCAGGCTGCTGCTCCGATCATCCCGCCGCCAGGGAAAAATAACTTAACTTATGTTTTGTTCCAAGGAGGAATCGTGTCCCCCGCAACCAACCCAACCCCCAAAGCTTCCCCCACCGCCGAACTCCAGGACTTCTATAACCTCGGCATGGGTAACCTCGGACTGGAACAGGCAATTGAACTGGAGAAAGCATCGCTGACCGCATTCGTCAGCTTAACCTCCTATGCCATCGATCTCTCCAACAGCGCTTCCCTGTTTTCTCCTATCGCACTCCCGCCCTTTGCCTGCGATTTTTTCGGCACCGCTACCAAACTCTACGCATCCCTCGTGGACCTGCAAATGTACTGGCTCAACCTGCTGATGCCGCAGGCCGGCCGCGCGGACGCGAACAGTTCAGCCAAAGTCCGTACCCAGGCCAAAACTTTGGAGCACGGCATGGACGCCGTCATTGGGACAGCGGCGGGCGGAAGGTCATGTCTTAGCTCCGATTTCTGCGAGGGTGGGGCAGCGTTTCGGACTTTGGTCCCGGTCTTCCTAACTCCCGGGAGACTGCAAGCTCCCCCTTTTTTTCTTCCCCTTTTCATCCTGAGCTTCTACCGCGCACGCTATGCTGAGAGCTGACGGCTCAATCTGGCGCACTGGCGCGGCTCCAGCATTGCGTTCCGCGTACGTGCGGTATGGTGGAAGACACGATGAGGAGCGATCTGGACCATGCGCCCTGGCGATACTGTTACCGCCGCCGCCCTGCTTTTCCTGGTTGTTGTGGGGTGGATGCGCCCCATCGCTCCCAGGCAGCGGAGCCAGGTCACCGCTCTCGGCCTGCTGGGCGCCGCGCTGATCGCAGCCACACATGCGCTGTCGAAGCGTTCTCCCCTGACCGGCAGCGTGGTGGAAGATTGGCTGCCCTGCCTGCTCATGCTGATCGTCTACTGGCAGGCTGGCCGCCTCTTCGGCAAACCGCATGAGACCTTGCAGGGCTGGCTGGTCGAGTTCGACCGGAGATGGATCGGCGCGCTTCTGGAGCGCTGGAGCCCGCCAATGGAACGCCACCTGGGTCGGGACTTATTTCGAACTTGCCTACCTGCTCTGCTATGCGCTGATACCCTGCGGCGTGGCGGTTCTGTATTGGACGAACCATCGCGTCGCCATCGACCAGTACTGGGCTACCGTGCTGCCGGCCAGCTATCTCTGCTATCTGCTCATTCCCTTTGCCCAAACTCTGCCGCCCAGGCTGCTGCCCTGTGCCGGGAGTGCGCCGTGCGCCAAGCCGACATCCGCAAAGCTACCATCGGCTCAGCCACAATCGAAGATCCGCGCCTTCAACCTGTTCATTCTCCAGCACGCCGGCATCCACCTCAACACCTTCCCCAGCGCGCACGTGGCCGCTACCGTGGGAGCCTCGCTGGTTCTCATCGCGTGGGTGCCTGCCGTGGGTGTTGTTTTTATGCTCATCGCGCTCAGCATTGCGGCCGGGGCCGTGCTGGGCCGCTATCACTTCGCCTTGGACGTAATCCTCGGCATCCTGCTTCCCGTCTGCGTTCGCGGCCTGCTGCTGTACGCCCCGGGTTTTGTCCGAAGCTAGAACGGAAGCCGGGTGCGCCACCTCCCGACGCGCGGCTTTTGCGCGTCTGAGGTGGGAAGCAGCGCCGTCTTCTCCGCAGACTTTCCCGTCCATCCTTGAGCCATACCCGCGCCGCGCTATATGCTGAGAGCCGATGATTCGACTCGGCATACTTCTCTCCGGACGCGGCTCCAACTTTGTGGCCATCGCCAACAACATCGCCAGCGGCAAACTCCCGGCGGAGATCGCCGTCGTCGTCAGCAACCGCCCGGAGGCCCCCGGCATCGCCGAGGCACAGGCCCGCGGACTCAAGACCGTGGTCCTGCCCAGCAAGGGCTGCCCGCGCCAGGAGCACGACCGCTCCGTCGTCGCCGCCCTGCGTCAGGCCGGGGTCGAACTGGTGGTGCTCGCCGGATACCTGCGCCTGCTCTCGCCCTGGTTCGTGCAGCAGTTTCCCGAAAAGATCCTCAACATCCACCCCTCCCTGCTGCCCGCCTTCCCGGGATTGGAGGCGCAGCGCCAGGCCCTCGAATACGGCGTGCAGGTCAGCGGCTGCACCGTGCATTTCGTGGACGAGCACCTGGACCACGGCACTATCCTCCTGCAGAAAACCGTGCCCGTGCTGCCCTCCGACGACGAGCACGCCCTGGCCGAACGAATCCTGCAGCAGGAACACCTGGCGTACAGCGAAGCCATCGCCCTGGTCGCCGCCGGACACTACCGTATCCAGGGCAGGCGGGTCCTGTTGGGCGAGTCCCGGTGATTTGCAGGCAACTCGGCGGAGCAGCACAACCTCTAAAGAAGCCAGTAGTAAATCCGTTCCGGGGGTACTATTCGCCATGGTTGAATTCCGCTTTGGAAAATCCGAGATAACCGCTCGCCGCAAAACCGTTGCCACCGCGCTCATCTGCATGGGTGTGGGGCTTGGCCTCGGAACGCTGGCTGGCCTGATGACCGCTCCCAAGAGCGGCAAACTGCTGCGCAAGGACATGCAGCGCAAAGCCGAGGGCGCCCGCGAAGCGGTCGAAACCCTGGGCAAACGCGCCGGCGATCTGCTGGAGCGCGGCGAAGAGCTGGCCGAGGCCGCCGCACGCAAGGCCGAGCCGGTCACACGCATGTTCCGCCGGGCCTAATTACGTGCCGGGCTTATTTTCACGCACGCCAACCACTGCACCCGGGCCCTCGCACTTGGGCCTGAAGGGGTAGCGCCTGAGAAATTTCTGAAGGTTGAATTGGGAATCACGGAGCAGCTCTTCTGCACGCCGAGGATTGGCGCCACAGAGCTGCTTCCCTCCGGCTAGTAGAGGCGGAAGCTGACTTCCATGCTGACTTCCACCGGAACCGGCTGGCCATCCTTGGTGCCCGGCTCAAAGCGCCACTGCTGTACCGCCTCTTTGGCCTTTTCGTCCAATCCCATGCCCAGCGAACGCTGCACGGTAATGTCGTGGGGCTTGCCGTCTGTGCCGATAACCAGGCGGAGGATGACCACGCCCTGCCACTTGTTCTTGCGCGCCTCTTCGCTGAACTCGGGCTCGACCCGGCTGATGATCTTGGGAGCCAGCACTCCGCCGCCCACATGGTAGGCTCCGCCGCCGATGCCTCCACCGTGGCCGGGACCGACGCCGGGGCCGCTGCCCGATCCTACTCCGCCGCCCGAGCCGCTGCCGATTCCCCCGCCCAGGCCGGGACCGTTGGAGAGCGTGCCGATCACCTTCGACATCGGATCGCCCAGCTGCCCGGTCTGCGGCAGTTTGATCTCCGGCGGAACCACCACCGTGGGCGTCACCGGTAATTTGGGCTGCTCCATGGGAAGCACTGTGGGCGGCGCGATCTGGGTCTTGGCAAACTTGGGCAGCGCGCCCTTGGAAGCCGGTTTGGGGTCGTGTGAGCCTCCGCCACCGCCGCCACCGGAACGGTCCGGCGACGCAGGCAGCGTGTAGGGGGTGATGTCCACCGACAGGCCAATCACCTTCTTGACCTCCGGAACATGCGAGGCCGTCCAGGTGCTTACCCAGATCAGCAGGCCGAGTGCGGTGCAATTCAGCAGGAACGAAGCCAGGAACGATCCCTTGCGGACCTTGTAGAGCCCATAGCCATCCCCGAACAGAGTCGGCAGAATCTCGTGCTTCAACTCGGCAGGAGGCGGTTGGGACGGCGGGATCGGAGCGTCGGCACGGGACATGGGCAGCTCTAAGTATAAATCGGCAGAATCCGGAATCGCCCTAAAAAAAGCCTTCCGGCCACTTCCAGCCCTGCCCGCCGCCGCAATCCAGCAAATTAGGCAAGCCAGAATCGCCCAGCGCCCGCGGCCGGCCGAGCCGGTGCGCCAGCCCGCTCTACGGCACAATCACCCGCAGCGCCCGTGGAGCGGCCGCGATCTCGACCGGGGTCTGGCAGAGCAGTTCGCCATCGGCGTACACCGCAATCGGCGCGTCGCTTTCCAGGAAGACCTGCCGGGTGCGGAAATACTGCACCTCCGGCACCCGCAGGTGGCCTCCCCAATAGACCCGGTGAAAGTACCGCAGAACCTTCGCCTTGGGCATTGCCGGCACAAAGCATAGATCCAGCCGCCCGTCGTCGAGTTGCGCGTGGGGCAGCATTTTCATGCCGTGGCCATACTCCGGAGCATTGCCGATGGCGGCCACCAGCGCCGCGCCCACCAGCCGCACCTCTTCCCCGCGCCCGTCGTAGCTGTACAGGCGCAGCATGGGCGGAACATAAGACACCAGCGCCCGCAGCGCCGCCAGCGCATAGCCGCCATGGCGCAGCAGCCAGCCTGGCATCCGCTCGGCCAGCCGGTTGGTTTCGGCATCCAGCCCCACGCCGGCGATGCCGCTGAAGTAGATCACCCGCCGCTGCTCCGCGCTCTCCTCGGCATGGTGCATCTGTTGGCGCAAAATGAGCGGCCCCAGCGGCGCGGCCGGCGGCGCGATGCGGCCCTCGGCGTCGGCAAAGGTCAGCGAATCGAATTGCTCTGCTTCGCCGCCCGCGGTGCCGCGCTCATCGGCGGTCATCGGACGCACCGTGCCCAGGTCGATGCAGCGCACGTTGTCGCCGCAGTCCAGGTAGCGCCGCCAGGCGCGCAGCGCCTCCGCCGGATTCGGAATACCCAGACATCGCGCAAAGTCATTGGCCGTGCCCGTGGGAACCACCAGCAGCGGCGTCCGCGTGTAGGCCAGCGAGGGAAGAACGCGATGCACCGCGCCGTCGCCGCCAAAGACCATGGCCACGTCCGGCAGATCGTTGGGCTCCAGGGTGTTGCCGCGGAAGACGTTGACCCGCGCGTCGCGGAAGGGCTCCACAACGTTGGGTTTTACATACGCGTGCGCTATGGCTGCGGCTCGCACGGGGAGATTGTACAGCGCCGCGCGCTCTTGAAGAGAAAAACTGAGAGCTGCCTGCGCCGGCGGCATCGGGCTCGCTGCCGCCGGCCCGGCAACCATCAATCCTTCTTGCTGTCCTCTGCGCCCGCCGGAGTTGCCGTGGCTGTAGGTTTCTTCGCGGCCAGCTTCGCATTCTTTGCCGTCAGAGTCTTCTCACGCATCTTCTCGGCGAATCTCTGGCGATTCCGCTCTTCGGTTTGTCTTGACATACTCCCTAGTCTACGCCCATTGCGACACGTGGAAACACCCGGCGGTGGCCCCGGCTAAGCGCCTGGAAGCTGAGCAAACCAACAGGGTGCCCCATCCAAGCCCTCCTTTGGCTTGGGTGGGGTTGTTGACCTTGCCTTGTTGTTGACCTTGCCGTAGTGTTCAGTCTCCAAGAACGAACTGAGTAAAGATGAACATGCCGCCTCACAACTCGATCAGCTTCCGCTCCACATCCTCGTTGGCCTGTTGCAGACTCGCCACCGTCCCCAGGTCGCGCCAGTAGTAGCCGTCCGCCGGGAAGCCAACGATCCTTTCTCCTCCGCCCGCCAGCCGTAGATACTCGGGGATGATCGAAAACGCCTGCTCTCCGCCGTCGCTCATCAATCCAAATATCCTTGGCGAGACGACGTGAATCCCCGCAAATGCCCATGCCTGCGGATGCGCCGCGGCACACGCCATCTCATCCGCCTGGCCTGCCGTGCGCCGCCCGCACAACCGCATGGCAACCGCGTCCTGCGCATCGAAGAGCAGCATAGCGCGAGCTCTTCCTCTGCTGCACCGCCAGCGTTGCCAGCGCGCTCTGCTGCCGGTGGAACTCCACCATCTTCCCCAGGTCGATGGCGCTGAGCACATCGACGTTGTGCAGGACGAACGGCTCGTCAGAGGCATCGCCGCCCTGCAGAAAAAACTCCGCCGCCTTTTTCAGCCCGCCGCCGGTATCGAGCAGCAACTCATCTTCCCGCGAGATCGCAATCCGCATCCCAAAATCGCCGTGGGCCCGCAGATACTCCACCACCATGCCGGCATGGTGATGCACGTTGACGATCACCTCGCTGATGCCGAAGCTGCGCAGGCGGGCCAGCGTGATCTCCAGCAGGGTGCGTCCGCTCACCTCCACCAGCGCCTTGGGCCGCTCGTCGGTCAGCGGACGCAGCCGCGTCCCCAGCCCGGCCGCCAGAATCATCGCCTTCATCGCGCCGCCCTCATCGCTGCATCCTTTATCGAGGCTTCCTTCATCGAACCCAGTTCTCCTCTTCGCGATGCCGCAGCACCACCCGCACGCCGTCCTGTCCGCCCAGCCGCCGGGCCGCCTGCTCCGCCAGAAACACCGAGCGATGCTGTCCCCCGGTGCAGCCGAAGGAAACCATCAGGTGCGCAAAGCCGCGGCGCTTGTACTCACGCACGCTGGACTCCACCAGCGCCATGGCGCTCTCCAGAAACTGCTGCACTCCCGGCTGCTGGTTGAGATATTCCGCCACCGCCGCGTCCTTCCCCGACAGCCGCTTGAAGCGCTCCTCGCGCCCCGGATTCGGCAAGCCCCGCGCATCGAAGACAAACCCGCCGCCATGCCCGCTCTCATCCGTCACCGGCCCGCGATGAAACGAAAAACTCGAAACCACCACCGTCAGTTCCGGCGCCTGCGGCCCTGCGCTGCGGCCGGAGCAGCGCATCACGCTGCGTACCCGTCACTGTGCTCGGCGCCTCGACCGGTGCCTCGACCGCCTCCGTCTCCGTCATGGCCGCAAAGGCCGCCATCAGAGCGGGCAGCGCAACCGGCAGTTCCACGTTCTGCAGCAGCCAGCGCACATTCCTCAGCGCGTAGGGCACGCTCTCCAAAAAGTGCGGCTTGCGCTCGTAGTATCCGCGGAAGCCGTACGCCCCCAGCGCCTGCATGATGCGCACATACACATACGCGTAGTAGTGATGCAGAAACGCCGCGCGGTCCAGCTCGATGTAGCCCGCCAGCGAGTCGAGGTAATGCTCCAGCAACTGCTGCCGCAGTTCCGGCGGAAGATCGCCCTTGGCGTCAAACAGCAGCGAGGCAATGTCGTATTGCAGCGCGCCCCGGCGCCCGCCCTGGTAGTCCAGAAAATACACGCGCCCCTCGCGCACCATGATGTTGCGCGACTGAAAATCGCGGTACAGAAAATATCCGCGCTCGGCGCTCAGCAGAAAACGCGTCAGCCGGCTGAAATCTTTCTCCAGCGCCTCCTCGTGGAAGGGAACCTTCGCCAGCCGCAGAAAATAATATTTGAAGTAGTTCAGGTCCCAGGCAATCGACTGCCGGTCGAAGCTCGAGCGCGGATAGCAGAACTTGTAATTCAGGTCTCGCCCCGCCTCCACCTGGAAGCGCGGCAGCACCTCCACCGCCTTGCGATACAGTTGAACCACCTCAGGCTTTATCTCCGCGCCCGCGCGATGCTCACGCAGAAAATCGAACAGTGTGGTCTCTCCGAAATCCTCTTCCAGATAGGCACCCGCGTCCAGATCTTCGGCATAAATCTCCGGCACCGGAAGGCCGTGCCGCCGGAAGTGCCGGGAGAATTCCAGAAAGGCCACGTTTTCGGCGCGAACGTCGTGCATCACGCCGATGGCGCTGCACTGTGGGTTGGAGAGGCGCACGATGGTGCGTCCCGATCCGCCGAGTCCGCCCTGCACCGGCTCCACCTGCAGGGCTGCCGAACCGAAGTGCCGCTCGAATTGCCGCCTCAGAACATCCATAAGCAATCGATTGTAATCAACTCTGCGGGCCGGCAGCATCTCCGGCAACGTTTCCGGCAACATCTCTCGCAACATTCTTCGCAGCCCAGCCATCGGCGCGGTTATCATGACCGCATCCCGATTCCTGAGCGAGATCATGACGACCGGCGATCCCAAGCGCAACTTCTTCCAATCCGCCATCTACAACTTTTTCGCGCTCTACCTGGGCATTACTCCGCCCGCGCCCGGCCAGGAGATCTTCTACGCCGGCCTGCTGCTGGGCGCCACCCTGCTGCTCCTCGTCGGCGGCTACTTCATCATCCGCCTCCTGATGAGCGCGATGCTCGGCTGACGCGGTTGGGCAAGCCGCGATTCCTGTTTTAGAAGTGAGCGATTCCCCCGCCGCCCCCGGAGGCGCTGTGCCATAGAACCAACAGATATGGCTCTCAGCCCTTTATGAATTTTGCAAACTCTCTCGCCAGCTCGAACCTGGTGCGGAACTCCGGCTGTCCCAGGCTCTCGCGCAAAGATTTCAGCGTGGACTCCATGCGCTCCAGTGCGGCGGCGATATTCGGCTGGTTGCTGGCGGCGATCTGCTCCCACATCTTCGGCTCGCTGGCGGCCAGGCGCAGCATGGTGCGCAGGCCGCCGGCGTGAATCTGCAGCGCGGGATCATCGGCGGCGAAGGCCTCCGCCAGGGCCAGCGAAAGCGCCGTCGAAAGCATCTGCGGCAGGTGGCTGGTGTAGGCCAAAATTCGGTCGTGCTCCTGCGGAGTGCTGAACATCACGCGCGCCTTGATCGTCTGCAAGGCGGAAACCAGCGCCTGTTGCGCCGGGGGCAACTGTGCAGCGTCATTCGCCGCATTCTTGGCAGTCCCGGCGCTCAGGGGCGTCAGCACCCAGACGCAGTCATCGTAGAGATCGGCGGAGGCGTGCTCCAGGCCGGAGAGCTCGCGTCCGGCCAGCGGATGCCCGGGCAGGACGCGCTCGGCGGCCTGCGCACCGAAGATCTCGCGCGCGGCGGCCGCGAATGCAGCCTTAGTGCTGCCCACGTCGGTAACCACCGCGCCTTCGCGCAGATGCGGCGCAATCTGCCTCATCAGCGCGATGCTGGTTTCCACCGGGGTGCAGAGAAAAACATAATCGCCCGCCGATGCGGCCTCGCACGCATCCTGGCATCCCGAGTCGATCGCAGACATCTCCATCGCGCGCTCCACCAGCACCTGGCGTCCGCAGCCTACGATGTGCGAAGCCAGTCCGGCGCGGCGCAGGGCCAGTGCCAGCGAGCCTCCCATCAGCCCCAGGCCGATCACGCTCACGCGGCGCAGCGGCGTGCGTTTTACAATCCGGATGCGCGAGGGGCTCACGGGCGCTCCAGCAGGTCGGGCGATTGCAGGCGGCGCATCGCGGCCAGGATGGCGGTGTAGATGGTGGCCAGCTCCTCGTAAGGCAGCGGCCCGTGGTTGGAGCGCGCCACGTTGGCCATCACCGCCTCTTCGCGCTTGGTGTCGTAAACGGCGCGCTGGGTTTGCTGTTTGTAGCGGCCAATCTCCAGCACGCAGCGGGCGCGCTGGTTGAACAGCTCCACCAGCTTCTCGTCGATGGCGTCGATCTCGATGCGCAATTTATCCAGATCCGTCGGGGTCATGTGTGAACTCATTCTCCGTACTGCTTTACCCAAGCGTCTTGCTCGGCCTGCAGGCTCTTGTCGATCCAGCCGATGTAGCTGCGTCCGTTCTCGTCCTTGCCCACCCAGACGCGAGTGGAAGGCTCGATGTGGGCCTCGCCGGCTGCCAGCGAAAGTTTGTCTCCCGCCTCCACGGCGGCGCGCGCAGCGGCCATATCGTCGGAATAGAACTGCGAGGTCATCAGGCGGTCGTTAAAAAACGTCAGCACCAGCTCGCCCGCCTGTCCGTCGATGCGTGCATTCTTCCTGGAGATGACCAGCAGCCGGTAGGGCGGGCGCGTGTCGCTGGGCAGCGGCGTGCGATCGACCAGCACGTCGAAGTTGCCCGCCATCATATCCAGCTTGCGTTCGGCGGTTTGCAGACTCTGTCCGCTGAACAGCTCGCCCGCCAGCGGGCTGGGATGAAATTTCTTTTCGTCTCCGTGGCGCTTGCACGACGCTGCCGCCAACAAAACAATCGCCATGGCGCCGAGGATCAGCCGCTTATGCTTCGTCATATCGCTGCGGGAAGTATAAATTCACCTGCGGCAGAGATGCGAGCCCCTGCACGGAAGTCTGTACCCCGAAGGACATTGGCGCTTCCGGTCACAACCTTTACCGCCGCCACGCATCCTAGAGAGCGTCCGAATGGTGTTAGGATGGACGGTCGCGCATATCCATGCGCACGCTAGGAGCCCCAAGCAATGCAAAGAACGGCAAGCGCCCACTGGCAGGGCGGACTGAAGGACGGACGAGGGACGGTCAGCACCGCAAGCGGAGTCCTCTCGCAGACCCAATACTCATTCACCACGCGCTTTGAGAACGGCGTGGGCACCAACCCCGAGGAACTCATCGCGGCGGCGCACGCCGGATGCTTCTCCATGGCGCTCTCGGCCCAGCTGGACACCGCCGGCCTGAAGGCGGACGCCATCGACACCAAGGCCCTGCTGACGTTTGAAAAGACCGACGCGGGTTTCACCATCACCAAAATTCATCTGGAGCTGCGCGCCAAGATCCCCAACGCCAGCGCGGAAGCGTTCCAGAAGGCCGCGGCCGATGCCAAGGCCGGCTGCCCGGTCTCGCGCGTGCTCAACACGGAGATCACGCTGGACGCACAACTGGTCTAAACCTTCCATTACGCGGCAATCCAGGTATGGCAAAACAGGGACCCGGCAGCGGCCGGGCCCCTGTTTGTTTTTTCCAGCAAACGTTCCGCGCGTAGTTTTCATCCAACAACGGCGTGAGTGGGATCTGTCTGGCTGGGGCTCGGCGCGGCCGGGAATGGATGGTGCGAATTGAAAATTACTCTCTTTGGCCTCAGCCTCTCGTCGTCGTGGGGCAATGGACACGCGACGCCCTACCGCGCCATTCTCCGGGCGCTGCACCGGCTCGGGCACCGGGTCACCTTCTACGAGCGCGATGTGCCGTACTACGCGCGGCATCGCGACTTTGTGCAGTGGGAATACTGCGATCTGAAGCTGTACGCAAGCTGGGACGCGGTGCGACGCGAGGCTCTGGCCGAGGCCGCGGCCAGCGACGTGGTGATGACCGCCAGCTATGTTCCGGAGGGCGCGCGCATTGCCGACGAAATGCTCGCGCTCCACGGGCCGCTGCGCGTCTTCTACGACCTGGATACGCCGGTTACCTTGCAGCAGCTCAAGCAGGGCGATCTGGATTACCTGCGCGCCAGTCAGCTGCGGGAGTTCGACCTGGTGCTCTCCTGGACGGGCGGCGGCGCGCTGGACGCGCTGGTGCGCGATCACGGCGTCAAGCTGGCGCGTCCGCTGTTTGGCTGCGTGGACCCGGATGTGTACCGGCGGGTGGCGCCGCGTCCCGGCCTGCGCTGCGAGCTAAGCTACATGGGCACCTATGCTCCGGACCGCCAGAGCAAGCTGGAGTCGATGTTCCTGGAGCCGGCCCGGCGGCGCCAGGCATGGATGTTTCTGCTGGCCGGTCCACTCTATCCCGCGGAGTGGGCGTGGCCGCCGAATGTGCGGCGGGTAGAGCACGTTGCGCCCACCGATCATGCGGCGCTGTACAGCTCGTCGCGGCTGACGCTGAACCTGACGAGGGAGGCGATGGCGGCCTCCGGCTATTGCCCGTCGGGACGTTTTTTTGAAGCCGCTGCCTGCGGCACTCCGATTGTGACCGACTGGTTCCCGGGGCTGGACTTGTTTTTTGAACCCGGCGCGGAGGTGCTGGTGGCGCACGACGCCAGAGAGGTGCTGCAGGGGCTGGAACGCTCCGATGCCGACCTGCTGGGGATGGCGCGGCGGGCCCGCGAGCGCACCCTGGCGGAACACACCGGATACCAACGCGCGCTCACCCTGCTGGAATGCTTTGAGGCGGCACGCGCGGGCGGCGCGCACCAACCGGGGCCACGCAAACCCCCGCGCACCCCTACCTCGCGCAAAGCCGCCAAGGAGGCCGCGTGATCGGCATCATCCCGGCCGCGGGAGCCGGACTGCGGATTCAGCCGCTGGGATGCAGCAAGGAGCTGCTGCCGGTGGGCTCGCGCGAGGTGGGCGGGGTGATGCGGCCCAAAGCGGTCTCCGAATATCTGGTGGAACGAATGATTGCCGCCGGGGCGCGGCAGATCTGCATGGTGATCTCGGCCGAAAAGAGCGACATTGTGCGCTACTACGCCGAGCGCGACTATGCGGCCGAGATCTTTTACGCCGTGCAGCCGAAGCCGCGCGGGCTGTGCGATGCGCTGTTCCGCGCCGAGAGCTTCGTGCGGGCCGATGAGCCGGTGCTGATTGGCCTTCCCGACACGATCTGGTTTCCCGAGAACGCCTACCGCGCGGCCATCGATCTTGAGCCGGAGGTAAATTTGATTCTGTTTCCGGTGGAGAACCCGCAGGCCTTCGATGCGGTGCTGCGCGATGCGGGCGGGCGCGTGGAGCGGGTGGTGGTGAAGCAGGAGAATCCTGGCTCGAACTGGATCTGGGGAGCGGTGACCGCATCGGGACGCGCCTTCCACGATCTGCACGCGCTGTGGGAGTCCCGCCACCGGGAGGATGAATTTCTGGGCGACCTGCTGAACGCCTACATTGCGGCCGGCAACGTAGTTCGCGCCACGGCCAATGGCGAACACTACATGGACGTGGGGACCATGGAGGGATACCACAACGCGCAGGATTATCTGCGGGCGCGCGCGGGGGAACAGCGGAAGGTCAGCGCGGCGTAAGAGGCATTCCACAGAAGCCATAAAAAGGTGGCCCACATCCGCCTTCTTTTGGCGAATGTGGGATTCCGAGGCAGAGTCAAAATCAAAGCCGGCTGCAGGTTGGGAGATACTGCTTCCCACCTTAGCCGCGCAAAAGAGGCGCGTCGAAGGTGGGGCACCCGGCAGTTTCGGAGCTGCACGCTAAGCCAGCACGGCCTTTGCTTCCGCCAGTTTTTGCAGCGATTCGTTGAAGGGCGCGGTGGCTACGCCGCGTTCGGTGATGATGGCGCGGATGTAGCGCGCGGGGGTGACATCGAAGGCAGGGTTTTCGACCAGGCATCCGGTGGGCGCGATCTGCTTGCCGGCGAGGTGGGTGACCTCGGTGGAAGCGCGCTGTTCGATGGGGATGCCGGAGCCGTCTGCGGTTTCCAGATCAATGGTAGAAAACGGCGCGGCAACGTACATGGGAATGCCGTGCTCGCGGGCAAGGATGGCCACCGAGTAGGTTCCGATCTTGTTGGCCGTGTCGCCGTTGGCGGCGATGCGGTCGGCTCCGACGATGACGGCCTGAATCTTGCCCTGGGCCATGATGGCTCCGGCCATGTTGTCGGAAATTAAAGTAACTGGAATATTGTCCTTCATCAGCTCCCAGGCGGTGAGGCGCGATCCCTGGAGGAACGGACGGGTTTCGTCGGCGAAGACATGAATCTGCTTGCCAGCCTCGACGGCGGCGCGGATGACTCCGAGGGCGGTTCCATAGCCTGCGGTGGCCAGGGCTCCGGCGTTGCAGTGGGTAAGCACGCCGCCAGCATCGGGCATAAGCGGCGCACCGTTGATTCCCATGGCGCGGTTGGTGGCGATGTCTTCGGCGTGGATGGCCAGCGCCTCGTCGACCAGCGCCTGCTTGATGAGAGGAATGGGACGGGTGCTGATCTCCTCAAAGCGGCGGCGCATGCGGCGGATGGCCCAGAAGAGATTGACGGCGGTGGGACGGGTTTCGCCCATGACGCGGCAGATCTGGCCGAAGCCGTTGCGGAACTCCGAGATGCTGGTGACGTCCAGCTCGCGCGCACCCAGGGCGATGCCCATGGCGGCGGCCACGCCGATGGCCGGAGCGCCGCGCACGATCATGGTGCGAATGGCGTTGGCGACCGCTTCATAGTTGGGGCAGTTGACCCAGATTTCCTCAACCGGAAGCTTGGTTTGGTCAATAAATAGAACGCCAGAATCAGTCCACTTCAGGGTTTCAAGCACAGGATTATGTCCACTCCGATAAATTCCCAGCAGTCAGTTTAGTGTAAATGGTTTGGAACTGAATTGTGGAGAGGAAAGCCGCGGGGGCCTTGGAGGCTGGAGGGTCGGAAGCGGGGAATCATAGTCTTAACCCTTAGTTCGCAGAAACGCGCGACAATGTTCACAGACAGGTGTTAGAAATAGTGCTAGAAAAAGAAAGTGAACGCTCCAAGGAGCGTTTGTTGGAGGACTGCTTTGAAGAAATCGATGATCGCTCTCGTAACGGGCCTTGTGCTGCTGACCGTGGCCATGCCGGCATTCGCCTACCACCATCACCACCACCATTCCAATCACCACCACCATCACGCTGCGCACGTGAAATAGGCACGCAGATTTACAAAACCCCTCCGCCGGTGCGGAGGGGTTTTTGCGTCTGGTGCCGGCGTCTACTCTTCGCCGGGCTGGGGCGCCAGTTTGTGCTGAGCGCGAAGGCCGCGCGCCATCTCGACGATCTGCACGCTGTATCCGTCGGGGTCGAAGACCAAGGCCCAGCGGCCAAAGGGATCGCGGCGCGGGCCGATGGCGATTTTCCCGAAGCGGCTGCGGATTTCGGCGACGGCTTTGTCCATGTCATCGACGTAGATGCCAATGCTCATGCCGGTGGTGGGTGAGACCTTGACCTCTTCGCCCTCGGGATGCAGGCCGATGAGGATGTTGCCGGCGTCGAGCTGGCTCCAGTTTTCCTGGTGGATGAGAACGGTGAGGCCGAGCACGTCTCTGTAAAAGGCGACACTGCGCTCCATGTTGCGCACGACGATCATGACGAGACCGAGTTTGCCGAACATCATTGCGTTGGACTCCGCGGCCATGCGTACAGAATGCGGCCAATGAGAACCATCGTAGACCGGAGCGGCGGCCGAGGCAATGCGGTGGTCGGCCGGAATGCCTCTAACTCGACGAGCGAGATTTGAGACACCTCATAAACAGGAACAACTGCGACGGCCAAAGCCGGCCGAGGTGGAATACATTGCTTCCCCACATTTGCGTCGAACAGCGCGACGCAGATGTGGGCCACCTGGCTTTCCTCAGACGAGGCGGCGCAGATGCTCCTTGCGCACCACGGAAGCCGTGAAGATGGAGACGAAGGGAACGCCGTTGGCGGCCTGCTCGATGGCCGCGCGTCCCTGCGACTCTTCCCGCTCGACCAGGCACATGACGCCCACAATCTCAAAGCCGAACTCGCGGGCGACCTCGATGGCCTGAACCGTGGAGGCCCCGGTGGTGCAGACGTCATCGACGATGACGACGCGCGCGCCCTTTTCGCGGAAGCCCTCGATGCGCTGTCCGGTGCCGTGGGACTTTTCGGCCTTGCGCACCAGGAAGCCGTGAATCCATTGCTGGGCGGCGAGGACCGGGCCGGTGGAACGCCGGTGGGTCTCCTGCGCGCTGAGCATGGCGACGGCGACGACGATGGGGTCGGCTCCCATGGTGAGTCCGCCGATGGCCTGCGGACGCCAGTTGCGGCGCTGGATTTCGTCGAGAAAGACGCGGGCGGTGAGGCGCGCGCCTTCGGCATGCAGGGTGGTGGTGCGGCAGTCAACGTAGTAGTCGCTGGTGCCGCCGCTGGAGAGCTTGAACTCGCCAAGACGGAAGGACTGCTGCGAAAGGATGGAGAGGAGTTGCAGGCGTGCGTCGGACATGGAGTTCACGATAGTGGAAGGCTTCACAGGTTTCAAGGTTTCAAAGTTTCAAGGTTGCAAGGTGCGCACGGAAAGCGCGATTTAGTGCTGCGGGAGGTTGGTGAAGCCGCGAGTTTGAAAGAAGAGCACCGCGAAGAGTACTCCGTTGTAGCCGGTGTGGACGAGGGTGGACGACGCCAGCGAGTGGAAGCGCCAGCGCACGGCGGTGAGCACGCAGCCCACAAAGGCGATGCAGGCAATCTGAGCCCAGGCTCCCGCCAGTTGCGCCGAGTGGACGGCCCCGAACAGCAGCGAGGTGAGCAGCAGGGAAACCAGCGCCCCGGTGTGGCGGGCGAGCGCCGGAAAGAGCAGGCCGCGGAAGAAGACCTCCTCGGCGAAGGGCGCGATGAGGACTCCGAACGCGGTCATCAACCAGGCATCGGAGGAGGTGCGCAGCATCTCGTCGATGGGAAGCTGGGGCGGGGATGGCAGCCAGTTGGAAAGGAACTGGACGGCGAAGCCGAGCAGGGCTCCGGCGGCGACGAAGCGGAGCCAGCGCGGCGGCCAGCGCCAGATGAGCGCGGGGAAGAATCCGACGCGGTGGTGATGGGCGAATAACCGCCGGAGCATGGCGAAAATGAGCAGGTACGCCACCAGTTGCGCGGGCAAAAGGACGAGCGGGTTCACAGCGAGATCGGCGGAGCGAACGCGGCTGAGCGAGGGCAGGTGGTGCGCAATGGCAAGGGCAAAGGCGCTGCAGACGATTACGGCCAGCAGCGCGGCCAGAAAGAAAAAGAAAACCTCAACCAACCCGAACAGCGGTTCTGGCTCAGGAGCCAGAGACCAGGGTCGCGGCACAGGTTGCGGGGAAAGCAGATCGCTCGGGGTGGACACGCTGCGATTGTAGCAAGGTGGCGTGGCGGCGGAGTGCGGTGCTGCCGGCCGGAGTCATGCTCCCGCCTTCTTTTCGATCTTGGCCCAGGTGTCTTTGAGGGGAAGGGTGCGGTTGAAGACCAGGCGGCCGGGGCGGGAGTCGGGATCGGCGCAGAAGTAGCCGACGCGCTCGAACTGGACGCGGTCGCCGGCCTTGGCGGTGGCGAGCGAGGGCTCTAACTCGGCGTCGAGCAGCACCTCCAGCGAGTTGGGATTGAGATTGTCCAGAAAGCTTTCTCCCTCTTCGAATTCGCCGGGATCAGCCTTGGTGAAGAGCTTGTCGTAGATGCGGATTTCGGCCGGGATGGCATGGGCGGCGGAGACCCAGTGGATGGTGGATTTGACCTTGCGCCCGTCGGGCGAATTGCCGCCGCGGCTGGCAGGGTCGTAGGTGCAATGCACGGCGGTGATGTTGCCGGCGGCGTCCTTGACCACGGTTTTGGCGGTGACGAAGTAAGCGTTGCGCAGGCGCACTTCCTTGCCCGGCGAGAGACGGTAGTACTTGGGCGGAGGCACTTCGCGGAAGTCGTCCTGCTCGATGTAGAGTTCGCGCGAGAACGGCACGGAGCGGACTCCGGCGGAGGCGTCCTCGGGATTGTTGGCGACCTCGACGAACTCTTCCTGTCCTTCGGGATAGTTGTCGATGACGATTTTCAAAGGACGCAGCACGGCCATGGCGCGGGGAGAAGTCTTGTTCAGCTCACCGCGCTGGAAGTGCTCGAGCATCTCGATGTCGGTGGAGCCGTTGGTGCGCGAGGCTCCGATGGCGGCGCAGAAGTTGCGGATGGCCTGACTGGTGAAGCCGCGGCGGCGGATGCCGGAGATGGTGGGCATGCGCGGATCGTCCCAGCCGTTGACGCGCTTTTCCTGCACCAGTTGCAGCAGCTTGCGCTTGCTGAGCAGGGTGTAGGTGAGGTTGAGGCGGTCGAACTCGATCTGCTGCGAGGGAAAGATTCCCAGCTGCTCGATGAACCACTTGTAGAGCGGCTGATGGTCGGTGAATTCCAGGGTGCACATGGAATGGGTGACGCGCTCGATGGAATCCGACTGGCCGTGCGCGAAATCGTACATGGGATAGATGCACCACTGGTTGCCGGTGCGGTGATGGTTGGCGTGCAGGATGCGGTACATGATCGGGTCGCGCATGTTGACGTTGGGCGAGGCCATGTCGATTTTGGCGCGCAGTACCCGTGTCCCGTCGGCAAACTCCCCCTGGCGCATGCGCTCCAGCAGGTCGAGATTGACGGCCACGCTGCGGTCGCGGTAAGGGCTGTTCTGTCCGGGCTCGGTGAGGGTGCCGCGATGGGCGCGGACCTCCTCGGCGGAGTGGTCATCGACGTAGGCCAGACCGCCCCGGACCAACTGCACGGCCCATTCGTAGAGCTGATCGAAGTAGTCGGAGGCGTAGCAGAGGCGGTCCCACTGGAAGCCGAGCCAGCGCACGTCCTCCATGATGGAGTCCACGTACTCCTGCTCTTCCTTCTCGGGATTGGTGTCGTCAAAGCGCAGGTTGGTGAGGCCGCCGAACTCGTCGGCCAGTTCGAAGTCCAGACAGATGGCCTTGGCGTGGCCCAGGTGCAGATAGCCGTTGGGCTCCGGAGGAAAGCGCGTCTGGATGACTGCGTCGCCGTACTTCTTCGACTTCAGATCCTCGATCATCATCTCGCGGATGAAGTTGGAGGGACGCGGTGCGGCGTCGATCAAGGAGCTTGCGGCTGGGTTGCTTTCCGGATTCGATGGGGTCATAACGTACACATCCTCTTACATGAAACAGGTAACGATTCTAGCGCAGGAACCGATGCTGGTTACGGCTGATCTTCCAGCTTTTGGATGGCTTGGGAGATGCGTTGCAGGCAGAGCTGGCGGCCCAGCACTTCCATGGTCTCAAACAGCGGCGGCGCATTCTTGCGTCCGCAAACGGCCACGCGAATGGGCTGGAACATGGGTCCGGCCTTCAGGCCCAGGCGCTCGGCGGCGGCCCGCAGGGCGGCTTCGAGCGACGGGTGATCGAAGGGGAGATCCTCCCCAGCCAGCAGCTCACGGGCTTCGGTGAGGATTCTGCGGGCGAGTGCCGCATCGCCCTTCTGCGGAATCAGCTCAAGGCAATCATACGGCGGAAGCTGGGCGGCGAAAAAGAAGTCGGCGGCGGTAACGGCGTCGCCCAGGAGGCGGATGCGCTCGCGAATGAGAGGCGCGACCTGGAGGAGTTTCTCCGGCGTGACGTTTTCCGGTACGACGTTCTCCGATGCGATCGTCCCACATCTGCTAACTGCGGCAGATATGGGGCACCCTAGCTCGGCCTGCCGCAGCACGGGGAGCAGGAGCTCGGCGAGGCGTTCGACCGGCAGGGCGCGGATGTGCTCGGCGTTGAGCCAGACGGCCTTGGGGTCGAAGGGATCGGCTTCGGTGAAGTTGACTACGGCGTTGGCGCGGTTGACGCCTTCGAGAGTAAAGGCCGAGGTCAGCTCCGGCAGGGTGAGGAAGTCGCGATCGTTTTTAGGCGACCAGCCGAGCAGGCAGAGGAAGTTGACGAAGGCTTCCGGCAGAAAGCCCGCGTCGCGATAGGTGGTGACGCTGACGACCGGTCCGTGGCGGCGCTTGGAGAGCTTGGTGCCATCGGGGGCGACCAGCAGCGGGAGGTGCGCAAACTGCGGTGCGGCGGCTCCGGTGGCCTGGGCGAGCGCCTCGAAGATGAGCAGATGCTTGTAGGTGTTGGAGAGATGATCCTGGCCGCGGATGACGTGGCTGATGCGCAGATCGGCGTCGTCGGCGCAGGAGGCCAGGTGATAGGTCGGCATGCCGTCGCTGCGCAGCAGGGCGAAGTCTTCGACCTCGTCGGCCAGCTTGGACTGGGCTCCGTAGACGGCGTCGTCAAAGCGCAGGATGCGGTTGTGGCCGCGGGGGACGCGGAAGCGGAGAGCGTAGGGTTCCCCGGCGGCGGCGCGGCGGTCACCCTCGGCGCGGGGCAGGTCGCGCATTCCTGGATTGCAGAGCCAGGCGCCCTGGTTTGCGGATGCTGTCCCGGACTGACCGCTCTCGCCCGCGTGGGCCGGGGTGAAGTCGCGATAGGCGAGACCGTTGGCGAAGATGGATTCGGCGCACTGGCGGTGCATGGCGAGCCGCTCGGACTGCTTGTATTCCTCGTCCCAGCCGAGGCCGAGCCAGCGCAGGCCGTCGAAGATCGACTGCACGCTGGCGTCGGAGTTGCGCTCGACATCGGTATCGTCCAGTCGCAGGACCATGGTGCCACCGTTGTGGCGGGCGTAGAGCCAATTGAAGATGAAGGTGCGCGCCGAGCCCACGTGGAGAAAGCCGGTGGGTGAGGGTGCGAATCGGACACGTAGCATAAGGAATCAGTATAAACGAGCTTCGCAGCCGGGTACGCGGCAACTGACGCCGCTCCGGCCGCGGGCGCTCGGTGCAAATCAAAGCCCCGCACGATAGGCTCGCGCGGGGCATTTGGAAACAGCTGCCGAATTTCCGGCTTAGGATGCTTTGGCTTCGACGGCGGGAGCTGCGGTTGCAGCGCGGGCGGCCGTTGCTTCAGCTTTTTTCAGGCGCTTCAGTAGCTTCTGTTTGCGAAGCCGGTTGAATCTTGCTTTGTCACCGATATTTCCAGACATGGTGGACAGCTTTCTGTGGTGCGCATTTGCTTGCTTCGTTGCATGCAATCATCTCATATCGGGACAATCAGGGTCTGCCTACGGTCAAGTTTGCGCTTCCGCTGGAAGACTCAAATGCCGCATCTCCGTTGAAGGTTGCGGTGATTGAGTCCGTGCCGAAGCTGAAGCCGTTGCCCGGGCTGACGATTACGTTGCGCAGCGCTGCTGATCCTCCGGAAATCATGGCCTGCCCGAGGATTTTGGAACCCACGCGGAAGGTCACGCTTCCGGTGATTGCCCCGGCTGTGGCGGAACTCACGGATGCGGTGAGCAGAACCTTGCCGCCGAACACGACCGCGCCCGGTGTGGCCGTCAGCGCCGTGCTGGTCGATGCGGGGACCGGGACGGGCGCGCTTCCCTGCAGCAGGATCGACTGGAAGACCCGACCGGCGTTCAGAGAATTGTCAGCCAGCACAATGCTGCCCTGGATCGCGCCTCCCTGCAGCGGATTGAACTCGACGCCGAGGACGCAGCTTCCGGCGGCGCTCAGCGTCTGCCCTCCGGCGGCGCACGAGGTATCCGAGCCGTTGAGCGAGAAGTTTGCCGAGGTGCTGATGCGGGCGATGTCCAGCGGAGCATTGCCCAGATTGAGGATGGTGACATCCTGCGCCGCGCTGGCCAAGCCGACGTTGGTAGTGGCGAATGTGAGTGAGGGCGCGCCGGAGACATTCACCTTGCGAATGAGCTGGTTGCCCGAGTCCGAGATATAGAGATTGCCGGCTCCATCCACCGCGAGGCTGGTGGGTTGGTCAAACGTGGCGCTGGTGGCCGGGCCACCGTCGCCGCCATAACCGTAAGACTCCCCATCGCCCACGACCGTTGTGAGCATGCCGCCGGGCGTGACCTTCTCGATCACTTCCTGGTTCGAGTCTGCGATGTAGAAATCGCCAGCTCCGTCCACCGCAACTCCGAGGGGTTCGTCCAGTCCAACGCTGGTGGCCGGGCCGCTCTCATGGAATAAGCTCTCCGTGCCGTTGCCCGCCGCGGTTGCAATCACTCCGTTCAGTGTCACCTCGCGAACCACGTTGTTGTATGTGTCTGCGATATAGAGGTCGCCCACTCCATCCACCGCAATTCCGGACGGGAAGTTAAGCTGCGCGCTGGTGGCTGGGCCTCCGTTGCCGCTATAGCCCGCTCCTAGAGCGTGGTAGCCCGCAACCGTCGAGATGATTCCGGCAGGCGTCACTTTGCGAATCACATTATTGCCAGTGTCTGAGATATAGAGGTTGCCAGCGCCATCGACGGCAACAGACCACGGAACATCAAGCTGCGCGCCGGTGGCCGGGCCACCGTCACCGCTATAGCCCGCCCCTAGAGCGTAGTTGCCCGCAACCGTCGAGATGATTCCGGCGGGTGTCACTTTGCGAACTACGCTGTTGCCAGCGTCGGAAATGTACAGGTTGCCGGCTCCGTCCACGGCAACGGCCCACGGATAGCGGAGTTGCGCACTGGTGGCCGGGCTACCGTCGCCGCTGTAGCCAGGTCCGAGAGTGTAATTGCCAGCAATCGTCGAGATCGAGCCGCCCGCCGATACCTTGCGGATGACTTGGTTCTGCGTGTCCGCGATGTAAAGATTGCCGCCACCATCCAACGCGATACCCCAGGGGTTGTTCAGATGCGCGCTGGTGGCCGCACCGCCGTCGCCGCCGAATCCGCCCTCCCCGCCATCGGTCTCTGGCGAAAATTGGTACGTACCCGCATAGGTCGTGATCATGCCCGGCCCAAAGGCCACAAGGGGGCCGGTGCCGACTCCGGAGAGCGGGACGGTGATCAGGGTATTGCCGCTCTGGTCGGTGAGCACCGCGGCTCCCATGCGGAGGCCGGCGGTTGTGGGACGAAAGCGGACTTGCAGCGTGCAGGTTGAATTCGTGGTGCCGCTGGCGCAGGTGGTGGCCGGTCCCAGGATGTAATCAAGATTCGGCGCACCTTGTGTGAGAGCCGAAACGCCGCCCAGCGTGATGCCGGAGGGGACCGTGAACGACAGGCTCTGCCGGTGTGCGGCGCCAACCGCGACCGGGCTGAAGCTGACGGATGGCTGGGTGGTGGTGACCTGCGCCGACAAAGCGGTTGCCAGCAGCAGACACGGAATCACGGCTGCGTGGTGGATATGGAGCGGGAATCCCTGCGGAAAAAACCGCGATGCTTTCAGATGTCGCATTGGCGAGGCTCCTAGGCATCCGTGAGAATTTGCTCTTGGGCTTCTGTCTTCGCAGAGACACGAGAGTGCAGACGAACACGAAGCAGATCGCTCGGCCCAAATTCAACGCGGTGCAATGAAATTTGTAATGTGTTGCTCTCAACTTGAGATGTGAACACCTGGACATATGTTGTACTTACTAAGGTGAGATTGTGGATTTGCCCGGCTCCAGGTTGCAGCACGGGTCGGATTTACCGTAGAATGAATTGTTCGGGGCGATGCCCCAGTTTTCACTAGAAGGGTACAAGGTACGTATGGCGAATCATGTTTCGGCGCTGAAGCGCGCACGACAGACAGTAACGAAGACGGCGTTCAATCGCGCCAACAAGTCGCGTATGCGTTTGGCGCTGCGCAATCTGCGCACCGCACTGACCTCCGGCGATAAGACCCAGTTGGAAACCACGTTCCGGGCGACGGTGTCGGTCCTGGACAAGAGCGTGCAGAAGGGCATTCTGCACAAGAATACCGCCTCGCGCTACAAGGGCCGCCTTTCGGCCCGGGTGAAGGCCGCAACGGCGAACGCTTAAATCATTTTCCGAAACAGACGGCAGGCTTCGGCCTGCCGCTTTTGTATGCGCGGAAATCGTCCCTCAGCCAGCGACGACTGGCTGCACTCGATAAACAGGCTGCAAACGAATATCCCCGGGGCTATGGCTCCGGGGATATTGTTTTGCGAAGCGGTGAGCGGGCAGGCTAGATGCGGGTCTGTTCGATGTCGTGGATCTTTTCCAGGCGGCCGGTGTGGCGGCCTCCGGAGAACGGAGTTTCCAGCCAGATCTGGACGATCTCCTTGGCACCGGCTTCGTCGAGGATGCGGGCGCCGAGGGTGAGAACGTTGAGGTCGTTGTGCTCGCGCGACATCTGCGCCTCGTACTCGCTGCCGATGTTGGCGGCGCGGATGCCGGGAACTTTGTTGGCGGTGATGGCCATACCGATGCCGGAGCCGCAGACCAGAATGCCGCGGTCGGCGCGTCCGGCGGCTACGTCCTGCGCCACTTTGAATGCGAAGTCGGGGTAGTCGACCGAATCGGATGAGTTGGTGCCTTCGTCGATGACCTGATGTCCGCGCTCAGTAACGTACTGGCGGATACGGTCCTTGAGGAGATAGCCGGCGTGGTCGGCTCCCAGAGCGATTTTCATTTCCATATTGTAATCGGGAAGCGAATTTTGGGACGGAGAAAAAGTGCGGGGAATGGGGCAGCAGTCCTGTTCCCCACATTTGCCAACAACAGGCAAATATGGGCCACCCGCCCTGTCGGAATCCAGATCAAAGGCAAGGTCAACATCCCCACATCTGCTAACTACGGCAGATATGGGGCACCGAGGGTCCCCTAGCTAGTTGTCTGGAGAGACGGCGGAGCGGTCGGAGGAATAGGCGCGGTTGAAGGCGCGGGCGACGAAGCGGGTGACCAGGTAGCCGTCCATGTATTTGTAGGGCGACTCGCCCAGCGTGTAGTGGCCGCAGGGGAGGCAGCGGATTTCGGCTTCGACCTTGCGCCGGCGGAATTCGTCGGCGATCTTGCGGCTGAATTCGGGGAGGAAGGTGCGGTCGTATTGGGTGTGGATCATGAGCACGTGCTTGGGCCAGCGCTCGAACTTGTCGAAGTAGGAGATGGGACTGATGCAGGAGTAGGCGTGGCGGAGTTCGTCGGCGTTGAGCACCGGCTCGATTCCGGCGCGGACGTGGCGGGTGGAGAAGCCGGTCCAGACGACATCGCCGAACTGAGTGGAGGCGTGGTTGAAGATGTTGACCCGGATGCGGGCGTCATGGGCAGAGGCGATGAAGGCGTAGCAGGAGCCAAGGCTGGTGCCGAGGACTCCGAATTCGGTATAGCCCTGCTGCTCCAGCCAGTCGACGCAGCAGCGGATATCGATGATTCCCTGGCGGGCGGCGTGGATGGTGCGTCCGATGTTGGCGCTGACGGAGTAGTCGGCGCGGTGCAGCTCGGAGGGCATGCGGATGTCGTGATAGGGCATGCTGAGGCGCAGGGTGGAGACTCCGAAGAGGCGGAAGAGCCGGTTGAAGGCGTTGTGGCTGAGGGCGTCGCCATTCCACTGGGGAATGACAATGATGGCGCGCTTGGGTTTGCCCTCCTTTGGAACCACGGGGAACCAGCGGGCGTTCACCAGATCGTTTTCCGGATAGGGCGAGCGGACCGGCGAGGTGAAGCGCAGAAAATTTCCGAACTGGCCGGCGTACTTGGCGTCATCGACGGCGGGGTTGGCGTGGCTGCCGGTGCCGTGGACGCGGATGGCGCGCTGCTCGAGACGGAAGTCGGTGGGGGTGCGGTAGCCGAAAAAGTCGTCGCTCTGGACGATGAGGCGCTCGTTCAGGTCGAAGAAGGATCGCTTCTGGGCTTCGGGCGAGAGGGAGGGACGTCGGGGCTTCGCTTGCGAAACCCCGGGGAAGTCGGCGGTCCAGTCCAGGCCCCACTCGAAGGGACGCACCACGCGATTGCTGTCGCGGGTTTCGAGACGGTACTCCCAGTCGTTCATCCAGCGTGCGTAACGAGAGCGGATCATAGGTGTCGGTAGGGCTATTTTATCAAGAGCCCGGCTGGTGGCCCACATCTCTCTTCTTTTCTCTTCTTTACTTTTGAGGGTGCCCCATATCTGCCCGCTGTTGGCAGATGTGGGTGCTCAGGCTACCGGCAAGTTCATAGGTTTGGGTTCCTGTCCCTCGCGTCGCATGACGGTCCATTCGGACTCAATCTCCACTGCGCTCATCTCGGCGGTCAGGTAGTGGCGGAAACTGCTCCATGGCCACTCCTCCGGCCTCGCGCACAACCCGCGCGCCACCGGATTGCGGTGCATATAGCGCAACTTTTCAACAAACTCCTCGTGGTCGCACACATTGCGGTCATAGTAGCGGCGCTGCCACATCGTCCCGCCTCCGGCGCGCCGCGCCGCGCTTATCTTGAGCGCCTGCAGCGCGCCGCACAGCACGCCGTGCTCGGGCTCGCTCATCAGCAGGTGGACGTGCTCAGGCATCAGCACGTAGCCATAGAGCCGGATGCCTCGCGTGCGCCGTACCCGCTCCAGCGAGTCGAGAAAGGCTTGGCAGGTTGACTCCTCGGTCAGCCGCGCCTCCCGGCGGAAGCAGCTGAACGTGACAAAGTGCGACTGCTTGGACTGCTGAAACCGAACCAGGCCCAAGTGGCATTTCACGCGATGATAGCCGCCCACAATGAGCCTGACAACCCCTTCACGGCTTGTGGCCCATATCTCTCTTCTTTACCCGTTGAGGGTGCCCCATATCTGCCCGCTGTTGGCAGATGTGGGTGCTCACATCACCGGGAATTCCACCGACTTTGGCCCTTGCCCCGCGTGGTCAGCCGTAATCTGCCTCCCTGGGTGAAGCTGGCAATACGCTCAAATCGTCCGAGATGCGAGCTTTCTGCCTCCCACATCTGGCCAAAGGATGGCCAGATATGGGGCACCAAGCAGGAATTACTCAATGCGAGACATGGCCGCCAGCCTAGTCGATCCTACTCGACGTAGATGCGCGGGACGCGGGGGCTGAGGCCGCAGAGAATTTCGTAGGTGATGGTGTTAGCGAGGCGGGCCATGTCGTCGGCGCCGATGGAGCAGTGCGGAGTGCGGCCGATGAGCAGGACTTCGTCTCCGATGGCAGCGGAGGGAATATCGGTAACGTCGATCATGGTGAGGTCCATGCTGACGTTGCCGCGGATGGGGGCGTAGTGGTCGTGCAGGATCACCTGTCCCCGGTTGGAGAGCTGGCGGTTGAAGCCGTCTCCGTAGCCGACGGGAATGACGGCGAGGCGGGTGGGACGATCGGCGACCCACTGGCGGTTGTAGCCGACGGGCGTGCCCGTGGCGATGTCCCGCAGGGCAAGGAGGCGGGTCTTCCAGGTAAGGACGGGCTGGACGGGCAGCACGGCCGCGTCGGCTCTGGGTCCCTGACAGCTCAATTTGCAGACGAGATTGTAGCCGTAGAGCGCCAGGCCGGGACGAACCATGTTGTTCCAGGTGTCGGGGCGGGCGACGGTGGCGGCGGTGTTGGCCAGGTGACAGTAGCGCGGGTGGAGTCCGGCGGCGTTAATCACCGCAAGGGCGCTCTCGAAATTCGTCCGCTGCTGCGCGGCAAAGGGCGAGTCGAGGATTTCGGAGTCGGCAAGATGGCTGAATACGCCCTGCAAAAGGACCACGGGCGAGGCTGCGATGCGGGCGACGAGCGAGGGAAGTTCGGCGAGCGAGACTCCCAGGCGCGCCATGCCGGTATCGACCTTGAGATGGACGGGAATGCGGCGGGCCAGGCCCAGGCGCGCTGCGGAAGCCTCAATGGCCTCAACGTGCTCGACTGTGGCGATGGCCGGGATGAGGCGGTTGCGCAGAACGGCATCCTCTTCGCCGCGCCAGAAGCCGGTCATGACGAGGATGGGCAGCTTGACTCCGGCTTCGCGCACGGCGACGCCTTCTTCGGTGGAGGTGACGCCGAGCCAGCGGGCTCCGGCTTCTTCCAGAGCGCGGGCCGATTCGATGACACCGTGTCCGTAGGCGTCGCACTTGATGACACAGCAGGCGGTGACGCCGGGGCCGATGTGGCGGGTGACGGTACGAAAGTTTTCCGCCAGCGCGGACAGGGAGATCTCCGCCCAGTTGGGACGGGTGTGCACGGCGAATTTCTGCTGCGTGGAAGACAAGGGATTTTGACCTTTATGGATTCAGTATAGCTCGGAGGAGCGGGGTGGGAGTAAGTACTAAAGATGGGTCACGCGATGAAAATCCGCGCAAGGCCGGGCGGGGCCTTGGCAAATCCCATGCTCCGCATGGAGGCGAGACTAGCCTGAATCTCTGAAGTTGTCGAAGAGAAACCTCGGGTACACAGCTGTATTTCTTACTTCTTCGGCTGCGCCTGATATTCTGGCGGCGCGCATGCCTGCGAAAAACAATCTCGATTCGGCGCGGACGGACGGACGCCCCTTGCGGGTGCTGATCTCGGCTGGGGAAGCCTCCGGGGATATGTACGGCGCGGAGCTGATGGGGGCTCTGCGCGAGCTGGCCGCCGAAGATCGTCCGCCAGCTTCTCCCGCATCTGCCAACAGAAGTCAGTTATGGGGCACCTGTCCGCTGGAGTTTTTTGGCCTGGGCGGCGAGCAAATGCGCGCGGCGGGCTGCGAATTGGTGGTCGAGGCACGCGATGTGGCCGTGGTGGGACTGGTGGAGGTGCTTAGCCACCTGCCGGGAATTTACCGGAGGTTCCATCGCCTGCTGGCGGAGGTGGACCGGAGGCGTCCCGACGTGGCCGTGCTGATCGACTTTCCGGATTGGAACTTCCGGCTGGCCAAGCAGCTCCACCGGCGGGGAATTCCGGTGGTGTATTACGTGAGCCCGCAGCTATGGGCGTGGCGCAAGGGCAGGCTGAAGCTGGTGCAGCGGTATGTTGCGGCGATGCTGGTAATCATCCCGTTTGAGCGCGAGTTCTACGCGCGGCACGGGGTTCAGGTGGAGTACGTGGGACATCCTCTGAGCGAGTTGGAAGCCCCCAAGGTGAGCCGCGAGGAATTTGCGGAGCGGTGGGGACTGGATGCGTCACGCACCTGGATTGCGCTACTGCCGGGCAGCCGGAGCAAAGAGCTGCGGATGAACCTCCCGGCGATGCTGGGGGCTGCGGCACGCCTGGGAGCGGAGTTCGAGTTCGTGATGCCGGTGGCGAGTACGCTGGACCGGGAGTGGGTGGCGGCGGAGGTTTCAAAGTTTCAGGGCTTCAAGGTTTCAAGGGCTGAAAGGCAAGAGCAGGGACAAGGTCAACTACCCCACCCTAGCCAACAACAGGCTAGGATGGGGCACCCTGGAGCTCTCTCGCCGGTGGAGGCGGGTAACGCTGCGCTGTCGGCCGCGGGCGCTCGGGTGAAGCTGACCGACGATGCCCGGGCGAGCCTGCTGCATGCGCGGGCGGGGGTGGTGGCCAGCGGCACAGCCACGGTGGAGGCGGCGCTGATCGGCACGCCGTTTGTGATGGTTTATCGCGTGGCGCCTCTCACCTGGGCGCTGGGAAGGCATCTGGTGAAGCTGCCGCACTACGGCATGGTGAATCTGGTGGCCGGGCGCGAGGTGGTTCCCGAACTCATCCAGGATGACTTTACTCCGGAGCGGGTGGAGCGCGAGGTGCGCACGCTGCTGGAGGACGGCCCGGCGCGGCGGAAGATGACGGAGGCTCTGGCGGAGGTGCGGGGCCTGTTGCGCGGGTTGCCGCGCGAGGAGACGGCTGCGCCTTCGGCCGACACCCCAGGCACGGTGCGGGAGACCACTGCGCGGCGAGCGGCCAAGGCGATATTGCGCATTGCGGAAACGACGGTGCGGAAACCGGAATAGGCGCGCGTGTGCAGAATCTGCCCGGCATCTTCTGTACCATTTTCTACATCAACTAGATTGAGCAGCTTTGGATTGGCAACATGGAATGCACGACGCCGGAGTGAGCAGGCCGGATTGGAATTATTCCGCAGGAGCAACATGGCAATGCAATCGGCGGGACGGAGAGCCAGGCTGACCGTTCTCAAGAAAACTTCTTTGACTTGGCTGGCCGGAATGTTGCTGGCCGGGCTGCTGCCGGTGTCCCTGCGCGCCGTGGAAAAGCCGCGCATCCAGGCGGAAGACTACAGCATCGAGGCCACGGTTTCTCCTCAGACTCACAAGCTGACGGCGCACGCGGTGGTGAAGTTCGTGGCGCTGGACGACATCAGCATCGCCAGCTTCGAGCTGCACAACGCCCTGCGCGTGACCCAGGTGACGGACCAGCAGGGGAACGTGCTGGCCGCCGAGCGCGTCTCGCAGGATTCGACCGTGCGCGTGGCTCTACCCAACGGCATGAGCAAGGGGCAGGAGGCGACGCTGACATTCGACTACGAGGGCATTGTGACCTCGGCGGACGACAGCCCGGTTCCGGGACTGAAGCTGGCCTATGTGGGCGACCCGATCAGCTACCTGCTGTACTCCGGGCGCTGGTTTCCGGTGACCAACTTCGGCATCGACCGCTTTACGGCGCGGGTGAAGATCAGCGTGCCGGCGGGGTACACGGTGGTTTCCAGCGGGAGTCTAGGCGGAGATGAGACGGCGGCGGCGCCAGCGGCGGGTGAGGCCGCCAAGGCCAACGTCGATATCGCGGAACCCGCTCCGAAGCTGCAGCGGCGCGACAAGACTGGACAGGGCAAAGCCGGACAGAAGGCCAAGGCTGCGGCGGCGGGCGACAAGAGCGCCGGGGCGCAGTCCAAGAACCAAACGGCGGCGCAATCCGGAGCGCAGGCAGAGAGCAAATCCGAAGCCGGCATGAAGACGTTCCGCTTCGACTGGAGCAAGCCGGGCTTTCCGGGGACGGTGGTGATTGGCAAGTTCTCCGATACTCCGGTGAGCGAAGCGGGCATGACCGTGCACGTGTACTTTCTGCCGAATAAGACCGCGCTGGCGCAACAGTATGGCGAGTTGGCGGCCAAGGAACTGGGCTTCTTCGTCACCGTCTATGGCGTTCCCCTCAGCCAGGAGCTGAAGCTGGTGGAGCTGCCCGACGATTCCGTGCCGACGACGTGGGCGCCGGAGATTGCCGGGCTGGCGGCGCACAATATCAACGCCAAAGTAAATTACCGTCTGCTGGCCAACGCGATCGCGCACCAGTGGTTCGGCACCATGGTGAGCCCGGCGACGCGCAACGACTGGTGGATCGAGGATGGAGGCGCGCGCTACAGCGAAGCCCGCTACATCGAATACGCGGCCGGAGCGGCGGGAGCCCAGGAGGCGGTGAAGGACATGGCCGTGGGCGCACTGGCCTATGACAGCGTTCCGCTGGGACAGATTGGAACGCTCGACACCTTTGACCCGGTCTTCCAGTCGATGGCCAGTGACAAGGGCGGCATGGTGTTCCACATGCTCCGCTGGGTGATGGGAGACCCGAAGTTCGACAAGGCGATGCGCACGCTCTTCCAGAACTACGCGGGCAAGCCGGTGGGAGTGAAGGAGTTGCAGACGGTGACCGGGGAGATCCAGGGCGAGCCGCTGACCTGGTTCTTTGCGCAATGGCTGGACTCGACCGGGGCGCCGGAGTTCAAGGACAAGTACACGGTGTTCCGCATCAAGAGCGGCTTCCGCGTGGTGGGCCAGATCCAGCAGGACATGGACCTGTTCCGGATGCCGGTGGAGTTGAAGATCGATACCGACGGCAAGTCGGAGGAAAAAATCATTGACGTGGTGGGAACCGACTCCAGCTACACGATTGAGACCTTCGGCAAGCCGCGCAAGATTACCGTGGACCCCGACAACCGGGTGCTGAAGAACTCGGTTGAGTTGCGGCTGCACACCGCGATTCTGCGCGGGCAGCAACTGGTGCAGCAGGGGAACCTGGCCGAGTCGCTCAAGGAGTTTCAGCACGCCATCGAACAGGACAAGAACAGTTCGCTGGCGCACTATCGCATTGCGGAGGTCTTCTACCTGCAGAGGAACTACCAGGCGGCGGCCAACTCCTATCGCGACTCGCTGAACGGAGACGGCGAGCCCAAGTGGACCGAGGTTTGGAGCCACGTTCAGCTGGGCAAGATCTTCGACATCAGCGGACAGCGCGAACGCGCCCTCGGCGAGTACCGGCAGGCTCTGCAGACCAACGACAACACCCAGGCAGCGCTCGACGAGGCGCGGCAATATTTGGCCAAACCCTTCGAGAGAATCGACCAGTAGGCGGGCCAACCGATGGCTTGGCAGGTGCCGATGGGGTGCCCCGTTCTAGCCTTCCTTTGGCTAGGGCGGGGCGTTTGATTTTGCTCTTCTCCTCTAATGTCATGCCGACCAATGAATCGCTCACTCAGTTCGCCCTTTACGGGTTTGAGCTGTTGATTCCTGCCAAGGCATTTTCCGATTGCGCCAGTTCTCGTTTGCCACCCGCCGCCCACAACTTCCCCACTCAAGCCAACAGATGGCTTGAATGGGCCACCCGCCACATCTGCTCACTGCGGCAGACGTGGGGCACCTGCGCTTGGAACTTAAACCGTGGCTGCGTTGCCGTCGCGGGTAATGTGGTAGCTGGATGCCATGCGTGCGGCGAGGCGCTCGGCTACGGCGAGGGCTCGCGGGCTAGTGAAGGCCGAGCAGTGGATCTCGGCGTGCTCGCCGGAGCGCGGGTCGCCGGAAAAATACATGCCGACGATGGATTCTGCCTTGGCCGAGGTATCGCTGAGTTCCAGCGCGTGGCAGTTGCTGACGATGACCGTGCCGGGCAGGCAGATGCGGTCGAGCAGGCAGAACATCTCCAGCTTGGATTCAAACTCGTCGGGGCCGGTCTCCATGACGATGTGGGCGCGGCGGGCGGCGTCTTCGATGGTGGTGGCGCAGTCGATGCGGGCGAAGGCCTGGCCGGCCACCTCCTGGGTCAACAGGCCGGAGCTGACGGCATCGTCGAGCGAGCGGCGAATCTCCCGCCGGGCAGACTCCAGCGAGGTGGGAATCAGGTCTTCCAGGACCACGCGGAAGCCGGCCACGGCGGCGCGGCGCGCCAACGCCCGCCCGACTTTGCCGGCGCCGATCACGGCGATGGTTTCAGCGGCGTCCTGCTCAGGCGTGGACGCCATGATTACTTGTCCAGCTCTTCGACCATTTTGGTGAAATTGGGATCGGAGTTGCGCATGTACTCGGCCAACTTCTTGCGCTCTTCCGGGGAGATAAAGCCGCTGCCGGTCACGATGCGCCGGAGAGTGGTGGAGATATCGTCCACATAGTTCATCATTCGAATCAGTTCGCCGCTTGAAGCCATGATGCCTCCTGAAAATTTCTGGAATTGCCCGACGCGCAGCAAAACAGTATTGTCGGCGTTCGGAGCCGGTTCGTCAAAAGCCCTCTGCTTCGGATGCAGGATACTCCGAATTCTACTGCCTGCTGCGAGCGCTCGGCGCTTGAAGAGGCCTCAAATGCTTGAGGTGTCTGAAAGGCTTTTCCCTCAGCGGCTAAAGCCGCGTGAAATGAGCTTTTCTTGCGGCACGACTGAAGTCGTGCCCTTTCCAAACAATTTGCACTTCTTTCAAAACCGGTTTACGAGACCACCTCTAGTCCCGATGGGTAACGCTGCGCTTCCGGCCGCTGGCGCTAGGCAGCGTAGTTCTGGCTTGCCTCCCCGTTCGGCGGGTGATCGAAGGAGGGATTGCGGTCGGTGACCTCGGCCAGCGTGGCCAGCTTCTGCGCCAGCTCCGGCTGCAGAGCGCCCGGCGGGCAGCGCCAGGACCAGTTGCCGTCGCCATAGCTGGGAATGTTCATGCGCGCCTCCGAACCCAGACTCAGCACATCCTGCATGGGCACCACGCAGAGGTTGGCGGTGGAACTGTAGGCCAGGCGCACCATAGCCCAGTTGATGCCATCGCAGGGATTCCCCAGCAGCGCCTCGGCGAAGCGGCGCTCATCTCCCATGCAGTTCTTCCACCAGCCCAGGGTGGTGTCATTGTCATGCGTTCCCGTGTAGACCACGGTGTTGGGCTGGTAGCGGTGCGGCAGGTAGATGTGCGCGCCCGGATCGCCGAAGCCGAACTGCAGAACCCGCATGCCCGGCATGCCCAGCTGCTCGCGCAGATGGACGACATCCGGGGTGATGAGGCCGAGATCTTCGGCGATGAAGGGCAGATCGCCCAGCCTCTCGCGCAGCACGCGGAACAGATCTTCTCCGGGGCCGTCCACCCAGCGGCCGTGCACCGCGGTGGGCTCGCTGTTGGGAATCTCCCAGTACTGCTGGAAGCCGCGGAAGTGATCGAGGCGGATGATATCGCAGCTTTCCAGCGCCCAGCTCATGCGCTTGACCCACCAGTCGTAGCCTCGCTGCTTGAGCTCGGCCCAACGGTAAAGGGGATTTCCCCAGCGCTGGCCGGTCTCCGAAAAGGCGTCCGGAGGAACGCCGGCCACGCAGTCCGGCTCCAGCGTCTCCGGGTTGAGGCGGAAGGTATCCGGGTGGGTCCAGACATCGGCTGAGTCATAGCTGACAAAGATGGCCACGTCGCCAATGATCTTTACGCCGCGGCTGCGGCTGTAGGCGTGCAGGGCGCGCCACTGCTCAAAGAAGGCGAACTGCAGAAAGCGGGCGCGGTCGAGTTCGACGTGCAGCTCCTGGCGGACCGCCTCCAGCGCTTTGGGATCGCGGTGGGCAAGCTCCTTCGGCCAGGTGTTCCAGCTGCGCTGCTGGTAACGCAGGCGCAAGGCCTCGAAGAGAACATAGTCCTCCAGCCACCAGGCGGTATCAGCGACGAAGTGATCGAAGCGCTCCCGTGCCTCGCCCTGGGCATGGCTCAGAAACCAGTCGGCGGCCTGCTCCAGCAGTGGCAGCTTTTCCTGCATCACCCGCGGGTAGTCCACGCGGCCGTTTCGGCTGTCGAGGGCGCCAACGCTCTCCTGCGGAATCATGCCGCGCTCGGCCAAACGCTCCAGGCTGACCAGCAGGAAGTTGCCCGCAAAAGCCGAGGTAGAGGAGTAGGGAGAATTTCCCATCCCCACGGGGTTCAAGGGCAGAATCTGCCACAGGCCCTGGCGCGCGGCGGCGAGGAAATCGACAAACTCATAGGCCGTCGGCCCAAGATCGCCGATTCCGCCGGGGGCAGGCAGGGAGGTGGGGTGCAATAGGATTCCAGCGCTTCGTTTGTCGAGCATGAGGTCAGAGTATGGCCGATTGCATGAATTTCTGCTTGCTTGATTGGATGCACTGCCGGAGCCGGTGTTGCGAACAAATTGTTGCGAACAAATGTTGCGAACAAATGTTGCGAACAAAATCGGGGAGGGTCGCCCCTCCCCGAGTCCGCTAGAGTCTGTTGCCGCTACTGCTTGCTTTCGCCCAGCGATGCCACCTTCTTCTTGTCGATCACCAGTTTGCCTGACTTCTGCAAATGGTCGCGCAGGGCCACCACGAAGGCTTCTTCAATCTCGGCGCGTTTGTTCTCCAGCAGCGCCGTCTTGAGCTGGCCCTTGGTCAGATCAAACTCGGCGTCCGTAGGTGCCGACTTTTCGAGCAGGTCGATGACGACGCCCTTCTGCCCGAGGTTGATGGCCTGGCTGATATCGCCCGGCTTCATGTCAAACACCTGGGGAGCCGCGGAAGCGAGCGCGCCAATGTCCGGCACCTGGCCGTCAGAAGCCACCAGGTCGCTGGTTTTCACCGTGGCGCCCACGGCCTTGGCGGCGTCTTTGAGGTTATGCGAGGACTTGGCCTTGTCGCTGAGTTCCTGCAGCTTCTGGGCCAGCATCGCCTGCGCCTTCTGCTGCTTCAGCTCGGAGGCGATCGCGCCCTTCACCTGCTCGAAGGTGGGCGTGGACGGCGGCTTGATTTCGGTGACCTGAGCCACGGCATAGCCGCTGGCCAGGGAAACCGCCGCAGGAGCTGCATTGGCCTTCATGCCGAAGACCGCGTCGCTGAACTGCGTCGAGGTTCCGATGCCGGGCAGCGAATCGTTGCGCATGATGAATCCGCTCTCCTGCACCTGCAGTCCGTTGGCCGCAGCAGCCTTCTCCAGACCGCCGGAGGCGGCCTGAGTCTCGACGGTGCGGGCAAGCTGAGCGGCGATCGTCTGGTTCTTCTGGGCCGTGACGGCCGGTTCAATCTCGGCGCGAACCTCGTCAAGGGTACGCGCATGAGCCGCAATCCTGTCGTCCACGCGGATAATTTCAAAGCCGTAGCTGGTCGGGATTACATCCGAGATCTGTCCCTTGGAGAGGCCGAAGGCGACCTTTTCAATGTCGGGAGCCGAACCGGAGCCCTGCACCAGCTGCCCCACCAGACCACCGTCCTTGGCGGTCGCCGTATCGTCGGAATATTTCTTAGCCAAGGCCGCGAAATCTGCTCCCTTGCGAAGCTGGGCCAGCACGTCCTGCGCCTTGGCCTGCGCCGCAGCGGCCTGCTTGGCATCCACCTTGCCATCGGGACCGGGCAGCGGGAGCTTGATCAGAATATGGCGGACCTTCACCGACTCTGGGACGCGGAACTCATCGGCATGCTGGCGGTAGTAAGCCTGCAGTTCGTCGTTGGACGCCTTGGCCGGGTTGGGCAGGCGAGCCGGATCGATCACCACGTACTTGACCTTGCGCTGCTCCGGAAGCGTATTGGCAAACCGCTGCTGGTTTTTCTCGTAGTAGGCGCGCAGTTCGGAGTCATCCACGGTGACTGATTTCTCCAGGTCGGCAGTGGTCAGAACCGCGTAATCGAACTTGACCCGGGTCTTCTGCTTGTTGAAGGCTTCGCGCAGTTCCGAGTCGGAAACATAGGCCCCGGCGCCGAGCACCGCGCGCAGCTTGCGCATGGTGATGTCGTCGCGCAGTTCCTGCTCAAACTGAGGAACGCTGAGGTTGAACTGCGACGCTATCAGGTCCCGGTACTTGTCGGCGCCAATGAACGTTCCGTTGGGATAGAGCGCCTGAGAGAACGGGCCCTGCTGCATTTCATAGCGCAGGTCGCTATCGGTGGCGCGCAGGCCGAGACGCTCCCCTTCACGCAGATACACCTTCCGCATGACTACCGCGTCGACGGCCTGGGGCAGAATGAGAGAGCGGAACTGTTCGGGAATGTGGCGCTGCTGCATCATGCTGCGCGCCGCCTGATCCACTTCCTGAATGGTGACGTCCTGGCCATCGACCTTGGCGACTGAATCGGCGCTGACGCTCCCGCCTGTCAAATCACCGAGAATGCCGCCGGGAACGAGCGTAACGACCATCATGATGCACACGATGGAAAGGAAGCCGATCAGAAGTGCCTTCTGAACTCGGCCAGGGGTTTGCAGGAATCGAATCATCTTCCACCAGGCTCCGAAAAATAAAGGGCGAAGCAAGAATTATAAACCAGTGGAGTGGATTGACCGAATCCGGATATTGAGAGGCAGAGCGGGATCGACCAATCGCAGCCCAATGGAAATCCTCGCCCTTCGCAGCCCGAAATATACCTTCCGGCTCCCTGCGCCTTCCCTGCCCGGCAGCACCCGTGATGTAATGGAATCCATACATCTATGTCACAGAAGAGACAGGGACTTCGTCGCAAGTGGGCCAGCGCCAGCAGGCGCCTGAGAGAGCTGCGCATGATCGCCCACGGAGTCGTGGACACCGGTCACGTAGTAATGGCCCATATTATTCCCATGCGGCGCTGCAACTTGGCCTGCGCCTACTGCAACGAGTTTGACGCAACCAGCAAACCGGTGCCGATGGAGACGATGTACCAGCGCCTGGATCAGCTGGCGCGCCTGGGAACCTCGATTGTGACCATCAGCGGCGGCGAGCCGATCCTGCATCCCGAACTGGACGAAATCATCCGCCACATCCGCAAGAAGGGCATGATCGCCGGCCTGATCACCAACGGATACCTGCTCACCGCCGAGCGCATCGAACGGCTGAACCGCGCCGGTCTCGACCACATGCAGATCTCCATCGATAACGTGATGCCCGACGACGTCTCCAAAAAGAGTCTGAAGGTGCTCGACAAGAAGCTGCAGCTGCTGAGCGAATACGCCATCTTCCATGTGAACATCAACAGCGTGGTGGGCGGCGGCATTCATACTCCGCACGACGCGCTGGTGGTGGGCCGCCGCGCCCGCCAGCTGGGCTTCACTTCGACGGTGGGAATCATCCACGACGGAGACGGGCAACTGCGTCCGCTGAACGGCGACGAGCGCGAAGTGTTTTTCAAGATGCACAACATGGAGCGCAAGAATTATTCGCGCTTCAACTGGTTCCAAACCAACATCGCCAACGGCAAGCCGAACGATTGGCGCTGCCGCGCAGGCGCCCGCTACATCTATGTGTGCGAGGACGGACTGGTGCACTATTGCTCGCAGCAGCGCGGCTACCCCGGCGTTCCGCTTCTGCAATACACCAAGGCGGACGTGTGCCGCGAGTTCCTGACCGCCAAGGGATGCTCGCCCAACTGCACGGTGAGCTGCGTCCACCAGATCAGCTACATCGATTTCTGGCGCGCGCCGCAAACCCTGCAGCCGCAACCGCGCTCCGGCGACGTTGGCGACCTGATCCAGATTCAGAGCGACTGAGCGGCGAACTTCTCATCCGGTCCGCTCACGAATACGGCAGACCATCCGAATCGCGGCTGTGCACACGCTGGCTTGCCAGTATTCCGACCGGATTCCCCTGCCAGAACGTTGCACGATGGAAGCACGTTTGTTACTATCGAAAAGGTCGTGAGCCAAACATGACCGCAGTACCAACCGGCCCAACGAAACACTCCGCATCTGGTCCGCCGCAAAACACTTTGGAAGGGCGCGTAGCTCAATTGGCAGAGCAACTGACTCTTAATCAGTAGGTTGTAGGTTCGATTCCTACCGCGCTCACCATCTTTTCAATAACTTACAAAATTGAGATTTAACGGTATGACGTAAAGTATGACGTAGCCGATTTTGGCTACGCACTTGGCGGCAACACCGCATGATTACTGTCGTTGAGCGCCGTGCGCACGATGCCAAGTTCGGGATGCTGATATTTCATCGCGGTCTTGACGTCCACGTGCCCCATCGCACTCATGACCAGCTTCAAATTCCCGGTATTCTCCAGAATTCGAGTTCCGAAGTCATGCCGGCCGCAGTACAGCACCAGTTTCTTGGGCAGTCCGGCCTTCTCGCGTGCCTGGCGGAACTTTCCGGCCATCGTGGTCAGATGTCCGGACTCGGATCGCTTGGACGGGAACACCCAGCCTTTGGTCCTGGTGCCGCAAAGCGTCTTCAACACTGTAAAAACCCGGTCGCTCATCGGTACGTACCTGATGCCGTTCACGGTCTTGCTGTCCACCACATGGATGAGCCGCTGCTCCCAGTAAAGGTCCTCAACGCGCATCCGGTAGAGCTCTTTCTCATTGCGCATCCCGGTATCGCGCGCCAAGATCAAGATCTGAGTGAACCTTTCCAGAGTGCGCTTGCTCCTCCATTTGCAAAGAGCAGCACCTTCCAGCAGTTTCGCTTCGGCAGCCTCGTCTAAGCGCAAGCTGCGCGGCTGCTCATGGACGAGCTTGATCTTCGGCGCCCTGCGAATCAGCTTCCACTCCTCGGCCCGGTGCAGCAGCCTCCGGAGAGTACGCAATGCGCAGTTGGTGTTTGCCGCCGATCCCTCAAACCGGAGAGTTCCGGCAACCTCGTTCGTCACCAAGTCCAGACGCAGTCTGGTGACGGGCGTAGCTGACAGAAGACGCCATCCATCGTGGTAATACGCCTTCGACTTCTCAGCCAGCCGGGCGGCGTCCACCGAATCCAAAAAACGCTTCGACACCTCGAGCACGGTGGGAGACTTCCTTGGAAGGGGATCTCCCTGCTCGCAAATCTCGGCGAACTTCAAGGACGCGATCTTCTCTGCCCTATTTTTGTTCGTTTCGCCCGTGGACCTTCGAAATCTTTTGCCGCGGACGGCGAAGTCATACCACCAAAACTTCGATTTCTTTTGCTTAAAGACCTCCACGAATCTCCTCCAATGCAGCCCGCACGGAAGGCACTCGTGTGTTCGTCCGGATGTACTCCTGAAGAACCGAGACATCGTAGCGGATTCTGCGCCGGATTTCCACATACTTTGGCCCGTCCCCTTCATAGCGCCAGCGCTTCAGTGTGGCGGGCGAACGGCCCAGGATCTCGGAGGCTTCTTTGGTGCTAACTAGTTGATTCTGCAAAGCAATTCTGGTCATAGACTCTCCAGGCGCGGTGCGCGGGTTTTGGTGTTCAATTTCGGACTGGCGATCTCGGCTGAGGTCGCTTGGTTTGAGGACACTCTTTTGTTGATGGCTTCCGACGGAATCTTCCATTGCCGTCCTTCACGGGGTTGTATGCGGGATGCCGGGAACATCGGCTCCTGATGCGATGCACAACCCGAAACGCCATCTTGAACATGTAGCTCCTCTCGTCCGGTACAAACGATAACATACATAGTTTAACTATTACTACTATGTTTTTGGGTGCGTGGGGGCGAGCGGCGCAATGATTGGCTGGTGAATCGGCGCACAAAGCTGCACGTGATGGGTCTGGGGCGGAAATGCAGCGGTGCTCCAGATTGCAGTACAGCTATGCGGCCGCCATCGGAATCACCTCGCCGAAAGGTGCGGAGTGATCCTTGGTGGCCGCCCATAGGACTGGATGGTTTGGTGCGGCGTCTGGGAAGGAGCCCTCAAGGTCGGTGAAGACCACGAGCGCCTGCGGCTGGATCGACTGCTCCTCGATGTATTCAAAGCAAGGGCAGAAGCTGGTCCCGCCGCCGCCCACTGGTTCGAGCGTAATCGGCTCGCCCTGTTCAAAGACGGCGGCGTTATGGACCCGGGTGTCGAAATAGAGCACATGCACCCGCTGGGGCCTCCGCTCCGAGATGATGGAGTTCAGTTCATCCTGGAAAAGTCCAAGCTGCCGGCGGTTGATCGAGCCGGAGCAGTCCACGCCGACCACAATTTCACCCACGCCATCCTTGCGAATGCTTGGCAGGTATAGGCCTGAGTCGATGTGGCGCCGGTTGGGAGACGACCAGGAGTAGTCCTCGGGAATCGCAGCGGCGAATGAATTCCGGAGCGCAGCCCTCCAGTCCACGGTTGCCCGATCCGCCGCTTCCATGGCGCGGCGCACGCCGCCTGGAGCTTTGCCAGCCATGCGAGCGACAACTTCGGCCTGTTCAACAGCTCCAGTCCAGCTCATCCGCTGCTTCTCGATCTGGTCGCTGGTCGCCGGCGCGCCTTCCTTGTCGGGGTTGGGCGCATCGATGACCTGGCCAAAACCGCCGTCTGTCGCTGGAACCTTGGGCGCTGGAGTTCCCTTCTCGTCTCCCTGGGCCGAAGGATCTCCGGACCCGGAATTCGTGGAGCCGTCGCCACTGCCGCCGGCAGAGTCGCCGTCTTTGTCCTCGGCAATCAGGTTGTAGATCCGCTCCGCGCTCAGGTTCCGAAATGCCGGATCATAGAGTGCCCCGGCAGGGAGAGCGAGGTTTGCATCCCGAATGAGCGGGTTGATGGCGAAGTCGCACGCGACGTTCCAGCGTTTCGCTGAACGCGTTCCCCGCCGGGTGTGGTGTTGCAGTGCCGGATGCATGACTTCGTGCGCCAGGCATCCAAGCAGTTCCGGCGGCGTCAGCTTCGCAACAAATTCAGGGTTATAGAACAGGGAGACGCCATCGGTCGCCATGGTGTCGATCGATGGTGTCTCAACGTCCTTGAGCCGCAGGATCAGGACCCCGAAGAATGGGAAATCGAGCAGCAGTTTCGTCCTGCCTTGCTTGAGCCGCACGGCCGGGGAGAGATTTGTCATGATGCCATTAGCTCCATGAATAGTCCGACATTTTCGCAAAATCTGATCAACGTCGGGTGCTGGCGCGGGTTGGGGTGCCGGATCGGTTGGCTTCGGATCGGGCATTTGGACCACCACGGCGGCCGGTGCTTCCGCTGTTCCGGAAACATGGCCGATGGCGGCAGATTCATCCGAGGTGTCATAGCCGCGATCTTTCATCGCGTGCTTGATCTTGGCTGCGAGTTCGTTCGCAATTCCCGCCGCCCGAGCGCGCGCCGCTGGGTGCTGGGCGAGGTCCTGGCGGGTAAAGCTGGCGAGCCGGGAGTTTGTCTCCTGCGCGAGCGCCGTGAGTTCTTCGTCGTTGGTTACGTTCAACCGCGGAACGAGATCGGCGATCTCGGTCACGTTGCGGAGAGTAGACGTATGCAAACGGGCCTTCGGCCGCTCCAATTGCGCGGCGAGGTGGGCGACCGCCTGCATGAGACGCGACCACAGCTCGGACGTGGCGCGCGTGAGGGACTGCTTCACTTGCTGATCGATCTCGCGGGCGACGCGAGCTTTCTCCTCCGCGCCAAGCGTGACGCGGAAATCCTCGCCACAGGGTATGGGGAGAATGTCGGTCGTCAGATCGAACTTCTCAGTGAGCTTCGACCAGTCCGGGTAATCGCTATCGCGGTACAGAAGGCCAAGGCTGCTGCGGGCCTGTTCGCGATAGGTTGGATAGGCGTCGAGAAACTCCCGCACCAGCTGTTCGTACGCCGTCTTGAATTCGCTCATCTGGTTGGTGAACTCGAAATAGAGGTGGGAGGGGAGCAAGCGGTAGCCCTCGTCCGACCAGGGCAGAGTCACCTTGTAGAAGTACTGGCGGATCTGGCCCGCAAGGGCGCGCAGTTCCTCCAGCTTTTCGGCCTGGTCGAGCAGATGCTTGTTGTAGCGGCCGGCGTTCGTGTTTGCTTCGTGGGACTGCGCTACTTCCTCGGACACGCGCTTGTCGTGCTTGCGTGCTGTCCACATCGTGATATGGAGACAGATCAACATTGCTTTGTCGGAAATCATTTCTGTTTCAAACCTCCAGACGTAGCCCCGGATCGGTCCAGGGCTACGCGAGTAAATCGCTGTGAGTGATGGCGAATTGGGTGAATTCGGGGGTGGTCGCAATGGCCCGGTCACGGAGCAGAGCATCGCGCATGGACAGGACCTGCAGTTCATCAGGAAGACGTTCGAGGTAGAGCTTCGCCTTCGCAATCGAGCTATCGGTGATGCGGCGGCCGAGTGCCGTGGCAATTGCAATCTGGGCCGATGGATCGCTGGGCAGAGGAGCGCCGGTGGGGTTCAGGAGAATCTCGTCAATGGAAGGCAGGGCATGGAAAAGGTTGAGGAAGCCGATGAACTCCGCGGCTACGCCATCGCCCACTGCGCCTTGAATGAGGTGCATGAGCAGCATGTCGTAGACGTCCGCAGTGATGGTGGCCTTCCGGGCGTCGATTCCGTCCATCGCCCTGGATACCATCTCCCAGGAGCGCGGCGTCGGCCAGGCGTTGACACCCGACCGCACGGTCGAGTCGTGCAACAACTCCGTCCGGAAGCGAAGAAATGCGATGATTTCCGGCCTGATCCCTGCCTTGCCGGCCCAGATGCACCACTCGCCAAGATCAGGTTCCAGCGTGAGATGCAGGAAGCGGTTGAGCAAAGGGCGCGGCATGGAGTAGCTGACGCCACGCTCGGAAGCGGGATTGCCCGCGGCAAGCACCGACCATCCATCGGGGAGCCGATAGTCGCCAAGCGCGCGATCGAGAACGAGCTGATAGCAGGCGGCCTGCGTCATCGGGGGCGCGGAGGTCAATTCATCGAGGAAGAGAATGCCTTCGCCGCTTGTGGGGAGGAAATTCGGCGTGATCCATTCCGTGCGGTCATCCTTGATGCGTGGCAAACCACGGAAGTCGACGGGATCGAGCTGGACGGCGCGTACGTCAATAAATTCGCGCTTCAAATGCTGCGCGACCTGCTTAACGAGTTGGGATTTCCCGACGCCACAGGCGCCCCAGATATGGAGTGCAACATTTTGAGGAACAGCGGTAATCAGCGCCTCAACGAGGTGAGAAGGTTTCATGAGTATTGTCCTTTGAAAAGAAAAACGGCCTACTGAAGGCCGTCGGGACGCGAGTGTGATGAGTTGGCATTCACGGCTTATGGACGCGTGTGGTTGTGTTCCAAGAGGAGGCGAAGATGGACGGGCGTGAGTGCGGCAGTGCCGTTTTCAGTGACTCCCATCGGACGGAACGGATTGGCTCCTCTGAGGACTGGGCGGAGTCTGCCCGGCGACAAGATCCCGCAGCAAGTTGATCTCTTCTCCCTGCCTCACCCAATCCGCGATCAGGGCCTCAAGCGGCCTTCGGGCGATCGATAAGTAGGGGCATTCGTCGTCGGACGCAGAAATGTCCAAGAGGATCAAAAGTAAGAAGTTCATG